>NZ_JBHUOM010000001.1:0-1193516 GCF_042686045.1 Spirosoma flavum
ATTAGGCCTGCCGCTAGCGTTCATCCTGAGCCAGGATCAAACTCTCCATCGTAAATAATTGTGTGATCACATAAATGTAGTCACGTTGTTTTTAGCCTTATTAGTGCTAACCTTTTGATGTCAATACGTCAAAGAACTGTCTCTCTTTCGAGATTGTGGCCAACCGTTGTTGGCCTATCTTATATTTCGGAGTGCAAAGGTACGTTACTCTGTCTTCATTGTCAAGAAAAAGTTGAAAAATTATTTTGACAACTTTTTACAATTCCCATTTTCAACTTATTGATTGAAAGGCAATTAGCATAATTAGTTATTTGCTTTTCGCTGTTTGGGAGTGCAAAAGTAGGCCATTTATTTTCATTACGCAAATGTTATTTCAAACTTTTTTTAAAATATTATTCGGCTTGTAGAAATGGATATTCGAAAGATTTGGGTGGGGTATACGTCTCTTTTATGGTACGTGCTGACACCCAACGATATAGGTTTAAGGCAGAACCAGCTTTATCGTTCGTACCGGAGGCTCGGGCGCCACCAAAAGGTTGTTGACCAACTACGGCTCCCGTTGGTTTATCATTGATATAAAAGTTGCCAGCCGCATTTTGGAGTGTATGAGCGACGTGTTCAATTACATATCTGTCCTTGGCAAATATTGAGCCTGTCAACGCATATGGAGAGGTAGTATTTACTAATTGGAGTACATTTTCGAACTCCGACGGCTCATAAACGTAGATTGATAAGACAGGGCCAAATATCTCTTCGCACATTGTTCGATAGTTTGGATCCTTCACTAACAAGACGGTTGGTTCAATAAAGTAGCCTTTTGTCCCGTCGTAATTGCCGCCCGCTACAACTTCGACGGTATCGTTCTGTTTAGCTTCCTCAATATAAGCGGTAATTTTCTTAAACGCCCTTTCGTCGATAACGGCGTTGATGAAGTTGGTAAAATCTTCTGTCACGCCCATTTTCATCTCACCCAAGAATTGTTTCACTTTAGCTTCTACCGCTTTCCATAACGACGATGGTATATAAGCTCTGGAAGCCGCTGAACATTTCTGGCCCTGATACTCGAAGGCACCCCGAACTAATCCGGTAGCTACCTCATCGGCGTTAGCTGATTCATGAACCAAAACAAAATCCTTTCCGCCGGTTTCTCCCACAATCCGTGGATACGTTTTGTACTTGTGGATGTTAGCGCCAATTGTTCCCCAAATTTGTTGAAAAACACCAGTGCTTCCGGTGAAATGAATTCCGGCGAAATCTGGATGGTTAAAAATAACCTCTCCCGCTATTGGTCCATCCACGTAAATCAGGTTGATGACGCCGTCTGGTAATCCTGCTTCCTGAAGGACTTCCATAATTACTTTAGCTGATAGAATCTGTGAATAGGCCGGTTTCCATATAACTGTATTCCCCATGAGGGCAGCGGATGTAGGCAAATTGCCAGCTATAGCCGTAAAATTGAACGGTGTCAGTGCAAATACGAATCCTTCGAGCGGGCGATACTCCAGACGGTTCCAAACGCCCGGTGATGAAGCTGGTTGCTGCCTGTATATATCAGCCGCGTAATGGACATTGAAACGTAGGAAATCAATTAATTCGCAAGCCGAGTCAATTTCGGCCTGATAGGCGTTTTTCGATTGCCCCAGCATAGTAGCGGCATTGATTCGGGCGCGGTACGGTCCGGCGATGAGTTCGGCGACTTTTAAGAAAATAGCAGCCCGGTGTTCCCATGACAAATTTGCCCAATCATCTTTAGCCGTTAGTGCCGCCTGAATAGCTTCTTTCACATGTTGGGCATCACCTTCGTAAAAATAGCCTAGCGTGTGTTGATGATCGTGGGGAGGAGCAATACGAAGTTTACGGTCGGTTCGCACTTCTTTGCCCCCTATATACATTGGAACATCAGTTTCCTGAGAGCGAAAATCTTCTAAGGCTTTCTTAACGGCTTCGCGTTCTGGCGAACCAGGCCGATATTCTTTTACCGGTTCGTTTGCCGGTGTTGGTACGTTGAATAGTCCGAATGACATACTGAAGTGTTGGAGTTTCGACAAATTTAAGGATTGACCTACTTATCCACTAATCAACAATAGTTTTCCACATTTTGGTTATTCCGTTTCATTTCATTTAGTTGATTTACCGTACTTTGCATCCTTACTCTGACTTTGTCCATGCGTTTTTACAGCACAAACAGTCCTCAGACGACTGTATCTACAGAACAAGCCCTTTTTCACAGCCTGCCTGCTGACAAAGGACTTTACATGCCGACACATTTACCTTTTTTGGGTCCCGATTTTTTTTCGGCTATCGCCGATCAGTCGCTGGCTGATATTGGGTTTGCAATAAGTAAAGCCTTATTTAGCGATGAAATCAGTAAGGCTGATCTGGAAGAACTGACCCATCAGGCGTTTCCATTCGCTACCCCCGTTGTTGATCTTGAACCCGGTAAGACTAGTGTTTTAGAGTTGTTTCATGGCCCATCGTTGGCATTTAAAGATGTTGGCGCCCGGTATATGGCCGGTTTAATGTCTCACTACTCAAAGCATAGTGATAAAGAAGTCAATATTCTGGTAGCCACTTCGGGCGATACGGGTGGGGCGGTAGCAATGGGTTTTCATAATGTTCCTGGTGTTCGGGTATCTATTTTGTACCCAACTGGCCGGGTTAGCGAATTGCAGGAAAAGCAATTAACTACGCTTGGCGGCAACATACAGGCTTTTGAAGTAGATGGCTCGTTTGATGATTGTCAGGCTATTGTGAAGCAGGCTTTCGTTGATGCGGAACTGAATGCGCACTTGTCTTTATCCTCAGCAAACTCGATTAATATTTTCCGACTTATTCCTCAAGGATTCTATTATGTCAGCGCTTATGGTCAAGTTCAGAAATATCATAAACCCGTAGTCTTTTCGACACCAAGCGGAAACTTTGGTAATTTAAGCGCTGGGGCAATGGTACAAAAGATGGGGTTGCCAGTTGCGCATTTTATCGCGGCTACTAATCTTAATCATGTTGTTCCAACTTATTTGGAAACTGGTGTTTACTCTCCCAAGCCTTCGGTTACGACAATATCGAATGCAATGGATGTTGGCAATCCAAGTAACTTCGTTCGGCTAGCTCATCTTTACGATGACGATTACGATCAGTTTAAAACAAACGTATCTGGCTACTTTTTCGACGATGATGAAACGCGAGCTGGCATGAAACGGATTCATGATCAATTTGGGTACGTAGCCTGTCCACACACGGCTATTGGTATTATGGGTCTACAGTCCTATTTGAACGAAACACAACAAGACTATGTGGGTGTGGCATTAGCAACAGCGCACCCGTCAAAGTTTAAACCATTGGTAGAAGAAGTGCTTGCTCAAGTTGTGGAAGTGCCGGAGCGTTTGGAAATTTTAGCCCATCGCAAAAAATATAGTATTGTTATTCCTGCCGACTACGAGGCTTTCAAAGAGTCTTTCTTGCAAACAATTTAAACGAAGTTATCCACAGAAATGGGGCTAAATCACGTGATTTAGCCCCATTTCTGTGGATAACTTAATTTCTTGCTGGAATAAATTTACCGGAAGCTTTAGTTCAAGGTGTCGCCCCGTAATACGCGGAACCGTTTACGGGCTTCTGCTCCATAAATACTGCCTGGGTATTGGGTCAATACTTTTTGATAGGCTTCCATGGCTGCCTGTTTGTCTTTCAGGCGGTCTTCATACATCTTACCCAGCGCGAAAAGAGCATCATCACCTAGTATGTCAGTTGGATAAGTTGTGACAATTTTCTTTAAGTCTTCGATGGCCTCTGTGTTTTTGCCCTGCTTCATATACGTATTCGCCCGAAGCCAGAGAATCTCATCGGCCAAGCTATGATCCGCATACTTTTTCATCATTCCATTAAGGGCGTCGATGGCTTCGTCTGTTTTATTCTGAAATAATAGCAGGTCAATACTAGCATACTCGCGCATAGCAGCCTCGGTACTATCCATGCCCGTGTTATCCACAATCAATAAACTCAACTGTTCTGCATCATTGGCAATCTCGCGTGATGTAGCTAGTTTTAAGACATCCAACAAATCTTTTGCTACCGCAAGATTCCCCCGGTAATAGTGTAGCTTAGCATTTTTCAGTTTTGCTTCGTACCCCAAGAGTTCTTCCTTTTGAGACTTTTCAACTTGTGAATACAATAGTGTCGATTCCCAAGGTTCGCCTTTGAGCAGATATATATCACCTTTATCAAGCTTACACCGGTCTACAAAGTTTTTGTCGGCTTTGCCTAAATCAATCGCCAAATCCAGGACCGTTAGTGCGGTGTCTTTACTATCCAGGTAATTTCCATAGAGATTGGCTGTACTGCGAAGGGCGTCAAGCGTTTTTACATTTGTGCCGATTTCCTGAAGCATCCGTTGATAATCGCTAATGAGTTTACGGATCTCGCTTTTATCCACAGGGTATGTGTTTTTTACCTGTTCTTCTCGAGCATTGATAACTAACCGGCGAGCAAATGGGTAAAGCTGTCCTTGTGGATAAGTTGTGGATATGTACTCAAAAGCTTCGGCCGCTGTCTTATATTCTTTGTTGTTCATGGCCAGCATACCAAGATCATACACCCGGCTACCATTTAATTTCAGTCTTTTGTCAGTTGCCTTCTCTTGTAGCAACGCCCGGGTAAACTTTTGTTTCTGGACAAAGTACCAAATCAGAAGTTCGTTATAAGCCAGTTCGTTTGGCTCTTGTTGAATTTTCGTATAAAGTGCTTTTTCCACAAGAGGTTCGTCCTTCGTGTTGATAAACCCTTGTAAGGCGGCCAGTACAGTTTCTTTTTTCTCAGTCTGTTTACTAGTCGTTATGATTTCATCGATGGATTTTTCAGTCTGACCCGTTGCCCGATAAAGGGCCATTAACTCTTCACTGTAAGCCGTAGGATCTTTACTTACCTCGCGTGCCGTTTCAAGAGATCGAATCGCCCAGCGGGTCTCTCCTGCTTCACTGAAGGCTGCTGCAATTTTTTCGAGTTTTGCTATTGACGATTTGCTCGATTGTATGGCAGCGTTGTATTGTGTCTTCGCCAGCGTTGTATCGCCTTGTTGCGTGGCTAACTGACCCGTTAACAGTTCGTAGAAAGGTCGGTTGGGTTCATCACTGCGCTGCTGCTTGCGCAGGTATTTGACAGCATCTTCAGCTTTCTTGGTTTTCTGCAAGCTATACACATACCGGGATAGCTTTGTCCAGGTCACATCTGTTTTCAAGAGCTTGGCATATTCGTTGGCCGCTTTTTCAAATTCGCCAGCTTTATAATATTCTTCGGCCAGCGTTGCTCCGCCTGGCGTGGGTACGACCTGTCCCCATATCTGACCGATAGCCATCAGCCAAATCAATACAATAATGACTTTTGACCTTATTAACATTTTATATAAAAGCTTTTTAAAAGAAACGTTATTACAACCATTAGCTATGTGGAAATGTGTATAAATAAGTTATCCACTCTTGAAGATACTCATTGTGGATAAGAGCAACAATATATCCACAATTTCTTTCTTACTTATCCACTTCTAATAGCCTTATTATTAAGTAAATAACATTTTATCCACATTTAGCGTGTTAATGGTCTGTGGATTTGTGTATAAACTTAATACACACTTTTGAGTGGGGAAAATTTGTGGACCTGATTGTGATATGTGTGTATTTCTCCACATATATCAACTTATTAAAAAGCTGTGTGGATTACTTTGGTATTCTTCCACATACCGTTGGCCTGTTGTGAACAAGTTGTCCACCATCTAAGGGGAGTTATGCACAAGGTTATTCACATAAAAATTTAACTTTTTTAATTTAAAATAGACCTTTACCTGACGGCTGTGTGAAGGAATAGTTATATCCACATGACAGGCGCTACAACTATATCTTCTTGAAGAGGTAAATTAGGCTTGACGAATTACCTGTTCGTCCGGCTTGAGCGTTTGAGGATAATCCTACTTGTACACTCTTTAAATAATCAGTTTTCCCCGTTTTGTATCTTGTACTTAACATAGCGATGTAAAATGCATCAAAGACCATTGGCCGCTTATCAGTCAAGACAAAGCCATGCTTTTTAAAGAGAGGTTCAATTGTTAAGGGAGTAAAATGATGCAGATGCCGAGGTACATCGTAAGCAGCCCAGTATTCTTTAAAATAATGGGCATCGTAAGAATCTGAGTTTGGAACGGCTATCAGTAAGGTTCCCTGCTCTGCTAGTAACTGATGAAGAATTGTGATCGATTCGTTCAGATCAGGAATATGTTCAAGTACATGCCAAAGTGAAATAATATCGAATGGCTGAGTCTTGTCAAAGGCTTCTAGACTAGGCTCAATTTCTGCCTGTAGTTTTTTTATGGCTATAGTGCGTGCATCAGGATCTGGTTCCATCCCTGTCACTTGCCATCCTCCTTCTCGACAACTTTCTAAAAAGGCACCTGTGCCGCAGCCCACATCCAGAATTTTTCCCTGCTTGCCATTTAATTTGTTGATGAGATTTAGCTTGGACCGTAGGGTGTAGTTTCTAACTAAACGATAGGCCGTATTGACCAATCCACTACTCTCATCATTGTGAGATACGTACTGCTCCGACTTATAGTAAGAGCTTATCGAACTGGCATCCGGGCGAGGATTTGTTAGCCGGAAGCTACACTTTTGACATTGCTGTATTGTGAATTTCTGATTACTAACCAGGTAATCTTCACAGATTAAATGAGTACTGAACGTGTTGTTGCCGCAGACTGGGCATTGATGTACGGTTTCCAAAACAGGTATTAAAAATGAGTGAGTACAAAAAAAGGCCATAAACTCTTACGAATTTATGGCCATAAATTAAAGCAGTTATCGGCCCATGTAGACTAGTAAAATCGACACATCGGATGGACTAACACCACTGATTCGTGATGCCTGACCAATGGTTGAGGGTCGTAAACGTTTCAGTTTTTCTTTCCCTTCAAATGAAAGTGCTTTTAATCTATCATAATCAAAAGTGGGGTTGATCGACAGATTTTCCCACTTGTCTAATTTTTCGGCATTCTGTTTTTCCCGACTAAGATAGTCTTCGTATTTTATCTCTATAACAGTTTGCTCAGTTATCTCCTCCCCTACCCTGGGCATGTCAGATAGTGTAGTCATGAGTTTTTTTACGTCGGCTTGATCAATTTCAGGCCTTTTCAAAAGAGTGTATAAGCTACTTTTTTCCCGTAGTGGCGCACTCCCTTTCAATTCGAGCAGATCATTAATTTCTTCCGGTTTCACTTTTGCCGAGCGAATAGCTTCGGTTAATTGGGCCACACCATTTCGTTTTACGATCATTGTTTCGTAGCGTTCCTGTGAAGCAAGACCAATAGCATATCCTTTCTCTGTGAGTCGCAGATCGGCATTATCCTGTCTTAGTAATGTCCGATATTCAGCTCGTGAGGTGAACATACGATAAGGTTCTTCTGTGCCCTTTGTAATCAGATCATCAACTAACACCCCGATATATCCTTCCGAACGTTTGATCGTAAATTCCGCTTCTTCGTTTGTATTTCGATGAGCATTAATACCGGCCATTAACCCTTGACAGGCCGCTTCTTCGTAACCCGTTGTGCCATTTATCTGACCGGCAAAGAACAGATTGCTTACTAAATGGGTCTCCAGTGTTGGCTTTAATTGCGTTGGTGGAAAGAAATCATACTCTACCGCATAGCCCGGACGGAACATTCGCACATTCTCAAAGCCCTGGATTTTACGCAATGCATTGTATTGTACTGTCTCTGGTAAAGAGGTAGAAAATCCATTTACATACACTTCCACCGTATCCCAACCCTCAGGTTCTACAAAAATTTGGTGGCGGTCTTTGTCGGCAAAGCGATTTATTTTGTCTTCTACAGATGGGCAGTATCGTGGGCCCAGTCCTTTTATTCGCCCGGTAAACATTGGCGATTTATCGAATCCAGTTTTCAATTCGTCATGTACTGCCTGATTGGTATAGGTGATCCAGCAACTTCGCTGCTTAGTTAAGGCAGCTGTATCTGTATAGGAGAACTTACCCGGCTTTTCATCTCCGAGTTGTTCCTCCATCAAGGCATAATTCAGGCTTCGACCGTCAACTCGTGGAGGTGTCCCCGTTTTCATACGGCCAGATTCGAACCCTAATGATATCAGTTGTTCTGTCAATCCGGTAGATGGTCGTTCAGCAGTTCGTCCGCCACCAAACACTTTCTCGCCTATGAACATTTTTCCATTTAGGAACGTCCCGTTCGTTAGAACAACTGCCTTTGCAAAAAATTCGACCCCTAAACTTGTTTTCACGCCATTAACACGGCCATCTTTTACTAGGACTTCATTGACTGTGTCCTGCCAAAAATCAATGTTCTTATTTTGTTCCAACGCCTTACGCCATTCCCAAGCAAAAACATTTCGATCGCTTTGGCAGCGTGGGCTCCACATAGCTGGACCTTTAGACCGGTTCAGCATCCTGAACTGTATCATGCTTTTGTCGCTGATGATACCCGAGAGTCCACCGAGTGCATCAACTTCGCGAATAATTTGTCCTTTAGCTACGCCACCCATTGCCGGGTTGCAGGACATTTGTGCGATGGTTTGCATGTTCATTGTAATGAGCAAAACTCGGGAGCCCATTGTTGCCGCTGCATTAGCTGCTTCACATCCGGCATGACCTGCCCCTACTACAATGACATCGTATGAAGAATACATTTTTGATAATTTATGAAAAATGTTTCACGTGGAAACTTTTCACAAAATTGTTAAAAGTTGTCGAAAAGGTGAAACGCATTATTTATTGAATAACAAGGCAACAAAAAACCGCTGACCTTAGTGCGTAGCCAGCGGTTTTTAAGAGTTGAGACTCTACTTACTTACCTTTTGTAAGTACTGATTTGCTTCCTTCTTATAAAAGAGATTATAATTTGGTGTAACCGAGCGAAGTACTTCAACTTGTTTCGTTTTCTGTTGCATACTGGTAGAATCAAAAAAAGAAGGGGTACTACGCTTAGTCGATTTCGCTGCTTCTGCCTGACGTTTCGGATCTTCTTCCTGTTGTTTTAACGCTTTCTCTGATTCAAGCAAGCGGGTTAAAATTTCATTCTGACGATTAATGGTAGTTGGATTAACACGCTTGTTCACTAAGTCAGTTTCAGCCTCGTCCATTTTCTCCATCAACTCCTTCACCTGCTTATCCTGCTGTTTACCGGCTTCAGTCCCTTTTGCGTTCTCTTCCAACTTCTTGAGCATACTTCGAATCATGGCTTGCTCAGCGGCCATTTGCGATAGCTCCTCTGATAATCCCCTACCCGATTTGCCGCCTTTTTGCATCTGCTGCATCTTTGCATTCAGCTGTTTTTGCATCTCACCCATACCGTCGGAGTTCTTACCTTTCTTGCCCCCTTTACCTTTGCCAGGCATCGCCATAGCGTTCATTTGTTGCTGCATATTCTTTAAAACATCGCTCAACATAAGCGCTAGATTGTTGATAGATGTCATGGCAAACTGCTGCTTTGACGAAGCCATGCTCAAGCGACGGTCACGTAGTTGCTGAACGCTTTCGTCCATGTAAAATTTCATGTTCGTCAATTCACGTGTTACAAACGATTGAATCTGCACAACCCTACTAGCCAAGGCATTTAAACTATCCTCAATAATTTTCGCATCATCCTGTAACTTAAGTTGCTCCTGAGATAATTTCGTGACGCGAGGATCCTGTAAGCTCATTCCACGAAAATCCTTCATCACTCTCTCCTGCCCAAACGATAACGTAATAAGGTTATCAAGGATATTACGTAGGTCGTCTATGTTCTCCTGCATCTCCTCCTTCTCAGATGATTCCATAGACTCTTTCATCGACTTACTCATTGCCCGCATAGATTTCGCTGACTTTTTCTGTTTAGCAGAAGCTTGCTTACCTTGATCGCTCTTCATGCTCTTGGTCGCTTCCTCCATATCCTTCTCAATATCTTGCTGCTCCTTTTCAGACGATTCAGGTTTATTTAGCTCGTCTTTCTCTGCTTGCTTCTCTATTTCCTTTAGTTGCTCTTCCGTGTTTTTAAAGTCTTCCTGAGATTTCTCCTGTTGCTTTTGCTGCTCCTCAGATGTCTCGTTTTTCTTCGCATTCTCTTCGGCTTGCTTCTCTAACTGCTCGGCCTGTTTCTCCAGATTCTCCGCGACGTTATTAACCTTCTGTTCCAACTGCATTTGCTTGAAAAGCTTAAGGGCTCGGTCTAAATCGCGTTCCATATTGCGCTCTTTACGGCTTAAACGGTCAAGCATATCGGACGCTTTCTCATCTTGTTTTCGTTCTAGCAACTGCTTCAACTGCTCATATAATTGCTTCGATTCAGGATCGAGCAACTCATTAAATAGCTTCTGCAACTGCTCCATCTTATCCTGCATGGACTGATTTTTCTCAGCAAAGCGTTGTTGTGTGTCATTTGTTTTCTGCATTTGCTCCTGTAGTTTTTGAACTTCCTTCATCAACTCTTCTCGCTTTTGCAGCACATCCTGAAGCTGTTTCTTATCTTGGAAATCGGACGATTTTTTTGTCCTCATCCGGTCTTCCATGGTTTGTAGTTCCTTCTTTATCGCCTGCGTTTTGCTGAGGGCGTTACTTATCTGCTCTTCCGTTTTTTCAGATGATTTATCAACCTGTTTCTGAATCTCTGCATTCGAAGGAACCTCAAAGTTCAATTGGTTAGATCGACTCGACTTCGCACCATTGACGCCATCATTGTCCCAAACCTGCACAAAGTATTCTAACCGATCTTCCTGCCCAAGCTTTAAGCTATCAAGTGACCAATTGTAGATGAAGTTTTGAGAAGTTGTTGATTTGTTTACTGGAATATCCTTTACGTATATAGGTGAAGCTTTTCCATTACGATTGATTTTATAGTTTAAACGTAATTTAGAGAAGCCATAATCATCAGAAATAAGGCCAGAAAGGGCTATATAGTTATACGTTACGGTGTCCTGAATCCGATCGACCGAGATTTGTGGATAACGGTCCGGAATGACCTGAACGTTATACTGAATTGTTGACGGCGAAGCAACCTGACCATTTTTTAGGGATACCGTATAAGCTGCATTTTGCATAAGCTGCCTATTTAATACAAACGTATTATCATCGATCAAACGAGCAGGGGTTGGCTTTGCATCCGTATTAAATCGAAGCAAAAGAGAGTCTGTATGATCAGCTGCAAACTCCCAGTTTACAACCGTTCCCTGAGGTACGAGTAGGTTACCAACATTAGAAAGCTGTTCTGCTGGTTTATTTAAGTAAGCTGGATAAGCCAGCTTTACATTAAACGAAAGGACGGATGGCCTGTCAAGTAAGGCTACTTTGTACTCTGGCGATTTATAACCGGATGCTTCCAGATGAAAGTCTAAGTCGCGTTGTAGATTATCGAAATTATAAGTGAACTGGCTCTTAGACTGCTCAAGTTTAAAGCGTGTTCCATTAGCTACAACATACACAGCTTGTGGTATAGCATCACCAGTCAATTTTACCGATAGTGGAAAATCTTCGTTTCTGAATGCTTTTAACGACTTATTCTGAACGACAAACTGAAAGGGTGCTTCATCAACAAATTCTTCGTTGTAGTTAACCAGCCGTGTTGACGATTTTGCGAAGAAAGCTGGATTGAAAACCAGAATAAGCAGAATCAACGCCAATGGAGGAATCGCATATTTTAGAAATTGACGATTACGGTTTATTTGGATGGCACTGGCAAAACGATTAATAAGTAATTGTTGAGAACGCTGGTTTAAGCTAGCTTCCAGCAAATCACTTTGGTCAGACGAGATGCGCTGGAGTTGAAGTGTGTTCAGCAACTTATCGCCTACTTCGGGGAAGAAAGTACCAATTTGACGGGCAGCTTCATCATTCGATAAAGGTTTACTTAGCCCGTACAAATTCATCAATGGACGAATAACGAGTAAATATAAACCGACCAGCGTAGTAAGTAGGAAACCAAAAAACAGGGCACCACGACCAACGGAATTGAACCGGCCAATAAATTCGGCAGTGTTTATGAATAGGTAGCCACTACCAAGTAAGGCAACAAAGAACAAACTACCTTTCACTAACTGATTCTGAAAATAACGCTTTTTATACTCATCGATACGTTGAAGCAACGTAGTATAAGCCGTTGAAGATTGCATAAAGATTCAGGTTGAGAGTTAAACTAAAAGAGACTCGAAATACTGAATTACATGTTGTTTTAGAAAACTCTCCTGGGCTAATAAGTCGCCGTGCGGAATGGGTTTAGCCAACGTCCATCGCGGCCAACCATCCTTATCAAGACCATCGAACGTGTAATAACCAGCCGAGCTCAGCACCCGACACACGGCAATATGCATTAGGTCTTGTTTAGCTTCCTTAGAGAAGCGTTTGGGACCAGTACCCAGTTCTTGCACCCCAATCAGAAAAAGAACAGCGTTGAGGTCGGCAGGGCGTTTCCCAACAAGTTCCAGTAATTGGTCAAGTAACTCATCCCACGATTTATCTATACTTTTTTCGTTCACGACGCTCATACGGTTATTCTTCTCTCTAAATTACAACGATTTATTCTATCTAACGAATGCTCTCCCTATTTCGATTTATTCGTGAGCTCACAGCCGATTTTACCGATCTTTTATTTCCTATTTTGTGCCTTGGTTGTAACCAGCCGTTGAGCGCGAATGAGAAAGTTCTTTGTACACAGTGCCGGATAAACTTGCCAGAAACAGGCCATCATCAAGAGCCTTACGACTCAACTCTCCTCCATAAGTTTGCCGGGAAAGTGCCCATTCAATTTTTAGCTTCTTATGTTTATTTTACCAAAGGCGGGATTGTGCAAAAACTGATTCACGGTATTAAGTACAAAGGCCAGAAAGAAGCCGCTAAAGAAGTTGCAAATTGGTACGGTCACCAGCTACTTTCTGAAAGTAAATTAGTTAATAAAATCGATATAATAATTGGTGTTCCGTTATATAAAAGCCGTTTTCACCAACGAGGCTATAACCAGGCAGACTGGATTGCCGAAGGATTTTCTGAAGCCTTTAGTGTACCCATGCGAACAGATATTCTGGTATGCAACAGGTTCAAGGAATCACAAACTCGTAAAAATCGATTGGAACGGTGGGAGAATGTAAAAACAGTATTTACGGTAAAGAATCACGATGAGATTAAGAATAAAAACATCATCATTGTAGACGACGTGCTAACAACGGGTGCAACAATTGAAGCCTGTGCTATCGAGCTATTGCGGGCTGGGTGTAAGTCGGTAGGTGTACTAACGTTGGCAGCTGCACATAGATAAGTGAAACGAACCCGATTTGTTCACCGTAGTTTTTATAATTCGTTCAAAAGCAAGCGGTCATCCATTTCTGAATGACCGCTTGCTTTTGAACGTAACGTGAAAAATTATTTATTGCGGCCAACACCAATCATGGCGCAACGGAAACCAATCATAGCTGTAGCCGAATCCTGATCTAAGAAACGACGTGTACCAGGCGAAAGCCAATAGGCTACATCATTCCAGGAACCGCCCTTATAGACGCGTAGTTTATCGTCAATCAACGATTGCTTATTCTTGGTATCGTAGTTTTTGGCGTCATCCATATACCCATTCCGGCGAATCGGGTTTAGGTCATTTACATCCTGATAAGATAATGGCCGATAGACGTCATATACCCATTCGTTTACGTTACCAGCCATGTTGTAAAGCCCGAAATCGTTGGCTGGATAAGCATAAATTTCAGCCGTGATAATTGCCCCATCATTAGAATGGCCTGCAATACCAGCATAGTCACCGCGACCGCGTTTGAAGTTAGCTAGCATCTGGCCTTGCTTACGTCCTTTTTTGGGATTTCGTACCGACGACCCATCCCACGGATAAATCCGCTGATTGATCTGATTCTCGTCCATATACTGCGTTCCAATAAGGGCTTTGGCCGCATATTCCCATTCGGCTTCGGTTGGAAGTCGGTAATCGGGTAAAATCATACCGCTCTCAAGACTTGGTTTAGCTGGTGCGGCTGATGTTGCTTCTGCTAAAGCTGGTTCAGCTTCTTTCTTAGATTTTCGTTTTAGCGAAAAGCCACCACCCTTTTTCTTGGGAGCACCACCTTTAGCTAATTCATTATTCACAGCATTTGACCGCCAAACAGCATAATCGCTAGCCTGTACCCACGATACACCCACAACAGGGTAGTAGCGAAACGCTGGATAACGAAGGTACTGCGTTACGTATGAATCGTTAAATGAAAGAGGATTGGCCCAAACGGTCGTATCGGGTAACGCAGCTTTCACTACTTCTTCAGACGAATCGCGCGAAATAGAATTGAGATATTCGAGATAGTGAACATTGGCCATCTCGGTTTCGTCCATATAAAAAGACTGAATCGACACGGTTCGCTCACGGTTGTCACGACTGTTCATGACATCCTCTTCAAGGGCGCCCATGGTAAATCGGCCACCTTCAATAAATACAAGATTTGGACCTGCCTTCTGTCCAGCAAATTTCTTGACCTGAAACCCGTCTTTCTGGTTGTAAGCAATCCCCGTCGCTGTACTTGTCTTACCGGGCTGTACGCTGGTTGGGTGCTTAGGCTTACAAGATGCCAGGGCCGCCGTTACCAGTAGCACATAGGCTACTCGTTGCAGGTGATACTTTTGAATCATTGTTCTATTTTGTGTAAAACGTAGGTGCAAAAATCGTGATTAATTTGTCAACGTGCCCATTATTTCGTCTAATTGCTCGACCGAAAAAACGTCCGAATGCGTAAAAATAGGTCGTCCTTTCGATTCTTTCAACGAGCATTTGGTCGGGTTTCGCTTTATGTATTCAATTACCTTGCCAAATTGATCAGACTTGAAGAAGTCATCATTCCCGTTAGAAACGAAGTACCCTTTGAGGATATTATTCTTAAGCGTCAGTTTTTCAAGGTATAACCGCTCAGCTTTCCAGCGAACGTTAACCATTTTGATAAGATTTCCTACCTCTTCCGGCATTGGTCCGAAGCGGTCGAGTACTTCTTGCCGAAAGGCCTGCACCTCTTCATTATTCTGGAGACTGTCCAGACGAGTATATAACGCTAGTCGTTCCGAAATATTCGATACGTACCGTTCGGGAATAACTACCTGTAAATCAGTTTCGATAACCGTGTCGGGGAGTGTTAGTTTCAGATCGCCGGGTTTGGTCTCAAACAGGTCTTTAAATTCACTCTCACGAAGTTCCTGAACGGCTTCGTCCAGCACTTTATGGTACATCTCAAAGCCGAGATCATTGACGAAGCCACTTTGTTCAGCACCTAGTAAATTCCCTGCACCCCGAATGTCAAGATCACGCATGGCGATCTTGAAACCCTCTCCAAGGTCAGAAAAATCTTCGAGAGTCTGGAGTCGTTTACGAGCATCAGCCGTTAGCACCGAGGGAGGTGGCGTTAGTAAATAACAGAACGCTTTTCGATTTGATCTGCCTACCCTACCGCGCATCTGATGCAAATCTGACAATCCGAAATAATGAGCGTTGTTAATAAGAATCGTGTTGGCATTGGGAATGTCCAGACCCGATTCAATAATATTAGTGGAGATTAGCACATCGTAGTCTCCCTCGATAAAGCGGGTCATCATCCGCTCCAGCCGGTCGCCTTCCATCTGTCCATGTGCCACGCCAATGCGGGCTTCCGGTACTAAACGCATAATCAAGTTGCCAATAGATTCTATGTCGTTGATGCGGTTGTGAACAAAAAATACTTGTCCACCGCGACGGATTTCGGCACTAACAGCATCGCGTATCGTTGCTTCGTTGAACGGGTGCACTTCCGTGGTAACTGGCTGACGGTTGGGCGGGGGCGTTGCAATAACCGACAAATCACGCGCACCCATAAGCGAAAAGTGGAGTGTACGAGGGATAGGCGTAGCTGTGAGCGTGAGTACATCCACTTCGACACGCATTTCCTTCAGGCGATCTTTCGTTTTTACGCCGAATTTTTGCTCTTCATCAATAACCAGTAGACCCAAATCTTTGAATTTAATGTCTTTATTGACAATTCGGTGCGTGCCAATCAGGATGCCAATTTCGCCCGATGCTACCCCTCTGAGTGTTTCCTTCACCTGAGCCGCCGACCGAAACCGATTGATATAGTCGATTTTAACCGGGAAATCGGCCATGCGATCAGTAAATGTCTTAAAATGCTGCATTGCCAGAATAGTTGTCGGGACAAGTACAGCAACCTGTTTATTATCGGTTACGGCCTTAAAAGCAGCTCGGATAGCAATTTCAGTTTTACCAAATCCCACATCACCACAAACGAGTCGGTCCATTGGGTGTGGCCGTTCCATATCGTCTTTTACATCGTTGGTGGCTTTGGCCTGGTCGGGTGTGTCTTCGTAAATAAATGACGATTCGAGTTCGGTTTGCAGAAAACTATCGCGGCTGTAGGCAAAACCTGGTGCGGTTCTACGTTTGGCGTAAAGGGCAATTAACTCGCGGGCAATGTCTTTTACCTGTTTCCTGATACGGGATTTTTTCTGCTCCCACTCCTGCGAGCCAAGTTTACTCATCGTTGGCGGCCCGCCCTCTCTACCACTATACTTCGAAATCTTGTGTAAACTGTGAATACTGACCAGCAAAATATCATTGTCGCGGTAGATAAGCCGGATAGCTTCCTGCTGATTACCGGCATGATCAACTTTCTCCAAACCGGCAAATCGACCGATGCCATAGTCAACGTGCGTTACATAATCGCCCGGTTGGAGTGTTTTTAACTCCCGCAGCGTTAATGCTTTTGACTTCGAAAACTTATCCTGAACGCGGTACTTATAATATCGGTCGAAAATCTGGTGATCGGTGAAGCAGGCGATTTTCAACGCATCGTCCATGAACCCTTCGCGCAGCCCAATATTCATCGGTTGAAACTTGACGAAGGGATCAAGTTCTTCGAAGATGGCTCGTAGACGGTCAAGTTGTTTAAAGGATTCACCCGCAATAATATTGGTATATCCTTTTGCCTGATTTTCGCCCAGCGTATCGATGAGTCGCTTAAAATCTTTGTTAAACGACGGTTGTGGCTTGGAGCTGTATTGTTGACGTCCGTCGGTTTTGAAATAAAATTTACGACCAAACTCAACCGTGCGGAATCGTTTTAGCTCATTCAAGAACGTCCGGCGAGTTTCAAAAAGCGCGTTTGGATCTGACACAACCTGAATGCCACCACTCGTGGCGAGTACGGACGCAAAGCTTTGTTCGGCCTTCTCGTAGCATTTTTCGACTATTTCGAGCGTAAACTCAACATCTTTAGCCCAAATAGTGGTGGCTTCGGGAAGGAAATCGAAAAACGGTTCACGGCTTTCCTGTATAAGCTTGGTCTGAATGTTGGGGATTATGTTGATAAAATCGACGGAGTCGGTTGAAAGCTGCGATTCGGGATTGAATTTGCGAATGCTCTCAACTTCATCATCGAACAAATCAATTCGAAAAGGGAACTCACTGGCAAATGAAAACACGTCAATAATTCCCCCGCGTACCGAAAACTGGCCAGCTTCGTAGACAAAATCCGTCTTTTCAAACTCATACGTCTGGAGCAATTCCGATACGAAATGAGTGTCCAGCTTTTCCCCTAACCGAATGGTCAACGTGTTTGCCTGCAATGATCGCTTATTGATAACTTTCTCCGAGAGAGCCTCTGGATACGTCACCATCAACAAGCCATCTTTGGGAGCCGGGTTTAATTTGTTTAGCACTTCGGCTCGCATCAGAACATTGGCATTCTCAACTTCTTCGTACAGATATGGCTTCTTATACGACATTGGAAACAACAATACCTCCCGGCTGAGCAGGTTTTGTAGATCGTTGAAGAAGTAAGCTGCTTCATCGCGGTCGGTCATAATGTACAGGTGATTCCCGCCAACCGATTTAAAAATAGATGAAGCCAGGACCGCGTCCAGACTACCAGCCAATCCTTTAATCTGCAATCGCTGCGGTTCACTGGATAGTTTTCGGCTAAACGGCTCGGTCAGTAATTTTATATAATTATCGTCGGTATAGAGACCGACTAATTCATTAGGTTTCAAGCTAAAGTCAGGTTGTATGTCAAACACGAAAAGCCGCTGGAAGGGCGTTCCGGCGGCACACTAGGGTAACAGAAGGTTTTGAAAATTTGTTGCGTTAACTGCTTATTTCAATTCCGAAAGTAGGGCATAATCTATACGTTCTTTGTCCAGCATTTTTCGAATGCGCGGGCTATCTTCAAACACGACAATAATCTCTTTTTTGCCGAGTGATTCGTCCTCATCAATCCATTTCCAATCCTCGGCGGTAGCATCTAAAATGTTCAATAAACTGCCTACTTTAGCCGGGTCACGCTCTTTACTGATAAGCTCATTTGTGTTCGTGAAATAGAGAATAATTCGCTCATCTTCCAGCCATTGCAGATCGTTGAGCGAATCGTTGAGCGCGTCGAGAGTAAAACCGAAATCGGGAATTTCAAGCAAGTCAGCAATCTCTTCGTAAAACTGGCGAAGTGTCAGGATCTTCTGTCCGTCAATATGAGCGATGAAGTCAGTAGCAAAACGCTTTTCTAAATCGCTCTCTGACTGGCTAATAAGAATGTTTGGTGTCATGTGATATTTACAAATAAACGGTGCTTATGCTACTGCTATGAAGTTTCCACGTGGAACTGATAATCAAACAGTTGTAATCGTATGTAACCAGTTAAACCCTGGTTACATATGCATATTTGGGTATAGGGTACGTGCAAAAGTACAATTTTTGCCCACAAAAAAGCCCTCGGTTCGGGAGGGCTTTTTTTAGATTAATTTAGTGAAAAGAGAGGAATTCGGGCCGCAACCATGTTGTGAAACATTAACTCGGTAATCATTGGTGTCATGTATTTGATGAGCGGAAATTCCGAAATTGATTCCATTACTTCCAGTTCTGAGTCGGCTTTGAAGATGCACCAGAGCTTATGACGATCCATCGAAAGCGAATAAGACAGTAAGAATCCCTTCTCCATTAATTCCTCCACCTTGAGCCGTTGGGCAGGAATCCGGTTTTCAAACCCTTCATCCATCACAGCTGGAAGATCAAATTCAACCATATATTGGCTCATAGGCATCATTGTTAAATAATAGCCAGAGGTGGTTGGTCTCCAGCTATTAGCAAATTAACAACGTTTAATTCATCTTCGTTAATTGAGTGCGGAAAATTTGGATACAATTTTGTGGTGACTTTAGCGCCTAACTTCCGAAATACGCTTTCTGATTCTAAGACGCGCTCTTTTGGGACATGCGAGTCGTGATCACTACATCCCAAAAAAATGGGTGTGTTACCAAACGAACCTTCGTAGGCGCGGGGTGTTTCGGCTGGTCCGATCAACCCACCACTCAAGCCAAAAACACCTCCGTATTCTGTTGCGTTACGGGCCAGAAATTCCAGCATAAGGCAAGCTCCCTGGGAGAAACCAAGCCAGTAAATTTGGGGTAATTTAAAATTGTAGTCCGCCTGCAACCGGGCGCGCAGACTTGCCATCACTTCCAGAGCCGACGATAAGTACGGCTCATTTTCCTCCATTGGTCGCAAAAAAGAATATGGATACCAGGTATTGTTCTGTGCTTCGGGCGCAATAAAGGCAAAGTCCTTATCCTGAATATGGTTCGATAACGATAAAATATCTCTCGCTGAACCACCCCGGCCATGAACCATAATCATAACTTTAGTGGCTTGGTCAAGTGGCTTTCCGGCAGTGCGAATGTTATTTGGATTATGAATCATTGCTTAAGAATCAATAAATTTTCGCTAGTCCCACCGGGCCGTCGAAGCGAAGTACTCAGGACAAAATGGGTAGAGTTGTATGAAAACCTTCTCCGTACCCTGAGTGCTTTCACTACGGCGGTCTGATGCGATTAATTTATTTTACACTTATTTCTGGCAATTCAGCTTCGATCTTCGCCCGGCGCGATTCGTACTGCGATGGGAGTTTTAAGGCTGTACCTAACTCCGTAACCAACTCATCGACGGCAAATCCCGGAGGATTAGTTGCCACCTCAAATAAAATACCGCCGGGCTCGCGGAAGTAAATGCTGTTAAAATAATTACGATCCTGTACGGGCGTTACGTGATAGCCCGCTTCAGATAGTTGTTGTTGAATTATCAATTGAGTATCGTCCGAATCTGTAGAGAAGGCAACATGGTGAACCGAACCACCACCTTGCAAGGCATGTACATCTTTGGGAGAATGCAACACATCTACGTAATTGCCGGGACCACCCAGACCAGCTTTAAACCGGAAGCGGCCTTCCTCCTCCCCTACCAGCGTGTGCTGTAACGTTTCAGTTAAAAGTTTGATGGTTCGGTCGGGGTTCAGTTCATTTAGCGTAACGGTGTGGAAACCTCGAATGGCAAACTCTGCCGGAATCCGACCATTGTTCCAGCCAGGCCGTTGATCATCGTCTGTAAATACAAGTTCAATACCCATGCCATCGAAATCTTCGAATCGTACATACGTTTCCGAAAAGCGTTTGTACGGCCCGGCATACGGAATGTTACGTTCGTGCAGGCGGTCCATCCAAAAACTGAGAGATGCTGTAGGAGCTGAAAAAGCGGTGTACGTTAGTTGCCCAACACCCTTCCGACCACGGGTAATATTACCGTATGGAAAGAACGTCAGAATCGTACCGGGCGAACCCGTTTCGTTACCGTAGTAAAGGTGATACACATCTGGCGCATCAAAATTCACCGTCTTTTTAACTAACCGAAGACCGAGAATATCAGTGTAATAATCAACGTTCCGTTGTGTATCACCTGCCAATGTCGTGACGTGATGTAAGCCGTTTATGAGAGTTTCCATACGAATTAAAGGGTATAAATGAGAAAAAGGTTTTTCGTGTTATTACATTTAATGTATATACATTAAATGTAAGGAAAATGTTCCATAAAAAAAGCATCCAGACAATGTAGCCTGGACGCTTATCATATTATAATCTACGGGAATGTATTTATTCCATCAAGAACGGATAATCTTCCTGCATGTAAACATCCCTATAAGCTTCTTCCGGACCAGGGTACGGAGAGTCTTCGGCAAATTTAACAGCCTCGTCCACGATGCCCTTAATCCTTAAGTCAATAGCCGCTAGGTCTTCTTCTGAGGCTATGCCTTGTTTCAAAATGCTGTCTTTCACCTGCTCGATAGGGTCACGCATTTTGTATTCTTCAACTTCTTCCTTTTTACGATATTTCTGAGGGTCAGACATAGAGTGACCCCGATAGCGATATGTACGGAACTCCAGGAAAGTAGGGCCTTCGCCAGCGCGGGCGCGTTCGGCGGCACGGCTAACGGACTCATACACGGCTTCAACACTCATTGCATCGACTGGCTCAGAAGGCATATCGTAGGCTTCAGCGAGGGTATATAGATCCGTAACATTCGAGGTACGAGCTACAGATGTTCCCATCGCATAACCATTGTTCTCCACGACGAAGATGACGGGCAGTTTCCAAAGCATGGCCATGTTGAAAGCTTCGTGCAAAGCACCTTGCCGCACAGCGCCATCGCCCATAAACGTGATGCAAAGGTTACCGGTCTTGTTGTATTTCTCAGAAAAGGCGATGCCCGCTCCCATTGGAATTTGCGCGCCAACAATACCGTGACCACCTACGAAATTAACCGACTTATCAAAAATGTGCATCGAACCGCCCTTTCCTTTTGACGAGCCAGTTTGTTTCGCAAACAACTCTGCCATAATGGCTTTTGGATCAGATCCGAGCGCGAGCGGGATACCGTGATCGCGGTAAGCCGTAATCCACTTATCATCTTTAGTCAAGGCCGAATAGGATCCTGACGAGCAGGCTTCCTGACCTATATATAGATGGCAGAATCCACGAATTTTCTGTTGACCATAAAGTTGCCCGGCTTTTTCTTCAAACTTCCGCTGCAACTGCATGGATTCATACCAATACATATACCGCTCTTTCGGATGTTGCGTTTTCGCGGCTTCTGGAGCCTTGCCGTTTTGTTTGGTTTTCTCTTTGACGCTTGCCATGAGGAATGAAGTTCGATAAAATCAACAATCGCTGCCGGGCCACCGTTGCGACGGGCTGCTGCAAGCGGCCTGGTACAACGGTGCCAATCAGGTATGGGGTCTGTTTACCTAACAAACCGGCCATATCTTTGTTGGCAATATCAATTGCTCATTTAGTATATAAACTAGACGAGTAATTAACTCCCGCGAAATTACGCATTATCGCGTTACACGCTACATCTATGTACCTGGAAAAGCTTAGCCTGACCAATTTTAAGAATTATGAAGATGCCCGCTATGTATTTGGGCAGCAGGTAAACGTAATTGTGGGACCAAACGGTAGCGGTAAAACAAATCTTTTGGACGCGGTTTATTTTCTGTCTTTGAGCAAAAGTGCGTTTCATACCCAAGATGCCCTGAGCATTTTGCACGATGCTGACTATTTTATCATCGATGGTATTTTTGAGGAACATGACGACCGTAAGGTACAAATTACCATTAGTCTGCAACGGAACCAACGAAAAGTGCTGATGGCTGATAAAAAGCCGTATGAGCGTATTAGTGAACACATTGGCCGGTTTCCGGTCGTGTTGGTGGCTCCAAACGACACTGACCTTGTTCGTGAACATAGCGAAGATCGACGGCACTTTTTTGATGGCGTACTCTCTCAACTAGACCCCAATTACCTACGCGATTATCTACTGTATCAGCAGGTGTTGAAACAGCGCAACAGTCTACTTAAGCTTTTTGCCGAGCGAAATCAAGTTGACAATGACATGCTGGATACCTACGACGAGCCTTTGCTCGATCTTGGCCAAAAGATTCATGACCGCAGGCAACAGTTTATTTTAGAATTTCTTCCCAGTTTTCGAACTCACTACGCGTACTTGAGCGACGAACGTGAGGTCGTGAACATTGTTTATGAGTCGGAGGTGAGCAATCCGGCCTTTGCCGATGAGTTCCGCCACTTTCGTCGGCGCGATACCGTGCTGCAACGAACAACGATGGGTATTCATAAAGATGACTACTCTTTTATGATTGAGGGTCGTTCCGGCATAGATCAGTTCGGTGAGTCGCGGTCCAGCGATCCGGTGCCGTTAAAAAAATTCGGTTCGCAAGGGCAACAAAAAACATTTGTGATTGCGCTGAAACTAGCCCAGTTCGATCAGTTACAGGCCGAAAAAGGTATAAAACCAATTTTACTGCTAGACGATATTTTCGATAAGTTGGACGACCGCCGAATCGGTAAACTTATTCAGCGTATGGATCAGGGCGCGTTTGGTCAGCTTTTTATTACGGATGCCCGCCCGGAGCGAACCCGCGATTTGCTCCATAATGTAAAAGCCGATGTGCAGTTTTTTGATATTGGTAATGATTAGATTACGGTTGTAAGCGACTTCATTCTATATGAAAAAAGTCCTTAGCCTGATCGTATTTCTCGTTGGAACAGTAACGTCATTTGCCCAAAAGCCCTTTGTGAGTGGTCCTCTGAAAGTGTCCGATAATCAACGGTATCTGGTGCATCAGAATGGAACGCCATTCTTTTATATGGGCGACACAGCCTGGGAGCTATTTCATCGCTTGACCCGCGAAGAAGCCGACCACTATCTCAAACGCCGGGCCGAACAGGGTTTTACTGTTATTCAGGCCGTTGCGCTGGCAGAATTTGATGGTCTGAATACGCCAAACGCCAATGGTGACAAGCCACTGCTAAATAACGATCCGACCACGCCTAACGACGCTTATTTTAAACATGTAGATTATATCGTTGATAAAGCCGCTGAAAACGGGTTGGTCATTGGTTTTCTGCCAACCTGGGGAGATAAAGTTTTCAAGGATACATGGGGAATGGGACCGGAAATTTTTAATCCGCAAAATGCCCGCACGTATGGACGATGGCTTGGTAATCGGTATAAAGACCGGCAAAATATTATCTGGATTTTGGGCGGAGACCGGACCCCTCGCGACGCTTCACAAGATGTGGCTATCTGGCGGGCGATGGCCGAAGGGATTGAAGCAGGCGTAGGCAGTGCTGCTAAAGCGTTGATGACGTTCCACCCGCAGCCGAATTCGATAAAGGATGGTGGCTCGTCCAAGTGGTTTCATCAGGATGCCTGGTTAGATTTCAACATGCACCAGAATGGCCACTGCCGTGATACACCTATTTATGATAAGATCACCGTCAGCTACAATCGAACGCCTACCAAGCCGACGATGGATGCTGAACCGATTTACGAAGATCACCCGGTTTGCTTCAATGCTAAAGACCTCGGTATTTCGAATGCTTACGATGTGAGAATGTACGCTTACCTCGATTTGTTTGCCGGCGCACACGGCCACACCTATGGTTGCCACGATGTTTGGCAGATGTATGGTCCTAAACGGGAGAGCGTGAATGGGGCTAACAAAAATTGGGAAATCGCGCTTGAGCTTCCTGCCGCCAACCAAATGAAGTTTGTTCGTCGGCTAATGGAGTCGAGACCTCTACTAGACCGTGTTCCTGATCAATCGCTGATCGTTGAGAATAATTACGTACCAGCTGAGCGAATTCAGGCGACACGAGGCAACTCGTATGCCTTCGTCTATACGTCAGTAGGGAAACCCTTTACCGTTAACTTGGGTAAAGTTTCAGGTCAACGATTAAAAACAATCTGGCTAAATCCTCGAACTGGCGAAGCTAAAGACAACGGTATCATCGCTAATAAAGGTCAACAGAAATTTACGCCCCCATCAGTTGGTTATGGACAGGACTGGGTACTTGTACTGGATGATGCCGGTAAAAACTACTCGGCTCCTTAGTTAGAATCAACGCCCTTTCAATTGATTTCTGTAAACCTGTCATTGCCATTTGCAAACCAGAAAAGCAAGGTTGTAAGCACCCCCCTTTAGCCGTGGTAACTAGTTCATCGCACGGCTGAAAGTAGTCTTTTCTTCAATAAGAAGCCCGGCATCTCACAGGTTCGTCGGGCTTTCTGCTGGTTTTACTCCGCCTTTTAGGCCGTTCATCATTTAGTGTAAAAATATAGAGGAAACTAAGAACTATATTTGAGTTTCCTAAGTTCATCCTCCTAAAGTTCTATTTTATAATGAAGGAGAGGATTTTAGCGGAGACTGAACGGTTATTCTGGAAATATGGAGTTCGATCTGTGACTATGGAAGATATCGCTAAACAACTTGGTATTTCAAAGAAGACGATCTATCAACATTTTGCGGACAAAGAACAGATTCTGTACCAGGTTATCCTAGACAAAATGGGCAAGAATCAATCTGAAATGGCCTGTATGCACGTTGAAAAGGATAATCCAGTTGAAGAGATTCTACAGGTGCTATCTATGATGCAGAAACAGGCCGACCATATCAGCCCTAATCTGTTGATTGATGTAAAACGCTATTATCCACAGGCATTTGCGCTATTTCGTCAGTATAAAGAGGAACATATTATGCATTCTATTCTTGAAAATATCCAAAAAGGTATTTCTCAAGGTCTATATCGTTCCGACATAAATCCAACCATTTTAGCCCGACTACGGGTTGAACAAATAGAGCTAGCCTTCGACAACGACATCTTTCCAACCGATCAGTACTCTATGCACGATATTCAGTCCGAACTGATACATCATTTCGTGCGCGGTATGCTCACCGAAAAGGGCTTCACCATTTACAACCAGTATGTTAAACAGTACAACCATGAAGTTAAGGAATACAAGAAAGATAGTAGCGATTTGGCTGCTTACGTTGCTAAGTAGTGCAAGTCCAATACTGGCTCAAAACCGGCAGGATTTTTCATTAAATGAAGCGATTAAATTTGCCATCGAGAATAACATTAACATTAAAAACTCAGGGCTGGATGCCTTAAGTTCTGAAGCACGTATTCAGGAATTAAAAGGAGTTGCGCTGCCACAGATAAGCGTAGCTGGTCAGGTAGTAGACAATCTGATTATTCAAAAGGTATTTCTACCGGCAATATTCTTCGATCCCAAAGCATCTGAAACGGCTCCTCCTGTTCCTGTGCAATTTGGCGTAAACTATTCGGGCAACATGACTGGTAGTCTTAACCAGCTCTTGTTCGATGCATCTTACCGGTTGGGTTTGCGGGCGGCTGAGACCTATCGGCAACTGGCTCAGAAAAATATACTGGCATCCAAAATTACGGTAGCCGAACAAGTCGCCAAAGCGTATTATGGAGTACTGGTAAACGAGCAGCAGATTAAATTGCTGGATCTGAATATTGCCAGAGTTGATACGTTGTGGCATACTACGCAAGAATTAAACAAACAGGGTTTCTCCGAAAAGATTGATGTAACTCGGCTTGAAGTACAGGTCAATAACTTGCAAGCTGAGCGGCAGAACGTTAAAAATCTGGTTGAGTTGAGCTACTATCTGCTCAAATTTCAGATGGGGCTTGGTATAAACGACAACATTACGCTGACTGAGCAGATTCAGGATATTGATCTCGATGCTGTTGAGCGCACCACCGCACAGGCTGCTGCTGAGTTTGATTACACACAGAGAATTGAGTTCTCAACTCTGCAATCGCAGATTCAATTAGCCGATCTGGATGTGCAAAATATAGCCAAACTATATTACCCACGTCTTACTGCTTTTGGCAACTATGGGTATAACACGGGACGGAATAAATTTAGCGATTTAATTTCTTCACCCTGGTTTAGTTCCGGATCGGTTGGCCTGAACTTATCGGTGCCCATCTTCGATGGTTTTCAGAAGAAATATCAGGCACAGCAGAAACGATTTACGCTACAGAAAACGCAGAATAACAGCCAGTTGTTAAAAAATACGATTGACCTGCAAATTCGACAGTCGACTATTACGCTGGGCAATAGTTTGCAAACGCTACGCACTCAGAAACGTAATGTTGGGCTGGCCCAGGAAGTGGCCCGCGTAACAAAGATTAAATATCAGGAAGGTGTTGGCTCAAATATTGAAGTATTAGATGCCGAGAATTCGTTTCGTCAGGCTCAGGCCAACTACTTTAATTCGCTTTACAACTTCCTGCAAACCAAAGTTGATGCCGACAAAGCCAATGGAAAACTTTATACGGGTCAATAACTTATTAACCACTTAGGGATTATACCGAACGGTAGCCTTTTACACCATTCGTTTCTCATTGTCCAAAACTAAAAACTAATGAAACTTTATTACGCAATTGCCCTGATGAGCCTGTTAACTGCTTGCTCGCAGGAGAAGAAGAACGACCTGCAAGGGAAACGTGATCAACTCACCGAGTTGAAAACACAGCAAGCCGAGTTGACTACGAAAATCAAAACGTTGGAAACCGATTTAGCCAAACTTGAGCCCAAGAAAGAAGACGATACGCGTGTGAAAGATGTGTCGGTTGCTCCCTTAGCGACCTCTACATTCCGGCACTTTGTTGAATTACAGGGTACGATTGATGCCAAAAATAATGTGCAGGTATCGCCTAAATCGGGCGGAGTCGTTACGGCGGTTTACGTGAAAGAAGGTGATAATGTGCGAGCCGGACAGCCTATCGCCAAAGTTGACGATCAGCTTTTACGTGAGTCGATGGCCGAAGTCAAAACTCAATTGTCGCTCGTGAATACGGTTTATGAAAAACAGGCTTCTTTATGGAAACAGCAGATTGGTACCGAGATTCAGTATTTGCAGGCGAAAAACAATAAGGAGTCGCTCGAACGCCGGTTGTCAACGCTTAATGCTCAGTTGAGTCAGTCAACGGTAACATCACCTATTTCGGGTGTTGTTGATCAGGTTACGGTGAAGATCGGACAGTCAGCGGCTCCGGGAGTAGGTTTAGTTCGGGTTGTCAATCTCGCGCAACTTAAGGTTGTTGCTAAAGTGGCTGATTCGTATTCGGGTAGTGTTCGTAAAGGCGATGCCGTATTGGTTGATTTTCCAGACCTGAAAAAGACGCTGAATTCGCATATCTCGTTTGTGGCGACAACAGTCGACGCGCTCAGCCGAACATTTACAATTGAGGCTCCGCTCCCGTCGGATAACTCGTTGAAACCGAATATGCTGGCTCGCATAAAAATTAATGACCTGACACTGGTCAATGCGATTGTCATTAATCAGAACCTGATTCAAAGTACAGAAAATGGGCAGTTGGTCTATGTGGCGGTGAATGAAGGCGGCAAGAAAATAGCTAAAGCGCGAACCGTGAAAACGGGTCAGTCATATGGCGGTCAAATTGCCATTACGCAAGGGTTACAGGCGGGCGATCAAGTTGTTACGGCTGGGTATCAGGATTTGGTTGATGGACAAGCAATCAGTTTTTAGTTGACCAGTTTTTGTTTGTAGAACTACATACGTGCGTCTCTACAAACAAAAACTACAAACTTCTTCTATATGAAATTTGAACAGTATAAAACCCTTGGATTCACCAACTGGTGCGTTGAGAACCGAACGGCGATTTACATTTTCACCTTCCTGATCACATTAGGCGGTCTATTGGTGTATGTTAACCTGCCGAGAGAGCAGTTTCCTGATATTAAAATACCACAGGTGTACATCAACACCGTATATGTTGGTACGGCCCCAGCCGATATCGAAAATACGATTAACAAACAGATCGAGAAGCAGTTGAAGTCTATTTCGGGCGTAAAACGTATCAAATCGAATGCCTTGCAGGACGTGTCTGTTATTCTGGTTGAATTTAATCCTGATGTGCAATCGTCAGAAGCTTTGCAACGGGTTCGAGATGCCATTGACAAAGCCAAACCTGATTTGCCTAAAGAACTTGATTCGGGTCCAACAGCACAGGATGTCGATTTCTCGGAGTTGCCAATTATGAATGTTAACATGGCCGGTAACTATTCGCTAAAACAATTAAAGGAGTTTGCGGAGGATTTACAGGATGTGATTGAAGGAATGCCTGAGATTCGGCGGGTTGACATCATTGGCGCGCTCGAACGCGAAATTCAGATTAACGTCGATCTGCCCCGAATGCAGTCGGCAGGTCTGGCGTTTTCGGATATTCAGCAGGCGGTCCAGAGCGAAAATATTAACGTTTCGGGCGGGGAATTAAGCATTGATGGCGTCCGTCGGACGGTGCGTGTGAAAGGTGAGTTTACCGACATTACCCAACTTCAAAACTTACAAATCCGTACGGCAACGGGCGCAACGATCAAGCTTGGTGAGATTGCCGATGTGCGTGACAACTTTGAGGAGCAACAGAATTTTGCCCGTCTGAACAACAAGTCGGTGGTTACACTGAACGTTGTCAAACGTGCCGGGGCCAACTTGATCTCGGCTGCCGATCGCATCGAAAAAACCATTGAAGAATATAAAGGAACACGCTTCCCAGAGGGTTTAGACATCAAAATCACGGCTGACCAGTCGGAACGAACCCGCGAAAATGTTAATGACCTGATTAATACGGTTGCCTTAGGGTTCATTTTCGTGGTTATTGTGTTAATGTTCTTCATGGGCATACGCGATGCTATTTTCGTTGGGCTTTCGGTTCCACTTTCAGCCTTGGTAGGGTTTCTGCTGATGCCGGTTTTAGGGCCCATGGTTGGTACGGCTTTTACCCTCAACACAATGGTGCTGTTTGCCTTCCTGCTGGGCTTAGGTCTGGTGGTAGATGATGCCATTGTGGTCATTGAAAACTCGCACCGGCTTTTCAATGAAAACAAAGATTGGGATATTAAGCAGGCGGTAAAAGCCGCTGCGGGTGAGGTATTTGTGCCGGTATTTTCGGGTACGCTAACGACTATCGCCCCATTCTTTCCGCTGTTGTTCTGGCCGGGTATTGTGGGTGAGTTTATGAAATTCCTGCCGCTAACGCTCATTCTGACCCTGTTTGCTTCGTTGTTCGTCGCGTATGTGATCAACCCTGTCTTTGCTGTAACGTTTATGAAACGGCATGAAGACGATAACCATGAAGACAAACAAGGCTTCCAGGAAATTAAACGGCCACTCATGATTATGGCTGCCCTGGCGGGTGTAGGCTACCTTATTGATCGGGGTATTGGAAACCTGTTTGTGTTATTCATTATTCTATATGTTTTCAATCACTATGTCTTGACGCCCAAGCTGATTCTACCGTTTCAGGAAAGGACGTTGCCAGCGCTTAAAAACAACTATCGCCGGCTAATTTCGTGGGTGTTACGAGGCTGGCGCCCGGCATTTGTTGTACTTGGCGCGTTTGTATTGCTGATAGTAACATTTGTTATCGTTGGCATTGCTAAACCAAAAGTGCTTTTCTTCCCAAGCGGTGAACCCGATTATGTGTATATCTATAACGTAATGCCAGTTGGCACCGACGCCAAAGTGACTGATTCGGTAACAAGGGTCATTGAGAAGCGGGTATTCAAAGTCCTGAAAGACAATGATGCTACGGATATTGTTAACTCGGTTATCTCAAACGTTGGTAAGAACGCGGGTGATCCACAAAACCCCGACCGGTCGGCAACACCCCAAAAATCGAAAGTAACTATAGCGTTCAAAGGCAACGAAGAACGTAAAGGAATCTCCACCGATTCGCTGTTGTCGAAAGTGCGGCTAGCCATGAGCGGATTGCCGGGCAGCGAAATTTCGGTAGAGCGCGAATCGAACGGGCCACCAACGGGTAAGCCGATTTCTGTCGAAATTGCAGGCGAAGAATTCAGCGAACTGCAGAAATTAGAAAAACAGGTTCGGCAGAAAATTGCTCAGGATGGTATTAAAGGTATTGACCAGTTAAAGTCAGATCTGATCACCAATAAGCCAGAAATCGTAATTGATATTGACCGCGAAAAAGCCGAGCGTGAAGGAATTTCATCCGCTCAGGTGGCCACGACAATTCGGACAGCCTTATTCGGAACAGAGATATCGAAATTCCGTGATGCCAAGGATGAATACCCGATTATGGTTCGTCTGAAACCCGATGACCGGAGCCAGATAGACCGGCTGTTAAGCCTCAATGTGGTTTATCGTGATATGGTTATGGGCGGGCAACTACGGCAGGTGCCAATTACGTCGGTGACAAATATCAGCTACTCGACTACGTTTAGCCAGATCAATCGTAAAAACCAGGAACGTCTGGTAACGCTTGGTTCGAACGTTGTGCCGGGTTATAACGCAAACGAAATTGTCGGTCAGATTCAGGAAGCGATCAAGGATATTGATGTGCCCAATGGCTATACAATTAAAATGGGTGGCGAACAGGAAGACCAGCAGGAGTCGATGAGCTTCCTGATTTCGGCATTCGGAACAGCTATTTTGCTTATCTACCTAATTCTGTCCACACAGTTTAACTCGGTCGTTAAACCACTGATTATCTTCGTAACCATCTTCCTATCGTTGATTGGTGTATTACTTGGCTTTGTCCTTACGGGTAAAGACTTCTCGGTTATCATGTCTGGTGTTGGTATTATTTCGCTGGCTGGTATTGTGGTGAAAAACGGGATTTTGCTCATCGAATTTATTGAAGAGTTGCGCGGTCGGGGCATTCCCCTGCGTGAGGCTATCATTGAAGCGGGCGGCATTCGTCTAACGCCCGTGTTACTCACCGCATCAGCAGCCGTTCTGGGACTGATTCCGCTGGCCTTCGGTATAACCGTGGATTTCGTCGGTCTCTTCCGCGATCTTGATCCACATATTGTTGTGGGTGGCGATAGCTCGGTATTCTGGAATATTCTGGCCTGGACCATTATCTACGGCCTAACCTTCTCGACTGTGTTGACGCTCGTGATCGTTCCTAGCTTATACTGGATTAACGAGCGCATTCGCATGAAATACTTCGGCAAGAAAGACCCCGCCCTGGAACCTAAAGAGGAACTGGAAGAGGAATTGGCTTAAGAATTGCTCCAAATGAGAAAAAGCACAGAGAAACGATATGAACTCTCTGTGCTTTTTTCCGTTTAAAAAGTGTTCCGCTACGTTTATTGCCTACCTACGAGCAAATTATGAATCGTACTGTTTTATTTTTCATTCTCCCCGCCATTCTACTTTTGATTGACTGGTATGTTTTTCAGGCCGTTAAAACACTCAGTCGGTCGGCTACCGAAAGTACCCAGCGAACGATTGCCTTACTCTACTGGGGGTTCACCGCTTTGTCGTTGCTGCTTTATGTAGTTATGCAGTTGATACCGCCCGACTCTATTAGCCGCAATACGCGCACATTTCTTTGGGCGATTATTGCTATTCCATATTTCTCGAAAATCTTTGCCGTACTCGTTATTTTGATTGATGACATTGGCCGGTTTTTCCGCTGGATTGTTTCGCTCTTCTACAAACCTGAAATGCAGGAAGCCGTTGAGGATACTACCCGCACAACAATGCCGTCTACCGATGCCATTACCCGTTCCGATTTTTTGATGAAAACGGCCGTTGTTGTGGGGGCTGTGCCACTGGTTGGTTTTACTTGGGGCATAGTGTCGGGAGCGCATGATTATCGGATCCGGCGTATTAAACTTCCCCTAAAGAATTTGCCCTCCGGTTTTCATGGTATGACCATTGCTCAAATTTCGGATATTCACTCGGGCAGTTTTTTCAACAAAACTGCCGTGAAAGGTGGTGTCGAGATGTTACTTGGCCAAAAGCCCGACATCGTGTTTTTTACCGGCGATCTGGTCAATAGCCATGCCGAAGAAGTGAACACGTATATTGATGTATTCAATAAAGTAAAGGCGCCCCTGGGTGTATATTCAACTTTGGGCAACCACGATTACGGCAAATACGTGCAGTGGCCGACTGCCCAGGCTGAGCGACAAAACGTGTTGAACGTGATAGCCGCCCACAAGCAGATGGGCTGGAATATCATGCTGGACGAAAATAAGATTCTGGAACAGAACGGCGACAAAATAGCGCTCATCGGTGTGCAGAATCTCGGTTTTGGTCCAGCCGCACTGCGGGCCGGAAATCTGGCGAAAGCTTATCAGGGTGCAGAAGATTATCCAGTTAAACTCTTACTCTCCCACGACCCTACCCATTGGGACGCCGAGGTTCGGCCACAATACAAAGACATTGACGTAACCTTCAGCGGACACACGCATGGCGCGCAATTCGGTGTTGAAATTGCCGGTGTGAAATGGAGTCCAGCGCAGTATTTCTATAAGCAGTGGGCTGGCTTGTATCAGGATGGTGACCAACGGCTATATGTTAACCGGGGCTATGGTTATATTGGTTACCCTGGTCGCGTCGGTATTCTGCCAGAGATTACTATTTTTGAATTAGTGAAGGGCTAATGCCTAACTAATTCCTTACGCATGCAGTTATCCTGAACAACAAATCATCGTGTACTTATGAAAATTATATTTATTACTGGACTATCCTTCTTTATGTCGCTGTTTTCCTATCTGAAACCAGCACAACCTAAAGAAACGGCGATTCCGCTCTGTCATGTACCAGCCAAATTGTTGGTGGGAAACGATATGTCGGCAATGGCTGCTGACCCCGCTTTCCAACGGCTGCACGAGGCTCCCCTACCCTTTACCTATACAGGTGCGGGCGAAATGGTCAAGTTCTCAACGCCAGACGGCCAATCAGCGAACGGATTTCTGCTAAAAGCGAAGAAGTCCTCGAATAAATGGCTGCTGGTTTATCAGGAATGGTGGGGTCTGAATGATAATATCAAGCAACAATCCGAAACGTTTTACAACGACCTGAAAGACGTAAATGTGCTGGCGGTTGACATGTATGATGGTAAAGTTGCCACCGAACCAGCCGAAGCAGGCAAGCTGATGCAGGGTGCTAACAAAGATCGGCTAATGAGTATTCAGAAGGGAGCCATCGCCTATGCCGGTTCGAAAGCCGAATTTGCCAGCGTTGGCTGGTGTTTTGGCGGTATGCTGTCGTTGCAGTCGGCCATGCTGGAAGGCAAGCAAGCCAAAGGCTGTATAATGTATTACGGTCGGCCAGAGCAGGACGTTGAGAAACTGAAAACACTCGATACCGATGTACTGGGCTTCTTCGGTAGCCAGGACAAAGGCATTACGCCGGAGTCAGTGAAAACGTTTGAAGAAAACATGGCGAAAGCTGGCGAGAAGGTGACCGTGAAAATATATGACGCTGGTCATGGCTTCGCTAACCCAAGCAACCCGGTTTATAATAAAGAAGCAGCCACCGATGCTTATAAACTGGCTTTAGCTTATCTAAAAAATAAATTGAACGCGTAAGTTTTGTCGTGTACTATTCAGGAAAAGCCTGACTGCTATCTAGTGGTCAGGCTTTTAATTAAACTTTAACCAGTTTCTATTCGTTTTCATTAAACGTGGGGGTTTATGATATGTCTAACTAACAAATCGGGTGAAAACCTACCATAGCGATGAAAACGACAAAATGGAGTGGAGTTATAGCTGGTCTGTTGTTAGGCGTGGCTACAGTTAGTTTTGGACAAGTCTACGGACCTGGCAACGGCTATGGTCAGGCTTACCCAAATGGTGGTTATAATCAAAACTATCCAAATGGTTATGGGCAGTCCTACCCAAATCAAGCTTACCCCAATGGGTATAATAATGGCTACGGCCAAAACTATCCGAACGGTGGTTATGGTCAGGCTTATCCAAATGGTGGTTATAATCAATACGGACAAGTATATCCTGTTCAACCTCAGGTGGTCATTGTTCCGCCACGGGTAGTAATTGGTCCTCCCGTGGTCTATGCTCCTCCAGTAATTATTCGTCCATATGCAAACTATGGATATGGCGGTGGCGGCCGTGGTGGTTTTGGGGGCGGTAGAGGTTTTGGCGGTGGCCGTGGCGGGCATCGCTGGTAAACGAAACAGGCTAAAATAAATGTTTGGACTAACTACCATCAATTGGGTTCGGTTAGTCCAAACCCTTGGTAGATGGTTCAATAAATTAATAAAGAAAAATCATGAAAACGATAAAACTCTTGCCTTTGCTGGCTGCTGGTTTACTGGTCGTTCTGATGACCAGCTGCGGCCCGTCTTATGTAAATACGGGCGGCTACGGGTATAGTCCTGGTTATTACGGTGCCCGTCCTTATTATGGCTATAACTATGGATACGGCTATAGGCCTTACGGCTATTATCGCCCACCCGTAGTTATTCGTCCGCAGCCACGTTATTATTCGCCATCACCACGCAACTACGGCGGTGGTAGTCCTAATGCTCGTGGCGGATATAGCGGTGGCGGCCGAGGAGGCTATAGTGGTGGTGGTGGTCGTTCACGCGGACCACGTTAAGTAATTGATTATTAGTTTACATAAAAGGCCCCGACTCTTTCTAAAAGTTGGGGCCTTTTATGTAGATGTTGACTGTATATCAGGCCGACCACTTAAACGGGACGCTGATGTGTTGCGCGTAATCGCCCGATTCAATAAGAGGTTTATCGTCAATTGGTAAATTGTACAGATAAACCCAACAGTTTTCTACTATATCATTAAAATGAACGGGAACAACCGACCGAATATATTCAGTTGGCTTCTCAAACTGATCACCGACACCTTCGTAATAATCCAGATAGGTTAGAATAGCTGCTTTCTGATTGCTAATATCGAAGACCGTACCACACACACGAGTGGGGCAGTTTTCCTGATATATAGCACCGGGATAACTGCCCATATCGAAAACCTGACCCGCAAATGAGCCGTCGCCAACACAGCGGCCCCGCTGACGTAGATACTGAGAAAACGTATTATCGAACGGTGGGCGAAGGGTTCCGTAAACAATAAGAAAGTCGGGGTTGTGAGTCATTTAACAAAAAAATGGTTGCATCCTGACGAAAGTAGTTGATTTGACGTTAGGTAAGAAATGAGCCGGTTATGAAGAAGACAAAAATCATTCTGATGATTGCCGCATCGCTGATGCTGGTTACTGCACCTCTGGAAACGATGGCGTCTAAAAACAGTACAGAATTAACAACTATCGGAGGCAAGCGAAAAGGGTATAAACAGAAGCGTGGTGGCCTGTTTAATACAGGTCTTTTTCGCAAGAAAAATGCCTGCGGGTGCCCGAATCATTAAGCAATTGTTAAGAAATTGTACTTATATCATAGTCAGGCCCTTAGATGGGCTTTTTTTCGTTTATTTAGTTGTAAAAATCTGTGTTTCAGCGTAAAATTTCGTACCTTTGCGGCCTAGAACTATTTGAACCTGGGTTTTTCAGATTAAGCGATTAAGCTGATTTGGTTTTTTAGTCAAAAGCTAATACCATCGTGAAAATCCGTTGAACACGGTAAAGACCAGTGTTCAGGTTCAGACAATATTTGATTTGTATGCAATCAATTCGCAATATAGCAATCATCGCCCACGTTGACCACGGCAAAACGACTCTGGTTGACAAGATTATTCACGCATCCAAGCTCTTTCGGGACAACCAGGAATTTGGCGACCTGATTTTGGACAGTAACGACCTCGAACGTGAACGGGGAATTACGATCGTATCGAAAAATGTATCGATACGTTACAAAGACGTTAAAATCAACATCATTGATACGCCGGGCCACAGTGACTTCGGCGGTGAGGTTGAGCGCGTACTGAAAATGGCCGACGGTGTTTGTCTGCTGGTTGATGCCTTTGAAGGCCCTATGCCACAGACTCGCTTCGTATTAGGCAAGGCTCTTCAATTAGGGTTGAAGCCGATTGTTGTCGTTAATAAAGTCGACAAAGAAAACTGCCGTCCCGACGAAGTATACGAACAAGTATTTGACTTGATGTACAACTTGGGTGCTACTGAAGATCAGTTAGATTTTCAAACGGTATATGGCTCGTCGAAACAAGGTTGGATGGGTCCGGATTGGAAAACCCCAACCGACAACATCACGTATCTGCTCGATACCATTGTTGAAAACATTCCGCCAGCGCCCATGAACGAAGGGTTGCCACAAATGCAGATTACCTCGCTTGACTATTCAACCTTCGTTGGTCGGATTGCCATTGGTCGTGTGCATCGTGGAACGCTGAAAGAAGGGAGTACCATGGGCCTCATTAAGGCAGATGGCACAGTGAAGAAGGTAAAAATCAAAGAACTACAATCCTTTGAAGGACTCGGCAAAGTTAAAGTAGCTGAGGTTGCCTGTGGTGATATCTGTGCCGTTACGGGTCTTGAAGAATTCGAAATCGGTGATACACTGACTGACTTCGACAACCCGGAAGCACTACCGCGTATTTCGGTGGATGAGCCAACGATGAACATGTTGTTCACGATTAACAACTCGCCTTTCTACGGTAAGGAAGGTAAGTTCGTGACATCACGTCATTTACGTGAACGCCTTTACAAAGAAATCGAGAAAAACCTGGCTCTGCGTGTAGAAGCTACCGATAGCGAAGACCGTTTCCTGGTCTATGGTCGGGGTATTCTTCACTTGTCGGTTCTGATTGAAACCATGCGTCGCGAAGGATACGAATTGCAGGTTGGTCAGCCACAGGTTTTATATAAAGAAGACGAAAAGGGTCATAAACTGGAGCCCATTGAAACCCTCGTGGTGGATGTGCCGGAAGAAACAGCTGGTAAGGTTATTGAATTAGCTACCCAACGCAAGGGCGAATTGCTGATCATGGAGCCAAAAGGCGACTTGCAGCACCTTGAGTTTGAAATCCCATCGCGTGGTTTGATCGGATTGCGTTCTAACGTCCTGACGGCTACGTTTGGCGAAGCTGTGATGAGTCACCGGTTCAAAGAATATCAGGAATATAAAGGGCCAATTCCTGAGCGTATCAACGGCTCGCTGATTTCAATGACCAGCGGTCAGGCTACGGCTTACTCGATTGACAAACTTCAGGATCGGGGTTCGTTCTTTGTTGAACCGGGCGATGAAATTTACGCAGGTATGGTGATTGGCGAACATAATCGCCAGAACGATATTGTGGTGAACGTGCAGACGGCTAAACAATTGACCAACATGCGGGCTTCTGGTTCGGATACGAACGTTCGGATTGCACCGAAAATCTCGTTCTCGCTCGAAGAGTCAATGGAATATATCCAGAAGGATGAATACCTTGAAGTGACGCCCAAGTCGATGCGGATTCGTAAAGTTTACTTAGACGAAAACGAGCGGAAACGCAATCAGGGTAAATTCGCAATGGCATAATACAAAACCTGTAAGTCCTTGATGGACTTATAGGTTTTGTAATCAAAAAGCCCCGCCTGAATATTCAGGCGGGGCTTTTTCTGTTTCCTTTTAAAACTTATTATTCAGGAAAGGTCTATCTGAGTGAGAGGCAAAGGCAGTCCGTATTTTAGGCGGAAATACTGTCGTCGGAGTTGCAATTGTTTCAGTTTGAAAACCTGCCTGTGCATCTTTAGGCTCCGTATAAGCAGGATGACGATGCACATGATAATAGCCAGCTACGAATAGCAAGCCTCCTATAATTAATAAAGCTGTTTTTTTCATAACTAACGGGATAGAACTTATGAATGGGGGTAACTATGTTCAAAACAAAAATTATCTACACATTGTTTCAAAAGGCGATTCCCACCCGAAAACACATTCGATTGTAAATCCGGTGTTCGTCGCGTTGAATATCGTTTCCGGAAATAGGTTTTTGGATATCGGAAGTTTGCCGTTTGTATGTAAGTGATAACACAAACGCTGTTGCAGAGGGTTTTCCAACCCGCAAAGCAACCCCCGGATTTATCATCCAGCCCCCACTAACATTGTAGCCAGTGGAGCCTTTGTGAAGCCAGGCAAACCCATAGCCCGCATCAGCAACGGCAAGTAGACGCACATTTCGGTGTGGATGGCGAGCTAAGTCGAATCGAAGTCCCGCGCCAACAGGCATCAATAGAGCAGCCTTATACCAGTCAACACCTACAATACCACCTATCGCCAAACGATGGCTTACCTGAACACCGTTGAATGTTTGTGCTGTGAAACTGAGTCGATTCTCAACCGTTTGAGCTGTTGTGACTCCAGAAGCTACCCGGCCAAATAACCCGCCAAATTCTGTATAATTTACGTAAAGCGGTCGCTGGAAAGCCGGTTGAGCGTAGCTGTTACCGAGAAGAAATACCAGCATGAAAAATGGAAGAAGTCGTTTCATAGCCATGCTTAGTAATACGTTGGTCGGCTAACCGGAATATGACTCAATTGGCGAAGTTGACGCGGATTACTGGCATCAAATTGGTAAAACCCGTCTTTACCGATTAAGAGCAGTGATTTTTCTAATGGAATAACATCAAAAGCGTTTAAATTCTCAATATGCTGCAACAGGTTGCGGTCAACATTCATCACATCACGTATGTCGAACGATTTAAGGCCATACGCGCCTTCACAGATGAACAGATTTGGGTAGGAAATGCCCAATCCATGCGGGTTGCGCATCGGGTAACTTTTAAGCAAACGTGGATTAACCAAGTCGGTAATGTCCACAACATCGAGTTGATTCGTAAAGCCACCACACTGATTCCCCGAGCGCAGGGTTACGTAGGCAATATTATCATGCACAACTACCGGATCGCACACGCGGGCGTGTTGAAAAACGGACAAAAGCACTGGTTTTTCAGGGTTGGCATTATCATAAATATGCATTCCCGTTTGTGAACCGATAAACAGCTTGTCTTTGTAGGGAAAAATGGTTTCGATACCCCAACTCATTTGTATTTTGTTGCCTACTTTCGGTTCTGCCGGGTTCTTAATGTTGAACAGTTGCATGGCTGATTGATTGACCGTATAGAGGTAATCATCATACAGGGCAAACCGCGCCATGGAACCGGCCACGCCGTTCGTCGTTGAACTTCCTGAATTGTCTGAACTGGCCGAATTAAAAAAAGCACTCGAAAAAATACCACCTGTCCACCCTCCGGCGGGATTGACACCTTCGTCACAGTTTGTATCAACCGTCTCGGTTACATAGCTGACTTTCTGGTCATAAAGCATCTGATTCGGTGCATCATAACTCCACCAACCTCCTTCAAACGAGCCGTTGGGAAATACATCCTGTACACGATTTATGGCCTGAACAGAACTTGGATTGCTAATATCAAAAGCAATCAGGTCCATGTAGCTGTCAGCGTACAGAATGTTGTTTCGAATGGCAATATCGCCGTTGCCCGGAATTCGGATGAATGCCACCGGCTTCGGAGCTGATGGGTTTCTGTTGTCAATAATGTGAATTCCCTGTTTTAATTCGTTGATGAACAGGAACTGGTCTTTCGTGTAAATTTTTCCCGGATTAACCAGTGGCTGAGGAGCTTCTGTCTGAACGCCCAGCCTGAGTTGAGTAGCGGTGAAGCTAACAGGTGAGTAACGTCGGAATGTCCGGGTTTCTTTACAATTATCGGTGCAACCTGTCAAAGACAAAAGCGGCAGTATAAAAAGAAGTAGACGGTTTGTTTTCATACACAGGATTTAGTTAGGGGTTATGCCTATGATTCTGCTGACCGTGAAAGCGTTGTGAGTGGATGAAAAAAAATTACCCGGCTGTCTTTATTACGGCCGGGTAATATTGATTTTACACAAAAAGACTAGCAATTATTGACGTTGATATTCGTAGGTCGAGCCGTCGGCAATGGTTACACCGACCGGGCTGATTTCTGATAGGTATAACTTGTTGTCGGTCAGCCGAAATGTCTGTTGAGTTGTGTCTGCAAGGAAATAAATCGAGCCTTCACTACTGCCACCATTCGGAAATGATAGAGAATAGTCACTGGTTTGACTCGGTATTCCATTTCGAGCACGCCGATAGGTTCCCTTTGTGTCAGAACTGGCCCGAAACGATAGGGTTTCAGCGTACCCCGCTTCGGCTGCTGTAACGGTCTTTTGCGTTAAACTATACGTGATTTTAGTTAGGGTCCACTCACCTTCTAATGGCGCTGGCGGCTGGACACAGCCACAATCTTTATGTTCACAGCCCAGAATCAGGCCAATGGTTAAAGCGACAATGAGTTTACTCTTCCTACTAGTCATTATTAGTTCATTCGTTTATATACCATTATATGTGGCGGTGCACCGCCGTGAAACAGGCGAAGTCGATTGTCAGCTGTCAATTCGTAGCGTACAGCAGCTTCTAAATTAGCAAAGTACGTTTTCTCAAATGTCGTGGCCTCGGGCGTTCCGCCTACTTTCGTACTGGCTAAGTTATCGGCTGACATCATGCCATCTAAAGTGGCAAATAATCGTAGGGTATAGCTATTCACTGAAGATTTTCCACTGGCCAGAAACGGTGTGATATCATGCGGTGGGTTATCCTTATCATACGCAAAATGGAGAGTCACGGCATACGACGAATCTGGTTCAACAAGCCGCCAAGTTCCAATCAAATGCGCTATCTGCGGGGCTACTACCGTTTCCTTCTGACTACACTGACTTAGTAATAATAGGAGTAGTAAGGAAACTATTGTTCTGTCTCTCATGAACTTGTTTTAGTCGGATCGGCAATTTTGCCTACAAATAACACCGTTCCTGACGACTTCTCGTGAATAACGATCACAAAGGGCCGGTCACAAAGTATGGGCAGTTGCACCGCCGTTGTCGAAATACCCCCTGTCGTTACAGCGGCAGCTTCGGTGCCTGTCTCATCTACGGCCACGAATGTATTCTGCTTCACAAAACTCAGGGTCAAACCACTTTGTGTACTTATTTTCGTGAAGTCGGCATGGTCAGTAAACGCGGTTGGCATCCCCATCGCACTTAGCGTGTTGTTCAGATTGACTTCATAACTTAACGTGAACTTCGGCAGCCCGATATCCATCGTTCCTTTCGTCATGTCTTTCTGTAACTGCGTCCATTCCGTGCTGTTAAGGCTATTTATTAAAGCGTCAGCTGTTGTGTTTTCTGCGGGCAGCAATACAGTCATTGAATAGGCCGGGCCGCTGGTCTTGTCAGCCCCATAAGGAAGCTCAAACGCCGTATACGTAGGACGAAATGCGCGATTTAGCTCGGTATTGAGCCGCATCATACGCACGTTGGTCGTGGCGTCCGATACAAGTTTGAACGGGGCATTGATGGTTTTGGTGGCATCAAACTGCGTTGTCCAATCGCCTTTGAAATACAACGCATTCAACAAAAACAGGATGTTTTCCGGCTTTATCTGATCAATTACCTTTGGGATTTTACCATTGGTTTTCTGACTGGCCCAACTATTAATCGTATTGACCGTAGCGGGATTATTGAAATCCTGAGCCGAAATTTCCGCGTTGAACGTCTGTTTCAACAAGTCCTGAAACGAATTCTCGACCAAAAAGGTGTTTCTATACCAAACTGAATTTGCCAGCGTCACGGTCACCTTTGAATCAACTGCAGGAAGATTGGTTATCAGATTCCGGTAGGTCGCATTCGCTTCGGTCAGTGTTTGTGCGTCCAGCTTCAACGTTTTTTGTATTTCCTGCGCCGTCTGGCCATTCGCCCCATTCATAATCATACCCAGAGCAATATGGAGGCTTAGGGGCGAGATAAATATGTTTTTAGCCTGACCTTCCAGTGTATTTACCCGTTGAACCAGATCAAACGCGAACTGGGTAGTCTGGTCGACAAAAGGAGCCGGAACCCGTAATTCACTTACTGTGCCTGTGTCGGGCATGGGGCTAACGTTTGACGTATTACAGCTAACGGCGGTCAGTAGCATTCCAACTGTGGCAGCGGTCAATATTGAAAAAGGGGTCGTTTTCATAACGTACGTTGAATAAATGATTGGTTCAACCACAGACGAGAGAACGATAGTTGTGAACTATGCTAAGTGGTTTTGTCGTTTCAGGACATCATATTTATAGGCTTACTTACAGGCTTTGAACGCAGTTCTTTGCGCACGAAGGGCCTCAACCAGCGATTCAAAACCTGGAATTGTTGTGCCATACTCAAACGTAACCCGGTGTTTCTGCTCGCCGGTCTGCAACTCAATGTACTCGGCACCACCGTCGGCGCAGTCAGGACAGCCCCGTGTTTCGGGCTGCTTGCTGAATGTCTCCAGATTCGCAGCGGCTCTTAATGTATTCCAGGTGGCCTGATCAATGGTCGTTTGGCAGGTCTTTATTGGATTTTGCGCCAGTGGGCGACCCGTTTGGGTAAGCGTAACGCTGGTTCCGTTGAAAACATACTCATTTACGCAATAACCAACGCACATACCAAACGACGTGCCTGTACGAATAGTCAGCTCGTTGGCTGACAATGGCTCTGCCGACGATATTGTGCTTTGTGTGCAACGGCCCAAAAGCATCAAAAACAGCAGCGCTATACCAGTCAGTTTCATAGTTGTAGACAATTAAAAGTGATAATCAACCCCGAAACTCATTCCCGTAGAGGTAGGATGACTTTGCACCTGCGAGTCAGTTTTTGTGCCCAGTTCTAACGAAGGCTGATAAACACCGGCTAGCGAAGCCGACCACCGACGCGATGGCCGATAACGGAATCGAGCCCCCATTGTAGCCGATAATGATAAAGGCCGATAAACGCCATCTTTATTCGTGATTACCAGCGCGTCGCCAACGGTATTACGTACAAAAATATTGGTAAGCAAGCCACCTAACACGGCCATACTCAACCGTTTGCGGGGGCGAAACTGATACCCTACCTGAACGGGAACCTGCATGTATTGGTAATTATTATTGATCGTTTGCAGATTCCGGTTGTCATAAGATGAGTTTGCCTGGCTCGTACCAGCCACCAAACCCGTATAATTTGCCGCCGGTGCATTGCTCGCCTGATTGCTGGCTTTCGAACTATTCCGCAGGGCATCAACATATAAATTGTTGTTTGCTGAATTTCGGTTGGCAAGTAAATCCATTTGGGCCGTAGCCATTGCCTGTTGACCAGGGGTCTCAACCGTTGAGTTTCCCGAAAGATACCCAATGCCTGACTCCACTGACCAGTGTTCGGTTAGTTGGACACCCGCCCCTGCCTGATATGCCACCGAAAAATTAGCCCGACTGTTGACCGATGACTGGTTCGATGTGGATGATGAAGCAAGAGCCGCGCCAGAAGACTGCGCTGATCGTACCGATACGGATGGATTGAACGCGCCCGGCATCATACTTACCGATGCCCACATTTCCCGGGCTTTGTGTTGCGATTTACTCACTTCCGGCTCCATCGTCGATTCCGTTGGTCGAATCCAGACAATCCGCTGAATGGTGCTTAATGTGCGCAAACGCATTGGTTTTCCTGTGAGCGAATTGAAGGCGACTAACGTGGTTGATTTTCGCTCACTGTTGCGTACTACTGCACCTTCGTTGGCCGCATACGGAGCAATTGCCATTCGGCTGGCCAAATATCTGGACTCAATGGGTGTTGTAACTAGTAAGACTGAAGCCAACTCCGTTTGGATTTCCATTGACTTGACACTAGGAAATGGCTTGGTGGCTGTTCGAGTAGTTACTCCCCCCTGCGATTGTAAGCGCAACGATTGATCAATTGAGCCACCCGCTGGGCGTACCGGCCTTGGTTGTAATTTAGTAGCGTAAGCCGTCGCTTCAGCTTGTTCATTACTGGCTTTATTTGTTGGCAACACAGTTGATGCCATCGATGGCAGGTCAGGAGCAACCGCTACGTTTCTGGTTTGGTTAGCTTTTTGCACCCGCGCCACGGATCGGGTAACCGATTCGGTCTTAACCGCCCACCAGCCTACTAGTAGCAATGTTATCGCAGCCGCCAAGCCAGTACCCCACAGCAACGGACGTGACGATGCCAGTCCCGTTCCCCAGAGCGGTAAAATTTTTGGTCCGTTGGACTCATCTAACCGACGTTCGACGGCCGCCCAAACGCGTGGTGGTGGCGTTTCGGCGGCTTCCTCAAATGCCTTCCGCCAAAAATCGTCCGGTAGGTTTTTTTCTAATTCATCCATTTCATTGCCGTTGTTCATGATGGGCGACCTTGGGCGGGGTGCCCATCTGCAAACCGTTTATCCGATTGTAATTTCTGTTGTAATAAGCCCCGTGCCCGGGAATACTGCGATTTAGATGTGCCTTCTGCGATGTCGAGCATTTCAGCAATCTCTGGGTGGTTATAGCCTTCGATAGCATACAGATTAAAAACCGTCCGGCAACCGGGCGGTAATTCCTGAATGAGTTGTAGCAGGTATTGGTAGTTCAACGCTGGCAAACTTTCGTCGGCTTGCGGCAACGTCGAGGCCAGTTCCTGTACGTCGGAGGTGTGTTCCCACGGCTTCTGTTTGCGTATGGCTTTCAGGGCAGTATTAATAACTATCCGTTTCAACCATGCTTCCAGCGGGCACTCGAACCTAAATGAGTCGATATGCCGGTAAATCTTTACAAATGCATCCTGCAAAACGTCTTCAGCTTCATCTGGATCATGTATATACCGTTTACAAATGACAAAGAGCTTCCCGGCAAACCGCTCATAGAGCTGTCGCTGGATAACTCGGTCCTGCCGACGGCACCCTTCTACTAATGCGTATTCATCCTGCATAGCAACGTTGACACTCCAATGACCTCATTAGGAAACAAACGGTTGGAAGCAGTATAAAATATTTTCATTTTCATTTATGGTTAGACTGTAGAGTAAACAGTGCTTCGATTGTCAGTATGCTAAGCTAGGTATAACAACTGTTCACACGAAAGGGCCGATAGTAGAATTAAGATAGTTTATGTTGAATATTTCATGGATATGTATCTTTGAGAAACATTATCAATAACTCCAGATGAATCGTCGTGATGCATTGCGTTACTCGCTTGGCGCTGGTTTCTATACGCTGGCACACTCCGCTTTTTCGGAAACAGAAATAACAAAAGCTCACCTCAAAATTGGTGCCTGTGATTGGTCTATTGGTCCGGCGGGCGATATAAACGCCTTTAACGTGGCTAAACAAATCGGTCTTGATGGTGTTCAAGTAAGCTTAAATACGGCTTCTGATCATGAACACCTTCGAAACCCGGACACACAGCAGGCGTTCAACAACGCGGCTCGTCGGGCGGGCGTTCAAATTGGGGGGCTGGCTATTGGTTTGCTGAATGAAATTCCCTACAAATCAGACCCGCGTTCTGAAGTGTGGGTGCAGGATAGTGTGGATGTGGCAAAAGCCCTCGGTGTGAAGAAAATTCTATTGGCTTTCTTCTCGAAAAATGATTTGAAAAATGATCCGCAGGGTACCAAAGTGGTTATTGAACGCTTAAAAGCAGTTGCTCCGAAAGCTGAAAAGGCTGGTGTAGTGTTGGGAATTGAATCGTGGCTGTCGGCTCCCGAACATTTGGCCATTCTGGAGGCCGTTGGTTCACCAGCCGTGAAGGTTTATTATGATGTCTGCAACTCGACTGACATGGGCTATGATATTTTCACCGAAATTCGTATGCTCGGTAATGACAATATTTGCGAAATTCACCTAAAAGAAAACGGTTATCTACTCGGTCAGGGGAAAGTCAATCTGCTTAATGTTCAACGGGCACTAAATGACATTGACTACACTGGCTGGCTACATATAGAAGGGGCTGTTCCCAAAGGGAAGCCGATGCTTGACAGTTATATTGAAAATAACAAGACCGTGCGGTCGCTATTCGTGTGAAAAGAATTTTGTCATGAGAATCAGTAATTTATCGCTTGCCCCGCTCCCATTCGTTTTGACAACGCTTGGTTTTTTATACCTGGCCGGACAAACATTCCGACCAACTGCCGACTTGGTTATGCCAGTGTCAACTAATGAACCGTTCCGGCAACAGAGCCTGATGGCTGGGGCAGATTCGACCATGCTCTACCTGCCCAACGACCTCGAAGCCACCCTGTGGGCCGAGGCTCCTATCTTTTATAATCCAACCAATATGGATATCGATGTTAAGGGGCGGGTATGGGTTACGGAAGCTGTCAATTACCGGAAATTTAAAAACGAAGCCGCCGGGCGACTCAATCATCCCGAAGGTGAGCGCATTGTTATTCTGGAAGATACCAATGGCGATGGAAAAGCCGATGCCAGCAAAGTATTCGTGACCGATCCTGATCTTGTATCGCCCCTTGGCATTGCCGTCATTGGAAACAAGGTTATTGTTTCTTGTTCGCCCAATCTGGTCATCTACACCGATGAAAATGGCGATGATAAACCCGATAAAAAAGAGATTATGCTGACCGGGTTTGGTGGGTTAGATCATGACCATTCACTTCATGCGGTGGTAGCCGGGCCCGATGGTAAATACTACTTCAACACCGGGAATGCCGGACCACACATAGTGACCGACAAAGATGGCTGGACACTACGGTCGGGGAGTTTGTATGTGGGTGGTACCCCATATAATAAAATCAACCACGGCAATCAGGTGAGCGACGATGGCCGCATCTGGACCGGTGGCTTGGCTCTGCGCATTAATCCTGATGGGTCTGACCTAAAAGTAATGGCGCATAATTTTCGTAACAACTACGAAATTGCTCTGGACTCCTACGGGAACATGTGGCAAAACGACAACGACGATGAGGTGGTGGCTTGCCGCACGAGCTGGCTGATGGAAGGAGGAAACGCCGGGTATTTTAGTGATGATGGCACCCGCACCTGGCAAGCCGATCAGCGTCCTGGGCAAGCGGTGCCCACGGCGCACTGGCATCAGGAAGACCCTGGGGTGATGCCCGTTGGCGATATTACAGGCGCGGGATCGCCTACGGGTATGGTCATGTATGAAGGCGATGAACTTGGTTCACAATACCGGGGAATGCTGCTGAGCGCCGATGCCGGACGGAATGTGATTTTTGGCTATAAACCAGAACCCTCTGGGGCTGGGTTTCGGCTATCCCGCACCGATTTTGTCAGCACATTTCCTAAAGTAGACGCTAATTACAAGTGGGATGCCGTTACGAATGATACCCGTAAGTGGTTTCGTCCCAGCGACGTAACCGTTGGAACAGATGGATCTATTTACATTGCCGATTGGTATGATCCTGTTGTGGGTGGTCATCAGATGCAGGACCACAAAGGCTATGGCCGTATTTATCGCATCACGCCCAAGGGTAAAAATCTGAGAACGCCCAAAATAGATTTGCGTACTACACAGGGACAAATTGCCGCGTTATTAAACCCTGCTGTAAATGTACGGATGGCTGGGTTTGAGGCTCTTGCCGAGCAGGGTGAAAAAGCCGTTGAGCCGGTGTTGGCCCTTCTGTCGTCGCCAAATCCTTACTACCGGGCGCGCGCTATTTTCCTGCTTGCCCAACTCGGGGCTGAAGGTCAGTTTGAAGTAGAACGACTGCTCAAGGCTGTTGACGCGCCCGTTCGAGTGGCGGCTCTCCGGGCCTTACGGAGTATTACCCCCGCAAATTCTAAATCGAATCCTGCCCTTACAGCCTCGCAACGGGCATTGTTGCCGCTCATTGGTAATTTATCTTCCGACCGCAGTACCGCTGTTCAGCGCGAAGTTGCCATTGCTGTGCGTGATGTTCCTTTTAATGAGTGCCGGTTTATACTGAGAAATCTGGTGAAAGGCTATGATGGGCAAGATCGCTGGTATTTGGACGCTCTCGGTCAAGCTGCTGACGGAAAAGAAGAAGCCCTGTTTGCTGATATTCGCCAAACGATGCCCGAAAATTCTGTCGAGTGGGACCCGCGAATGGCGAACCTCGTTTGGGAATTACACCCGACATCAGCTGTAGCGATGCTGAAAAAACGCGCTGAAGCTTCATCCCTTACTGCCGCTGCCCGACAACAGGCTATTGTAACGATAGGTTTCATTAAAAGCCAGAAGGCGGCTCAGGCAATGGTCGATTTATCAAAATCAGTCGATACAGATATTGCGAAACAGGCAACTTACTGGATGGGTTTCCGCCGTAGTAACGACTGGGCTAAATTCTTAAATTGGGAGGAAATAATGCCCACAAAGGTGTCGAAGGAAGAACAGAAGATGATGACTAGTCGGCAAATACTGTTGGATGATTCTAAGACCGATTCCGAAAAGCGAAGAACAGCTCTCGAAATGGCCCGTGATCCCGAAGGCGGCAGAATTCTGGTTGGGCTGGTAGCAGACAAAAAACTGTCTGATAAGTTAACCAAAGCTATAACGGCAACGATTCTGAAAAACCCGGACCAGAGCGTTCGGACAATGGCGAAAGAATATTTTTCGACCAAATCCGAAGCGCCGATTGTGGTGGAAACCGCTCCTGTTGTACATTCAGTTCAGACGGCAACCGCGGAAACAACGCCCGCCAAGGTTAATAATGCCGATATTGTCGCCACGACTAGTTCAGACCCGGCAATTGCGCGAATTGCCGGGCTGACAGGCGATGATCGGGCTGGCCAAATCGTCTTTAAGACGAACTGTGCTACTTGCCACCGACATGGTGAGCAGGGGAACGACATTGGCCCGGAACTGACGAAAATTCACCAGAAATTTGACAAGAACAGTTTGTTAGACGCTGTCATCCATCCAAGCGCAAGCGTTGCATTTGGCTACGAACCCTGGCTGATTACGACCAAAACCGGCGAAGCATATTACGGCTTTCTGGTTAGTGACAGTGAACAATCAGTGGTTGTTAAGGGTATAAAAGGTCAAAAACACGCTATTCCAGCCAATCAGGTTCTCTCGCGTCGACAGTACAAAACAAGTCTTATGCCCGCCCCGACCGCTATGGGTCTAAACGACCAGCAACTAGCTAATTTAGCCGCCTTTTTGTTGAAGCAGTAGATACACCAAATTAAAAAACAGGGCTACTTGATTGTATAACCCTGTTTTTTTAATTCTGAAGCCGTGAGATTGATTATATTCACATCCAGCTTAATTGGCGTTAGCGGCTTATTTGTGGAGTCTTTCTTAACCGCAACGATAGCATCAATTACATCCATTCCCTTAAAAACCTGCCCAAATACGGTAAACTTATCGTCAAGACGGTGTTCACCCTTCTTATTTTGCACAATATAAAACTGACATCCTGCCGAAAGCATCTCCGGGTTATTATCGCGTCCGGCACCAACCGCTCCGTATACATGTCGCAGGGTTGGTCGAAATTCCGGCTTCAACAAATAAGGTGATCCGGCAAAACCCGCTGGAGTGTCTGGACAACCGCCCTGAGCGACAAAATTATTGATTACCCGATTGAAGGTAAGTGTATCCCAATACCCTTCATTAGCCAGTTTTACAAAGCTTGCCTTATGAGTGGGAGTTTCATCATATAGCCAGAAAAGTACTTCACCCATAGTCGTCTTGATTTGCCCTACCGGATAGGTTTTTTCGACCTTGGGAGGATGAGTGAACGAGAAAATGTACGCTAGTAAAAGTAAAATAGCAGGCATAACATCCGTAGTTAAATGATCAGGTTGGGTTAAAGATACTTACAGAAACGGATTAAACCCTTTTACCTAAACCAGAATCATAGTAGTGAACGTTGTGGAAAAACACTCCTATCTTCATCTATTTCGGCAACCTACCGTCACACCATGCATCCTTACCTATCTGTTTTTTTTGTTTTAATTGCCCTAGCTGCATCGGCACAAAACCGTTCGCAACCCGAGTACACACGCGACTGGAAACGTGCTGACTCGTTGGCTACTAAAGGGCTTCCTAAGTCGGCGTTGGAAATTGTTAACCGAATTTATAAAGAAGCGAAAGCGGCCCATAATTACCCGCAGGTTGCCAAGGCTGCCATGCACCGCATGATTTTCCGTAGTTATTCGGATGAAAATGCGTACGTTGAATTAGTGAAGTCGATCCGAACCGATATCGTTGATACGCCTGAACCAGCAAAATCGGTCTTGCAATCAGTACTGGCCGATATGTACTGGCAATATTTTCAGCAAAATCGCTATAAGTTTTATGATCGCGCCACGATAGGCCGCGCAACAACAGGCAAGACTGCGCCCGGCGTTACCCCAGATAAGCCTGAAAAACCGGCTGACTCAACGGCTGATTTTGTGACTTGGGATGCCCACCAGCTTATTGATGCCGTGACAACCGCTTATCTGGCGTCGGTGAAAGCAAAAGAGTTACTCCAAAAAACGCCCATCGCAACTTACGACGCCCTCCTCGATAAAGGTGATGCAGACGCCCGCCCGCTTCGCCCCACGCTCTACGATCTGCTGGCACATCGTGCGATCGAATTTTTTCAAAACACGGAGCCTGACCTGCTTAAACCAGTTTTTAAGTTCGAGTTAGACCAGCCTGCCTACCTTGCCGGACCGGACTTATTTGCAAAATTGACCATACAAAGTCGCGATTCGCTATCAGGTCGTTATCAGGCTTTGCTGCTGTACCAGCAACTGTTGACGTTTCATCTGCCGGATACTAACCCGGACGCGCTAGCCGACGCTGATGTACTCCGGTTGGCTTTTGTCCATCGGTATAGCGTCGTACCCAATAAGGACTCGCTTTATCGGCAAATACTTGAAAAGCAGATTACTACAACCAAAAGCCAGCCTACCGAAGCGGTATATGGGTATCAACTGGCTAAGTTTTTGGCAAACTACGGCGTTCCTGTTCGTCCACTGGATGATGGAGATGACGCTGTATCAGAACCAAATCAATCCCGATGGAATCATAAGCAAGCCGCCGACATTTGCCGGGATTTGATCAAACGGTTTCCAAAAACACTGGCCGCAAAACAGGCTGCTCAGTTACTGAACCGGTTGCTGTTACCAACCTATTCGGTACAGGTTGAGCAGGTAAATGTCCCGAATCAGCCGTTTCGGGTATTGGTAACTTACCAAAATGTCGTTAAGGTATTGTACCGAATTGTCAGGATAAATACGGCAGAAATGCAAACATACTGGGACAATGTTGGCGACGAGAATCAACAAAAAAAGGTATTCAATACGTTGTTGAAACGGCTTGCCGTCATTGAAAAGTCGGTTACCTTGCCCGATGACGGAGACCTGAACAGTCATTCAGTTGAGATGCCCGTGTCTGGTTTGCCAACAGGCCAGTACATTGTGCTGGCCACCACGGACGATAAATTTCAGGCAGAAACGGCACCAGTGCAATATGCGGTCTTCACGGTTTCGTCGCTCGGTTATGTGCTATCGCCTATCAATACGCCCGAACTAAACAAAACGGTTTACGTAACCAACCGGATGACGGGTGAGCCTGTGAAGAAGGCATCTGTTGGCATTGTGCAGACAAAAACACTTGTACTTGCTGATCCCCGCAATTCATTTCGAACGGATGCTAATGGGCAAGTTAAGGTGCCAATGGGCAATATGCCGCTGCAAACCAGCTTTCGATACCTGCTAACGGCTGGCGATGATACCCTACTTTCTGATCAGCAATTTTATTACAACTATTACGGAAATCAAAATAAGGAAGCGGTTCAGTCCAACGTCAAACTCTTCACCGACCGGGCCATTTACCGACCCGGTCAGCTAATCTATGTCAAAGGTTTGCTGTATGATGGCAAAGTAAATCAATTTGGTGTCGTTGCTGATCGGGACGTAGCCGTTGAACTGCTTGATCAGAACGGCGAGCGCGTAGCTCAACAAACGCTCAAAACCAATGAGTTCGGTACGTTCACGGCCAGTTTTACGGCTCCGGTCGGGCGGTTAACGGGTGTCATGATCTTACAAACACCGTTTGGAAGTACTAGTGTTCGGGTAGAAGAATACAAGCGGCCAACGTTTGAGGTAAAGGCTAAACCCATAAAACAGTCGTTTAAACTGGGCCAGACTATCACACTTACCGCAGAGGCTAAAACCTTTTCTGGCGCGGTTGTCGATGGGGCCGAAGTGCGCTATCGAGTGGTACGAAAACTCCGGCCACGTTGGGAATGGTGGTCTATGTACCGGGGTGGAGGTTCCTCAAACACAGGTCAAACTGAGATTACCAATGGAACGACGAAAACAGATGCCCAAGGAATTATAAATGTTGTATTTACAGCCTCCCCTGATCTTGAAAAATCTCGTCAGGATAATCCCATTTTTGAGTTTAGCATAACGACTGATGTAACAGATCGGGCGGGCGAAACGCGTAGCAGTACCCAAACTCTTCGCATCGGCTACTCGGCCCTACAAGTTAGTTTGTCCATTCCGGCGCAGGTGGAGACCGATAAACCAATCGCCTTCCCCATAAAAATTACGAATCAATCGGGTGAGAAAGTAGCGGTAAAAGGGCAAGTGACGATTTATAAACTGCAACCACCAACTAGGCTTTTGCGTAGTCGCCTGTGGACCCGGCCTGATCGTCAACTATTGGGTCGCGCTGAGTTTGAGCGACTATTCCCGAATGATTTGTTTGCCAATGAAAACGATCCTCGTTTCTGGCCCAAAGGCGAAATGGTACAGCAACAGGCTATTCAAACGCCAGCCGATTCGCTCATAAAACCGGACTTAAGTCGCTTTACTCCCGGCGAATACGTTGCTGAATTAACCGTTGTGGATTCGACGGGAGAAAAAACCAGCGACAGGACATTTTTTGCGGTCGTGAATGACAAACAGCCGGTGGCTTCTGCACGGGCTGACGATTGGGTGCAGATTCGTAAAGCCACTACCGAACCGGGGGAGGAAGCTGTCTTCTGGGTTGGAAACAGTCAACCAGGCTGGATCTTGATGACTATAGAAGAGAACCAGAAGATAGTCCGGCAGGAATGGCTGAAAACTGATGGTCGACCCCAACGTGTGGCTTTATCCGTTACTGAACGGCAGCGTGGTGGGTTTGCGGTGCATTTTGCAATGGTGCAAAACGGGCGGCTTTATCAGAAATCACAGACCATTACAGTACCATTCACCAACAAACAGCTCCAGATCGCCACCCAGACATTCCGGAATAAACTTAAACCCGGCGAACGCGAAGAATGGACCTTAATCATTAGTGGTTTAGACAAGAAACCTGCCGAATTGGTAGCAACACTCTACGATGCGTCGCTGGATTCTTTTGACAAACTAGACTGGCCAACAACATTTTACCAGCCTTACTCACCTATTTTCTATGGCTGGGAATCGGGAAGTTTTGCGGTTCGATTCAGTAATACTATTTTATTTCGTTACCGTCCGGAACCGCCCATGCCAACGCGCCGATATGATCAGTTGACGGGGGGTGGACGAAACGACATTATACGAATTCGTAGTGGATATGGCGGAGGCCGACAGTTGACCGGTGCCGTTGCCAAGATGAGCGCGAGTCGGGCTGCGGCTCCCATGCAGGATGCGTCAGCCAGTGGTCAGGAAATTATTGAATTGAATGAAGCCGTTGCTGCTGAGCCAAATGACAAATCGAAATCTAACCCAAATCAAGACCCGATTATCAACCCGCGCCGTAATTTTAATGAAACTGCCTTTTTCTTACCCCAACTTAAAACCGACGAGAAAGGGCATATAGTAATGAAGTTCACGATGCCGGAAGCCCTCACCCGTTGGCGACTGTTGGCATTCGCGCATACGAAAGACCTTAAAACTGGTACGCTTGAGCGGGAGATTATTACGCAGAAGGAGTTAATGATTACGGCTAATGCGCCCCGTTTCCTGCGAGAAGGCGACACTATCCGGCTAACGGCTCGTGTTAACAACCTAACTGACAAAACCATGTCAGCTACGGCAATCCTTAGTTTACTGGATGCTCTTACCGGCGAGCCTATCAATCAGAAACTTACAACCGGTAATCTTCAAACAGTAATGACCATAGCTGCCGGACAAGGTCAAGTTGTTGGTTGGACATTGATTATTCCAGCGGGTCTCGAAACGGTAACCTGTCGGTTAACGGCTCGTTCTGGCTTGTTCACCGATGGCGAAGAATTTACGGTACCCGTATTGCCCAATCGAATACTTGTGACTGACACACAACCATTTTGGGTGAACGGAACGGGGTCACATTCCACGGTGACTAAGGAGTTTAAACTTAAAGCCTTAACCAGTCTCTCTCCTGAATTACCTGTGCAGCATGAACGGCTAACTGTAGAGGTAACGAGTAACCCGACCTGGTACGCGCTGCAATCGTTGCCGTATCTAATGGAGTATCGTTACGAGTGTGCCGAACAGCTATTCAGCCGACTATATGCCAACAGTTTGGCGGCCCACATCGTAGTCAGCAAACCGGCTTTTAAGCAGGTAATTACAGAATGGCAGAAAACGCCACCCCGCAGTCCCTTAGAATCGAACGAGGAGTTGAAAGGCGTTATGTTGGAAAATTCGCCCTGGCTGGCTGATGCTCGCTCCGAAACTGCCCGACAAGCGAAGCTGGGACAATTGCTCGACGCTAACCGAATGGAGAGCGAACAAATTCGGGCTTTTGAGAAATTGAAAGAACTACAGACCGCCGGGGGCACTCCAGCCGGGGGCGGTTTTCGGTGGTTTGGCGGGATGGAACCCAATTTGGCTATAACATTACACATTCTGGGTGGATTTGGCCATTTGCAGAAGTTAGGGGTTCGCTTTCCTGCCGGTATGCTTTCTGAGTTGAGCGAGATGCATCTTAATGCTATCCAATATGCCGATGCCGAAATGAAGCAGTGGGTAGATGAACAGAAAAAAGAAGAGTCGAAAAAGAAAAGTAAAGTTGCCAGTTCCTGGTATTTCTTGGCCACGCAGTACTTGTATGCCCGCAGTTTTTATCTGGATAAACCAATTGATAAAGCGGTATTAGCTTACCTGAAGCAGCATGTGGCTAGTGATTGGCCCAATCAAAGTTTACAAGGGCAGGCTCTGGCGGCAATGGCTCTCCATCGGTTCGGTGATGCCAAAACGCCTGACGGCATCCTGCGCTCTCTACGCGAACGGGCACGAGAATCTGATGAGTTGGGCGTGTATTGGCCTGATAACCAAAGTGGGTTAAATTGGTATCAAACGCCCATTGAAACGCAGGCTTATCTAATTGAAGCGTTTGACGAAATTAAACAGGATCGGGCAACAGTCGATAATATGAAACGCTGGCTGCTGCGCCAGAAACAAACGCAGTCATGGTCATCAACCAAAGCCACAACCGAGGCCATTTATGCACTTCTGTTACGGGGTGGCGACTGGCTTAGTACGGGTGTAAATACGCAAGTTACTTTGGGTGGTCAGCCTATCGAAAGCCGTATTACAAAAACCGAGATAATCACTGGTTATCAGAAAGTGACTTATGCCGCTAGCGAAATCAAGCCAGAGATGGGGGTTATTCAAATCACGAAAAAAGCCGATGGTCCCGCTTGGGGTGCCTTATATTGGCAGCATTTCGAACCACTTGATCATGTTGAACCAGGTAGCGCAGGGTTGTCTGTACAGAAAACGCTTTATGTTCAGCACGATTCACCAAGTGGACCAATTATTACAACTGTAGCGTCTCAGAAGAATCTTAAACCGGGTGATCTAATCAAAGTTCGGTTGTTGCTGAAAACTGATCGGGCAATGGAATATGTCCACCTTAAAGATGGTCGGGCGTCAGGTTTTGAGCCCGTGGCGGCTTTATCGGGCTACAAATACCAGAATGGGCTGGGTTATTACGAATCGCCCCGCGATGCCAGCACAGATTTCTTTATGAGCTACCTACCCACTGGGACGCATGTATTTGAGTATGACTTGCGCGTTGCCCAGACGGGTGATTTCTCGGCGGGTGTCGCTACAGTACAATGCTTTTATGCACCGGAATTCTCTGCCCACTCTGCCGGAGAGCGAGTGAAGGTGAAGTAGAATAATGATCTGGTGGAGTCAGGTTTGAGTCATTATGGAGTCAGGTTCGAGAACCTGACTCCATAATAAATAAGCTGATTTTTTGGTAGGGTAATCAGTCACAAAGTGGCTGGGATGGGTACTCAAACAAACGCAATAGCGTCTAACTCAATACTGAATCCATAATGCAAAGGAGTAACGGGTACAACGGTACGGGCCGGGCGATGGTCACAAAAGAATTGAGCATACACTTGATTGACCGTGCCCCACGCACTGATATCTGTGATAAAAACGGTTACCTTCAATACGTTGTCTCGTTTGCTACCGGCGGCTTGCAGAATAGCGTCAAGATTGGCTAATATCTGTTCCGTTTGTTCGGCAATAGATACGTCGGCTAGTTTTTGACCTTCGGCAGTAATGGGCAGAATTCCCGCCACATAAATTTGTCCATTATGAATTACAGCCTGCGAATAATGTCCACCCGGAACAGGTGCATTTGGTGTTTGAATAAAGGTCATTGTAAATTATTTTTAGACTGAACAAGCTTGCATGACGTTTGAAGACTGACTTTAAATCTGTAAGTATGATCCTTAAAAATGAAGAATGCCATAACATCAACGTTATGGCATTCTTCATTTTTAACGTAGACCTCTGGTTAGACAATCGCGTCAATTAAAGCCGTTACAATGGAAACGACAAAACTGAAAAGCAGAGCCGCGATGAAACCAGTGACGTGAAAGTTCGGGACTAAATACGCTGTCAGATAAACCATTAAGACGTTAAGAACCAACAGAAACAAGCCGAGAGTAATAATGGTAATTGGGATGGTCAGAACCGTTAGAATGGGTTTGATAAACGCGTTTAACAGACCCAATACGATGGCGACAACCAGGTACGTGCCAGCTCCGCCGGTTACTGAAACACCTGGAATGAAATAGGCAGCGACCCAAACGGCTACTGCGCTGATAAGAATACGAATAATCAGTCCCATGAAAAAAAAATGTGTTTGGTGAGAACATTGCTCAAACATTAGTTTGATGCCTGCCAATGTCGAACAAACTAACCTCAAATCCGAATCTATTGTTTTTTATGCCGTGACTGTAATACCGCCACAATGTCGTCGAGATCCATATTTTTATGCTCCAACAGAACTAAGAAATGGAATAGCAGGTCAGCAGCCTCTCCCTTAAATAAGTCGTCGTTGTCGTCTTTAGCTTCGATTACTAACTCGACAGCCTCTTCACCAACTTTTTGTGCAATCTTGTTCACACCCAGTTCAAATAAACTCGTTGTGTAGGATTTTTCGGATGGATTAACCTTCCGGTCGTGAATGATTCCTTGCAGATAATTTAAGAACTGGCCTTTCCCTTGGTTTACCTCGTCAAAGCAGGTATCGGCACCCGTGTGGCAGGTTGGTCCGGCAGGGGTGGATTTGATCAGTATTGTATCGCCGTCGCAGTCAACTAAAATAGTCTGAACGTGCAGGAAATTGTTGGATGTTTCGCCCTTGGTCCAAAGTCGTTGTTTACTCCGGCTGAAAAACGTCACGATATTCTCGGCGACCGTTTTGTCGTAGGCCGCACGATTCATGTAACCCAGCATCAGAATTTTACCCGTTTCGGCATCCTGAATCACGACCGGAATGAGACCGTCGGGGGACTTATCAAAATTAATCTCGGAATTCATGCCGCAAAGGTAGTCGTTACGCCCGAATCGTTTCTACAAACGCCCGGATGCTCTCCGGAGATGTTCCTTTTTCGGACAGATGCCGGATAAAGGCACTACCAACAATAGCGCCATTTGAGTATTGACTGGCCATATCGAAGGTTTCATGGTTGTTAATACCAAAGCCAATAAGGCGCGGATTTCGCAAATTCATGGCTTGAATTCGCTCAAAGTAGGTCATCATTGAATCGCTGATACCTTTCACCGAGCCGGTTATACTAGCCGAGGATACCATATAAATAAACCCGTCTGATTCCTCGTCAATGAGCCGAATTCGGTCCTCTGTCGTTTGTGGCGTAATAAGGTGTACATTCAAAATGCCATACCGACGGAAAATAGACGCATAGTCATTAAGGTACAAATCCAGTGGTAAGTCGGGCAAAATAACGCCATCAACACCCACTTCCTGACACTTTTGGCAGAAATTTTCAACCCCAAATTGTAGAACGGGGTTGATGTAACCCATTAGTAGAATCGGCACCGTAACTGGCTCACCATATGTAGTGTTACGACAATCAGCTAATTGGGAAAAAAGTGTTTTCAATGACATCCCATTCGCCAATGCGTGACCGTTACTTTGCTGAATAGTTTCGCCGTCGGCAACGGGATCAGAGTAGGGCATCCCAATCTCAACAAGGTCTACACCAGCCGCCTGTAAGCCACGCAGGATAGTCGTTGTATCGTCAAGGTTAGGAAATCCGGCTGTAAAATATACGTTCAGTAACCGCTCACTTTTTTGCGCGAAGAGGTTGCTGATACGATTTTGAGTTAGTTCCTGAGTCATCGGTTATGTAAAGTGGAGTAATATTGCCCGGCGCACCGGCCCGTTTTTACAGGCTACAAAAACTTTGAGTAGGTACTCAAATCTTTATCTCCCCGGCCAGACAGACAAACCACGACAACATCGGTGGGGTTGAGTGTCATTTTCTCAAGTGCTGCCAGCGCATGGGCTGTTTCCAGCGCGGGTATAATGCCTTCCAGTTTACTTAATTGAAAACCCGCATGTAAGGCTTCGCCGTCAGTAATGGCGTAGAAATCACCCCGGCCTGATTCAAACAAATGGGCGTGAAGAGGACCGATACCCGGATAGTCTAAACCTGCCGAGATAGAATACGGCTCCGTTACCTGACCGTCTTCTGTTTGCATTAAAATCGTGCGGCTTCCGTGCAATACACCTGGTTTGCCAAGGGCGGTAGTTGCGGCTGAGTGGCCTGAGTTAACGCCCTGACCAGCTGCTTCGGCTGCGACCAGGCGCACTGATGGCTCGTTTAGATAGTGGTAAAATGCACCAGCCGCATTACTGCCACCGCCAACGCAAGCCACAACATAATCTGGATTCTCACTACCCGTTTTAGCAAAAAGTTGTTTCTTGATCTCTTCGGAAATAACTGACTGAAATCGAGCAACCATATCGGGGTAGGGGTGTGGACCGACTACAGAACCAATGATGTAATGCGTGTCGACCGGGTTATTAATCCAATGGCGCATCGCTTCGTTGGTCGCATCCTTAAGCGTCTGGCTCCCCGATGTTGCCGGAATAACCGTTGCGCCAAGCATCCGCATCCGATCTACGTTTGGCTGCTGGCGTTCCATGTCGATGCTACCCATGTAGACAATGCATTCCAAGCCCATCAGGGCACAGACCGTTGCCGTAGCTACTCCGTGCTGACCCGCTCCGGTTTCGGCCACGATACGCTGCTTGCCAAGACGTTGCGCTACCAGAATCTGGCCAATTGTGTTATTGATTTTATGCGCACCAGTGTGGCAAAGATCCTCACGTTTTAAGTAAATCGTTGCGCCAATATGTGCTGACAGGCGTTTTGCGAGGAACAAAGGCGTTGGCCGCCCAACGTAATCTTCCAGCAATTGCCAAAATTCGGCCTGAAACGTCGGGTCGGCAATAATCTTAAGGTAATTCTGCCGTAGTTCTTCAACGTTCGGATAAAGCATTTCAGGAATGAACGCTCCACCGAAATGGCCATAAAATCCTTTATTTGAGACCTCGAAAGAGGTTTTAGGTTCGAGAGTGGTTTGCATAACTAAACAGTTTCTTCTTCCTCAATTGGCCTCAGCCGAGTAATGAGTTCTTTCACTTGTGCCACGTCTTTTACGCCTGGCTCGGTTTCGACATGGCTATTAACATCGACACCGTAGGGCTTTATGCCTTTCAGCGCAGCTAGCTGGTCGAGGTTGTCCAGACCAATACCACCACTAATGAAAAACGGTTTCTCATTGTCATAACGGCTTAGGATGCTCCAGTCAAACGTAATCCCGTTTCCACCTGGCTGATCGCCTTTAGCATCAAACAGGAAAAAATCGCACTGGGCTTTGTAGTTGTTCAACATCGAGAAGTTGAACGACTCATTAACCCGAAACGCTTTAATAATGTTGATACCCCGATTGCGCAGGCTTCGACAATATTCCGGCGTTTCGTTACCGTGTAACTGCACGTATTGAAAATCATATTTCTTAACGGACCGCAGAATATAATCCGGGCTGGCGTTCACAAACACACCGACCTTTCTAATTGAGCGTGGCAATGCTCTTACAACATCAACATCTAACTCTTCGCCTACAAAGCGGGGTGACTGATCGTAAAATATAAATCCAACAAAATCAGGACCAAGGGCGGCAATCTCTTTCAGGTTGTCGGCATCACGCAGACCGCACACTTTGATTTTCATGGCTGTACAAGTTAAATGGATAACGTATTGTTTATAACGTATTGAGAGACCAAAGAGGCTAATGCATTGGCCGGATCGGTCGTTTTCATGAAGGCTTCGCCAATCAGAAAACCATCGAAACCCGCCCGAAACAGGGTCAACATTGTATCGGCGTCGTGCAGGCCACTTTCAGTTATCTTGGCAAACGTGTCGGGAATCCGTTCCACTAATCGTAGCGATGTTTCGATGGATGTCGTAAACGTTTTAAGGTCACGATTATTAACGCCCACCAAATCGATTGTATGGGTTAGCGAGCGATCCAACTCATCTTCATCATGCACTTCGAGTAATACCTGCATGCTTAAATCGTGCGCCTGAAGACTAAGCTCAATAACTTCTTCGGGCGTTAGGCAAGCGGCAATTAGCAGCACTAGATCGGCTCCCCACGCTTTGGCTTCGAGAAGTTGATACCGATCAATGATGAAATCTTTACGTAAAATTGGGGTTTCCGGATTTGCCAGTCGGGCGGCTTGTAAATCAGCGAGAGTACCGCCAAAAAACGGCTCGTCGGTTAATATCGACAATACTGCTGCGCCTGCCTTTACGTAGCCCTGCGTCGTGATAGCTACGTCGGCCCAATCGTTAATGATTCCTCTGGAGGGTGATTTACGTTTGAACTCGGCAATGATGCCCGTCGAGTGTAAATCCTGTATGGCGTCCCGCGCCGATAACGCCTGGCGTTTGAAATCAGGCATTTGCTCTAGCGACGATACCGAGATGGCCGCTTTTCGCTGTTCTACTTCTATTCGCTTTTGGGCAACTATTTCGTCAAGAATCGTCATGCTATCAATTTCTTAAAACACGCCAACGCCCGTTTGCTTTCCAGCGACTCGCGGGCCATCGCTACGGCCTCTTCGCGGGTTTCGGCTTTGCCAGCAGCCAGCAGCGCCATGGCTGAATTGGCTAAAACTGCCTGCTTTTGAGCCGAGGTGGATTCGTCATTCAGGACGTTCAAAAATATCTGCGCCGACTCGTCTAACGTTTGGCCGCCAGCCAGTGATTCAGGTGTTAAGGTATCCATACCTAATTGCGCTGGCTCAAGGACTTGTTCGGTCATATTACTAATGACTTTGAACGGCCCCGTTAGCGAAATTTCGTCGTATCCATCCAGTGCGTGCAGAATCATAAACCGCTTATCGGTTTGCTGATAAAGGTAAGCATATAATCGCGCCAATTCAAGATTGAACACACCAACAAGCTGTTTAGCAGGCCTTGCCGGGTTAATCATAGGACCGAGCACGTTAAAAAATGTCTTTACGCCCAAATCTCGTCGGATAGGGGCAACATTCTTCATCGCTGGGTGAAACAGGGGCGCGTGGAGGAAACAAATTCCTGCCGTTTCCATCTTGCGTTGCAATTCACCTACGTCGTTGGTGAACTGATAACCAAGTCGTTCCATCACCGTCGATGACCCAACGAGCGACGATACGCCGTGGTTACCATGTTTGGCAACGCGTTGACCGGCTCCCGCTACGACAAATGAAGATAATGTCGAGATGTTAAACGTGTCTTTCCCGTCGCCCCCGGTTCCGCAGAGGTCCATTGGGTCATACGCGTCAAGATCAACGGGTAAACAAAGCTCAAGCATCGCATCGCGGAATCCTTCGAGTTCTTCCAGTCGCAAGCTGCGCATCATGTAAACCGTTAGAAATGAGGCAATTTGGGCGGGGTTATATTCTCCCCGGCCAATGCCGAGTAAGACTTCGCGGGATTGGTCCTTCGTTAAAAATTTATATTCGAACAGGTGGTTCAGAATGGCTTTCATGAAGTCTTTATTTGTAGAAACCGTCGGTGGACCAGTCTCTATATGGCTAACCAATTTTTTATCATCTTCACCCCATTCTCGGTCAGGACAGATTCTGGATGGAATTGCAATCCTTTCACGTCGAAGCGGGTGTGCGACAAACCCATCACGCGGCCCTGCTCATCTATGGCTGTGATTCGCAGGTCGGCAGGTACAGAATCAGGCGCAACAGTCCAGGAATGATAGCGGCCAACAGTCAGTGTGTCCGGGATATCAGCGAAAATTGCTTCAGAAGGGTCAATAACAGTGGCCCGATGCGCGACCCCATGTAACACATCGCCGAGGTTTTCGAGTGTTGCACCATATACTTCGCCAATGCCCTGATGGCCCAGACAAATGCCCAGAATACTTTTTGTTGGGCCATACTCAGCTACTAAACTCTGCATGATACCCGCTTCGGAGGGAATGCCCGGCCCAGGCGAGAGCATGATTTTGTCATATTCCCCAACATCGTCAAGGGCGATTTTGTCATTCCTGATCACCTCTGGCCGATACCCCAGCTCCCGAAGAATATAAACGAGATTATAGGTGAATGAATCGTAGTTGTCTAATACTAAAAGTTTCATAGTTATAGCGCGGGTGGAAACCCGAAATGTGCTTATACAAGCGGGTTCCCACCCGCATTACATTACAATGTTTTTGCCTGTTCAATAGCCATTCGCAGAGCCGCCAGTTTGTTGTGAACTTCCTGTAATTCGCTCTCAACGACTGATTTTGCCACTACGCCAGCACCTGCCTGATAATAAAGCGTATTGTCTTTACTCATAAACGTCCGTATCATAATGCAGTGATTAAATTCACCGTCGAATCCCATATAGCCGATGCTGCCCGCATAAAAACTACGACTTATGTTTTCGTAGCGGTCAATCAATTGCATGGCGTTATGCTTGGGCGCACCCGAAAGTGTTCCCGCCGGGAAGGTTTCAGCCACAATTTGGAGTGGGTCAGCCGTTTCGGTGAGGTCGCCAACGACTTTTGATACGAGGTGAATAACATGTGAATAATATTGCACTTCCTTAAATGTCTCGACGTTCACGACATCGCAATTGCGGCTCAGGTCGTTGCGGGCGAGATCGACCAGCATAACATGTTCAGCCGACTCTTTAGGATCGTCGTAGAGTTTCTGAGCCAGTTCGGCATCGCGAATATCGTCACCAGTGCGTCGGAATGTTCCGGCAATAGGGTAAATCGTGGCTTTGCGATCTTTAACAACAATCTGCGATTCGGGCGAGGAGCCGAACAATTTGTAGTTGCCGTAATCGAAATAAAACAGGTAAGGGGAGGGGTTCAGGGAGCGCAACGCCCGATAAACATTGAATTCATCACCCACAAAGGGCGTAGAAAACCGGCGAGATAAAACAATCTGAAACACATCGCCCCGTTGGCAGTGGTCTTTCCCTTTTTGAATGATTGCCCGAAACTCATCGTCCGTAAAGTTTGACTGCTCTGCCCCCGCCGAACTAAACGAATAAGTAGGGTAGTTTCGCCCTGTAATCAGATCGCTGATATAATCGAGGGTGCTCTCCGATTCGGTTTCGCCATCCTGGAGGTAGCTATGCTCGAACAAATAAAGCTCGTCTTTGAAGTGGTTGATGGCTATTACATACCGATAAACAGCGAAAACAGCCGCCGGAATCTGGTTCTCTGTCGGGACTGGTGCGTGGAGCGAAATGTCCTCGAAACTTTGCACGGCTGGGTAGCCAAAGTAACCAAATAACCCATTGGTAATAAATGAGAATGGAGCTTTCTCGTGCTGAAAACTGTCTTTAAAGTGCTTAAGAGCCGCCAGCATTTCAGGTTCGGGTAACTCGCTTGTCTGTTCATTTCCGCCGGGCATCCTGACTGTTAATAGCTTGGATTCATACGAAAAACGGGCAACGGGATCAAAGGCGATATAGGAGAAACTGTTGTCGTTGCCATGATAATCAGAGCTTTCGAGCAGGATACTATTCAGGAATCGGTCGCGGACGCGCAGATAAATGCTGACCGGGGTGATAATGTCGGCCAGCATCCGTTTGTAACGGCTAACAACGCGGTAAGTGGTTGGGGTCGTGAGGGTTGGCATAGGTTTTAGTTGATTATAGGGCAAAAAATAAGGCTCACCGTGATGACGGTGAGCCTTTATAAAAATTGTTGGTGAACAACAATAGCGGCAACCTTCATCTCATTTGAGAAGAGTGCCACCACCAAATCATATTGTTGACCGAATTATTCATGAGTTTCTGAGCGTGTGCCAGGATCGTCTTGGCGGTTTCTATTTCCGCTTCGACAGCACAAATATAAAACGTTTGTTTTATTCTAGATAAGACTGACCAATTTTTTTCTGAATAAAATCCACTAATTCGTTTGGCGTCTCCCACGGGAGCAGATGCCCGGCTTCCTGAATTGTATCGAACGTAGCATTTTTGAGGTATGGCAATGTCAGGGTTTTTTGAACATCGGGCTTGAGCGCTCTATCAGCCGCGCCGACAATAATTGATACTGGCACGTTAAGGCTATCCATCCGTGCCGAAATATTTTCTTTACTGCCTGCCGTCAGCCAGGCGTTCCAGGCGGCTTGTGATGTTCGCAGATCATCGCTAATAATTTGCTGTTTAATTTTTTCAGAAACGGGTTTGGCCGTGACCTTCTCAAACGTCTGTTCGGCGGCTGACCGCTGGCCATGTGTTGTGAGCATGTCTTTTCGGTCGTCGTCAGAGATGGGTTCAGGAACCGGAGGAGAAGGCGACACTAGTATCAACGACCGAAGCCCAACTGGTTGTCTTGCTGCTAAAGCCAGCGCAACTTTGCCACTCATTGAGTGCCCAACTAACACGAAATCCTGAATGGTTACCGCCCGGATTAAGGCTGCTACATCATCAGCCATATCGTCCACTGAATAGCCGGTGGCGGGTGCTTCTGAATTTCCATGTCCACGCAAATCGATAGCGATACAGCGGTATTGGTTAGCAAGCTGGTTCATGACGGGTTGCCACTCTAAGGCTGAACCACCGAAATAATGCAAAAATACGAGTGTTAACGGGCCGTTGCCTTTCTCGACATAATTGATATTAATGCCATTAATGTTGATCTTAACGTTGTTAGTTGCGTATTTCATTGAACCTGAACGGTAAGGTGAACCGATTAAAGCCAGTCGGTAGAGGAACAACGGAAAATAATCAGTAAGCTGGTTCGCGATGGGTCGCACTTCCAGATCCGAACGACCAAAATACAGGTGTTAGCAGGCTGCTACCTTTCTCAAGAAAATCAATATTAACACTGTGAGTGTTGGCGTTAATATCGTCAGTTGTCTATTTCATTAAACCTGAACCTTGAGCCGGGCCGGACGATCCGTTATTTCGAGTACCTCCCCATAAGGAACAATAGTAATCTGCCCGAACTCATTCAACAAGCTTTTATACGCTTCGGCTACAGGACGCGGTTTGCGGTCGAGGTCGTACAGGCCGCATGCGTTGACATTATTATTCAACTCACCGAGTTGCGTATCCCAGTCAATCTGGTCAATCAAACTATACCAGGTAAATCCCAAAACGGGTATACCATCCCGACGCATACGCATAATACTAACCCACTGCTTATTTAGCCAGATGGGCGCTTGGTCGGCCTCAAATACATTAGTCTCTGTATGCATGACCGGCATTCGATACCGCTCGTAATAGTCTTTCGTAATCTCGTACCAGCCCAGTACATCCATCGACGTTTGGATGGACCCGTCTGCCAGTTTAATGCGCTCATTACGACCGTAGTAGTCATTACCCATAATCTGGTAGCCAGGGGGCTTGCCCGTCATAAACCAAGCGTATTCTTCGCGGGTCATACCATTGTCCAACAAATACATGCCGACCGTAGCCGATGGCGGATTTGCGTATAGAAGGTCTAATGACAGAAAGCGCAGTTCGTTTTCCAGGGCGACCTGTGGGGAAGGCTTTGCATAGAGTTCATGCGTAAATTCTGCGCTTTCACTTTGCACAATCACGCAGTCGTTACGGCGTTTGGCAATCTGCTGATTTCCCATAATGCTGGCTGCTGCGCAATGCTTAAGAGCCGTAACAAAGCCCTTGTCTGTTTTGAGCTGCTCATTCCAGACACCATCTTTTGCGCTGATTCGAGCTGTAACGTATATTTCATTTACAGGCGTATAAAAGCGTACCCACGGATAGCGGTCGGCTACAGCTCCGGCATATTCGGCAAAGTGAATGGGTAATTCGGGATTTTGAAAATTGCCAACCCAGTCCGGCACACCAAAATGCATTAAGTCCAAAATTGGCGTAATACCAAGTCGTTTGATTTCAGCCATGACTTCGTCGGCAAAACTCCAATCGAACTTACCCGGTGCCAGATGAATGCTATAGTAGGGGAGGCCGTACCGCAGTACCTTCAATCCCATCTCTTTCACAAGTCCCAAATCTTCGCGCCAGCGGTCATAGTGACCACATTCGCGAAGCTGGTCCCGGCGGATTTTCCCATGCTGAATAGTTGGGTATGAGCATTCGATACCCGTCGCAAACATAAAATTAGACGGGTTGTTATCGGGTAGGCCACTGCCATCATGACCTTTGGCTCCACCAAACTGGTCGCCATCATAATTGCCGTCACCGAACGTTTTTTTGATATGATCTAAAAATCCTTTTTCAGGCATAAGATGTAATGCGGACGGAACCCGCTTTTGTCTAGTACGGTTTGCGGATTTCCACCGTAGGGCAGACCGCCCACCTTATTTCCACTGCTCTAAAAACTGGTCGGCTGTTCGAAGCGACAAAGCCATAATTGTTAAAGCCGGGTTTACACTCAAAGCACTTGGAAACGTAGAGTTATCACTGATGTACAGGTTTGGAATATCGAATGATTGTCCATCGGTATTGACAACGGCTGTCTCGGATTTGGTACCCATACGGCAAGTTCCAATAACGTGCGCATTACGAGGGAATGCCCAGACGTTTTTGGCCCCTGCTGCGGCCCAGATATCACGCATTATCTTATCGGCATGCGCTGACATTCGTTTTTCGTTTTCGCCATTAGAAAAGTAGATACGCGGTTTAGGTATGCCTCGGATGTCTTTCTCATCAGATAATTCCAAATAATTATGCGCGTAGGGCAGGCAGTCGCCGAGAATATTGATACCCGCTACATGGTTGTAGGCTAACGCTGCCCGCTTCAATTCAGCCCCCCACAATCCGCGACCCCGCGCCATTTGTGTCAGGTAGGTAACGGGCATTACACCAATTGACTGAAGTAGATATCCCCCCGCAAAATCGGCCTGTCGGGGCCGATGTGTGTCTTCTGAGATCAATGCGCCGGGAATACCCTTATACGGTCGCACATCGTCGTCAAATTCGCCCCAGATCTGTAGTGCCGTGTGCGCCATTACATTCTTGCCAACCTGTCCGCTGCTGTTGGCTAGATCGTTGAGAAGTAAGAGTCGAGCGGTCTCAATAGTGCCCGCGCACAAAAACACATACCGACATCGTTGCCGTTCTTCCTGCCCATTGCGGGTGTAGACAACTTCACTGATTTTACCTGATTCTGTTTTTATTAACTGCGTCACGAAGCATTCCGGGCGGATTTCTGCTCCGTAATGAATAGCCAGTGGAATGTACGTAACGTCCATACTAGCTTTTGCCCCAATGTTGCAGCCAGCCTGACAGAAACCCCGGTTTGCGCAGGCGGGTCGATGGCCGACACCCTCCTGATAATAACCTGCCGATAGAGCTGCATTCGCTGCGGGCGACGTTTTTATTCCCAAATCTTTACAGCCTTTTGCCATTAACTGGCCCGCTCCGTTGATGGGCAGTGGACCCAGCGCATAGGCACGTTTACGATTTGGCCCCCAGGGGTAAGATGCTGGTCCAGAAATACCCAGAAATTGCTCGACTTCGTCGTAATACGGTTCGAGCTGATCATAACCGATGGGCCAGTCTTCACCCACACCAAAATCTGTGCGAAGCTGGAAATCATCGGGTTGGGCGCGGGGAGTGTAAGCGGTATAATGTAGTGTTGAACCACCAACGCCAGTGCCGGAATTATTACTTCCAAACGGTAAGGGATCGTTGCCTGCACTGAGTCGCTCATCGTTCCAGAATAGCTTTTCCTGTGCTTTCTCGTCAGTGGCGAAATCACGGGAAGGGTTCCAGTGTTTACCTGCTTCGAGGGCAACAACTTTCAATCCTGCCTTCGCTAGTCGTGCTAATAGAGGAGCACCGCCTGCACCAGTGCCAATTACAACAGCGTCAACGGTTTCGGTAATAGAATAGGGCATCTTATAAATAATGTAGGACGGATAATGAAAACAGCTTAGAACAGATGTGACGTGTTCATTACCCAGTCAACATTATTTCGTATTTATCAATCGTGGTTCGCGGTCTTCTAACAGATTCAAGCCAATACGCTGCCAGGTTGGTACGTCGGCCATTCCGACATACCCAATTTCCTCCTGCGCTACAGGATGACTGTAGTAGTTGTTGACGGCTTCGGCTAGCAATTCCTCGAAAAAGCGGTTGGCGTCTAGTCGTTGCCATGTATCACCAGCCGCTTTCTTCGTCTGAATAGCTTGTAGAATAATGTCCTTTTGTTCAGCGGAAATGTTTTGAAATGATTGCTGAAATGTCAATTGGGCACTTTCGTCAATACCTTTTAAACCCATTTTGTACGCGTCTCCGTCGGCGGGCATAGTATCATATCGCCAGCCATCAGATTTGTTCTCACTTAACCGTTTATCAATATTGCCCGCAATGTCAATCGGTTCTGAACGATCATCCTGCGGAATTAACCGAGCACAAACGGCTTGTAGAAGCGCAAACTCATCGGCTGAAAAGAAGGATGGCTGATGTGTTGGCGTATTTAAGCGCTCAGTCAATGCCTGCCGCGTAGCTTCTGTAACCAGATCGGTATCGAGTAAGGCACGGACGGTCCCGGCGGGATAGTGGTTATGCATGAGTTTGTTTTTGATTAGCCCGGTCTGGATATATCAATGTTTATCCTAGTTTTCCGCCCGTCACTTCTACAATGCTGCCGGTCATAAAACTTCCTTCGCTAGAGGCCAGCAACACATAGGCAGGAGCTAGTTCTTCAGGTTGTCCGGGCCGGGCGAGAGCAACTTCATGACCAAAATTCTTGACTTCGTCTTCGGGCATTGTGGCGGGAATATTGGGTGTCCAGACGGGGCCGGGTGCGACACAGTTGACACGGATATTACGCTTGCCCAATTGGATAGCCAATGATTTAGTGAACGAATGAATAGCGCCTTTCGTAGCGGTGTAATCCACCAGAATCGGATTGCCAACGATACCGACGATACTTCCTGTATTAACAATAGCATCGCCTTCATTCAAATGGGGAAGCGCAGCCTGAGCCATGAAAAAATAACCCAGAATATTCGTGTCGAATGTGCGCCGAAGTTGCTCTTCCGTAATATCTTCCAGCGTTGACTGCGCCATTTGATAGGCCGCATTGTTGACTAGGATATTTAGCTTGCCATACCGGTCAACCGTTTGCTGAACGGCGTCTTTGCAGGCGGCTGAACTGCGAACATCAGCCTGAATTACCAGACACGAGCGCCCTTTACTTTCAACGATGCGTTTGGTGTACTTAGCGTCGTCGGTATTTTCGTTGTAAACAATGGCTACATCGGCTCCTTCCATTGCAAAAGCAATAGCAACAGCCCGCCCAATTCCCGAATCGGCCCCGGTAACGATTGCTATTTTGTCGGTGAGTTTACCGGCTGGTTTGTAATTAGATAAGTCGCTATCAGGAGCTGGATTCATATCCGACTGCCGAGCCGGGTAGGGGAGTTGCTGACCAGAAATCTCTTCGGATTTTGGGCGAAATTCAGTTTGATTCATAAGGGCGTTGAGTAAGTAAGCAGTTTGCTGTCAGTTTCTGTGAACAGACTGCGTAGTCGAACTTCTAAACTGCCGTTAACGCCTTTTGTTAGCGTAAAATCAAAATGAGTCGCCTATGGGGTAGGCGACTCATCTATGTGGCATGTTATTTGTTCGGGAACTACTACATTTCGAGCATATTTATGCGAATGCTGTCATCCTTGGTCAGTTCGAATGAAGATTGATCAAAGTCGGGCGGCCCCATTAGCGTAGCTACATTCGAGAAGCCAAATGGTTCGTTGGGCATCCGTCCCGAAAAATCCATTTTCTGATTATCGTTTAAATCCTGATAGACTCGTACAGCGTAGCGTCCTGGTGCCAATCCCTCAAAGGTTAAAGTGATTTCGCCCGAGGCTGGTACGTCGATCATTTTTCTCTGAAAGGATTCCCCATCAAAACTGGCTTTGTCGTTGGCCAGCCCTATGTATAATTTTCCCGTACGTTTATTGACATTCGCTACCACAACAGTCAGTTTGTACGTAGCTGTTGATGATTTAACGGAAGTTGCCGCAACGGAAGTTGCCGCAACGGAAGTTGCCGCAACGGAAGTTGCCGCAACGGAAGTTGCCGCGACGGGTGTTGATGTAGATGGGGTTGTCTGTTGGGCAAAACAAGGCTTTGCCATACTGCTGATAAATAGGGCAGTCGTAAGAATTGTAGTGATGAGTGTTTTCATGAGGCTGATTAGAAAGGTTGTTTGAGTGTTACCATTTGTTCGACAGAACAAACATAAGGACTTCCTAATTCCCACTACCATTGGAAGGGACGAATAGCCCGGTTATGGTATCAATGACAGGTTTAGGGACAGATAGACAAGTCGTGGGAACAATAGGAACGTTCTCTAGCCCAGATTTAAAGTCAAATTCCCGCTCTTATTATACCGGATTTCCTCTTCGGCCAGCATTTGCCTCAGCGTTTGCGCGAGCGTGTCGGCATCAGTTTGGGCAAAATGATACGAGAGTTGTTTTGGCGATACACCAGGCCCGTTTGCCAGAGCAACATACTGGCGCACCTGTTCCCGCACGGCTGATGATATGGTCTCCGTTTTTTTCTTCTTTTTGATGCAGTTGTCACAAATGCCGCAAGCTTCACCGGGTTTCTCCCCAAAATAGGCTTGTATCAGTCGGGTCCGGCATTGGGTCGGGTGTTCGGTGTAAAGGATAGCCGACTGCACTTTGCGCATTGCCAGTTCTTTGCGTCGGGTCAATTCCTGTACGTTAACGGGTAGCGAAGGAGCGTCTAATCGGGGCGTCAGAAATGTTAGCTGTGGTTTGTCCTTTTGCTTCTCGTAGACAACTACATTGCGCTCGTTTAACTGCTCAAGCAGCGTCTCAATTTCGGGTTGATTCAATGAAAATGCCCGTGCCAACGTTGATTCTGAGATAGTAATGAAGTCAGTAAATAATTCACCCCCATATATCCGCAGCAGCAATTTCAGAAATGAATCGAAGCGCGGGTTCATAACCTGAAATTCGTACAACTGCCTATTGTCCAGTACGACAGCCAGTCGGGAGGGATGATAATAGTTTTCGTTCAGTTGAATAAAACCCTCTAACTGGAGTTGTTTCAAGGCGTAATGCGTTTCTTGTGGCGGCAGCTTAAATGTGTTGGCAAACACGCTCAAGTCGAAATCATAACTACTAAACTCGCCACCGCCTACCGGTACCGCCGTATAGTTGGCAATGGCCTGATACACACGGCGCAACATCTCGACGGGTTGGTAAAGCTGCTCGGTTCGGTAACGCAAGTTTTCCAGATCACCGTTTGTGTAAAGCATTACGGCATACGCTTTCTGACCATCACGACCGGCCCGGCCTGCTTCCTGATAATAGGCTTCGAGCGAGTCGGGCACGTCTAAATGAACCACTGCCCGTACATCGGGCTTGTCGATACCCATGCCAAAAGCATTCGTAGCCACGATTAACCGCGTCTGGTTTTGTATCCAGGCATCCTGTTTGTCCCCCCGCTGTTGAGTAGTGAGGCCCGCGTGGTAGAAATCAGCCGAAATTCCCTGTCGTGTAAGCCACTGCGCTATATTTTGTGTCTGCTTACGGCTACGAACGTACACAACGGCAGACCCCGGCACATTTTGCAGTATACGCAACAGTCGAGCTTCTTTGTTTTCTTCAAGAACTGCCGAATATGATAAGTTTGGGCGGGCAAACGTTTGCCTGAATATTTGAGGAGGTGCACCATTGTGACTTCGTAAGGCCAGTTTTTCCAGAATGTCGGTCTGTACGTCGGGCGTGGCCGAAGCCGTCAGGGCAATAATTGGGGTGTCGGGAATGAGTTCTCGGAACTCAGCGATTTGCAGATAAGGTGGCCGAAAATCGTACCCCCAGGCCGAGATGCAGTGGGCTTCATCAACGGCCAACAGGCAGACGGTCATGTGTTTAACCCGCTCAATGACGATTTCGGTACGTAGTCGTTCGGGAGAGACGTAGAGAAATTTGGTATTACCGTAAATGCAATTGTCAAGTGTGGTATCAATCTCACGGTAGTGCATGCCAGAATAAATAGCCGCTGCCGGAATGCCTCGTTTGCGCAACTGTTCAACCTGATCTTTCATTAAAGCAATGAGGGGCGTTACCACAATGCAAACGCCTTTCATCGCTAGTGTCGGTACCTGAAAGCAAATAGATTTGCCTCCACCAGTCGGCATTAGTACAAGTGTATCCTGCCGGTTCAGCACAGCATCAACCACGTCTTCCTGCATGGGCCGGAAGTCGGAGTAACCCCAAAACTGCTGTAAAATCTGCCGGTTGGTCAATATTTTGTGGGTTGATAGGTTAGCGCCGGGTAACTACGGACAATAAATAGTCTGCCGACCCGACACAAACGCTGGTTGCTGTTGCAAATTTACGGCTTGAAAAGACAAAACGGAGGAATAAGGGTTTTACGTTTCTATAGAATACATAATCACTAACTAAAAATAGCCGCATTAGCGGGTGCAATATGATTCAGAAAGTCATTAAATCTGACGAAGAATGGCAGAAGCAATTAACGCCGGAACAATATCGGGTGGCTCGTGGCAAAGGTACCGAACGAGCGTTTGCCGGTGAATACTGCGAGGCCCACGATCCCGGACTTTATGCCTGTGTATGCTGCGGCACCGAATTGTTCGAGTCAGAAACCAAGTTTGAATCGGGAACCGGCTGGCCAAGTTTTACCGAACCCATTGAGGAAGATCGCATCAGGCTCGAAAAGGATTACAGTTATGGTATGTCTCGAGTTGAAGTGCTCTGTAACGTATGTGATGCTCATCTCGGGCACGTATTTAATGATGGTCCCGCTCCTGGCGGACTTCGTTACTGTTTAAATTCCGTATCGCTGGTACTGAAGCGAACCGTAGATTCTCAATAAAGCACAACATTGTTATACAATAGCCAACTTTTCAACTGGATAGTTTCCCATATTGCGGGCCGTTTTGCTACTAAACGGCCCCTTTTTTTGCGTTGTCAATGGCCATTTAGTGTGGAAATTCGCATCTTTAACGAACCGCATTTGCCAGATCGATTAGCTATACGTCAATATGAATTACTGGAATACGGCTCGATTAATTCTCCTAATCGGACTACTGGGAGCGAATCTGGTGCTGGCTCAAAAAAGTAGTTTACCCCTGCCAAACGGACAGTTGACTAAACCGGTAAGCCGATCAACAGCTGGCTATAAAATCAGTTACTATTCAACGGAACAGGATGCGTCAACGCGAATACCCCCGCCCGATAATTTTCTGAAAGGCAGCAGTATAAATGCTCGCCTAATGGCTCCTACAGCCCACTTTATTGTTACCTATACAAACTTCACCGCCGAAGCGCAACGCGCTTTTCAGTATGCCGTTGACATCTGGTCAACGCTTATTGTGTCGTCGGTGCCTATCCGTATTCAGGCGAACTGGGTATCGCAGGAACCTAATTTGCTGGGATCGGCAGGCCCGGCCTCTTATCGATATAATTTTGATGGAGGGCAGAAAGCAATGGCGTTTTATCCGGTTGCGCTTGCCGAAAAAATTGCCCGACGCGAACTGAATAACCCAACTGATGCAGACATTATTGCCGATTTTAACCGCAATAATGATTGGTATTACGGCACCGATGGAAAAACACCCGCTGGCCAAACCGATTTTGTAACAGCGGTCTTGCATGAGTTAGCACATGGTCTGGGATTTATCGGCTTTTTCAACGTCGAAACGGGCAAAGGCGATCAGGGCAACGGACAATATATAGCTGACTTGCCATCCGTGTATGACGTTTTCATTGAAAATGGCCTGAAACAGCGGTTAGTCACCTCCCAAACGGATTACCCGAATAATTCAATTCCGTTGAATCGTCAATTAACGGGGGGAGATCTATTTTTGAATGGCGCAGTTTTACGACAGACAACAGGTCAGAAACTTAAGCTTCAGGCGAAAGCCCAGTTCGACAGGTCGGCAAGTATTTATCATTTAGATGAAGATATGTACCCGCCCGGCAACATTAACTCGCTGATGAGTGCTCAACTGGGTCGGGCCGAATCGATTCACATGCCAGGACCGTTGGTGCTGGCTTTCTTTTCCGATATGGAATGGAAGACGACCTCCGTATTGCATGAACCTATATTAAATTCTGAAGATGTAAAGGACTTCCTGTTTAGCGTTCGGGTCGTAAGCGATACAACACTGACAGCGGGTTCTGTCCGGTTGTTTTATCGAAAAAGCGCACCAACGGCCAAAGATTCGGTATTTACCGCCGTTTCACCCACCCGCGTGGGCACAACCGATGTGTACCAATACACGCTCCCTGCGGCACAGGCTTTGGGCGATACCTGGTATTACTTTCAGGCACAGGATGCATCGGGTCGTACGTTTACTAATCCAGGAAAACTCACGAATGGCGCACAAACCTGGCATCATATACGGGTTGGCCCCGATAACTCGCCCCCTGCTATTCAATATAGCCCATCAAAAAACAATATTTTCTCGACGGCCGTGGCGGATAGCTTACCTATTTATGCCCGCATCTCCGACGACCGAAGTGGAATCAGCACCGCCTACGTCGAGTATCAAATTAATGGAGTAACTCAGCCAAACCGCGCCTTACGCTACAGCCGACAGACCGTCAATAATATCACGTATGATAGTGTCTATGTGAGTCGGATTGACTTCTCGGCCAACTCATTGAAAGCTGGTGATAAGATTATCTACCGAATTGTTGCGCGCGATTCGTCGAGGGCTCAAAACCAGACGGTTAGTCCAACAACTGGATTCTATGAACTTAAGGTTATTGCGACACAAGCCGTCCGTAATCAATATATTAATACGTTTAGCGATGCGACGACGGCCAGCGATTTTGTTGGTTATGGTTTTAGCATCACGACGCCTTCCAGTTTCGGTGATCCGGCCATTCACTCAGAACATCCTTATCGTAACGGAATTGATTTTCAGGGCCAAAGTAGTTATGAATACGTATTGCTGTCACCCATTCGGATAAAGATTAATCCTGATAGTGCGGTTATTCGATTCGACGAAGTTGTGCTGGTAGAACCGGGGGATCCCGGAAGTCATATAGGCGATAAGAATTTCTACGACTACGTTATTGTTGAAGGCTCCGTTGACAATGGCTCTACCTGGAAATCACTTCTAGATGCTTATAGCTCAACAGATAAAAATGACTGGCTAGCGGCTTATAAGAGTAAGGTAGTCACTACTATAACAGGTGAACAAAATTCGATAATGGCGGGTGTTCCCGCCTTGTTTAGGCATCGGAATATACCGCTTTTGAATCAAAAAAGTCTTTTTCGGGCGGGTGACCAAATTCTGATTCGTTTCCGGTTAGTAGCCGATCAACTGGCCCACGGCTGGGGTTGGGCGATTGATAACCTGAGAATTCAGGCTCCGACCCAGCCACTCGTGCTGGCTACAGAACCAATTAATGTCGGGTCATTCTTGGTCTACCCAAACCCAATTAATAATGGCATTGTGCAAATAGAGGCCGAGCTAACTAAATCTATTCCAGAAATTCAATTGAGTGTTGTTGGCCAAACCGGGCAACTACTGAGGCAACAGACGCTAAATGTTAAGGGAAAGAATATGAGCGAACAACTCGATTTAAGTCAATTATCAACGGGCTTTTACTTTCTAAAACTGAGTGTAGGCGATGCCGTATTGACGCAAAAGATTATTGTCACGAAGTAAATGTAAGTTTGGAAGCAGCCTGATTACTATAAGATCAGACTGCTTCCAAACTTACATTGAATAAGGTATCTAGGAAAACGAAAGTTCTTTATGCAGTTTTAGTCTTATTCCTTAATTCTCACTTGCGCGTAAGTTTGGGGGAGCAACGATAGCGCTACGGCTACGAACTGCCGAGGTAATAAAAAAACCAGTTGCTTTTCTGCCGCTCGCACTGGTATTAATAATGTTAGTTGGAAGGTTGACCGAGGGCGTAGCAAAAAGCCCTCCGTTCGTAATTTGCGTCCGTAGCTCCTGCCAAAAATCAAATGCTTCGAGCGTAAGAGACTGGACTTCCACCTTCACAACATCATTCAAGACATATAAACTATCTGGATTGATGGACCGCCGAATAGGGGCAATAAACGTCAAACCATCGGTAACTGTACTGACACCCCGAAACGCGCCATCCTGTGAGGTAATGATGTCACCGGGCTTATTCTGTAACTCGCCGTTTCGGAAGAAACGAATCCGGTAATAATCTACTTCGTTGGGAATGTCAATGGCGTAAAAATCAGCTCTATAGCCTTCTCTCTTCGATAGTGGGTTGAGTTTTCGCTTTACAAAAATGAGCGAATCAACTGGTGGTACACGGTTCATTTTTGAGCTGGCCTGGTAGGTTTCACCCTGATAGGCAATCGTGAGTTGGTATGTCCGCCCGATATGCCCAAGTGTATCCTTACCCGTTGGCTGCCAAACATAATAGCCGTCATTATCGGGGTCTGTAAAAGAGTATGTCTTGCCCGCATTGTCTGAAACAGTAACGGTGGCACTGGTAGCGACAGGTGGCGTGCTACTGTCAAAATAAGCAGCTGTTTGTGTTAGCCGAATCGTTTGTGAACCGGGCTGATCGGTCAACGTCCCGTCTACCGAAAGCTGAATTGGCCCCGTATCGAGTTTAGCATCAATTACAGTTGTGCAACTGTTCAGGCCGAGAACACCAACAAGCAGGAATAAAAGAATAAAGTATCGTTGCATAGTGTAGTGCCGACCCAGAAGGTCGGCTGATATACAGATAAATACGCACCCGGAGGGGCAGTATTACTAAAATTTGAAGTTATACGTCACCGACGGAATCAAGGTGGCAAAAACGGAGTAACGAATGGCTTCGGTCACGCGGGAATTGTCGGCGTTAGGCTGAAAATAGACTGAGAAAGCATTTTTTCGAGCATACACGTTATAGACCGAAAATACCCAGTTGTCTACTTTTTTCTTGCCCGGTCGTTTGCGGCCCTGTAATGTTGCCGCCAGATCGAGCCGGTGATACGCTGGAATGCGGTAGTTGTTACGTGAGTTATCTGTGTTTAGCGGCACTACGTAGCCTGCATACTCAAACCGATTTGTGGGGAAGGTGCCGGGAGTTCCACTGGCGAGTGTGAATGTAGCCGAGAAGTTCCAGCGTTTGGCTTGGGGAGGATCGAACAGGAGTACTGAAGTAAGGGTGTGCCGTTTATCAAAGCGCGTCGGATACCAGTTGCCATTATTGATGCCAGATACCTGCCGCTCGGTTTTGGCTAGTGTATAGCTAATCCACCCATTAACAACACCCGTATTACGTTTTACGAAAAACTCGGCTCCGTAGGCGCGTCCTTTACCGCTTAGCAAATCGCCTTCGAGGTATTTGTTCAGAATCAGGCTGGCCCCGTCAATGTAATCAATCTGATTCTGAAGCCATTTATAGTACACCTCTACCGATGCCTCGAACTCCCGTCCCGTATGGCCAAAGTTTTTAAAATAGCCACCGGCAATCTGGTCGGCAATTTGCGGTTTGACGTTATTGGTCGAAGTTGTCCAGACATCCAAGGGGGTAGATGCGGTCGTATTGGAAATCAGGTGAATGTACTGCGCCAGACGGTTGTAACTGAATTTAAGCGAACTGTTGGTCGTTAGGTCATACTTAGCCGAAAAACGGGGCTCCCAATTGCCATAGGTTTTAATGACATCACCTCCTCGATAGGCTACCGTTGTAATAACCTCGCGCCGTGTTCCAATCGGCACATCTGTCTGGAACGTATAAGCCTCACCCGGCCCAACATAATTAAATAGAGAATAACGCAGGCCGTACTGAAGCTGAAGTTGGGGCGTTACCTGTTGCTCATTACCCACATATAAGGCACTCTCGAGGGCGTGTTTATTAGCCAAGCCAAACGTTCTGACACTGCCCGAACTGGCGGCTGTGGCCATACCCGGCTGGAAGTCATGCACAATAGCTTGCCCGCCAAACGTAATCGTGTTTTTGCCCAAAAACAGCGAAAAGTCAGGTTTTAAGCTGTAATCGACAATACGCGAATCAGTGCGAAAGTAATCGTTCGGTCGTTGCTGTTTCAGGTCAGTATTCAGCGAATAATCGTAGTTGCTATAATAAGCGGTCGTGTTTAAAAACAGACGATCACTAAATACGTGGTTCCACCGAGCCGAAAGGGTTGCGTTGCCCCAGTTGAATCCAAAGTCAGAACCGAACACATCACGGCCAAGATAGCCCGACAGAAACACCGTATTTTTATCGTTGATATGGTAGTTTCCTTTCGCCGTCAGGTCATAGAAATAAAACTTAGCTCCTTTCAGATCTTTGTTCAAAAATGGCTGGGCCAGAACATCGGCGTACGAGCGTCGACCGGCAACGATAAAAGAACCTTTACCTTTAAACAACGGGCGTTCGTACGATAACCGGCTAAAAATAAGCCCAATACCACCGTTTAATTCTGGCTTCTTGGCATTTCCTTCTTTCAATCGAACATCCAGAATAGACGCAATCCGACCGCCGTAATTGGCTGGAATGCCGCCTTTAATAAGCTTAACGTCCTTGACCGCATCGGGATTAAATACCGAAAAGAAGCCAAACAGGTGAGAGGAATTATAAACGGGTGCTTCGTCCAGCAGTACCAGATTCTGGTCAATGCTACCCCCGCGAACGTTGAATCCTGTTGCGCCTTCGCCCACTGTTGACACACCAGGCAGCAGTTGAATACTCCGAATTACATCTACTTCGCCGAGTAGAGCCGGAATCCGTTGCAGCGTTTTTACGTCAATTCGGTTGACGCTCATCTCGATATTTTTAACGTTATCGTCCTCACGTGTCGTCGAAACGACAACTTCCTGAAGCTGCTCTCCTTCCTGACTTAGTTCAAGATCAAGGCGGACATTTCGGTCAGTTAGGGCAACGGTTTTAGTTTGTTTAGCATAACCAACATAACTGATAACGAGATTATAATTGCCCGGCGGCATTGTAATAGCATAGAATCCGTAACTGTTTGTTACCGCCCCGGTACCGGTTTCTTTAATGTATACGGATACCCCAATCATTCCTTCGCCATTGCCCGCATCCTTTATGTAACCGCTGACAGTCAGGCCAGCAACCCGGCTTCCTTTTGCCTGTGCATTACCGATAGTAGTAGCATTAAGCGACCCCTGTGCCTTGCTGACTACTAACGGCATGAAATAAATAAAGAGGCCGCAAAGCCAAAATGGTATTGTTTGTCTCATTGCGTTATTTATAGGCCACTCATCAATGGAACGATGGCTCAGGCTGTTAACGCAAAAGTACGTATTGGTATAGTAAGCTTAAGTTAAAAATAGATGAACCATCAAAATGCGATGCTAAACGGCATGGCCTCCAGAGTGAACTTAAAACAGACAAGTATAAACTACGGGAGGCTCTAGCAAATGGCTTGCTATTTACCGTCCTGTTTCTTGATCTGTCTAATCAATTTCTGGGCTTCTTTCTCGTCTGTTTCTGGAAAATGAGCCGGTAATGATTCCAGTATTTCCGTTAGAATATGCGCAATAATGAGCTGCTGATTCGTGCGGTCGTCGCTAGGAATTACGTACCAGGGATTTTGTTTAGTAGCGGTTGCATTCACCGTATCTTCATAAGCCTGTAAATACTCCGGCCAAAACTCCCGCTCCTCCAAATCGCTTTTACTCAGTTTCCATTGCTTCTCGGTGTCTTCCAGACGGGCAATAAGCCGCTTGCCCTGTTCTTCTTTATTAACGTGCAGATAAAATTTCACGATCGGAAAACCATTGCGAAATAAGTAATCTTCAAAATGGACAATATCGCCAAAGCGTTGATTCCAGAGGGTTTTCTTGTTGGAAGGCAACAAGTTTTTAGGAATGTACTGCTCCTGTAAGCGTTCCGGATGCACGCGTAATACCAGTACTTCTTCGTAATACGAGCGGTTAAATATGCCAATATTGCCACGCTCGGGCAACTCCTGCCAGAAACGCCACAAGAAATCGTGTTTTAAATCTGAATCGTCCGGCTTTTTAAACGGGGCCATTTTAAACCGAGATGGATTGACGCCTTTAAACACACGCCGGATACTGCTGTCTTTCCCCGCTGCATCCATCGCCTGGAACACAACCAGCAACCCATAATGCTCATCGGCATGCATCCGATTTTGCGCCTGATCCATCCGATCAGCCAGTTCATCCAACTGCCGACTTTGATCAGCTTCGCTGGTATAAAAAGGGTCTATCAACGTTGGCGTTTCGCTTGTAGAAAACGGTCGTTTCTCGTCGTAGCGAAAGGCACTTGTATTGAGTTTTTTCATTAAATATACCATAGCTTTTCAGCCATGATTCTATGAATACGTGAGTAATGTTCCGTCGAACAGGTGACCGTTCGACGGAAGAATGCCTGAGTTACTATTGTCCTTTAATAACTGGAATCAGTTTTTGTAAGGCTTTAAATCTCACCTCGTCAGGTTCCGGGTTGGTGATTTGTAGCTTTTTGAGTTCATCAATGATAACCCGACCTACCAGCAAACGCATATTTTTTTTGTCGTCGGCTGGAATCACGTACCAGGGCGCTTTGCCGGTAGCTGTTTCGTTAATGCAGGTTTCGTAAGCATCCTGGTAGTCATCCCAAAACTCCCGTTCTTTTACATCGCCTTCTTCAAACTTCCAATTCTTTTCGGGGTCTTCAATACGGGCAATAAGCCGATCGGCCTGTTCTTTTTTGGAAACATTCAGATAAAACTTAATCGTTGGGAAGCCATTTCGGTGCAGAAAGATCTCCATGTTCCTGATGGCTTCATACCGATGTTTAAATAGCTTATCCAGATCGTCGGTCAGTTTTTCGGGTAGCCGCTGATTTTGTGTCAGAATTTCCGGATGAACTTTCGTCACCAGCACTTCCTCATAATATGACCGGTTGAAAATGCCGATGTTGCCTCGGGCAGGTAATTCGCGCCAGGTGCGCCATAAGAAATCATGGTCCAGCTCTTGGTCAGTTGGGCGTTTGAATGAGTAAACCTGCACCCCGGTTGGATTGGTACCGGTAAAAACATTCTGGATGGTACCGTCTTTTCCAGCCGCATCCAGCGCTTGAAAGATGGTTAGTAAACCGCACCGGTTTTGGGCATACATGAGCTCCTGCCACTTGTCAATCTCAGCGGCCTGTTGCCGGAGCTGGGCTTCGTAATGGGCATTATCTTCGTAGAGATCATCTACTTTAGTCGGTGCTTTTTTTAGTTTCAGAGATTTGTCTCCGTCATAGCGGAAACGGTCAGTATCGAAGTCTTTCACAGGCACGGGGGCGCAAACTTTACGCGAGTCAGTTATGTTATTTAGTTGAGTTTACAACCACAAACCAAACGAATGGTTGCGATTGCACTTCGCAAACAATTTGCCGCCTTGACCGCGTTGCTTGCTTCGGCCTTTGGACTGGTGCGGCCAACACAATTGGTGGCTCAAACAAAATTAATACGTATGATCACAAATCAATCTGCCAATCTAGCCAAAGCAACTTTTGGAACGGGCTGTTTCTGGTGTACAGAAGCCTTATACGAATCGCTGGATGGTGTTATTTCGGCCGTATCAGGCTACGAAGGAGGCCAACGGCCAAATCCAACCTATAGGGACGTATGTACGGGCACAACCGGCCATGCCGAATGTGTCGAGGTAACGTATGACCCGGCAAAAATTACCTATCAGGAATTACTCGAAGCGTTCTTCCGCAGCCACGACCCAACGTCGCTGAACCGCCAGGGAGAAGACGTGGGTACGCAATACCGATCAGTGATTTTTTATCATGATGACGAACAGGAGCAGTTGGCTAAGACGGCTAAAGCTGAACTAGATAAAATTGGTGCTTATGATCGTCCAATTGTGACAGAAATTAGTCCGGCAGAAACCTTCTACGAAGCCGAAGCCTATCACCAAAGCTATTTCGAGAACAATCCTAATCAGGGTTATTGTGCGTTTGTCATTGCCCCTAAACTTGATAAGTTCAGAAAGGTATTTAAAGAAAAGCTAAAGTCTACTCGACCCGAAGAAAGTAAAGTAATTGGTTTATGAAGCATAAAAGCTGAACTTGGGACCAACAACCCAAACCAGCTTTTCTAATGAAGTACTTATCTTAAGAAGCCGCGCTTAGTCTTGACTGGCGCGGCTTTTTGATTGGGTTCGCCACCGGAAGAAAAAACGATTTCATCGGTTCCTCGTTATATTCTATATGCCTATTTATTACTTCATTTGGACAGAAATTTCATGTGGCTTTACTTACCATTATCAGTTTCAGCAGGAAAATCAGTGTCCCAATTGTCGTAGTGGTATGGCTATAAAACAAAAGGCAGCTACAACATTAAGTTGCAACTGCCTGTTTCCGGGTGGTGGTGATGGACGGAATCGAACCGCCGACACAAGGATTTTCAGTCCTTTGCTCTACCAACTGAGCTACATCACCCTGAAACGTGGGTGCAAAAGTACACATTGATTGCCTTTCTGCAACATATTTGTAAGATATTTTCGAGTAGCGTACAATTATCCGTACTAGTCTGCTGATTATCAGAGTAAACCTGTCCCTTAAACGAATGGATATTTTTCAACAAGTTTTGTTTGTCGCGGCCTTAGCAGCGGTAACCTGGTTCATAACTCAACGTGTCCAGCTCATTTCACGCGCCATAAACCTCGGTCGGCCAGAGAATCGGTTCGATCATGCCGACGAACGACTGAAGACGATGCTGTTAGTTGCATTTGGTCAAAAGAAGATGTTTACTAACGTATTGGTTGGGGTAATGCACTTCATAATTTATGCCGGTTTCCTGATTATCAATATCGAAATTCTTGAGATTATTCTGGATGGCATTTTGGGTACGCATCGTCTGTTTGCGCCATACATTACACCCATTTATCCGATATTGATTGATGTGTTTGAAGTACTGGCCTTTGGGGTACTGGCCGTCTGCGTAGTATTTCTGTGCCGTCGGTTTGTGGCGAAAGTGAGTCGTTTTCAGCAGGAACGACACCGCGAAATGACCCGCTGGCCCCGCACTGATGCAGCCATTATTTTGGTCGCCGAAATATTACTTATGATTGCCTTTCTAACCTGGAACGCATCGGACAGCGTTCTGCGCGATCGTGGCGTTGGGCATTATGGTGAATTAAAAGGCGTTATCCCTGACTTCCTGCTTAGTCAATTCCTGAAGCCGTTCTTTACTAATTTCAGCGACACGGCTTTGGTTGTCTACGAGCGAACAGCCTGGTGGCTGCATATTCTGGGCATTCTGGCGTTTGCCGTTTATGTGACCTACTCGAAGCATCTGCACATTGCGCTGGGGTTCCCAAATGTCTATTTCTCGGACCTGCAACCGAAAGGCGAAATGCAGAATATGCCCGAAATCACGAAAGAAGTGCAACTCGCACTTGGTTTACCTGTGACAACTCAAGCCGATGGTTCGCAGGATAACGACAACGGTGAGCAAGTGGCTGAAGTAGGTCGGTTTGGGGCTAAAGACGTGCAGGATTTGAAATGGATAAACCTGATGAACGCCTACAGTTGCACCGAGTGCGGGCGCTGTACATCCGCCTGTCCTGCCAATATTACCGGCAAAAAGCTATCGCCACGCAAAATTATGATGGATACCCGCGACCGGCTCGAAGAAATTCAGCGGGGCTGGAAAGCTAACGGGAATGATTACCGTGACGAAAAGTCACTGTTGAATGACTACATTACACCAGAAGAAATTAACGCCTGTACAACCTGTCAGGCTTGTGTAAATGCTTGCCCGATTAACATTAATCCACTGGACATTATTTTACAGTTACGCCGGTATCGGGTTATGGAAGAGTCAGAAGCACCAGCCTCCTGGAATGCCATGTTTAGTAATATCGAAAATAACATGGCCCCCTGGAAGTTCTCGCCAAGTGACCGATTCAACTGGGCTGAACAGGTAAATGAAGTCAAGTAAGGTTGTGCCGGGCTCCTGGTGCGGTTTATCGTTAGTTGATACACGACGAGTACAGACATCAACTAACCACGTCCGACAAACTACGAATGAAGACTACAAACTAAAATCATGACGCAAGACGTAAAAACATATACGGTGCCGACAATGGCCGACATGGCTGCCTCGGGCGAAGAACCAGAAATTTTATTTTGGGTAGGTTGTGCCGGCTCGTTCGATGATCGCTACAAACGGGTAACCATTGCCTTCGTTCGTATTCTGAACCATGTGGGCATCAAATTCGCCGTACTCGGGCCAGAAGAAGCCTGCACCGGTGACCCGGCCCGTCGGGCAGGAAACGAATTTTTGTTTCAGATGCAGGCAATGGCTAATATTCAGGTGCTGAATGGCTACAACGTTAAGAAAATTGTGACGGCTTGCCCACATTGCTTCAATACGCTTAAAAACGAATATCCTGAATTGGGTGGCAACTACGAAGTGATTCATCACTCGCAGTTTTTGCAGGGACTTATTAATGAAGGCCGTGTTCGGGTCAAAGATGGGCAGTCGTTTAAAGGGCGTCGGATAACGTTTCATGATTCCTGCTATTTAGGTCGTGCGAATAAAGTATATGAGGCTCCGCGCGATGTGTTGGCTGCCTTGGATGCCGACTTGGTCGAAATGAAGCGGGTACGAGCCAATGGCTTGTGTTGTGGGGCGGGTGGCGGTCAGTATTTTAAAGAACCAGAGCCAGGAAAGAAAGACGTAAACGTCGAACGGGTAGAGGAGGCACTTAGTACAGGGGCCGATACCATTGCTGTAGCGTGTCCATTTTGTATGACGATGATGTCTGACGGCGTCAAAAACAAGAATAAAGAAGATTCTGTTCGTGTCTATGACATCTCGGAACTCATTGCCCAGGGGCAGGGTCTTTAACTGAATGATGAATTATTTTTAAACAAGATCAGTCATCATTTATCACTCATTATTAGCTCTATGTATATTGACTTTGACAAATTGCCCGACACCGCCCGCGTATGGGTGTATCAGGCAGACCGCCCGTTTACAGACGGCGAGGTAAAAATAATTGAGGAAGCTTTGCAACCAGCCTTAAGCCAGTGGGCAGCACATGGTCAGCCGTTGTTGGCATCAGCACAGGTGATAAAAAATCGCTTTGTGATTATTGGCGTGGATGAGGGATACAATTTGCCAAGCGGTTGTTCGATTGATGCATCCGTGCGGACGTTGCAGGAAATTGGTCGGGAAGTGTCGGCCGATTTCTTTAACCGTTCGGCAGCCATACAAGTAGCCGATGGTTCTGTGCAGACGCTTGCTCTGCCTGCCATTAAGAAAGCCGTAACGGATGGCCTACTGACACCCGACACCACCGTGTTTAATACATTAGTGAAAACGAAAGCGGATTTTTTGTCAGACTGGCGTATTCGGGCTGCCGACTCGTGGCTAAAGCGCTATTTTAGATCTATAGCAGCTTAAATAACCTGTCAAATAAGATAAGCCAGTTGATAGATGCAAAATTCGGCTATCTATTAGCTGGCTTTAACATTAGCAAATAATGAAACGTTCACTGACAAATAGTCATATTTGACTCACATTTCCCCTTTTTTTTAAGAAAGGATTAATTTTTGTAGTTGACATGTTGATACTACTCAGCGAATTGGTTCGCCAAATTATCGAATTCGTTGACTTTTGCCGATAGTAAACGGCAATTAACTCTTACTTTTATGGCGACCATACACGAAGTTATGTCAGATACGCCAACTCGCGACGATCAGGACCGCACCGGAATGCCGGACCACGGCGGACCGGCTGGACCGGACCAATTGTTACCAGACGGAGACCACCCCGTTGAACAGCCCTCGGCTGATACACCTGCTCGCCGGTACACCGATGAGCAGAAATATCAGGTTTTCAATAAAGAGTTTATGCCCCACATCGACTCCATGTACAACTTTGCTTTTCGCTTAACGACCGACGAGGACGATGCGAACGATCTTGTGCAGGATACGTATTTGAAGGCATTTCGGTTCATTTCATCTTTTGAACAAGGAACTAACGCAAAAGCATGGCTGTTTCGGATTCTGAAGAACAGCTTCATCAACGATTACAGGAAAAAAAGTAAAGAACCAGCTAAAGTAGATTATCAGGACGTTGAGACGACCTATAACTCCGAAGATGCTGAATCTGAACATACGGTTGACCTTCGGGCCGAATCCGTTTCTGATTTAATTGGTGATGAAGTGGCAACTGCTCTAAACTCGTTGCCAGTTGATTTTCGGACAGTTATTATTCTCTGCGACATCGAAGGATTTACGTATGAGGAGATGGCTAAAATTCTGGATATCCCGATTGGTACTGTACGGTCACGTTTGCACCGAGCCCGCAACCTATTGAAAGAAAAATTGCGCGATTATGCATCTTCAATGGGCTATAAAGAAGAAAATGAAGAGTAAACCGAACTTTTTATAACTCTATTTTGGTTCTGCTAATAACTTAATGGTATTATTATTCTTGGAATAAATAAAATTTTTCCAATGCAAACGTCCTTGTCACCATCATCTTCATCCGATGCCAAGCCCGAGATGAAAGAACATTGCGGCCACAGTGCCGACTGCTTGAAGATGATTCAGTTGATTCTGGATGGCGAAGCCACCGAACAACAGCTCGCCAAAGTGAAAGCTAATCTGGAATCCTGCAAACCCTGCATTGAGATGTATCATCTCGAAAAAGAAGTGAAGGAGTTGCTGACCAAACGAATTGAAAAACGATGCTGCCCTGAGCAGTTAGTAGCGACGATTAAATCCCGAATTCTGAGTTTTAGTTAGTTGAAACAAACGCAATTGGGGTAATTAGGGCAATGCTTTAAAGCAGCCCTAATTACCCCAATTTTATTACAGACCCCACCAATCTATCATCTACCGTGGACGGTAAACTGATCATTTTTTCTGCCCCCTCCGGTTCGGGCAAGACTACCATTGTTAAGCATTTGTTGGCCGAGAACACGAATCTCGGCTTTTCCATTTCGGCATGCACCCGTGATCGCCGGGGACGGGCCGAAGAGAATGGAAAAGATTACTACTTTCTGACACCTGAAGAATTCAAACAGAAAATTGATACTAACGAATTTGTTGAATGGGAAGAGGTTTATATTGGTGCATTTTATGGCACCCTGAAAGCCGAGATTCAACGTCTTTGGGATAATGGCAAACATGTTTTATTCGACGTAGACGTGCAGGGCGGCTTAAAATTGAAAGAATATTATGGGGACAAAGCCCTAGCCGTTTTTGTGAAAGTGCCCGATGAAGAAACCCTTCGCCAACGTCTGATTGGCCGTGGTTCTGAAACCGAAGAAAGCTTATCCAAACGGCTGTTTAAAGTCCATTTCGAAATGAGTTTTCAAAACCGTTTTGACGTGGTTTTAGTAAACGACGACTTGGAAACATCTCTCCAGAAAGCCCAGAAGCTAGTTGAGGATTTTGTGTACGAAAATAAAGTGCCACCGAAAGCGACGATGATTTAATAATAGACTTGCAAGGTTTTTGACGCTTCCTTATTACTCTGATGAAAATAGGCCTTTTTTTCGGCTCCTTCAATCCTATCCACATTGGCCATCTGATTATTGCTAACGCAATAGCCACAACAACTGACCTCGAACAAGTGTGGTTTGTGGTTTCGCCCCAAAATCCCTTTAAGAAGAGTAAAAGTCTGTTGCATGAATTTGACCGGCTCGACATGGTTGAGCGGGCTATAGCTGATAATAGTCGCCTGAAGGCGACTAACATTGAGTTTTCGATGCCGAAACCCAGCTATACGATTGATACGCTAACGCGACTGAGTGAAAAATATCCGCAGCACACGTTTCGGCTTATCATGGGCGAAGACAATCTAGAGCAGTTTGCTAACTGGAAAAACTATGACAAAATCCTGGAATATTACGGCCTAAGTATATACCCGCGCCCCAGAAGCAAAGAGAGTGAATTTAAAACCCACCCGAATGTCAGTTTAGTTGAAGCCCCGCTGTTAGATATTTCTGCGACGTTTATTCGTGACAGTATACGAGCCAATCGCTCCATTCGGTATATGGTGCCAGACATAGTGGAGGAAATGATTACAAGGAAAAAATTTTATTTGTAACGCAGTCGGCAAGATGTCTCAGACCAAAATGCGGCTGGAAGCACTGTCTCAGGGAATCCCGTTCTGAAATGTAATCTCCGTTGCCAGACCAACAGCGCTCATACGAATGGCAACTGAGCGACTCATCGATTTGCTACCAGCCTGGTCGCATTGAGGCCCTTTTTCCAGATAATAGACATAAAATTTCTGATTCCGGTCGGCAATTTGATTGACGTCAGGCCGACCGAGTAACTCACCGATGGTGTTGGACGAATTGCCTTTCAGGTTCTGAACCTCGGCTCTGAAGTCGGGTATAAGCGTAGCCCGAACACCATTGCAGCCGCCCCGGTCTCCTCGCCATTTTTTTAGATCAAGTTTGCCAAAGTGGTCGGGTGCTGGGCCACAGCTATTAAATAAGCAGATGCCTACAGTACAAAAAAACAGAGGCCGCGCTATCCACTTACCCACTTGCTCACTGAACGTCAGTACGGTTATTGCTCGCTTATTGTTCATTATAAAGTACTTGTAAGAGCGTCTGGCCCACGGCTTTAAGTGTACCCCGGTCAATATAGCGCATATCGTCAGCAAGAGTGTGGTGAGCTGGAAAAAAGCCACCCGAGATTGTATTGAGTTGAATTATATCAATTGTCGGAATTTTTGCGATATAGTTGGGAGCAACATGATCGTCTGTAATCTCTCCGCCGGGGGTATCAATAAAATACTGACTAAAGCCCAATCGGCTGGCCGTTTGCCAAACGTTATTAACAACCGTAGGCGCAAACTTCATCGAAAGCCCTTCTTTAGGAAAAGTAGCTCCTTTTGCACCAACCATATCTAACAGAATACCATAGTAGGCCGAGTAGCCAGGTTTATGGGGGGTTTTCGACCAGTAGCGGGAACCAAGGCCGTAGCCTAAATAATCAATCTCTCCACTTCCTTTTTCAAAGTCCTTAGTTGCTTTCTCGCCATCCCCTAAATCTTCGACATCAAAGCAGATGAAATCAATACCAATATAGGGCTTCGACTTGGTCTGTTGAATGGAACGTGCCAATTCGAGCATAACGGCAACGCCACTGGCACCATCGTTAGCCGCTGGTACGGGCTTGGTTCTGTTTGCGACTATACTGTCTGAATCGGCAATAGGACGTGAATCCCAGTGTGAAGAAATAAAGATGCGCTTGCCAGCCAACGGATTAATACTGCCAATAATGTTACGGGCATTTATTTTTCTGCCATCCCAAGTGGTCGCTATAAATGACTGCACAGTAACGTCGCACCCGAATTGCTTGAACTTAGCCGCTAAATAATCAGCCGTATGTACATGAGCAGGTGTATTCGGTACACGTGGACCAAAAGCCAGCTGCTTTTCTATGTACAAATAGGCTGAATCGGCGTTGAAAGTTGGGGCTGATACAGTAGCTGGCTGCTCAGTAGTTTGCGTATTATCGCTTTGAGATTGCTTGGTTCGGCAACTGGCAGCTGTTAATAGTAGTAAAGCTATCGAGTAGCCCAAAATAGATTTATTCATTGGTAAACGTTCTCGGTCAGCGTTCTGATGTCACTTTTATATAGCAACCGGCCAGCAGGACGCTGACCAGGATATTACTCTTCATATGCCCAATCAATCTGGTGTTTCATGTCTTTGATGGCCAGACCCTGCGCCTTAAAGTACGAACGAATCTGGTCTACTTTGTCGTATTGCCGCTGCTCTTTGTATTCGCGATAAAGGGTCAATAAACCTTCCAGAACAGGTTGATTATTGGTGCCTTCTTCAAGTAAGCCAAGCACATCCTGCATGAATGTTATAAACGACTCTTTGAGTAAATTAAATACCTCTTCGCCCAGCGATGATGCCTGAAGCTGGCTGAGGTAAAGCATATTAATGTACTTCAGTAACGTAAATAGTTGCGCAATACCAACGGCTGTGTTGAGGTCGTCGTTCATAGCGTCGTAAAACTGCTTGACGGCCTGCCGAATGTCCTGTCGTCGGGCCTCATCAGAAGCATCAACACTTGAACTATCTTCACCAGCTTGGTAGGTCATCGTTTTAACGACACGCAAGCCATTAGCCAAACGACGGTAGCCTTTTTGAGCCGCTTTGAGGGCATCATTCGAGAAATCGAGCGTGCTCCGATAATGCGACTGAAGCATGAAGAAACGCACCGTCATGGGGCTATAGGCCTGTTCGAGCAGATAGTGGCTACCGGCAAAAAGTTCGGATGGCAGGAATGAATTTCCCAACGACTTCGACATTTTTTGCCCGTTAACTGTCAGCATATTCGAATGCATCCAGTAGCGAACAGGGTCAATTCCGGTAAGCCCATCGCCCTGCGCAATTTCGCATTCATGGTGTGGAAACTTCAGGTCCATCCCGCCACCGTGAATATCAAATTGCTTACCCAGGTATTTGGTGCTCATGCAGGTACACTCCAGGTGCCATCCAGGAAAGCCTTCGCCCCAGGGTGAATTCCACCGCATGAGATGCTCAGGAGCCGCTCGTTTCCAGATAGCAAAATCGAGCGGACTGCGCTTTTCTGACTGACCATCTAACTCACGGGTTTCATTGAGCAAGTCATCCAGAATACGTCCGGAAAGTTTACCATAATTACCGCCCCGCTGGTTATAGGTCTCGATGTCGAAATAGACAGACCCGTTTGATTCATAGGCCAGTTCCTTTGCCAGCAGTGCCTGCACCGCTTCAATCTGCTCGACCATGTGGCCCGTTGCGGTAGGTTCGATACTTGGCGGAAACGTATTGAACTGCTTCATAACGGTATGGAAATCGTTTGTGAAGCGTTGCACAATTTCCATTGGTTCAACCTTTTCTAACTTAGCCATCCGGCCAATTTTATCTTCACCATCGTCGCCATCACCAACCAAATGCCCAACATCGGTAAGGTTGCGCACATACCGGACTTTATAGCCGATAAATGTTAGATACCGATAGAGCGTATCGAAGGTTAAAAACGTGCGGACGTTGCCGAGGTGAACATAATTATAAACGGTAGGTCCGCAAACGTACATACCTACATAAGGCGCATTGAGCGGTTCAAACAGTTCTTTTTTGCGAGCAAGCGTATTGTATACGTGGAGTGGTTGCATTCGATTTTGTGTCATGGCTTTGGCCGCCCGGTCAGAACCGGGACGAAAACAAGCTCCCAAAGTTAGGGATTGTTAAGCGGAAAACGGTAGCCCACTTACGCAGCCCGGACCTTTTGGCTATATTCGCATTTTGTTTTGAAAATTTACCCGCTCATATTCTGAAATGCAGGTAGTTGAGGTAGGCGAAAACGCCCGATATCAGAAAGAATTTATTCAGTTTCCAGTGCGGCTATATCGTACTGACTCATGCTGGATTCGGCCATTGGATACCGACGTAGAGGAAGTGTTTGACCCAACTCGTAATAAGCGGTTCGAACACGGCGAATGCGTTCGGTATTTGTTGTTGAATGATAAAAACGAAACCATCGGTCGGGTGGCAGCCTTCATTGATCGTGAAATTGCCAATCTCGATAATGATCAGCCAACAGGCGGACTAGGTTTTTTTGAGTGCATCAATGACCAGTTGGCAGCTTTCGCGCTGTTCGACGCTGGAAAAACGTGGTTGCAGAGACGAGGCATGGAAGCGATGGATGGTCCCATCAATTTTGGTGACCGCGATCGTTGGTGGGGCCTGTTAGTTGATGGTTTCGACCGGGAGCCCAACTATTGTATGCCCTATACGAAGCCGTATTACATTCCATTTTTTGAGAATTACGGCTTCAAAGATTACTTTAAGCAGTATACGTTCGGCATTCCAACAACATGGGCAAAACTGGTGGATATGTCGCAGGCGGTGAAAGACCGTGCCCAGCGCATCTTCCAAAATCCGGAGTATAGTTTTCGGACGATTGATAAAAAGCAACTGCCCGCAGCCGCTGAGCAGTTCCGGCATATTTATAATGCTGCGTGGGCAGGCCATAGCGGGGTTAAGGAAATGTCGGCTGCTCAGGCACAGGTACTTATGCAGAAACTGAAGCCGGTTATCGACGAAAAAATCATCTATTTTGCTTACTACAAAGATGAGCCAATCGCTTTTTTTGTCTGCTTACCTGAATTGAATCAGGTTTTCAAATACGTCAACGGCAAACTGGATCTTATTGGCAAACTGAAATTTCTGTGGCATGTACTTTTGAAAACCAACCATAAAGCCTTCGGGGTCGTGTTTGGCGTGGCCCCGGAACATCAGGGTAAAGGGGTTGAAGCAGCTATTGCTCTCCGAATGCCCCATGAAGCCGACAACAACCCGAACTTCCAATACACCGAATTGGAGATGAATTGGGTGGGCGATTTTAATCCGATTATGGTGCGGTTCGTGAGTCAATTAGGGTCGAAGATTGTCAAGACGCACATTACGTACCGTAAATTGTTCGACGAGACCAAACCATTTAAACGCTGTCCGGTAATTGGGCGGAGAAAATAAACCAAGAAAAAATGAGCTTACTTACCGTTGGTTCCGTGGCATTCGATGCGCTGGAAACCCCATTTGGCAAAACTGACAAAATCATTGGCGGTGCCGCCACATACATCACGCTCTCGGCGTCATACTTTACGAAAGAAAACAATCTGGTTGGCGTTGTGGGAGATGATTTTCCACAAACCATGATTGACGATCTCAATCAGCACGGCGTTGATACGGAAGGCTTACAGATTCGGGTGGGGGAGAAGACCTTCTTCTGGTCGGGTAAGTACCACAACGACATGAACTCCCGCGACACGGTGGAGGTGCAGTTGAATGTAATGGCAGATTTTGATCCCATAATTCCAGAATCGTATCAGAATTGCCAATACTTAATGCTGGGCAATACAGCTCCATCCATTCAGCAAACAGTGATTGAACGGTTGCAAAAGCGTCCTAAACTCATCGTACTCGACACAATGAATCTCTGGATTGAAATTGCCAACCCCGATTTAATGAGTCTTCTTAAGTTGGTCGATGTGCTGGTTGTCAATGATGAAGAAGCCCGGCAATTGACTCACGAGTATTCGTTAGTGAAAGCTGCGGCTAAGATTCGGACGATGGGGCCGCAAACAGTTATTATTAAAAAAGGTGAGCATGGCGCATTACTGTTCAGTGAAGGCCAGGTTTTCTTTGCTCCGGCGCTTCCGCTGGAAGAAGTATTTGACCCAACGGGCGCGGGCGACACCTTTGCCGGTGGTTTTATCGGCCACTTAGCCAAAACCGATGATATTTCATTCGATAACATGAAACGGGCCATTATCTATGGTTCAGCTATGGCGTCTTTCTGTGTCGAGAAGTTTGGAGCTGAGCGAATTATGAATCTAACTCAGGATGAAATTCAGGCTCGGGTAAATGAGTTTGTAACGCTATCGGCGTTTGGCTTATAACAGTCTAGTTCTGTTCTTTCTACACAAACAAGCCGCCCGTGAATCACAGGCGGCTTATTCATTAATAGACAACTTAATACGTAATTTCTATGCTAAGAAAGGCGTAACAAGAACCAGTACATCAGCTTTGCTGAGCGGTTCGTCGAAGGCTTCGGTAACCATATTAGACGTTATCCGGGTATCACTAGCCAGCGCAGTAGCCAAGTTAACACCAGCCTGCGTTAGATTATCTTCACCCTTATAATTGCCATCTACAACTGAAGGAAGACCTTGCATGGCAGCAGTACCGCCCGTGATCCATCCTTTCTGACCCCGCATATAGCGTACATTGGCAGCATGAGCAGCTTCTGTAGCGTGAATTTGTAGAGCTACCTGCAAGATAGGCTTCGCATTCATCAAGTTAGGGGCCTGTCCTTTGTAAGCCCGAACGCCGGTATCTTCAAGCGTTTGCGCAATAGCCGAGAACGTTGCGAAGTTGGTAAACGTGTCCGTAAAGGTACCCTTAGCTGAGAAATCGAACTTAGGTTTTGCAACAGCAGATGAGCCAAGTACCGATTTCAGTAATCGAACGTGTACTTGTTCGTGCTCCCGTATAAGCTCAAATGCTGCCGAATAATTGCTAGGAATCATTGACAGATTGTGTCCAATATCGTAAAATTCGAACTCTAAGTATTCTAATGTGAGCGCAAAGTTGAGTACGTCTACTACATTAGATGGCAAAGTACTTGCTTGTCCGTAGGCTGTAGTTAGCGCAGAAGCCATGATGGCTGGTGCGGCAACGGCAATAGTTTTTTTAGTCAAAGAGCTAAATAAGCCCCGACGTGAGACGTGTGCTAAGCGGTCGAAAATCTCGCCATCCACTTTCTCAATTTCGCTAAATAAGTTCTGTAAATTCATTGGAGTTGAGTGGTTGGTTTATGACAGGCTGGCTACTAATGCGCTTGCGTCGAGTGTTTCAAGAATGTATTTCTGTGCAATTGGCAATACATACGTTGGCTCGTAAGCAAGGTGTAAACCTGTGTCACTGGTAACGATGGTTGGCCCGGCAAACGCATCTGAATGTGGGTATTGCAACTCGCGAAGAATTGAGTGGTGACGAGTTTCTACCGACACGATCTTACCGGCAAGTGTTAAATAGTCGGCGTTTGTAATGTATTTACCAGCACCATTGTAAGCACCTACACCTGTTTTTTCAAAAGCTTCAGCGGCAATCAGTACAGCTGCACGGTTGTTGAAATCAATGCTCGAAAAGTCGAAAGTCAGAGTTGGTACAAGGCTACCTACTGCTGCCTTGAAAAGCGCGCGGTGAATAATTTCGTGACCACCGATATCTGTCCACAGTGTCTTATCTGCCGAAGACATATTTGGATACGGTTTTGCCAGCACCATTTCGTAAAAAGCAGCTTCGAGCTGTTCCAGTACATAGGCGAAGGCAAGGATACCATTATCGCCAGTGGGCAACGAAACCATAGTGCCAGCAGCACGAGCACCACTAGGTTGAACAGACATTTGGTCCGCGTTGGAGCAAGCTGTAAGCAAACCGCCTGTTACAGCTGCTGCTCCCGCTACTCGCAGAAACGACCGGCGGCTGGCTGCAGCCTCCGAAGGCGTCGCTTCAGGTCGATTAGTAACATTATTCATTGAGTAAAAAATTAAGTTATGGTCTCTGCTCACTATTGAGTAGGCTGACATTATTACGTTAGATTTCTACGTTTGGATTTCCTCTACTATGACATTATATCAAAAAAACCAGAATGATTAGATAAATATCTGAAAATCAGAATATTGCGTATAATAATCTTTTGTGTCAGGCCAGAAATAATGTTTTGCGAAAGGCTTTCCAGGCCATTAAAAAAGCTGATTCGGTTGCTTATACCTTGAAGGAATAGGCAACCGAATCAGCTTTACAGAACTAGAAAATAGATCTTATAGAAATGGTTTAACAATGGCCATAACCTGGTCGCGGGTTGGCGGCTCATCAAAAGCTTCGGTAATGCCTTCAATGGATACCTGTCCCGATAGCAAATCGGCGAGGTTGATTCCCTTCTGAATTACGTTGTCTTCACCCATATATACACCAGCCGCAGCCTGTGGCAAGCCCGATGCACTAGCTAGTGGCACCCAACCCTTTTGTCCCCGCAAATAGCGAACGCGTGCTGCGTGAGTGGCTTCGGTAGCATGAATGCGCAGAGCCGTTTCCAAAATGGGTTTGGCATTCATAATACGTATTTAGTTTTCAGGCAGCCCGTCTAAATTCTATTCAGCTGTAAATACACATACAGATAAGAGTTGTTTGGCGTACCAGCGAACTGTTCTTACAGGTAAAGAAAAGGGTATGTTTCCTGAAATTGATTTCCACAAAAACGGCTATTAAACCACAAAATAAATCTATTTTCGACTTCTGGATAGCCGTATCTGAAAACCATATGTCGAATTTTGCCAACCAAATTGCATTTATCACGGGTGCTGGATCGGGTATTGGTCGGGCAACAGCGCTGGCTTTTGCCAGCGAGGGAGCGAAAGTTGTTGTCGCGGAGATCAACGAAAAAAGTGGCCGGGAAACCGTTGGTTACATTCAGGAATTGGGGGGCACTGCTCTTTTTGTTCGCTGTGATGTTGCCGAGCCCGAGCAAATTGATGCGGCTATTTGGCAGACGGTTGACACGTATGGCCGGTTAGATATTGGCATCAATAATGCCGGTATTGGTGGAAAATATGGCCGGTTTATCGATCAGACAAAGGAGGACTTTGATCAGATTATGGCCGTGAATGTTGGGAGTGTATTTTATGGTATGCAAGCTCAAATCCGGCAAATGATTTTACAGCAGAAAGGGTATAATGCCAATGGCGACCACTATCCAGCCGGGGGCAAAATTGTGAATGTGTCGAGCATAGCGGGCGTTCGCGGAATGCCGATGGGAGCACCTTATAGCGCTTCGAAACATGCCGTAATTGGGTTAACAAAAACAGCCGCGCTGGAATATGTCCGGCAGAATATTCGCATTAATGCCGTTTGCCCAGTTTATACGCACTCCAGCATGGTCGATGAACTTATCAGTACGGCCCCTGGAATAGAAGAACGACTGCGCCGAATGATTCCTATTGGCCGGTTTGGACAACCGGATGAAATTGCCCAGGCAATTCTCTGGCTTTGTGCTGACGAAAATACCTTTTGTACGGGGCAGGCTATCCAACTGGATGGTGGAATGACAGCCGGATAGATTTTTGATCACCTGTTCGCCAGGTGATCTGTAATTGACAACAGGCTTATAAATGGCTTATCCACTCGTCTTCTTTTACCCGCATTTGCGCAGCTTCCTCGTCTGTTTTGTCGCCGTAGCCGCAAAGGTGTAACAGACCGTGAGCCAATACCCGGCGCATTTCCTGCTCTGCTGTTATTGCTAACTGATTGGCATTGTCGGCCACGCGATCAACACTGATAAAAATGTCACCTTCTATTTTGCCCTCTTCTTCGCTCTGGTCGAATGTAATGATGTCCGTATAGTAGTCGTGTTGAAGGTAATCCCGGTTAACTTGCAAAACGTGATCGTCGGAACAAAAAATGTAGTTTAAATCGCCTACAGCATAACCTTCTCCTTCTGCTTGCTGTTTAAGCCACTTACGGATTGCCTGTTTTTGAGTAAGTTTATACGATACGTCCTCGTTAAAAAACCGAATCATCTGTTGTTTTTAGGGACAAATATACGCTATGAAAGCCATCCTTCTTGCCGAAAAGTATCAGCCTGTGCAGCTTATAGATGCACCAGTACCTACTGCCGGACCAGACGAAGTGCTCGTAAAACTAGAGGCCGCGTCTCTCAACCATCGTGATGTATACATTCAGCAAGGCTTATATCCGGGTATAAGGCTACCGGCTATTCTGGGTTCTGATGGAGCGGGCATAGTGACTGATGTTGGTGAAGGTGTTGATACAGCTTGGCGAGGCCAGTCCGTTGTTATTAATCCTGCCATGCATTGGGGCGGAAATCCGAAGTTTTACGGGCCTGATTTTCGGATTTTAGGTATGCCCGGCAACGGCACCTTTGCCGAATATGTGGTAGTGGGCACAATGTATATTCATCATAAGCCTACGCATCTTTCTTTCGAACAGGCAGCCGCATTTCCATTGGCAGGTCTGACTGCCTGGCGGGCACTTATGACGCGGGCAGGCTTGCACATATCCGGCACTCCCGAAAAAGTTTTAGTTACAGGTATTGGCGGAGGAGCCGCTTTGTTTGCGTTGCAGTTTGCCGTAGCAGCCGGGGCCGAAGTTTGGGTAACATCTGGTTCTGAAGAAAAACTGGTTGCGGCAAAAGCATTGGGCGCAACTGGCGGAGTTAATTATCGTGAACCCGATTGGGCTAACACACTCACGACCCAAACGGGTGGCGGTCGGGCTGGCTACTTTGATGTCATCATCGACAGTGCGGGCGGGGCGGGATTTTCAAAACTAATTGATGTTGCCGCATCGGGTGGCCGGATTGCTTTTTTTGGTGGGACGACCGGCAATATCACCGACATTATTCCGCCAAAAGTATTCTTTAAACAGCTATCTATTTTCGGCTCAACGATGGGTACCGAGCGGGAGTTTGCAGACATGCTTTCGTTTATAGCTGACAAACAGATTGTGCCCGTTCTGGACGAGATTTTCCCGTTAATAGACACAGAACGCGCTATGCAAAAAATGGATACTGGTAAACAGTTTGGGAAAATTGTTTTCAAAATAGGCGGTTAACGGGTTTCGTAGTTGAGTATTTAATCTACTTTTAACCTTATTTTTATCTTCACACCTGTAATTTCATCTATATAGAATAGTTATCCACAATTGCAATGTGGATAACTACCTACTTACACACATTTTGGCAATTGATGGTCAATTACTGGTAACCGTTTGCGCTCACGATTTACCTTTGTTATATGCTCACTTTAAGGCGCTCAATTACCCATACATTATCCGAACGATTAGCAAATTATCAGCAGGAAGGCTTGCTGCGGCAACTGCGAACTGTCGATGAATCTATTGACTTTTGCTCGAATGACTACCTCGGTTTTGCGCGTTCTAGTGAGCTTAAAATGGCTATTCAACAAGCCGACATCAATCACACTAATGGACGGACCGGTGCAACCGGCTCCCGACTTTTAGCCGGACAAACTACTCTGGCTGACGAGGTAGAACAGGAGTTAGCACGATTTTATGGAACGGAATCTGCGCTTATTTTTAACTCCGGATATGATGCAAACATAGGCTTACTGGCTTGCCTACCCAAAGCAGGTGACACGCTCTTGACCGATGAGTTAATTCACGCCAGTATGATTGATGGGGCACGACTCAGTTATGCAACCCGTCATCGCTTTCTTCATAATGATTTGGCTGATCTGGAAATCAAACTGAAACAGGCATCACACCAAGTGGGTGGACAAGTTTTTGTAGCGGTAGAATCGGTTTATTCGATGGATGGTGACATGGCTCCGCTTCGTAAACTAGCTGATATCTGCGACCAGTACGGGGCAGGATTAGTAGTAGATGAAGCTCACGCAACAGGGGTCTATGGGTCTGGTCAAAATGGTGAAGGGTTGGTGGCTGAATTAGGATTACAGGAACGGGTTCTGGCTAGAATTCACACGTTTGGGAAAGCATTGGGCGTTCATGGAGCCGCCATTGTTGGCCCGGCTGTGCTACGCTCGTATCTTATTAATTTTGCCCGCCCATTTATTTACACGACGGCCTTACCTCCTCACAGTTTGCTTGCAATTCGCTGCGCGCATGAGCAAGTGAAGTCTACGACTGCTCAGCAACAACTTCACGAAAGAATTACTTATTTCCGTCAGCAGGTAAGCAACGTGTTGCCCGGTACTAATTGGACTGATAGCCAGTCGCCAATTCAGTGTCTGATTATTCCGGGCAATGAGCAAGCTCGCTATGTTGCCACCGAAGCCCAACGTATCGGCTTTGATGTGCGGGCCATTCTTAGCCCAACAGTGCCGGTTGGGCGGGAGCGTTTACGGCTTTGTGTGCATGCCTTTAACACAACCTATGAAATAGACCGGCTATTAACTATTTTACATGTTGCCTTGTCGGACATCTTAACTAATGAACATGACTAAGTTAATCGTCGCCGGTATTGGAACGGAAATTGGTAAAACGGTCGCGTCAGCGGTTTTAGTCGAAGCCTTACGAGCCGATTATTGGAAGCCAATTCAATCCGGTGCACTAGGCAATTCCGATACGGACACTGTGCGTCGGTTGGTGAGTAATCCAACGTCATACTTTCACGCGGAAGCGTATCGACTGACACAACCGCTATCGCCACACGCAGCGGCTGAAATCGACGGTATCTCAATTGAACTGGCTACTATCAGCGTACCATCAACCCATAATGCACTGATTATCGAACTGGCGGGCGGCTTAATGGTTCCTCTCAATAGTCACGACCTAAACATTGATTTGGTGCAGAAGCTGGGACTACCGGTGGTATTGGTCTCCCGAAACTATTTGGGAAGTATCAACCATACACTTCTGTCAGTTGACGTATGCCGTAGCCGCAGTATTCCCCTCGTGGGTATTCTGTTCAATGGCCCTACTGTTCCGACTACGGAAACGTTTATTTTGACTTATACCGGTTTGCCCTGCGTTGGCCGAATTGGGCAGGAAGAGGTTATGACAAAGGCAACTATTCGCCATTATGCAACGTCGATATTACCAGGTCTTCACCAATTCGTTAAACCGTTCCAGCAAGAATTTTGATTTCGGTCCAACATGCCCGTTACCAATAGTTAAATCGCCGATTTGGGTGATAGACAATATCTTTTTGGTTGAACTGGTCGTGAACGCTTCGTCGGCGTCATAAAGCTCGGAAAGGAGTACGGGTCGTTCTTCAACCTGAAAATCGCTTTGGGCCAGTTGAAGGACAGTTTTGCGGGTAATGCCGTGTAAAATATGGCGATCGGGCGTAACAAGTCGATCACCCTTAACAAGAAAGAAATTACTCCGGCTTAGTTCGCTTATTTCGCCCCCTTTCTGATATAGCAAATCCGACGCACGAGCGGCTCGAATTGCTTCGGCCATTAGAATAACACGCTTATAATCTGTACTTTTTACTTCGGCCATTTCCCGGACATAATCGTCTAAAATCACCTTGATTCCCTGTTCGTACTGAATCGTCGGCACGGGGTGAATCATCTCGGTCATAATGAGTAGGTTTGGCCGCTCGACAGTGATACTATCCGCCGAATAGCCACCTGTCAGAACAAACCGAAACCCTACGTCAATTGGGTTTGACAAGCCACTAGTAAGTCGTGCTTTATTGCTACGCTCCACAAGATTCATGACGATAGCATAAGTCTCGTCCTTACTAAGGGGCAACCGTAAATGCATACGAGAAGCCGAATTCTGAAATCGCTCCCAGTACCAATCCCATTGAAAAGGCCGCCCGTTATAAGTCAGGAAATAGTCAAACAGCCCATAACCACGAAGCAGACTAAGGTCTGTAACACCAACTGCTAGCTGGTCAGTAGGGGCAATGGTGCCATTAAAATAGCCGTAGTACATGGGAAAAGCGTTAGTTGGACTCGGTGGTCAAAGGTACGGGAAATGTGCATAATGCCCTGAATACCGTAGAAAGAGTATGTTCTCAGTCTAAATCTTTAACCACTAACTGCGCTGTATAACGGCTTTTTTGTTCCAGTAACAGTTTCTTGTTCGGCAGTACTCGCTCTATCGTTCCCTGATCATAATAACGAATGGTAATAAGTTCCAGACCATCATTGTAACTAACCCGAAAATCTTGCTTCAGCAAAGCCAATAGCGTTGCAACCCGGTCGGGAATGTTGTCTACCACCACAGAAAAGCTAATGGCCGTATTTTGCATAAGGTTTATTTTAACGCCTGCCTGCGCAAACCGGCCAAAAATTCGACTCAAATTATCTTCTGCGATAAACGAAAAATCAGTCGGATGAAGAGAGATTAAGACTTGGTTGACTTTAAAAATAAAGGATGGAATTGACAGATGTCGCTCATAATTACCAATAACTGTTCCCGGTGCATTGGGCTGCAAAAACGACCGAACATAGAGCGGAATACCCTTATTTTGCAATGGTTTAATTGTTTTCGGATGAATGACTGTTGCCCCGTAATAGGCTAATTCGATGGCATCCTGATAGGTTAACCTGTCCAAAAGTACGGTTTTGTCGAACCATTTAGGATCGGCATTTAACACACCCGGTACGTCTTTCCAGATGGTAACACTTTCGGCGTTTAAGCAATACGCAAAAATGGCCGCTGTATAGTCAGATCCTTCGCGGCCAAGAGTTGTTGTTCGGTTATCAAAAGATTGACCAATAAATCCTTGTGTTACCGTAATTCCGTTTGTTGTTACAGTCTCTTTTATGCGCCGATTTGTTACTTCCCAGTCCACCCGGCCTTCACGAAAGGTTGTATCGGTTCGGACTAATTGCCGGGCATCGAGCCAGTGGACGGAAAGCCTGGTTTCAGTTAGATGAGCAGCAATAATCTGAGTCGACAATATTTCGCCTAAAGAAACAATCTGGTCATAAATTTCATCGTGGAAGTCTGTTACCGGCTGTTTCAGGTAGTTTTCAAGATGAGCAAAGGTCTGATGAACATGACTAAAGTCGCCGGTCAGTTCGCTCATTATATCCGTATGATAGGTCCGAATACCGTCTAACTGGCTTTGTATGCTCTCGATTTGCTGGTGGACGTAGGCTTGGACTAGTCCTTCCAGCGCGTTGGTGGTCTTTCCCATTGCCGACACGATTACAACCGTATTCTGACCCTGTGTCCTGACGATTTCGGCTAGATTGCGAACACCGACAGCATCTTTTACGGAAGCACCACCAAATTTGAAAACTTTCATACCCATCAAAAAATAAACAGGATAACATGATTAACAAGATTATTCATCCTGTAGTATCATGTAATCCTGTCGAAAAAAAAGAGTTTAAACGGTTACTTCCCGGCCAGTAAACAGTAGCTCACGAACAGCATCAGCAATACCCTGAGGGTCAAAGCCGCACTCGTGATATAATTCAATTTGCTCACCATGCTCAATAACGGCATCGGGAATGCCTAGGCGTTTGACGCGAGCCATATAACCATGATTAGCCATGAACTCCAGAACTGCGCTGCCAAAACCGCCCATAATACAGCCATCTTCAACGGTCAAGATACGGTCGAAACGGTTGAAAATCTGGTGCAGAAGTTCCTCATCCAATGGCTTCACATAGCGCATATCGAAATGAGCAGGCCGAATGCCTTCTTTTGTCAGCATACGCGTAGCTTCAACGGCGTAGTTGCCAATGTGACCGATGGTTAAAATTGCCACATTTTCGCCATCGGTAATCATCCGGCCCTTACCAATATGTTGCTTTTCAAGCGGAGTTCGCCAGTTTGGCATAACTCCCTCACCGCGTGGATAGCGAATTGTGAAAGCGCGTTTACCTTGTTGTACTTCGTCCGATTGGGCCGTAAACATCATGTTGCGAAGTTCCTGCTCGTTCATTGGAGCGGCCACAATCATATTCGGAATGCAACGCATGTAAGCTAAATCATACGCTCCGTGATGCGTAGGGCCATCAGCACCCGCAAATCCAGCTCGGTCGAGACAGAATATAACGGGTAACTCCTGAATGCAGACATCGTGGATAACCTGATCATAGGCCCGCTGCATGAATGTCGAGTAAATATTACAGAATACGACTTCGCCCTGTGTAGCCATACCTGCCGAGAATGTGACGGCGTGCTGCTCGGCAATGCCCACATCGAAAGCCCGCTTTGGCATGGCTTTCATCATAATGTTCATTGATGAGCCAGATGGCATGGCAGGAGTTACGCCTACAATGTGGGGATTTTGCTCAGCCAGTTCAACTAACGTATTCCCAAATACGTCCTGATACTTGGGTGGTTGGGGCGTGTCGTAAATTTTTTTCTGGATAACGCCCGTCACCTTATCGAACAAACCAGGCGCATGCCATTTGGTCTGATCTTTTTCGGCAGGGCCATACCCTTTTCCTTTTACGGTTAATACGTGCAGCAGCTTGGGACCGGGAATGTGTTTAAGGTCATCTAAAACACTGACTAAATGGTCAATATCATGCCCGTCAATAGGACCGAAGTAGCGGAGGTGCAGCGACTCGAACAGATTGCTCTGTTCCAGCAATGAACTCTTAATACCCGATTGTACCTGCGAGACCAGCTCCTGAGCCGTTTTGCCAAGCTTATCCATCTTACCGAGCAAATTCCAAACTTCATCTTTAACCTTATTGTAGGTCTGTGAAGTGGTGATGTCGGTTAAATATTCTCGCAGAGCACCTACATTGGGGTCAATACTCATGCAATTGTCATTCAGCACAATAAGCAGATTGCTATCCGTTGTACCGGCATGATTCATACCTTCGAAAGCTTCACCCGCTGTTAAGGCCCCATCGCCAATGACGGCAATATGATTGCGCTGTAAATTACCCTGTAACTGTGACGCTACAGCCATCCCCAAAGCGGCCGAAATAGACGTAGAGGAATGTCCAACACCAAATGAATCATACTCACTTTCTTTCCGTTTCGGAAATCCTGAGAGCCCCTTGTAAAAGCGGTTGGTATGGAACCTCTCCCGCCGACCCGTCAGTATTTTGTGACCATATGCCTGGTGGCCTACATCCCAAACCAATTGATCGTCGGGCGTATTGAAAACGTAATGGAGTGCAACAGTTAATTCTACCACTCCCAAACTGGCACCGAAGTGACCGCCGTATACCGATACATCGTCGATTATAAACTGCCGTAATTCATCGGCAACCTGAGGTAATAGGGATTTATCGAGTTTACGAAGATCGTCGGGGGTATTAATAGTGGCAAGAAGACTGCCAGGGGTAATCAGCATGATGGTAGCAGATAAGCGTCTGTCTTACAACAACACACGTACAGAATTCATTGTTCTACTGACGGTTTGTCAATAGTATTTGGAAAACGAAGCTACTATAATTTTTAATAATTATAAAAACTAAGCCTTCAGCTGCCTTTATACATACGTAGGCGCTGAAGGCTCAGTTTTCTGTAGCAACTATAAATACTTATTTCTCATCATTCACTCTATAAATTATCAGCTAAGTGACAGGCTAATAATTTGATTAATTTCGCTGACTGGCGCGGAAAAGTTTTTGCTTTTCTTCGCGCGTTAAACTCTCATAGCCAGAGCGAGAAATTTTGTCCAGAATTGTATCGACTTCATCTTGATCTGGTGTTGAAGCCGGTGACGAAGGTGAAGCTGCCGATGTTACAAACGTACTGGCCTGTGTATTGGCATTGCTCCGTTGCCGATAAGACACTTTAATGGCTGGTTTTGGCCTAAGCAAATTGCTCCAGCCATCCACAAGCCAATAAATTGGCCGGCCAAGATCAGTACCGTTCTGTAATAATTTAACGTAAGCAAAGCCCATCATTGCACCACCGAGGTGGGCCAGATTACCGCCCGCATTCATACCCGCCGACTGAGCTATGGAGAGGATGATAAAGAAAAAAACGATGTACTTGATTCGTACAGGTCCGAAAAATAGCAGATGAAAGGTATAGTTTGGTAATAACGTAGCTGCTCCAACTGCTACCGAGAATGCGGCTGCTGATGCACCTAGCATTCGCGCCCCATCGGCTTGGTTTTGAAAATAAGGAACTAGATTAAACATGGCTAAATACAGTATACCGCCTGCCAATCCCCCCATAATATATAATCCCATGAGTCGGCGATTGCCTAAATACTCATCAATTAGCCGACCAAACCAGTACAAGAATAGCATGTTATAGAGAATATGAAATATCTCTTCATGCGTAAAAAAATACGTGAATAATGTCCAGGGCTTATGCAAAAAAGCATTTATTCCCGCCGGAATCACTAATTGAGCTTCAATAAAATCAAATGCCACTTTATTCTCGGCCATTTGCAGGCCGACTTTCGTCACCAGCAACACCAAAAATATGACAACATTGACTAATATCAATTGCACCAACGTGTTGTTGGGCTTATTGAATTCGCTCCGAAAATCATCGAACAACCCGCTCATCCCTAATAAAACGTTTTTCGTTGTGAACCCCAGTATTTCACCAGTATAAATGCAAACAACATGCCGCCGATATGGGCGAAATGAGCAACGTTGTCGGCCTGCGTCCGATAAACACCCGAGTAAAGCTCAAAGGCTCCGTAAAATATAACGAGGTACTTTGCCTTAACCGGTATAGGTGGAAACAATAAAAACAGTTGAGTGTTCGGAAACAAAAGTCCGTAACCCATTATTACGCCAAAAATCGCACCAGACGCACCAACCATTGGCTCATCGACCTGATTTGTGAATATTCGATTCACGATGGTAAGGCTATCCTGAATATTTTTACTGTCGTCCGGAAAAGTCTTAAACTTTTCAATAAAAGGTACTAATCGATCATAATAAGAACCCGCATGCTGGTCAACGAAGGCCAGGAAACTATCGTAACCGGGATTTGCCCGATAAGTCTGAATAGTTTCATATACGCTGTGCACTTCAAAATAGTTTATTCCTGAAAATAACAGCGCAGCCCCTAAACCCGTAAAAAAGTAAAAAAACGTAAACCGGCGCGGTCCCCAAAACTGCTCCAGCATAGGTCCAAATATTACTAATCCAATCATATTGCTGAAAATGTGGTTAAAACCACCATGCAGAAACATATGAGTCAACAACTGAATTGGATTAAATTTGTCAGATAAAAATGAGTGCAGACCAAATTGCTCAATAATAGACTCATTCGTAACCAGAAATACCAATACGTTTATTATTAATAGAACGCGAACTACCGGAGTAAGTGAAAACATCTTAAGTGACAAGTTATGCTGATTAACTCAATTATCAGCGAAAAAGTCCCGCAATTTTATCTAACGACAACACAACCGTTACTGACTCGCCAGTGGGGGTATAGCTGGGGTTAGCCGACGCGAACAATTGGTTTACTAAAGCCTTCCGCTCAGTTGTGCTCAAGCGGTTTACATAACGCATTGCCGACCGGCGTGCCAGCGACCGTGCCATCGATTCAATCTTATCTAATTTCAATCGACCCGTATCGGCCCGCAGTTGCGCCAATAGATTAGCAAATAATTCTTCTTCATTTTCGCCCATTATCAGCACCGGAACTCCTCGAATTACAAACGTGTTTGCGCCTAGTTCATCAAATTCAAACCCTAAATTGGTTAGGTCGTCGCGCAAGTCGAGAGCCAGTTGAAAATCTACGGGTGTTAGTGTAATCGTCTTTGGAAACAACAATTGTTGCGAAGCCCCATTTCGTTTTGTCAGAGCCGCATGGAATTGATCGTATAGGATTCGTTCATAAGCACGCCGTTGGTCTATCAGTAACATCCCAGACTTGATTGGAGCCAAAAGGTAACGATTCTGTACCTGAACGATATTATCATCCTCAACGAGTACGGGCACATCCTTTTCCACGGACTCTAAACCCATTTGCAACTGATTGGCACGGCTACCCATCGTAATAGGTTCGTTGTCAGTGGGTTGCTTGTCGTCCACTATTGACTCCTGCTTGGTTGGGCCTAGCCAGTCACCCCCCTCTTCGGGCACATCTGTTGGGGGACTTAACTTCCCATTGTTTCCAGAAACGCCTTCATATAACGTTTGCCAATTGTTAACTGACGGTCGGATGTCTGGTTTTCCGGTTACGTTCGGCTTTTTGGATACCTCAAAACTACTACCCGCAGCGCTGTCTAACGAATCAGCATGCAGCACACTCCGCTCATTGGTTGGCTGTGCTTTTTCTGTGGCCCAGGATGGCGAAATAGGCCGGGCTGAATCCGAATTCACAGTAGAGCCAGTACGATCAGCCTTGGCATCTGTCGTCGTTGATTTGGCCATGCCCGGACGAACACCCGCCAGAAAATTAACATCTGAATCAAAGTCAAGTGAGGGCGAAAGGTTGTAAACACCCACGGCTTTTCGAACGGCTGCCATCATAATGGCGTAGACAGATCGTTCGTCATCAAATTTTATTTCTGTTTTAGTGGGGTGAATATTAATGTCAATGTGTGACGGATCGATATCTATAAACAGCACATAAAACGGATGGCTACCTTCGGGTAAGGTGCCTTCGTAGGCGCCAACCACCGCGTGATGCAGGTAGTTGTGTTTGATATATCGATTATTAACAAAGAAAAACTGCTCGTTTCGGGCTTTCTTCGCCGATTCGGGCTTGCCAATGTAACCGTGTACGGTGACGTAGGGCGTTTGTTCTTCACAAAAATTCAACTGTTCCCGGTAACTTTTGCCAAACATATCAACGATACGACGGCTTAATTTCCCCGCGGGGAGGTTATAAATCTCCTGATCATTGTGAAACAGTGAAAAGGCTACTTCGGGGTTGGCGAGGGACACGCGCTGAAATTCATCGAGTATGTGACGCATCTCAACGGAATTCGACTTCAGGAAGTTGCGCCGGGCAGGTACATTGAAAAATAGATTCTTGATAAGTAGGTTCGTTCCTGGCAGGCACGAAATGGACTCCTGTGCCTTAATGTCAGAACCTTCTATCCGAATGAGCGTACCTAATTCATCTTCGGCCCGTCGTGTTCGCATTTCAATTTGAGCCACAGCCGCAATAGACGCCAACGCTTCTCCACGGAAACCCATCGTGCGAATGCGAAATAAATCGTCGGATGTACGAATCTTAGACGTTGCATGGCGTTCAAAACTCATACGGGCATCTGTTTCCGTCATACCAACGCCATCGTCCACAATCTGAATCAAATTGCGGCCCGCTTCACGAATGATAACCTGTACAGATTTCGCTTTGGCATCGACTGAGTTTTCTAGCAACTCTTTGACCACCGAAGCGGGTCGCTGAACGACCTCACCGGCTGCAATTTGGTTAGCAATCGAGTCGGGAAGTAGCTGAATGACGTTTAACATAACGGATAAAATCTCCCAGAGCGGCCATGTGCCCTAACGTACAATATACAAAAATAACCCGTTAGGTGCACGTATAATTCAATGGAATAACAAGGAAATTACTTTAAACGCAAAATGCTGCAAGTGCGAGACAGTTCATGTCTTAACACTTGCAGCACTAGAATTCTTTAGCAAAAAATCGTTAGACTTTGATTTCTACATCAACACCACTTGGTAGTTCGAGCTTCATCAGCGCGTCTACCGTTTTAGCACTGCTGCTGTAGATATCTACTAACCGCTTGTACGTGCAAAGTTGGAACTGTTCACGTGCCTTTTTATTAACGTGGGGCGACCGCAATACAGTATAGATTTCCTTGTTGGTTGGAAGTGGGATAGGACCACTTACAATAGCACCCGTCGATTTAACCGCTTTCACGATCTTCTCGGCCGACTTGTCAACCAGCATGTGGTCGAACGACTTTAGCTTGATACGAATTTTTTGGCTCATTGTGTTTTGGTTCGTTAAGTTAATAGGCCTGCCGAAAGAACCATTTACTCCGACGGCACAAAAAATGGGCAGTCGGTCGGTTGACCCACTGCCCAATATTTTATAAAGCTTACGCCTTCACAGTACCTTTTTCTTTTGCAACTACACCTTCCGCAAGACTTTGCGGTACGACTTCGTAGTGTGCAAAGGTCAGGTTGGCCGTAGCCCGACCCGACGACATTGTCCGCAGATCTGTTACGTAACCAAATAATTCTGACAGAGGAACGTCAGCCTTGATCACTTGCGATCCCGCTTTCGTATCCATCCCCTTCATCACACCACGACGGCGGTTCAGATCACCTGTAATTGGACCCGTATATTCTTCCGGTGTCAATACTTCAACAGCCATGATTGGTTCGAGTAATTTCGGACCAGCCTGACGAGCTGCTTCGCGGAAGCCTAAGCGAGCTGCCATTTCGAAAGAAAGTGCATCGGAGTCAACGTCGTGGTACGAACCGTGGTATATCCGAACTTTCATACTCTCGAGCGGAAAGCCAGCCAGAGGACCGTTTTTCAGCGACTCTTTGAAACCTTTTTCAATAGAGGGAATAAATTCACGGGGAATTACACCACCTACAATACCGTTTACGAACTCTAAACCTGCTGGCACAACACCTGTCTCATCTTCGCCACGTGGCCCAAGTTCAAATAGAATGTCAGCAAATTTACCGCGACCACCCGTTTGTTTCTTGTAAACTTCGCGGTGTTCGACGTTCTTGGTTAGCTTCTCTTTGTAAGCCACCTGTGGAGCACCCTGGTTTACTTCTACCTTAAATTCACGACGCATACGGTCGATGATGATCTCGAGGTGAAGTTCGCCCATACCCCGAATGATGGTTTGGCCGGTTTCTTCGTTCGATTCAACTTTAAGCGTTGGATCTTCTTCGATTAATTTACCAATCGCTTTCGAGAAGTTATCCTGATCAGCCGATTTTTTAGGCTCGATCGCATAACCAATAACTGGCTCAGGGAACACCATTGATTCAAGCACGATAGGGTGCTTTTCGTCCGATAGGGTATCGCCGGTTTTGATGTCTTTAAAGCCAACTACAGCACCAATATCACCCGCTTCTAAACGGTCGATCTGGTTTTGCTTGTTAGCGTGCATCTGGAAAATCCGCGAAATACGTTCTTTATTACCCGAACGGTTATTCAGGATATATGAACCAGATTCCAGGACACCCGAATAGGAACGTACAAAGCAAAGACGACCTACGTAAGGATCAGTAGCAATCTTAAACGCCAGACCCGCAAACGGCTCAGTCGTCGATGGCTTACGCGATATTTCTTCGCCCGTGTTAGGGTCAGTACCAACAATGCTCTCTTTATCCATTGGTGAAGGCAAAAGGGCCATCACGTAGTCGAGCATGGTTTGTACACCTTTATTTTTAAAGGACGAACCGCAGAGCATCGGAACGATTTTCATGCTAACAGTCGCTTTGCGGAGAGCTGCCAGAATTTCATCTTCCGAAATTGACGCAGGGTCATCAAAAAACTTCTCCATCAGCGTATCGTCGAATTCGGCAACGGCTTCAAGAAGTTTTTCGCGCCATTCGGTAGCCTCTTCCAGCATATCAGCCGGAATAGGAACTTCCTGAAATGTCATGCCTTTGTCGTCTTCGTTCCACTGGATACCACGGAAGTTAACGAGGTCAACAACACCAGTAAAATTATCTTCTTCACCAATTGGTAACTGAAGAGGAACAGCGTAGCTGCCCAACATTTCTTTTACCTGCTTGCAAACTTTCAGGAAATCGGCACCAGACCGGTCCATTTTGTTCACAAAGCCGATGCGGGCTACGTTGTAATTGTTGGCTAGACGCCAGTTTGTTTCCGACTGAGGCTCAACACCATCAACAGCACTAAACAGGAATACTAGTCCATCAAGTACACGCAGTGAACGGTTTACTTCAACCGTGAAGTCAACGTGTCCTGGTGTATCAATGATGTTGATATGGTATTTTTGGTCACGGTAAGTCCAATCGACAGTCGTAGCAGCCGAGGTGATCGTGATCCCCCGTTCCTGCTCCTGCTCCATCCAGTCCATAGTGGCAGCTCCATCATGAACCTCACCAATTTTGTGACTTACTCCGGCGTAGTAGAGAATACGTTCGGTAGTAGTTGTCTTACCCGCATCAATGTGGGCAGCGATACCGATGTTTCTCGTGAGTAATAAATCGCGAGCCATTAGCTTGTTATACTGAAAGTTATATGTTTCTAAAATCAGAGCAAAGAGAGCACACTTTAAACGAGCCGCTAACTTTGCAAATCAGGTCGCAAAATTACTGAATTTCAACGACAAAACAAATAGTTGAGCCTAAGATTGTCGCAGAAATTAGGGGCCCTTTTTATCCATTTTGACAAAAAGAATCTATTTTTGGCAATAGGGTGTATCTTGGAATCATGCAAAATCCACGTCTGTTCGTATTTCAGGCTATCTGTCCATTTGCCTGACAACAGAAAGAGTAAGCCCGTAAAGAGATTAGGACTGATTTTTCATCAAAAAAGGGGACTAGCTACTTGTTAGCCAGCCCCCTTTTTTGATGAAATAAGTTCTTACTCTACCGGAGCTTCTACAATCGCGACTATTTTCCATAAGCCTCGAATATCTTGCAAAGACACCGTTACGTTGCCACCATTGGGGTTGTCGGAATGAAGAGTAAGGTATTTACGAGTCAGAAGCTCGTTGTCGCGAATGCGTTTGACAACAAAATAATCCCGGTACATGACGGCATACACACCTCCTGACTGGTATTCCCAATTGTTTTCTCCAACGGGGATAGCCAGCACTTTAGCACCATGTGCCAACTGTGGACTCATACTACTTCCTGAAATCTCCAGTACAACGCCATTTTTGTGACCCTTCATAATGGGTTTACGTACCCGAAATGACTCCACATCGGTCGAGCTGATACCGTCACTGAAACTCTCGACAAAACTGGCGTAGAACTTAACGGGCACAAATGGAACCTCAATCATGTCATCGTCTGATAGCATAATTCGGGCGTTGGCCTGTGGTGAGTTCAATACTGGCATGATGCCTCGAATCAGGTAGTCAGCACTGATTTGAGGGTAGCAGGCCAGCAAACTCATGATCGTATCGTATGAGGGTTTGGCCCGCCCATTCAGGATATTGTAAAATTTCGATGGGTTTTCGCCTAACTCTTTGGCAATCTGATAGATAGTTATGCCTAAGGCATCGAAAACCTGTTTTAATCGGTCTTGGATAGTCACGGGGTTAAATTTTTTTTGAACAAATTTCGGACATTGACGTCTGGATAGTTGGTAAGTATAATACAAGTAAAATATATTGCGCTTGTATTACAGCAAACATAGTCAAAATATAGACGAATACCTGTATTGAAAGCTACTTTCTTACCCTAGAGCCAATGAACCGCAATCGACTTTCTACCCATACGCTTCCAACGGTTCTGTTTGTGGATATGAACAGTTTCTTTGCCTCTTGTGAACAGCAGGAAAATTATTGGCTACGGGGGCGCCCCGTTGGCGTGTGCGTCTATACCGGTCGGAACGGTTGTGTAATTGCGCCGTCGGTGGAAGCAAAGTTGCGGGGGGTAAAAACGGGAATGCGCCTGGATCAGGCTATGGTATTGTGTCCGGATCTGGTGCCTATTGAAACAAATCCTAATCGCTATCGGGAATACCACGTCAGGATTATTGAAGTACTCCGTACATTTTCGGATGATGTCATTCCAAAAAGTATTGACGAAGCTGTTGTCGATTTGACGAACTACCAACTGGTTTATAAAGACATGCACCAGACCGCTTTGAACATTAAGCAGGCTATTAGGCTAAAAGTGGGTGATTGGCTGCGTTGTTCCATTGGTATTGCACCGAATGTATTTCTGGCAAAACTGGCTTCAGATATCCAAAAACCTGATGGCCTGACGATTATTACGCCTGCTACGATTGATGATGTGTTACAAACCCTGACGCTCACAGATTTACCCGGTATTGGTTATCGCATGGCTGCCCGGCTACAGGCGGGCGGGATACATACCCCACTTAACCTCCGTTATGCCTCGCCGGAACATCTTCGGGCGGTTTGCAAAAGTATTATTGGCTGGCACTGGCACTTACGGTTGAACTTCGGTGGTGAGGTAGATTTAGAAACAACGGCTGATACTAAAAGTATGTCGGCGATGCGCACGATTTCAACTGAGCAGCGTAGCACACCCGAACGGCTGGATGAGTTGCTGCAATCCCTTTGCCTGACACTGGAACGGCGAATGGTACGCCGGGGCATATTTTGTCAGGATATGTCGTTCTCCTGCCGTTACCAAAATGGCAAGACGTATAATTATGAAGCTCGTTTTTCGGAGCCTAAGCAGGACGGTCCCGAATTGTATCAGATCATCCGGGAACGTTTAGAGAAATTCCAGGTAGCACACCGTTGTGAACCGGTTCTGAACGAATACCTGCAAAGTATGTGTGTGGCTGTTTTTCGGTTTATACCTGCGGAGGTTGTGCCTTTAAATCTTTTCGAGAATGATCTTCGGAAAGGAAAATTTCGCCAGACGCTCTATGACTTAAAAGCGAAATTTGGCACCGACAAAGTCATTCGGGCTACCGAACTTCGCGACAATCCCGCTTATCGGGATGTCATAGGGTTCGGAAACATCAAAGATTTATAAGTTGCCTTAGTCAGCATGCAGGTTTAGTGCTATACTGACTAAGACAAACACATCTAACTCAAAACACCCATCCGTCCAGCCTGGAAATCGCTGAACGCTTCGATAAGTTCTTCCCGGGTGTTCATCACAAACGGGCCATATACCGCTAATGGCTCCTGAATGGGTTCTCCGGCTAGAATAAGAACTTTTGTTTCGGATGTTGTTGACAGAGTAATTGAGTCACCATCCGTATTCATAAGGGCAATCTGCCCACGTTCTATTTTCTCTCCATGTATAGTTGCCGAACCACTTAGTACATAGATCAGTAGAGAATGATCGGCGGGGATAGTAAGACTTTCCAACTGACCATTTGTAAGCGTTAAATCGGCAACTGTAATCGGACTAAATGTGTTAGCCGGACCATGTAAACCTGCCAATTCACCGGCTATAACGCGTAACTGACCACCACCGGGCAACACCGCTGTCGGGATTCGTGACGAAGCAATATCCTGGTAGCGGGGTGGATTCATTTTATCTTTTGCTGACAGGTTTACCCACAACTGTACAAAGTCGAGTTGCCCACCCTGACGAGAAAATTCCCGTTCATGTTTTTCTTCGTGGATAATACCCGATGCGGCTGTCATCCATTGCACATCGCCCGCGAATAGTTTGCCATAATTCCCGGCTGAATCGCGGTGTTCCAGGGCACCTTCATAAACAATTGTTACCGTTTCGAAGCCTCGGTGTGGATGCTCATCAACACCTTTCGGTTGTTCAGATGGCTGCACGTTCATAGGTCCATGATGGTCTAACAATAAGAACGGATTGAACGGCCGCGATCCTTGTGGGTGGAAAGCGTTTAAGCCAATAAAACCATCGCCTACGTTGTTTGGTGTGGCGATGCGTATGTCAGAAATTGTACGTTGGGTTGTCATAATACGTGTAGGTACATGTAATTTAAAAACCAAACTAGTGATGAACAAGTTCACCGGGATATAGCCGTCTATGCAGGTAGAATGCGTGAGGAATAAGGCGTTACCAAACCTGCTCCTTTGGGCAAAAGAAGGTTGTGCGCCCACCCACCACCGAGCGTTCTATACGGGTGCTGCAACGGGGGCAGAACTTATGCGCTTCGACATCGTCATAGGGCGAATCATCCCATTCCCGAACGTGAGTCAGAAAACTAGTTGGGAAGTCACGGTAGGTTGCTTCATAACGAATGGCCGTTTCGAGTACGAGTTGAATGGCCCCGTGGAGGTGGCTCATCTGAGCGTCAGTGAGTGTGTCGGCTCGTTGTTCAGGATGGATAAATGCCTGAAACAATACCTCATCCACAATCCAGTTGCCTAAACCAGCTATAACGCTTTGATCAAGCAGGACAGGTTTAATAAGTGCCTTTTTACGGCGCACCTGTTCGGTTAGGGTGGCTACTGAAATGTCCAGTCCATCTTCACCAATTTTCTTTCGTTTCAGGAATGCATCTATATCGTCCAGCAAACCAACGCGTTCGAACTTACGGGGGCAAAGAAAACCAAGGTTAAAGCCGGTTGTAAACTCAAACACAATTCTGGCAAAGCGAGGTCGGTTGAGCGAAGAATGGTAATATTCCAAATCGCCGGTCATGCCGAAGTGCATATGAACGATTACGCCGGGGGCATCCGTCAAAACAAACAGATTCTTACCAACCCTATGAGTACTGGTAAACTGCCGCCCAATCAGGGTATTTTCTAATGTAGCATAATCTGTTGTTAGTAGTTTCTTATCCTCAACCTCAATGTGATTAATGGGTTGATAAAGTGACGACGTTTCAAGGTATTGGCGTCTAATTTCAACCTCTGGAAGTTCTGGCATCGTTGATGAATTTAGGTGATAACTGTCGGTGAGGATAGGTTGTTATCGTACTATTTATTTAGCTAATATTAATGCGTTACTCTGCTTTATTAAAAAAATGTGTTTATTTTGCGGTGCATTTAACTGATATTCAGTAGAGAAATTTGGTGAAGCCAGCCATTAGATTAAAAACATTTTTAAACGGCTGTACGTTGTAAAAAGCAATACGCTGATCTAGATGACGTTCAGTTACTATCTAATCACGACTTGAGTTACTTTTTTAATAACCAAATTTTATTTCCTCATTTACCAAAAAGTCTCAGATGTAACAACCTCTACACAACCGCGAAAGCGGCTTTTTACAAGTATGTGCATGTTCAATTGTTAAACTGAAAATTCACGATGGAAAATAATCCGCAAAAATCGAAGACAAATGGTGCTTTACTAGCCGCTCTCATTATTATGACGGGTTTAGCTGGCGTATCGAGTTACTTATACTTCGATCAGAAGAAAGTCTCTGAGAACCAAGAAGTAACCATTTCCGAACGTGTTGAAGAGCTTTCAACGACCCGTGTTAAGTTAGATTCGATTTCGACAGCGTTAGACGCTAAGATTGCTGAAGTACAAAAACTGGGTGGCGATGTTTCCGAATTGGAAAAAATGAAAGTGCAGTTGGAGCAGGATAAAGCTTCTCTACGAAAAGGAAGTCGAATTTCAATTGCTAAATACGACGCTAAAATTAAGCAGTATGAAGCGTTTCTGGTGGAAAAAGATACGCTCATCGCCAACCTACAGCGCGAAAACGTGACTTTGGCTACCAATGTTAAGACACTGGATGAAGAAAATAGTGGCCTGAAAGTGAAGGGTCAGCAATTTCGCGATTCGGTGGGTGCTGTTGTAACGCAGGTCGTATCACAGAACCAGGAGTTGAGTACCAAGGTTACCCGCGCTGCTGCGCTGAAGGCTCAAAACGTAAAAGTTTTTGCCGTCAATGCTAAAGGGAAAGTAAAGGAAGACGACTCGTATAAAGCGAAGCGGTTAGACAAAATCAAGTTGGTTTATACCCTGTTAGACAATCCGCTGACGAGAGAAGAACCCAAAGACGTTTTTGTACGGGTACTTGACCCAACGGGAGCTGTTGTGTCAGATATGGCTAATGGATCAGGAACGTTCACGGTAGATGGCAATGAAACCATCTATACAACCAAGCAAACGGTAAATTATACAAGCAACGGTCAAAACGTCGAACTACTTTACACCCGAGGCATTCCTTACAAACCCGGTAAATACACTGTAGAACTATATTCGGAAGGTTTCCGCATTGGCTCCGGCGAGTTTGCTGTTCGTTAATAATTCCTCAACAGGTCATAAAAACAAATGAGCGATACCAGACGGTATCGCTCATTTGTTTTTATGACCTGTTGACCTTTCTACTGTTGCTTGATGCCTGCGAAATTTAGTAAGCTTTGCGGGTCATCCTGAATAGTAATCCGTAGTAGCTTCCCTTGCTTTTCCATCCCGTTGTCGGTAAAGATTCTGTCTGTCTGTAACGTGCCGATGCCTGAGTCGGCAATGCGCAACTGGACCCCGTTGGATTGACGTCTTAGCCCGACATTCTCAAAAGAACGGCTTATTTTAGCCGGGTATAATTTCGTATAAACCAGAGTAACAGTACTATCTGATTGTACCTTTAGTTCCGCATAGGACATCTGGTTAGCCGAAATAGCTACACTAGAAGGATCAAGGTAAAAATTCGTACGGTAAATGCCGACTACTTCACTCGCTAATGTGGTAGAGGCTGGTTGAACATCCCCCTCTTGCTGGCAGGCTGTCAGTACCCCTACCATAGAGCAAAAAAGCAGTCGTTTTTTCATTGTCAATTGGCTGTTTGTTCTGTAGACCCAACAGTAGTTAAAAGGGTTGCTTCCTCATCCACCTTTTTGTCGCTCTCACTTGTTTCATTCTGAACGGCATCAACCCATACTTTCATTTCATTAAGGGTCATTGATCCAAATTGCGTTGTAAAGGCTACATCGGCAGCATCTCGACCATAAGCGACCGTAATTCGATTTCCGCGCGGAAGTGCCTGTGTGGCGTCAAACGTAAACCAGCGCCCATCTACATAAGCCTCAAACCAAGCATGAAGGTCCATTGGATCAAGCTGGTACAGATAGCCGACTACCATCCGGGCCGGAATGTTCAGGGCGCGGCAAAGCGATATGCCAAGATGAGTAAAATCGCGGCAAACGCCAACTCGACTAGCTGCCGTATCAACTGCCGATGTACTGGCATCGCTGGTGCCATATTGATAGGTAATTGACTCATAAATCCATTTGCGAATAGCTTCTGCCTGATCGTAACCTGACTCAACATTTTTCGTAATCTGAGCCGCTAAGCTGCCCAACTGATCAGATTGGCAATACCGGCTCGGTAGTGTAAAATGCAGTACATCATCGGGTAAGTCTTCAACGGGTGTATAGGGAGCACCGATACCAGTATCAATCAAATCAGCTGTTTGGACTGTGGCCGAAAAGTGGATTGAAAATGGTCCTTCTGGTGCTACAACCCGCTGGCATAGATTACCATACATATCTGTAAACTCGGTAACGTTAACCGCGGGTGTAATTTGATATTCTTCCCGAATAATCCACTGTCCGGCCCCTGAACGAGGGCGTAGCATTAAAATTAGGGGAGTTGGCGATTGGGCATAAAACGATAGTTCACAGCCAGCGTTAAGTTGCATTTCTGGTTCCTGGATGAAAGAGATTAGACGTTATTTTAGCTAGTAGGTTAACACGAATGAGTTCTTATAGTTAACAAATAATGGTTGTTTTTTAGGGTCAAAAGAAGTGAAAATCATCTTATTTCTTCACAATCATAAACTCTACCCGTCTATTTTGCTGGCGTCCATCATCGGTATCGTTTGTTGCAATGGGTTTCGATTCGCCAAAGCCTTTACTGGCAACACGGTCTGGTTCAATGCCTTTGCTGATAAAGTATTCACGAACGGCGTCGGCCCGGTCCTGAGACAGCTTGGCGTTTATCTCATTAGAACCCGTGTTGTCAGTGTGCCCACGTACTTCGATAATCATTTTTGGGGCTTCATTCAACGTTGTTACCAGTCGATCGAGTTCGGGGCTAGATTCAGATCGAAGTTCCGATTTTCCTGTGTCGAAGAAGATATTGTTTAAACGTACTGTTCGGCCAACTTCGATAGGAACCATCTTCAGTTGTTTACCCGTAATCTGCTGAAATGCTTTAGGCTGAGTCAAATCAATGTTGTCGCCTTCGGCAATAAAGTCTTTGGCAATAGCCCGCATCGTGTATTTCTGTCCATAGGGTAACACGATTTTATATTCGCCCGTGAGAGGATCCGATGTAGCCTCGCCCGCTTCGACGCCATCGGGCAGGGTTTGGTAAATAATTCGGGCCTCAATAGGCTTACCCGTAACCTGATCTACTACTTTTCCGCTAATGAGTGCAACAGGATCGGGGCGAGTTGCATCAGATTTAGTCGCTATATCGTCACTTCCTCCCAACTTGCCTGGCTGATTGTCTGGTTGGTCGTTGACTAGCTTAATACGAACAATATCGCCCTTGCCAAGTGTGTTTTTGAAGGTTGTTAAATAGGCATAATCGCCGGAAGCTGCCAGGGTGTAATACGCATCGTAACCATCAGTATTGACTTTTGGGCCAAGGTTAATCGGTTTCGACCAGTGTTTCCAGGTTTTATCTACGCGTTTGCAAACGTAGATGTCATTGCTCCCCAAACCGCCTTCCCGGTTACTCGAAAAATACAGTGTAGCACCGTCGGGAGCCAGAAAAGGGGTTGTTTCTGTAAATTTGGTGTTTACTTCTGGACCAAGTTCCACTGGCTTAGTCCAAGACCCATCTTTCTGCCGAAAGCTGACATATATGTCATCTTCTTTACTGTTTTTCTTCTCACTAAACGCCATCAGTAATACTTTCCCATCGGCTGACATAAACCCACAATCAAACTGTCCCTTGCTCATATTGACATAACTGGGAATGTCTATTTTTTGCGGGGGCGACCAGCCGCTGGCGGTCTTCTTACTGAGCGAAAATCCGCGTGTTTCGTAGTTCCCGTTCGCGTATTGACCTTTTATAAGCATGCTGTTACCATCGGGTGTGATGCTGTAAGCACAATTGTACTCGTCTTTATTGAGCGGAAAACCCATACGTCGGGCAGGGCCCCATTTGCCACTAGCTGCGTCAAAGTCGGAGTACCATATATCCTGACTGCCTTTTGTGCCGTGTGTATTATTGGGGTGACTAATGCGGGCAAAATAGAGCGTCTTGCCATCAGGTGCAATCATTGGATTAATCTCGTTATACTCCGAATTGACCTGTATTCCAAGATTTTCAACATTCGTTGAGTCTTTAGTAGGCTGGCCGTTTGTGTATAGCGAGATAAGCAAAAAAAGCAGACTGGCGGCAAAGGCACCATTGACGTTCATACAGTTACGCAAAAGGGAGTGGAGTACTTTCAGCAAGAACGACAGGAAGGAAGAGTTTTGTATGGAGGGCGTTAAGTTATGAAGTTGTCTTACTCAAACTTTAACGCAGATTCGACGTGTCTACCCCGCATCTTTCAGAATTCCCATGAAGGTGCCTTTTTCATGTCTTTACTGTGGACGGGTAAGGTACCGGAACAGTGATTTTAAATCAGGATTATAATAAATATGATGACTACCCTTTCCCATCGGGTTCAGGCATCAGAATTAAGCGATACTGTAGTGTTCTCATGAAATTTTATTGATGATTATGTCATCAACTTTCTCTCTAGCTCACTCCTCATTAAGAGTGTGACGCCAACGATAAGGATACATAAGTAAGCAATATCAGCCAGCCTTACTCCACTATCCGCAGCTTCGCGAAACTCAGCAACAAGACTTTTTCGCCCGCACGTTCGAATAGAATGGTAGCTTTCCGCTCCGTACCGTTTACATCAACCGCTTTAACCGTACCGAAACCAAACTTGGCGTGCTCGACCCGCTGACCAGCAGCAAGTTCAGCTGTGCTGGTGGGGGCAAAGTCGGCCGAGGGCGTGTGTGATACAGTTGGTTGAGGAGCCTGAGAACGGGCCGTTTTTTGCGCCAACGAGCGCACGAAATTCATTGACCCCGACGATGTGCTTTCACTTCGATCGCGTTCGGGCCGATCAAAATCCAGCCGACTCGGTGCCGCCCGTACCTTCGACAGCTTCATGTATTTCTGGTCGATTTCCAACAGGAACCGGCTTGGTTCGCACATTTTCAATCGCCCGTAGTGATAACGCGTTTCTGCGTAGGAGACCGTCAGGCGTTTTTCGGCGCGGGTAATGGCCACGTAAAATAACCTCCGTTCCTCTTCCAGATCGTTCCGACTTTCAAGCATCATCTGGCTCGGAAATAAATCCTCTTCCAAGCCAACAATGTGGACATTCTTGAATTCCAGACCTTTAGCCGCGTGAATGGTCATTAGTGTCACGCGGTCATTGTCGCCATCGTCTTCTTTTTCGTCAGCGGTGGTCAGCAGTGAGACAGATTGAAGAAACGCACCCAGGCTCTTTTCGTCATTGTCCTGGTTATCCACGAACTCCTTGATAGCGTTCAGCAATTCCTGTACGTTTTCGTAGCGAGCCAGTCCTTCAACGGTCTTGTCGTCGTACAGTTCTTTCAGTAAACCCGATGCTTTGGCAATGTGAGAGGCTACTTCAAAGGCATCTTTTTGGTCGAGCAGAAGCTTGAAGCTTTTAATCAAATCAGCAAAGCCTTCAATCGCAATAGACGCCCGACCCGCCACGTGCTTGCTAATCTCGGCCACAATCTCCCAGATAGAGTCCTGCTTTTCGGCTGCAATCACGCTAATCTTGGCTATAGTAGTGTCGCCGATACCGCGCTTGGGTAGATTGATGATACGCTTGAAGGCTTCTTCGTCCTGCTGATTGACCGTAAAGCGCATGTAGGCGATTAGGTCCTTGATTTCTTTGCGTTGATAGAAAGACAAGCCGCCAATGATCCGGTACTTGATGCTCACTTTACGCAGGGCTTCTTCAAATGCCCGCGACTGAGCGTTGGTGCGGTATAGAATCGCGAAGTCGTTGTTTAAAAGCGACTCGTTCATCTTCGTCTCAAAAATAGCCGAGGCTACCAATCGCCCTTCTTCATTATCCGACGATGCTTTGATAACATCAATTAGTGGACCGTCTTCATTGTCAGTAAAGACCGACTTTTCTAATTGATTTTTATTGCGGGCAATAATCGAGTTTGCAGCCTGTACGATCGTTTTGGTTGAGCGATAATTCTGCTCCAGCTTTACAATTTTGACGTTTTCCTTGCCGTAATCACGCTGGAAATTCAGGATATTCTCAATATTGGCCCCACGAAAGGCGTAAATGCTTTGGGCATCATCACCTACGATGGCAATATTCTGATGAACAGCCGCCAGTTTACGGGTAATGAGATACTGGGATACGTTCGTATCTTGAAACTCATCCACCATAATATGTTGAAACTTATGCTGGTACTTGTTCAGGATGTCTAAGTGGTCACGAAATAGTACGTTCGTATTGAACAGTAAATCATCGAAATCCATTGCATTGGCCGCGAAGCACCGCAACGTATACTGTTTGTAGAGTCGGCCAATGTGGGGCATCCGGGCGGCTTCATCGTCAGCCTGAATTACCGCATTGTTGATGTAATCATCAGGGCCGACGAGCCGGTTTTTCGCTCCCGAAATCCGCCCAAAGACACTGTTAACCCGATAAACTTTATCATCGAGTCCCATCTCTTTGATAAGACTTCGCAACAGTGACTTAGAATCGTCAGTGTCGTATATTGAAAAGTTGCTGGTATAACCAATGGCTTTGGCTTCGATGCGCAAAATCTTGGCAAACACCGAGTGGAACGTTCCCATCCAGATATTACGAGCTTCCGTACCAACAACTTTTTCGATACGGCTACGCATTTCACCAGCCGCTTTGTTCGTAAACGTCAGTGACAGAATACGAAAAGGGTCAACTCCGGTTTCAATCAGATGCGCAATACGGTAGGTGAGCACACGGGTTTTACCCGAACCCGCACCGGCTATAATCATTAGCGGGCCGTCTCCGTGCATGACAGCCTCCCGCTGGGGGTCATTTAATCCAGAAATATAATCAACCATTCGGCTCGTTTCTCTTCCTTCTATAACAAGTAAAAGTACGAAAAAATTTTGGTCGGGGTTGATAGGAATGTAGATTGAAGATATTACCTAGGGTAGTCGGAATAGGAGAAGGAATTTCACAAAAAAGGCCCTAAGTCAACCATCATCAGTTCTGAAAACGACGAAGATGTGGCCGCGCCACCATCGCCTTTGCGGTACCGAAGCCATTCATGGGTCTTGTAATTGTACACGAAACCTTCCAGAATCCCGTAATCGTCTTCCTCAATTAGTCGAGTAATCTTTTTTAGATCGATTCTAAAACTGCGGTTATTGGCGACTTCAATAATTATTCGTGTCTGCTCTGCTTGATTGTCAAACAGCAATACGTCCGGCACAATATGGCCCGGTCCATCACCTAATGGCGTTTCTGGAAGTGGTTCCAGAGTAATGACATGTTTGTGATAATATAAAATACCCAACTCGACTGTCAATTTGCTGATTACACGCTGATGGTCAAGGGGCGAATTGGTCCCGTCGTCTTCCTGAACTAGCTGTGGTTTGGAAATTGCGGGTTGTACATAACTAAGTTGCTGATTTATATGGCTAAGTTACAGAAAAACAGCGTTTAAGAAGAGTGAGAAAAGAAACGCTTACTTTTTCTTAATTATTGTGCAACATTCTCAATTTTCATGCATCTTTCTCTTGTTAACAAACTACAGCAACCGTTACGCTGAACCTTTTGGAATCTAACAGAAACGTCGGGCCGCCATACCCAGACCGTCATGCCGAATTGGTCAAACGCTGCCAGCAAGGTGAGCGACGAGCGCAGTATGACCTTTATCAGCAGTACGTTAAGGCGATGTACAACGTCTGTCTGCGTATCTTGAACCACGAGGCCGAAGCCGAAGATGTATTGCAGGAGGCTTTCATGGACGCCTTCAGCCATATTAATTCATTTCGGGGACAGAGTACGTTTGGTGCGTGGTTGAAACAGATTGTTGTGCATCGAGCCATTAACCATCTGCGCAGTAAGCGTCTGGAGCTGGTGGATCTGGACTCGCACCGGATAGGCGAAGATGATGGCCCAGACTACGCCGATACGGAGCCTTACGACGATGACAATACGCAGCTTGAAGTTGAACGGGTCCGGCGGGCTATGCAACAATTGCCTGAAGGCTATCGTGTGGTGTTATCGCTGTATTTATTTGAAGGCTACGACCATGAGGAAATTGGGAACATCCTTACAATCAGTGAGACTACATCGCGGACACAATATTTGCGCGGTAAAAAACGATTACTAGAATTGTTGAAGCAGTAAAGCATGAACGTATCAACAACAAATATGAACGCCGATCCTCTGGATTCGATACTATAAATATGAAGAAAGATAAGCTTGAACGCTTCGTGCGCGATAACCGCGAAGCCTTTGACGACAAAGAGCCGCCTAATGCTATGTGGCAAAAAATAGAGGCCGGACTGGAGGGTCCTGGACTGGAAGGTTTCGGTCTGGAGAAATCCGGACTGGAGGATTCTGGCTCGGAGGTGAATGGACTGGATAAGCAACGGCCCATCAAGGAAACTCCGTTCCGTCAGGTACATAAAAACCCGACCCGAATACAAGGCCGACAAATTGGCTGGCCTTCGCTCGATTGGCGGGTAGCTGCTTCTGTTGCTGTATTATTACTGGCAGGCGCTTTTATGTACATGAATCAGCAGTATGGTGTTACGCACCAGCCTGAAGTTGTAGCGGCCAGTCCAATGTATGCGAAAGAAGTGGTGCATTACACACGGTTGATCGATGATAAACGCATCGAATTGAAGCAAATGACGGAAGGTAATCCGGCTTTGTATCAGGAGTTTTCGACAGATCTCGACCGGCTCGAAAAATCATACCAGTCGTTAAAAGCTGATTTGCCTCAAAACCCGAATCAGGAAGTGCTTATTCAGGCCATGATACAGAATTTGCAACTCCAGATTAATCTGCTCAATGAACAGTTGAGCGTAATTCAGCGCATTAAACAACAAACTCATGAAAACCCTGTGTAGTATTTTGCTGTGCCTACTACCTGTGCTCACCTGTGCCGAAGATCTGGTTGGTAGTGGCGCAATTGAAAAAAAGAAGACCATTATCAAGCTGTTCGATGTAAGTAGTAGCGATAATCTAGTGATAGATAACCAATTTGGTCAGGTGTCAGTTGGGTTGTGGGATAAGAACGAAATCCGGGTTCAGATTACTATCATTGCTAATTCGGACTCTGACGAACGTGTACAGAAATTTCTTGATGCTGTATCAATTGAAGAAAAGCGAACGGGTAGCCAGATTACTGTCCGCACAAATTTCAGCCAGAATAGTGTCTCGAACTGGAGCTTTGGGAAATGGAAAGAGGGTGGCGATCGTAATTTTGTTAAGATTAATTACGAGGTTATGATGCCCAAGCAGAACGCATTAACTGTTCGAAATAAATTTGGCAATACCAGCATTCCCGCGTTTCAAGCCCCATTAACAGTCTACAGCCGTTATGGCAACTTTAGCGCCGATGATTTAACCAGCCATCACAACGATATTGACGTGGCATACGGTAAAGCAGATATCGGCAACTTCGGTCAGGGAAAGGTAGATATGGCGTATGGTAACCTCGAACTCTCCCGGGCTAATGTGCTGGTACTGACCAATAAATTTGGCAAGATGAATATTGGCGACGTTGGTAAGTTAGACGCCGATATCAATTATTCGGGCGCTAAAATCGGTACACTACGGGAGTCTGGGAATATTAAGATCGAATTTTCGAGTGGTTTTCGTATTGACCAATTGCTCAAAACGGCAGAAAATCTGACTATCCAGGCGGCTTACTCCTCTATAGGACTACCAATGGATAGTGGCAACGACTGCGACTTCGATGTGACGGTGAGCTACGGTAATTTTAATTACTCGTCTGGTTCAACAATGCACTTCACAAGTCAGCCAAACGATAATGACAATCATCGTGGTCCTCGGTTAACCAAGCAATATGTTGGTAAAGTGGGGAGTGGGTCCGGCACTAAAGTCCGGGTCACTTCGAAATTTGGGAACGTGAGTTTCAGGTAGTTAGACTTTCAATTGTGGCTTGGTGTTGCGGAAAGTCAGCCAGCAAAGTAGATCGGTTGGCCATGTCGAAATCGGCAAAATCAAAACCGGGAGCCACGGTGCAACCAACAAAAGAGAAATTAACGCCTACCGCGAGTGAATCCAAGGCGTCCGAATCCACGGCGGGCTTTGACCCGAACCAGCAACCCGCCGGAACCACTGCCTGAAACACTTCGCCCTGTTCAGGATTATTGCCCAACCGAATAATAGTCAATTCACCAGTTGAAGAGATGACAAAAATCTCTAATGGACTACCCGCGTAGAAATGCCAGATTTCGTCGGACTTAATTCGGTGAAAGGCTGAAACGTGATGGCTTTCGAGTAGAAAATAAATGGCGGTGCAAAACGAACGCGTTCCGCCAAACCGACTCGGCAAATCTGATTGAGAAATTGTTTCGGCTGAACGGTACGTTTCAGCAAAATAGCCGCCCTCAGGATGGGGCTGCATATTGAACGTTTGGACGTAATAGGCTGCGGTCATAAATAATACAGGCTAAGGGAATGATAGAATGAGCAAATAGCTAACGTAAGCTCTATTGACTGCTCCGGCGTCTGGTCAGTCTACCATTCACTCCACTGATTTTACTTATTGAGCCGCTTTTACTACTGTCAGGAAATCACGAGCCTTGAGTGAGGCTCCACCAATAAGGCCACCATCTACGTCGGGTTGGGAAAAGAGTTCAGCAGCATTTTGAGCATTGGCACTACCGCCGTACAAAATGGTCGTGTCCTGCGCCACTGAGTCACCGTATTGACCGGCAATGTGCTGCCGCAATTCGAAGTGCATATCCTGCGCCTGTCCCGACGAAGCCGTTAAGCCTGTCCCGATGGCCCAGATGGGTTCGTAAGCAATAACGACGTTGGCAAATGACTCAGACGATAGGTGGAACAGACCTTCCGTGATTTGATCCTTCACGAAGCCAATATAATCACCGTTCTCGCGTAGATCGCGAGATTCACCGCAGCAAAAAATAGGCTTCAGTCCACTTTCGAGGGCACTGTTCACTTTCTCGGCCAACTGTTCATTGGTTTCCTCGAAATACTGTCGTCGTTCGCTATGACCTATTATAACGTAATCAACCCCAATGGATTGGAGCATAGGTGCTGAGATTTCACCTGTATAAGCTCCCGATGCTTTTTCGTGACAGTTTTGTGCGCCCAGCGAAACCTTGCCGCCAGCCGTTACATACTGCCGTGCCGAAGCCAGATAAAGAGCGGGAGGGCAAAGGACCACTTCAACATCACCCGTAACTTCATCTTTTACCATATTGATTACCTCCGACAGCAAGGCTTTCGCTTCTTCGGCTGTCTTATTCATTTTCCAGTTACCAGCAACAATTTTCTTACGCATAATCAATTAATAATGAGGCCAAAACCAGTTTTTCAAATCATCAGAAACGAATGTTTCTTCGTCAATTTTGAGCTAAATTAGAACATTTAAACTGAACACGTCGCCAGCTTGGTACTAAAATTTGTATAACTGCTCACATGCTTATAAAAGCATGCATTACCATATAAAACCAGTTGCTAAATAATTGTGTTATTCGGATAAAAAAATGCGTAATTTTAATGTAACAAATACGCTATATGAAAACGCTGGTATTAATAATCGGACTGTTAGGTTTATACGCCGTTGCGCGTGGAGACGATCGCCAGCATACACCTGATAAGGATCGTTACGGATTTTTCATTGCCGATAACCGCACCTGGACGCGTATTCCATTTCAACTCCATTCTAACCTTATTATCGTTCCGGTACGAGTTAATGAATCCGACACGCTTCGGTTCATTCTGGATACCGGCGTTAGTAATACAATCATTACGGATCCGAGTGCTTTCCGGAAAAAACCGCTCACGCTTGCGCGTAAAGTTAAAATTAGCGGAGCCGGTGAAGGCGGCAGTCTGACGGCATCCATTGCCATCGACAATACCCTGAGTATGGGTGGTCTGCGGGCCGCGCATCATAATTTGGTTATTTTAGATGAAGACATTCTAAAACTGTCAGAGTATGTTGGGACACCCGTTCACGGTATTTTTGGCTATGAAATCTTTGCCAACTTCGTTGTAAATATTGACTTTCAACGTCGTGAAATAACATTGATGAGGCCCGATAAATACACTTATAAGAAACGTAAAGGCGACCGATACCCTATTACTATTCAAGATACAAAGGCATATACTGATGCGCTGTCGGTGTTTGATGGCGAAAAAAGCCTGCCTTTGCGAGTTGTGTTGGATACGGGTGCAGGGCATGCCTTACTGCTCGACCGCTCGCGGAGTACTGCGTTAATGCCAATGCCAGTAAAAAGTATTCGGGCGCAACTGGGCCGCGGGTTGAATGGCGTAATTAACGGCTGTATGGGGCGTATTCAGAAAGTTATGTTTGGCCGCTACGAGTTAGATAATATCCTGGCATCATTTCCGGATAGTATGAGTTTCGGGATGAAATTAATTGATATGCCCGAACGGCAAGGAAATGTAGGGTGTGAACTACTTCGTCGCTTCAATGTTACGTTCAATTATCCAGAACGGTATATCGTTATGAAGCCAATTAAGCGGCTTATGCGCGAGAGTTTTGAACATGATATGAGCGGGATGGAGCTTCGCGCCAAGGGAGATCGATATCGCAATTATTATGTGGCCAAAGTCCTTACCGGGTCTCCAGCTGATATGGCAGGGTTGAAAGAAGGTGATGAAGTGCTGTTTGTTAATAGCAATTCTGCCAGTGAGCTAACTGTTAGTGATATATATAAAATACTTCAAAAAGGGGAAGGTAAAGAAGTGTCCATTTTAGTCCGGCGAAACGGCCAGATTATTATATCCAGTTTTGTGCTGAAACGACTGATTTGATGTTACACCGAGTTTTGACCCAGTGAACTGATCAGTCCATACGTTCGAGTTTGAACCGGAATGTAGTCCCCTTCTCCACTTTGCTCATCACTGAAATTTTGGTTTTATGAGCATTCAAAATATGTTTCACAATGGCTAAACCCAGACCGGTGCCGCCCCGATCTTTAGAGCGACTTTTTTCGACTCGGTAAAAGCGCTCAAAAATCCGGTTCAGGTGTTCTGGCGGAATACCGGGACCGTCGTCACGAATAGATACAATAATGAATTTCTTGTCGTCGTCTAAGCTGACCTGTACGCGACCGTTTTCATTGCCATATTTCACCGCATTCTCAATCAAGTTGGTCATTACCTGCCTAATACGCTGCGGGTCGGCTTTTACCCAAACAGAACCAGAATGAGTACTTTTCACCTGAAGAGAAGCATGTTTGCCATGCGCTATTTTTTCTAATTGCTCAAAAATTTCCTGCGTAACATGCGCTAAATCGACTCGTTCGAAGTTCATTTTTACTTCTCCGGTTTCCAATTGAGACAGGGCTACCAAATCTTTTACCAGCGCATCGAGACCGTCGAGACTCTTAGCCGCTTTAGATAGAAATTTATCGCGCACCTGTTCGTCGTCAACGGCTCCATCGATGAGGGTATGGATAAAACCCTGAGCTGCAAAAATGGGCGTTTTCAACTCATGCGACACATCGGCCAGAAACTCCCGCCGAAATAATTCCAGCCGCTTCAGCTCGTCAATCTCCTTCTGTTTCCGGGCAACGTAGACAAAAATTTCGTCATTCAGTTTCTTAAAGGGGTTAGTGTTCTTAATGATTGATTTTCGAGAGATATTGAAGTCACGAATTTTTAGTTTGTGGATGGTTTTATACATCTTGTTTACCTCGCGAAATACGAGAAGTTCGATCGCGTAGAAAACCAAAAAAAAAGAAATAATGAACGACGAAATGCCCACCACAAACAGCATGGTACTGGTAACGCCCTCCACGAAGGTCAGAAACGCCAGCGTCAGTGCTGAAATCAGGCAGGCCAGTAAAAGCGCGATAATGCGGGGACTAAGGGACATAAGACAAAGGTAAAAAAGGCGGAGGACCGGGCCGCCCCAAATGTGATCGGGCGAACGAGTGGAAAAATGGTTCCCACCAGTTTTCCACTCGTTCGCCCGATCACATTTGCGTGTTTATTCTGGCTGGTCGGTAAACATATATCCTACACCCTTGAGTGTGCGGATGTGAGTATCCCCAATTTTCTCGCGGAGTTTTCGGATGTGTACATCTACAGTACGTTCGAGAACGTAAATGTCTGCACCCCAGATTTTTTGTAATAGCTCCTCCCGGCTGCATACCTTGTTAGGGTGCTGGGCCAGAAAAAACAATAATTCAAATTCTTTCTTGGGCAAAATTACCGATTTGTCATTTTGAGTAACCGAATAATTTTTACGGTTAATAATCAGATCGGCAATGTCAATCTGTTCGCCGGGATCAGATTTCTGAGCTTCACGTCGAAAGAAAGCATTAATACGACTCATGAGAGCACGCGGCTTAATCGGCTTTGTAATGTAATCATCGGCTCCAACGTCAAAAGCGGCTACTTCAGAGTATTCTTCTGAGCGGGCCGTTAGAAAGAGAATGTACATCTGGCGCAGCTCGGGCATGTCGCGCAGTTGCCGCCCGGCCTCAATACCGTCCATATGAGGCATCATGATGTCGAGCAGAACTAATTCGGGCAGGTACGTCTTTGCTATTTCGAGGGCTTTGCGGCCATCGGTTGCCGTACGGACGTCATATCCCTCTTTAATGAGGTTATATTCGAGCATCTCTACGATGTCGGCGTCATCGTCTACGACTAAAACGCGATGTAAGGGTTGAGCAGCTTTGGCAGCACTCATACGAAACAAGATTGGTGAGAATGGTTTACCGTTTTGGTAAGTTGCCGGATAATTGGCAGGCCGAAGTTAACTGGCTTATCCACAACGTTACGAATCATGAATGCATACTTAACAAAAACTTAACAGTCCACGTCTGTATTTCTTTCTTCATTTCTAGCTGAAAACGAGTTTATTAATTCCCAGTTAAGAATTATCCGCGCTCTGAACAAAGCCGAAATTAACGGGTTGGTTACGTAAGGAAGCCGGCCAAACCATAAAGAAAATAACGACTACAGTACGCAGTTACCTTTACTTGCACTATGAATATTCGCTCGCGGGAAATCGAACTCCCCTCTTACGCTAAAATTGCTTGCGTACTGCTGTCGTTGGTTGTTATTGTCTACGGCCTGCATGTGTTACAAGGGTTACTGATTCCATTGGTTTTTGCCATTTTATTTTCCGTCTTGTTATTTCCACTAGCTAAGCGACTTGAAAATTGGCGTGTACCCAGAGTGTTGTCTATAGTATTGTGTCTGTTGTTGACATTGGGTGTATTAACGGGACTGTTTTGGGGTATTTCAATTCAGATTAGCAGCTTTTCAGAAGTCATACCAAAGTTTGTTCAGCGGGGGAGTGAATACATAAACAGTATCCAAACATTTGCCGATGAACATCTAAATATAGACCGTCAGCGGCAGGTTTCGGAGGTGAAGAAATACCTGAATCAAGCTTTGGCAGAAGGAGGCACTATTCTAACCACCACATTGCTAGCCACAACCAGCATTATCACCAACATCTTTTTAATATTACTATTCGCCTTCTTTTTCTTACTCTACCGAGACTTTTTTCGCTCATTCTTCTATAAAGTGTTTAGCGATGCCCGCCGGTCGGATATTGATAATGTACTGTCGAGAATTTACGAAGTTGTGAAAGACTACCTCGCCGGTTTGGTGCTGGTTATTGTCATAATTGGCACCTTAATGACTGTTGGATTGCTCATTCTGGGTGTTGATTATGCGGTGTTCTTTGGCTTTTTCGGGGCCTGTCTGGTATTGATTCCCTACTTCGGTATTTCCATGGGTTCATTACTGCCAGCCGCTTACACACTCGTTACGCAGGACAACCCCCTTAAAGCCCTGGGTGTCATTGGTATTTTTCTGTTTGTGCAGACGCTGGAGGGTAATTTTATTACACCTTACATTGTCGGCTCTAAAGTTAGCATAAACCCACTTGCCGCTATCATCGTCTTAATTCTTTGGGAGAATGTCTGGGGTCTGCCTGGTCTCGTTCTCGCCTTACCTATGACAGCCATTCTCAAAGTTGTTTTCGATTCAGTAGATTCGCTCAAACCCTACGGTTTTGTTATTGGTGAAGCTGAAAAGCCCCGTCCCCCTATAAAAAATCTTCAGGAGTTAGCTGACCAACTGCCCAAACGTGCAAAAAAAGTAGGGAAGGTGGAAGAAAAACAATGATCGGACAGACCGTTGAGCCGTGACTATTTTTTGTGTTGGCTATTCACTCAATAACTTTTGAGCAACCTCTGCATTCATTAAAAATTAAGTGGATCTAGGTTTTTGAAATGACCATTCATGCGAATGCGCTCCTTGGTACGCTCCATATCTGACACAACCGGCAACACGTTGTTGAGGTGCTGAATCAGGAAAAGCTGGCGTTCGGCTTCGGTTTCGAGCATTAAGAGTTCGTATTCCTGTTCAATAGACAGGCCAACTTTATGAGCCACCCGATAGGAGAAATTTTCGGTTGATGGCGCATAATCGGTTTCAATCTGCAACAGCGTATAAAGTTGTTCCAATCGTTCAGTCAGGGCCGACGAATGTGCACTGAAACCATCGTCGGGTTCAACCAATTCCACTTCACCACCAGCGTATAATTTACCGGGCACGGGATTCTCAAAATTCACTAATCGAAAAACACCTAAACCTTTCGATTTAATGTCCATCCGGCCATCGGGATAGCGCTTGTGTAGCGTCGTAACGTGCATCTCGGTGCCATAGCCGGGCAGTTTATTATTGATGAAAGCCGGAATACCAAAGGTTCGTTCTTCATCCAGGCACTCATCAATGAGTTGGCGGTAGCGTGGTTCAAAAATATGCAGATTCAAATCCTCGCCAGGATAAACAATCAGATTGAGCGGGAATAGAGAAATTGTCTTTTCCATAGCACCGAAAAGGTACGGGTTTTTAGTTGAAAACCGTGTCTGATTCCATAAAACGAACGTTTCTTACTTGTGCCTCGGCATAAATTGGATCGGCGAGGTAGCCCAGACCAGTCACATCTGACATGCAGTCAGCTACGATAACCACCTTTGAGACTAGTTCAGGGGCAAAATCCAGCATCTGCTTGAGACTATTGGCTACACAATGCGATTTCGCTTCGCCCATCAAGTATATGGTGTCGAAACGGGCTAGATCTGCAATCAGCCCGGAGTTGAGTTGAGTTTCGGGAACGGATAAATCTGGCACCTGCGCCCGAAAAATACCGAAGTGTTCCGATAGTGGATACAATCCCTTTTGCACGGCTACATAGTCGAGGTCGCGCTGCCCCGACCATTCCTTGAGCGCATTAAGTAACGTGTCGTGCAAAGCCGCCCCACGCGAACCAATCAAACAATGTTCCGGCCAGATAAAATGGGCAAACTGACCATCGGCCTCAAGGTCATGAATGTAGCTGATGGCTTTTTTGGGCGAAAAACGTGGTATCCAGCGTTCGGTATCAACGTCTTCGCCGGTAATGCGTGTGAACGGCTTGGGATGATTGCCAGCGGCATCATGCCAGAATAGCGGATGGGCAATATCTAGTACATGATGCGTATCGAGGGTAACGACTATATGATCAATCTGGTGAGCGTGTTGCCGAATCAGCGTTGCTATCCGCTCAACGTCATGCTCGGCTCCCGGTACAAACAACGCACCTTCGGGATGGCAGAAATCGAATTGGGTGTCAATAATTAGAAAAGCGTTTTTCACCAGTTAGTTAGTTAAGGGTTGTTTTCTACATAGTGTATTCTTTGCTAGTCAGGACGCCCTAAATAACATAAGACGCAGGGAAAGTAAGCGGGTAGACGATGCAAGTAAATAAACCATTGGTAGATAATAGATCGTAAATCGAACAATGTGGGCCTTTTTCGTTACTTTGATGTATGAATTATAGTGAACTCCAACTGCATCTGTCGCCCGATTTTACCGATATCCTCACCGCCGAACTAGGTGAACTTGGTTTTGAGTCATTTGTTGAAACCGACGAGGGTCTGAATGCCTATATAATCGAGCCTGATTTTGATGAAAAGGCCATTCAGGAATTGATTGCTAAATACGCCAGTCAGACTGCAATAGCCTACCAAGTCAATTCGTTAGAAAAACGTAACTGGAACGCCGAGTGGGAGCGCAATTATGAGCCGATAGAAGTGGTGGATAAAGTTCGGGTCCGGGCATCCTTCCATGAGTTGGATGCCCGGTTTCGTTATGACATTGTTATCAATCCGAAGATGTCCTTCGGCACAGGTCATCACGAAACAACCGCCATGATGCTGGAGCAGCAACTTGGGCTCGACTTTGCAGGAACAACGGTGCTCGATGTTGGTAGTGGCACGGGTATTCTGGCGATTTTAGCCGCCAAAATGGGAGCAAAAAAAGTGCTGGCTTTTGATATTGAAGAATGGGCGGTTGAAAACGCTTGGGAAAACGTCGAACTAAACGATTGCCCGCAAATCACGGTGTTTCAGGGAACAATTGACGATGTTGATCCGAATGACCTGTATGACATCGTGCTAGCTAATATTAATCGAAACGTGTTGCTAGTTGATATTCCAAACTATACGAAGTTGCTGAATGAAAAGGGATATCTGTTAGTAAGTGGATTTTATGAGCATGATGCGCCGGACATTCAACAAAAAGCCACAGAAGCGGGGCTCACGTTCGTCAGAGATATGATCAATAAGGAGTGGACTTCGCTCCTTTTTCAAAAATAAGCATGATAAATAGTGATAAAATAAAGGGTAGTCATTCCCATTTTGACAATCTGTGTCCTCGCCTGTTTTCTGGTCAGTTGTACCGAGAGAATTTAGTGAGAATACAGATGTTGGGCGTTGTGTTTTTTTTGTTTTTCCCAACCTTGTCTGTAACCTTCGGTCAGGCTGTTCGAATTTCCGATAAACCTGAACAGTTCATGACCGAGGTACAAAAATTGATGGTAACGGGCGGTCCGGTGGCTGTGCGCGCTGGTACGAATTTGCAGTCGCTCTGGTCGGAGAACAAATTATCCGCGCAGCAACAGGAGAGGGTAATGGCATTAAGCCGAAAGATGAACCAGAAACGGCTTCAGCCAGCTACACACTTTGCTCCGTTTTACGAATCGCTTTACCTCAACGCGCAGCAACAGCCAGCTACCAACGTTGATGGGATTTTAACCATTGCCGAAAAACTTTTCGACGCGAACGATCCCAAAGTGTTTGCTCGCATTCTGGAAACTACCCGGCGTTTTACGGAAAGGCGTGAACTTTATGCCAGTGCGTATAACAAACTTTATGCGTTGGGCGGCACGTTCCAGTTTCGCTACGTAGACGGTGCGCAACCGGTGCAGCTTGGTGCTGTACAAACCCCTGCCGACTCAATTGCAGCCGCAAAAGCTGCTGCTGATCGGTCGCGATTTGATGGTTGGGACACCCCGGCGGTATCAGATTCTACGCAACCACGTCCGACCGGCGTTCAGTTTGTGCCCCAACGACGGCCAATTCCGACGGTATCAGGCGCGGTTATCACCTTAAAAGATGTGTCGTTGGCAATTATTTCGAATGGCGACTCAGCAGTTTTAGCGAATACCAATGGCGATCTAATGCTTAAGGACGGCATTCTGGTTGGTCAGGGTGGAAAGTTTACGTGGGCAACGGCTGGTCGGCCAGACATTTTCGTGACGTTGAGCGATTACGCCTTAACGACGATAAGTCCGCGTCTACAAGCTGATGATGTAACGCTGACGTATGGTGGAAGCAAACCCATTAAAGGTGTATTTGAATACGTCAGCAAGAAAAAGGGCGGCCCTGTAACATATCCGCGTTTCATGTCGTGGCAGAACGACGTTAAACTGCCCGATTTAGGACCAGATATAGAGTACCGGGGTGGTTTGGCCTTATCGGGAACTCAAATGGTTGGCGCGTCGGCTAGTGGGCAACCCGCTCAGATAACAGTAAAATACAACGGAAAACCAGCGTTCAAAGCGAGCAGTCGGCGTTTCGATTTCAACAGCATTGAAGAAGCCCAGTCGGCAGGAAGTCAGGCTGGAGGAACTCGCCCTGACTCAACTCAAATAGGGTTATCTCAATCTGGATTCAATACGACAGAACCCGTAAAATCAACTGGGTCTGGAGTACGCCCGATGATTTCGGCGAGTTCGGCTTCCTTTGTTGGCTACGTGGATGCGGACTCCATTACGCACCCGTCTGTAAAATTCCGGTACGATAAAAATCAGCACATCGCCTGGCTCGACCGCGAACAACGTACCGATTACACCCGCGTTCCCTATGCCGATTCGTACCATAAATTTTACATTATGCCCGAAGTGGTACGGTGGGATTTACCCCGCCGGAAAGTGGATTTCTATCAGGTAGGAGCCAAACGCGAAGTGCCGGTACGTTTCGAGTCGTTCGATTATTTCCAACCGCAACGCTACACCGATCTGACGGTTGATTATGGTTTCCACCCCTTGCAAATCGTAGCAAATTTTGTCTCGACCAAAAAGCAGCAGACGTTTTTAGAGGATGATATTACCCAGTTTGTCAAAACTGTTAGTCCGGTTGCCTTACGCGGGTCCTTAAATCGTATGGTGCTCGAAGGCTATCTTGACCGCGATGCGAAAACAGGTTTAATGCGTCTGAGTCGAAAGGGAGCACTTTACGTGTTAGCCTACGCCCAAAAACGAGACTACGACAACTTTCAGGTACAGTCACTATTTGCATCAAATGATAGCACGAAAAACGCGACGATCAATTTAGACGATAAAATTCTGACCATTCGAGGAGTTGATCGCTTCATCCTGTCTGATTCGCTCAAGATAATCGGTTTTCCGTCTGACAAAACATTACAGGTAGGAAAGGGCCGGGCTTTCACATTGAATGGTCAACTCAAAGCAGGAACCCTCCGCTATGCGGGCCGTGACCTTAAATTCGATTATGATAAGTTCGGAATGACCCTTAATAAAATTGACTCTATTACCTTCTCGTCGCAGAAATTGGCGGCTCAGGGAAAAACGGGGGAAGTTGGGGGCGACATTAAATATGAGAATCCCGGAACGGTCTATTTTGGTAGTGCCGATAATAAATCAGGGCGAATTGCGGGCAAGAAAACAACTCAACGATTGGTTATGCCTGAGGGGATGACGGTCTATTTCAACCAACCTATACGGGGAGATCTCACGTACAATCAGAAGGTCTACTTTAAAATTCCAGCTATTGATAATGACAGCCTGGGCAAAGGAGATATCTCCTTCATTGGCACTTTCTATTCCGACGGTATTTTCCCGCCTTTCAAAGCAGAACTCAAAACGATGCCCGACAATACCCTCGGCTTCGTGCATAAAGCGCCGGCAACCGGCTACCCGGTATATACTGCTAAAAAGGGAACCGCTCCATCGACGTTTAAATTTGCGGGCGAACTGACGATGGATAAAAGCGGGCTACGGGCCGAAGGAGTGTTGAACCATCTCACCGCCAGTCTGAATACGAAAGGGATTTTGTTCACGACTGATTCCTTAATGGCATCGGGCGAGAAGGGTGAAATTAAAGAAGGATTGATTGGGAAAGCCTATTTTCCGCAGGTTCAACTGAACAACTATAACCTGAAATGGTGGCCCAAAGCTGATAGTATGGTCATTACAACTCAGAAAAATAACTTCAATTTCTACAATGCCACAACTAACCTCGAAGGCGATTTAGCGTTGCGTTCGTCAGGTTTGTTTGGAAATGGAACCCTACGTCGGAAAGATTCAGAAGCCGTCTCCAATAGCATTAAGTTCAATAAAGACGGATTCATTGCCAGCAACGCACACGTCAAAATTATATCGGATAAAGAAACACAGGGAACGCCCATTGGGAAACCAATTCTGCTGGGAAGCGGCATCGATATGGATTTTAACCAGACGAAAGGTATTGTTGGCCTGGTGATTAACAAAAAAGAGAGCCTTGATGATAGTGTGAGTGCCAGTATGGAGTTTCCGTTTGCTGCCTATAAAACCAATATTAACCGGGCGCAGTGGAACATAAATGCGAAGACGATTGCCATGAAGGGCGATGTGAAAACCTCAACCTTCACGGCTACCGCTGATGAGCAGGAAGGGCTGATGTTCAACGGCTCGGCAGCTTTGTACGATGTGGAGAAACGGACGTTGAATATTAGTGGTGTACCGTATGTTACATCTGCCGATGCCCGGATTTATCCCGACAAAGGCCAGGTAACCATTCGGCGGAATGGCGAGATGCTGCCTTTTAAAAATGCCAAGCTTGAATTGGACACGATTAATCTGTTTCACCGGCTCAAAAACGGTAATATACAGGTACTTTCCCGAACCCGCTTTGCCGGTGATGCTACGTACCAGTTCGCTACCGCCAGGGGTGATACGGCCAGTATAAAGATGGGTAGCTTTGAGTTGAAAGAAGCGCCAGTGGTAGCCTCCAGTACGTTGACAGCCGATACAAAGAAAACACCTAAAGGCCGTCGGAAGGACGTACAAAAGCCGTTAACGACGTATTTTACCGTTGCTCGTGCCGAAGTTGACGAAGACGATAATCTGCAATTAGCGCCAAAAATGCTGTTCAAAGGAACCATTGCTATGCAGGCCCCTTCCCGCGATCTGGCAATGGATGGGTTCATTAAACCCGCCCTAAAAAAACGCGCAGACCTCGTTGGTGGCTGGATTCCATTTAAGGAAAAAGTAGCGGAACGGCTGGAGATTAAAGTGGATAAAAACCTAAAGAACGAAGGGGGGCAACAACTAGTGGCCGGTATCCATTTTCGACTGGGCAATGCGGGTTTGTATCCAACATTCCTGTCGCCGAAAGAAGACGCCAAAGACGATGACCTCTTCTCCGCAACAGGTATTATGCGCTATGATGAGAAGGATAAAGTGTATCGGATTGCCTCGAAAGGTAGTGACTTACCCGATGGACAACCGACTTTACCAGCCTCCGCGACCACACTGGTTGATAGCGTGAAGACGAATACTGTTGCTAAATTGGATAGTACAGCAAGCTCTGATAGTTCGGGCCATGTGGAGAATGCGAGTCTTGCCGGAATTGCAGAGGATGTTGAAAACGCGTTTACGTTTAATGATGCCCGAGGACTCATGACGTTCAAAGGCAAATTAAACCTATTAAATGCGGTTCCGCACGAATACCTGCTGGCGTCGGGTTCAGCCCGGATTAACATTGATAGTGCGCAATATCGGTTCAATACATTACTTGCTTTCGCCTTTCCGGTGCCGGATCCGATTAGCAGCCTCATTTCTGACAAGATTGTTAAGTCTAATCTGGAAGAAAAAAATGATGAAGCCGCCGACGATGATTTAAACCGATTATCAGACAAATTGCTACCGTTGATTGGTCAGCAAGCGGTGGATGCTTACCGGCTTAAAGCGCAGAATCAGCACGCACCACTCAACCAGGCATCACCGAAACTAAACGCCATGCTGGTGTTAGCTAACGCTAATCTGCGCTGGTCCAATAAGTTCAATGCCTTTTACAGTATAGGTCAGTTGGGCGTATCGAATATGATGGCGACGGATGTGAACGCGCAGATGGATGGTTTTGTCGAAATCAGAAAGTCGGGAAATGGCGACGAAGCAAGTATTTATCTGGAATCGTCGCCCGATGTGTGGGTGTTTTACGACTACAAGCCGGGTAGCACACCAACGTCTTTAGGCCAGTTGGCCATTGTCACATCCGAGCAGGACATTAATGACCGTTTGCTGGCAGGATCTAAAAACTCGTCGAAAGCCACTATTGAAGTTGTAGCGGCTACGGTCGATGAGAAAACCCTCTTTGTCGATCGCTATCTGGATCAGTATAAAACGAAAGCTAAAGCAGCCCCTAAACCTAAGCTACAACCGGGGCAGAAGGTAGTAAAGGACGAGAAAAAGAAAGACGAAAAGAAAAAAGACAAAGAAGCCGAGAAAGAAGGGTTTTAACACGGATCAATTGGGCGAAAACGGAAATCGGGTAATATTGCAGGTATAAGTCCCCAGTTTCCGTTTTCGCCCAATCTACCTAATTACTCATCGTATTGAAATCCCTCTGGCGTGACTTGCGCGACCATCTCCGCACCGATTTTCGGCTTGACCTGTATGCTGCCACCGCCCTTTGGGTCGTTTTACTTCTGACGGTTAATTTCACGCTAAATTTTGAAGACTCATACATAGACTCATCTCAGGGCAAGCCAATCTGGCCGGTTTTATATTTCGGCTTGTACGCCACCGCCTATTACGTGAGTGTGTGGCTTTGGACTTACTTTCACCATCGGCTCTATACTTGGCGCAGCCGGGAATTCTGGTTTCGAAGTGGGATTGCCCTAATTTGTTACTCGATTTATGCTGGTTTCTATGCGCACAGTGAGTGGAGTCGGCAGATATTCAATGGGCAGATTTATGTATTTGCCTATTACTGCCTGCACAACTTGCAATCGGTCCTGACAATTGTCCTGCCGCTATATCTGTTTTATAAATTTGTAGACCCCTATCCGAGCAGTTTTTATGGCATGACACCGAAGCGGAAGGGGTTAGCCTTATACGCAATTCTGCTGGGGTTAATGATTCCGCTTATCACGTTTGCCTCGTTCCAGCCCGACTTTCTTCATTCCTATCCAACCTATCACGATACGAATGCCAACGAATTTTTCGACGTGCCGGAGTGGGTTACCGCTCTCATTTACGAGCTCTGCTACGGCTGGGATTTTGTGCCGACTGAACTACTTTTTCGGGGTTTTCTCGTTATTGGTATGAGCCGGGTGTTGGGACGTGGAGCAGTTTTGCCAATGGTTGTCTGGTATTGTTCCATCCATTTCGGTCGGCCATTGGGCGAGGCTGTTTCGTCACTGTTCGGTGGGTATTTATTGGGTGTGCTGGCCTTGAGCACACGAAGCATCTGGGGTGGTTTACTCATTCATATCGGTATTGCCTGGGGAATGGAAATTGCGGCTTTTTTGCAAAGTACAGGTCGATAACGTCCCAAAAGTTGTTACTATATTATCAGTTAAATTTGGTGTTTCGTGTCCACCTTTTGAGCATTATTTTTATCAACGTCTAACTAAGAATTCTTACCCTGATATGAGTCGAAAAAACATTCCTGCGCAAACACCCATTCCATCAGGAAAAAAATTCGATGCTATTGTTGTTGGTTCTGGCATCAGCGGTGGTTGGTCGGCAAAGGAACTTTGCGAAAAAGGATTGAATGTGCTTTTGCTCGAACGAGGTCGTATGATCGAGCACGTTACGGATTATCACACGGCTACCATGAATCCGTGGGATTTTCCGCACCACAATCTGGAGATGCCAACGGACTTGCTGAAACAGTATCCGGTTCAGAACCGAACCGGGTTTACAATTACTGAAGCGACACACCAGCATTTCGTCAATGATTTGGAAAATCCTTACGTCGAAGAAAAACCTTTTGACTGGATTCGTGGGTATCACGTTGGTGGTAAGTCGCTGATGTGGGGGCGCTATTCGTTCCGGTTTTCTGACCTCGATTTTGAGGCTAATGCCAAAGAAGGCATCGCAACGGACTGGCCAATTCGCTACAAGGACATTGCGCCCTGGTACGATTACGTTGAGAAGTTTGCAGGCATTGCGGGTGATCGTGATGGATTGCCGCACCTGCCCGATGGACAGTTTCAGCCCGCCATGCCCGACAATTGTGTGGAAGCACATTTTCGGCAGACGGTAAATGAGCAGTTTGGGGATCGTAAAGTGATTTCGGCGCGGGCCGCTCACCTAACCGCACCTACGCAGGAACAGATGAATCTGGGCCGCGCAAAATGCCAATACCGAAATCTCTGTATGCGCGGCTGTCCCTATGGTGCCTATTTTAGCACTCAATCGGCAACGTTACCCGCAGCCCGCCGAACCAAGCGATTGACGGTTCGCCCGCATTCCATTGTTAACTCAATTATTTACGACGAAAATACGGCCAGTTCAACGTTCGGACGGGCAACTGGTGTTCGGGTTATTGACGAGCAAACGCACGAATGGCATGAGTTTCACGCCAGCGTTATTTTCCTGAATGCATCGGCTTTGGGTTCGACCTATATCCTGATGAACTCCAAATCGAAACGGTTTCCAAATGGTATGGATGATAGTGGGCAGTTAGGTCGGAACCTGATGGACCACCATTTCCATGTTGGAGCTACCGCCGATTATGACCACGATTTAGATAAATATTATTACGGTCGGCACCCCGCCGGACTATACATTCCGCGTTTCCGTAACCTTCCCGACCAGCACAATCAGGCATTTACGCGTGGCTATGGGTTTGAGGTTTATACTAATCGGGAGAACTGGGATCATGCCCGTCAAGAGGATGGATTTGGAGCAGATTTTAAGGAAAAAGCAACTCAGTTTGGCACCTGGAAAATAACACTGGATGCCTTTGGTGAATGTCTGCCTTACGAAGATAACCGGGTTCATCTGACCAATGAAGTAACCGATAAATGGGGACAGCCGGTCCTGAAAATGGATGTTCATTATCGGGAAAATGAAACACTCATGCGTAAAGACGCCAAAGAACAAGCTGTCTTGATGTTAGAAAAAGCCGGTTTCTCAAGTATTAACGGCTTTGACAAACAAGCGCATCCGGGCCTGAGCATTCACGAAATGGGTACCGCTCGTATGGGTACTTCGCCCAAAAACTCAGTCTTTAATAAGTTCAATCAGCACCATGTGGTCAAAAATGTATTCTGCACAGATGGGGCAACTATGACCTCGTCGCCCTGCCAGAATCCATCCCTTACGTACATGGCCTTATCAGCGCGGGCGGCAGATTATGCGGTGAAGGCATTAAAACGGGGTGACTTACCCCGGTAATCAACTTACTATAAACGGTTGGAGTCGTGGTGTCAGGTTCTCAAACCTGACACCACGACTGTCACTTCGTTACTCCGCATAACACCGTATCTCCAGTAGCGAAGCGGGGGCAAAATTAGCCTGATGGAAAGCACTCTTTTTCTTCAGATGAATCGTTAGGCTAGTGGTTTCGACGGGTTGTTCGAACCGAATTGTGCGATTGGACTGGTGGTTGTCTGTCTGATGGAAAATTCGTTCCTGTTGGTCATTGCACACTTCGTATTCCTGCACACAGAACGGAGAAACAGTTTCAGGATGAATCATAATGACCGATTCGAGTGGGTGGTCAAAGTCCGTATCAAACCGTAGTTCCACACGGCTAATTTGTTTTCGAGTAGGCCAGCTTAGTGTTATTGTCGGGTTTGTATCGTCAGCGTTAGCCACCCAAGCATTTGGCTGATTCGTAGGTCTTTGAATGCCATTGCGCACATTATTTGAGTTGAATAGTCGGATGCCGGGTTGAATGCGTAACGCAATGTTCTGACCGGCGGGTCGTCGTTCAGGACACCAGAATTCGAACGTATCTACGCCAATATCCTCCGTTGGCTCCTGTTTGCCATAATTCGAGACAGCCGGATTGATTTTATTAAATACCGATAAAATACCCGTAACCCGTAACTGACTGTATTGCAACTGAATATGTTCGTTCTTGAGGAACATAACAAAAATATGTTGCTGCTCAGAAAGCTGGCTGACAAACGATAAATCTATTTCCTGTTTCCCCTTGGATAGTGAAATTGTTAATGTTTCCATCGTTACGTCAGGCGTGTGATTAAACGATTTACTGCTTCGTCTTAGCTCAACGGTTAGCGTTGTATCCTGATCAGCTGTTACGAAAGCGGTCATTCGGGGGATTGCTCCAACTGGCAAGGGCAACATCTGAGCCGCCGAATAAGTCAATGGAAATAGTGCCCCGTCTGGAGGTAACTCGCTGAGAACAAACTCGCTGGAAGCCGACACAGTTGCTTGATGCACGAGATCATTATTGTCGTATAGATGCAGACCCGGAATATGCTGGCCCGTTTTAAGTAGTTCCTGCTGTAACGTCTGCATACGGGCTGGTTCGGTCAGGTCGCGTGGCAGCAACTGGTCACGGGTACTAAGCGCAGCCGCCATGCCCACCGCCTGCCCAACGTGGGCACCCGTTGCCATTACCCGCGACGACCCAAACGCAACGTGCGAAGCACTGATAATACGCCCGGCCAGAAATAAATTCGTAATATTTCGGCTGTAAAGACAACGGTAGGGAATTTGGTAAATCCCTTTACTATGCCATTGATTGCAACCCGGTTTCTCCGAAAAAATACCGTCAGCAGGATGTAAATCAATTGACCAGCCACCAAAAGCAACGGCATCGGGATGCGTTCGTTGCTCAACCACGTCCTGCTGTTTCAGGATAGAGTCGCCCTCAAACCGGCGACTTTCGCGTTTGCCGGGAATCTGACCGACCCATTCTAACGTCATCGTATCGGCTTCGGGAAATTGGCCCGAGTTTTTGATATAATTCCAGACGCCATACACCACTTTCCAGAGTTCCCACTTGATGGTTTCGGTATCGTGAACCGTGTCTAATCGCCCACCGTACTCAATCCACCAAAGCTGGCAACCATACTCCTGAGCGTTAAATCGTTTATATCGGGGAATCTGAGTAATGTCCTGCAAGGCGTAGGCTGGCGGCACAAAGCGAACGGGCCTTCCGGTGTCTTTCGTATAGAAATAAAGCGAATGACCGAGCAATTCGCCGTATTCAGCTGTTGGCGCAAACTTCTCACCGAATTCTTCCCGACTTTCGGCCCCCATCCGAAATGCGGCCCCGGCCTGAAATCCTACAATACCATCGCCGGAAGCGTCGCAAAATAGCGGGGCTACCAGCTCATACATCGTGCTGTTCTGACTACAAAAAGCTCTTATACCACTAATCGTCTCAGCGTTGGATTTTTCAACCTCGTACACCACCGTGTTTAGCAGGAGCTTAATGTTTGGCTCCAATATTACTTTTTCCAGCAATATTGTGTCGAAAATCAACGGGTTGCCTTCTGGATTTCGGTATAGGTTTTCGAGTAGAAGTTCGTCAATAACGCCACCTTCCCGCGCCCAGCGGTTGTTGTTGCCCATGTGCGAGGTTGCCCCCAGTACCCATAGTCGCACTTCGGAGGATGAGTTACCCCCCAATACGGGCCGGTCCTGCACCAGCACAGCGCGGGTCCCTGCGCGGGCCGCAGTAATAGCGCAACAAACGCCTGATAACCCCCCGCCAACAACAATCAAGTCGGCATCGTAGCGAATGGTTTTTAGTGTTCGTTTATCAGTTGCCGGTTCGCGTATCATTCGTTGAGTCGATAATTTGGGTAAGAATTGAAAAGCCCGTTGGTTTGACGACTTCTACCATTAGTGTTTTGTCGAAACCCCGCACCGGAATAGTTAGTGTAGCCTGTTGGCCCGGTTGTAAATCGGGAATAAGTATAGTAGCATTCGCTGCTTTTAGCTGATAATTTTTGATGGCATAAGCCGGAAAGTCATTACGGGCTGTGATGCGTAGCGTTACGGTGTGAACTCCCTCGTTGCCTTGCTGCCAACTAATTTTCTCGACCGTAACGGGTGCCATACCGGTTTGGTGTGCTTTATAAAGTGGCCGTTTCGAGCGGTCCCATCGGACTAATCCCCACGGGCGTGTGCCATCTGCATTAGTGCCATCATGCCGACTCAGATAGTCGTTAAATGACCACCATGACGCACCCACTACATACGGCAACTGTCGAACGTCGGTCAGGAATTTTTCGATGTGGCTCACCTGACCCGCTTCGCTATCTTTGCCGTCGGCCCGAGTACCATATTCGCTAATAAAAATCGGTTTGTCGGGGTAAAGCGAATGGATGTGTTTCAGAATGTTCGTGTGATTGCCGTAGGTATTGGTCGAGATAAAATCGCAGTATTGACTGGCTTCGTCTTCTGGTTTTTTGGGCAGCGTATTCAGTCGCATGGACGCAAATGTGTAGAGCCGGGTGGGGTCAAGTTCGCGAGCATAAGCAATCATATCTTTCGTCCATCGTTGACCTGCCGGTTGCTCAGATAAGTACTCGTTTCCCACGCTATAAGCAATTACGCTGGGGTGATTCCAGTCGCGCTCGGCCATCTCCCGAAACTGCTGCCGGAACTTCGTTCTGATGGTATCGTTGTCCATTTCTCTGGGTGTTAACTGCCAGTTTCCGGCTTCGCTGATGAGTAGCATTCCATTCCTGTCGGCCCAATCGTAGATGGTTTCAGACGGTGTGTAGTGGGTTAGACGCTGGAGTTCCATGCCCGCTTCTTTCATCAGACGCATATCTTTTTCAACGACCCAATCCGGCTCTAGGGACCCCAGACTCGGATAATCGACGACGCGGTTGCCACCCGCCACCTTTATCGGCTGACCGTTCAGCAATAATTGTGCGTTACGAACTTCCACCTTACGAATCCCAAAATGAGTCCGAACTGTGTCGCTGGACGCTATTACCTGCACATCATATAAGGTCGGCTGGTCGATACTCCACAACTTTACGTCGGTAGCTTTCAACGTTGTTTCAGCTTCCAATACAGTCGTCTGATTAGGCGCTACATTACCGGCTGTCTGTTTCCATGTGAGGGTAATGGGTTTTCCATTCTGCTCCACCCGGAAGGCGAGTTTTGGCTTGACTGCTTGATTACTTGCGTTGCGGATACGCGTTTTGATTTTTAGCGTAGCAGCGCCTTTTTGTAAGTCTGGAACTGCTTCCACTTTTACATTGTCAACATATACCTCCGGCTCAACGGTCAGATACACCGGGCGTATCAGGCCGCCATAATTTAGCCAGCCGGGGAATGGGTCGTTGGGCTCGTTATTGTCTTTCGCACCCGGTATGGTTCCCACCCGCCACGTGTCGTTGTTCACCGAAACGGCGATTGTATTATCCGAACCGTTGGACTGTCCCTCTTTCAAATACTCTGTTACATCAAAGTGAAAGGGTGTATAGCCGCCTTCGTGTGTTCCAACTTTCCGATTGTTAATCCAGACCGTTGTTTCGTAATAAGCAGCATCAAAATGAAGGATTACGCGTTTGCCCGCGGTCGGTTTCCAGGGAAATGTCCGGCGATACCAGGCTGTGCCGGTGTAAAATTGATAGCGCGGATCAACTGAAAAACAGTGTGGTACGGTCACTTTATTCCAATGCCCGAGTGGTGCAGCTTCACGGTACCATTTCCCCGTCTCGCCAACGTCCATCGGGTCCATGGCAAACATCCACTCTCCGTGAAGCGGGATCGCGTTCGGATCCCGAATGGTATATTGGGCGAAGACTGTCGGTGCAAACCAAAGAATCAGGAAAATGGGCAGAACGCTTCGTAGGTGTGTCATGTATTGGGGATAAAACGACTTATCAATCAGGTAAGCTTTGTCTTATATGTGTGGAAAATAATTATGTTATGGCAACCTCTTAGACGATACCCACGAAATTGAGCAATCTTCAAATGGAGTTGCTGAAGTTGTATCCATATACCGTCTCCGAAGAAGAATTAACAGAAATCCGACTTTTACTAACTGATTATTTTGCCCAACGAGTTGATAGCGAGATGGGCCAGTTGTGGCAAGAAAAAGGCTGGAATGAACAGACTATTGAGAACTGGAAAAATGAGCATTTACGTAGTCGGTCTGTTTAATGAGAGTCGTATTAGATATTAATGTTTTACTGATTTCTCTTCCTGTTGCATCAAAATATCGACTGATTTTGATTCCTTAAAAGCAGGTAAATTTGAGTTGATTCTGAGTAATGACATTCTCTCGGAATACCATGAAAAATTAGCTGAGAAAGCATCACCTTCGGTGGCGGATAATGTCATTAAACTTCTTTTGTCACTTGAAAACTGCACGTTGCAGTCTATATATTTTGAATGGGGATTAATGCACAATGACCGTACGACGGCCCGGCCAGACGACAATAAATATGTAGACTGTGCCTTGGTTGCGAATGTAGACCATTTGGTCTCTGAAGACCGACATTTTTCTGTTCTCCGTGACATCGAATTTCCCCGCTTATCAGCTATTAGAATTGATGAGTTTCTCAACTGGTGCCAAACCTGATAGTTTCACCTGTTTCGAGGCTCGCCAGGGAATCAGTGCCGCTACCAGAACGACGACGGAAATCGTGGCTGTAATTCCAGCTCCCTGCGTGGTCAGGAAACTTAATCCGCCCAGCATTAAGGCCGTAAATACCAGTGATCCAGCAATGACCTGCAAGCCGAAACGGTTCTGTTTTTTTACGGCAAGTGACTCTTCGGGCGATTCGGCTCGGGCTTCGTCCTGCTTTTGCTGACGGGCAAGCAAATATGTGTAATATTCATCTGCCACTACGCCTTTCGACCGCGCATAGAGTTCATAAGCCAACAATAGTAATAGCGGCAGGCCCACGCCAATAATGGTTTCGGCCCCTCGGGTCAGTTTGAAATCTAGAAGTAACGGGGCCAGTATTTTGAAGAATAAATTGACCGTGAGGCCAATACCCGTAACCCAGAGCGTCGTTCGGCTTGTTAGGCGTTTGGAAAATAACGCCCACAGGGGAGGGGCTAGCAGCGGTCCGCCCGAAATGGACGAAATACTCAACACGACCTCGACAATGCCACCCGCTGCCGGAACCAGCAACGCAATAATGATCATGCCTAAGCCAAAAACCCACGATGAGCCTCGGGCCACGCGCATCAGTTTCCGGTCCGAAGCCGCCGGGTTAATCAATCCTTTATAGATATCGTTGGTAAAAACAGCCGACACTACGTTCAACGCTGTATTGGCACTGGCCGAGGTCGAGAAATACATGCCCGTTAACATTAGCCCAAGCAAGCCCGGTGGCAAAACGAGTTTACAAATCATCAGATACGCATTTTCGGTATCCAGCCCAGTTAATGATGGGTTGATGGCTTTATAAATCATGGGCGGCATCATCCAAATTACGGGGCTAATGAGGTACAAACCCGCAAATAGAAACGCCACTTTACGCGCCGACTTCGGACTATCGACACTGGTATACCGCTGTACGAATGTCCAGTTGCCGCCGATGTAGCAGATGTGATAAATGACAAAAGCCGCTATAAATCCGAAGGTGTATTCGCCATTTAGCAGGTTGAAAAAATCGTCAGGCACGTTTTTAGTAAAGCCATCCCATCCACCCACTTTGTCCAGTGACAGGGGTAACAGAATAAACACCGCTGCCGATAGCACCACAAACTGCAAAATGTCGGTGACCATAACGGCCCATAAACCGCCCACCGCGGTGTAGGCAATCATAAACAAGCCCAACCCGATTGTGCAGGGAACCAGTGGTAAATTGAGCGATATACTGACCAATTTGGCTACTGGGTACAAAACTGATCCTTTAATGAACAGCGAAACTAGCGTAAAAATAAAGATGTATACTTTCTGAACGGTGGCCCCCAATCGTTCGCGAATAAACTCGGCGGCAGTCAAAGCGCCCGTTGCTTTCCAGCGTGGAGCCAGATACAGGCCCGTTATCAGTGCACCAATGCACATTGTCCACTGGATAGTAATAGCTACCCAACCGTGTTTGTAAGCGATTGACCCCCAAGCCACGAATGTACCCGCTGAGAAAAAACTCATAAACAGTGATAAACCGCCGATGAACCAGGGAACGGCCTCTCCACCTGCAAAGAAGGATTTCAAGTTCCGGCCAGTTCGGGCAAAGAGCATACCGATAGCCAGCACAAAGGCCGAGAAAATGACAATGACGGCTGTATCAATGGTTGTATTCATAGTTTCCTGTTTATTTTTTTGACAGGACTCACCGGACTTTTCATTCTGATCCTAAATCCTGTTTTATCCGAAACGTCGGCACGGCTGTCAATCCTGTCAAAAATAAATAGCTGCCCAATCCTTATTGTAAATCTAGTTTCAGCACTTCCTGACCAAAGCCCGGTAAATTAAGTGAAATAGCACTGGTAGAAATGGTCTGATTTGTATCAAGCCGCTTGATGCCCGTAATACGTTTACCCAATACGGCGGGGTTTATTTTTATCGTAGCCATAGTTGACTGCGCGCGGTTATTTTGCAGGATGACATACAGCGTTTTCTGATCGGTGGAGCGAGCCAATACGTAATCTATAACTGGACTGTCGGGTTGCACCAATCCTTCCTGAATCAGTAAGTTGGCAGGTTGTCCATAAATCGTCCCGGCTTTAAAGCCATACGTCTGATGAGGGCCAACTTTAGGCGTCACAAAACCACGCGGAAAAACTATTTTTCCGTCTGAGCGTAGTTCTGCTTCGGCCATCAGGTAATCAGTTAACCAGCCAATCTGCCACCAAGCATGGTGTGGGTAGGGGCCTGACCCCTTATTCATGGCATTCCAGTAATAGGAAGCAACACTCGTTTTCGGCTCAACGAAGGCATCACGGCCAATAGCTCCGGCGCGGGCCATATCCGCGAAAATGGGTTCTTTTGTTAGCTGATACATACGGATAAACATTCCCGCATGGCTGCACAACTGAATGGGTCCCAGCCGGGTAGCCGAGCCGAAGATTCCACCATGTTCAAAGCTCAACCCCGACTGTGAAATCTCCCAATCTTCACGTTGCATTCCATTGACTGTCTTTGATTTATGACTGGCAATGGGATGCGTGTAAATAGAGGTTGTGTATATTTTGGCGGCTATGATGGCAGCTTCTTTGTAGCGAGTATCTTTGGTCAGATCATATAAATCCAGAAGTGCCTGCGCCGACTGCCCCGTAGCGAAATCGGGAGCGTAGCGAGCATCCCCACAAACACCCAGAAAGCTACCTGTTGCAATAGCGTTCTTGAGAAACCAGTCCGCGCCTTTGCGAGCGGCAGCGAGATACTTCGGTTCTTTTAGGATGCGATAGGCTACAATCAAGCCGTAAAACGTAGGCCGTACATCCTGGATGTCTTTGAAAATTTCCTGCTCCGAATGCCGGTCGTAAGCCACCGCCCAATGCCCATCTGGTTTCTGCCAGCTTAACAAACGGTCAGCACCCAGTCGTAGCCGTTCTTTCAGTTCGGCATTGGTTGGCTCGAATAAGAGCATATTTCCAATGTCGAGCATGGTGTAATACGTAAGGCCCATTGGTTCGACCACTTCGCCCCATTCCTCAACAAACTTTTGCGATTTAGCCAGATAGTATTGTCCCTCAGGCGCTCCCTTAAAAAAACCAGCTCCGGTTTCCTGTTGAGCGAGTTTAAAATTTTCGGCGTAAGGCAAGACATTTTTTGTCAATAACGAATCATGCGTCGCATTGGCCAGCATCCACATAGCCCCATAATCGGAGTTTTTCATGGCGTCTTTGTTGGACCCAACTACGCCCCCCATATACGATTGCGCCCCAATTTTCTTTCCCTCAAATTCCTCGATGTTCCACAGAGACGTTTTGGGGTTGGTCAGGTAATGGTGCATTTTTTCAATACGATCGGTCAGCGATTGTTTGGATTGCCGTAACGCCAGCGATTCCCTGAACTGGTAAATGTCATAAACCGTGTGATTCAGTGCTTTGAACCAATCGCCGTCGGTGAGGCTATACCGAAATGTATAGCTAATCGTTTCGCCGGACTTCATCGCTGATTTTGGCTCGCCCAAAACCGGGTAGTAGAGTGTTGGTGAAAGCTGGGCCTTTCGGTTCATGTGGGATAGGCCAATGTTCCAATCCGTTTGCGTGCTTTTGTCGATAGCCCAGGGGTCACGGCCCAGACCCGGTTCTGGAATGACCGATAGCGTTATGCCGTTTTTGGTACTCACAATTGGGCAAAGCGTACTGGCACATCGTTCTCGATACACGACGGGCAAAGGTGGAATTCCGTGACCGTAAGCATACGCTAACGCGAAATTTGGCTGGATTTTATTCCCCTGAAAATAACCCGGTACGGTCGCCCACGCTAAATTTTGCTCAGATATAGTGGCTAGGGTAGGCGTAGCGAGTGAGAAATAACCAGTCGTTTTTGGCGTAATAGTTTGTTTGACAATGATATCAGACGGAAAATTTGGGTCGAATGTCCACGCTGTATTGATGGTGGCTACGTCGGTTTCCTGTTGAAACGACACGCTATTTTTACCCGTTTGCCTGGCTTCTTTCGGGAAAAAGTGAAACGCTTGTCCAGCCGTATTTAATGAAACCGGATTGGTACTCTCGGCCCACTGTCCTTGCTGATAATGATACAGTGGTCCCGGAAATTCTTCACCTGTAATAGATTTGAAGGTGGTATCTGGCTTTGCTGATGGCTTTTCGGCAGCGTACAACAAGGTGTTTTCGCCAGATGGAGTAGCCATACTTATCCATGTAGATCCCTTTCGCACAGCTACTTGTCCAACTGTCCAGCCTTTCGGCGTGTTTGTCCAGATGACTTTTACGCGCTCGTTGGTTAGCGAAACTGACTGCTTCGATTGGGCATTAGTTACCAGCCATGCCAGCCAGCATAAAGTCAAAATTGTAATCGTCCGGGTATAACGCATTGACAAAGAATGATTAAGTTATTTAAACCGTATACTGCCACAGTGTGACGGCAGCAGCCGACTGTCCCGATGGGGTCATACCGAAAATTTAGCTTTACTTCCAATCGGCATTTTGTTCCAGTTTCGGGTTGGCATTGATTTCATCCTGCGGGATTGGGAAATATTTATTCTTTGCCTGAACAGGTCGGGTTGGATACACCGTGTTCACGGCTGATGCTAGAGCCGTCATGTATTTGCCCGTGCGCGTGAGGTCGTACCAGCGGTCTCCTTCGGCGAAAAACTCCCAGGACCGTTCCTGAATCACAGCGTCGATGAAAGCATCTTTGCCCAGACCTGCTGTGAGATCAGCCAAGCCAGCCCGTTTCCGAATGATGTTAATGTACCCGTAAGCCGCCGACGTCGCACCGTTCTGCCGGGCTTCGGCTTCAGCGGCAATCAGATATACATCCGGCAAACGGAGGATTGGGATATTGGGAATGTTGCCGACTGTTGACACTGGGTCCTGGAATTTTTTTATGAGTACGCCCTGCGCCGTAATCGGCGTGATGCTGCGCTGCGGAATAATTTTGTTGCTTTTGTCAACGTACGTAGTGTCCAGCAGTAGCCGTCGTTTATCGCTGGGGTTGAATGAGTTAAAAAACGACTGATAGGCAAACATAGAACCGAATGTGGTTTTGCCGTACTCTGGTCCGGTGCTGGCGGGTGGACCGCAGAGACCGGTTAGCTGATGCCCCCGGCTGGGACTGAACCCACCTTCCGACTCGAAAGCCCACATGTTTTCCACACGGGCAAGGTCTTCTTTGTCGTACCGGTATACATCACGCACATCGGCCATGAGCGAATACTTGCCCGAGTTTATGACTTCCTGCGCTTTCTTCAAAGCTGTCGCCCAATCTTCGTTATACAGCGCAACTTTCGCGTAGAGAGCCGTAACAACTTCGTTCGACGGACGACCTTTTTCGATACCGGGACCCGAAACCAGTCCGGCGTTACTGGCCTGATCCAGATCGCTATAAATTTGCTTATAAACCTCTGCTTTGGTGCTCTTGCCTACTATCGCTTCCGCTTGGGTAGCGCTGGCTTTAATTTTTATCGGCACATCGCCGAAGTTTTTCGTGAGCATCCAGTGATAAAACGCCCGTAGAAAATACGCTTCACCAATAATTTGTTTCTGGCGAACGGCATCCATGCTGGCCGCAGGGACTTTCTGAATAATCCAGTTCGCTTTCTCAATGCCATCGTAGCAGGATGTCCAGATTTGCTGGGGTGACTCATTAATTCGCCCTGCGCTTTTTTGAGTCGTGTAATTAGGGTCATACGTGAACAGCGTGAGTGTGTTACGACCTACTACGGCCCGTGGGTATGCCTGATCGGCGCTTAGGTCGGAGACGATGGTCAGGACGGGTCCGCCGGCCATGTCGGCAATGGGGTCGTACACGGCAATCAACCCTTTTTCGGCGTCAGCAGCGGTTTTGTAAAAGGCTTCGGTGTAAATAGACGAGTAAATGGTTTCCTCCAACTGGCAGGAAATCAGACCGAAGGCAACGAATATAGGAAGTAATATCTTTTTCATGAGTGTAAAGGGCGGTTCAGAACGTGACTTGTAAACCACCCAAAAATGACCGGGCGGGTGGATATACTAAATTATCGACACCGATGACAGTGTTGCTACCCGCGTATGTATTCACCTCAGGATCGAAACCGGTGTATTTGGTGAGGGTGAAGAGGTTATTGCCACTAGCGTAAATTCGGATGCGCTGGAAACCCTTGATTTTGGGCAGCGTATAGCCCAGCGTCACGTTCTTCATTCGAATGTAAGAGCCATCTTCAACGTATCGGCTGCTCACGGGCAACCGGCTACTTAGTGCCGCGCTGGCGTATTCCTGACTTGGATTCGTGGGTGACCAGCGATTAGCCACGCCCGCCAACAAATTGCGCTGACCGAGTGGTGTTTCGAAAGCAAATCGTGCCTGATTATAGATGTCATTGCCCTGACTACCCGACAAAAAAGCGCTCAGGTCTATGTTTTTATACGAGAGGTTAGTCGAAAATCCGAAGATGAGTTTGGGGTTTGGATTACCCGTAACCGTCTGGTCGTTGGCGTCAATCTTGCCGTCACCGTTGAGGTCTTTCAGTTTGTGACCGCCTAAACGCCCATCATAGCCCGGTAAAATAGCATCGCCCGTTTGGTTAATGCCGTCGAATACATAGGTTTTGAAAAGTGCCAGGGGTTGCCCAACACTAAGAATGCTGTACGTTGTAACGAACCGTTCCTTCGTGGTGCCTCCATCAAGGTCAAGCACTTTATTGCGGTTCATGGTGGCGTTGGCCGATACGTCCCAGCGAAAAGCACCCTGCAAAATCCGGGCGTTAGCGGCCAGTTCAATACCCTTATTTTCCAGCGAGGCAAAGTTACCCGTAATGCTACCGTATCCAGACGAAAGGGGTAATGTCTTGATATAGAGTAGGTCACGGGTCTTTTTGTTATAAACATCGACCACGAAACTCAGCCGGTTGTTAAGCAAACTAATGTCCAGTCCAATATTCGCCTGCGTGGACTTTTCCCACCGTAGATCGGGATTGGCAATACCCAACGGATTAATGCCCGTTAAATACGTGTGGTTAAACTGATAATCGGATGGGTTTGGATTGGGTGAGCCTACTGTCGCTAATGATTGATAAGGCGAAATGCCGCCAGCGTTTCCCGTCAATCCGTAACTGGCCCGTAATTTCAAATCCGACAGCCAGCTAACCTGTTTAAATAATGGTTCTTCAATAAGCCGCCAGGCCGCCGATACCGCCGGAAAAAAACCGTATTTGTGATTTGCTCCGAACTTGCTCGATCCGTCGGCACGGGCGGTCAGGTCCAGAAAGTATTTGTCTTTATAGCCATAATTAATCCGGGCCAAATAGGAATCCAACCGTTCTCTGGTTCGGCTGCTGCTTACCGTACGGGTCAGGGCCAATTGCAAAGCTTCATTGTTGGTGGCATCGTTCGGAAAGCCGGTCGCATTGATGCTGTTGCTGTTCGATAAATTACTCTGGCTGGCAAATACACCCGTAAATTTGAGCGTGTGGTGGCTGGCAATGGTACGGGCGTAGGTCAGGATGCTTTCATGAAGCAGTACAACGCCATTCGCATTTGCTTTGGAGCCGGAACCAGAGTTGTCGTTCAGGTCGGCTTTGTTCACGATAGAGCGGGGCGAATACGTATCCCGAAGGCTGTTTTGCAAATCGATATTGAACGAAGCCCGATAGGTCAATCCTTTCAATAGGTTGGCTTCTCCATATATATTAGCCAATGTCCGCTGGATACCAATCTGGTTTTGAATGGCCGCCAGTCCCAACGGATTAGTCACTTCACGGTACTGTCCGGCGGCTTGCTCGCCGAAAGGAAACAGGCTGCCATCTGCTTTGTAGGGCTGGAGATTTGGTGGTGCCCCTAATGCCGACCCGAGAATACTACTGGTAATAAAATCGCCGTCGCCGAGACTCGTGGTGCCGTAGGGAACGCCTTTATTGATCGAGTAACTTCCCAGAATGCTGGTGCCTATTTTAAATCGGTCGCTGATGCGATGGTCAACGTTAAGCCGAAGTGAGTAACGCTGAAAACCGGAATTGATGATGACGCCCTGCTGATTGAAATAGTTGAGAGAAAGGGCTAACTGGGTTTTCTCTGATCCACCATTGATTGTTAGTTGATGGTTTTGAATGGGGGCAGATCGAAAAATCAACTTTTGCCAGTTCACGCCTTCACCTAAACTTGCCGGGTCGGGATAGTAGTTATTTTTGAATGCTTCATTTTCCAACTGGGCAAACTGAGTGGCATTTAATACCGGCAGCGTTTTCGAAACGTTTTGAACTCCGTAGTAGCTTTCATAACTCACACTGGTTTTGCCTGCTTTGCCTCGTTTCGTTGTGATGAGTACAACTCCGTTGGCGGCCCGCGAGCCGTAAATAGCTGTAGCGGAGGCATCTTTCAATACCTCTACCGATTCAATATCGTTGGGATTGATAGTCGAAAGGGGGCTGATATCGGTTAGGTTTCCCCCATTTGAAATCTGGATACCGTCAACAATATAGAGTGGTTCAGACGTACCGTTGATAGAGTTTGTCCCTCGAATCCTGACGCTGACATTACCGCCCGGTGCGCCCGAATTTTGCACAATCTGCACCCCGGCCACCCGTGCCTGAATGCCCTGCGCGACATTAACAATGGGCGTTTGCACCAGATCAGCGGCTTTAATCGACGCAATAGAACCGGTCGTTTCGATTTTACGCTGCGTACCATAACCAACTACTACGACTTCATTCAGCGAACGATCATCCGCTTTCAAGGCGATGTCGATGGTGCTGCGATTAGCAACTGTTACCTCCTGCGATATATAACCGATGGAAGAGAATGTTAGCGTGGCTTTACCATCAGGTACCGTCAAGGCATATTGTCCGGTTGCGTTTGTGGTAGTGCCCTGTTGGGCACCTTTAACAACGATATTGACCCCCGGCAGGCCATCAGTTGTGCCCGCGTCGGTAACCCTGCCTGCAATAGTAGTTGCGCGGGGAGCCTGCGCTCGCCCGCCCAACGTAGCCAGTATCAGGCCAATCAGGCCGACCATAGTTCGTAGTGATAGAATAGATTGCATAGGTAAAGCAGCGTAGACTGCCTTTTTGGGTTTAGGAATGATGCAAAGTAGAAAAATGCAAATTGGCCAAGCTTTTCAATCAGCGAAGAGTACTTGTGGAATGAGAAATCATAAGTTGGCAATTTCCCTTCTGGAAGGCCGATATGATACATTTTCCTCATTTTTACTTGATATTACAGCTGTATAATCATTCTGCAAAGATTTTCTTGACTTATTTTATTGGGAACATTCCCAAAATCTTGGGAATGTTCCCAATAAAAAGATTAACGTTGCGAAGACACAGCTATAAGATTTCTTGAGCTTCGATACTAAAACTTAAATTAATTATATATTTCAACTTCCAGTGGCTACGCATCAAACAACCATCATTGACATTGCCCGCGCCTTGGGCATATCCAAATCGACGGTGTCAAGAGCATTGACAGGGCATGCAAACGTGAACGAAAAGACCCGGCAGCGTATACTCGATATGGCGGCTCAGGTCGATTACCAGCGTAATCAGCTGGCTATTTCTTTGTTGACCAATCGCACTGGTACGGTTGGTATCATCGTGCCGGAGTTTATCAGTTTCTTCTTCCCGAAAGTCATCATTGGGGCGCAGGAGGAAATGACTAAATCGGGCTATAATGTTGTAATCTGTCACTCGAATGAATCATACGAAACAGAGGTGGCAAACGCTAAAGCCTTATTAGCCAGCCGGGTCGATGGGTTAATTGTGTCGCATACGAAGGAAACCCGAAACTTTGATCATTTTAAGGTATTCCAGCGGAAAGGTATTCCGGTTGTATTTTTCAACCGCGTTTGCGAAGACATGAACGTATCGAATGTGACGGTAGACGATTATAACGGCGCTTTTCGGGCAGTCGAGCACCTTATTCAAACCGGCCGACGACGAATTGCTCACCTTGCCGGACCAGACACACTCACCAATAGTCGGAATCGGCTCAATGGTTATCGGGATGCGCTTAAGCAGTATGGCCTGCCCATTGATCCTGAGTTGATTATCGCGTATGACTTAAATCTGGATAAGGCTAATATTTATGTGAATCACTTACTCAATCTCCCTCAACCACCCGATGCGCTGTTTGCCATAAATGACCCTACGGCCCTCGAAGCACTGAATATAGCCAAACGCCGGGGGCTTTGCGTGCCCGACGATTTGGCCATTGTTGGGTTTAGCGACGATCCTATGTCGGCCCTGATTGAGCCCGGCTTAACGACAGTAGCTCAGCCGGTAAATGAGATTGGACAGCAGGCGGCCTATATTTTGCTTAAGCAACTACTGGCAAAAGGAGACGATTTCCAGCCCGAACGAATTGTCTTGCCAACTAACTTAATCATCCGTGGCTCAACGGTTAAGCCGCGCAGTGGGGATTTATAAGCGATAAATTTTCTGCTTTGGGATTATAACTAGTTAAAACTGTTAAAAAATTAGGGTATCCGCGCAACTTGTGGAGTAAGAGTTTACTAACGCCATCTTTTGGTTTTGTTCTAAACTCATACCTATGAAAAATAAGCTCTGGATTCCGGGCTTGATTTCTTTCTCCATGCTGGTTGTTACGTGTAAAGTCGTTCAGCAAGCCCCGCCGGATAGCGCCAAAAATACGGCGTCTAGTCTGGTAGACACTGTGCCAACGTTCGTGTCTAATCCTTCGCCGGTTCAGTTAACGCCTGAGCAGAGTTTGCGGGCCTTTCGCGTACCAAAAGGCTACCATATGGAACTGGTTGCCAGTGATCCTATGATCAAAGAGCCGGTGGCAATAGCCTGGGATGGGAACGCCAAAATGTATGTAGCCGAAATGAGCACGTACATGCAGGATGTCGAAGGCTCCAATGAGCATGACCGTGTAAGCCGGGTCATGTTACTTGAAGACACCAATAATGACGGAAAAATGGACAAGAGCTCCGTCTTTATTGACAAACTGCTTTTACCCCGAATGCTCTTATGCGTTGATCATGAGCTTCTGGTCAATGAAACCGATACCTACGATATTTGGAGTTATAAGGACACGAACGGCGATGGCGTGGCCGATCAGAAAAAGTCAGTCTATCAGGTTGGCAAAAAGTCGCCCGGCAATCTGGAGCACCAGCGCAGTGGCTTAGACTGGAATCTGGACAACTGGATTTATCTCACAGTTGACCCTGTGCGCTTTCGTTACACGAAAAACGGCCTAAAAGTGGACTCCCTCCCCAGCGGGTCGAACGGACAATGGGGCTTGACGCATGATAACTATGGCCGTCTGTTTTTCTCACGGGCTGGTGGCGAAATTCCAGCCTCTGGTTTTCAGATAAACCCGGTCTACGGCGGGCTTGAATTCCCGGATCAGTACAGCGAAGAATTTAACGCGGTATGGCCTATTATGTCAACGCCCGATATTCAGGGTGGCCTACGCCGACTGCGCCTTCCCGACAGTACACTGAACCACTTTACGGCCAGCAATGGGCAATCTATTTTTCGGGGTGACAAACTTCCCGCTGATTTAGTGGGTGATTACCTGATTGGTGAGCCGGTAGCCCGGATTATTCGTCGCGCCAAAGTCATCAATACGAATGGAAAATTGACGCTGGAGAATGCGTATAAGCAGCAAGAGTTTATTGCCTCGACAGATATGAACTTCCGGCCCGTCAACACCTATACGGGCCCCGATGGCTGTTTATACATTGTGGACATGAATCGGGGCATTATTCAGGAATCGCAATGGACACCGAAAGGTTCTTATCTGCGGCCCCAAATTCAGCGGTTAGGTCTGGACAAAAATGTACAGCATGGCCGCATCTTCCGGTTAGTTCACGATGGTATGAAACCGGGTCCATCGCCACACATGCTCGATGAATCCAGCACCAAACTAATTAGTTATTTAGATCACCCGAACGGTTGGTGGCGTGATAACGCGCAGAAGCAACTTGTTATTCTGGGCGATAAATCGGTTGTGCCAGTGCTGAAGCAGATCGTATCGGGGCAACAGGGTTCACTAACTAAACAACCGTCTGCGCTTGGTCGGCTGCATGCTTTGTGGACGCTGGAAGGCTTAGAGGCCATTGATAAAGATATTCTGTTCACGGCGATGAAAGATGCTGACCCCCAACTTCGTCGGGCGGCTGTCTGGATTAGCGAACGCTATGTAAAACAGGATGATGCACAGGTAATCGATACGTTTCAGGCGCTAAAAAACGATCCTAGTTATGATGTTCGGACACAATTGATTTTGTCCATGCATGACAGCAAATCAGCTAAAGCCAAAGCCCTTACAAATGAAATTATAGAGCAGAGTGCCAATAATGAAATGCTGGTAAGTGCTCAGAAAAGCCTTCTGAAGAATGACGATGTCAAAACCTACGGACTCCGCCTTGGCCGACTTGAAGACGCCGATCGAAAACTGGTTTTGGCGGGTGCAAATACCTTCAAAACACTTTGTTCTTCATGTCATGGACCCGACGGCAAAGGTCTGGCTGTTGGTGGAAGCAGTATGGTGGCACCTCCGCTGTTCGGCTCGAAACGTATTGTAGGCGATAAAGATGTGCTGATTAAGATCTTATTACACGGCTTATCGGGTCCGGTTGATGAGAAAACCTACCCCGACGTTATGCCGTCTATGGGTGCAAATGACGACGAATGGATAGCTTCCGTCCTGAGTTATATCCGTTACGAATTTGGTTATACGGGCAATTTTCCGCCCAGTCCACCCCCAACTACCCCACGCCCTACTAATGGAGACGTACCACCGGAAGTTTTAAAACGGCGGAATTTCAAGCCCTTTGTAAAGGCCGATGAGGTCAAAAAAGTACGGGAGCAAACGACCGGAAAAACAAAGGCATGGACCCTATCTGATCTCGAAAAAGTGGGTGAGTAAATAAGTCATTTGGCTAGACTAGTAGGGATTTTCAGCCATTTTTCTGTCAAAAAGACTATGAGAGTCAGGCTTTTTTTTGTCGTCGGTTGGGCAATGGGAATTATTGGTGCTACGGCACAACCAAATCCTGACCGCCCTGATTTATGTCAGGGGGCGTATTTCACCGAAGCGCAGGGGGCGGCTTCGTTGCAGACCTTCGCCAAAACCTATCACGACCGGGCTAGTTGGGAGGTTCGTGCCGCGATGATTCGGCAGGGACTTCGTGATGGCATGAAATTACCCGTATCACCCCGGTTTGCTCCATTTCAACCCATTCGACATAGCTTGAAAAAGTTGAACGGATATACGGTTGAAAACGTGGCCTTTGAGAGTTTGCCGGGCTTTTTCGTGACGGGCAACTTATATAGGCCACTCAATCCCGTTGGTAAATCAGCCGGGATTCTCTGCCCACATGGTCACACGGCAAATCAGGATGCTCGATTTCAGGAACAAACTCAGCAACGATGCGCCACGATGGCCCGCATGGGGGCAGTTGTGTTCGTGTACGACATGCTTGGCTACGGTGACTCGAAACAGTGTTCGCATAAACTTTCGGAAGCCCTAAAACTGCAAATCCTGAATGGCCTTCGTTCCCTCGACTTTCTAACAAGCCTACCCGATGTGGACACCAACCGGATTGGTATATCGGGCGAATCGGGTGGGGGAACACAAACGTTTTTACTAACTGCCCTTGACCAACGTATTAAAGTTTCGGTGCCCGTTGTTATGGTGTCTGCTCACTTTTTCGGGGGCTGCGTTTGCGAAAGTGGCATGCCCATTCATAAGCGGCCAACTCATCAGACCAGCAACGTAGAGTTAGCCGCATTAGCCGTTCCGCGTCCTATGTTACTTGTTTCTGACGGCAAAGACTGGACGAAAAATACCCCTGATGTGGAGTTTCCTTACATCCAGACAATCTATGGCTATTACGGCGCTAAAGCTCGGGTTGAAAACGTGCATTTACCTACAGAAGGACATGATTATGGCCCTAGTAAGCGGGCGGCAGCGTACCGATTTTTGGCTAAAGAGTTAAAACTGGATTTGAACCGGGTGTTGAAAAATGGCGAAATCGACGAAACGCCTAATAAACTTCTCGATTCGGTTGCTCTACAGGTATTTAACGCTGATCATCCACGGCCCGCCCGTGCAGTTATGGGCGACGGTGCTGTGTTAGCCCTACTGAAATAGCTTTGCGGAAATGAATGATAGTAGGATAAAGTAGTATAAGTGCCTGATTGTATTTAGTATTTATAGGTGCGTTTGGTCGCGTAGGCATTTGTGCACTCGTGAACAGACATAGTACTGAAAACGTAGATTGTCTTTACCTTAAAATTCGGCTTTGGCCGTCCGAAACCCCTCAATTTATATGGATATTTTCAACATTAACCGTCGCCGTTTTCTCCAAGGTACTACGGCCTCACTCGCGCTGTCGGCCTTCGGGGCCAGAGGCATGGATATTATCAACCCGGCCAAAACACTTCGGGTAGGACTGATTGGAACAGGATGGTACGGAAAAAGTGATTTGTTTCGATTAATTCAGGTGTCACCCGTGGAAGTGGTAGCTCTCTGCGATGTTGATAAAAATATGCTGGCAGCAGCGGCAAAGCTCGTTAGTCAGCGGCAGAAATCGGGTAAAACGCCCCGGCTGTACGGCGACTATCGGAAAATGCTGTCCGAAAATGAAATGGATATTGTTCTCATCGGAACGCCTGACCATTGGCATGCCCTTCAAATGATTGATGCCGTTAAAGCGGGCGCAAATGTATATGTGCAAAAGCCGGTCAGCGTTGATGTTATGGAAGGCGAAGCGATGGTGGCGGCCGCCCGTAAATATAATAAAGTTGTGCAGGTGGGAACGCAACGTAAAAGCACTCCTCACCTGATTACCGCCAAGAGAGACATCGTTGATGCAGGGCTGCTTGGCAAGATATCGCACGTAGAGATGTCCTGCGACCTGCACATGCGTGCCAACGGTAATCCTCCATTACAGGCCGTTCCCGATTTTCTGGATTATGAAATGTGGACCGGTCCTGCGCCACTCCGTCCTTATGATGGCTTGCCTCATGTGCGTTGGTGGCGGACATTCACCGAATACGGTAATGGCATTACGGGCGATATGTGCGTACACATGTTCGATACTGTGCGGTGGATGCTGAAACTTGGTTGGCCGAAGCGGATTAGTTCACATGGTGGAATTTACGTTCAGAAAGAAGGTAAATCAAATATTTCCGATACGCAATCGGCTCTGTTTGAATATGATGAACTGAATTGTGTATGGCATCATAAAACCTGGGGAACGCCCAACAATCCAGATTACCCCTGGTCATTCACGCTCTATGGCGAAAAAGGCACGTTATGGGCCAGCACCATGCAGTGTGATTTTATTCCGGATGATAAAAATGGCAAGAAGATCCACTTAGATGTGGTCTACGAAAAAGAGAAATACCCGGAAGATGTAACGGAAGATACAAACCCAAAAATTGAGTTGAATGCTGCCCCGGCAACACGGTTGCACATGCTCAACTTTCTGGATGCTATCGACAAGGGAAGCAGACCCGTAGCCGACATCGAAGAGGGCCATATCTCTACGGCCAGTTGCATCCTGGCTAACTTATCTATGAAAACCGGTCGCCCTATTGTGTATGATCCGCAGAAGCGTGAGATTGTTGGCGATCGGGAAGCGAATGGACTTCTACAACGCCCGTATCGACAGCCGTATGTTCACCCAGACCCAAAGAAAGTTTAAGCCTTCTTGGTTGGTATACAAATAATATGGCGCGTAGCGGCTTTGCAAAAAGAGTCGCTACGCGCTTCCGTTTGATGGTTATCCTAATGCTACCAGCTCTTTCAGCTCATCGTCGCTTAGGTCGCCAAGCCAGGTCTCGCCGGTCTTTATGCTGAGGTCGGCCAGTTCGCGCTTCGACCGAATCATGGCGTCGATTTTTTCCTCCAGCGTGCCCTGATTCATGAGTCGGTACACCAGTACATTCTTGGTCTGTCCAATACGAAAGGCTCGGTCGGTGGCTTGAGATTCCACGGCTGGATTCCACCACAAATCGTAGTGAATGACATGATTCGCCTGGGTTAGATTGAGGCCGGTACCGCCCGCTTTGAGCGACAAAATGAAAGTATGGTCACTGCGATTGCGTTGAAACTGATCGACCATCCGGTCGCGTTCGGGTCGCGAAGTGCCACCGTGTAAAAACAAAGGTTGAGTACCAAATGCTTGCTGAATAAATTGTGCCAGTAACTCACCCATTTCACGGTATTGCGTAAAAATCAATACTTTCTCGTGGTTGGCATAAATCGTTTCGAGCAGGTTGAGCAGCAACGTCGCCTTGCCCGACAGGGAAGGAGAGTCATTGCCGCGCTTGAGGTATTGACGTGGGTGATTGCCAATCTGTTTGAGCGCCGTCATGAGTTTTAGCACCAGTCCCCGACGGGCAATACCGTCTTTTTCTTCAATAGCCCGCAAACTTTCCTGAACCACACTATGGTACAAAGCCGCCTGTTCGGTTGTGAGCGCACAAAACTGATTCGTCTCAATTTTATCGGGCAGATCAGTGATAATAGTACGATCGGTTTTGACACGCCGAAGTAGAAAAGGGCTTGTTATACGACGGAATTGCTCTAGTTTCTGATGGTCGCGCTCCTGCTGAATCGGCTTCCCGAACTCCTCATTGAATTTGCTTAATCCACCCAGATAGCCCTTATTTACGAAATCCATAATGCTCCAAAACTCCGATAGCCTATTCTCGACAGGAGTACCACTAAGGGCGATTCGGATCGGTGATTTCAGGGTTTTAACGGCTTTTGTCTGTTCGGTATCGGCGTTTTTGATATTCTGCGCTTCATCTATCACCACAACTGCCCATGTAATTTTCTTGAACTTATCGAGATCACTACGGACAACGCCATATGTAGTCAGTAATAAATCGTACTCATCTGCACGATCTTCTGGTAATTTACGGTTGGGACCGTGGTAAATGCGGGCCTGTAGTTCGGGGGCAAAACGGGCAATTTCTTTCTGCCAGTTGGTTAGTAATGTTGTTGGTAAGACGACTAAACCCTTCTGCTTTTTAAACCGGCCTTCCTGCCTGAATTTGAGCAGTAGAGCAATTACTTGCAGGGTCTTGCCCAAACCCATATCATCAGCGAGCAGACTCCCCATGCCAAGCGCCGTGTTTTTGATCAGCCAGTCGTAGCCCCGCTGCTGGTAAGGACGCAAAGTAGCGTCCAGCGAATCGGGGAGGGGTTGAGAAGCACTTTCCGTAAATTGCTTTATTAACCCCCGCACATCGGTCGATAAGCCTAATCGACCGCCTTTGTACTCTTCAGATAAAGCCGCTTTAATTAGTTCAGCACCGGTTAGTTCGGGTGGATTTTCGAGTTGTTTGTATAGTTTAGTTAGGTCATTCGGGTCGATCAATACGTATTGGTCTTTGATTTTGACCAAGCCCGTTGTGCGGCCAACTAACTTCTGAAACTCATTTACGCTTACCATTTCGTCGCCAAGAGCCACTTGCCAGTCGAATGTCAGCATATCATCCAGCCGCATAAATGCGTTGCTGGCTGTAACGTTGGCCTTAGCCTTAAGCCGCCCGCCTGCCTGTGGCCGAATCCAATGCTGGAGCGATTTAGGCAACCAAAGTGCAATACCGAGCAACTGCATTCGGGGCAATGTATCGAGTAACACCTTCACAAACTGCTCGGGTGAATAGGAAAGGTATGCCGGTCCGCCCGTTTTTGTCAGTTTCGCGAGGTCGGGAAAGTGCCGTGATAATACTAGCAAATCCTGCAAAACGGCCATCCGGATGGGCTCATATTGGTCAATACCCCCATTTTTCTTGTCCAGCAATTCTGCCAGCGGAATGGGTGCTGTTGGCGTCCCATTTATGGCGGGTGCTTCGCGGTCGCGGACAAGGAGACTTAAGCGAAACTCGTCGCCAAGTTCGGTATCTTCAACCGCCAGAATCGGCACAAATCGCTTATGTGTCAGGAAGAAATCATTCAGCCAAAGCTGTATCGCCAACGGCATTTCCTTGCGGCCAAATCCCTCAAACCGCAGGGTTTCAACACCAAAAAAGAGCCGGTCAGCATCTTCGAGGGGCCAGCGTTCCCATAACTCGATGGTTGTTGGCTTAATAACCCGGCGCAGAAACAACGAACAAAGTGTCGAAATCTGTTGCTCATCGGGTAGTGCTAACCAGTCTTTTTGCCAGCGCACGGTAAGTAACGTTGGTGGGAGTTGGGTAGCTAATTGATTAACTAAGCGCCTTACCGTTTCATTGAGCGTTGCTGGAAGCCAGCGTACTCGATACTGGTCTTCGGCTACCCCAACGCGTAATAACTGTGGCACTACCGCTCCCCGGCGCAACAGGGCAGCCGAAAATTGATGCGTCAGATACAGCGCCCGGACAGAATCGCTCATTTCGGGCCAGTCGGCTTCGGTGAGTGTATCGAGCCAGCTAACTAAGTCGCTTATTTTAAAGTCAGTAAGCTGCCGGGGTTCGCCATGTTCGCTGAATGCATTTATTTTCTTCACGGCCATTAGCTCATCGAGTTGCAGTTCGATGCTATCACTGAAGTCGGGCCGCTCTGCGTGGGAAAACTGCTTTCCGTCTGAAAATGGCTTACTGAACAGCTTATAGGCTCTGGTTAGTGACTTGTGAAAATCACCCTTTGTAAACGTAACGTCTGGAGCCAGTAAGCCCAGCAGTTGGTCGGTTAAGGGTGGAATCGTTGCGAAATCAAGGCTGGCACGGGCTTTTTCATCGGCTTGCCAATCCTCATCGTCGGGAAATTCATCGGTACCAATGTCTTTGAACAAAAGAACACTTCCCATGCTTCCTGTCACTGTATCGGACTGTTCCTTTTGGAGTTCGGCCAGAATATCCAGGCCCTTTAGCTGAAATACGAGAAAGGGGTTTCGGTCAATTTCGTTGGCAATTACATAAGCTACAGCCGCCAGGTGTTTGCATGGCAAAGCATAGTCGGGGCAAGAGCAGCCCATAGATAAATCGTGAAACGATTGCGGAAATAGCTTAATGTTTCGTCGATTGGCAAACTCCGTTAATTCGGGTGGTAGCTGGCGGTTCAGAAGTTGGGCCAGCGTGGCCGGATTCTCACGAATTTCGGTCAGCAACCATTCTTTCTCCTGTTCGGTAAACAGCGGCACCGACAATTTGGCTTTGTAGGGCCGGGGTGCCGACCCTTTTATGGAAGCACTAATCTGATTTTTAGAAATGGTCAGCCCCTGAACCGCGCCTTTGTTGGCGTAGGTTTTACCACGTGGTAACCGGTTTGCCATGTCGATGCTTGTCAGGGCACTGAGCCACTGTTGTCCCCACCATGTTTTACCGTAGGTGATGCGTTCTGCCATTTTACCGAAATGATAATTTCACTGTAAAAATAATTGATTAACTAGTTAGCAAGGCGAATGGACTTTTGACTAAAAGTATAGACCATTTTGTGAATTAACTGTCTTCAGCTACTAATCGAACAAATGCTACCGGATCATCCACGAAAAAAGCGAATTGACAGACCTCTTTGCTTATTCCATAAGGTCCCAGGAAGCAAATGGGTTCGTTGAACGTCAGTAAAACATTGGGTATAGTCAGGAATGACCCGTTAAGCTGGCCTATTTGTTTAGTGGGTTTTTCACTTATAAGTGAACTAGTGGCGATTGTTGACCGGGGAATGGTGGCTCTCCACCGAACGCCGAGCCGTAGATGTAGCTGATTTGCTGTTATATAGGATGGCCGTTTGACAGTTGCTATAATATCGGCCACGAAAAATAACATTCCATACCCACTAAGAAGGGTGATCCAGAACGCCATCATAGGATGCCAGCGAGCTAGCAATAAATGAACGGCTGACCCTTCAACTACGCCCACCATCAATATTCCTATGACTAAGGCTATTTGCCCCGATTGGCGATGGGTTGTCAGGGGTTGAGCATCCACCGGAATGTCGGAGCGAAGTCGCCAGCCCAGCAGCAAATAATACAGTACAAGACCTTCTCCAATAATAAGTTCGGTTGCTTTTTTGCCAAACACTGTAGTTAAACTACCGCGTAACGCTGTTTCTGCATCGGTGGTTAGTCGTAAATTTCGGTACGTTCGCACAATAGTGCGGATATTCAGCCCCGCGATAAGTAAGACCAGTCCCTCACTAAAGACTACTAAAAATGGCCAGATTTGGTTAGGCAATAATGAAGTTTGTGGCAAAATAAACAGGGCTACCCGCAGCATCAGCAAGGCTACGAATATCAACCGACTACTTGCTAACCGAAGTGGTTTAGCGACAAGCCAGTAAAACACGCCCGTCGTTACGAAAACCAAATCAAACAGGACGCCTATCGACAAAACTATTGGCTGCTGACTAAAGGTTACCGTACGAGCAACGCTCATTTCTATCCAGATCAATAGGACTGTTAGAAGCAAAAATGCCACTATTCGGGGTGTGATAAAGCGTCTGGGAAAGGTCATTTTTTATCAAGAAACAAGGCATTAATTGCCGAATAAGGTAATTTCAACGGTGGTTTATCAAAACTAAACTTTTTTGGCTGTTAACATAATTGGATAACAGCTTTGGTATAAGGGATTTTAACCATAAATGCCCCAATGAAACTTATAAAACGTTCATTTTCGATGAGTTAGCCATTAAATAGTCAGTCTTTTTTACTTACTTTTACTTACTCCCTATCTCTCAGATAAACTAGTTATTTATATGGTTCTGGATGTACCTGCCACCAGTACCCCGCTTGGTCGTGGTATCAAACATATTGGCATTGGTAAGTATGGCAGCAAGCCGCTTACCCCCGAACTGCTAGCTGAATGTCGCGCTGCACTGCTCGATCCAACATCCCACCCGTTGCAACGTGGGGCCTTTTTTGGGGCGTTACTAGCGAAAGGCCCGACACCTGAGGAGCGGACCCTGGAAGATGTAATCGGTAAGGGAGCGTTCTCTCATCCGACGTTTTTTATCAATAAAATCTGCCCTGATTTACCGGAGGGTCTGCTTCCTATTGCTACTAAGCTGGTTCGGGGAGCCAATCTACAAGTGACTGAGGCAGAGCAACTAGGCGATTATTTATTTGGTGATGGCCCCTGCGAAACGTTTCGGGGACTGGCGGCTAGTATCATGCGTGTCCGGCACGAAACGAACGAGGAGTATCAAGGCTTGATGCGGGCTTCCGAACGAACGTTCTCGCCCGGTTTCGGCTCAATAAGTTGTGCTGATCGGCCTTTGGTACAACTCGCCGAACCCTTCGATGGCGTTGAAAATAGTTACCTTATAACGCCTTTGCTGGCGCAGTTATTTCAGAAACGCGGTTACGGAGCCGTATCATTGGTTGGGCGGTCGAGTGGACCTAAGTTTACGCTCAACGCGCTTGATTTATACATGCATCTGGGTTGTCAGTTTCTGCAAAGCAACCACGAACTCGACACACCCCTGGCATCTCATGGCTGGGTACTCGATCAAAAAGCCCTGTCTCCTGCGCTCAATCGTTGGGTAGAGCGTCGCCATATTATCATTAAACGTCCATTTTTGGCAACCCTCGAAAAAGTATTGAATCCGTGCCACGCCCAAATTCTGGTTACGTCGGTGTTTCATATTACGTATCAAATGAAAATGGCTGAGCTGGCAATGCTGGCTGGTTTCGATGCCGTTATTGTGCTAAAACGTGGCTTAGAGGGTAGTTTGTCGCCGTCAACAAGCCGGTCGAGCGGAATTTTATGTGCCGTTCGTACCCCACGTGGCCATTTGTTCTTTCAACATTTTGAAGGGGATGCACCTGCATTTGCGGCCTTTCGCACCGAATCTGAACCCGAATATGATCAGCCACAGGCGCTTGATAATGCCCGGCTTGTTCGGCAATTTATGATCGATGGTCAAACAGCAAATGCCGACTTCGATAACCGGGTACATTTTGCCCAGGCTCTTTACGGTCGCGGTCTGGATTGGGTTGAATCTCAGTTGCGGTAATCTCTCCCACTGGTAATAAATAATAGCAAAAACGGGTGTAGCGAGGTTTTCGTTGCGCCCGTTTTTTGCTGATAAACGATGGGGGTACTGTACCTTTGTAAGCCATTGGGTGAGCCCTGACCTAGTTCAGGACTGTTATAAAGCTTGTCCAACGACTTATTGACGGAAGCATGACAGACGTAGTAATTATTGGCGGAGGAATCGTAGGGTTAGCCACCGCTCTGCAATTAAAACAGCAACGACCTGATCTGAAGGTCATTTTGATTGAAAAAGAATCCGCTGTCGCCCGTCACCAAACGGGCCATAACAGCGGTGTTATTCATTCAGGACTTTACTACAAGCCCGGCAGTTTGAAAGCCACCAACTGCATTCGGGGTTATCACATGCTTATCGACTTTTGTACTGCCGAAGGTATACCGTATGACCTTTGCGGAAAAATTGTCGTGGCTACCAAACAGGAAGAATTACCACAATTAGAGACGTTGTACGAACGTGGTCAACTCAACGGTCTTGGCGGATTAAAAAAACTGTCGGTGGCCGAGATGCGCGAAATTGAGCCGCACGTTAAGGGTGTAGCAGGCATGTTCGTTCCTCAAACGGGCATCGTCGATTATAAGCAGGTATCCGACAAATATGCTGAGAAATTTCAGGCTGTCGGGGGTGAAATCCGGCTTAATGAACGTGTTGAACAGGTAACACCCGGAACAAGTTTGAGCATAGTAGTGACAAACAAAAACCGCTACGAAACTAAACTTGTGGTCAACTGCGCTGGATTGTATTCTGATAAAATCGCCCAACTGACGCAACGTGACCCCGTTAATGTACGCATTATACCGTTCCGGGGGGAGTATTTTAAGATTCGGTCAGAGAAGCAATACCTTGTTAAAAATCTGATTTATCCCGTTCCTGATCCCAACTTTCCGTTTCTGGGGGTGCACTTCACGCGCATGATTCATGGGGGCGTAGAGGCTGGCCCAAATGCGGTTCTGGCCTTCCAGCGCGAAGGCTATACCAAATCAGATGTGAATCTGAAAGAACTGTTTGAGACGCTTTCGTGGCCGGGTTTCCAGAAAGTTGCTGCTAAATACTGGCAAACGGGCCTCGGCGAAATGTATCGATCATTCTCAAAGTCTGCCTTCACAAAGGCTTTACAGGAACTTATTCCCGAGGTTCAGGAATCCGATTTGGAGGCCGGGGGCGCAGGCGTTCGGGCACAGGCTTGTGATCGCACAGGCGGTTTGCTGGATGATTTTGCCATTCTGGAAACCGACAAGGCCATTAATGTTGTAAACGCACCTTCACCAGCCGCAACCTCGTCACTGGCTATTGGGCAAACGGTAGCCGAAAAGGTACTGGCTCGATTTTAAGCTACAGTTAATAAACAATATCTATTGAATGGGGTTTTTTTGAGACAGGATTTGTAATCTTATAACCCAGAATTACTCATGGATGCTATTAAGCCAGTAGAAGCGCTCGATACGCCCTCTGACCTCGAAGTAAAAGGCCGGGAGAAGGTGTCGGAATCATTAAATCGGCTGGTAGCCGATGCGTTTGCGCTCTATATCAAAACAAAAAATTTCCATTGGCACATGTCGGGTCGCCATTTCCGAGACTATCATTTATTACTCGATGAACAGGCCGACCAAATTTTTGCAACGATTGATCCGCTAGCTGAACGCGTTCGGAAGATTGGTAATAACACAATCCGGTCTGTGGCACACATTGCCCAATTGCAACGAGTGAAAGATAACGACGAAGATTTTGTGGCTCCTAAAGATATGTTGACGGATTTGATCGCCGAAAATAAGAAGATGGCGAAAAACATGCGCGACGCCCATCAGATTGCCGATGACGCTGAAGATGTGGCTACCGCCAGTCTACTTGAAGTATACATTGACGAAACAGAACGGCGTGTGTGGTTCCTGTTTGAAACCACAAGAGATTTGAATTGACCAAAATTTATTGTGGTGTCGGTTTCTCAAAACCGACACCACAAAACAAAAGCCCGAAATCCAATACTGGATTTCGGGCTTTTGTTTTTATCACTCTGGTTTGGTTTGCCGAATCGTACCGCAGGCGCGGATAGTCGCAACGGCGGACCGTAAAATCTGTCACTTAGTATTCATAAATAGAGTAAATACCCTGTCTCATATACTTATCTGGGTTTCAAAATGAGATACGGTCCGCCGTCGCGACCGTCCGCGGCAGCGGTATGATTCGGCAAATCAATCCCACTCTAGCAAAAATGTACTTGTTTTAAGCTATTCTTAAAGGCAAAATCAACACCCTCAACAAGAGGCAATTAATCAATAACCTCAAAACCACAGTAAGGCACTAAAACTCTAGGGATTTGGATTCCCTCCGGTGTTTGGTTGTTTTCCAGAATAGAAGCCAGAATACGGGGCAGTGCCAGAGCTGAGCCGTTTAATGTGTGCATTAACTGCATTTTACCCTCAAGTTTTGACCGCAGCTTGAGCCGATTAGCCTGATAGGTTTCAAAATTCGACACCGAGCTAACTTCCAGCCAACGTTGCTGTGCCGCCGACCAAACTTCCATATCATAGGTTAGCGCTGAGGTGAAGCTCATATCGCCCCCGCAAAGCCGCAGGACACGGTAGGGAAGTTCCAACTTTTGCAGCACGCTCTGAACGTGCAGGCTCATTTCTTCCAGTGCTGCATAAGAATTTTCAGGCTTTTCGATTCGGACCAGTTCCACCTTGTCGAACTGGTGCAGCCGATTCAATCCCCGAACATGGGCGCCCCATGAACCCGCTTCGCGTCGGAAACAGGGTGTATAGCCAACATTCTTAACCGGCAACTGATTTTCGGGCAAAATAACATCACGGTACATATTCGTGATGGGCACTTCGGCAGTCGGAATCAGGTAGAGTTTTTCTTCGGTGATATAATACATCTGCCCTTCTTTATCAGGCAGTTGACCCGTAGCAAAACCTGACTCTTCATTGACTACAATAGGCGGTTGTACTTCCATATAACCGGCTTTCGTAGCTTCATCGAGGAAGAAATTAATCATCGCCCGCTGAATTCGAGCCCCTTTGCCCTTATATACCGGAAAGCCCGCCCCCGCAATTTTAACACCCAACTCGAAGTCGATAATATCGTATTTCTTGATCAACTCCCAGTGCGGTTGAGCCTTATCATAAAGAGCAGGTTTATCGCCATGTTCCAAAATGACCTCGTTATCGTCAGCGTTACGACCTTCGGGAACACTGCTGTGAGGCAAGTTGGGAATGGTTACCAGAATTGCTTGCAAGTCAGCCTCTACCTGGCGGAGCGTATCGGCGAAGTCTTTCGAACGAATTTTCAGGTCGGCAGTTTCGGCCTTTGACGCTTCGGCAGCCGCCTTATCACCAGCCTTCATTAATGCCCCAATCTGACCCGCTTTAGCGTTCGATTGCGACAGCACATCGTCAAGTTCGCGTTGTGTATCGCGTCGTTGCTGGTCGAGCGTTAGGACTTGATCAACAACCATCTCGGCGTTGGCGAAATGTTTCTTACGAAGGCCCGCCAACGTGGTGTCTTTATTTTCGCGGATGAAATTGACTTGTAGCATTGTTAATGTTTTTTATCTATCACGCGTTTGGCTCTGGCATAGGTTCTCACCCTGCAAGGACTGAAAATTACACCAAAAAAAGCCCATCATTCAAGGCGTTCAGAGCCTCAACTTTGTAACGTCCATGTACGAGTAAAGAAAGATTACTTTCTGTGCCGCCATACGAAATCATCCGGATGGGAATGGTATGCATAGCGTTGAAAACTCGCAAGGCAACTCCCTCATTATCAGCACTGAAGTTGCCAACGATGCAAATAATTGTCTGATCGTGATCGGGCTCTTCGAGCGTACAGAATGTATTTAGTTCATCCGTAATCTCCTGAAGCCGGTCTGTATTATCAATCGTGACCGATACCGATACTTCGGAGGTTGCCAGCATGTCGACCGGCGTTTTATATTTCTCGAAAATCTCAAAAATCCGGCGTAAAAAGCCGTACGCGTTCAACATTCGGGTTGAGTGAATATACAAGGCCGTGATGCCATCTTTGGCCGCAATAGCCTTAAACACCTCACTTGATGTACGGTCGGCAATGAGCGTCCCGGCTGCACTGGGGTCCATCGTATTTTTCAGCCGCACTGGTACGCCAAACATCCGGGCGGGTGTAATGGTGGATGGATGCAGGATTTTCGCTCCGAAATAAGCTAATTCGGCGGCTTCGTCGAAGGTCAACTCACGAACCGGGAACGTATTTTTGACAATACGTGGGTCGTTATTGTGCATCCCGTCGATGTCCGTCCAAATCTGGATTTCCTCTGCACGAATGGCTCCGCCAATCAGTGAAGCTGTATAATCCGAACCACCTCGCTTTAAATTGTCTACTTCACCGCGCGGGTTTCTGCAAATAAAGCCCTGCGTGACAATGATCTGCTTATCCTCGTGCTGAGATAATAACTCAGCCAGTTTCTGTTCTGTAAAGTGAATCTCAGGCTCATTGTCGGCGTCTATTCGCATAAACTCCAGCGCTGGCAACAGTGCAGAATGAATGCCTTCTTCGACCAGATACGCCTGAAAAATCTGCGTACTCAACAATTCGCCCTCGGCTACCAGCTCTTTTTCCTGCTTGAGTGTAAAGGGTTTGATGCCTATCAACGACCGAATAAACGAAAACTCATTATCGACAACTTGCTGCCCAGCTGTTTTCCCTTCCGTTGTTTTGTAGAGTTCGCCGATAAAATCGTCGTAATGTGCTTTCAACGTATCAATCTTAGTATCAGCCTCGGCATCGTTGTTCGCTTTCAGCGATTCACCAATGGCTAACAAAGCGTTGGTCGTGCCAGACAAAGCCGACAGGACGACGATTTTTCGGGTATCGTCGCTAGTAATCAGGGTACGGATGGAGTGCATACGCTCGGGTTTTCCGACCGATGTGCCGCCAAATTTCCAGACGTGCATAATAGTGAAAGAATGAATAAAGGGTCCGCCGTAGCGGTGAAAGATTAAGAGAAATTTGAGCTTTACCCGCTCTTTCTGTCCATCAATCTTTAAAATTTACTGTAAACTTGTTCCTGCAAACCGAGCATTTTAACGGCTGTGATGGCGGCTTCGTCGCCTTTATTGCCGTGCTTTCCGCCCGCCCGGTCAAGAGCTTGTTGCTGGTCATTGGGTGTCAGCACACCAAAAATAACGGGTTTGCCAGTTTGTAACCCGACGTTCGTTAAGCCCTGTGCTACCGCATGATTGATGTAATCATTGTGTTTGGTTTCGCCTTGAATGACGCAACCGAGCGCAATAATGGCATCAATATCGTCGCGTTGGGCGAACCATAATGCTCCCAAACTCAATTCGTAACTACCGGGCACATTGCCGCGAATAATGTTTTCGGGCTTCGCTCCATGCTGAAGCAGTGTTTGGTAAGCCCCATCGAACAAGGCTTCGGTCACTTCCGCGTTCCACTCAGAAACCAGAATCGCAAACCGTCGTTGACTTATATCGGGTAATTCGTCTGTTGAAAAGACGCTAAGATTTTTTAAGTCTGATGCCATTTTTTGTTTTATTATACTGGAATGTCCAACATTGCGGTTTCAATCCGGCAGGAAATCCAAAAATAAAAAAGGACAAAACCACGTCGGCTTTGTCCTTTGCTGTATTGATTTATTCAGTACGCTTACGACTCGCCGACCAATGCCTCTAGTACGGATTTGTACTTTTTCGCATTAGCAGACTCAGCCGATTGGCCGTACTTCTCAATAATCTGGTTATAAGCCTCGATAGCTTTATCGTTCTGTTTCGCTTGCTCATAAGCAATAGCTAACTTAAACAGATAACCGGGCGTAAAAAATTTATTAGGCTTGTAATCAGCCGCTTTCCGATAATAATCGGCAGCTTCGTCAAAGCTTTTCTTCTCCATGTATGCATCGCCGGTGAGCGCATAGGCGCGGGCCTGCACCAGAAAATCTGATGAACTAAAGCTCTTCAGATGCTCAATAGCCTCGTCGTATTTGCCTTCTTTCAACAAACCAAGACCAGCATAAAACTCGGCCAGATTTCCGCTTGGTGTCGAACCATAGCTATCAGCAACTGCCAATAGACCAGGGCTTTTGCCATCGCCGTTGAGGGCTTTTTTCAGCGAATCGGCTTCAAGCTGATAAACCGATGGGAACAGTTCAACTTGTGCTGTTTCATCCTGGCTGCTTACATAATACCGATAGCCGAAAAAACCGACAACCAGCAGTACAATACCACCGATGATACCCACCACAATATTTCTGTTCTGCTGGAAGTAATCACCAACATCTTCTAATCTTCCTTCTAATGCGTCTGGGTCTTCTAAAAAGTCCAAGCCGGGGTTCTTCTTGCTCATGCTTTTGCAATTTGGATTGCAAAATTAGGAATATTTACCATGATGGAAAAGCGTAAGCCTCAAAACTTTACGATTCACTTGTTTCTTGTAGATCCATATCGCGTACGGCCAGTACTTCCGACGAGCGTACGGGCCTAATTTGGTGCGATAATAGTGTCTCAATGGCTACTGCCTCACCGGTCATCGTTACGAATTCAACCTCAAAAGCTTTGCCTTCATTATAAACGGTTAGAATCGTGCCAACGTCACCTGTTTTTAGGCGACAGTCGGCTATATCTTCCTGTAGCACAACTAAATCAAACTCGCTCATACTATTACTATACTAGTTCTGAAATAAAAACGACAACAGTAAAATCTTGTTTTGTTAAATTTGAGTTAACTTTGCTCCCGCTAATCTTCTAAGGGGTGCCCTAACCTAACGGGCTGAGATTATACCCATTGAACCTGCGCGGGTAATGCCGTGAAGGGAAATGTATTCATAGATTGTGTCTGTGAGTGTTTACAAAAACTATACCTAACAAAAGGTAGGTTCGGCCCCTTGCCTATCGTCACTTTTTTTCATTATGAAAAAAACGACGACTTATCTTATTTTATTGGTAGCCTTACTATGGCTATCAACTCTGCCCGCCTGGGCACAACGCACAATTTCAGGTACTGTCAGTGATGCTGATGGCGGCACATTGCCCGGTGCGGCCGTTGTGCTCGAAGGCACTTACAAAGGCACATTTACGGATGCTACTGGTACCTTTCGACTAACAAATCTAAAGCCGGTCACTCTGTCAATACAGGTGTCAATGCTAGGGTACGAAACTCAAAGCCAGACGATTGACCCATCTCAAAACGGTACACTTGCCATAAAATTAGTCAGGACAGCGGTAGCCGTTGATGAAGTTGTCGTGAGCGCGACGCGAGCTAACCAGAAGTCGGCAATTGCTTATACTGATGTTACGCGCCGGGATTTAAACAAATTGAATTTAGGGCAGGATATACCGCAACTGCTCAATTTCACTCCCTCCATCGTTACTACATCTGATGCCGGTGCGGGTGTAGGTTATACGGGTATTCGCATTCGCGGTTCCGACGCAACACGGGTAAACGTGACGCTTAACGGTATCCCGTACAATGACGCCGAATCGCAGGGAACATTTTTTGTGAATATGCCCGATTTCGCGTCATCGGTCAGCACAGTTCAGATTCAGCGGGGCGTTGGCACATCGACCAATGGTGCGGGTGCGTTTGGTGCGTCGGTCAATATTCAAACGAACAAGCTGGAACAGAAACCGTACGCCGAAGTGAATATGTCGGGCGGTTCGTTTGGTACGCGAAAAGTGAACGTGCTCGTTGGAACGGGCCTTTTAAATAATCACTTTGTCTTAGATGCCCGTCTATCGAAAATTCATTCCGATGGATATATCGACCGGGCTTTCTCCGACTTGAAATCGTTTTATATCTCCGGTGGCTATTATACCAAAAAAAGTTTCTTTCGGCTAAATGTGTTTTCGGGTCAGGAGCAAACGTATCAGGCCTGGAACGGCGTACCAGAAAACCTGCTAAAGACCGACCGGACTTACAATTCATTTACGTATGACAATCAGACTGATAACTATCAGCAGGATAATTATCAGTTGATTAGCTCCCATGAGTTGACTAAAAACTGGCGGGCTAATCTGTCATTTTTTTACACGAAAGGAAAAGGCTATTATGAAGAATTCAGGCCGCAGGATGCCTATAGTAAGTACGGCCTTCCAAATGTTGTTATTGGCGACTCGACCATCCGGCAAACCGATTTAATTCGGCGGCTCTGGCTGGACAATGATTTTTATGGTGGCGTTTTTTCGTTCGACTATAACAGTTTCGGTAAGCTGACGGCTAATATTGGCGGGGGCTGGAATCAGTATAAAGGGGCGCACTATGGTGAGATTATCTGGGAACGCGTTGCCGGGAATACCAATATCCGCGACCGCTACTACGAAGACAATGCAACCAAACGCGATTTTAACCTGTATGCCAAGGCGTTTTATCAGTTAACGCCGAAGCTTAACGGCTTCGTTGATGCACAGATTCGTACGGTAGATTATTCGTTTCTAGGCTACAACAGCCAATTACAGAATGTACAGCAGAATGCGAAACTAACATTCTTCAATCCGAAGGCTGGCCTGACGTATACGATCAATGACCGCAGTACAGCCTATGCTTCGGTAGGCGTGGGTCAGCGTGAGCCGAATCGTAACGACTACACACAATCGACGCCCGAAAGCCGGCCCAAAGCAGAGAAGTTGATTGATTATGAAGCGGGTTATAAAGTTCAGACTCAGAACCTTGCCTTCACGGTTAATGGCTATTACATGAATTACCGCAATCAGTTGGTGCTTTCTGGTAAGCTAAACGACGTGGGCGCTGCTAACCGGGTGAACGTTGCGAATAGTTATCGGGCTGGGCTGGAACTTGAATTGGGCACTCGGCTGGCCAAACAACTTCGCTGGAATGTAAACGCTACGTTTAGTCAAAACAAGGTTCGAAACTTCACGGAGTATTTAGATAATTTCGACAATGGCCAGCAGGAAAGCCGTCAATACAGCCGGACGGATATTTCGTTTTCACCAAATGCTATTGCCGGGTCTCAGTTATTATTTATGCCCGCCAAAGGGCTGGAAGTAGGACTACTCTCGAAATACGTAGGCAAACAATACATGGATAATACGTCGAACGAAAGCCGCAAACTGAATTCTTACTTTACAAACGACATCCGGCTGATTTATAGCCTAAAACCCAAGTTTGCTCAAGAAATCGTCTTCACGGTGTTGTTTAATAACGTCTTCAATGAGTTGTACGAATCGAATGGCTATACCTACGCCTACATTTCGGAAGGGAAAGTAACGGCAGATAACGGATATTACCCACAAGCAGGACGAAATTTTCTGGCGGGGATTAGAGTGAGATTTTAACTAAAATAGAACTTCGGGGTATTCGGGGTAATAGATTGAGCCGATCAGAGTGTATAAAACCTCTGTTAATCGGCTCAATCTATTACCCCCGAGGTTTCTTATCAACCAATCGCCTGTGCCAGATCCTGGATTAAGTCGTCAACATCCTCAATACCGACACTGAGTCGGATGAGGGTGTCTTTCAGGCCATTCTTGTGCCTTTCTTCTTTCGGAATGCTGGCGTGCGTCATACTGGCGGGGTGTGTGCAAAGCGACTCAACGCCCCCCAATGATTCGGCCAGGGAGAACACGTGAAAACTTTCCATTAATCGAACCGCTTCGGGCATTGAATCACCTTTCAGCTCGAATGACAGCATTCCACCAAAATCACGCATTTGCCGTTTCGCTAACTCATGACCGGGATGCGATGTCAAACCGGGATAATGAACCTGACTCACCTTGGGGTGTTGTTGCAAGTAGTGAGCAACTTTCATGGCATTTTCGCAGTGGCGCTGCATCCTGACATGCAAAGTTTTAATGCCGCGCAACACTAGGAAACAATCCTGTGGACCCGGTACCGCTCCGCAGGCATTTTGGATAAACGCCAGGCGCTGGGCCGTTTCATCGTCGTTCAGGATAATAGCTCCCATGACCGTGTCGGAGTGCCCACCGAGGTATTTCGTAACCGAGTGCATCACCATATCAGCCCCTAAATCAAGCGGATTTTGTAGGTAGGGCGACGCAAATGTGTTGTCTACAACAAGCTGAATATTATGTGGCTTGGTGATGGCCGCCACAGCCGCAATGTCTACTAAACGCAGCAACGGGTTCGTTGGGGTCTCAATCCAGACCATTTTAGTGGAAGGTGTTATGGCTGCTTCCAGATTGGCCGGGTCTTCTAAACCAACAAATTTAAATTTAAGACCAAATTCCTGAAATACGCGCACCATAATCCGGTACGTACCACCGTAGAGGTCGTTACTGGCAATGATTTCGTCGCCGGGTTTGAATAGTTTAAGAATGGCGTCGGTTGCACCCAAGCCTGATGAGTAACAAATGCCGTATTTTCCGTTTTCAAGAGCAGCCAGATTATCTTGTAGAACCGTCCGGGTTGGATTCTGAGTCCGGGCGTATTCGTAGCCTTTGTGCTTACCCGGCGACTCCTGAACGTAGGTCGAGGTTTGATAAATAGGCGTCATAATCGCGCCCGTTGTGGGGTCCGGCTCAATACCGGCATGGATGGCTTTGGTTCCGAATTTCATGCTCAAATGTAACGAAGAATGTCACGTAGAGTGATACCCTGTACGACAAGGTCAAACTACAACGGCCATTTACCCGTTTGATAGAATGTGAAGTTAGCTATTCCTAAAAAAATTGCGGGCCCAGCCTTTGCAGGGGTCATTTTATCGGTAACGCCAATTGTGTTTACCTCCCTGCTGACCTACTATGCTGTAGTTCATGAAGCCACCATTGCTGGATTCACTGCCTGGCAATGGGCAGGCATAACTCTTGCGTGTGCAATTACATCGGCTGGACTGACTCCACCAACGATGTTAGCCCTGATTTTTGGCTATTTTCTGGGTTGGCAAGCTGTTTTGCCGCTTTTTGTTATCAATTTTGGCGGTATTCTGTTCATTAATCTACTTGTTCACTGGCTCGATCATGACCGATTTTTGACTTTTTTACGTCGTAATCCTAAAGCGCAATCGGTGCTGGACCGGATTTTGAACAACGAGTTAGAAGTTATTTTCTTTGCCAAACTATCGCCTATTCTTCCCTTTGGCCTGACTAATTTGCTGTTTGCCCTATCGGGGGCACGGCTAAAAAATATTTTGCTGGGTGGTTTTCTGGGAATGACACCCCGAACGTTGCTGGCTATCTGGTCTGGTCACGAAGCCCGCGAAATAAAAGCGCTGCTAGAAAATCCGAATCAAAGTTCATGGACACAGATCGTTATAATTGGGTTAATCGTTGTCTCCATTGCCGGACTTTGGCAGGTTATACAACGGTCCCTAAAATAGCACTGAAAAGGTAGTCGTTTGTTTCACACTTGAGTTATTTCAATTGCTCGGATACTAGCTCAATCAAATGATTATGACCCGTTTGTAAAGCGGTCAATTCATAGTGGCAAAGTCGTTTGGTTAGTGGAAGAATATGCGAACCGGGTACAATGCGGTCAAACGCTCCTGTAAAAAAACGGGTCCGTATCTTATTGTCATTCAGTATTTTAGAAATGGAGTCTAGGTTTGGGTAGAGTAAGCGGAATTGGGTCCAGCTTTTATAGACTAGGTCTCGCTGTTCGGGCGTACTCAGAGAGATTTCGGCAAAACGCATAACTGTTCGATTCAACAAACCGAGCCTCGTTAGCATATGGCCAAACGTAGTTAGCATAGATAAATGCCGCAGTACGTATCGAAACAGGTTGCGTCCCAGACTGAAATCTGTTGCCAACCGATACCAAAAAGTACGTGTGATGCCATCAGGAGCAATAAGTATAAGCTGCTCGAGCCGATCTGCGATGGTTCCGACCGTTGCCAGTGCAAATCGTCCCCCCATGCTGAAACCCAACAGCGAAAGTCTGTCAATGCCCTGTGCCTGCAAAAATTGACTGATTAACTGGTCCCAGAAAAGTTTAGTCAGTGGCTGATTTCCGGCGTAATGACTGTTGCCATGAAAGAATAGATCAATGGCGAAAATAGTAAATCGCTCGCCGAGGGATTTTTCCAGAACGGTAAAAACTTGACTGTTCTGCCCAAAGCCATGAAATGCTAGAAGCACAGACGAACCACTGCCAAATTTCTGGTAAGCAATATGGCTATCGTTAAACGTAAATTCGTGGGCATTGGTCGTTTCAGGCATACGTACAAAATTAAGTGCGGTGGCTAATAAACAATCTTGGCCATCCGCTCTTATACATCATATCCATAGTATCCTTATGCATATCTTCACCGATCTGGCTCATTTTTCGGCTTATGTCGGGCAGTCGCTTGGGGTAACCGAGTACCTGACTATAACACAGAATATGGTCGATCTCTTTGCGCAGGCTACCGGAGACCATCAGTGGATTCATACCGACCCTGAGCGAGCCGCCGATGAATCACCTTATAAAACGACTATTGCGCACGGCTTCCTGACACTTTCGCTGGCCCCGAAACTACTGGCTGAACTCTACCGGATTGAATCGGTGAAGATGGGTATCAATTACGGAGCTAACAAAATCCGGTTTACAAATGCTGTTCCTGTTGGTAGTCGTTTACGAATGAGCGCTAATTTGCAACAGGTTGAACAGCAAGGTAATGGTATTCGGGTTATTATGGAATGCAGATTCGAAATAGAGCATTCTCCGAAACCGGCCTGCATCGCCGAATTGATTACACTATTGTTTGAGTGAGGCAATAGTATGCATGCATACTATTGCCTCTTTTTTCTTACTTTTACCCTATTCACAACAAGCAATTCATAACAACTAAAATCAACGCAAGTCAAATGGCATCGGCAACGCTTGAATTACAGGGATTGAATTTTAATTTGTCGGAAGAGCATCTTGCTGTGCAGGAAGCGGCCCGCGATTTTGCGCAAAATGAGCTATTGCCTGGTATTGTCGAGCGCGATAACGAAGCTCGGTTTCCGACCGAGCAAGTGAAACGCATGGGCGAACTGGGATTTTTAGGTATGATGGTATCACCAGACTACGGCGGGGGCGGTATGGATACCGTTTCTTATGTGCTGGCGATGGAGGAAATCTCTAAAATTGATGCGTCGGCTTCTGTTATTATGTCGGTCAATAACTCATTGGTCTGTTATGGATTGGAGGCTTACGGTACGGAAGCACAGAAGCAAAAATACCTTACGCGCCTGGCTACCGGCGAGATACTTGGCGCGTTTTGCCTGTCGGAGCCTGAAGCTGGTTCGGATGCTACCTCACAGGCAACTATGGCCGAAGATAAAGGCGATTATTATTTAGTGAACGGGACCAAAAACTGGATTACAAACGGCGGGTCATCCGGGGTTTGCTTAGTCGTTGCACAGACAGATCGGGCAAAAAAACATCGGGGCATTAACTGTCTGATTGTCGAAAAGGGTCTCCCTGGGTTTGTCGTAGGAAAAAAAGAAGACAAAATGGGCATTCGGGCGTCAGATACGCACTCGTTGCTCTTCACAGATGTGCAGGTACCAAAAGAAAATCGCATTGGTGAAGATGGATTTGGCTTTAAGTTTGCCATGTCGACGCTCAATGGTGGGCGTATTGGCATTGCTGCGCAAGCACTGGGTATTGCCGCTGGCGCGTATGAATTGGCTTTAAAATATAGTCAGGAGCGAAAAGCATTTGGTAAGCAAATCTTTGACCATCAGGCTATTCAATTTAAGTTGGCCGAGATGGTAACCAAAATTGAAGCTGCCCGTTTACTGGTTTATAAAGCCGCCCGGTTCAAAGACGAACACAAGGATTACGTACAGGCTGCGGCCATGGCAAAACTATTCGCGTCGGAGGTGGCTATGTGGGCTACAACCGAAGCCGTGCAGATTCATGGAGGCTATGGCTACGTGAAAGAATTTCATGTAGAGCGATTCATGCGTGATGCAAAAATCACCCAGATTTACGAGGGTACTTCCGAAATACAAAAATTAGTAATAGCCCGAGAACTCGTTCGTTAAGGCTTTTCTTGGTAAAATAGAATTTTTCTAAAGCGATAGTACGTGTTCGATACGGATACGTACTATTTTTTTTATTATTTGGAAACTTTTATACTTGTATTAGTTTTGTACAAATTATTAGTTTTGTGCAACTTTACGTACAAATTCAATTTACGGACACACTCCTTTCAGATATGGAAGACTACAATAAAATAATCGAATCGTTGGGCGTGAAGTTCATCAAGGCCCGAAACATTCGGATTTTACAGCCTATTACCATAAAAAATTTCTATGATGTTGAAAACACACTGTTGATTTTGTTCAATGGTGACGTCTCAATTGGCGACGAAAAGACAAAGGTAGAGGTGGGTGATATGCTATTTATTCCGGGTGGAAAGCACGTTACCGTTACTTATGGTGATCCAACGAACCCCAAGGCCGTCTCGAATGAAGAATTTATGACGCATCGGGAATCATACTGGGAAGGCAACCATGATCCTAAACTAATAGGTCATCTGCCCAACTCGTTCGGCTACGTGTCGTTTGAAGCCAAAGTTTTCGACTCGGTCAACTTCTTTAATTCGCTCGATGTGCCCCCGTTTATCATCAAACGGGAAGAGCATCTGGCCAATACAATCGACCAGATTCTGGCTGAAGAAATGACTGATCTGGCTGGCAAAGGACGGATTATCAAGATCAAGACAGAGGAAATCGTTATCGAAGTTGTTCGATATATTCTGAAAAATCACCTGTTTGTCGAACAACTCGTTACTAACAGTACGTATTTCAAAGATCCACGGCTGATTGATATTTTTGCCTATATCAAGGAAAACCTCGGTGGCGACCTCTCGAACAAAGTGCTGGCTAACGTAGCAAATGTTTCTGAAGATTATGTTGGTCAGTATTTCAAAATGCTAACAGGTATAAATCCGCAGGATTATATCGAATATCAACGCATGGAAGCCGCCGTTGGCTTGCTACGCACCAGCAAAAAGAGTATTCGGGCTATCGGTGCCGAAGTGGGGTATAAAGACACGGCTTATTTCTGCCGCCGATTTAAGATGATGTTCGGTATTCCAGCCGGTAAAATGCGACGTCGGGAGTCTCTGATGAACGTATAAAAGAAGAATCGGGGGAGTAAGGCTTGTGAATAAACAGCCTTACTCCCCCGATTCTTCTTTATTTTTCCGGTCCTCAACGCATGTTTACTTCGATCGGTAGGGTATAAAATACGGATACGCGCTTGCCGCCAACTTCTCCAGGCTGCCAACGAGGCATTTTCTCGACAACACTAATAATGCTTGTCATGAAGTCCTGCATGCCCTTTTGTACTTTCTTGTCAATCGGCTTGGTCGTTATTCTGACATCGTGTACATAACCAAGTTCGTCAATGATAAACTTGGCGGCTACTGGTCCGGTGTTGTAGTTTCTTCGTACCAGCGAACCCGGAATCCGTATATTTTCTGCTAAATAGTGGCTCAGTGCGGCTTTCCCACCTGGGAATTCAGGTTCGCGTTCGGCAACAGTATAAACTTTTTCGCTGCGTGACTGTGCTACGGCATCTGACCCAGAAAATAGGAGAGCAAAAGATATAGCTGTCAGAAACAGTAGTGATGCGACAGGAAGTTTCATAAATTAGGCTTGTACAACAGATTGATTGAACTCTCGTATTACGGTCGATAGTTGGGGAAGCAAATCCGGGTTCTGTTCAATACCATTTCCGACCACAATCATATCGGCACCAGCTTTAAGGGCTTCATACGCTTTTTCTCCGGAGTTGATTCCCCCGCCAACAATAATCGGTAGATCAACTACTCTGCGAACCGCAGCAATCATGTCGGAAGATACGGGCCGACGCGCTCCGCTGCCTGCATCCAGGTACATCAATTGCAAACCAAGCATTTCGCCCGCCATAGCTGTACAGGCAGCCACATCGGGTTTATCGTAGGGCAAAGGCATTGTGCCACTAATGTAAGAAACAGTTGTTTGTGTACCGCTATCAACAACCATATAGCCCGTTGACATAATTTCCAGACCGCTCCTTTTGAGCAAGGGAGCCGCAATAACGTGCTGACCGATTAAAAAATCTGGGTTACGTCCCGAAATTAAGGACAAAAGTAGGATAGCATCGGCCGATGGCTCAATATGAAGCAGGTTGCCGGGAAAAAGAGTGATAGGTATAGTAGACTGGCGACGAATAGCGGCAATAACTTCTTTGTGGGCGTAATCTGTCACCAGGCTACCGCCAACCAGAAAAAAATCAACGGGACAACTAGCCGTACGAATCAGTAGTTGGGAAAGCGCGTCTTGCTCAATCTTATCAGGATCGAGCAAGACGGCAAGTGCTTTGTGGCCAGATAGCCTACGATCCCGAAGTATAGTCAACAGGCTTGGTTTTAGCCTGTTCGTGGTATTGATTTGGTTCGGCGGTTGGATTGATGGCATTATTTGTACGTATGCGGGCTAAAAATCCGGTTAGCTGCTCACGGGCGATGTTGGTTAGTACAGATGTTATAAGACCACCAATCAACCCACTTGCCGCTGCTGATTTTTGTGTTTTATTGGCCTGCTGCTTCACGGCTTTGCGGTATGACGGTTGAAGATGATTTTCATCACTCTCATCGGTCTCATCATAGTCGTCATCCGAGTCATCTGGTTCACCGTATTTTTCGGCATACCGATACTCATCGGACTTAGGCAGAATAGCATTAACGACCAAATATACAGCTAAAGCAGTACCTGCTACAAACGCGGCTGTTTTGCTAACCTCGGTTGCGTCGCCCTTGATAGCTTCAACACTGTCTGTAATTGATGTTCTAAACTGTTCTGTGGCTGCCATTAATTGGGCTCGACGGGCCGTTGTATCGGCAAAAGGTACTTTAGAGTCTTCCATTTTGAGTAATCCTGAATTCGTTTAAAGTTTGCCTACTTATTTGGCACTACTATTTGTCATTGATGAACGCGTTTGGGCCATTAACTCTTCAACAGCTTCCGATTTTTCCTCGATCTTTTTCTCCTGACTTTTCTTTAGAGCGCTGTAGGCTGCCACTCTAATTTTTGATTTAAAGAAATCTTTGGCCGCTATCCATAATATGCTCAAAATCAGGAAAAAACCGGCAACAATCAGAAAGCCAAGATACCGGCTGTTTGTTACTTCATTCAGGTAAGCAGCCAGTAAACTAAATAAAAAGATGGTGGTCATTGTAGCCAGCAGGGCGAGTACAATGCTGTGAACAGCCACAACGACGCCTTCCTCAAGTTTGCCCCGGCTCTCCAGCGTGAATAACTCGATGCGGGCTTCCAGATAACGGAATATATTCTCCCGAATTTCTTCCAAGCGTTCAAACATGATTTCAGATAATTAAATTTCTCCTGCCGTATTTACAAAAAAACGTTCAATTTGTTCAAAAATAGAAGGAAAAAAAGCTCCGGCGCATAGCGTGCCGGAGCTTTTGAGTGTGTTATAGAAACACTACTACATTGATATTTTTTTGCCACCAGCCAACAAACAACAGGGCAATGTTATTTTGACTGCCGCAATTTAGCTTCAATTGTCTGTTGTGTATGGGGAACTGCCCGAAGCCGCTCTTTGGGAATCAATTTGCCCGTGTCCTTACAGACGCCATAGGTTCCGTTTTTAATTCGAACCATAGCTGCATCTAATTGCTGAATGAACTTCTGTAGCCGAGCTGCCAACTGGCTTAAATTTTCGCGTTCGCTGGTGTCGGCACCATCTTCGAGCAATTTCGAATTGCCCGATGTGTTGTCTGTGCCGCTATCATTGCGTTTGCTAAGTGTTTCTTTGATGTAGTTCAACTCACTGCGAGTGGCGTCGAGTTTCTTACCAATCAGTTTCTCGAATTCCTTCAGATCTTCTTCCGAGTAACGGTTTTTCTCTTCCTGAACCATATCAAGTACTACGTTAGATGGTGTGTACCTTATTTTGGGGACAAAAATAATGCTTTGTAATCGTTATTTCAATGAACATCTTAGTTAACATATGTTTTTTTTGAAAATTCATCAAATCGAGATTTCCCGGTTTTGTGAATTAATCTTTGGTACATACCGTAGTAGGGACAAAAACTGTATTGAAATGAAAATAAACTGTAAATTATTATATGGTTTATTGGTATTATATTAATCTTAGAAAAAATAGACCTTCTGCAATATGGCTCATGATTTGTTAAGTTTGTGAGACACTTCACAAACAAATTTGTTTAAAAGATAGAAGTTAAAGTAAAGTCATGGGATATATTGAACCAGCTCCAATAAAAGACAAAAAAAATCCGCTTGAATCAATGATGTCGCGCTTCGATGCCGCTGCCAAATTGGTAGGTATTTCGGATGAGATGTACGACATATTGAAAGTGCCGGCGCGACAGGTGATTGTTGGGTTACCCGTTACGATGGATAACGGTGCCATTAAAGTTTTTGAAGGATACCGCGTTATTCACTCCAACATTTTGGGGCCGTCAAAAGGAGGTATTCGGCTCGATCCAGCTGTTAATCTAGACGAAGTTCGCGCTTTGGCGGCTTGGATGACCTGGAAATGCGCCGTGGTTGATATTCCGTATGGAGGTGCCAAAGGTGGAATCGCCTGTAACCCCCGCGAAATGTCGGCAGGTGAAATTGAGCGGCTCATCCGCCAATATACAGTTGCAATGCTTGACGTAATTGGTCCCGACCGCGACATTCCTGCTCCCGATATGGGCACTGGACCGCGCGAGATGGCCTGGATGATGGACGAATACTCGAAAGCAAAAGGTACGACGGTAAATAATGTAGTAACGGGTAAGCCGCTCGTATTAGGTGGTTCGCTTGGACGTACAGAAGCAACTGGCCGGGGCGTTACCGTGGCGGCTCTGTCAGCAATGGATAAGCTTCGGATGAACCCATACCGGGCTACCGCGGCTATTCAGGGGTTTGGTAATGTTGGCTCGTTTGCGGCTGAATTGCTTCATGAGCGGGGTGTTACAGTGGTAGCCGTGAGCGACATTTCGGGTGGTTACTATAATAAGGCTGGTATTGACATTACAGCGGCTGTAGCATACCGTAACTCAAACAGAGGAACATTAGAAGGATTTAGCGGAGCGGAGCAAATATCGAACGAAGAACTACTCTCGTTAGCTGTTGATGTGCTCGTGCCAGCCGCAAAAGAAGATGTTATTACCGAGTATAATGCCGCATCGATTCAGGCGAAAATGATTGTAGAAGGGGCTAACGGCCCTACATCAGCCAGCGCCGACGAGATCATTAACAGTAAGGGTATTTTAGTCGTGCCCGATATTTTGGCGAATGCGGGTGGGGTTACAGTTTCTTATTTTGAGTGGGTGCAAAATCGCATTGGCTACAAGTGGACACTTGACCGTATTAATCGTCGGGCCGATCGTGTAATGAAAGACGCCTTCGACCGCGTATTTGAAACTTCGCAACGTTATCAGGTACCGCTGCGTTTAGCTGCTTATATTGTGGCAATTGATAAAGTGGCCAGCACCTACAAATTTCGTGGAGGATATTAACCTGTTTATGAATTCTGATTCATACGGTACGATTTACCTCATCCGGGTTTACCTTTGTAAACTTGGAATCATGCCGCGATGGCGGATTGTTTCGTAAATCACAAATCGTAAATACATACATGCGCTTACACCGCGAAGGCACTATCATAATGCTTACAACTGGGCTAGTTTTACTAGCTCTGAATTTGCTCGCTTACTATTATCTGTTTTCTGATAATTCAACAGCCATTATCTTATTAGCAATAGTAAGCCTGATTCTGTTTGTGTTGGTGGTGCAATTTTTTCGTATTCCGAATCGACTGCTAACGACCGGCGAATCGCAGGTGATCGCTCCGGCTGATGGTAAGGTTGTCGTTATTGAGGAAACCCTTGAAAGTGAATATTTTAAGGATCGTCGCCGGCAAGTGTCAATTTTTATGTCACCGCTGAATGTGCACGTTAACCGCAATCCAGTTACGGGTATTGTTCGGTATTTCAAGTATTTTCCGGGTAAATATCTGGTAGCTTGGCATCCTAAATCGAGTACCGAAAACGAGCGGACAACGGTCGTTATTGAGGTGGCTAATGGTACCCAGGTGTTGCTTCGGCAAATTGCGGGTGCCGTAGCCCGGCGTATTATCTGGTATGTAAAAGAAGGTCAGCCTGTTAAGCAGGGTGATGAATTCGGCTTCATAAAGTTTGGCTCGAGAGTAGACGTGTTTCTTCCTTTAGACGCTGAAATCAAAGTCAAAATTGGCGAAATCACTAAAGGTGGTGTTACCGTAATAGCGGAGTTGCCGAGTTAAATGGTTTTTTAGCCGAATCGGGGTCGGTTTAACGGTACAGAGTAGTAATTCTACCAATCTGCATCGTTGAACCGACCCCGATTTTGTTTATTCGTAGTTGAAAATACGCACTAGTTTTTTGCCCAGCTTTGCTTGTAACTGAGTTAAGCGAAAACCAAGTGTAGGGGATGATATCATCTAATTTATATATCCATTCGTTGACTTATTCGAAGAAGTTTTTGTAATTTAAACGTCTAAATAATGTCAATAATGCTATGGATTTCGACTACATTATTGTTGGCGCTGGTTCAGCGGGCTGTGTACTAGCCAATCGTTTATCGGCAGATTCGACACTATCTGTGTTGCTGCTGGAAGCTGGTGGACCAGATACAAAAATGGAGATTCATATTCCCGCAGCTTATACCAAATTACACGGTTCAACGGTTGACTGGGGATTCTGGACAGAACCTCAACTGGCACTCAATGGGCGACGAATGTATCAGCCACGGGGTAAGACGCTGGGAGGCTGTTCATCTACCAATGCAATGGCCTACGTGCGTGGCAACCGGCTCGATTATGACGACTGGGCTATTTTGGGAAATCAAGGGTGGAGTTACAAGGATATCTTACCTTATTTTATCCGGTCAGAGCACAATGAGCAGTATGACCAGCTAGACGCACACTATCACGGCAACAGCGGTCCCCTAAACGTTACGTATGCTACCGGATTTCAGACGCCCTTAGCCAGTTGCTTTATTAATGCCTGTGTACAGGCAGGTATCCGGGCCAATGCAGACTATAACGGGGCCGAGCAGGAAGGGGCGGGAGCGTTTCAGTTCACAACTAAAAATGGTCGGCGGCACAGTGCAGCAACAGCTTTCCTAAAACCTGCGCTGAACCGTCCGAATCTCAAGGTTATTACCCACGCTCATACAAAGCAGATTCTGATCCAGAACGACCGGGCTACGGGCGTTGAATTCAAAACGGGTAAGAATCAGACTCAGCAAGCAACGGCCAGAAAAGAAGTTATTTTGTCGGCTGGGGCCTTTCACTCACCACAATTACTTATGCTGTCAGGTATTGGTCCGGTTGATGCGTTGCGTTCGGTAGGAATTAGAGTAAAAAAAGAATTGCCCGGTGTTGGCCAAAATTTACAAGATCACGTATTTACAGGCATCAGCAGCTTGAGTTCGAAGCGGGGCAGTTCGGCTAATTTTCACCTTAAACCGATAAATCAACTGAAAGCACTGGCACAGTTTTTAATAAATAAAACCGGTCCACTGACAAGCGGTCCTCTTGAAGCTGTTGCCTTTCTGAAAACGGACCAAGCGTTGACACAAACGAATTCAGACCCGGTAAATGCAGGCCAGGCCAATCCAGACAGGATAGATATGCAGTTTCATTTTGTACCCGCTCACTTCGGAAATGATGATAAGACAGATATTTATACTCTTGGCACCTACCCCCACACCGATGGTTATACCATTCTGCCAACATTACTCAAACCTAAAAGCCGGGGTTATATAGGAATAAGTTCGTCTAATCCACTTACTGCGCCGGTGATTCAGCCAAACTACTTTGCCAACGACGATGACCGCCTGGTGCTAATTAGTGGCCTGCGGAAAGCCATTGAAGTAATGCAAACAGACTCCTTTCGGCCTTACAGTATGGGTATTAATTCGCCCATAGAGTACAACTCCGATGATGCGCTTTGGCAGCATATAATTGCCAGGGTCGAAACGGTCTACCATCCCGTCGGTACGTGTAAAATGGGACCGGTATCAGATGAATTTGCCGTTGTGGACGCTAATTTGCGGGTGCGGGGCATTGAGGGACTGCGCGTGGTCGATGCCTCCATCATGCCGACAATTGTGTCGGGTAATACAAACGCACCGGTCATTATGATTGCCGAGAAAGCGGCTGATTTAATTTTAGGAAAACAGTTAAACTGATACTGTTACTAGCCTCGATCTAATCCGTATGGGCGACAACCCCTTAAAATGTAGCCAGTTTGTTAATATTTCGCTCTACGATCTCGATAACAACAACAGTAGGTCGCTCAGTTTTCACTAAGATGGGGTCTAGTTGGTTGCTACGAACGAAATATGATTCGCGGAAATAACCCGGCAAATATCCCATCATACCGTGGCTGAACGAGTCGCCTACAAACAACAACCGGCCTGAACCCGGACCCGTAAACCGGGTAGATGGGAATCCAAGAGCTTCATTTGGTATAAGAGCTGTTTGGCGACCCATGCGGTTTGGCACTGGTTTTATGTAGTAATAAAGTGGATCTTTCTGTTCATCCTGAAGTGTCAACATAGTAGTCAGGTCACCCGCGCCACCTCGTTGCTGTTCAATATGGTAATCTGACAAGCGAACAGGTGCTACTGTGGGCTGATCCAGTCGAATGCGATTTAGCAAAGCTGCACAGCCAATCAGCGTTCCATATTCATTCCAATGCGTATCTGTCTGGTAGTAAACGACATGGTTACGTTTTGCCGCCCGGAGTGTATCACGAATGTCTACAAAACGAAGAGTCGTTTTATTTATGGCCTCCTTAAGTATATCTAAGCGGGAAGGAGCAGGGCTTTGTTGTAAATGGTCAGGTAGGTATTCGGGGTAAATTGTGTGCGAATCAGGAGCGATAAAAATATACAATTGAGCACCCTGTTGCGCCAATTCCTGCTGCCGATTTATCAGATGGTCGGCAATACGTCGAGCCGAATCAGCCGAGAGCGGTTGCAGCCCCCGATGCTGGTCTATGACCTTGTTATAGCTGTTACCCAGATAAAACCAGCCATTTTTGCCAACCACTACTTTTTCGGGTAGGGGCGATAACCCCAGCATATTAAATTTCCAGCGGCTGTAAGCGTAAAACAACGCATTACGCCAACCAAAATTCTCTTTATAATAGCGGTCAAACTGGTGAACAAAACTGCGGACATGCGGGAAATTTAAGGCGGGCATACCCTGCACCTGTCGGTTTTCGGTACTGCTAAATCGTATTGACAATCCCAGTGCCTGATCAAGCATTGGCAGTAACAGCAGAACAGCAAACGTGAAAGCTAGTAGGCGAGGTCGTAGATTCATTGCTTCTGAACTGGACGTTAAAACCGGAAATAAATAAACGGATTGTAGGTATCAGCCGCCAGATACGCTACGGCCATTACAAACAAGCCAACCAGCCCAAGTACATACGCTGCGCTTAACGTCAGCCGGGTAGGTGTCGCCACCACCCGAGCTAGTGATCTGTGCCACACCGTTTGGAACCGATGATATATGGGTGTAACCAGTACAAATCCTAACAGCAGCGAAACAACAACGTCAATATTCAAGAAGTACGCCAAGGGAAACGCCAGCCGACCAATGGTAGCAAAGCCAGCCATTTTCTGCAAATAAGCTATCGCCGACGTCAAGTCTTCCGCTCTGAAAAATACCCATCCAATCAGCACGACAAATAAGGTGTATAAGTGAGCAAGGGGTGTCCATATGCGCTCTAGCCGCTTGCCAAGACCCGCCCGTTCAATGAGCAGAAACAGGCCATGATAAAGCCCCCAGATAATGAAATTCCAACTGGCTCCGTGCCAAAGTCCCGTCACGAAAAACACAATCAGCAGGTTGCGATAGGTACGGGCTTTACTGCCCCGATTGCCGCCCAACGGAATGTAGAGGTAATCGCGAAACCAACTTGACAGGGAAATATGCCAGCGTCGCCAGAAATCCTGAATTGATTGGGCGACGTAAGGGTAATTGAAATTCTCTTTAAAATCGAAGCCAACCATCTTGCCTAAACCAATGGCCATATCCGAATACCCTGAAAAGTCGAAGTAAATCTGGAGCGAATAAGCTATAATGCCTAACCAGGCCGTCTCTGCCGGATAACTGTCGGGTGGTGCATTGAAAATAGTATCGGCTAGTTCAGCGAAGGTATTGGCTAACAGCACTTTCTTTGCCATACCGATGATAAATCGCTCAGCGCCAATGCCAAATTTTTCAACAGTTACTGTTCGGTCGGCGAGTTCGGGCGCTATGTCGGCGTAGCGAACAATAGGCCCGGCAATCTGGTGTGGAAACATGGCTACATAGGTGCCATAATCCAGGAAGCTGCGATTTGCCCGAATGCGACCCCAATAGATATCCAATGTATAGGAAATGCCCTGAAATGTATAAAAACTAATACCAATGGGCAGCGCAATGTGGGCAATGCTCAAATTATCAGCAATGGGCAAGGCAAATGCTTCGGCAATGCCGCGTATCGAATCCACCAGAAAATTGGTGTACTTGTAATAAAAGAGTAGACCTAGACTACCAAATAGCGATAATAGTAAGCCAGCCCGACGCCGACCGTTCTCCACAAGCCGACCGGCCACAAAGTTGATCAATGCCGACAACAGCAGTACCAACACAATTACCCCTTCGCCCCAGGCATAGAACAACAGACTAGCACCAAATAAGAAGGCATTATTCCACCGGCGGGGCAGCAGATAGTAAACAATCAGGAAGAGCGGGAGATACAGAAATAAAAAAATGGCCGAACTGAACAGCATACAATAAGACAATGAGTCGGGCCAAAGTTAATTGAAAAGGAGGAGAGGGCGAAAAAGGAAAAGAGAGCACAGGTCGTGCTCTCTTTTCCTTTTTCGCCCTCTCCTCCTTTATACTTCCTTAAAAGAACGATAACCGAAGCAAAAAGGGAGTACCTCCGTAAACCTGATAAGAGATAGGGTCGTTCGGTTTATAATTGAGATTATAGAGAGCCGTGATATTTACGCCAAACCGTCGGGTTATGGGTTGCATGTAAGTCACCCCTAAAAATGGAGCGGCAATCGTTCCCGTATAAGCACCGGCTACCTGATCTACTTTCTGCTGATACGTATTGGTTTGTAGTTCGCCATGCAAATACAAGTTCGGTAAAATACTGGGAATGAACTCATACATGACAAACCCTCTGGCTCCGTATTGATTAATAGTGACACCTTGAGTAGCATAGAGAAGGCCTGCCTTGTAACGGGTGTATGTGTAATTTACTCCAACCCCAACAATCATTCGCTCGCTGGCCTGATACGCAATAACCGGCGAAATGCCCAGGCTGAACGGGTTGCCAAAGCGAAAGCCGTTTATACCCCCCCCAAACCGAAGCCGCTGCCCGAAGGGCAATGGACGGCCTTCTGGCGTTTGGGTTCTAAGCGGATCTTTGCCCTGACCCCGGCGCTCATCGGGATCTTCCGTCAGTTGACCGAATGCAACGCTACTACTTAATAAAGCCGTGATAAACAGTAACTTTTGGATATGGTTCATGGTGTTCTTTGCAAAAAAATAACTCTTATTACGTAACGAAATCAAAAGGTAAATTCTTTTACCTCCGGGTCGTTCAACAAACGTTTAATACAATTTTCATGGTTCTGTTCTGAGCCATCTACCCGCCAATGACCAATAATCTCCGTTCCAATACGTTGCTGCTGGTTTCGAATCGACTTTAGATTATACTCCTTGAAAAGCTCTTCGTATTGATTAAGGGTCTTGTTGTGAAACGCTGTTACAATCTTATAATCACGCGTTTGGTTCAACTTCTGAATCCAATTGGCAAAACCTACCATCAATAATAGTGAACCTAGAATGAATACGAAACCCACCAGCGCAATATCGTAATGACCCGCCCCAACACACATGCCTAAGGCAGATACCGACCAGACGGTGGCGGCTGTGGTTAGACCCTTCACCCGGTTATCCTCCCGAAAAATAATACCCGCACCCAGAAAACCAATACCATTGACAATATTGGCCGCAATACGGTCGCCGGAACCGCCGATTCTTCCCGAAATCATCGTGAACAAAGCCGAGCCGACGCATATCATAATCATTGTCCGCAAACCTGCCGACTTGCCATGATACTCGCGCTCGGCTCCGATCAGGCCACCAATCAACAGCGAAACACTTAGCCGAATAATGTCTTCCTGCGCAAAATTCATTTCGTTTGTTAGCCAGTACGGTAATTGACAGAATCCCGTTGCATGGCAGAATATTATTACGTTCACCAGCCCGTTTTAACTGGCCGGGAGAAACCATATTTTGAAATAAACCGTTAAAATCTAGATAGAGTTTACCCTCATTAACTTAGAATGAATCAGACTACGGAAACCGGACCACTACGTTCTGTTGACCATCTCGACCCCAAGCAGTTTATTATTATTAAAGGGGCGAAAGTACATAATCTAAAAGGAATTGATGTTGCCATACCTCGCAACAAATTAGTTGTGTTGACAGGTTTGTCGGGTTCTGGCAAATCGTCGCTGGCATTTGACACGTTATTTGCCGAAGGCCAGCGAATGTACGTCGAAAGTCTGAGCAGCTACGCAAGACAGTTTCTGGGCCGAATGGAAAAGCCTGATGTCGAGTATATTAAGGGGGTTTCTCCCGCTATTGCCATCGAACAAAAAGTCTCGACCCGCAATCCTCGCTCAACGGTTGGCACCTCCACCGAAATATACGATTACCTGAAGTTGCTCTTTGGCCGGGCTGGCATTACGTATTCGCCTATTTCGGGCCACGAAGTTCGCAAAGATACGGTTACAGATGTTGTCAATTTTATGTACAACTTCGAAGCAGGGCAACGGGTAATGATCATGGCTCCATTGCGCGTTCGCGAAGGAAGGTCGTTGGCTTATGAGCTGAATATCCTGCTTCAGAAGGGCTATACCCGTATTATTGGCGATGGCGGTCCGACGGGTCGGCAGGTATTGCAAATTGAGGAGGTACTGGGCAACAGCGTACAGATTGATGAACTTAGCGTTACTGAAGCAGGTTCTTTTCCGCTCGAAATTCTTGTTGACCGGGGAACCGTTTTATATGATGAAAGTGGCAACCCCGACGAAGATAATCAATACCGCTTTTCAGACTCGGTCCAAACAGCCTTTAGTGAGGGCGAAGGCACCTGCCGGATAGATATCGTAGGTCGGGAGTCACGAATTTTCTCGGATAAATTTGAGTTAGACGGAATTGAATTCGAGGAGCCGAGTGTGAATTTATTCACCTTTAATAATCCCTACGGAGCCTGCCGCCGGTGCGATGGATTCGGTAAAGTGTTGGGCATCGACCCGGATTTAGTGATTCCGGATAAAAATCTTTCCGTATTCGAAGGTGCTATTGCTCCCTGGCGTAGTGAGAAAATGAGCGAGGAGTTTATGAAACCATTGCTCAAAAACGGCATTCGCTTCGACTTCCCGATTCATCGCCCTTACAAAGAACTGACACCTGCTGAACAGGAATTGCTCTGGACGGGCAATACCTATTTTGATGGTATAAACTCGTTTTTTGCCTTTGTCGAAAGCCAGACGTTTAAGGTTCAGTACCGTGTTATGTTGTCACGGTATCGGGGTAAGACGACTTGTCCTGAGTGTAGAGGGTCCCGGTTGCGGAAGGATGCGAGCTATGTTAAAGTAGGCGGAAAATCCATTACTGATCTTGTCCTGTTGCCGCTGTCTCAGGTTACAACCTTCTTTCACAACCTTGAGTTACCTGAACACCAGCAGCAGATAGCCAATCGAATATTGATTGAAATTCGCAACCGCCTGGACTATATGGAGCGTGTTGGACTGGGATACCTAACGCTTAATCGACTGACCAACAGTCTGTCTGGCGGTGAATATCAGCGTATTAAACTAGCCACATCACTGGGGTCGGCCTTGGTTGGTTCGATGTATATTTTGGATGAACCAAGTATTGGTCTTCACCCCCGAGATACAAAACGGTTAGTTAGTGTACTCGAATCGCTCCGTGATATGGGTAACACGGTTATTGTGGTTGAACACGAAGAAGAAGTTATGCGGGCCGCTGATCAACTTATCGACATTGGTCCAGATGCCGGGTCGCTGGGTGGCCATTTGGTTTTTCAGGGAACGTGGGATGATGTGATGTCGTCGGCTAGTGCCGCGTCGGATTCTCAATCTACATTGCCAGAGAATGCCGGATTTGATACTAGCGAGCCACTACTGTTACCACTTCATTCGCATACGCTCGATTTTCTGACGGGTCGCGAGACGGTGCCAGTGCCAACGTTTCGACGGAAGGCGACAAACTTCATTGACTTAAAAGGCGCACGGGAGAATAACCTCAAAGATGTAAATGTACGGTTGCCGCTCAATACGCTCACCGTCGTAACAGGTGTATCGGGTTCTGGCAAGAGTACCCTCATTCGGAAAGTATTATACCCGGCCTTGATGCGGCAGCGGGGTGAAGGCACCGAAGAAACGGGTAAATACGACTCCCTTACGGGTTCACTCGACCGCGTTTCGGCTGTTGAGATGATTGACCAGAACCCCATTGGTAAATCGAGTCGCTCAAATCCAGTCACCTACATTAAAGCCTATGATTACCTCCGGCAGGTGATGGCTGATCAACCCGTGTCGAAATCTCGGGCGTACAAGCCAAGTCATTTTTCGTTCAACGTAGACGGAGGCCGTTGTGAGGTTTGTCAGGGTGAGGGCGAAGTGAAAATCGAAATGCAGTTCATGGCCGACATTTATCTAAAGTGCGAAGGCTGTGGGGGCAAACGGTTCAAGCAAGAAGTATTGGAGGTAACCCTGCATGACAAAAATATTTCAGATATTTTGGACCTAACCGTTGATGAGGCTATTAGCTTCTTCCGAAAAGTTGAACCCAAAATGGCCGATAAACTGCAACCGTTACAGGATGTAGGTTTAGGGTATATCGGGTTGGGACAGTCGGCAAACACGCTCTCGGGGGGTGAAGCTCAACGAGTTAAATTGGCGTCGTTTTTAGGCAAAGGCAACCCTAACAAGGGCAGTACCCTGTTTATTTTCGACGAGCCGACAACGGGCCTGCACTTCCACGACATCCGTAAGTTACTTTCGGCTATTAACGCCCTGGTTAATCAGGGCGATTCGGTGATTATTATCGAGCATAATATGGAAGTCATCAAAAATGCTGATCACATCATTGACCTTGGGCCCGACGGTGGCGAAACCGGCGGTTACATAACCTTTACGGGTACGCCGGAAGAAATGGTGAAACTGACCGATGGAAATTACACTGCAGAGTATTTGAAAGGTAAAGTATAGGTTATTGGTTTTCCCCAAGTGCATAAAAATCACCTTGTCTACTACATCGTATGCAAGGTGATTTTTCACTTATTAACCCAACATTACCCACCAAATATGAATAAGTGGACATTCTCCTGGGTGTCTTATAGAGATTAACAAAAAAGCTAATGTTATAATTAAAGTTAAACATATAGGTAAATTAATTAATATTATATATACTTTATGTTTATTTAAATGACTATATTGTATAATATAGACACTGAACTATGTAACTCTTAAATCTATTATAATTACAAAATCTATTTAGTCGCAATCGAATAAAGGAAGTACTGAATTTGCGTATCTATACAGACAAAGTTTCTCTGTATTTTCGCGGTGTTAACTTACCCACCGTTCATGTTCAGGTTTATTAAATGGGCCATTCTATTTGTTGTTTGGCCGCTGGTAACCATTGCCCAACTTCAAATTTCGCACCCAATGCCCCGCCTTGTAATACAGCGCGCGACTGATGGCAATGGACGACTTTATCTATCTGGACGATTTACGGGCGCTATAGATCGGGTGGAAGCTCAATTAACGCCTGTTGCCGCTGGTCAGGGCGTGGCTACGGCTTGGCAAACAGTACAAACCAATCCAACCAATAACTTATTTTTAGGGTATGTGACGGGGGCGGGTGGCTGGTATGTGCTAACGGTGCGTACTCTTGTAGGGAGTACCGTTATTGAACAGGCTACTGTACAGCCAGTTGGTATTGGTGAAGTATTTATTACAGCCGGACAGTCAAACGCGCGCGGGCTAGGTATTGGTGATAATGATCTCGGCACGAATACCGACCGCGTGAATGCTATTGATTCAATTAATCACTATTATCCTCCTGATGGACAAGCCCTACTCTCATCTGGCGACCCTTCACCCGTGCCCATATTTAAAGCCCTGACAGCCACACGTCGGGTATTTCCAATGGCCGAGAGTTCGTGGGGATGGGGTGAATTGGGCGATTATATTGTTAACCGCTACAACGTGCCGGTAGCCTTTTTTGTGGCTGGTTGGGATGGCTCAACAATTGATAACTGGAATAAAACGGCCAATGGCATTCCGACTTGTAACGCGTATTACTGTGTGGCAAACTGGCCGAACCTTCAACCGTATACTAACCTGAAGAACATATTACAGTATTATGGGGCTATAGCGGGCGTACGGGCTATACTCTGGCATCAGGGCGAAGCTGAGGGTGATGTAGCCAGCGGAGATATTCCCCAGTATGCTGCCCGGATTAAGGAAGTTATTCAGAAATCACGTCAGGATTTTGGTGGACGAAATGTTCCCTGGATAGTGGCTCGTGCGTCGTTTAATGGCACAAAGACAACGCCTGATGTGGTGACTCAGCAGGAGAGTGTGATTGCTATGGCCGGTCTTAATGTGTTTCAGGGACCGCTCAACGACACAATCCGGAATCGAGCTGCGGGCGATACTAATGTACACTTTCGCAATGTGTCGCGCCCATCGATTCACCCGCAATATTATCTGAATAACAAAGCTATTCCGACGAATATGGGTCTGTCGCGCTTTGCCCGAAACTGGAACAATAGCCTGAATAATGCTTTTTTTCAGAATGCTCAACCTATTACGCCAACGCAGTTTGCCGCAACGGGTAATCTGGCTGCTTACATAGGTCCCGGTGCTACGGTATCTGTATCATTTGTTACACTTGGTACATTCGATGCGAGCAACCAATGGCAGGTGCAACTACTTGATTCACTGGGTCAGTATAAAAGCGTTTTGGGAAGCGGGTCTACCAGCCCGATACAGGTAACGTTACCCAGTGCCCTGCAAAGTGGTCACTTCCAGATTCGGGTAGTGGCTACATCGCCTGCCATGCCCGCTGTCCCGTCGAATCTATTCCAGATAAAAAATCAGGCCGATGTGAGTTTGGCAATGAGTATTAGTCAGCGAACACCAGACCTAAACACGCCCGTAACCATTAGCCTGCTCATTCACAACGATGGACCGGGGCCAACAAAAAGTATAATCGTTCGAAATCGGTTGCCCAGTAATCTGGCCTTTGTTTCATCAACTGACCTGTCAGTTACTGGAACGGTGCTAACAAGTGCGGCTATAGATCTCAATGCGGGAGCTAGTCAGATAGTTAGTTTCGTCGCACAGCCGACCGCGTTGGGTAGCTACCAGAACGCAGCTGAAATTTCGCAGTCACTAACCAGCGACCCCGATAGTCAACCCAACTCTGGTACCGGAGACGGTCAGGACGATGCTGCTCAACTAGATTTTCGAACTCGTCAACTTAGCCCGTCGGTGTTTACCTCGCCGAATCCCAACCAAGTTCCGTTACCTGGCGTTAGTAGCAATCAGCCCACTCCCGATCCCGCTAAAGCTGATGTTAGCCTCAGTCTATCTGTTGACAACCGGGCTCCCCGCCTGGGCGACATCATTACGTATACAATAACCCTTACCAATCTGGGTGGTTTGGCGGCAACGGGATTGAGTGTAGCCGCTTATCTGCCCGCCGGTCAAACGTTTGTGCCGGGCGATGATTTTGGGCTGTCAGGTGGCAATCCGGTTGGCGTTGTCAGCAGCTTGGCCGCCGGTAGTTATGTTTCGTTACGCTTTCGGACTAGTGCTACTACCACTGGGCAAGGTGCTTGCGCAGTTCAACTAACAACCTCCAGTATTCCCGATCCCGACTCTACACCGGGCAATGGCACAACAAATGGCGAAGATGATACCGCTCAGGTAGATGTACGGGTGAGGTAAATATAGTCTTCTTTATGGCTTAGTAATGAAGACTATACACTAAATTACCATTAAAATTACATCGAGTTGTGATTTTAATGGTGACAAAAACCAGCATTACTGCTTTCAGTGATAGCGAATGGTTGTGTGTCTGGCTTCTATGAAAACTAGGTGGGTTATTTTAGGGACGGTAGGCATCACAATTGCGTTGATGCTTTCTTCATTTCTCGGCTTTTTCGAGAAACGAGTGGACTATAATACCCAAATCAAACCCCTATTAAATAAAAACTGCATTGTCTGCCACGGTGGGGTTAAAAAAGCATCTGACTTCTCCCTGTTGTTCAAACATGAAGCCCTGGCTCCAGCCAAGTCCGGCAAACTAGCTATCATTCCCGGCAATGCAGATGGTAGCGAGATGATTCGGCGGCTGACGCTAACGGACCCCGACGAGCGGATGCCCCTTGACCACCCTGCCCTGAAGCCTGACGAAATCGACCTTCTTCGCAAATGGATTGATCAGGGTGCCGAGTGGGGCGACCATTGGGCGTATCAGACTGTTCAGAAGCCCGACGTTCCCAAAATCGGCACCTTTTGGAGCCGATTGGGTCTATCAGAAAATGAAGAAACAAGCTGGGCGAAAAATGAAATTGATGATTTTATTCTGGATAAACTAAAGCAGGATGCCCCGTCTGACCATTTAAAGCCTTCGCCCGAGGCTGATCGAGCTACGCTGATTCGTCGGGTATCGCTTGATTTGACGGGCTTGCCACCAACCGAAACAGAAGTCTCCGCCTTTGTCGAGGATAAATCACCAGATGCCTACGAGAAAGTTGTTGATCGATGTTTAAAATCGCCTGCTTATGGCGAACGCTGGACGAGCATGTGGCTCGATCTGGCCCGCTACGCCGATACCAAAGGGTATGAACGCGACCCAGGTCGGAAAATCTGGCGATACCGCGACTGGTTGATAAAGTCCTTTAATGACGATAAGCCGTTCGATCAGTTCACCGTCGAGCAATTGGCGGGTGATTTAATGCCAAATCCTACTGACGCTCAATTTATTGCAACTGGTTTCCATCGCAACACGATGACTAACGACGAGGGCGGTACGCAGGACGAAGAGTTCAGGATAGCGGCTGTGCTTGACCGGGTTAACACTACCTGGGATGTATTTCAGGGAACAACTTTTGCCTGCATTCAATGCCACAGCCACCCGTATGACCCGTTTACCCACGATGAGTATTACAAATATCTTGCTTTCTTCAATAATAGCCGCGATGAAGACGTAACCAGCGACACGCCAACGCTTCGCTTTTATAAGCCTGCTGACTCCTTAAAAATCAATTCTTTACAACACTACATTTTCACCTCCGTTACCAGCCCGAAGCAGAGGCAGATCAGCGTTAACCAGATTACTAAATTGGTGCGAACGGTTGAGCCAAAAATCAATTCGCACGACTTCGACCAATTAGTTAATGCGTCATTGCTTGATGCCAAATATTTTGGTTTTCAGGACAAAGGTTCGGTTCGTATTAAAAACGTGACCATGACGGGACGTCCCCGCTTGCTAATTGCCTGGGGAACCAAAGCACCCGGTGCTACCGTCATAATTCGGCAGGATAACCTCGACGGGCCGATTCTGGCGAATTTAGCCGTTCCTGAAACCGGCGGTCAGTGGAACGATACCATCCAGATGATTCCGTTGCCGCAGGTGCAGGGAAAGCATAACCTGTATTTATCGCTTACCAGTCCGAAGGCCCCAAAAGAGTGGGTTATGATTAAGTGGGTATCGTTTCAGCCAATTCTGCCCGGCCAGCCACTTAATGCCGTTGGCGATCAGGATAAACGGCTACTGGAAATTCTTAACGCCGATGCCGAACAAACACCCATTATGCTCGATGGATCGGGCGATTTAGCCCGAGAGACATACGTTTTTCAGCGCGGCAACTGGCTTGTAAAAGGTAAAAAAGTAACCCCCGATGTACCTAAGTCTTTCCCGGCAATGGACCCCAAACTGCCAAAAAACAGGCTGGGATTGGCTCGTTGGATGGTTAGCCGGGAGCATCCGCTAACTGCCCGTGTAGCGGTGAATCGCTTTTGGGAGCAGTTATTTGGTACGGGTATCGTTGAGACAGTAGAAGATATGGGTACGCAGGGAATTTCGCCAACCCATCGTGAATTGCTGGATTATCTGGCGGTTGAGTTCATGGAAACTGACCATTGGAGCGTCAAGAAGATTCTAAAAAAGATGGTTATGTCTGCTACGTATCGGCAGCAATCCAAGGCCTCGCCGGAAATGGTGGCAAAAGACCCATTCAATAAATTGCTGGCGCGGGGGCCACGCGTTCGCTTATTAGCCGAAGTTGTTCACGATCAGGCACTAGCTGTAAGTGGTTTGTTAAGCCATAAAATGTACGGTCCAAGCGTCATGCCTGTTCAACCCGATGGCATCTGGCAATCGCCTTACGATGGTGAATCCTGGAAGCAAAGTACGGGCGAAGACCTGCATCGACGGGCCATATATACTTATTGGAAACGTACAGCACCGTATCCATCGATGGTTACGTTTGATAGTCCAAGCCGGGAATTCTGTCAGTCGAGACGTATCCGAACCAATACGCCTTTACAGGCACTCGTCACACTCAACGATCCAGTTTATGTGGAGGCCGCCCAAAAATTAGCTGAGTACATGCAACAGCAGGGAAAATCGCCCGAAGCCCAGATTCAGCGCGGGTTTCGGCGGGTAATGCTGTACGATCTGCCTCCTAAGAAATTAGCCGTTCTGGTTCGACTTTACCGAAACACGGAGCAGTATTATCGCCAAAAACCGGGCCAGGCAGAGAGGTTGCTGGATCGACCCGGACTAGATTGTTCTACTATTTCACCTCAATTAGCCGCCTTGACTGTAACCGCTAATACGATGCTGAATCTGGATGAGGTGATAACCAAGGAGTGAGTTTTAAAACGCAGAGAAAATAGAGATTCGCTGATACTGAAATCCCTTTCCTCTGCAAACTATCTATTTTCTCTACGTTTACTAAATGGATAAATTAATCAAAGAACTCCAGCAGGCAGCAGCCGAGCGCGAAACCCGGCGTCATTTTCTCCATACCTGCTCAACGGGTTTAGGTGCAATGGCACTTAGTTCTGTGTTGGGAAGCTGCGGATTTCTAGGGAACGATTCTTCGCAAACCAACGCCGTTGAGGGAGGAATACAATCCGATCCGCATAGTAACGGACCGACTACTGCTTCACATCCGTCGCAGTATCTGCCCAAGGCTAAACGCATCATTTATATTCACATGGCTGGGTCGCCGAGCCAGTTGGAACTGTTCGATTATAAACCCGAACTGGCGAAATATAACGGTAAAGACTGCCCGCAGGAATTGCTCGAAGGTAAAAAATTCGCCTTCATTCGGGGTGTACCAAAAATGCTTGGCCCGCAGGGTAAATTCGCGCAACATGGCCAATCTGGGGCTTGGGTGTCAGACTATTTGCCCCATTTACAGGGCGTTGTAGATGATATTACATTCCTGAAAGCAATGCATACGGACCAGTTCAATCATGCGCCTGCGCAGTTGCTCATGCATACGGGCAGCGCGCGGCTGGGTCGGCCAAGTATGGGGTCGTGGGTGACATATGGACTGGGGACCGAAAATGACAACCTGCCGGGCTACATCGTTTTGGCGTCGGGTGGAAAACAGCCCGACGCAGGCAAGTCAATTTGGGGAAGCGGCTTTTTGCCAACGCTGTATCAGGGTGTTCAGTGCCGAACGGATGGCGACCCGGTACTTTATGCGTCAGACCCCGCTGGTATCAGCCGCGATGTTCGCAAGCAAACGATTGACGCGATTAGCCAGATCAACCAGCAGCAATACGACGAAGTTAAAGACCCCGAAATTCTGACCCGCATTGCCCAATATGAACTGGCGTTTCGGATGCAGATGTCTGTTCCCGATGCGATGGACATCAAGAGCGAACCACAGTATATTCTTGACAGCTACGGTGTCGACCCGAATAAAGGCTCCTTTTCGCGGAACTGTTTGCTAGCTCGGCGGTTGGTTGAGCGGGGAGTTCGGTTCGTGCAATTGTTCGATTGGGGGTGGGATTCGCACGGTACAGGTGCCGATACCGCCATTGACATTGGTCTGAAAAAGAAATGTGTGGAGTCAGACCAAGCCGTTGCCGCTTTATTGAATGACCTGAAACAGCGTGGTTTGTTGGACGATACGCTGGTTGTCTGGGGCGGTGAATTTGGCCGGACGCCCATGCAGGAAAATCGGGATGGGCAGGTGTTACCGTTCATGGGGCGTGACCATCACCTCGAAGCGTTTACTGTTTGGATGGCCGGTGGTGGCGTTAAACAAGGGTTTTCTTACGGCGAAACCGATGATATAGGCTATTACGGTGTGAAAGATAAAGTGCATATTCATGATCTACAGGCCACCATTTTACATTTACTCGGCTTTGACCATACTAAATTGACCTATCAGTTTCAGGGTCGCCCGTTTCGACTAACCGATGTAGCCGGGAAAGTAGTGAAGCCGATTTTGGCGTAGTCGTTGACATAAAGCGAGATGGCAACAATTTCTTAATCATATCCTCAATTGGCAAGTTGCATGGAGTTGCGAATAATCGTTTCCTTTGTACCTATACCTTTGTTGGGTAGTTTCCATGATCAAGCAAACCACGCTGTCCTGGCTGTATCTAATTGGCGCAGCCGCCTGTGAAATGGCCTGGATGTACTCGCTCAAGTACATGCGACTGGCTGACCTGAAAGCGTTGCGCTGGGCTACATTCTACCGAACTGATGGAGGTTTACCGGCTTTGCTTCCGTGGATTGCTTACGTTTTCTTTGGGATTGTCAATACCCTATTGCTGGCTATCGCCATGCGCACAATATCAACTACGACAGCCTTTGCCGTCTGGATGGCTCTAACGCTGGTATTTCTCAAGGCCGCCGATATCATCTGGTTGAAAATAAGCTGGTCATGGCCTGAATTATTTTTTATCCTGCTCATCACCATTGGTATCATTGGCTTAAAAATAGTCGGCCCAACGGAGTAATTCGGAAAGCAGAAAATACTTTATTCCATCACTTTGGGTACTTCAAAAAACTGCTCGTCATGTTGGGGAGCGTTCATGAGAGCCTGCTCGCGGGAAATGTGATTGCCAACTACATCGTCACGTAAAACGTTGATCTCGTTCGAAATGTGCGTCAGGGGTTCAACGCCCGTTGTATCAACTTCGTTAAGCTGCTCCATCCAGTCGAGTACGCTGTTCAAACTGGTTAGTAAGTCGGCTTCTTCTTCGGGTTTAACCTCCAGCCGGGCCAGATGAGCCATCTTATGCAGGGTGTCTTGATCTACTTTCATACCTGTAGCGCAGCGGGGAAGCTGATTTTTTTTAATTCGGCATCAATAATTTGATACGTTTCCTGTTTTAAGTGCTCTACGCTCTCCTGGGTCATACCTACCGTTTCAATAGGCGGGTGAATAACAGCCCGTAGTGGATGCCAGTGGAATCGAACGGGACTTTTATCGGGCAAAATTCGGTAATTAGTCAGCAGGGTAATCGGTACGATTGGGACCTGTTGCTGAATCGCCATCGTGAAGGCTCCATCTTTAAAAGGCGTCATCTGGGGCATCTCAACAGCCCGGATTCCACCTTCCGGAAATATCATAATGCTCCTGCCCGACGCTAGTGTTCTAATCGATTTAGCCAGCGAATACGCTCGGCTGTTTGGCTGATCACGATCAACTTGCACATGCAGTTTAGCGAACATATACCCCAGTAACGGAATGGTCTTAACATCACTTTTGCCGACGAAAGCGAAATAGTTATTCACTAGTACGCCCATAACCGCAATGTCTAAATAGGAAAAGTGATTGGCACAAAAGACATATGCCTTGTTGGGATCGGGTCGAAATCGACGCTCAACCCGAACCGGAATGCCCACGCCTATGAAGAATAGCTTTCCCCAGATAGCATTGATTTTGTGGGCCAGGGGTTTCCACGCGTCACGTTGCAAAAACACAAACTGGATTGGGAACAACACCAGGTATAATACCACGAGACAAACAACGCACCAGATCGTGTAAAGTAGCTTCATGGTCTCTGGGTTTGTTTTGATAGGATTACAGGATTGACAAGATTAGGTATGGTAAAAATTAATCTTGTCAATCCTGTAATCCTGTCAAAAAACCTTAATCAATGTTTAAAATGTCGGATGCCCGTTGTGACCATTGCCAGATTGTGCTGATTGCAATAGTTGATTGAATCCTGATCGCGAATAGACCCGCCGGGTTGAATAACTGCCGTAATACCCGCCTGACCGGCAATTTCGACGCAGTCCGGAAATGGGAAAAACGCATCCGAGGCCATTACTGCCCCATTCAGATCGAATCCGAAAGCATGAGCTTTCTCAATGGCCTGCCGCAGCGAATCGACGCGGGAAGTTTGCCCCACGCCACTGGCTAAAAGCTGCCGGTATGCCGTACCACCTTCTTTTGCTAATACGATGGTGTTTGATTTCGTGTGTTTGCAAACTTTGAGGGCGAACTCCAGCGCCCGTACTTCGCTATCGGTAGGAGCTTTTTCTGTAACGGTTTTGAACTGACTGGCTGTTTCGGTCTGATTGTCTTTATCCTGCTCCAGCACCCCGTTTAAAATCGTTTTAAACATGACGGTTGGTAACGCTACGGCATTGCGTTTGAGAAGAATCCGATTCTTTTTCGATTTTAACAGGCTCAAAGCTTCCGGCATATAATCGGGCGCAATCAGGATTTCCATAAACAGCTTGTTCAATTCTTCGGCTGTTTCCAGGTCTACCGGTGCGTTTGTTACCACCACGCCCCCAAAAGCTGAAACTGGATCGCAAGCCAGTGCATTTACGTAAGCTTCCTTTGCGGTTGGGGCTATGGCAATGCCACAAGCGTTGGTATGTTTGATGATGGCAAACGCTTTCTCGTCCGTACTTGCGAATTCATCAATCAAGTTTACGCAGGCGTCAACATCTACTAAGTTGTTGTAGGACAGTTCTTTGCCATGTAATTTATCGAACATAGCATCCAAATCGCCGTAGAAAGTCGCTTGCTGGTGCGGATTCTCGCCGTACCGAAGGTGGTTGGCTGACAGACTTTTAAAGTCGTAAATAGGTCCCGCAGGTTCCAATTGTTGACTAGTCCCGGCAAAATAAGCCTGAATTGCCGTGTCGTAGTGCGATGTTACGGCAAACGCTTCTCCGGCATACTGTCGGCGGTCACTCAACTCAGTTGATCCTTTTTGCTGGGTCAGCAAATCGACCACAGCCGTGTACTGAGTTCGCGAGGAAACAATCAGTACATCATTATAATTTTTAGCAGCCGCCCGAATCAGCGAAATACCACCGATGTCAATTTTTTCAATAATGTCCTCATCCGATGCGTCCGACGCTACCGTTTCCTCAAATGGATAAAGGTCTACAATCACCAAATCAATGGGTGGAATCTGGTGCCGCTGGGCCTGAGCGAGATCTTCAGCTACGTCCCGTCGGTACAGAATGCCGCCCATTACGGCTGGATGCAGTGTTTTGACTCGTCCGCCGAAAATGGATGGATAGCCGGTGAGGTCTTCAACAGCCGTAACCGGAATGCCGAGTTGTTCGATGAACGCCTGAGTGCCGCCGGTAGAATATAATTTGACGTTCTGTTCGTTCAAGAGCCGTACTAAAGGTTCGAGACCGTCTTTATAAAAAACGGAAATCAGCGCGGAGGAGATTTTGAGAGACATGAGGTCGGTTAGAACAGCTTTAGGGCTGTTAATAATTTTGTTGCCAAGTAATGCGAAACAGTCACGTAACTGGTTCAACTGGAAGCGCAAAGATAACCAAAGGTCTTAACTTTGTCAGCCCGGAGCACGAAGTCCGGCTTTAGCTGGGCCAATCCAGGCCAGACATTCTGTAAAAAATGAGTACGTTCAAAAAATTAGCCAGCGACACGGCGCTGTATGGTATCAGTACCATTCTGGCGCGGCTGCTCAATTATGCTCTCCTGCCAATCCAGACTTACGCCTTTGACAAGCCAGCTGCAATGGCCTCGAACATTGAATTTTATAGCTGGATTGGCGTTTTTCTGGTGCTTTACACACTGGGGCTGGAAACCGCTTTTTTTCGGTTCATGTCCCGCTCGAAAGACCAGCCTGTTGCCGAAAAGAACCGAATTTTTAGTCAGTCACTCAGCATAGTTATTAGTATAAGCCTTCTGTCAACGATTTTACTCTTTAGTTTTGCCACCCAAATAACCCAATGGCTAAACTATCCGGGTCAGGAGCGTTTTGTGCAATGGTCGGCGTTGCTGGTGGCTATTGACGCGATTGTGGCGATTCCATTCGCCCGTCTGCGCGTCGAAAACCGCGCTCGTGAGTTTGTCTGGGCGAGAATGACGAATATCCTTATCGTAGTCGCCTTAAATATCTTTTTTATTATTCTGGCCAAAGATGTTTATGAAGGTAAATATCTGACGGCTCTACAGCCGATAGCCGACCTTATTTATAAGCCAGAGATCGGTGCAGGTTATATCTTTCTGGCCAACCTAATTGGTAACGCGCTGTATTTTATTATTATCCGAAAAGCATTTGCCGGGTTTCGTTTTCAGTTGAACGGGCCACAAATCGGGGCTTTATTGGTATATGCTTTCCCCATTATGCTCACGAATCTGGCGGGTGTCTTAAACCTACTGACAGACCGGTTATTCCTGCGCCATTTCTTGCCACCGGGTTTTTATCCAGGTTTGTCGCCCGAAGATGTACTGGGTATTTACGGCAGTTGTTTGAAGTTATCGGTCTTTATGGCCTTAGCTATCCAGTCGTTCAAATTTGCCGCTGACCCATTTTTTTTCGCACAGGCCGAAGACAAAAATGCGCCGACATTATTGGCGACTGTTACAAAATGGTTTCTGATCGTCTGCATTCTGATCTGGGTTGGCGTTAGTATCAATCTCGATCTGCTTGGCCAGCTATTTTTGCGTTCGAAAGCGTATCGTGTCGGGTTGGATATTGTGCCATTGCTTCTGCTGGGAAACATGCTCTTGGGGGTTTATTACAACATCTCGTTTTGGTTTAAGCTGAATGACAAAACGTATTATGGTACACTTATTACAGTTGTCGGAATGGCCGTAACGATTGTGCTGAATCTGGTACTTATTCCCATTATTGGCTATATGGGATGTGCCGTCGCCTTTCTAATTTCCAGCTTTGTCATGACGGCTATGTGCTATCTACTTGGCGAGAAATACTATCCAGTCCCTTACGATGTTCGATCAGCGGTGGGGTATACACTTGGGGCTGGTTTGCTAATTTGGGGATGCTGGCAGTTTCCCATTGCCAATTTATGGGTTGCGGTGCCGGTTCACACGGCCCTGTTTGGGTTATTTATAGGTGTCGTGCTATTTATTGAACGCGACACCCTTCAACCGCTAATACTCCGATTTCGGAAGAGAAAGCAAGTTGCCCGAATACCATAGCCTAAAACAATGATGAGAATAGGTTAACGATAAATGTATCTTCAAGAAAAACGATGGCTTGCCCGGGCAGTATTTCTTATAGATAGATTTGGCAATAATCTGTTAACTCTGCCACCGTAAATGGCGCTTCCTGCTTCATGAAATTATACCGGCAAATATGAAAGTAGTACTGCCTTTTGTTTTTTTACTGATTGTGTTTGGTTGCTCTCCCGCTCGTCGCATTAATCGTGATTTGCGCACGAAGTCGGCTTATAACGACCACTTTACAGGAGTCGCCTTGTATGATCCTGTTCAACAGCGAGCGTTAATTGAATACAATGCTGATAAGTCCTTTACGCCCGCATCGAACACCAAACTATTCAGTTTATATGCGGGATTGCTAGCTCTCCGTGACTCGCTGCCCGTATTACGCTACGTTATTCGGAACGATTCGCTGATTTTCTGGGGAACCGGTAATCCGCTTCTCCTTCACCCTGATCTGCCCGATACAACTGCGCTGGTCTTTCTCCGAAATCGTCCGGAGCGGTTGTTCTTCTCACCGGCCAATTATGATGGTCCGCGCTTTGGGTCCGGTTGGGCCTGGGACGATTATAACGATGATTATTCGCCGGAACTAGCCTCACTGCCCATATACGGCAACGTTGTGCGGTTTACCAGTGGGTCAGTAAACCCAAGCCGATTTGTTGACAGTACAAATGTATCGACCAAGGCTGCGGGCGGAGTGCATCGTGCGGAAGTTAGCAATCAGTTTGTACGGTCGAGTGGTGGAAAATCGACGCGGCAGGATGTGCCATTTCGATGGTCGGCTACTTTAGCTGCTCAACTACTTTCCGATACTCTTCATCGACCAGTCGGCGTGGTTAACGTGCCTGTAGAGTCGAACGCCCGACTTTTGCGGGGCTCTCCCTCCGATTCGCTTTACAAACGAATGCTTCACGTGAGCGATAATCAGTTTGCCGAACAAGTACTGTTTATGGCATCTGCCGAACACACGTCAGGCAAACTCAATCCAACAGCAGAAATACGTTGGCTATTAGATTCAGTTTTACATTATTCAGCCACCTCAGGAGGCCGAACCCCGGCCAAGTGGGTTGATGGTTCAGGCTTATCAAGGTATAACCTGTTTACGCCCAACATTTTTATTGATTTACTTGGCCGGATTTATTCAAAAGTGCCACAACGGCGATTGTTTGGCCTACTGCCAGTCGGGCCGCGAATTGCCACCGGGCAGTCGGCTACGTTGCGGATCCCAATGGCAAATGAGAAGTCTTATGTTTTTGCCAAATCCGGTTCTATGACCGGTGTATATAATCTAAGCGGTTATGTACTGACGAAGCGGAATAAGCTTCTCTATTTCAGTATCATGCACAACAATTTTACGCAGCCCGTCAGCGAAATGCGCCGACGAACGGCAGCGTTGTTAGAGGAAATTCATGAGCGATTGTAATATTGTAATAAAGCCAAGCTCTCTAGCTTTCCTATCGCTTAATCAGTAAATACACCGGATAACTCACCGCTATGAAGCCAAGGGCGTACAAGCTGCTGGAGAAATCACCGATAATAACCCCAAGCAGAAACGCCAGTGAGACAATAAGTAGTGTCCAGGTAGAAAAAGGATACCCCCAGGCCCGAATTGGTCGCGGAAGGTCTGGCTCGGTTTGTCGCAGGCGAATCAGAGCCGCAAAACCCGACGCGTTACACAACACGAAGAAGAATGTGGCAATATCCGACAGTTTGCTATAGGTATTAGTTAGGATCAGTACAATTGACGTTAGGGCTGTTAGCAACACGGCAAGGGCCGGTGTGCCACCCGCATTGACGTAACTAACGGCGCGAAAAAACAGTCCATCGCGAGCCATCGAGAAGATAACGCGTGGATTGAACATCAGCTGGGCGTTGATAATGCCCATAATTGAAATCATCAGCAAAAACGTTACGACCTGCGCACTGCCCGGCCCGAATAGAAACTGAACGGCATCGGCAGCGGCTAATTTAGACCCTGCCAGGGTTTCTATGGGCAGAACGTGAAGCAGTGCCAGGTTAACCAGTACATAAATGACGATGATCAGAAGCACCCCACCCATCATAGAACGGGGCAGATTACGGCTGGAATTTACATCCTCTTCCGTAAAATAGGCCGCTGTGTGCCAGCCATCGTAGGTATAAAACACCGACTGTAGTGCGGCCAGAATGCCAAGCCAAATGCCTTTCTCGGCCAACGGCCTAACTGTCCCGACTGAGATCGGGGCGGCTGATGAACTGGGCGTTACCACAAAGCAGGCCACCACGAATGCTAATAATCCCACCGCTTTAAGTACACTCATAACCTCCTGCGCCCGGCCTGCCGCCCGAACGCCAATCCAGTGAAAAGCAACAAATGCCAGCAGAATGCTGATGGCAACTACTTTTTGCCAGTTAATTAGCACCGGCACCAGTAAACCAATGTACTCGCTCATAACGGCGGCCCCAAAGGCCATAGCGGCCACACTGCCGAGCCAGCTACTAATACCGATAATGAAACCGATATAATTGCCAAATGCCCGGCGCGCATAAATATACCAGGCTCCTGCTTTAGGCAGCATCGTTCCCAATTCCATAACCGACAGCGAACCAACCAGTGCATAGGCACCCACGGCCAGCCAGACTGCAATGATGAGGGTGGGATTGCCAATGTCCTGCGCAACGGGACCAGGCTTTCGCAAAATACCCGTACCAATAGTGCCGCCAATGGTGACGGCTACGCCGAAGCCGACGCCTAACAATTTTTTGAGTTGATTTTGGGCCATAGTGGGCAGGAGGAAGCAAGGTGCCAGAGCAGGCTATTTTACAATGATAGCGAAAAAAGTGGCCCATAAGGGATTCAAGCCCTGAGACCGGCTGTCAGCGTTGTTGTTTTTTGTAAGTTTGCCACCATGAGAATGTTGTTGATAAATCCCTATGTGCTGGTATTTTTCGGTGGTGGTGCGGGGAGTTTACTGCGCTATAGCGCAGGTCGGTTAATTCCTGCTACGCTTACTGGCTCGCCATTTCCAACGGCCATTTTAGTGGTTAACATAGTCGCCAGCTTTGTGCTGGGTGCGGTTGCTGGCTTAATAATGAGTAGGTTGGCGAGTGAGGAAACCCGCTTGCTGATCGGTGTGGGCTTTTGTGGAGGACTCAGCACGTTTTCAAGTTTTAGCTATGATACGGTTATATTGATGCAAAATGGTCGTATTGGGGCTGCCTTGCTTAATATTGGCCTCAATGTGATCTTGTGTTTAGTCGCTTCTATTGGTGGCCTGTGGCTTGGACAAAAACTATGATAAGGCTATCGCTCGTTCTATCTCTATTCCTAACAATGCCAATTAGTTCGCAAGCCCAGGATGTAGCACGTCGGCTGCACGACGCGCATGACACCTATAAAGAAAAAATCTTTACGCATCGACGATTTACCCATGCGGATATTATACCCCTGCTGAATAAGCTAAGCGAACCGATGTCGGTTAGTCAGGTTGGCGAATCACTGGAAAAACGGGCTATTTATCAGGTCAAAGCCGGTACAGGACCAACGAAAGTATTGCTCTGGAGCCAGATGCACGGCGACGAAGCCACTGCCACGATGGCTTTGTTCGACATTTTTAATTTCCTGCAAGCGAAAAATGATGGCTTCGATGAGTTGCGACAGACAATCCTGGCTAACACGACACTCTATTTTGTGCCGATGCTCAATCCTGATGGGACCGAACGATTTCAACGACGCACCGCCACAGACATTGACATGAATCGCGATGCGCTGCGTCTGCAAACACCGGAAGGAAGGCTACTTAAACATCTTCAGCAAACGCTTCATCCGTTAGTTGGCTTCAATCTTCATGACCAGAGCCCACGATACAGCGTTGGCAAAACGGGCAAACAGGCTGTTATGTCTTTTTTGGCGACGGCCTATGATGAAGACCGGACGGTCAACGATGTTCGGCAACGATCTATGCAGCTCATTGTGGGCATGAATCGCGTGTTGCAGCAGTTTATACCGGGACAGGTGGCTCGCTACGACGATGAGTTTGAGCCGAGAGCGTTCGGAGATAACATTCAAAAGTGGGGAACAACGCTGGTTTTGATTGAATCGGGCGGCTACAGAGGTGATCCGGAAAAAATGGCGATCCGTCGGCTGAACTTTGTGGCGATTCTGTCTGCTCTGAAAGCCATTGCCGATGGAGTCTATAAACAGGAAGATACTGCCGACTATCAGGCCATTCCCGAAAACGGTCGCGCCTTATTTGACGTCCTGATTCGGAATGCGACGGTCGTGCGTGAAGGCCGACCGATAACGATTGACGTGGGCATTAATCACGACGAAGTCAATGACAACGTAATTCAGCCTGGACTGGCCCGGCCTGGATTGGCCCAGGCTGGATTGGCAAAAACGTTTCAGTATAAGAGCACCGTCGAAGATATTGGCGATCTGTCAACCTTGTACGGTATAGAGGAAATCGACGCGACGGGCTTAACCTTAACACCAGCTCGTATTTATGCTGATACGCTCGACAGCGCAGCCGATCTTGATAAACTTAATTTATCCGCTCTTCGACGCGATGGAATTGTCTTGTTTAACGTACGGCAGGCTGCTAACGATAACTTTCCAACGCAAGCTGTACACTTGCTTCATGAAGGCGGCTTGCCGGGACAACCGCTTCAACTAGAGCAGATTCCAACTTTCCTGCTAGTGAAGGGCACTCAAATAAAGTACCAGTTTGTCAATGGGTTTTGGAAAGACAGCCGCGACGCACAAAATGGAGTAGTTGATTAGTCCTAATACAAGCGTAATGGTGGCATAACATTCCCCTAACACTAGATGAGTAACTTTGTCGGAAATTAGTTTGCATAAACAAGCTATCTATCATCTAGAGCCTCATATTGGTGTCGCCCGAAAAGCCAGAACATTGTTCTGGTTTTTTCTTTTACGTCAATTTAAACCTCGAACAAAACAAACCGCCCGACTGAATAGCCGGGCGGTTTGTTTTGGATAGAAAGTAATGTATGTTAGAACGAGTACCGTGCGCCCAACTGCATCTGCCAGCGAGAGCCCAGGGGATCAATCGAATACGGTGCCGCCGGAGCCGACCAACTAAATGTTGGGTCGCCTACCGTTGGATTCGTAGCCCGTGTTAAACCGACAGACGCTGTCGAGTTAAACGTATTTGGTGAGAAGTAGTAGTAGCCTAACTTCTTGTCCAGCAGATTCAGGAAGTTGATAATGTCATAACTAATCTGAATCGACTGACGGCCTTTTAACTTGAACTCATGCAGGAAACGCAAATCCATTGTATTATTCCAGGGTGTGCGACCGGCATTGCGTTCGGTAAAGTCGCCCTTGCGTGTTTTCAGATAAGAGTCTGATTCAACAAAGTTCATAAAATCAGCCGCTTGTGTTCCAGTTGGTAACAACTTTTGCGCTTCAGTCAGGTCACGTGGAATATAGGCTAAACTATTGGCCTGCGCTGACCCATCGACGGTTGCGTTGACATATCCCCATGAGAACGGCGTACCAGATTGCAGCGAATAAAACAGCGTAACGGTGGTGGCATTGCGCGGATTCCACAGTTTCCGGTAATTGACCGTACCTACAATCCGGCTCCGAATGTCGAAGTTCGAATACGATAATTGCGGGTTGTTAGGAGTCAGCGACTGGTTCAACTGCCAGTTCGATTCCATTGAGTTCCGAATGCCGTTGGTAATATCGAACGATTTGCCGTAAGTGTAAGCCGTTGAAAAACCAAAACCAGCCGGGAAGTTCCGTTGTACTTGTGCTGTCAAACTGTAGCGGTAGCCTTTGTTCGTATTTGACAGCATGTACGCATTAGCGAAGTTATTGTCAATGCGCTGCGCTCCAGCACTTCCATTAGCCGCTACATAAATTGGCTGTTGTTGCTTCGTATCGTAGCTGTAATACCGGACAATATCTTTGGTGTTGACTTGCTGAAACTTCAAATCCTGAATCACCTTCGTGTATAATCCTTCTACCGTAAACTTGTAACCGCCCACTGTGTAATCAACGGCGATATTGTTCCGGAACATCTGGGGCATCTTAAACTTATTGTCAATCAAGTCAACCTGTGTCCGGGTTACTCCACCATTTGCCGGGTTGTTATTAATAGCTAATCCGCCATTCGCAACAAGGGGATCGCCAACCAGTTTGGTCGTTGCCGTAGCATTGTTGTTAAAGTCATACGCGCCGTAACCCACACCATTGTTGTAGAAAGCATACCCTAACCAGGCGAATGGAATCCGACCGGTAAACAAGCCCGTTCCACCCCGAATGACCAAACTTCGATCACCCTTTACATCGAAATTAAACCCTAAACGGGGTGATATTTGAACGTTGTTTAGGTAGTTATTGGTGATTTTGTTCAGAGGTGTGAAGTTGTACGTCTTACCCATATCAGTCGGATCGCCAGCCGATCCCGTTACCTGCGAGCTAAGAGCCGGTTTTGTCGGTAGCCCCGAATAATCGAAGCGAATACCGGGCGAAAGCTTAAGTCGGTCTGTAAGCTGAATCTCATCCTGCACATAAAAACTCAGCAGATTAACATTGAAGTGGGCGTATGGATTGTTGAATTGAGTATCCAGGTTATTCGTCCCATCAGCGAAAGGGTATGAACCCCGTACGCGGTTAGGCAATTTGGCCAGAAATTCAGCGGGCGAGCGGTAAGAAATCCGACCGTTTGGCGCGTTTACGAACCCGTAGTCGATGTTATAAAACTCGTTGTGCGTACCGACCGTGAAGGTATTTTTGCCAAGGTAAAATGTAAAGTTATCCGTCAACTCAAACGTCTTCTGGCGCAAGTTAAATACTGATGCTTCGCGGTCATTACCCAGGAAAATTGTGCCGCCGTTATAGCCAATCTCGACCTGTGGAAACGACCGTACATTCGAGAGCGTATTCCGAAAATCGTGAACGCTCGAATAACCAAAAATCAAGCTGTTCGATGCTCGTCCACCAAATTGACTCTTTAATTCGGCAACGGTGCTGCTCTGGTTATTGCTTTGCTTGAAGTCGATGCTGCCGAAACGGAAGTTGGCTGCGTCACGCTCTAAATTAGTAGCTTCCGAGAATACCGTGTTATTACGGATACTCAGCTGATTTTTATCGTTGATATTCCAGTCTATCCGATTAAAGAATTTGGTGCTTTTTGAGTAGATCGAATAATTGCCAGACGACCCGGCATCGAGACCATAGTTCGTTTTAACAAAATCGCTGAGCTGCTGGGCAAGGGCCGCATCCTTAATAAGTGAGCTAGGTGTGCCTGCCTGAAACTGAACCGGATCTTGACGACGGGTGATTTCCTCGTTGGTAAAGAAGAACAGCTTATTTTTAATCAGCGGCAACCCTACTCGAACGCCCGTTTGATACTCGTAAAACGTGCTGGGTAATTTTTCTTTGGCGTCAGATGCGCCATTCCATGAACCCGTTAGTGAAGCATTCCGACCAAATCCATAGACTGAACCCGTTACATCGTTGGTGCCGCTTCGTGTCACGGCGTTGATAGAACCACCTAAGAAATTGCCCAATCGTACGTCAAACGGGGCCACGGCTACCTGAATGTCCTGAATGGCATCTAAGCTTACAGGGTTTGTACGCGTACTTGAACCAGGCTGACCCGTTGAGCCGGTCGAGCCACCAAGTGATGGGCTAAAACCTATGGCATCATTGTTAATGGCTCCGTCAATAGTCACGTTATTGTACCGGAAATTTGTACCCGCAAACGAGTTATTGTTGTTGGCTTGCGGAGATAAGCGAGTCATATCGGTCAAACTCCGCGAAATAGTTGGTAACCGACGGATGGCTTCACTGTTGACACTAATGCCCGCGCCCTGTCGTTCGCCCTCTCGACTACCTTTTACAACAACTTCGGTCAATTGCGCACTACCGTCTTTTAGCAGAAAATTCAAATTGGTGGTTTCGCCTAATTGCAGCAGAACATCAGACCGGGTTTCGGTATTATAGCCTACATAAGTAACTACAATTTGATAAGGGCCGCCCGCATTCATGTTATTGATACGGAAACGGCCTTCAGTATCCGTAACGGTAGCATATTTTGTGCCGGTTGGTGTGTATAGTGCCTGAACCGTTGCACCAGGTAATCCCTCTTTCTTAATGTCTGTAATACGGCCACTCAAACCGCTGGTTGTCACCTGTGCCCAAGAGACCGAAAGAGTGACAAGTGATAATAAAAGTAACAGGGTAGAGATAAATAATTTCATTTGTTGCATCTATGATATTTCCGGTGCAAAATTCACGGAATTTCAGACGCTCCCTGTTAGCCAAATGTTATCAAACACACGGCAAATGTTATGAAATAGATGAACAGATTAAAATAAGATTAAACAACTACTTATGAAATGAGTGGTTGTTCCTTTCTTCTTATTGTATAATACCGTCTTAGCGAGGTCGGTATAAGTTGGTGTACGAATAAAGACGGGAAACAAAAGCAATCCCATCAGTTGCGCTGTACGCGTAAATGGTACTCAACTCGGCAGTATTTCTGTTGAGAGGTGCCATCTGGAATGGTAAGGAAGCTACTGTAAGAGTGGCCTATGAAGACACAGGCCAAAGAAATAAGTAAACGTAATTCATACAATAGCTAAGTAGTAAAAAGGCGTAGGTTACTTATAAATCAGCTGCCAATCTAATGCAAAAATCAACAGTTTACACTTTCGACGGATCATTTAGTTACTTACAGATTCATGGCGCATCTAATACCCAACTTAATCCATGAACTTTTAGGAAGTTTATGATTGTTCGGCAATAAATTTGTGTTAAAGACAATAAGGTATGGTCGAGTGTATCATCATTTCTGCTTTATTTACGTAAATAGCCACGTTTTTGGCTGAGAATTAAGTACCTGCTGATTTTTATTCTTTTGATGGCCGAATCGTTATTTAATTAGTCGGTCTACTTTATTACCCTACCACCATTAGGCACCGTAACGATGATTTCTAAAAAAGCTAAGTATGCCATCAAAGCCCTCAAGGTTTTGACTGAAGAGTATGGCAAAGGCCCCGTATTGATTTCCTACATTTCGGCGAAGGAAAATATCCCGAAAAAATTTTTAGAAGCTATTCTGCTGGAACTGCGTAATCACGGAATTCTGCAAAGCCAGAAGGGAAAAGGTGGTGGTTATTTGTTGCGTGTCGATCCGGGTCGGGTCAATCTGGCACAGGTACTTCGGGTAATTGATGGGCCTATTGCCCCAACGCCCTGCGTATCGTTTAATTTTTATGTTAAATGCGATGACTGTAATGACGAGGTAACCTGCGCGCTAAGGCCAATAATGGAGCGCGTTCGCGACGCGAATCTAGGCGTTTACGAAAGCACAACGTTGCTGACATTCCAAAAGCTTGCTTCGTCCGAAAGTAAAGAAATTCCAGTTGGTAGTAAAGCCTCCGAATTGGTTGAAGTTGCAACCAGCTGACTGTCAACATAGTATCGTTGTACGGTTTTGGAGACTTCGTTTCCAAAACCGTACAACGATATAACTGCAACAGCCAACTTTTTTAATCTTCTGTTGGTTGATGCTCTTTCCGTAGCAAATCGTTTACGGTTTTAACCGGGTTAAACGTAACGAGCGGTACTTCCACAAAAATCGTGTTCCAGTCGGCCATGGCCCCGTTCCAAAGGCCCGGTAATTCCTGTGCTTTGAGGTCTTTTCCGTCTTTCGACTTAGCAGTAATGAAACCTGTTAACTGGTCACGGTAGGCTGGCAGATCGTATTTACGACCATGATGATCTTTCAGGCCACAAACTAAATCGACGGGATTAAAGTGTGTAGCTTCGTCAAAAATGGACTTTTGCGCTGGGTCGTTTAAGTCAATCTGTGCTGACTCAACCACTTGCAACGATACGGAACCATCCTGATTTCTGGCCCAGAAAGGCCCGCCACCGGGTTCGCCAACATTTTTGACCATCCCACATGCTCGTACCGGACGGTCTAATTTCCGGCGCAGGTAGTCCAGTTTTTCTGCTTTCGATAACGTTTCAAAACCCTCTGGTGGTAATGTGAAGAGTGTTCGGCGAAGGAGCTCGTCGGCTTCGGCAAGATAGCCATCGCTAATCTCACCCGATTCGCCGGACTGCCCTTCTAGCAAACCCTGCAAACGGGCAATTTGCTGTTGGGCATCGATCAACACAGCAGCCAATACTTTTTTGTAGGTAACGGTAGGTTCCTTAATTTCGTCAGGCACTACATTGTCGATGTTTTTGATAAAGACAATGTCAGCGTCGATGTCATTAAGGTTTTCGATAAGCGCACCATGACCCGCCGGGCGAAACAACAATGACCCCGGCACGCCGTCGCGGTCGGCATTACGAAACGGCGAATTGTCGACATTTACCGAAATGGTATCGGTGGATTTTTTCTGCTCCGAAAAACTTATTTCGAACGTCACACCAAGCCACGCTTCATAATCGGCTTTCTGTTCCTGAATCAGTTGCTCAAAACGGCTGCGGTGTTCGGGCGAGACGGTAAAGTGAATTTTAACTAAACCGTCGGAGTTGGCATAAGCTGCACCCTCTACCAAATGTTCTTCTACAGGAGTCCGTGGGCCGTCGGCGTAACGGTGAAACTTCAGTAATCCTTTCGGCAGGCTACCATATTCCAGGCCCTCGTCGGTCAACAAAAATTGCAGGACAGTTACCCGCAGCGATGGCGTCCAATCATTTTCGGCAACGGCTTTATCCAAATCATGGCCTTTAGCTGCCATGGCAGCTTTCAGATCGTCGTAGAAAGCAAACTCGGTTAGGCGGGCAAATACTTCGTCCGTCGATTTATCCGACTTGCCATCCAGTGCAGAAAACAATGATTTGAACATCCGGGTAGCCGCTCCCGAAGCGGGAACGAACTTTACTAAATCGCGTTCGTGAGCCGCTACATCGAACCGGTGAATGTAAGCTGGTAACTGGTCTTCGGTAATGCGAACGATACCATCACCAATGGTAGCGGCTTTTATGACATTCAGATACGGGAAGCCCTGTACGAAGTGTTGTATCTGCTGGTCAATCTGGTCGAGCGAAACGCCCTGCAACTGAATCTGGTCCTGATCTTGCTCAGTAAATACCATATTGATAAAAAAGGAAAATAGCGTTAGGAATAGGCGGCAAATTGGGTATTTCAGCAATATGACGCAAATCAAATTATCGCAAAATGGCGTAGTATAATAAGATTTTGGCTGCCTGCTTACCTTTGTTCAATTTTCAACCGTTAACATCACTTCGCCCATGAAACTAATCGCTTTCGATGCCGACGACACACTGTGGGTCAACGAACCAAATTACGTTGATGTAAAGCAAAAATTAGGCGAAATGCTCGCGCATCACATCGATGAAGATACCCTGTCGCAACGGTTTTATGCTACGCAGATTCGGAACCTCGAATTGTTTGGCTACGGCGCTAAAAGTTTTATACTTGCTATGATCGAAACGGCCATCGAACTAACCAATGGTGCTGTTACCGGGGTAGAGATTCAGCAGATTATTGATGTGGGAAGGCAACTACTGGATTTCCCAATTGACGTACTCGATGGGGTTGTCGACGTTCTGGAAACGCTTTCCAAGAAGTTTGACCTCATGGTACTGACTAAAGGCGACCTTTTTGATCAGGAGAGTAAGATTGCCCGTTCGGGTTTAGGACATTACTTTAAGCACGTGGAAATAGTTAGCGAAAAGAATGAACTGGCCTATCAGCGTATTCTACAGAAATATAATATTCAACCCGCTGATTTTCTGATGATTGGAAATTCGTTAAAATCCGATATTCTGCCAGTAGTTCACATTGGTGGGCGGGCTATACACATACCCTATGCCATTACCTGGGCGCACGAGCAAGTGACCGAGGAACAATTGACCGGCAAATCGTTTACCACGTTGGGAAGTTTCCGGGAGTTATCGACGTTATTTGACAACCTTAACGAAGAAGTGTAAACGAATCGGCATCCAGATTAGCCGGAAATTTCGTTCGAAATGTCTGCAATTCATCCAGCGAAAGCGTTTGCTGGTGAACTATTTCTGTGTCGGAATGCCGGAACAAGATGTCACCTTTGAAGTCAATCACGGCTGAATCGCCCGAGTACACGTGGCCCGGTCCAACGTTTCGGTCACCATCTTCGCCAACTCGGTTCACACCGACTACGTAACTCAGGTTTTCAATGGCGCGGGCTTGTAGGAGCACATTCCAGGCGTTGCGCCGTGCGGCTGGCCAGTTGGCTACATAGAGTAGTAAATCGTAGGCAAAATCGGATGATTCATCAAGTTGATTGCGGCTCCAGACAGGAAAACGAAGATCATAGCAGACAAGCGGGCAAATGCGCCAGCCTTTCCATTCTTTCACAATTCGACTTGTTCCCGCCGTATAAATTGCATCTTCGCCCGCCATCCGAAATAGGTGGCGTTTGTCGTACGTATCAAACTGTCCATCGGGTTGCATCCAGATGAGCCGATTGTAAAAGTGGCCATCCTCTTTCGTTACATAACTACCTGTTACGACGGCTCCCGTTTGAGCCGCCATTTGCTTTATCCACCGAAACGTAGTCAGGTTCATCGGCTCAGCTACGGCGCGGGCATCCATAGTAAAGCCCGTTGTGAACATTTCGGGGAGGATAATCAGGTCTGTCGGTTCCGATAAGTTAAAGATACGCTCCTCCAGCATGGCTCGGTTAGCTACCGGATCGTGCCAGTAAAGATCGGCTTGAAGGAGAGTAATATTCATAAGGAACCAGATGTAGAGACCGGCAGACGAATTGATTTCTACAGTTTTGGGAATTTCATCTTATACTCAACATCCGTTTTGCCCTTCGTAATGTCGGCTAGCTTTTTCTTGATGAGCGTCCGGCGGAGAGTAGGCAGGTAATCCGTAAATAATTTACCGTCGAGATGGTCATATTCATGCTGAATGATGCGAGCTGCCATGCCTTCATATTCTTCTTCATGCTCATTCCAGTCGGTATCCAAGTAACGAATTACGATAATTTCGGGCCGGAACACTTCGCCCCGAATCCCTGGAATACTCAGGCAACCTTCTTCAAAACCCCAGTCGTCACCCGCTTCTTCGATGATTTCGGGGTTGATGAACACTTTTTTGAAACCAATTAGGGTTTTGTCAATGTCTTCTTCCGCTTCATCTTCGTTCAGCGGTTCACCATCGACGACGAACATTCGAATACTTTGGCCGATCTGCGGAGCGGCTAACCCTACACCCGAAGCCGCATACATCGTCTCGTACATATTTACGCTCAACGTCTTGACGTCGAGGCTACCGGGTTCAATGTTTTTAGCCCGTTTCCGCAGAACGGGATCACCGTAGGCAATAATTGGGAAAATCATATCTTTAATAATGAATAGTAGATGAGTCTGAATCGTGGTCAATCCTCACTTATTATTCTTTTTGCTTTCCATATAGGACTGAAGAATAATGGCCGCACTGACTTTGTCGATATTGCCCTTCTCCCGTCGATCTTTTTTAGTACTTCCACCGGCAATCATGGCTTGCAGAGCCATAACGGATGTGAAACGTTCGTCATGCCAATAAACCGGAATGTCGGGTAAAGCGTTCTGCAGATGCGTCACGAACTTTCTGACACGAGGAGTATTATCGGTATCATTACCATCCAATCCCTTGGGAAGGCCGACAATAAATGCTTCGACTTGTTCCCGCACCACATAGGCTCTCAGATACTTCAACACCTCGTGGGAGGGTACCATATCCAGCGCCGACGCAATGAGTTGCAAAGGGTCCGTAACGGCAATGCCGGTGCGTTTCATACCATAGTCGATTGCTAAGAGTCTTGCCATTCTGGAGGCAAAGGTACGAAAATGAGGGAGAGGTCAGTAAGGAGATAGCTGTAGGCAAGTATTTATGTCTGATAGCTAAGCTAATACACCAGCCGGGTGCCGGAGCAGAACCCTGTTAGTGGCTATTGTCTAGAGAAGACTGCCACGCTTCTACATCCTGCCAGGTATCTAAATCGATGGCGGCCAATGGGAAAGGAATCTCGGCACAGTCGCTCGAATACTGCTGAATAAGTTTACGAGCACCCACATCACCTGACAGGCGCATAAACTCAGATCTATAGCGGATATCGAATAAAGCTGGTACGCCGAGATGGCCGGACTCACCATACCGGCAAGCAACGATACCTAACCCTCTCTTTTCCTGTGTCGTAATTAATTGCTGGAGAAGCTCAGCCGTAACATAAGGCTGATCGGTCAAGACAATCAAAAACGCTTCGACTGGCTCGTCGGATAACCTGTTCAGGCCAACCCGCAGGGATGACGACATGCCGTCGCGCCAATCGGGATTGATGGGTGTATGAATGGGTAAATGAGCGAGTTCGGTGTAAATAAGGTCCTGATTTGCCCCCAGCACAACAATTACTGGACCCGTCTGTAACGATAAAGCAGCATTGGCCATCCGCCGTACAAGCGTCGTTCCGTCATGACTAAGCAATTGTTTTGGTTTGCCGCCCAATCGGGTTGAGCCGCCAGCGGCTAAAATGATCGTTGCGATGTTCATGCTTATACCGCGCCCAAACTGGCCGTGTCTAGGCCGATCTCGTCTGCTTGCCGACGATGCTCAGAGGAATTTCCAGAGAGCCGTTCGTGAATAGGACCGGGTTTGTCTTTCAAAAATCCACCGGCTCCTTTTGTGAAAAACGCTTTGATTTCGGCCATAATCGACAGGGCGATTTCATCCGGGGTTTCGGCCCCTAAGTCCAGCCCAATAGGGGCGTGGACTCTGCTCAGAGCCGTTTCGCTGAAATTTAGTCCATCTTTCTCAAATTCGGCCTGCATCTTATCGAACCGTTTGCGCGGCCCCAACATACCAATGTATGGAACATCGGTTGCGAGAAGTTTTTGCAATACAGCCCGGTCGTAATTGAAGTTGTGCGACATCAACACTGCGGCTGTTCTGTTGGTAATTGTTAGCTGATCGGTAACGGCCTGCCGGTCGGCATACAACACGCAGGTAGCCACCGGAAATCGTTTCGGAGACAGGTGAGCCACGCAATCGTCGGTAACTGTTACCTGCCAGCCGAGGTCACGGGCCAGTTTAGCTACCGGAACAACATCGTAGCCAGCGCCGAATATAACCAGTTCAATACCAGGGTCGATTCGCTCAATGAACACCTCGGCACTTCCTGACAAAATAGAATAGGTTCGGGTCAATGGCTTGCCTGTACTGAATACGTCGTACATGTCATCGTGCAGCCAACCGGGGATTGATTCGGCTGTTTGCTGGGTAAGAACAAACCGATTTCCAGGCATAAGACCTGTGAAGTCATTGCTTTTCAATACCGTAGCTAGGGCACGCACGTCACGCCTTTGTGTAAACTCCTTTAACAACGCGACCGGGTTTTGCGGACTATTGGGATCAATCGGTTCAATCAAGACATCAATAATGCCATTGCACCCTAAACCGACGCCAAAGCTATTGGCTCCGTCGTCCATTGTGTCATACGTGACCACAATAGGTTGTCCATCGAGCATAACCTGCCGGGCTTTCCGTAAGGCATCACCTTCCAGACAGCCGCCACTAATGGCCCCTTCCCAACGTCCATCGTCCGTAATGAGCATACGAGCACCGGGACGACGATATGATGATCCTTCTACCCACACAACGGTTGCCAGAGCGGCCTTGCGTTGGGAGAAGTCAATTTGTTCAAAAACCTCAACAATACGACTGATTTCTTTCATGAATCAATTCAATAAACTATCGTAGTATTAAAACGACAACAGTAAGAATCTGTTTTGAAATTTGATTCTGGAAAATTTCAGGGCCTACTCACGGAACTAGGCTATGTACGATATCTACACTATATAGAGTATAACACAGTTCCACGAGCAAGCCCCGAAGTCATCATAAAACTTAGGCTAAACTTTCTCCAAATCAAATGGTAGCCGACGGATGCGTTTGCCCGTTGCGGCAAAGACAGCATTGGCTAAAGCGGGTGCTAAAGGGGGTAAACCCGGCTCTCCAACGCCCTTAATTACTGGCCCGCCTTCGGCGAGGATGTGGACTTCAATCGCTGGCATTTCGTTGATGCGCAGCATATGGTTGGCATCAAAATTTTTCTGAACCGCCTGACCATTCTCGAACGTGATTCCGTCTTTGGTGGCGGCCGTCAAGGCCATTGCGATAGCTCCTTCTACCTGAGCTTTCACCGTATCTGGATTAACGACTGTGCCAAGATCAATGACGCAGTAAACCTTATCGACCTTTACGCCACCAGCTTTGTCCTTTGACACTTCCACTACTTGCCCGGCTAAGCCCGCGAAAAATTCCCACTGGGCAACACCGCGCCCTTTACCGGCAGGCAGTGGCTTATCCCAGCCAGAAACCTCTTTCAACTTCATCAGCACTCGTTTTGCATCGCTGTCTTTCGTCATCATCGACAGCCGAAATGCCAGTGGATCTTGTCCTGCTTTATGAGCCATTTCGTCGATAAAGCATTCGTGGGAAAATGCCAGAGTCGAACTCGTCACCGACCGCCAGTAGGTAAGCGGAATGTGAATGTCGGCATTAACATAGCGTGTGTTAAGGTTTGGAATTTCATATTTCTGCTCGTTGGTGGCTTCGAGCATGGTACTGTCGGGCTTCGTCTTGTCGTATGTCTCGTTCATCGTCGCGTCGATAGACGGCGAAATGACCTTGTGCTGAAGGGCTATAATTTTCCCATCGGCAGAAAGCGCCCCGCGCATGGCAGAGAATGTCATGGGCCGAAATGGACCGAGTTGGGTGTCGTCTTCCCGTGTCCAGACCACTTTAACGGGTTTGCCAATGGCTTTTGAGAGCAATGTTGCTTCGGTAGCAAAATCCTGTGCCAGCCGCCGACCGAAACCGCCACCATTAAATAAAATGTGTACGGTTATATTATCGGCGGGCACTTTAAGCACTTTTGCCACTTCGTCTCTGACCAAATCGCCACCTTGCGAAGAGACCCAAATCTCAACTTTATCGCTTGGTGTGGATGCGCCCGGCTTGGACGCGCCGGGTTTGTAATGCGCCAGCGCATTCATCGGCTCCATAGTCGAATGGCTCACGATGGGAGTTTCGTAAAAAGCGTCAAGCTGGTTCGACGAACCAGCAAACGTCTTGTCAAAATCACCTGCATTATGACCCACCACACCATCCGTTTTGGCTAACTCACGGAGTTTTTTTTCGAAGTCAACAGAATTGAATGTGTCATGTCCCTGATGATCCCATTTCACCTTGAGTGCTTTCCGGCCTTGCAAGGCAGCCCAGTAATTGTCGGCGATAATGGCTACACCATCGTAATGGTTTTTGCCAATAACGCGCTCCACTTTTACGGCTTGCCGAACGCCTTTAACTTTCAACGACTGAGCCGCGTCGAAACTGACCAGCTTGCTACCGAATACGGGGCACCGCTCTATGGAGGCATAAACCATACCGGGCACCTTTGCATCAATACCAAACGTTGCTTGACCCGACACTTTCATCGGAATATCGAGCCGGGGCATCGATTTGCCCAGCATCGTAAACTGTTTCGGATCTTTCAGCGTAGGCTCTTTCGGAACGGGAAGTTTGGCGGCTGGTTCAGCTAACTGGCCGTATGACAATTTTCTACCCGTAGGCTTATGAACAATCGTGGCGTTTTCGGCGAAACATTCTTCTACCGGAACGCTCCATTGATTGCTGGCCGCTTTTATAAGCATCTCGCGGGCCGACGCACCTACTTTGCGCATCTGCGTGTAGCCACCCCGAATGGAGCCGCTGCCGCCTACCGCCTGCGACCACATACCACCATATTTGCTTTCGCCCCCGGTTTGCCGGATAACGACTTTGTCTAACGGTACTTCCAGTTCCTCGGCAATGAGTGCCGGTACAGATTGATAGGTTCCCTGACCAATTTCGGGGCGGGGATTCATGATCGTGATTCGCCCCGATTTCTCGATGAGTATATAGGGTGTGAGTTCAACCGATTCAGGCGGGGGCATTCCAGGCTGGGCACTAAGATTCAGTACAGGGCTGGCGAGACTGTCGTTTGACGAAAAACCAAGCGCAAAAGCGGCTCCGGTCAGACCTGCCGCTTTTAGGAAATTTCGTCGGCTTGTGCCGGTTTCAGTTCCAGTAGAAGTGGGAGTTGTGCTCATCGCTTACCGATTTTAGGTGTTGTTTTTGGCATTTTAGGACTGGATGCCATTTCTGCTGATGCTGTATGAATAGCCTGCCGAATACGGCCATACGTACCGCAACGGCATATATTTCCCTGCATGGCAGTATCAATGTCGTCGTCGGTGGGCTTGGGGGTTTGCTTCAGTAGAGCCACCGCCGACATGATTTGCCCGGATTGGCAATAACCACACTGCGGTACCTGATGCTCCACCCAGGCTTTCTGCACTGGGTGATCGGCGTTTTTAGAAAGGCCCTCGATGGTCGTTATTTTTTGACCGACCACTGCCGAGACGGGAACGCTGCATGAGCGGGTAGGATTGCCATCTAAATGGACCGTACAGGCCCCACACTGCGCAATGCCGCAGCCGAATTTAGTACCGGTCAGACCAACCACATCGCGGATGGCCCACAATAGTGGCATATCAGGATCAACATCCACTGTATGCGGCTGGTTGTTAATGGTCAATTTTACAGAAGCCATAACCGAAGAAGGATTGAAATAGGAATCGCGTTTGTATCAGGAAAGATACGGATTTTAGTGAATCGAAAAGTGTAACGCAATGTAGCGCCTTGACAGAATTACAGGATTAACAATATTTTCATGCAAATAAAATCCTGTTAATCCTGTTGAGGAGTTAAAAGCAAACATGGCTAATTTATAATTAGCTTGTATAATGACCTGTAGAAAAATTTATATTTCCGCATGAATTACCCAGATCAATTAATCGCCTATTACCAAACCGTAGCTGAGGAGTGCGTACCCGGTCTGTCACTTGATTGCGTTATTTTTGGTTTTCACGACACCCGGCTGAAAGTTTTGCTATTACGTTGGAAGGAGACTAATGAATGGTGTTTGCCCGGTGGATTTATTTACAAAAAGGAGTCGGTAGATGCCGCAGCCGGGCGGGTGCTGCATGAACGAACGGGCCTGAACCAGCTGTTTCTGCAACAATTTCATCTATTTGGTGAAGCTGTTCGGTACGATCGCGAGGATACCTGGCAAAGACAGAAAATGCCTATGCCGTTCGGTGGTAGCTGGCCTGATCGCACAATTTCTATGGGGTACTATGCTTTAGTTGATTACACAAAAGTAACGCCCACCGCCGATTTTCTGTCTGACGAATGTGTTTGGTGTGAGGTGGGTGACTTGCCTTCTCTGCTTTATGACCACCGCCAAATTATTGATGTAGCCTTGCAAACATTGCGTCTGCAACTGAACTGGCAACCGATTGGCCTGAATCTAATGCCCGAAAAATTTACGATTCCTGACTTGCAACGACTCTACGAAACCGTGCTGGGACGGTCTCTGGACGCTCGTAACTTTCACAAGAAAATAACAGGACTGAGCATTCTGACCCGCTTAAATGAACGTCGGACGGGTGGGGCGTATAAATCGCCTTACCTCTACCAGTTCGACCAGACGAATTATCAGAAGGCACTTGTCAATGGAAATTTGATCTTTGTTTAGTGTTTCGTAACCTTATTTTCCGGCCATTTCCAGCCTCTTCTTCTTCTGCCCGATCCCTTATCTTTGTTGACTAAATTCGTATCAAAAACGCTCTTATGACTTCTCTCGATACCGTTACCCGTTACTACGATGCTTTTAACCGTAAAGATTGGGCGGGTATGCTCAGCTTGCTCCACCCGGATGTTCGCCACGACAGTAACCAGGGTGCCTCTCGTGTTGGTAAAGATATATTTAGCCAGTTTCTTCAACACATGGACGACTGCTATGACGAAACCCTGACCGACGTGATTATTATGACGGAACCAACCGATACCCGCGTTGCCTGCGAATTCGTTGTGAATGGGGTATATAAAAAAACTGACGGCGATTTGCCAGCGGCTACCGGACAGACATACGTACTGCCCGCCGGTTCGTTTCTCGACGTTGCGGACGGGCAAATCACCCGTATCACTACATATTATAATTTGCCACTCTGGGAATCGCTGGTCCTGGGTAATCAATAGCGTTTTGGCCGTTATAGACTATTGGTCACTCACCTTTCTGCGGGGGACGGGACCCGCATTTCGGACTGTTTTCGACGACTTGGCCGCGTTGCGCATCGCGGTCTTTCGCAACTTCCCCTATTTATATGAAGGGTCGATTGCCTACGAAAAAAATTATCTGGAAACATACGCTCGTTCTGAACGCTCGCTGTTATTTGCCGTTTACGATGGAGCCCGGATGGTTGGTGCGACAACTGCTTTGCCCCTTCGCGACGAGACCGACGAGGTAAAAGCTCCTTTTCTGGCAGCGGGCCATGATCTTGAATCAATTTTCTATTTTGGCGAGAGCATCCTGCTACCTGCTTATCGGGGGTTGGGTTTGGGAAATCGTTTTTTCGATGAGCGCGAAGCCCATGCCCGCCAGTTTAGTCAGTATAAAATGGCTTGTTTCTGTGCTGTGCAACGCCCTGTTGACCATCCCCTTCGTCCCACAGACTATCGACCCCATGATGTATTCTGGATGAAACGCGGTTATCAGTGCGATAGTAGCTTGCAAAGTTCGTTCGTTTGGCTAGACCGCAACGAGCTTATTGAAACAGCCAAACCAATGGTTTACTGGACGCGGTTGCTGCACTAGTTCAGCCTTGTTAACTGCTTAATCTGACCCATTCTTGAAACGGCTATCAACAATTTCGAATAGCTAAAGTCAAACTAAGGTATATAGTCTGCCGACCATCGGATGTCAACTTCATAATGAAAGTCATCGTTGGTAGTTGACAGTCAATCTATGTGAGTGACGCGGTTCGTGACAATTTCCCGGAATTGACCAGCAGGTAGGTTCAAGTTTACACGGAAGTTTCCTGCCTCGTTATTACTACACAGCAACAAAAACCTAACCGTTTAGTACAGGTAAGGTTGTGAAGGAAGGGTTGGTGAAGTGAGCAAGGTGAACGAATGGAATTACGGTTTGTGCAAATCAAAACAGGATTGCAAAACAGCCATAAAGACTATAAGGCAACCCTGCATTTATACCATCTACTACCAAAACGGACAACGTAATTCACGGCTTTTTGAACGCCTTTTCTACTAACTCCCGTACATCAGGTTTGAGTTGGCTCAGCTCGATTCCATTCAGTTCGGCCACAACCCTGACCTCTTTATCAAACTGTGCGTTCAGTGGCTGCACACCCAATTTGAGGTCGGGCACGTGCTCTTTGAACCGGTACAGCGACACCTTTAGCTGTGGCAAATCTTGCATGGTTATTTTATCGCTGGGCATCTTCAGGTTGAAATCAAAACTAGGCATCACCGTAATATGATGTTCATGTTCGCCCGGTCGGGGAAAACTGCGTTGCTCGCCATAATCGGGAACTGAGCCAATAGTTAAGCGGGTATTTTCCAGTATAGCTTCGTAGGTAAGGCCACCCTGAACAATACTGTCATTGTTTACGAGTTGGCTGTCTACCCGCTTCGATCCCACCACAGACAGAACGCCATTCTGAACGCGCATTCTTAGCACGATATAGCCAGCGTTAGCAGGTTTACGGGTTACCTTCGGAACTTGGTCTGCATACACTGGATTAGTAGAGGGCTCATCAGCAGCTTTAAAAGCAGCCATTTGATTTCCTTTTCTACCGGTCGTCGGCTGGTCCCTGGCATCATCCATCAGAATCTGATTGGGTGTAGCCAATTTGGGCCATTGTGCATTTTGGGAGGATGCATTATCCATAGTCGGTAATTTCCTGTTTTCGATTACCGGCTGGGTAGCAAACGCGTCCATTGGCTTACTGTAAATCCCTTTAATTGATTTTCTGCTCATCATACACCTCCTTGTCTTACCAGTTTCTACCGTAACGATAATTATGAATCCATTTGTAATAAAGCTTCTGTAAACTCAACGTTGGCGTGGCTTTAATCATGCCCAGCCAGTTCTGGTTGTGAACAACCAAATCACGTTTGCCAACTGTCCCCTCGAAGTTGCACACCAGGAACCGATCAACCGAACCTAAGTTCCACTCGCCTACCCAGTCTTCTCGCCAGCTACAAGCCAAATCGCTCCCGCTCGAAATCATCGTGCCCAGATATTCTTTACTCCAATCCTGGTAATTGTACACAAATAGGTCCGCCTTATTATCGCCGTTAATATCACCGACAAAATATTGGTCATTTTTGCGCATTTGCCAGCCTGGCGCATTACCGTCATACCGGCGGACCATAGTCAGCGATGTTCCGTTGGACGCCATCATGGCCAGATACGCTATGTTCCAATTTTGCCCGTTGGAAACATAGATGTCAGCCTTACCGTCGCCGTTGAAGTCGCCTACGTAGAACTTGTCGCCCTTAGTCATCTGCCAACCCGCTAAGTTGGCATCGTAGCGATGGACCATCGTATAGGATGTGCCATTACTACGGAGCATTGACAAGTAAGGAATTGACCAATTATCGCCGTTAAAAACGTATAAATCGTCTTTGCCGTTTCCGTCGAAATCACCTACGTAAAATTTATCGCCTTTGGTCATCTGCCAATTAGCCAAGTTCGCGTCATAGCGTTGTATAACGTTGAAGCCCGTACCCGACGACTGCAACATGCCTAGGTAAGGTATAGACCAGTCAGCACCATTAAACACAATAAGATCCTTTTTGCCGTCGCCGTTAAAGTCTGAGACATAAAACTTATCGTTTTTCTTGAAGTCCCAGTTGGGCATGGAATTGTCATAACGGGCAATTAATTTGAGGCCATTATGACCATCGTCAGCCAGCAAACCCAAATACTCCATTGACCAGTCAACCCCGTTAAATATGGCTACTTCATCTTTGCCATCACCGTTAAAATCGCCGATGTAAAACTGGTCGTTGGGTTTAAATTGCCACGAACCCGGCACCCGCTCAACTGTACTAAATACGACGTCGAATTGTGAACCATTAGACCGATAAATCATAATAGAGTTATCGTTGTGCACCAGTAGGTCGCTCTTGCCGTCACCGTTGAAATCACCGCTGTAACAGTTCAGGAAATTTCGACCCGTATAGTTATGCATTTTGGTCTTCATCTCTGTGTAACAGACTGGGCAAAATTCGGGACTGTTGCTACGCATCCGACAATTAATGACTGGCCGGTAGATACCGGTAGCGTAGGTACCACCCCCTTCGAAAAGCCCCACGTCCTGCGTATTGTCCCAGGAAGCGGGTTTGGGTCCGGCGGTGTAGTCGGAGCAGTTGCCGGTACCAGTTGGAATGGGTGTGGTCGGATTGACAAATCGCTTCCATTTCAACGTAGCCCGGTTGGTATTGGTGGTCAGGTCAACAGAACCAGATTCACCACCAGCATACACCTTCGACGTACAATATTCATCGGCGAGACCGCCGGTTCCATGTCCAAATTCGTGGGCAAGTACCTCCCATCCAACGCCCATTGGTATAACCTGGAAACCACCTCCGCCACAGCCGCCGTAGCGAGGGTCGTTTAAAATGACCACCACTAAGTCGTAATCCGGTACCCATGTGTTGAGCGCTGCCTGTACTAAAGCGCTGGTAGTAGCCGTACCTTCAAGCCAGCAGTGTGCCCACGAACCACTGAAAATATATTTGAGCGCCGTGTCTTTTAGGGTTGTACTGGTAATCGTATCGTCCGATCCATCATCGGGGGTTCCATGTTCATTATATTGTCGGGTGCTAACGCCCGATTGGTTCGAAATCAGGTTGACTCGAAAGATGTTGAAGGCTTGCTTGTCTTCGTAAAAATAATCATGACCAAACACGCCATCTATCAGCAACTCCTGTACTTTTTGGTTATAGGCAGCTTGATCTGTCTGGGCAAAGCCATCACCCAATACGGCAATGTTTAGCTTGGACCCCACCGGGCCCGAGATAAGAATCTGGGTTACGCTATTGGGCATAGTAGTAGATTTCTGAGCGAAGACAGGAGCGAAACAGGGCTTGCCTTCGAAGGTTAAAGGATAAGACAAAAGACGAGAAGAAGGTTGGCTTATTTTAGCGTAAAAAGCCTGATAATCAGGCAGCGTACTACTACGTGTGATACTAACTGGCATCCCGAAAAAGTGTGTGGGTATAAAATCAGATAGCTGGCAGTATATGAACAAACTGATGATCTTCAGACCTTAAGTCGTAGAAAAGGCTTCTTTCGACAACACAAACGTTCTACTACCCGTTAAATAAGTTGTACACAACTCAGCATAGCATGGAAACAACCGCATCGAAAGACCGGGAAATTGGCATTGGTGTTATTGGTATGGGCGGCTTCGGGCTGTTTGCCGTTCAGCAGTTTTTACAAACGCCGAATACGAAATTAGTCGCTATCGCCGGGTCGAAACGGGAGGAAGCCAGTAGAACGGCCAAACGTTTTGGTGCTGAACAACTAGGCAGTATTGAGGAATTGGTCAACCATCCCGATGTGGATGTTATCTACATTGCCACCCCTCCATTTCTACATTACGAGCAGTCTATGCTAGCTCTGAATGCCGGAAAGCACGTCATTTGCGAGAAACCATTAGCGATGAATTCTGAGCAGGGAGCCGAAATGCTGGCGTTGGCGAAAGAAAAAGGACTCCTCATGGTCACAAATCTGATGCAACGCTACAATCCCATGTTTGCCCGTGTTAAGCACCTGATCGACAAGAATCTGCTTGGCGACTTTCTGCATGGTTATTTCGAGAATTACGCGGGTGATGAAGGTCTTTCACCTGAGCATTGGTTCTGGGATCGAACTAAATCGGGCGGAATTTTTATTGAGCATGGCGTACACTTCTTCGATATGTTTGCCGGCTGGTTAGGTAAAGGAACGGTGAAGGCCGCACAAGTAATTAAGCGTCCCACCGTGGATTCGTCTGATAATGCTGACATTGAAGATCAGGTGCAGGCTATTGTTGAATATGGGGATGACGTAACGGGTAGAAAGCTAGTCAATTTTTATCACGGCTTTACCCAAACCGGGCGCATGGACCGTCAGGAAATGCGGCTGTTGTTTGAGCGTGGAGATATTACACTTTTCGAATGGGTGCCAACTCGAATGATACTGCGTTGCGTGGCCGATGAAGAAACAACCCGCGCCTTAATGGACTTGTTTCCGGGAGCACAACTTAATGTAACAGCGACCATTAGCGGTAAAGACCAACCCCTTCGCGGGCGGCATAAAGAGTTTGACGCTTACCAGCAAATTGAACTCCGCTTCGGTTTCGGCGACGAAAAACAGCATCTCTACGGTGAGTTGCTGCGGTTGATGTTTCGTGATCAAACTAATGCTATCCAATATCCTGGAACGCACCGAATTGTTAATGAACAGAATGGTCTGCAATCCTTAGAAACGGCAACCATCGCTGACCAGATGGCTCGTCAGTAAAGAAGCTCAAGCGTGTTGGTGCGAATTAATAAAAAATTTTATAAATATTAGCTTCAGGTCCTAAAGTAGCTGAAAACTACCTGATTTTTTTCGACCTTTGCGGAGTCTCATCATTTCTCCGCACATCATGATCACGGAGTCTCCATTACTCAATAACCCGGACGGACAAATTCCGGGTACATCACTCACGGGTGGTCCTATTCAATCGGCCATCACCTACGAAAAAATTCCGACACACATCTATGCTGATGCAAAAGCGGCATCGCAGGCTGTGGCTCAGGAAATTGCCGATCTGATTCGTCAGAAGCAAAGCGAGGGGAAGCCCTGCGTGCTGGGTCTGGCAACCGGCTCATCGCCCAAAACGGTATACGCTGAATTAATCCGGATGCACCGAGAGGAGAATTTGAGTTTCCACAACGTGGTCTCGTTTAACCTGGACGAATACTACCCAATGGAAGCCGACTCGCTACAGAGTTACTGGCGGTTTATGCGGGAGCAGTTGTTTGATCACGTCGATATTCCGGCGGGAAATTATTACGTTCCTGATGGTACCGTCCGGACTGATGAAGTTGGCGAATTTGCGAAGAAGTACGAAGCAACCATTGAAGCCGCTGGTGGTCTGGATTTCCAGTTGTTAGGTATTGGCGGGAATGGCCACATCGGTTTCAACGAACCGGGCTCTCTTATCAATTCGCACACCCGCCTTATGATGCTCGATAACTCGACAAGATCGGCGGCCTCGGTAGACTTTGGTGGATTGCCCAAAACACCTCGTAAAGCCATCACAATGGGCGTATCGAGTATTTTGAGTGCCCGACGTGTGGTACTGCTGGCGTGGGGTGAGCGTAAAGCCCCCGTTATTCGGGGAGCGGTAGAAGGATTGGTAACGGAATTAAACCCGGCGTCGTATCTGCAAACGCACCGGAACTCGCTGTTTGTAATCGACGAAGCCGCTGCTTCGGAGTTGACCCGCATGAAAACGCCCTGGTTGGTGGATTCGGTTATGTGGGACAATAAAATGAAGAAAAAAGCCGTCACGCATCTGTCATTGACGCTTGGTAAGCCGATTCTCAAACTAACCGACCGCGATTACAATGATAACGGGATGAGTGATTTACTGGCCCAATATGGTCAGTCGTATGACATTAACATCGACGTTTTCAATCAACTCCAGTATACTATTACGGGTTGGCCGGGTGGCAAACCCAACGCCGACGATACCAATCGGCCCGAACGTGCTTTACCTGCGCAGAAACGTTGCTTGATTTTTAGCCCTCACCCCGACGACGATATCATTTCGATGGGCGGGACTTTCCAACGCCTGCGCGATCAGGGCCATGAAGTTCATATTGGCTATCAAACGTCTGGCAACATTGCCGTAGCAGACGATGAGGCTCTTCGCTTTGCAGATTACGTCGTGGATTTCAATTCGAAATTTGGCATTGATAGTCCTGAAGCTACCCGGATTTTTCAGGATGCGGCAGCGTCATTACGCGAGAAAAAAGACTCCGAAATGGATACTACCGAAGTTCGCTACGTGAAGGGCTTAATTCGAATGGGAGAAGCCAAATCCACCTGTCGGTTTGTTGGTATCCCGGTTGAGAATGCGCACTTCCTGAATATGCCTTTTTACGAGACCGGAACAGTAGCGAAGAAACCCCTGAGTGAAGAAGATATTCTGATTACAATGGCGTTGATTGAAGAAATCAAGCCGCATCAAATCTACGCGGCTGGCGACCTAGCCGATCCGCATGGTACGCACAAGGTCTGTTTAGATGCTGTACTGGAGTCTATTCGTCGCCTGAAGAATGAAGACTTTATGAAAGATTGCTGGATATGGCTCTACCGTGGAGCCTGGGCCGAGTGGGACGTTCATGAAATTGAGATGGTCGTTCCAATGTCGCCCGATCAGGTGACGAAAAAACGATTGGGTATTTTCAAACACCAGTCTCAGAAAGATGGTGTTGTTTATCAGGGTACCGATTCGAGGGAGTTTTGGCAACGGGCCGAAGAGCGAAATCGCGCCACGGCTGGCCTTTATAACCGGCTCGGACTAGCCGAATACGAAGCCATGGAAGCCTTCGTCCGCTGGCGGTTTTAAGTTACTATTATCAATTTTTCTGATTCTATAAAAAAGCCATTTCTCATGAAATGGCTTTTTTATGTCGTTAAAATATTCCTTCGGTTAGTTATTGTAATATATAATTTGAATATAATTGCATTAATATATAATAGTTGTATTATATGATCCCTTTATCGAAACTATGACCAGACAAAATAAACAGAAAATGCTGCGGCTTTTTGCGCTGCACGAATTCATTCAGGATCACTTTACCAAATCGGATTGGATCAAAGTAGCCTACCTTACAGATACTACGGAGTTGATCGAAGATCACCCCAGGTTGTTACGCAGTCTTGATTTTAAAGATGATGACTATGAAGGAAATAGCCTACAGGTTTTGTCCAGGCTGATTAGCGAGAGTAGCAGCAATTTGTATGAAATAGAACGGTTTGTTGAGGCAAAAAAAACAACATTTAATCGTTCTGTTCGGGCAGTGCCAGACTTTATTTCTACTGTTCAAACCGTTATACCCGACCGGGTTATCACGTTTGCCCCGGACGTATTTCGAATTCCGACCAAACCAGTTGAACCAAATGTGCTGTCGGTAATGATGCCCTTTGAAAGTAAATTTTCGGGGACCTACACCGCTATCCGAAATGTGTGCGCCAGGCTTGGAATTGATTGCAAACGGGCCGACGACATCTGGGACAATAGCATTCTGATTCAGGATGTATTTGATCTGATTTTTACATCGAAAGCCGTTATTACTGATTTTACGGATCGAAATCCCAACGTGTTTTACGAAACGGGCGTTGCACATACACTTGGTAAACTTGTGATTCCAATTACGCAATCCGTCGGTGATATTCCGTTCGATTTGCGCCATCATCGGGCGTTAACCTATCTGTCGAATGCGGAAGGTTTATTGACGTTAGAAAAAGGTTTGGAGAAAAAACTGGCGAAGGTATTCAGTTGATTTGGTATCTCTACTTATCGTATCTTCGGGAAACCTTCCCGGCTTTTATGCAACCTGCCATTTCTACACGTTCTGCCAGTACTCACCGTTCCGAAATTAATTCCGGTCGTCTACTCTCGCTTGACTTTTTTCGTGGTGTCACAGTAGCGGCTATGGTTTTAGTCAACAACCCCGGCGATTGGGCCCATATTTACGCACCCCTCGAACACGCACCCTGGAATGGCTGGACACCCACCGATCTGATTTTCCCGTTTTTCCTATTCATCGTTGGCGTCTCGATTACGTTTGCGCTGGATGGAAAAAAGCAGGACGGAAAGGGGATAATTGGGAAGATTATCAGACGGAGCGCGACGTTATTTTTGCTTGGCTTCTTCCTGAATTTCTTTCCAAAGTTTGATATCACGACGGTTCGCATTATGGGCGTTTTACAGCGTATCGCGCTGGTGTACCTGTTCTGTTCACTCATTTTTTTGAAAACAACCTCACGCCAGCAAGTTTATATAGTTTGCGGACTGCTCGTTGGCTACTGGCTACTCATGACGTTTGTGCCGGTGCCGGGTGTAGGATTTGCCAACCTCGAACCCGAAACCAACTTGGCGGCCTGGTTCGACCGGACAATTCTGACCCCAGCGCACGTTTACAAACCGGCCAAAGTCTGGGACCCAGAAGGATTATTGAGCACCCTCCCCGCTATTGCTACGGGATTAATCGGCATTTTAACGGGAACGTGGCTGAGCAATAGAAATACTCGTCCAGTGGCTGAGAAAGTAGCCTGGCTTTTTGCCAGCGGCTGTGTCATTACCCTTTTAGGACTAATTTGGAACGGATTCTTTCCGATTAATAAAGCGCTGTGGACCAGTTCATACGTCTTACTGGCGGGTGGATTGGCGATGCTCGGCTTGGCCCTGTGTTATTGGTTTATTGACGTGAATGACTACCGGCGTGGCGTGTTGCCGTTTGTGGCCTTTGGTGTTAATGCTATCACGGTGTTCTTTCTATCCGGGCTGATTCCGCGTGTGATGAATCTGATCCATGTTACCCAGCCCGACGGTACCCAAATTAGCTCTAAGGAGTATCTGTATCGAACGTTCATTGCTCCGCCTTTTGCTGACCCGAAAAATGCGTCGCTGGCGGGTGCGTTGACGTTTGTCCTAATCTGGTTCGGAATTTTGTGGTGGATGTACCGAAAAAATGTGATTATAAAGGTCTAATCGAATTTCGGCCATCGCTAGCTTTTCTCTTCCAGCGCCAGCCGAATCAGGTCAACTGTATTTTTGACGCCCGCTTTGCGCATGATGCTCGCTCGCTGGTTGGCTACGGTGTTTGGGCTGATGCCAAATCGGTCGGCTATGGCTGGACTACTCATGCCATCAATTAAGCAACTCAGAATCTGACCTTCCCGCGTGGTTATCTTATTCCATATAGACGGGGCTTTCGGGCCAACGGCTGTGGGTTCAGGCTTTTGAGAATTATTGACTAAAATCAAATGTCGGATAATCACCGAAGAGGCATTGGGTGGATAATATAATTCGCCATTAACCACCGTTCGGACGGCTCGCAATATTTCTTCCTGGTTGGTATCTTTCATGAGGTACCCGGCGGCACCATACTGCACTGCTTTCAAAATGTATTCCGGGTTATTATGCATACTGAACATTAACGTCCGAACAGCAGGGTATTGCTGTGAAATGACTTTCAGAGCATCAATACCCGACATTCGGGGCATGGTTATGTCTAGCAACAAAACATCCGTTTGAATGCTGGATAGCAAATCAATTGCTTCGTCGCCGTCGGCAGCTTCACCCACGACTTGTATATCAGCTTCGTCTTCCAGCAACATTCGAATCCCTTTTCGTACCACAGAGTGGTCGTCAGCAACAAGAATTCGTATCGACATAATTATTGGGAACTATCGGATAAACTAACACTAACACGAACCTTGGTTCCTTTTTTTAACTTCGACGTAATCGTTAATTCACCATTGAGCAAACGGGTTCGGGTTCGCATATTGTCGAGGCCGTTAACTACTGACAACGGTTTTTCGTTGGTAGGCGATGGGTTCATTACAAATCCTTTTCCATCGTCTTCTATAGATAACAGAAGTTTGTACGCATTCTGTTGCAAGTTAATTGTCAGCGTTTGGGCATTGGCGTATTTCACCGCATTGTGCAATGCTTCCTGGGCAATTCGGTACAAACCAATCTCCATTGCCGGACTTAATCGCTTGGCTTCACGAGGGCCAGTAAAGATAACCTTAATACCGGTTGATCGGCTTGTTTGATCGGCTAATAAGTGCAGGGTAGGGCCCAGGCCGAAGTCGCTCAGTGTCGATGGCATAAGATTGTAGGAAACCTGCCGGGTCGTTTGAATCGTGTCGGCAATCAGGTCGCACAGCTCGGCAAATCGAAGCCGTTGTTTTTCATCCGCAAATGACATCGACTTTAGCTTTTCGGCGTGTAGTTTCAGGCCGGTCAACATCTGACCGATACCATCGTGAAGTTCGCGGGCAAACCGCCGACGCTCCTCTTCCTGGCCTTCCAGCAGCGCTGCCGACCGTACCGTATCTTCGGCCAGTTGCAATTGATATTTTTCTTCGGTAGTGTGCAGTAACTCACGCTGTGTATCGACCAGTTTGTGATTAGATGCAGCCAGATTTTGATTGGTGGCTTCTAACTCTCGGTTGGTAATCTCCATATGGTTATTAGCCAGTTGTAACGCCTTCTCTGATCTGGCCAGCCGACGAATTACATTTTTGGTGTGATTGACCACCGGTCGGAAAATGAATAATCCTTCAATCAATAAGGTTAATAGTGTAGCAATTGTTAAAATCCATTCAATACGTTCGAGCTGCTTTACCCGTCCAAAGCTTTCTGTATCGAACTGAAAGACAATGTCATTCATTTGCTGTAAAAACGAAAACTCGTCTCGCAAAATGATCCGTAGCGCGTCTTTTTTCTTAGTAAGCGTAGTTTGAGGATTGTCAATGCGGGTAAACCCTTTGTAGATAGATTGAAATACCGGCTCAATGTGGGTAAACATACTATCCAGCCGACCGCTTTTTCGAACAGTATAAACCTTTTCCATTCGTAGCGTACCGTTCCGCAACTGAATATGGCTTCGACTCCAAGAGTGTAAGAGCGAGTCGAACGAAACCGAGTCGGCAGTTTCGAGCCCTTCAATTCGCAACAGGGCAAGCTTAGTCAGGCGCTGACTCAGCATCCGTTGCCGACCAGCCACATTTACGACCCGACTGTCATCGTAGTGTGTACTAATGGTATGTCTGATAAACAGTAGCCCGCTTAGTAATAACACCGCAATGACGGTGAGAGCCATTACATAAAATCGTGTTAACCGGCGGGCTACCTGTTGATCGAGTTGATTCATAATTCTTCACCGGGTTAAAAACCGACGCAATAAAACCCAAACTGAAGAATTACAAACCGATGTAAACCAGCCCGGCGTCTACTTTAATTGGATAGGTATTAATTTGATAGGCGTCGTCATTCAAACATTGCCCGGTTTTGAGCGAAAATGTTCGTTTGTGGAATGGGCAAGCCACTTTGGGCTCGTCTCCCTGACTGCCGATCATACCCCGGCCAAGTGCCATCTGCTGTCGGTGCGGACATTCATTGTCGGTCGCATACCATTCGCCCCGGCGCGCAAAGTTGAAAATGGCAATCTGCCGTCCGTCAATCAGGGCACAAGCCCCGCCATCTTCCGGAATATCATCGACCCGACCCGCTATGTGCCAGGTAAGTTCGTCTTTATTTATCGCAATAAATTCCATTGGTTTGACTGCGTTTATTTGGGTGAGGCTAGATATCAGTGATATTAGTTTCTTAAAACTGCCATCACTGATATCTAGCTGAAAGTGCTATACGCGGTTTTAGGAAGCCGCTCAATGTTGAATGTAAGAACCCGATACCACATCTAAGAACTGCTCGCACGTATCACAAAGCTATATCTGGCTCCATTCCTTTGCGCGAATCTGGTCGCGCATCGGCTCAAATTGCACCGTGGGATCGTTCACTTCGGGAGCATTCACAAAGTGGGTAAACCGCTTGCGGAGTTCGGGGTTCTCAACCACTTCTTTCCATTCACAGGCGTATGTATCGACAATGAGCTGCATTTCGCGTTCCAGCTCTGCGCCAATTCCCAATACATCATCTATCACAACAGCTTTGAGATAGGTCATGCCGCCTTCCATTTTATTCAGCCAGGTGGCCGTGCGGGTCAGTGGATCGGCGGTTTTTACATAGAACATCAGGAACCGGTCGAGTAACTTAATGCAGGTTTCTTTGTCAATATCGGAGGCAAGCAGTTGGGCATGCTGGGGTTTGGTGCCACCATTGCCGCATACATAAACGTTCCAGCCTTTTTCGGTGGCGATGATGCCGAAATCTTTACTCTGGGCTTCGGCGCATTCGCGTGTACAACCCGATACACCCGATTTGAGCTTATGAGGTGATCGTAATCCTTTGTAGCGGTTTTCCAGTTCAATAGCGAACGTAACGGAATCCTGCACACCATATCGGCACCAAGTTGTGCCGACACAGCTTTTTACCGTCCGCAGCGATTTCCCGTAGGCATGACCACTCTCGAAACCAGCAACGATTAATTCTTCCCAAATTTTTGGTAAGTCGCCAACGTGTGCCCCAAACAAGTCGATTCGCTGACCACCGGTGATTTTGGTGTAGAGACCGTACTTCTGCGCGACCTGACCCAGCACAATCAGTTTTGAGGGTGAGATTTCGCCACCAGCTACGCGCGGCATCACCGAATATGTCCCGCCCCGCTGAATATTAGCCAGAAACCGGTCGTTCGAGTCCTGAATGGGCGCGCGATCTTTGGCCAGAATATTCTCGTTCCAGAGACCGGCCAGGATAGAGGCCACGGCTGGTTTACATACTTCGCAGCCATCACTGTGACCCAACTGATTCAGTACGTCGGTATAGGTTTTCAGACTATTGATTTTGACCAGATCCAGTAACTCCTGGCGTGTATAGTCAAAGTGTTCGCAGATGATGTTGCGAACGTACACCCCTTTTTCCTTCATCACGCCCTCAATCAGGTCTTTTACCATCGGTGTACACCCTCCGCAACCAGTGCAGGCTTTTGTTGCTTTCTTCAATGCATCGACCGTGTTATGCCCATTTTCACCAATCTCATGGCAAAGCATAGCTTTAGTGATGGCTTCGCAGGAGCAAATCAGCGCATCATCGGGCAGGCTCATTATCCCGGCACCCGCTTCTTCGCCACCGCGCGAACCCAAAATTACGTCTTCGGGATCGGGAGGCAGGATAGTTTTGTTTTTGCAAGTCTGCAAGAGCATATTATACTGCTCTGCATCGCCTACCAAAATGCCGCCTAACAGTTCTTTACCATCGGCTGATACATTAATACGTTTATAAACACCTTTCGCCCTATTTTCATAAACGATGGTTCGGCAGGCGGGCTCGACGGCAAATGGGTCACCGAAGCTGGCTACATCCGTACCAATCAGCTTCAGTTTTGTCGACATATCAAAGGGCTTGAACTCTTTGATTTCTCCCATGAGTTGCAATGCCACAACTTCAGCCATTTCGTAGCCGGGTGCAACCAGCCCGTAAATCATGTGGTGAGCTACCGCACATTCGCCAATGGCGAAAATGGCGGGGTCAGATGTTTGCAAGTAATTATCGACAATAATTCCCCCGCGTGGATGCGTGTCCAGACCAGATGATTTTGCCAGTTCATCACGCGGACGAATGCCGGCTGAAATGACCAACATGTCAATGGCTAAGTGTGACCCATCGGCAAATTGCATACCAGTAATGCAATCGAATCCCGTAATCTCCTGCGTACTTTTCGACAGATGGATATTCAGTCCCAGCGATTCCAGTTGCCTTTGCAGAATACCAGAACCCGCGTCGTCAATCTGACGGGGCATCAGGCGGGGCGCAAACTCCACCACATGCGTTTCTTCCAGACCCAGATCGAGCAACGCTTTAGCCGCTTCCAGACCCAGCAAACCGCCACCCAATACCGCTCCTATACGTGCCTTACGTGCGTAAGCTTGAATGAGATCGAGGTCTTCGATGGTGCGATAAACGAACACGCCGTCTTTTTCGACGCCCGCAACCGGCGGGACAAAAGCGCCGGAACCAGTGGCTAGAATCAGGTAGTCATAAGGTACTACAACGCCATGGTGCGAACGGACTTGTTTCCGCTCCCGGTCAATATCTATTACCGGATCGGTAAGGTAGAGCGTGATGCCATTGTCAGCATACCACTGTTCGGATGCTAACGTCAGATCTTCGGCAGTTTTGCCATCGAAGTAAGCACTTAAATGAACTCGATCGTAGGCTACACGTGGCTCTTCTCCAAAAACTGTCAGTGTAAATCGTTGCTCATTTTTTTCTTTGGCTATTAATTTCTCGCAAAACTTGTAGCCCACCATACCATTGCCAATGACAACGACACGTTTGTTTGTGTTTGCATTCATAGTTAATTGTAACTATAAAATTGTGAAAACCCTGTTTTATTATTGTACTTATCTAAGAAATATGTCTTATTACTCCCAAAGAAGACAAGTCAAAAGTAAGAGGTGTTTTCCTGAAAACCTAATCTATTCTTTCGTTATTAGTTCATTATGAAAGCTAATTTTCTGAAAAATGCTTGTTTTTAAGAATTTCATCTCTACTTTTGACATACAAATATGAAATAGTAGTAATTAGCTACTAATAGTACAATACCACTATCTAATCGTTTAACGGAAGAGTCAGATGAAGCCAAAGCTAACACTCGTGGGGGCGGGTCCCGGCGACGGAGAATTGATCACTTTAAAAGGGATCAGGGCGCTTCGGCAAGCCGACGTTGTTTTATACGACGATCTTGCCAACCATACGTTACTGGAGTTTGCTCCCGAGCAGGCGCTGAAAATCTATGTCGGTAAACGATCTGGAAAAGCATCGTTTACCCAAGATGAAATAAATGAATTAATTGTCAGGTTAGCGCAGGAGCACGGCCATGTGGTGCGGCTTAAAGGGGGAGACCCCTACGTATTTGGGCGTGGCTTTGAAGAGTACGATTATGCGCGGCACTACGGGATTCCCTGCGAGGTGGTACCGGGTGTGTCGAGCAGTATCGCGGTTCCCGCTTCGCAGGGCATTCCAGTAACAAGCCGGGGTGTAAGCGAGAGTTTCTGGGTAATTACCGGTACCACGCGAAACGGTGAGCTTTCTGACGATCTACGGCTGGCGGCTCAATCAAAAGCAACGGTTATTGTCTTGATGGGCATGGGTAAGCTGAATGAAATATGTACGCTATTTTGTCAGGCCGGACGCGGGCACTTGCCTATGGCAATTGTACAAAATGGTACGCGCGCTGATGAACAGTGCGTCATTGGTCAGGTCTGGAATATAGAGCAGTTGGCAGCAGAACAGGGCGTGGGGGCGCCTGCTGTACTGATTATTGGCGAGGTAGTTTCGCTACATCCGTCTTATTTGGCGGAATCTATGCGGAATTTTTCTATGGCCTACTAACAAAAAAAGCCGATCCGGTGTGGGGGCACCTTTGGATCGGCTAAACAGGGTTTGTCTATGCTTAACACAAACGATTCAAAGAAAATGAAAAAAATCACCTAAAGCAAACCTGCTTTCCTTTCTGCTTGGTGCCGTGTCTCATTCCGGCCACTCCATTTGTTGAGTGAAAATCAGCGTCTTCGTTCGCTAACTGTCTAACCTTAACCATGTATACATGGCCAGGAATGCCATTTGTCTATGCTATTCATTTTCTTCTTTTAATCTGTATCATGATGCAATATTACCTTCTGCGATTATCGCTTTTAGGCGCATTCCTCGTGGGTTTGCAGGTGCAAGTCAAGGCACAATTCTCCTTAATCGGACAGTTGCGTACCCGCACCGAACTCCGGCATGGCGTAGGCAATCTGCCCGTAAAAGACAGTCCAATGGCTGGATTTACATCGCAACGGGCCCGCCTGACTTTCGGCTATAAAATGGACCGAATCACGTTTCAGGCGTCCATTCAGGATGTGCGGGTTTGGGGCCAGGATGCTTCAACCATATCTAATGCTGACGGAAACAGGCTAATGGTACACGAAGCCTGGGCTGATATAGCTCTCTTAAATCGAGCTGACACAACGATGAAACCCGGTCCCATTGATTACTTATCCTTTAAAATTGGTCGCCAGGAGATGGTTTACGATGATTCTCGCCTGATCGGGAATCTGGACTGGCTACAACAGGGACGTCGGTTTGATGCGGCTTTGCTGAAAGCGCAACATAAAGGCTGGGCGTTGGATTTGGGCGTAGGCTTCAACCAAAATACGGATGCATTTGGGGTCGCCGGTACATATTATACGCCTGCTAACGTACCAATATCCGCCTTATCATCCCAAAACGTTACGTTGTCTATACCAGCGGGGTTTCTGCCAACAACGGGCAAAGGGGGCGCACCCGTCGTGACGAATGCCGTTAGTACAAACGGTCAAAATCAGCAGTTTAAGTCGTTTCAGATGATTTACCTGACACGTAAGTTTAAGCAGACGAAATTCTCGGCGTTAGTCTTTAAAGATGATTTCCAGAAATATAGACTCGACTCGATTGGTTCTGCCACGGCTGGTTACGTATATGGGAGACGTTATGATCAGTTAGGTACGAACTCGCGTGTGACGTACGGAGCTATGCTAACGGGTTTGGTTGGTAAAACGCTGCCCATTGCCTGGCAAGCGTTTGGCTATTTGCAAAGCGGAAAAGACCGCGATGGCCTACAAATCAAGAATGCCTATCACTACGGTGCGAATCTGATGGTTCAACATGGGCCACTTAGTGCCGGACCGGGCTACGAAGTATTATCTGGAAATAACGACGCAACGATCAAAGCGGGGAAAACCAATCGCTTCGACCCCTTGTACGGCACTCCACATAAATTCCGGGGCATGATGGACTACTTCTACGCGGGTACAGGTTCGCCATCGGGTGGGTTGCAGGACGCTTACTTGAAGTTTAAATACACCGGTAAACGTTTGACAACCAGTTTCGATATTCACTATTTCGCCCTAGCCAATACCACCTTCAACAAATTGCCTGAGGCTGCACCCGCTACGCCATTATCCTCAAAATTAGGTATGGAGTATGACCTGATTGCGAACTACTCCCTTAACAGATTCACGACGGTAGAAGCAGGGTACGCCATTATGAGCGGCACTAATACGCTGGAGTATGCGAAGCAGGGTACCATGAACCAAAAAGATAAGATTGGAACGTGGGCATATTTGATGATCAATATCCGGCCTGACTTTTTCGCGGTGAAAAAATGAATTTAACCGGGTTAAAACTCGACGCAAAAAGAAAAAAATAGAGTTCAATCAAGCTTTCTAAACTTGCTACAATCATGAATGTACTGATTAACAAACCGCTCGAAAAGCTCAACGTCCTCAATTTCAAAGGGATTCAGATGCGGACGTTCCACATCACCTGGTTAACCTTCTTTGTCTGTTTCTTTGGCTGGTTTGGTCTGGCCCCGCTGATGCCCGCTATTCGGGCAGATTTGGGGTTGACAAAACCACAAGTTGGCAACACGATTATTGCGGCTGTGTCGGCTACTATTTTTGCCCGGCTACTGGTCGGGAAGCTATGTGATACCTGGGGACCGCGCAAAACCTATACGGCGTTATTAATATTGGGTTCGTTGCCCGTTATGTTTGTTGGTCTGGCACATGATTACACAACGTTTTTGTTGTTCCGGCTGGCGATTGGCGTCATTGGCGCATCGTTTGTGATTACGCAGTTTCACACGTCGATGATGTTTGCTCCGAAAATTAAAGGCACGGCCAATGCTGTTGCTGGTGGTTGGGGTAATCTCGGCGGTGGCATTACGCAATTGGCAATGCCGCTCATCATGGCAGCCATTGTTGGATTTGGTTATACCAAACCCGAAGCGTGGCGGCTGGCTATGATTTTTCCGGGCGTTCTGATGCTCATTATGGCGTTCATTTATTACCGCTTCACCAAAGACACACCGGCGGGTAACTACGACGAGATCGAACGGTTTGCGGTAACGGGCGAGAAAGTTAGTTTCTGGAAAGCCTGCGCCGACATCCGCGTTTGGGCTCTGGCCTTAGCGTATGGCTGCTGCTTCGGTATGGAAATTACCTTCGATGGTGTAGCTGCGTTGTACTTCTTCGATAATTTTAAAATGGAAGAAACACAAGCCGGTTTCTGGGCTATGTTGTTTGGGGGTATGAACATTTTTGCCCGTGCCCTCGGTGGTATTGTGGCCGATAAAGTGGGCAGCAAATACGGAATGCGCGGTAAAGGTGTTCTGCTGGCGAGTATGTTGGTCTTGGAAGGTATCGGTATTATGCTGTTTGCGCAGGCAGGCAACCTCCCTCTGGCTATTCTATCAATGGTAACGTTTGCGTTGTTCCTGAAAATGTCGAACGGCAGTACCTACGCCATTGTACCATTCGTCAATCCCAAAGCCGTAGGTGTCATTTCCGGTGTTGTTGGTGCGGGTGGCAACCTTGGCGGTATGCTGATGGCCTTTTTATTTAAATCACCATCCATCAGCTACGGGCAGGCATTTCTGTATATTGGCTGTATTGTGATCGCAGCTGGCTTGCTTTTGTTCCTGGTAAATTTCAATAAAGCGGTTGTCATTAACCCGTCAGAAGCGGAAATGCAAACGGCTTGATAGATTGGAAGGTGGGTTAAACGAGTTGGCACAGATAAAAATAATCTATACCCATTCAACCCGCCTTCCAATCATTTATCGAAGATAAATCATGACTCATCAAACTACCTGTTGCTATTGTGGTGTTGGCTGTGGAATTGTAGTCAAGCAGGAGAAAAATGGGCAATTGACCCTGGAAGGCGATACGCAGCACCCTTCGAGCAAGGGAATGCTTTGCTCGAAGGGAATGAATCTGCACTACACGGTCATGGATCAGTCGGATCGGCTGTTGTATCCACAGATGCGGCTCAACCGAAACATGCCCATGCAGCGGGTAACTTGGGATGCCGCTTTGGAGCGTACTGCCGCCGTTTTCAAAACATTTATTCAAAAATACGGGCCTGACTCGGTGGCTTTTTACGTATCGGGGCAGTGCCTGACCGAAGAATATTACCTGGTTAATAAACTCATTAAGGGGTTTATTGGCTCTAATAATATCGATACAAATTCCCGGCTGTGCATGAGTTCAGCCGTGGTTGGCTACAAGTTATCGCTTGGGGAAGACTCGGTTCCCGTGTGTTACGACGATATCGAAGAAGCCGATGTTTTTCTGGTGCAGGGAGCTAATCCAGCCTGGTGCCACCCAATTCTCTGGCGCCGGATTGAGGCACATAAAGCAGTCAACCCAACTGTCAAAATCATCTGTGTCGATCCCCGAAAGACCGACACCGCCAGCTCGTCGGATTTGCATCTACCTATCCGGCCCGGCACCGATATTGTGCTGAATAATGCCATCGGTCGGTTACTAATCGAAAACGGATTCATCGACCAGGAGTTTATCGCCAATCATGCCGATGGCTTTGAGGCTTACCGGGCGCAAGTTATGCAACGGTCCATAGACGAAGCCGCCGACCTGTGTGGTATCTCGTCCGACGGTATTCGCACGGCTGCTGAGTGGATTGGACGCTCGAAGGGGTTTTTATCTCTCTGGACGATGGGCCTCAATCAGTCAGTTATTGGGGTCAATAAAAATCTGGCGCTGATAAACTTACATCTGATTACAGGGCGTATCGGTAAACCTGGGAATGGTCCTTTTTCGCTGACCGGTCAGCCAAATGCGATGGGTGGCCGCGAAACGGGGGGCTTAGCTAACGTATTACCCGCCCACCGCGACGTGACAAATGCCGCCCACCGCGCCGAAGTCGAAGCTTTCTGGAACAGTCCGGTTAAGATTGCGGCTAAGTCTGGCTTAACTGCTACCGAGATGTTCGACGCGCTGGCCAATGATCGGCCGGGCGACGCTTCGCTGAAAGCCATTTGGATCATTAATACGAATCCTTTGGTGAGTATGCCCGATGTGAATGCCACTGAGAAAGCCTTGAAGAACGCTCGTTTTGTGGTTGTGCAGGACGTGTCGAACCGGGCCGACACGGTGCAGTTTGCCGATGTCGTGCTGCCTGCTGCTGCCTGGCTCGAAAAGGAAGGTACCATGACCAACGCCGAACGCCGGATTGCTCACCTACCCGAAGTACTTGACGCACCCGGCGAAGCATTGCCCGATGCCGAAATCATTTGGCGTTTTGCTCAGAAAATGGGGTTTGGCGATGAATTCAATTACGCCAATGCATCGGAGGTTTATCAGGAATATACCCGACTTACGGCAGGAACAAATGTTGATGTGACAGGCGTAACCTATGACTTGCTGAAGCAAAAACGAACGATTCAATGGCCGTATCCGGCAGGTGATTTGGGGCATGGTGCGCCGGGCGAAGAACGAAACACAGAGAATTTCTCCGAAGCGGGGACAAAACGACTTTTCACAGATAACCGATTCTACACACCCAACCAACGCGCTCAGATTCACGCAGTACCTGACGAAAATACGTCCGAACCGATTGACGACGACTTTCCGCTTGTATTAACCACTGGTCGTATTCGCGACCAGTGGCACACCATGACCAAGACCGGTCGGGTGGCTAAATTGAACCAGCACAGTCCGCAACCGTTTCTGCAACTTCACCCCGACGATGCCAAAGCGCGTGGTATTCAGGATGGTCAGTTAGTCGAGGTGCGCGGACGACGCGGTGATGTCCGGGTGAAAGTGCAACTCACCGATGATGTGCGTCCGGGTTTGTGTTTTTTGCCGATGCACTGGGGCAAGCGTCTGAACAGCAATTTGAATCGGGCCAACAACCTAACCAACTCGCTCGTTGACCCACGCTCCAAAGAACCGGATTTCAAGTTTTCGGCAGTTGAGGTATTGCCTTATCGGAAGCCGGTTGAGAAAATTATTATTATTGGTGCTGGCTCGGCGGGTTTAGGCTTTATCAATACGTATCGGGCACTTAAGTCGAGCCGCACCGGCGGACCGGCGACCCCGGTCGACGATGAAATTCATGTCTTTTCCAAAGAAATTTATCCGTTCTACAACCGGGTTTTGCTGCCCGATTACATCAGCGGGTCGCAGTCGTGGGAGCAACTCGTCAAGTTGCGTGAAGATCAGTTTGAGGAAGCCAATATTGTTGTTCACAAGGGCGTAGGCGTTGACCACATTGACCGAAAAGCTAAAATTATAACGGATAGTAACGGTGTAGAACATTCGTACGACAAGATTTTATTGGGTACTGGTAGTCGCGCGTTTATGCCCAAAGGAGTGCCGCGTTTGCCGGGCATTTTCAATATGCGTTCGCGGCTTGACGCCGATGCACTCATGCCTTTTCTCGACCAGGAAAATCCACACGCGGTCGTTGTCGGTGGCGGATTATTGGGCTTGGAACTGGCGGCTTCTTTGCGGCAGATTGGTGTCCGGGTTACGCTGATTCACCGGTCGGGGCGATTTATGGAACGCCAACTGGACCCACTCGCCAGCGAATTACTGTATTTAGACCTGTTAGATCGTGGGATTGAAATCTATTTCAATGAAGAAGTGCAGACATTTACCGGCACTGACCGGCTGGAAGGTGTTCAGCTGCAATCGGGTCGTAAACTTCAGTGTCAGGTTGTAGTAATGGCTATTGGCACAGTTCCCAACATCGAATTGGCTCGCGCATCCGGCCTTACTTGCAACCGGGGTATTGTTGTGAATGATTATCTGCAAACGTCTGACCCCGATATTTTTGCCGCCGGTGAAGTCGCTCAGTGGAATGGTCAAATGTGGGGTGTTACGTTAGCTGCCGAGCAACAAGCCGAAACAGCCGCTCGCTTCATAGCTGGGGATATTTCGCAACCCTATCGCGGAAGCTTGTCTATGAATATTCTGAAAATGGAAGGGCTGCACCTGTGTAGCATCGGCCTAACCGAAGTTCCGCGGTCGGGCGTTCCGGCCAATTCAGGTACGCCGGACCGCGGAACGCCCGACCGGGCCACCTACGAGGAAATTATCTTTATCGACAAGGCGAAACGCTACTACAAAAAATGCATCGTTCACGGCGATAAACTGGTTGGCGCCATTTTGATCGGTGATAAAAATGAGTTTCAGGAATTTCGGGGTCTGATTGCTGATGGTATTGAATTGTCTGAAAAACGGCTTCACCTCTTGCGGTCAAACAAAAAAGTTGACCCCGTAGAAGGCAAATTGGTCTGTTCCTGTAATACAGTTGGTAAAGGCAATCTGGAACGCGCAATTCAGGCTGGCTGCACTGATTTCCAGCAATTGTGTCAGAAAACCGGCGCTGGAACGGGCTGCGGTTCCTGCCGCCCGGAAGTACGAAGCATTCTGGAAAAGATGGCTTTAGTAAGTGCAAATGCTGTGATGTCAGGTTCTTAAATTTGACATCACAGCATAATTTCAAAAATTCATGCGCGATTATTACACTCTCAAAGTCAATATGCCTGCCGGGATTGTTTCGCCCGGTACGTTGCAAAACATATTGTCACTGGCCTACGAAGCAAAAGTTCGGCACGTGCGGTTTGGTGCCCGCCAGCAATTGCTGATGACCGTTCACTACGAAGACATGCGTTTTCTGGAAAAAGACCTGAAACAGCATCAGATTTCGTACGAAATAAACTCAGATCAGTACCCAAATATTATTAGTTCGTATTGTGGAGAAGACGTGTTTCGAACGGGGGCCTGGTTGCGTGAAAGCGAATATCATACTGTTCTGGACCAGCTTGATTATCAGCCCCGTTTGAAAATAAATATATCGGATTTCAATCAAAGCTTCACGCCCTTTTTTACGGGAAATCTCAATTTTATTGCCTCCCACGAACCACATTTTTGGTATCTCTACGTCCGTCTGAAACAGAGTAATGCCATTTTTCGGTGGCCGGAGTTGATCTACACGAATGATGTTGGCCGACTTGCCAAAGCCGTCGAAGAGGCAATGCTGGACCAGGGTTGCCAAGGGGAAGATGCATTGTATAAAACTGTTACGTCTGCACAAACCTTTATTATTCAACCCGCTACTCAGGAAGTTGAACTACCCGACTTTTCACTACCTTATTATGAAGGCTTCAATCGGTATGGCGAACGTTCGTGGTTAGGACTTTACCGCCGGGACGAACAGTTCTCGATTGCTTTTTTGTTGGATGTCTGTGCGCTCTGTTTGAAAACCCGCATCGGCGAATTGTGTATAACGCCCTGGAAGTCCCTTATTATTAAAGGTATTGAGGAAAAAGATCGGGTATTCTGGTCGTATGTGCTGGGCAAACACAACATCAATGTACGTCATGCCGCCAACGAGTTAGCCTGGCAAACCGAAGATCATACCGACGAAGGAACCAACCTAAAAAACTATGTTATCCGGTATTTTGAGAAAAATGACACACGCACATTTGGGTTATGTTTCGGTGTACAGACGCGGGCTAAATCAGAAGTGTTTGGCTCGATTTTGATACGAAAACGTCCGTTGGTCCGCATTGGACAGTTGGCCTTATTCAGTGTCTACGATTTGTATTTCACGGAAAATTTTAATCCCAACAGTCGAATACATAATCTGGTTGAGAGGGGGTTGTTGAAACTGCATTTACCTAATCAACTAAATCGGTTGTGCCGGAAATTTAACGCTCGTCGGTCACAGGAAGGCGTCGAAACGGTTCGAATGGAAACAGAAAAGCCAGAACCGATTTTGGCTGCTGTTCCCACCGTACATCAATGTCCACATTGCTTTACAGTATATGACGAACAGTATGGTGATTTACGGCGCGGTATCCCGGCGGGTACAGCATTCGGCCAGTTACCGATTGATTATTTATGTTCAACCTGCGATGCGCCTAAAGAGGAACTGGAAGAAGTGCAATTGGCGGGAATTCATGGTTAATCTGCTAGGAGCCAGTACGGATTAAGCACATTTTAACGCAGGAGATATTCTGGAAAATGGTATTATTAAGGTATGACACGTCATGCCAACGACCTCAAACAGCAAATTGAACGCATACTACGCTGGGAGCAGCCCGCCCACTGGCGATTCCGCGATTTTGAGCTTCTGAGTCAACTCGTGTTTACCCATACAAATCGGCGCGTAGATGCCCATGATTTGCAGGCGTTTTGGGAGTCATCGGCTATTCCTCCACCATTTTGTCTGGATACTCTTGCTTGCTTCATCGATTACGCTGGTTGGGCTGATTTCTGCACACGAAATTCTTATGGGGTCGTCGACGCAGACGACGAAATAGTGAAGCTTCACGCACCAATACGAGAAATCCCAACCCGATGGGTAGTTATTATCTGCTGGCTGTCCCTTATTGCGTCTATACTGGTTGGGGTACTGCTGGTTTGGAAACGGTAAACGATTCGACCTTCCAGAACGTTATTAGTCCGTATTTCATTTTCAAGAATCATAACCCAATTCAAGCGACCGAATGGTACGTTTTCCATTATGCCTGAGCTTGTTACTCAGTGCAACGCTGGTGCTGGCTCAATCCGCGCCTAAAGCCAAATCAGCACCCCAAAAATTAGCTACTTCTCGTTCTGTAAAAACACAGAATAAATCTCCTGACCTTAGTAGTCTCATTCCCCTCGACCCCGATGTGAAGGTTGGTAAACTGCCAAATGGTCTGACTTACTATATTCGCAAAAATGCCGAGCCAAAAAACCGAGCAGAGTTGCGATTAGTCATTCGGGCAGGATCGGTGTTGGAAACGGATAACCAGCAGGGGCTGGCGCACTTCATGGAGCACATGGAGTTCAACGGTACGAAGAATTTCCCTAAAAACGAACTAGTTAATTTTTTGCAATCGGCGGGCGTTCGCTTCGGGGCCGACCTGAATGCCTATACGGGTTTCGATGAAACGGTGTATCAATTACCCGTTCCGACAGATTCAGCCAACGTGTTCACTCAAGCGTTTCAGATTCTGGAAGACTGGGCGCATAATGCAACGATTGACCCGACCGAAGTTGATAAAGAACGCGGGGTGATTCTGGAAGAACGGCGGCTTGGCCGTGGCGCTGGTCAGCGAATGCGCGACAAGTATTTTCCGGCTCTATTGAATGATTCGCAATACGCTAAACGTCTGCCTATTGGGACAGAACAGGTGCTGACCACATTCAAGCCAGAAACCTTACGGCAGTTTTATAAAGACTGGTATCGCCCCGATCTGATGGCTGTGATTGCCGTCGGTGATTTTGATATGAAGCAGGTAGAAGGCATTATCCGCGAAAAATTCGGTCGTATTCCAGCTGTAAAATCCGAAAAACCCCGAACTGAATACGACATTCCAGCGCATAAAGACACGAAAGTAGTGATCGTGACCGACCCCGAGCAGCCAAACACGGTCGTTCAGGTGATTTACAAACGGCCTGAAATCAAAGAGAAGACATTAAACGACCTGCGCGAGAGTATCAAGCGAGGGCTGTTCAACACCATGATTGGCAACCGGATTCAGGAGCTTACGCAACGCGCTGACCCACCGTTTTTGGGTGGTTATAGTAATTACAGTGACTTTCTAGGGAATCTCGACGCGTTTACGTCCATCGCTGTAGCCAAAGAAGGCAATGTGGAAAAGGCGATTCGGGCGGTACTCGACGAGAATGCCCGTGTAAAACAATTTGGGTTTACTGCGACCGAACTGGCCCGTGCCAAGCAGGAGTTCATGACAAGTGTAGAACAGGCATATAGCGAACGTGACAAAACCCGTTCGGTCAATTTCGTGAATGAGTACGTTCAGAACTTCACGGATAAAGCGCCCTATACGAGTATTGATTTTTACTATAATTTCCTGAAGAAAGAGCAGGACGGAATCAAACTTGGCGAGGTGAATGCCTTGGTCGATCAATTTATTCATAACGATAACCGGGCTGTCATTGTCATGGCTCCCGAAAAAGACAAAGCAAAACTCCCGACCGTTGCGCAAATTCTGAATTACGTTGACGATGCTGGAAAAGGGTTAACGGCCTACGAAGACAAAACTCTGAACAGCCCACTGCTGGCCAAGCAGCCAACCGGTTCGCCCGTTGTGAATGAGAAGCAGATCAAGGACATTGATGTGACGGAATGGACGTTAAAGAATGGGGTTCACGTGGTGCTGAAACCAACGAACTTCAAAAATGACCAGATTCTGTTTTCTGCCAGTAGCTTAGGAGGAACATCGCTGTATGATTTAAAAGACTTTCAGTCGGCGCGGTTTTCATCTACACTGACTGCCATGGGTGGTACCGGCGAGTACAACCAGATTCAACTGGGCAAGTTTTTGTCAGGTAAGCAGGTGAGCGTGTTCCCGTTCGTGGGTGAACTGAGTGAGGGTATCAATGGGAGCGCAGCCCCGAAAGATTTGGAAACGGCTCTGCAACTTCTCTACAGCTATTTTACGCAACCCCGCAAAGATGCCGATGTTGTGAAGGGCTTCCTGTCAAACCAACGGAGTTCATTGCAAAACCAGATCAACACCCCAACACCGGCAAAAGTATTTCAGGATACGGTGACAGTGACGTTGGGTAACAACAGCCCTCGTCGGCAACCCCTCCGACCTGATGATCTGGATAAAATCGATCTCGACCGAGCCCTGAAAATCTATCAGGAACGCTTTGCTAATGCGGGAGATTTTACGTTCTACTTCGTCGGTAATTTCAAAGAAGATAAACTAAAACCGTTGGTTGAAAAATACCTCGGTGGCTTGCCATCGACGGATAAAGCAGAGAAATTCAATGACTTGGGCATCCGCGCGCCAAAAGGTCAGATCAGTAAGACGGTGTATAAGGGTGTTGACTCGAAAGCGTCTGTGCAATTAGTTTACAGTGGAGACCTGACATGGTCGCCAGAGAACGCAACGCAATTGGATGCGTTGGCTGAAGTGCTCGAAATCAAACTGATTGAGAAGCTACGAGAAGAGGAAAGTGGCGTTTATGGTGTGGGAGCCAATGCGGCTTACGCTAAATACCCCGTACCGCGCTATACCTTCCGCATCAATTTCGGCTGTGCTCCCGAAAACGTCGAAAAGCTCATTGCCAAGACGCAAGAGCTGATAAATGATCTGAAAGCTAAAGGAGCATTACCCACCGATATTGCCAAATTCAAAGCCGAAACTCAACGTGAAACCGAAGTTCAGTTGAAGGATAATCAGTTTTGGCTGGGTTATCTCCAGAATCAATATTACAATGGCGATGCACCAGACGAAGTATTGCACGAAAAAGAGCAGTTAAGTAAAGTTACCGTCGAAAGCACGAAATCTGCTGCTAATCAATACTTTGGCCCAAACTTGATTCGGCTGGTACTGATGCCGGAGAAGAAACAGTAAAGGGAGTTATTACGTGAGTGCCCGGTGGTCAACAGTCCTTAGTCAGTGGTATTCTACCAACTAATGACTGTTGACTTCTTTTTGTACATTTACATAAAACCTCATAAGTCATGGGGCCCTGCCGTATCAGACCTGCAAATGACCGTTGAAGAGTTATTCGCGCTCTGAAAAGCCAATAATACAAGTAGGCATTAATGGGAGGCCGGTGCATCGGCAACTACCGGCACGTTCGTCCTTTTTATGGCGGTTAGGCCACCTTCTACATTCACGACGTTATCGAACCCGCGCGCTTTTAAGATCGAGTTAGCAACCATTGAGCGGTAACCTCCGGCGCAGTGAACATAGACCGGCTCGTTGCGGTTTATATCGGCCATGTGATCGTTGAGATTATCTAACGAGATATTATCTGCTCCATCAACGTGCTCTACGGCAAACTCTGTGGTCTTACGCACATCGACAACTGGCATAGTAGAGTTCTGTTGCCAGCGTTCTGCAAACTCGTCTGCGGAGATTGATTCAATTGTGTCTGTCTCTTTACCAGCCTGCTGCCAGGCAGAGAAGCCACCGTCCAAAAAGCCAATACACTTGTCATAACCAACACGAGCCAGTCGAAGAACCGTTTCGCTCTCTTGTCCTTCGGGCGTGACAAGCGCAATAGGTTGCGTTAATTCAGGAATCAACGCACCAACCCAGGGAGCAAACTGCCCGTTTAGACCGATGTTAATTGAATTTGGAATAAAGCCATTTGCAAAATCAACCGCATCTCGTACGTCCAGAATTAGGGCATTAGTTTCGTTAACGGCAAGTTCAAACGGATCGGGCGAGAGGGCGTGATTACCCCGTTGCATAACCCGGTCAATAGGCTCATATCCTTCTTTATTAAGCCGGGCATTCTCCGCAAAATAAGCGGGCGCTGTTGTCAGGCCATCAAGTACTTTCTCAACGAACTCGGTTCTCGATTTGGCCTGTAGGGCGTAATTAAAGCGTTTCTGATTGCCGAGCGTGTCTGTTGTTTCCTTGCTCATATTTTTACCGCAAGCTGAACCTGCACCATGAGCCGGGTAAACAATCACGTCGTCGGCGAGTGGCATGATTTTGGTGTGGAGGCTGTCATATAGCATACCGGCAAGGTCACGTTCGGTTAAGTCACCCTTAATAGCTAAGTCAGGTCGGCCTACATCACCAATAAACAGAGTGTCTCCGGTAAAAATAGCGTGGTCTTTCCCCATTTCGTCAATCAGCAGATACGTCGTTGATTCAGGGGTATGGCCGGGCGTATGCAAGACTTTTATCGTTACCTTACCCAAGGCAAATGTTTCACCATCCTTTGCGTGATATACCTCATAACTTGTATTGGCGTTGGGGCCATAGACAATAGTGGCACCCGTTTTTTTTGCCAGATCAACATGCCCCGACACAAAATCGGCGTGAAAGTGTGTTTCGAAAACGTATTTGATTTTCGCTCCGGCTTTCTCAGTTTTTTTTGTGTACGGTGACGTTTCGCGAAGCGGGTCAATGATGGCTGCTTCGCCGTTACTTTCAATATAATAGGCTCCCTGAGCAAGACAGCCCGTATATAGTTGTTCGATGATCATAGTATTCCAGTGTACAGTTCCCGGCTAATCATGTAAAAGGCTACTGCTAGTACGAACCAGCCAAAACCTTTTTTGAGTTTGTCAGGGGCTACAAATTGGGCTAAATACATGCCGATGCAAATGCCGATAATGGATAAACCCGTAAACGGCAGAAGAAAATTCCAGTTTAGATTGGTGTGGTTAATATCACCCAGAAAGCCAACGAATGAGTTAACCGAAATAATAAGAACCGATGTGGCTACTGCCCGATACATGGGCAATCCTGCCAGTAGTACAAGCATAGGAACAATCAAAAAACCGCCCCCCGCGCCAATGGTGCCCGTCAGCATACCTACAGCCAGTCCATCGAGGGCCAAACTACCATACCGTGGATGCCCGTCAGAGGCTTCTCCCTGTTCTGGTCGGTCGCTACGAATCATGGCGCGGGCCGCAATGATCATGACGATGGCAAAGAAATAGAGAATGGCATTGCTCTTTGGCAGAACAAACTGCCCGAACTGAAACAGTGGGTCAGGAAGGGCTGGAAGCAAAAACCGACGACTTAAATAGACCGAAATAAAGGAAGGAAGAGCAAACACGGCGGTCACACGTAAGTTTACCCGTTTTCTCCAGATATGGTTTACGGAACCTACCAGTGATGTGGAGCCGACTACAAACAGTGAGTAGGTTGTTGCCAGCACGGTTGGTATATGAAAAACGTAGATGAAAATGGGTACGGTGAGGATGGAGCCACCGCCACCGGCCAGTCCAATAACCAGTCCTACTACAACGGCAGATGCATATCCGAATAATTCCTGTTCACTCATTACGAGACAAAGCTACACGTAGCGAGTGAGATGTTTAGTCTATAGAGTTATGAAAAAGCCCCCAAACTGTGAATTTGAGGGCTTTTGACAGAATTATGAGGTTGATTTACTTGTGATCTTCTGGATTGTTCAGGTGGCTATGCCGACGGCTGTACAGAAAATACACGATGACACCGAGCGTACACCAGATCACAAACGAAATTTTTGTATCGGTCCGTAGATTATACATCAGGTAAAGGTTGGCACAAATACCCAGCGTAGCTACAACGGGCAGAGCGGGCGTCCGGTAAGGGCGTTCCAGGTTTGGCTCCCGAATACGCAACAACCAAACTGCTCCGCAAATCATAGCGAAGGCCAGTAGCGTTCCCGAGGAGCACAACTCCGATACCTTATCAATCGGTGTTAGTGCGGCCACTGTGGAGACGATGGCACCAACCAGAATCGTACTTTTCCAGGGCGTTTTGAACGTCGGGTGAATAGATGCGAATAGATTTTTTGGTAGCAGACCGTCTTTAGCCATACCAAGGAAAATCCGGGTTTGACCGAGCATCATCACCAGCATCACGGATGTCAGACCGGCAATGGCGGCAATCGTAATCAGGTACACCGCCCAGGTTAATCCTGGAATGTCGGCAAACGCTTGCGCCACTGGTGCTTTCAGATCTAATGCATCATACTTAACCATACCCGTTAGTACAAGCGATACCAGAATATAGAGTACTGTGCAAATAATGAGCGACGCGATAATAGCAAATGGAACGTCTTTCTTAGGATTGATGGCTTCCCCAGCTTGCGTTGAAACGGCGTCGAAGCCGATGTAGGCAAAAAACACGATACCGGCTGCCGTCACAATTCCGTTGAATCCGTAATGTTGCTGACCCGTTGTGTCAATAACCGGAGCCGGGATGAAGGGCGTCCAGTTGGCGACATCAACATAGAATGAACCGGCAATAATTACGAAAATAACGGTTGCTACTTTTATGATTACAATAGCGTTATTGGTGCTTGCTGCTTCTTTAATGCCCTTGACCAATACATAGGTAACACACCATACAATTAGAAAGGCTGGTAAGTTAACAGCAAATGCAAAATCAGGAATATTCTCACCGGCTGCCCGCAGTTTGTCTGCCTTTTCCTGCGCTGTGATGGGGTCGTTCATCAACCAGATAGGCGGGTTAATACCGACTAAATGAAGGAGTTTTTCGAAGTACCCCGACCAGCTTACGGCCACTGTTGTGGCACCCATCATGTATTCAAGAATCAGGTTCCAGCCAATAAGCCAGGCGAAAATTTCACCTACCGTACCATATGAATACGCGTAAGCCGACCCTTCGACGGGAAGAATAGACGCAAACTCAGCGTAGCACAGGGCTGCAAATGCGCAGGCAACGCCCGCCATCACAAATGCCAGTGCCAGTGCCGGGCCCGCCCATTCGTTGGCTGCGATGCCAGTGAGCACAAATACACCACCGCCAATAACGGCCCCAATACCAAGCGAGGTCAGCGACCAGCGCGTCAATACCCGCTTTAATTCACTCTTTTTCATGTCGGCTTCATAGGCCGCCAGGGGCTTCTTACGCCAGATACTAGTATCGATAGGTTTTAGTTTGGTTTCCATGAAGGAAGAATTAGAGTTTGGTGATTGTGCGTTTTATAAAGAGATTATTAGGCAAAGCGTCGGGAAAGATACTGAATTGTGAGATAAAAACCAGAAAAGCCGGATGGAACGAATACCACCCGGCTTTTCTGATGCCAGTTATTTATGATTGCGATGGTCGAATCAACGGAGTTTTAGCTTTCTTTTCCTTTTTAGCCGTAAACTCTTCAGGCGTAGCGGGTGCCGCGCTTGTAAAGTCTGTCGGGATGGCGTCGAATCCGGTTTTTTTCTCTACAACTGTGGCAGTTGGCGTAGTCAGAAGGTCTCTCTCCTGATCGCGGCTTAATGAGTCAACCACAATTGGTGTAGCCACGAATAGCGACGAGTAAGTACCAACAATAACACCGATAAGCATAGCGAACGAGAAGCCACGAATCGTTTCTCCCCCGAATATGAACAGGACCAACAGGACGAGAATCGTTGAGAAACCCGTTACAGCTGTGCGGCTTAGTGTCGCGTTCAGCGCATTGTTAATAATTGTCGGGATGCTTTCCTTCTTGCCTTTATTCTCGGCCAGATACTCACGCACCCGGTCAAATACCACGACGGTGTCATTCATCGAATACCCCATAATCGTCAGTAACGCACCCACAAATGCCTGATCAACATCCAGCGAGAAAGGTAATACGTTATTGAAGATTGAGAAAATAGCTAGAATGATAAGGACATCGTGGAACATGGCCACAACAGCGCCATAGCCAAATGCCAGCTTCTTGAAGCGAATCAGGATGTACAGAAAGACCACCCCCACAGCCAGCAGAATAGACCATAAAGCGGATGTTAACAGGTCATAAGCAATAGTAGGACCAACCTTTTGTGAACTTTCAATTTTGGCCGGATTGCCTTTAATGCTACTTAAGCCCTGATAGATCGCAGCTTCGGCTTTCTTGTCTGCACCCGGTGTGTTATCATCAACCAAATAGGGTGTTGTTACCTTTACCTGAGTAGCGTCGATGCCCGTGCCGCCGTACGTTTTCACCTCTGGTGATCCGCCTAGTATCGTCTCTAGTGAGTTCCGAACCTCGTCTGTACTAACCCCTTTCTCGAAACGAACCACATAAGAGCGACCGCCCTTGAAGTCAACACCCAGACCAAATCCTCTGAAGATGGCCGAAATAATACCCAGACCAATAATGACCGACGAAACGGTATAGTACAGTTTCCGACGCGATACGAAATCAAAATTGGAATCGGCAAACAAGTTCTTCGCCCAGGATGAGCTAAAGGTCAGAGTCTTACCATTTCTAATATAATATTCTAGTAGCAGGCGGGTAATGAAAATAGCTGCGAACAACGATGTTAGAATACCAATGATCAGAGTTGTTGCAAAGCCCAAGATCAGACCCGTTCCGAAGATAAACAGAACGATACCCGTCAGAAAAGTCGTTACGTTCGAATCGATAATGGAGGATAGAGCGTTCTGGAAACCATCATTAACCGCTTGCTTAAACCCTTTACCCAAGGCTAACTCTTCTTTTATACGCTCGAAAATTAATACGTTCGCATCAACGGCCATACCGATAGAGAGAACGATACCGGCAATACCGGGCATTGTTAACACAGCACCCAACGAGGCCATGACGCCCATCAGGAAAAATAGGTTAACGATCAGGGCAACATCGGCAATAAGGCCAGCACGGTTATAATAAAACACCACAAAAGCCAGCACGAGTAAAATACCGATAATTGACGAGAGTACACCGGCGCTAACGGCTTCTGAACCCAACGTAGCACCCACAATGTTTTCCTCAACGATATTTGTTGGAGCCGGTAGTTTACCCGCTTTCAGCACGTTGGCCATGTCTTTGGTTTCTTCTACGGTGAAGTTACCCGAGATACTCGACCGGCCATTTGGAATCTCATTCTGCACATTCGGCGCAGTATACACAAGGTTATCCAACAAAATAGCGACCGGACGACCTACGTTTGCTGCCGTCAGGTTTTTCCACTTACGGGCACCTTCGGGGTTCATGTTCATGGTCACTTCCGGGCGACCCCGATCATCGTAGTCATTGGTGGCATCCGTAATTACATCGCCTTCGAGCGGAGCGCGGCCCCCCGATTTTTTCAGGAAGTAAAGTGGCAGAATTTCTTTGCCATCGGTTGCTTTAAAGGTTTTGCGATCCCAGGCAAACATGGCATCAACGGGGAATAGACCCCGTACTTCGGGTGCGTTCAGAACGGCGTTGGCGCGGGCCGTATCTTTCAGATAAACCCCCAACTGGTCCTGACCAACTGGTAAAAACAACTGCGTAAGAGCCGTTCCTTGCGCGGCAGAAGCTGCAGTATCATTTTTGGCCGTTGAATCTTTCTTGCTTCCCTGCGCCAATTGTGACTCAAGACTGGACCCCTTAGTTGCAGAGCCCGTTGTTGGAGTCGTTGTGGTCAAAGCCGCTTTCCGGGTTGCTTCTTGGCTGAGCAGATACGCGCCCATGCCTTCAATGGCCGGAGCAAGTTCATTTAAGCGGTAAACTTCCGTAAATTCGAGTTTAGCCGCGCCAGTCAACAGGCGACGTATACGATCGGGGTTATCTACACCCGGTAATTCGATCTGAATACGGCCCGAACCTGGCAAGCGCTGGATGTTTGGGTTAGCGACCCCGAATTTGTCAACCCGTGCCTGGATGATCTGGAACGCACGCGTGGTCGCGCCATTTACTTCATCATTCAGCAATTTTCTTACTTCGGTATCCGACGATTGGAAATTGATTTTGCTACGGTTCGCACTAGTGGCAAATACGGTTGCCAGTTTGGTATCTGGTGCAATTTTCTTAAAAGCACTGGCAAACAGATCGACATAACTGGTACTGCTCGTTTTCTGATCTTCAGATGCCTGTTTCAGCGCCTGATTGAATTTTGGATCGCGATTGTTGCCTGATAAGCTACGCAGAATTTCGGCGGGCGATACTTCCAGCACTACGTGCATACCGCCTTGTAAGTCAAGACCAAGACCGAGTTCGCGTTCGGTGACTTCCTGAAGAGTGCTGCCCAGATAAACTGGTTCTTTCCAGAGAGAATCGAGGTAATGCTGTTTTTTTGTACGGTCAACCAGACCCTGCTTGTTTGTGGCGTATGCCTCGGCGTCGGACTTGATGCCCCGCGAGACAAACGTAAAGGACAGGAAGTAAATGCAGATGGCTGCAATCACGCCTGTCAGAATAAGTATTCCGGTTTTGTTTTGCATGAGTTATAGCAGCCCAGAGGTCTGCTAAAGAAAAAATGATGTACTTGAAAGGAAAGTAATTAACGTAAATTATCGGGCAACATGCCGGGTATTACGTTAATTAAGGCGCATTGGTGGCAATATGATGTCCAAAGACGTGCCTGAAATAGGAGAAATAGAAATGCGGAAAAGTAAAAAAGCGGAGCAGTGGAACGCTCAGCAGTAACAGAATCAAAAGCGTTGGTGCGGGAAGCAGAAAAGCTGTTTGACCTGATTCGCCCAATTGAATAGCCGGGGTAACAACTGCTTCGAATTGGGCCGCGCTCAGTTGGGTTGCCGACGATGATGCGTCAGTCGCTTTTTGTGACTTGGCTTGTTCGGCAATGGCTTCTTTATGCGTTACCAGCGCCTTTGCCTGGGTAACATTGCCGTGTCCCCAAACGGCTGTAAACAGCAGTAGGGTAGCCAGCAAGAGACCTGAAAGACGTTGTATGACGCGTGGTTGATTCATATATTTCCTGAGCGGATGACAAATTTCGTATCATTTCTGCAGGAATGCAAATAGATAAGACAGGTTTTCAAATCCTTTGTCGACCTGTCTTTATCGTCAAAGCCCCCGGATCAAAGGAAACTAGCCTGAGTCTGGCGTAATAGTTGCGGGTATTTAGTCAAAATGCAGATTATCAATACGTTTAAAGAGTGAAATATATAAACAAATTATTAATATCGTTAATAAATTGTTTATATATTTCACAAAATAATACCTATGGCTAAACGACTACTCACTTTCTTATTGGTACTATGCAACCTGTTAAGCAGAGGGCAAACAGCACCGACTCCTGTGCGGCTCAATGTCGTGTCAATTACGGCCAGCGAAAACACAGGCCAGGATTATTCCCCTTGGCTTACCGACGATCTTGGTAAATTGGTGCAGAGTGCCTGGACAGCCAATGCCAAATGGGTGCAGGTAACACTCAAGCTGGAGAAGAAGAGCCTTATTTCCAGTCTATCAGTGTATGATTTTGAGGGGTCGTTTGCGGATAAGCCCGCTTTACTTTACGCAATGAACGGTAGCCAGCGGATTCTGATTGGCTCCTTCGATGGCTCTGCTTATATGAGTTGGGTAACGCTTACGCCCTCTCAGCCACTTATCGCTGATGCCATTATGATTTACAAGTATGGCAACAATATTCCACAAAAAATCAAGGCGTTTGGACAGCCCATTACAGCAACGACCGTTATTCCGCGTCCGCTCGATTTGTTGACACTTACGTCGGTGAAAGACAACCCGGTAACGGGTGAGGACTATTCTGCCTATCTGAACGACGATATAACGAAACTGGTACCTACGTACTGGGAACCCGCAAATTTCCAATGGACCGATGTTACAATTAAATTGAGCAAGAAAAGCTTGCTGACTAAACTGGACTTGTACGATTTTGAGGGCACTTTTGAGTCGTCTCCAGCGCAGGTATATGCGTTGAACGGGAAAGAAAAAACATTGATTGGTACGTTCACAGGCGATAACTACAGGGTGTTCAAATCGTATATTCTCACAGAGCCTGTCGTGGCTGAGGGTATCGTTATTCATAAATATTGCAATAACATACCGGTCAAAATACGAGCATACGGAAAGGTGCTGCCAACCGATCCGCTCGACGCCATTTTGTATGCTCAGGAACGGGTGAATGTAACAAGCGTAACATCAAGCCTGCCTACGACACAGAGCTATGCTCCTTATATGAATGATGATATGAGTAGTTTGGTACAAACAGACCGGAACAGTGCCGACTGTGTATGGATGGATCTTACCCTCAAACTGGAAGCCAAAAGCACGCTTACTAAACTTGAGTTATACGACGGCGAAAATGATTTTTCGAGTACACCCGCCTTAATTTATGCGCTCAACGGAACCCAGAAAACGCTATTAGGATCCTTTACCGGTCCATCCTACGCGGTCTGGCAGGAGTTATCGTTTCCGGCTTTGGTGGCCGATGCTATTGTGACTCATAAGTATTGCAATGCGTTGCCGGTTAAAATTCGGGTGTATGGCCATCCACTGGACAGTGGCGTGACGATAACTACGCCCGGCAGTACAACGACAACCCCACCAACTACAACCACTACAACGCCGGCTTCTACGACAACGGCCGTTGTGTTGGGAAGTAAAATACCCATTGATGCCAGTCGATGGTATCAACTCAATAACGTCAGTAGTGGCCTTGGGCCTCTGTTTGATGGAAAAACCGTTGATGATATTCAAACAGGCTGGGGTAAAATTCTGAGTAATTACGATGCTTACTACCCACTGCAAACCGGCGAGTCAATGGCCATTAGAGCCATTAAGTTCTATGATGGTAATGGGAGCAATGCGGCTAGTCCGATGCGAATATCCATTATTACCAGCAATTGGAAACGTATTGAATTGGGGCAGTTTCAAGGGTTAGAATACAATACCTGGGTGGGGCCGTATCCAACGCGGTCGACTTCGGGCGATTCGAAATTTCTGCTCGACAGTGTAGTGACTGGAGCACGGTATCTGGTCATTAATACAACGGATTTCTGGCCTCGTGAGATAGAGCTATACGGAACGTATCAGGCAAGTAGTACAACGGTTGGCGCAGCGCCCAGAAAGAGTCCGACATTCAAAAATCTGCTTGGTATAAATGGGTTCGAGTGGGATTTTTATCAGGCGGGCGTACCGGGTATCTCGGCACCTAAAATGAAGGCCATACAATCATTTGGCGTAGTCCGGCACTATATGGATTGGGAAAAACTGGAGTTGACAGAGGGTAATTACACCTTCAACCCAACTCACGCCGGTGGCTGGAATTACGATCTCATGTACCAACGCTGCAAAGCAGACGGTATTGAAGTAATGGCTTGCCTGAAAGATATGTCGCCCTGGATGAACGCAACCTACCCGGCCAATCAGCAAGGAAACGACAATGTGCCGGTTCGGTACGGCAAGGACTTTACAAGCCCATTGTCATACATCGAGCAGGCAAAGGTGGCGTTTCAATATGCCGCTCGCTACGGAAAAAATACCGCTGTAAACCCCGCGTTGGTTAAAGTAAATACCAATATCCGCTGGACTGCTGATCCGCCTAACGTTGTGAAAATTGGCCTTGGGTTGATCAACTATATTGAGTGCGATAACGAACGCGATAAGTGGTGGCGTGGCCGAAAAGCTTACCAAACCGGTCGCGAATATGCGGCTAACATGTCGGCGTTTTACGATGGACATAAAAACACAATGGGAGCGGGCGTTGGTGTGAAAAATGCCGACCCTGGTATGACGGTGGTCATGGGCGGTTTATGCTCGATTGCCAATGGTACAGACTACATCCGGGGCATGATCGACTGGTGCAAGGAGTTTAGGGGCTATAAAGCGGATGGTCGCGTTAATCTTTGCTGGGACGTAATTAATTATCACCTCTACCCCGATAATTCCAGCTCCATGCAAAATGGAAGCGGGGCAGCGGCACGGGGTGCTGCGCCGGAGCTATCGATTGCCGCTCAGGTTGCCCGAAATGTTCTGAAATTGGCGCACGAAGCCTGTTACGATATGCCGGTGTATATGTCAGAAACGGGCTACGACCTGAATCAGGGAAGCCCGCTCCATGCCATTGCCATTGGCAATAAATCGGTGCTGAGTACCCAGGCCGATTGGAATCTGCGGACGGCCTTGTTGTATGGTCGGGAAGGCGTAGACAGGGTTGATTTTTACCAGACCTACGATCTGAGTCTGGATTGTGCCACTCAATTTTGCTCAATGGGTTTTATTAACCCTGATTTCACCCGCAAGCCCACCGCCGATTATTTTTATCAAGCCAAAAAACTCATTGGCGATTATGTGTTTAAGGAGTCGCTAAGCACAAATCCTAATGTTGACCGTTACGAACGCAATGGTCAGTCGGCCTATGCGCTCTGGATTCCTGATGAAGTGGGTCGTACGGGTCAATACTCGCTGAATCTGGGAACGGGTAATGTTGCAAGGGTGTATACCCCTCAGGCCGGTCGTGATACGATGGCGTTGCAGATACTACCAACGGTAAATAGCCGGATTACTTTGACGCTTACAGAAACACCCCAATTTATTATTCAGACATCGGCTGCCGCGCGTTTATCCGCCGAATTGCCCGGACACGAAGAAGAATCACTTCGTGTTTACCCGAATCCCTCAACAGATAAAGTGGTCATTCAACTAAATAATGCGTATGTGGGCGAGGTAGATGTCAGCGTTATTGATGCTAATCTGGGTGTGTCCCGGCATCAGGTTACGCTGCAAAAAAGCACAAGTACGTTTTCTGGCAGCGTTGATTTATCGTCACTCCCGTATGGGATTTATTTACTTGAGGTGAAACAGGGCAACAACCGGACGGTAAGACGAATTTTGAAAGTACATTAACTAAATACACTAAGAAAGCTCATCGACCAATGAGTTTTTTTAGTTGGTATATAGGCAGAAAGTATGTTCACAAATACATTCCGAGACCGTACCTGAAGAAAGGGCTTACCGGTTAAAACAGCATATAGAAAGAGTTGAAAGGCTTGGTAGTAGCAGACGAAAAAGAATAATCTGCTACCTTGCAGCTATGAATCTGCACGAATTTATTCAACTCGCCCTTGCTGAAGATGTCGGCGATGGCGACCATACATCCTTATCGACTATTCCGGCTGATGCGCAAAAACGAGCCCGGCTGTTAGTTAAAGAAACCGGTATTCTGGCGGGCGTTGAGGTGGCGCAGGCTATTTTTGCCGAAGTCGACCCCGCCTTTGTTGTGGATGTGCTGATGCACGATGGGGCCAGCATTAAACCTGGTGATATAGCGCTGACCGTCAGTGGCAACGCCCGTAATATTCTCACTGCCGAGCGGTTAGTACTCAACTGTATGCAACGTATGAGCGGCATTGCTACCCACACCCGCGAGTTGGTAAACTTGCTGGAGGGTACGCGGGCCAAGTTGTTAGACACCCGTAAAACCACGCCTAACTTCCGCATCTGCGAGAAAATGGCGACTAAAATCGGTGGGGCGGTGAATCACCGGTTTGGCTTGTACGACATGATTCTGATTAAGGATAACCACGTCGATTATGCCGGGAGTATTGAAGCAGCCATCACCAAAGCTGTTGCTTATTTAAACGACACAGGTCGGAAATTGCGCATCGAAGTTGAAACCCGAAATAAGGCCGAAGTAGAGGAAGTGTTGCGGGTTGGTCAGATCGACGTAATTTTATTAGACAACTTTACGCCCGAAGGTATTCGTGATATGGTGCGACTTATCAATGGTCGCTTTGTGACCGAAGCCTCGGGTGGAATCGACGAAACCAATCTGCGGGCGTATGCCGAAACCGGAGTGGATTATATTTCGTCCGGTGCCCTAACTCACCAGATTAAGAGCCTGGACTTGAGTTTAAAAGCGTACTGATAATCAGTTGAGATCAGTATAAAATAGCAAAAGCAACCCTATTAAGTCAAGTCCCATCGGATGATTTAAAACGTCCGATGGGACTTGATTACGTTTGGCCGTTTCTGAATTATTTGGTCGGATTTTCATCAATGCCTAACCGGGGGAGGGCTGGGTTCAACACGCGTGGAACGACTTTAACCCGAAAAACTCGTGCTCCGGCTACATTAAAATCACAACTATAGAATCCCCGCTGCTTCACTCCCCGATAAACCGCTGTATAATTAACATTGGGTGGCCAGTTATTTAGCGCTAGTTCAGCCGTAATCGCATCCACAGTTTTGCGGAGATTCGAGAAGAAAATGACGGTTGGCTCACGCTGGCGCAAAGTAGTTAATGAGCCGACATGCTGAATAGTGACTTCATAAATAATACGGCCACTCAGCGTCAATACCGGTCCTTTTGGCATGTTCTCAGAAGAATCGTTCATGCGTGTTAATAATATGAAAAATTATACTACTATTTTTCAAGTCAGAAACTATTCTGCCAGCTTAGGGGTTTCACCTATAATTACGCTAACAAACGCCCGGCTACTCAAACTAGCCGGGCGTTTTTGTATAGCATAAAAAAGCGTCGACCTGCTAGGTCGACGCTTTTTTATGCTATAGTAGGTGCTTCTTACTTCTTATACATCACAGCTTCTACAGCTTGCAAGGTGCGCTTCACGTTTGGCAGAATGACTTCAATGAGGGTAGGGGCGTAAGGCAATGGCAAATCCATGCTGTTGACCCGAATAACCGGCGAGTCTAAATAATCGAACGCATTTCGTTGAATGTTGTACGTCAACTCCGACGAAATAGCGGCCAACGGCCAGGCTTCTTCAACAATCACACATCGGTTCGTTTTCTTTACCGAGTTGATAATTGTTGCATAGTCAATTGGGCGAACCGAACGCAAATCAATAACTTCAGCCGATACACCGTTCTTGGCTAATTCGTCGGCAGCTGCGAGAGCCACTTTCATGATTTTCCCGAACGACACAATCGTTACATCGTTACCTTCCCGAACGACCTTAGCCAGCCCAATTGGAATCAGGTATTCTTCTTCCGGAACTTGCCCTTTGTCGCCATACATCAATTCTGACTCCATGAAAATAACGGGATCATTGTCACGAATGCACGACTTGAGCAGCCCTTTGGCATCGTAAGGGTTCGATGGTACAACGACTTTCAGGCCCGAGGTATTGGCGAACCAGTTCTCGAAGTTTTGCGAGTGTTGCGAAGACAGCATCCCGGCATTGCCCGTTGGTCCGCGAAACACGATGGGACAGGAATATTGCCCGCCAGACATCGACATAATTTTAGCCGCCGAATTAATAACCTGGTCAATCGCAACGAGCGAGAAATTGAAGGTCATGAACTCGATAATTGGCCGCAGGCCATTGATGGCTGAACCAACGCCAATACCGGCAAAACCAAGCTCGGCAATAGGCGTATCAATGACCCGCTCCGGACCAAATTCGTCCAGCATTCCCTGACTGACTTTGTAGGCTCCGTTGTATTCAGCGACTTCTTCGCCCATCAGATAGACTTTCGGATCCCGGCGCATTTCTTCCGTCATGGCCTCCCGCAGGGCTTCGCGGAATTGTATTTCTCTCATAATGAGTGCGTTGATTGCTTTTGGTTGCTCATTCTGCCTATTGTGGTACTAGAATGAGATGGCAGAAAACCGATCAAAATTAGGCAAAATGCCCTGATTCATCAAATAGCCTTTTGTAGCTTCTTTCAATACCGCTATTATTTCTAAGAACAGGCTCAAAAATAACTGTTCGTCCCCGACTGAGTTGGCTATTTATAGACGTAAAATTTAGCTACAAGCCGCCGACCCATCATGCGCGAACGGCCTGCATTATCAGGCTATAAAAGTACAGACTTAGGCAACCTACTTCATCCTTTCTGCATCATTAGAGCCAACTGCTTTTTAACATATTGATCGATGCAGAACATTTATTCCCCGAAATGTTAAATTTCTATAACGATACATATCCTTATTTCGATGACACATAGCTTTGCTACACAATCGGTTATAATACGAAAGTCGACCGTTGCTGAGCACGTGATGTATTGTTTTTGTCAATACCTTCTTTATGAAAGACATATTCCTACTCCTGATTCTTTTTTCTTTAACTCCATATCTGACGTTTGGCCAGACGAACCCCGGTATCATCAACGGTACACTTACCGATTCGACCACCGCTAAGCCGGTTCTTTTTGCAACGGTGGCTCTCCAAACAATGGAGAATAAACTCATCAACGGTGTAGTAACCAACGAAAAAGGCACTTTCTCGATTGATAAAATCGCCGTTGGTACATACAAAATTGTCATTTCATTTGTGGGCTATCGTACCAAAACGATAGAGAAGTTGGCCATCACGACCGAGAAACCCGTAATTGATGTAGGGAAAATCATAATATCGCCCGATAGCCGAAATCTGAGGGCCGTGGATGTCGTTGGGCAGAAAGTGCTAATTGAGGATAAAGGTGACCGATTGGTGTACAATGCTGAAAAAGATGTATCGAATACGGGCGGAACAGCCGTTGACGTATTGAGGAAAGTGCCTATGTTAACAGTTGATTTGGATGGCAATCTTAAGATGCGTGGCAGTGGTAATATTAAAGTGCTGGTCAATGGTAAACCTTCGAGCATTATGGCCCGGAATCTAGCCGATGCCTTGAAACAGATGCCCGCCAATATCATTAAATCGGTGGAGGTAATTACCAGCCCCGGTGCCAAATATGACGCTGAAGGCTCGGCGGGTGTCATTAACATCGTCACCAAAAAGGCAATACAGGGAACCAACGGAACCGTTAACCTAACGGCTGGTAATATGAACCGCTCGGTGGGTGGTAACCTGAATGTGAAGGGCAAAAAACTGGGATTGGCCATTTCGCTGAACGGCTATCAATACCGGAACATTGGTGAAACGTTCAGCACCCGCACGGCACTTATATACCAGACACCCGCAAGCATTTTGCACCAGAGTACCTACCGCGATAATACCAGTACGGGCGGCTACGGCGAGATGAGCCTCGATTATGATCCGGATACAACAAACCGCATCAACTTTTCGGCCAATGCCTGGGGCGGCAACTTTCCCTCGAACAGCACCCTTGACAGCCGCCTAACCGATCCGCAAGGGGTAGTGTTGCAGGAATACCACCGCGATATTGAGTTTCGCAATCCTTACGGCAATACCGAATTCAACCTCGGCTGGACTAAATCATTCAAGAAGAAAGACGAATCCATGCCTGGCCGCGAGTTCTCGATACTGACCCAATATGCCCGGATGCCTGATAATTACTACTACACAATTAGGCAAACCAGTATGCAGTCTGAAACGCCTACCTACTTGGAACGGAGTACCAACCTCAGTCGCAATAACGAATATACGTTTCAGGCAGATTATACACATCCTTTTAGAGCCTATACCAAACACGATACACTCAATTTTAAACTTGAAGCAGGGGCTAAAACGATTCTACGCGGGATTGGCAGTGAATTTGTCATTGAGCAGGCAACGACCGGACTAGAAGCCGATTATACACTTGACCCCTCCCGGTCAAATGAGTTTACGTATAATCAGCGAGTTGTAGCGGGATACACATCACTGAAGATGGATACAAAACGAAAATGGAATCTAACGGCGGGTGCCCGGATTGAACATACCAATGTTCAGGGCGATTTTGCGACAACCCAGAGTACGTTTAATAATCAGTATCAGAACTTGATTCCGAGTTTTACTGTGGCAAAAACCTTCCACGACAAACACACCGTCAAAGTCAGTTATACCCAACGAATTTCGCGGCCCCTGATTTGGTACCTGAATCCGTATAAAAACTATAGTGATCCAAAGAACGTCCAGACAGGCAACCCGTTCCTAAACCCTGAATTGACCCACGCTACCGAATTGTCGTACAGCACATTTGGCAAGGAAGGAGCCTCATTTAATGCAGCACTGTTCTGGCGGCAAACGAATAATTCAATCGAGTGGCTCTCGACGGTAGATTCGCAGGGCGTAGCGCTAACGACTCCGCAAAATATAGGTCGTAATGCCAGCTACGGGGCTAACATGAACTTGTCACTTCAGCCCAATAAGCAGTTGAATTTTAGTATTGGTACAGAGTTGACCTATGTGGATTTGACCAGCATCGCGCTCAATCAGCGTACAAATGGTTGGGTCTGGAATATTAGCCCCAACGCATCCTATAAATTGCCTAAAGATTTTACACTGCAAGCCAATGGCTATGTTGGATCGGGCTGGATATCGCTGCAAAGCCGTAATTCGGGCTGGTATTATTACGGATTGTCGGCCAAGAAGGAGTTGATGGACAAGAAAATCAGTTTAACGCTGAACGTCAATAATCCTTTTAATCGGAATGTTCGAATAACAGGCGAACAATTCGCTCCCACCTTCACGGGGCAGAATACGTCACTTTTCGTAAATCGCTCGGTACGACTAACCTTAAGTTATAAGTTTGGTCAAATGAGCGCGGGCGGAAAGCAGAGTAAAAAAATCAGTAACGATGACAAAGCCGGTGGCCGTTAATTATTTAAAGAATTTCACCTCACCACCGCCAGTTTTCCCGCCAACCCTTCTGAACCATCAGCCGTAACCACTACCACTAAGTAAATACCCGTTTGCGCCATACGGCCCCGATAATCCCGAAGGCCCCATGTAGCGGTGCCGCCCTGCGACCGGGTTTCGTAAACCAGCTGACCGCCCGCATCAAGAATTTTCACCGTTGCGTTATCGGTCAGACCGTTAATGCCCACAGTACCTGTAAAATCGGGTCGGACGGGGTTAGGGAAAATGGTTAAATTACTAAGTGCCTGAACGGGTTCGGTAGCCTGGCTTTGGTAAGAGACTATGCCATTGGGTTGCGCAGACGTTCCCGTTTCAATGAACACCTTGCCGCTAATGGGTTCAATAGCCAGCGCCTGAATGATGTTGCTTGGTAAGGGACTGTTATCAGCTGTGAACGTATCAAGCAGTTGCGAACCGTCGGGAGCGACATGATAAAGACCACTGCGAGTGCCAAGCCATTTTCGATTACCGCCATCGACGGCAATCGTTGTGATAAGTTCATTGGCTAGCAACCGACGCCGGTTGAGCAGGGGAGGCTGGGCGTCAACGGTCGCGTCGAAGGCACCGGCTGGGTTGTCAAACACCGTTGGGCCGAGGTCAGTACCGACCCAAATGGCCCCGTTTCGGTCTTTTACTAAAGCCCGAATGGAATTGGTCAATAAGCCGCCTAGTCCGGTTCCAGTGCTTAAAACCCGGCTCCGATTCATTTGGGGATCAACAACTAACAGACCTCCACCCCCACTCAGGTCAGGACGGAGCCACAGAAAGCCATTGTCGTCGGGTACAACCTGTATTATATTGGTCTGGCTGACAACTGGAAACGATTGAAACTGTCCGTCGGATTGGCGGACGTGCAAAGTAGCTTGTTGTGTATTGACCCTCCCGGTTGTTATCCACAAATTTCCGTCGAGGTCAGTGGCTAAACTGTTAATAAAGGGGGGAATTGTTGCGGGTAATGTAACGGGCGTAGGAACTTGCCCTTCGCTTTGGCTCCACAGTCCACTACCGAAACTGCCCAGATAAAGTTTTTGCTCAGCCGCTACGTACGCTGCGGAATTGAACCCACGAGTTAATCCAGAAATCAGATTACTGGACCAGCGTTCATTTGGTACTGACAGCAACTCAACGGGCGGCTGGTTTCCGGCCAGCAGCGTTGCATCCTGCGGATTAGTAGGTAGCGCTACGAGTGTCTGCGAATAGGCATATAACTGGGCAAACTGGTCACGCGTTGGACCTTCGGGAGCAATTCGCTGAAACGTATTAGCCGTAGAGGTCAACAAACCGTTTTTTGTATCGGCGACCCATAAGACATTGCCATCGGCTATTACCTCGCGCGGGTCAGCTAACAACGAACTTGTGAATGTGCCAATACCTGACAGTGTCACGGCTTGATTGGTAGCTAAGATTAAGCCCGATGTAGCCGAAAATTGCCGGATAATTAGGCTCGTAAGTGACTGACTTAGATTCCATTGCCCTGCCTGACGTTCGTAAATTCCCTGCCCATTAACTGTTGCCGATAATTTCCCCTGATTAATAATAATAGATTCTGTTTGTAAGCCAGGTTCGGTTATCAATCGCCAATTAGCTGGGTCCACAATGTTAACGGTAGCCGCAAAACGCACCGCCCGCAGCCGACGTCTGGTTTCTGTCGGAAGTAACGGTGCCGTTAAAGCATATAATGTGTCGGTCGTGGCGGCTGTCTGAAAGATAGGGAGCGGAGTGCCATCTGCCCGTTGGCTGAAATACGTATCCCGAATTTCATTTTTAAGTAGATCCAGTACCACAAGCCCGAAGTCGGTGCTGAGGTAGACATTATTGCCAATCCGGTTAATATGGTTGATGCCCCGTGCGGCAGGTAAAGAAGTGGCGGCCACGATTGTGTTTACATTCGTGACGGTACCCGGTTCGCCGGTATCCGTTAGACTCATAAAATCCAGATTGCCATTATGATAGACAATGAGTAGTCGTTTCTGGTCAGCGAGGTAAAGCAATCGGCTGATACCAACGTCATTTAAGCCGTTCTGTTTGCCAATTGTTGTGGTTTCATGGGTGGTTTTGTCGTAGTAGAAAAAACCGTTTTGGGTAGCTGCGTACACGTTATTACCAACGACGGCTACCGACTGCGCCGATTGATAACTAACATGTGTCTGCCAGGTGCCAATTTGAGCAAATGATGGATGGATGACAAATGATAAACACAGGCTAAACGAAACGTACCAAAACATTGAGGTTAGTCTCTTAATCCACCATTGATTCACCACAGGATTTCTTTTATCAGTTATCATCACGCCGGTGCTCCGGCATCAGTTCTCAACATCCTCGTAAGCCCACTCTTTCTGGCCTGCATCGTCGCCGAGGTTGAAACATCGTCGGCACCGGGCTTCATAGCTATCGGTTTCGCCCAAAAGTACGCGCTCCTGCGAGGGTACCAGCCGATAGGAATACTGCGCAATGTCGCCACAAATCACGCAAATGGCGTGAACTTTGGTAACGTATTCGGCAATACTCATCAACTGGGGCATACAGCCGAACGGTTGCCCTGAGAAGTCCATATCTAAACCGGCAACAATAACACGTTTACCCTGATTAGACAATAGATTGCAGACCTCCGAAATATCTTTATCAAAAAACTGCGCTTCGTCTATACCCACCACATCGCAGTTGCCCGCTAATGCTGGAATCTGGCTCGCCATTTGTACCGGAATGGATTGTATTGTGATGGCTGAGTGTGAAACGATGTTTTCTTCGTGGTAGCGCGTATCTAAGGCGGGTTTGAAGATTCTGACATTCAGTTTTGCGATCCGGGCACGGGTGAGCCGCCGGATTAATTCTTCGGTTTTACCAGAGAACATCGAGCCGCATATTACTTCAATCCAACCAGTGCGGAGATGGGGCGGGTCACGTCGTCGGGAGGGTTCAATAAACATCAGGTGATAGTCTTTCTAGAAGCTGGTTACTTACTCTTAACCAAACACTCTAATTGTTTGGACATCGGCATAGTTCTAAGCCGTGAATCGCTTTTTTTAACGTTATTTATAACCAGAAATAGGTTTGCGACCCAAAACTTTATCTTTCACAAAACAAAGGCTTTTCCTAATGTCGAACAAGTTTAATGCCAACGCCCTTACTGAATATAGCAAGTCTTACGCCCGTCGGATAGCCGCCGACTTCTTTCAACACCACGCAACTATCAATGGGCCAAGCATCCTATCACTGACGCCTATTAATCAGATTAACCTGTTCGTTATTAGTAGCTTATCTGACAAGTGGCAAGCGGATGCAGCCAAATTTCGAAGCCCTTATTTCGACTTTACCGACGCTGAGGTACAGGAAGCCTTACAAAATTTTATGAACGTTGTGTCGCAGCATATTACCGTTCGACGCGAACACCTCGAACCTTTGTTGGCTGATGCTACGCGCCGGACAATTATCATGATTTTCGATCCTCGAGCTTATTTTGATGATCTGCTACGCGGCCAGCCTGAGTTTACCCTGACGGCTGATGCGCTCAAGCAAATAATGCGTTATACGAAAATTAACCAGTTTATTCTGGCCCATATTACGCAACGCATGAACGGTAAGCCATTCGTGTATGCTAATCAGGCACTGAATTACTTGGACGAAGCGTTGACCCAGCGTGGGCATGAACTAGAGCATTACGATAAATTTGTGGCTCTGTTTTCGGAGAAACTACCGATGGATGTGTCTGCGTTGCTGCGTAGTCATGTTCCCGACAGCATCCCGGCTACTCCATTCCGCTCCTTTTTTGATACGGCTACTGAGGTTCCTCCAGCCCCATTGGTAGCTAATGAGAATACCACACCAGTGGAGGGGATATTGACTGATGGAACGGGTGCTAATAGGCCAGCGATACCCCCACAACCATACCCGAGTGTCTCGGCGGCCGAAGCAACCGACGAGTCATCATCAAGCGGGGCTATGTTTCTTGATGGTGAGGCTGGCCCAGACCCAATTTCTCCTATTGGTCAGCCGTCGCAGTTATCGGCTGGCAGTAGCCTCCAACCTATTATAGCCGAAAATTCACAAGCTGTTAACTCGGTTGATGCGACACATACTTTAAATGATACCTTGCGTGAGGGGACTCCTGCTGAACCCGTTACGGTGGCCGAGACCTTTCATCGTGCGCCTATTGAGAGTGTTGCTCGTAGTATTTCACTGAACCAGAAGTTTCGCTTTATCAACCAGTTGTTCAACGGGAATACAAGTGCCTATAATCAGGCTGTTGAAGAAATCGATACGCTAAATAATTATGGTCAGGCACTCGACTTAATTTCCTACCGCTATGCCTCGCAGTACCTATGGGACATGAGCAGTGATGAAGTTAGTGAACTGGTTGAAATTCTGAAACGCCGATTTTCCTGAAAATCGTTAACTGTGATGTGACCTTTTTGCGCTTAAATGTATCTTTTGGTGGGTGCGTTCGTCTAACCCAACATCAGATTTATTTTACCGAAAAGGGCCTTGCGAATCGTTTACTTGCTTACGGTGGTCGGATGGCTAACCACAACCACTGCTTTTTCCCAAGCTAATAAACCATCGTATCGAGATGCAGATCGATCGGCTGATGCCGTGAGTCGACATTTGCAGGATTTATTCCCGGTGCAGACAGAAGGGATCGACTATCAATCTGTTTATGATGCTCTAACCCAACTCTACGCCAATCCGCTCGACTTGAATGTTGCTACGCGTGACGAACTGGAAGCCACTTATCTGCTTACCGAACGTCAGTTGAGTAGTCTGGCAACGTACCGTGCTGAATTAGGTGATTTATTATCGGTCTATGAGCTGCAGGCTATACCGGATTTCGACTTACCGACAATTCGGCGCCTATTACCGTTTGTAACGGTGTCCGCCAATTCGGGTCTATTTAGTGCCATGCTCACACCAACGGATAACTACCTGATTGTACGATACGAGCAGGTATTGGAGCAACAAAAAGGCTTTTCGGAAGCTACCCCCGATAAAAAAGGGAACCTACCAACGCGTTATCTGGGTAGTTCCGGGCAATTATATGCCCGCTACCGATATAGCCGCCCCCATGCGTTCAGTGTTGGGCTAACGATGGAAAAAGATCCCGGCGAAACAATGGGTTGGCAACCGTCGGTCCGTCGGTACGGCGTAGATTATGTATCGTTTCATGCGCAGGTTCAGAACCGGGGCAAATGGCGAAATATTCTGCTGGGTGATTACCAATTGCAAGTTGGGCAGGGATTGGTGTTGTCAGCGGGCTTTGTGTTGGGGAAAAGTGCCGAAACGGTGCAGACCGTTCGCCGTCCAACATTAGGTGCCCGGCCTTATACATCGCTCACGGAGTACGGCTATTTCCGGGGCGCAACCGCTACCTACGCCTTACACCGAACACTTGACATCACGCTGTTAGCGGCCCGTAACCGGCGCGATGCGAATATGACTCAGGATTCTGTGGTTACAATTGCCACGTCTCTACAAACGTCAGGATTACACAGAACCCAATCCGAACTTGACGATCAGGGAAGTTTAACCGAAACCAATATTGGCGCGCATCTTCTCTACCACAATCGCCAACAGTTTCAACTTGGTCTAACGTTATTACAGACCACCTTCGACACATTTTTTCGCCGACGAGATTTGCCTTATAACCAGTATGAATTTACAGGCAAGCAAAATTTGGTCGTTGGCATACACGGCGGTTATATCTGGCGCAATTGGAATCTATTTGGCGAAGTGGCGCGCAGTAGTGGCTCCGCAACAAATTCGGGTGGGATTGGAGCCGTTGGCGGGGCCTTGATTAGTCTGACGAAAAAGGTAGATTTAGCTGTTGTACTACGGCATTACGACCCCAATTTTCATAGTTTTTACAGCAATGGGTTTAGTGAAGGTAGCCGGACGATCAACGAATCCGGTGCCTATTTGGGGATGAAGTACACCGTTTACCGTAAATTGACGATGGGTGGCTTTGTTGATTATTTCAGCTTCCCGTGGTTACGATATTTAGTAGATACACCGTCTAATGGGTTTGACTACTTACTGCAAGCTCGTTACACACCGAATCGGAAAACTGCTTTTTATGCCGTTTACCACGAAGAACACAAGCAGAAAAACCTGACGATTGATAAGGTTAAAGATGTTGTTGGGACAACGCGTCGGAGTTACGCGCTCAATGCCGACTATGTACTATTTCGGGGATTGTCGCTACGGTCTAGGGTGCAGTGGGGTGGATTTAATTATGCAGGTCAGGCGGTCTCACATGGGTTTGCGCTTGTGCAGGATGCCACACTGGATTTACGCAGGCTAAGTCTGAGCGGTCGGGTAGCCTTGTTCGGTACGGACGATTATGACAGTCGCCAATACGTCTACGAACGTGATGTACTTTATGCGTTTTCGTTTCCGGCCTACTTTAACCGGGGTGTCCGGCACTATCTATTAGCTCAATATAATATAAGTCGTCAGTTGACAGTTTGGGTTCGATGGGCCAGAACCGACCTAACGAATCAGGATTCTGTTGGCTCTGACCTCGACCAGATTAGCGCCCCACATAAAACAGAGGTGAAGATGCAGGCACGATGGCGTTTTTGAGGACTCAATCACTTTTGCATTTCCCGAATGAGCTTGTTCGCGTTGATAAATTCGTTTAACTCCTTCACATTCGATTCAGTAAGCGTACTGCTATTTCCCTGCCAGAGCTTTTTGCCCTCATAAAGAAACATAATTTTCTCCCCAATCTCCATCATCGAATTCATGTCGTGCGTAATCACAACCGTCGTAATTTTAAATTCGTCGGTGATCTCAGATATGAGCTGATCGATCTTAATCGACGTTAAGGGGTCAAGGCCAGAGTTCGGTTCATCACAAAATAAATATTTGGGATTTAGGACAATAGCACGGGCTATACCAACGCGTTTTTTCATCCCTCCGCTAATTTCAGACGGCATTCGGTCCCCCGCTTTTTCCAAACCGACGCGTTGTAAACACTCTTTCGCCCGATCTACTTTTTCGCTTTCTGATTGCTCCGTGAGCATATCGAGTGGAAATCGAACATTTTCCAATACGGTCTTTGAGTCGAACAAAGCCGATCCTTGAAACAAAACGCCCATCTCACGCCGAATCGCTTTTTGTTCCTTCAGGTCGCTGGTTAAAAAATCTCGTCCATTGTAAAGAACCTCCCCGGAGTCGGGCTTAATCAATCCAATCATACACTTCAGCAACACACTTTTACCCGTGCCGCTACCGCCAATAATCAGGCTTGTATCGCCCGGCTTAAAGGTTCCGTCGATACCCGCCAGCACTTGTCTGTCGCCGAAGGATTTCGATATATTTTTAATGTCAATCATAATCAATGAGTGATTAACTAATAGAAACTATTTGCTCAATCACTACTTACGTGAGTAATAACTGTGTCAGAACAAAGTCGGCGGCTACGATGGCAATGCAACTGTTCGTAACGGCAGACGTTGAAGCCGAACCAACTTCGAGCGCACCGCCACTAACGTTATACCCTTGATAAGCCGAGATGGTTGAAATTAAGAAAGCAAACACGACCGTTTTAATGAGCGCAAACACAACACCAAACGGCTTGTACTCAAAACGTAGGCCAGAAACGTAGTCTTCAGGAGAGATAACACCCGCCAGTGTTCCGGCAATGTATCCGCCCAGAATAGCCAGGAAACCAGCCATGATAACCAGGAGTGGAAACATCAACACCGATGCTATGACCTTTGGCAATATCAAGTAAGAACTCGAATTGATGCCCATAACTTCCAGTGCATCAACTTGTTCCGTAATTCGCATCGTGCCTAATTCACTGGCAATATTAGAGCCAACCTTTCCCGCCAGCACGATACACGATAGGGTTGGAGCCAGTTCCAGAATAGAACTGTCGCGTACGATTAGCGCAATAATATTCTTGGGTACAAACGGATTAGTAAGGTTGTAGGCTGTCTGGACGCAGGTAACGGCACCAATGAATATATTGACCAAGGCTACTATGAAAACAGACCCGACGCCAATGGACGTGCATTCATTCATGATAAGGCCCAGATAAACACGGAGTTTCTCCCGATTACGGAAGAGAGTACCCAAAAAAATAAAGTAACTGCCTAATCGTGACATAAAAGCGTATAGAAAAACGAACGGACCTCATCTGTGGTGGTGCTGATGGTATCCATTCGGGAGAACCCCCGTAACGATAGAATGGTTTCTGAGGTAACTTGCGTCATCGATTATCCTACGTCTTATGGGCGTTTAAATGAGGAAAAGTTATCCTCTGACGTTTGAGATCAATACCTTTGTTCTATGAATCCATTAGTTGTTGTAACCGGTGGCACCAAAGGAATTGGCCGCACTATTGCCGGTAAATTTGTGACCGAGGGCTTCGATGCCGTAGTTTGCGCCCGTTCGGTTGAGGGCATTCACGGGTCTGGCTTATTGCCCGTTGCCGCCGATTTGTCTACCCGCTCCGGCGTTAATACGCTGCTCGATTATATTCACTCGCTCAAGCGGCCTGTCGATGTGTTGGTTAACAATACGGGAATATTTCATCCAGGCCAGATTCATAATGAAGCCGAGGGTACATTTGAGCAACTGATGAATACCAATGTTGCAAGTGCCTATCACCTGACTCGTGGGCTGGTGGGTGATATGATTGCCCGTCGGCAGGGACATATTTTTATGATGTGTTCGACAGCTAGTATCACCGCCTATACCAACGGGGGGTCTTATTGTATTTCTAAATTCGCGTTGCTAGGCATGAGCCGCGTTTTGCGCGAGGAACTAAAATCGCATGATGTAAAAGTAACGGCCATCTTGCCGGGAGCTACCCTCACCGCTAGCTGGGAGGGAACCGATTTGCCCGAAGAGCGCTTTTTGAAACCCGAAGATGTAGCTGATAGTGTTTGGGCGGCTTATTCGCTTTCGAAAAGTGCTGTTATAGAAGAAATCATCATTCGGCCACAGTTGGGCGATATTTAGGTAAATCAACGTCCTTTACACTAAGTAAACTGAGCGAACTACTAGGGACGAATGTCTAACGACTACCGACTTTTCGTATCTTGCACTCAATTCATTTGTCCCTGATCTGACAACTGTTCACTATTAACTGATTATTATTACGAATGGCTTCCGTTGAGTATTTGGGTATTGACGTCGGCGGCACGAACGTCAAAATGGGTATTGTCGATGCTAATACCGGTAAAATCTCCAATTTCTACAGCCACGACACCATTAGCTGGCGGGAATCAGGGCACTTTGTTGAACGCTTTGGCGACGCGGTTGCGTTGCAATTGTTTTCCAATAAAGATGTAAAACAAGTTGGTATCGGGTTGCCTGGTATGCTCAATCGCGAACGTACGATTCCGCTCGAAATTACGGCTATTCCTGAAATCAATGGTATCCCAATGGTGGATTTGCTGAGTAAGCGATTTCAGGGTATTCAGTTTTTTCTGGCTAACGATGCAAACGCAGCAGCTCTGGGAGAGTACTATTTTGCCGAGGAGAAGATTACTGAAAATTATATTTTTATCACCCTCGGAACGGGTGTTGGCGGAGCAGCCATCATAAACAAGAAAATCTTCACCGGGGGCGATGGTAACGCTATGGAACCCGGCCACATTCCTTCGCGCAATGGGCGGGTGCTGGAACGCAATATCGGCAAGAAAGAGTTGCTCGATTTGGCTAATGAACGTCGGCGTGCCTACAAAGGTGAAACGCATTTGTCTAACGATGGCGATATTTCTACAACCGGTTTGGTGGCGGCTGCGGCTGAAGGTGACGAGTTAGCCCTTCAAATTTGGACGGAAGTAGGCGAAATGCTGGGTGAAGGCCTGGCTGCACTCATTAAGATACTAGACATCAAACAGGTATTGATTGGCGGAGGATTGTCTGCTTCGTTCGATTATATTTTGCCTGCTGTTAATAGGACTCTCGATTACTGGCTCAATGAATACTATAAAAATGGGCTAAGTATTAAGCGGGCAACACTAGGAAACGATGCGGGGCTGCTGGGAGCGGCTTCACTTTGCTTCGAATAAAAGTATTGAAGGAGATTGAAGGAGAAGGAGTAGTCTTGTACAAACTTCCTTCTCCTTCAATACTTCCTGTCTTCAAATAACATTTACTTCTGGCGAAATAGTAACGCCAAACTGAGAAAATACAGATTCCTGTACCTTTTTGGCAAGGAGCAGAATTTCGTCGCCGGTGGCATTGCCATAGTTAACCAAAACCAGTGCCTGTTTCGTATGAACGCCTGCATCTCCGGAACGATATCCTTTCCAGCCAGCCTGTTCAATAAGCCAGCCCGCCGGAATTTTCACAACGTCGTCACTCATAGGGTATCCAGGTAAGGCAGGGTATTGAGCTTTTAGCGCATCAAACTGAGCTTTTGGAATTTCAGGATTTTTAAAAAAACTACCTGCATTTCCAATTTGATTCGGGTCGGGGAGTTTGGTACGCCGGATTCGGATAACGGATTCGCTAATGGCCTTGATAGACAAATCTTTTTCTTCTACACCCATCTCGGTCAGCGTTTCCTGAATAGCTCCATAGCGAGTATGAAATGTTGGCTCCTTATCTAACTGAAAGGTAACGCTCGAGATTATGTACTGGCCTTTTAATTCCCGTTTGAAAATGCTTTCCCGATAACCGAATGCACAATTAGCATGAGTAAACGTTTGCTTTTCGCCAGTTAGGATATGAACGGCGGTAAGGGATTCAAATACCTGCTCTAACTCAACGCCATAAGCACCAATATTTTGCATCGGTGCCGCTCCAACTGTGCCCGGTATTAGCGATAAATTTTCTACTCCCGCATAGCCTTTCCCAACGCAAAACAGGACTAACGCGTGCCAATTGACACCAGCACCGGCTTTTATGTAAACATGAGTATCACTTTCGCGGACGACCTCAATACCCTGAATATTCATTTTGACAACTAACCCGTTGAAATCGTGGCATAGTAAAACATTACTGCCTCCGCCAAGAATTAGTTTAGGATTGTCAATGAATTCAGTCAGTTGAAGTAAGGTCCGGAGGTCTTCCTCACTGTTAACTTCAACCAAGTATCGCGCGTTGGCATCAATTCCGAACGTATTGTATGGCTTGAGCGATACGTGACTTTGTATATTCAGCATGTAGTGTACCTTGTGAATAGACAAAAATAACCAAATTCTGGGATGGGTTTGTACGTATGCTCATTGGTTTAAGTTATTACAATGACAAAATGGCTATTTTTGCTTTCTCATTTAATGATGATTATGCGTTCCGGATTTGGTGAAATTTTTGTGTTAGGATTGCTTTTTATGACAGGTTGTGCCAGTAGTCGCTCAACTACGTCGGCGTCGGCGGGTCGAACTACTGTTGATTACAACAGTTATAACGAAGATTTATCTTCGGTGCGGCCTATTTATCGGACTACGTCGACGGCTGCTCCATCAACCAACTACCCAACACCATCTACAACGCCTGCAACAACCTCGACTGCTCCGCGTAAAGCTGACACTCGCCGATCAAACGCTCCAATTGAGGCTTTACATATTAACCGACGGCTCGATATGGTGCTTGATACAATCGCTACCCAGAATCGATCTATCCGTTATGCACCGGGCTTCCGTGTTCAGGTCTACGTGGGTACTCAGCGTAAGGAGGTTGACGCAGCTAAACTGCTGATTTCCCAAAATTTCCCGGAATTGAGCCCATATTTGAGTTATAACCAGCCAACGTACAAGTTAAAAGTTGGCGACTTTATGCGTCGCATGGATGCCGAGCGATACTACACATCGATACGACGCCTGATTGAATCAGCGCAATTACAACCAGATAAAGTAGATATACGGCGTAGCCTGTTGATAAAATAGGTCGGTACGTCTGACTTATAGTTACTTATTGAATGTTACCTTTAGTTTATTTTTAAGAAAAAGAATTTATTATTTCTTTAGTTTTGTCTACTATGAAGAAAGCGCTAGTTACCGGGATTACCGGACAAGATGGGGCCTACCTAACTGCATTGCTGTTAGAGAAAGGGTATGAAGTGCATGGTATCAAACGCCGGAGTTCGCTCTTCAACACGCAGCGGATTGACCATATGTATGAAGACCCGCACGACAAAAAAGTGCATTTGAAGCTTCACTATGGCGATCTATCTGATTCGACCAATATTATCCGCATCATCCAGGAGGTACAGCCCGACGAAATTTATAACCTCGGTGCTATGTCGCATGTGCGGGTAAGCTTCGATGAACCAGAATATACGGCTCAAGTAGATGGTATTGGTACGCTTCGAATTTTGGAAGCGGTTCGGCTACTTGGTCTGACCGAAAAAACCCGTATTTATCAGGCGTCAACGTCTGAACTCTATGGCGGTGTTCAGGGCCACGCCCAGTCGGAAACAACGCCTTTTTATCCACGCTCACCTTACGCTGTAGCTAAGCTTTATGGCTACTGGATTACGGTCAACTACCGTGAGGCTTATAATATGTTCGCCTGCAATGGTATTTTGTTCAACCACGAATCGCCACTTCGGGGTGAAACGTTTGTGACACGTAAAATTACGCGTGCTGTAGCCCGTATCGGTCTGGGTTTACAGGACAAAGTGTATCTGGGTAACCTCGATTCACTGCGCGACTGGGGCCACGCTAAAGACTATGTAGAGGCCATGTATTTGATTCTACAACAGGACAAACCTGAAGATTTCGTAATTGCTACCGGCGTGACGACCAGCGTACGGGATTTCGTACGGATGTCATTTGCTGAGATCGGTGTCGAACTGAACTTTACTGGCGAAGGTGTTTCTGAAGTGGGTACGGTAGTTAGTTCAACGAATCCTGATTTCCCTGTTGAGATTGGAAAAGCAGTAGTTAGCGTTGATCCTCGCTATTTCCGGCCAACAGAAGTGGACTTGTTGCTTGGTGATCCAACCAAAGCCATGACGCAACTTAACTGGAAACCAAAATACGACCTTCCGGCACTTGTAAAAGATATGATGACTTGTGACATTGATTTATTCCGACGTGATCAGCTTTTGGCTAATAGCGGTCATCAGGTGCTGAATTATTTCGAATAAGAACAATGCGTATGGTTTTTTTTGTGCGGTCGGGTTTGAGAACCCGACCGTTTTTTATATAAAAAGGCGCCAGGTTCGAGAACCTGGCGCCTTTTTTACTATTGACTAAACTAACTTTATACAGGCACAGCGTAGTAATACATGCGCGAACTGTTGGGATACATGCCGATTAGCATTAGCCCTTCACCTTCTTTCACAGATGACATAATAGTCTGAAGGTCTTTCGTCGTTTTAACGTTCTTGCCATTCGCTTTGACGATTATGAAACCTTCTTCAATATCCGTTTGGGCTAGTTTTCCGTCGGTGATTTTCTTCACCCGAACCCCACCGGTAACGCCTAATTGTTTGGCATCCTGTGTGGAGAGTTCTTCGAAGCTGGCTCCAAGCGTATTTAGGGATGTGTTCACGGCTGCTGCAACGTCGGCTTTTTTGATGACATCACGACCACCATTACGGTTGCGTAATTCAACTTTAAAGTCGCGTTCCGTACCGTCGCGGTTAATTGTAACGTTCACAACATCACCTGGTCGGCGACGACCGATAATTTCGCGCATTTGAGCGTCTGAATCGAGCGGCTGGCCTTCCATTTTTACGATAACATCGCCTTTCTTTAGACCAGCAGCTTCAGCAGCACCTTTCTCAACAACATTCTCGACGTAGATACCGCGGCCTATTTTAGCCCCTTTTTCTTTGGCTACCGTGCTGTTCAACTCGATAGGCAGAATGCCAATGTAACCGCGTTGTACAGTACCATATTTGAGTAAATCAGCCGATACTTTCTTGACAAGTGATACAGGTACGGCAAAACCGTAGCCACTGTAGTAACCTGTTGCCGAAGCAATGGCAGAGTTAATACCAACTAGCTCACCGCGCAGGTTTACCAGCGCACCACCCGAATTACCTGGGTTAATGGCCGCATCGGTTTGAATAAATGCTTCTACTGGTGAATCAGGTTTCGCATCTGTTTTGCTGATATTCTGATCCAGAATACCAATCCGGCGACCTTTTGCACTAACTATACCGGCTGTAACCGTCGATTCAAGATCGAGGGGATACCCAACAGCCAGCACCCATTCGCCTAATTTAAGCGCGTCTGAGTCACCAAGGATGATAGATGGCAGGTTAGTGGCATCTACTTTGATAACGGCTAAATCCGTCAGCGGGTCCGTACCGATCACTTTAGCTTTAAAGCTACGCTTGTCGGTCATGATAACTTCAACCTCGTCAGCGTCTTGTACGACGTGGTTATTCGTAATAATGTAGCCGTCTTTGCTGATAATTACGCCTGAACCAGATGCCTGCCCCTGCTGCCGACGTGGCTGCCGTTGGTTACCACCAAATTCATCGCCAAAAAACTCCCGAAAAATATCAGGTACCTGCTGCTGGCGTACTGTTCGGGTCATTGTTGTACGAATGTGCACAACGGTTGGCGTTACAGCTTCAGCCGCTGTAGAGAAATCGCCTGGGTTGGCGGTTGGGTTATTGCCCGGCATTGATGCCAGTCGTCCCAAAATCGTCGGTGCTGTGGACGACTCGTTAAAAATAACATCCCGGTTGTTGAATCCCAACAGGTTGTAAGCGGCCAACGTTATCGCACTCGATAGGAGTGCCATCAACGCCAATAATTTCCAGTTGCTTTTCATAGTTAAATAGGAAAATCTAATTGCTTTCTTTTTGTGTTGGAGTCAGACTTTGTCTGTTCAGTACTATAACGGAAAGTAGCTTACGAAAAATCCGATCAATATGCGTCCTTAACAAAATTTAACAGGGCTTTGTTAACGTGATTTAAAGGCACTTTTCACCATATCTGATGCGCTTGAAATCTCTGTTTATTATTGGTTAAATATACAATTTCTGTACCAATGGCATCAGTAGTAACACCTAATGACGGTTTGTCAGTAGGCACTGCCCAGATACGGAGAATTATGCCAAAATGACCGTGAAAATGGTAAGGGGGGTGCGGATAGCTATACAACGATATTATCCACATATTGTATATACTACAGCCAGTACTAGAATTAGAGGGAATGTAGAGGATAATCTACTGCTTGGTGACCAGCAATTCGAAGGCTTTTTCGGCAGCAGCCTGTTCGGCTTTTTTCTTGCTATAGCCGCTACCTGTTGAAAATGGCTCGTTATCAATGAATACCTGCGAGACAAATTCACGAAAATGGCTGTTCCCCTTTTCTGAAACGATGTCGAAGCGAATCTCTTTGCCCTCGCGCTGTGCCCACTCTATCAGGCGGCTTTTGAAGTTACCATTGTTTTGTACTACCGACTCAATGTCGTAGTGCCCCAATAATTCTTTCAGGATAAATCGGCGTGAGAACCGAAACCCTTTATCTAAGTAGACGGCTCCAACCAAAGCTTCGAGCGCATCGCCATACATGGATGTGCGGGCCGGTAAACTTCGTGTTCGACTTCCGTCGTATTCAATAAGCTGATCAAGGCCAATTTTACGGGCGATGCCATTTAACGTCTCCCGGTTGACAATTCGTGAGCGGATCTCTGTTAAGAAGCCTTCGTCTTTGTAAGGATATTTTTTAAAAAGAAACTCCGCGATAACCATGCCTAACACCGCATCGCCTAGATATTCCAGCCGTTCATTTGATTCCCGAAACCCCTCGATAGCTGTTGCTTTTGAGGCCGATGTATGGCGTAACGCCAGCTGATACAGCCCCAAATTAGACGGGCGCGCGCCAATAATGTGGGCGATTGACCGACGCAGATTCTTACGTGGATCAGCGCTGTCAGACCGGAACCAGTCGAAGGGATTTAATAAACTACGAGGCAGAGCGATTTGCAAGACTCAGCTAAGTTTACGGAAAATAACGATGGCATTATGACCTCCAAATCCAAACGCATTACTCATCACCGTTGTTATGGTGCGTGCCTGTGCCGTGTTGAATGTTAAGTTAAAGCGGGAGTCAATTTCATCGTCGTCGGTGAAATGATTAATTGTCGGGGGAACAAGTTGGTGTTCCATCGCTTTAATACAGGCAATAGCTTCAACGGCTCCGGCTGCACCCAACAGGTGGCCAGTCATGGATTTGGTTGAGCTGATATTCAACTTGAACGAATGTTCACCGAATAACTGATAAATTGCCTTCAGCTCCTGCGGGTCGCCAATAGGCGTTGAGGTGCCGTGTGTGTTAATGTAATCAATGTCAGTAGGCGCAATACCCGCATCATTGAGTGCATCCTGCATGCCCAAAAAAGCACCTAAACCATCGGGGTGTGGAGCCGTGATGTGATACGCATCCGACGACATACCGCCCCCAATTAATTCTGCATAAATTTTGGCACCGCGTGACTGGGCATGTTCGTAATCTTCCAGAATGAGCGCTCCAGCCCCCTCACCCAGTACAAAGCCATCCCGATCTTTATCGTAAGGACGCGAGGCTGTTTCTGGTGAGTCATTGCGTTCCGACAGGGCACGGTTGGCATTAAACCCACCAATACCCGCTCGTGTAACAGCCGCTTCAGAACCCCCTACTACGCACATATTGAGCCGACCTAAGCGAATGTAATTGAAGGCATCAATGATGGCATTGTTCGTTGAAGCACAAGCTGAAACGGTCACGTAATTTGTACCCCGAAAACCATAGCGCATCGAAATTTGGCCCGATGCACTGTCGGCGATCATACGAACAATAAAAAATGGATTGATACGGGGTGTTCCATCGCCTTTGGCGTATTCCAGCATCTCATCCTCAAATGATTTGAGACCACCAATACCTGAACCCCAAATAACACCGACTCTATTTTTATCAATAGCGTCAAGATTCAAGCCAGCATCACGTACGGCTTCATCAGTTGCAATGAGCGCGTAATGCGTAAACGCATCCATCTTTCGAGCGTCCTGCCGGGGAATAAACTGTGTAACATCTACGCCTTTTAGCTCGCAGGCAAACTTTGTGCGAAATTTGCTGGCATCAAACTTCGTAATGGGACCGGCCCCGCTTACACCGGCGGCCAAGCTGTTCCAGTAAGAGGCTACATCATTGCCGATAGGTGTCAATGCACCGAGGCCGGTCACTACTACTCGTTTGAGTGTCATACGGGTGATACTGCGTAATAGAAAGAGAAAAACAACGCCGATACCGTATTGTTGGCGTTGGCTTCAATACTCAGTACCAAAGCCAACCGGTTGATTGGACATGTACTGAGGTAATTCGTTATGACGTCTGCTCAATCTCGTTGAGACTTACTTACCGATATTTTTCTCCAGATACTCGATGGCTAAGCCAACCGTAGAGATTTTCTCCGCTTCGTCGTCAGGGATAGGTAGGTTGAATTCTTTTTCAAATTCCATGATCAACTCAACTGTGTCAAGTGAATCAGCACCCAAATCGTTGGTGAAGCTTGCTTCCGGCGTCACTTCTGATTCTTCAACACCTAATTTTTCAACAATGATATTCTTTACTTTTTGTGCAATGTCCGACATTTTAGTAGTCCGTTGTAGTTAAAAAACTGCGCAAAGAAACGTATTTACCTTTGCATTATCAAACAATTTTTTAGCGCGTAAATCGTTCGTGTAGGTTTGTATCTATAGGTTAATGTAAAGTAAATCAGTTAGTTAAATTACAAATAGAGGTGACATTATCGAATCACAACTGACTTACAGACATAGGTAGGAATGATGCCGGTGCTTCGAATTAGCACTTCAGCGTCTTGCGGTTGGGTGTTGCCGGTCAAGACTAACGCTGTATCCAGACCGAATTTATTGCCGCCTAAAATATCGGTTCGTAAGGTGTCACCCACCATCAAAATGTCTCTTTTACTGACGTGAGCTGCGTTTTCCACCCGTTCGTAGGCAAACATAAAAAGCTGCGCATCCGGTTTTCCAAATTGGATGAATTGCTTGCCAACGATCGTCTCAATCATTTTGGCTACGGCTCCGATAGCAATGGCGATACGATTTTTGGAGACGGGATAAGTGGCGTCGGTATTGGCGACAATAACCGGAATATTACGCTTTCTGAGGAGGTTTACTGTTTTTGTCAGGTCGGTGTTCCAGTCGAAACCTTCGTCGTCGAGCAATACCAACGCATTGATATCAGCCACATCTTTAAGATCAACCTGGCTAATTGGTAACGTCTTCAGACCCGTTGTTTCGAGGTAGTGAGCTGACTTTTCAGTGCCTAGATAAGCCACCGTACCGCTGGGCACTTTGAGGTCTAAGTATTCCCGAGCCAGCATCCCTGATGAGATAATGCGATCTGGTGCAATGGCGTATAATCCCTGTATGTAATAGGATTCTGCCAGTTCCTGCGGACTGCGCGATGCATCGTTGGTCAGTACGTAAAAATCTTTGCCGTTCGCCTTGAGCCAATCGAACGTATGTTCAATTCCCGGTAACAGACCTTCCGAATTTTTCAAGACGCCAAAAGCATCGAAGAAAATCACTTTATAATCAGTCGCTATCGTTTTGAAATCAGTGAGTTGCATAATGGCACAAGTAGAAAACAGGCAACAATATTCTGCCCGCCAATTATCTGAAAGGAGTGTTGTTGTTGCGCTTACAGTAGATTATTGGTAAAAATACACGCCAAGTTGACTTTTCAATCAGTTTTCCTTTAGCAAGGTTTGGATATCGGCAATTAACTTATCAATATCTAATGGTAATGTTCCGTTATAAACACCCCGAATTCGGCGGTTCTGATCGACCAGAAGTACATGTTCAGTATGAAGGAACTCGGTTGAATCTTTGCTAAATCCAATGGCTTCTTCGGCAAAATAGGATTGGCGGGCGAGGGTATAAATTCGACTACGCTCGCCCGTTAGCAGATGCCATTTAGTCGCCAGAATACCTTTCGATTTGGCATACCGATGAAGCCGGGACACGGAATCGAGCCAAGGGGTCACGCTGAACGATAACAACACTACTTTGGGCTCGTGCCGGAATGTATCCTGAACGACCTTGAGTAAGTTGTTTATTTTGGGGCAGATAGTGGGACAGGCCGTGAAGAAAAAATTAGCCACGTGAATTTTATTAGCTACCGTTTGCTGAGTAATTAACGTATTTGTCTGATCACGAAAAGAAAAATCGGCGATACGATGCGTGATTTTATGAGTTACGTCGGTGGAATTGGTTAGCCAGATAGGCGTAAAATCGGGTGTGTTATAGTAGGGGACTGCCTCGTTGGTAGAAGTCTGATTATGGTCCGATGTGTCCGTTTTATGGCAGGCAAATAGAAATACCAACAAACCCACCACTATGTTAATGCGAAACAATAAGCGAATCCCAGACATTGACACAATTTTTGACACCCGTAAATCCATAATTTCGACCATTTCGGGCCACGTAATTTGCTTTTAAGCTACCATCAGCATACCACAGTCTTTGCAATCCGTTCTCATGACCTTCGTGATAGTCACTCGTTCGGGCTGGCCTTCCATTGGAATACCACTCGTTTACATTTCCCTCATATACATCGTTCTGGAAGTGATAAATGAAAGCCTGCCTGCCTGATGGGAACCAGCCACGTTGCTCTCCTTCCTGCCAGCCTTTTCGATAATGACGGCTCTCTTTGGGTCGATGATTTGGATACCACTGCCGGTGCAGCCCTTCGGCTTTTCCCTGATTAAACCCACACACGAAGGCCGTATCGCCCGTAGGCCAGAGTTGGTATTGCCAGCCGCTAAACAGGGTATCGGTTAGCCATAAATTCCCTTCTGTCTTTTGCCAGCCTGATTGGTCAACGGAAACAAAAACACCAGGAATAGCAACGGTTTTGGGAGTTGACTGCTGACAGTCAAATAGACATAGTATCAGGCCCGCAATAGAGACTAACTTATTGGGTAACAGTGCCTGCTTTGCCATAAAATCCACTGCCGTTAAGATAAGGGTCTTCAGCCGTAATATGGTAGTGATAGATGCCATCTGGATAATCTGTCGTTTTGCTGATGTGACCGTGATACTTATCTAAATCGGCGTTGGTAATCGTTTTCCCATTTTCGGTGGGGCCATAGACCGGAAAGCCGTCCAGCAGAAAACCTAACAGGGCATCTTTCCCTTTGGCGGCTGTTAAATATGTTGGTTCCAGATGATAGTGATATTGACCTTGTTGTTGAGGATGTCCACCGTATTGGTCGAAACTGTCCGCTTCAAAGGTTAGCACCGCTCTCTGAGCGGCATATTGATTGAAAAAAGAAACTCCATTGAGCGAAACACCGATTGATCCCAGGGGCGTTTCGGAATGTGATGCATCTACTAGTGGGTTCATGGGAATTTTGAATGTCAAATTCACTTCACTAATCGTATTAGGGTTTATTTTATACTTGGTATTCACACCATTGTAGGCTTCATACAGGGCGCTCTCCCACTGGGTTCCTTTGTAGTAAGGACTTTTATGATCCGGTCGACCTTTGGTTTTAATGACAATATTGGTTCCTTCTACATAGATTTCGGTGGCACCATATATCTTCTTATAAACATCGGGAACGGTCGCTCCGATAGATGTTGTGACGGTTGTACTGGTGGTTCCAGTAGTCGTGGTAGGCGAAACAGTGGTATCATCTTTCTGACAAGCTACAAACGTTAGTAGGCCGAAAGCCAGCGTCAGCCCGCTTAAGAGGGTGAATAATTTAGTGCGTTCCATGCGATTGGTGGTTAGTTGTCTTCTTAGACGATACCACCAAATTAATCCCTACGGCTGATGCGGTAAATTTTCTGATGGACCTGTTAACGGGCCATCGGCATGGGGTCGCGGAGGATGCTGACGGCTAAATAAACGGGCCAAATCACGGACCAGATTGTTAAAACTAACTTGCTGGCCGGGTCGGCATAAACGTCTGATTTGCTTGAAATGGTCAAAGTTGAGTTCCGCCTGCGCCTGCTGATTAGACGCAATTTGTTCACTCAGCGCATTGGCCCGTTCCGAATTTGGCTGAACAGAAGCCAGCAGCCCGTAATAATCTCGGTACAGTTGCGCCATTTGGTCATTTAATAGTCTTGTCTGATTTTGATGGCTGGTAACCAACTGACGATACAGTTTCTGCTGGTCTGAATTGAAATGGAGACGCTCAATAATTATAGCCGCCGGTCCCTCGGTGCTGGGCGGTTCTGGGCGGTGGTCAGGATGAGGTGGCCAAAAAGACATTGGCTTTACTACCAGTAAGCCGACAGTCAGGAGGTTAAGGAGAAGAAGACCAATAACGGCGATAGTTAATAGTTTTGTTCGCTCCATACGTCATAGAGTTGGTTAGTAGCTGGATAAAGCTGCATGTCCGAGATAACGGTATTCAAATCCTTGGTGTGATTTGTTATAGGTAAAACGGACTGATCAATTACTTGCCAGTTGAGTAGTGTCAGAAAAGCAAACGATGCCGCAACTAGCCATACCGTTCTGGTCGATACATAAACCGTTTGGCGCACAGGCACCAGCCGATTCTGAATTTTCGCGAACAGAAATGGACTGGGCTCGGCCTGCTGTATATTGTTCAAACTACCCAGTACATCGTTGATCCATTTTTCTTTTTCCGGTTCCATATTGATTGAGACGACAAGCCAGAAGGATTCCTACGGGTTCTGTAGAGTTTTGTAAAAAGCGGCTAATTGTTTTTTGAGATTTGCGGTAGCTCGCTGCAAAAGTGACTCAATAGCCCCAACGCTTATGGCCATCACTCCGGCTGTCTCGATAGTGCTCAGCCCCTCAACTCTTGTCAGAAGATAAGCCGTTTTTTGCTTATCTGGAAGTTTATCGATAGCTCGGAAAAGTGCGGCTGCGTTTTCCTGATTTTCGAGTGCAATGCCGGGATGAAAAAAATCGGTGGGTTGATACAGTGCCTTACCGCTATGGGGATCGAACAGGCTCGTTAGGAACGCAAAGCGTTTCTGCCGTTTTTGGTACTTTAAAAAATCGAGTGATTTATTTATGGTAATCCGATAGAGCCAGGTTGTGATACTGGCATCGCCTTTGAACGTATCTACCGACCGGATTATCTCTACAAAAACATCCTGCGTAATTTCTTCGGCATCCTCACGCGAACGCACATAGCTGAGAGCCAGGTTGAATACCCGGCTTTTGGTTTTTCCATAAAATTGTCTGAAGGCCGCTTCTTCACCTTGCCGGGCAGCGGCAATTAATTTCGATAGATTCTGGGAGTCGGTCATGGGTGGTTGGACCGCCGACTCGACTATATCCCCAAGGCTCTTAAAATTTTCTCCGCATCGAATTTTTCAATCGACGGGAAGTAAATCTCATATGCCTCGCGTTGGAGTTTGGTCGCGTAAGTTCGATGGAAAAAATATCGCCCGTATTTTATAACGTAGTTGAGAATAAAAAACCGGTATGCTTCGGGGAGAAACCGAATCTCGTTTTCGGTCAGTGGAAAAACCTTGTGATACTCTTTTAAAAACAGTAGAAACCGTTCTTCCATCAGTGGACCGATGACATAACTAAATACCGTTCGGTCGCCAGCGTTGGAAACTACCCGACTGAAAAAGTAAAAGTCCATAACCCGGTAGCTAATGCGGAACCAGTCATAATCCCAGCGAGAATACAGTTCCAGATTGTCAGTAACGGAAAAATTTCCGATGTTCCAGTCCACAAAAACGGGCATAGTTTCGACCGTACCTGCTACGAGTTTCTGCCGATTTTCAAGGAATAATTCGCACTGACGTTTTAACTCCTCTATATGCATCCGGTGTTCAAACTGCCCGGTCTCGGTCGCTAATAAGTCGAGCAAATCCCACACATCCGAGCGAAGAGTTTTACTGGATTTGGGCAGTACGGGACTAACGCGTGAACACGCCTTGTGGAACTTAGCTACTTGAGCACCAAGCTTTTGTATTTGATGCTCTTCTAACCGACGAGGCAATTTTAGTTGAATGCGAATAGGATTATAAAACACAACCCAGGCATCGACAAAGCCGTCACGATGCCGATACGTATAGACTTGCCCATCCCGCACCAGCGATTTCGCCAGCACATTTTCGAATGGATAGAGCAGGTTATTAGCCAGCGCGTGAATAATGCGGTGGTCTTCCAGAAACTGTTCGTATTTACCGAAATAAGATAGTTTGGCAATAATGTGGTCGCCATCCTCAAACGTGACTTTGAAAACGTGATTGGTCGAGACCCGAGCACTAATGTCTTCGATTGTTTGAATCTGCACGGACCCATCAAACTCGGCCCAGGCGTTTTTTATGATGGTAGGATAATCAACAAGACGCATTAGATGATTTCAAAATAACGTTTCAATTCCCAGTCGCTAACCTGCCGCAGATACTGCCGCCATTCCCAGTCGCGCGTGCGGGTGAAGTGGTCAACAAACTCGGTGCCAAAGAGTTCAGCCGCAATGGGTGAGTTAGCCATTGCCTTTGTAGCTTCGTCCAGATTAGTAGGCAATATACCGTTTCGTTTATCAGCATAGCCATTCCCAACAGAAGCGGGTATATCGAGCGTCAGTTTATGCCGGATGCCATACAAACCCGACGCTAAAGAAGCTGCTATGGCCAGATACGGATTTGTATCCGATCCCGATACCCGATGTTCAACGCGCGTGTAAGCCTCCCTATGGTTCAATACTCGTAACGCCGTAGTTCGGTTATCGACAGACCATGTTATCGTTGTGGGAGCCCAGGCGCCCTCAACCAACCGCTTGTAGCTGTTGATGGTTGGGGCAAACATGGGCGTAATATGCGGTAAACAATATAGCTGACCTGCCATGAACTGACACATTAGTTCGCTCATATTGTTAGGCTTGGCTGGGTCGTAAAACAGGTTTTTTGTCTGTTCTGGATTCCAGAGACTTTGATGAACGTGACCGCTGCATCCCGGCAATTCAGCATTCCATTTGGCCATAAAGGTGGCAACTACGCCGTGGCGGTAAGCAATTTCTTTAACAGCCGTTTTGAAAAGTGCTGCTTTGTCGGCGGCTCGAACAACTTCATCGTGCATGATGGCTGCTTCATAAACACCCGGCCCGGTTTCGGTATGCAACCCTTCGAGTGGCACATCGAACTGGGCTAATAGATCAAACAGATCGTGATTAAACGTACTTTCGAGTGAAGGACGCAAAATGGAGTACCCGAACATGCCCGGTGTTAGAGGTTCCAGCTGCTGAAAGTTTTTCTGCTGCAAACTCTGGGGCGTTTCGCGGAAATTGAACCACTCAAACTCCTGTGCAAATTCGGCATGAAAGCCCATCTGCTGGCATTGACTGGCAATCCGTTTTAGCAGGCTGCGCGGGCAGGCGGCTAGGCCATAGGCATTTGGCTGACCATCTAGACCGAGACTGAAGTCCGCTAGAAAAAACGGCATATTGTCTTCCCAGGGAAGCTGACGAAAGGTAGAAATGTCAAGGCGAACGGGTGCATCTGGGTACCCGGAATGCCAACCTGTGGTGCGGCCATTGTCGTAAGGTGTATCGGTGGAGTCCCATCCCCAAACCACATCACAAAAACCGAAACCGTCGGTCAGGCCATCCAGAAATTTCTGACGGTGAATGATTTTGCCACGCAGAACGCCATCAATATCGGTAAACGCATATTTGATTTTCGGACTGTCGCTTTGAATGATGAAGTCGATAATGTCTTGATGGTTCATGCCATTCAGCTTATTCTTCGGAACACTAACCAAAATACGAGAGACAGAGAACGGGCCTATGCTTTACGTAGACGAAATTGGCGTACGAAACTTATGCGGGTAAAGCTACTTATTCTTGGGCTACCTTCCGCGTAAAGGAATTGCTTAGATATTATTCGGTAGGGGCTTCAGTTCGCTTGGTAGCTGTAAAAATGGCAAATGCAGAGAATTGGAAGAATTCACAGAAGTCGTCTGGTTATGATTTTGAAAGATGCTCTTGGCCGAATCGGGAGAGTCAAGTGTTGGTATATGACGATTGTTAATGTGTAAGCTTCGCTCTATTCAATGTGAAGGCCAGGGCTTTTTGATGAAAATCGTCTACCCTCATAGAGGTACCATTTTCATGAAAAAGCCCTGGCCCTATAGTAGAGGAGAATTACTTTACGTTGTCCAGATTAAAATGCAGCCCACTGTTCTCGCGTCGGGCCATCGCCATCTTGATAACCAGATAAGCAACTTCAATCATATTCCTAAGTTCGCAAATCGGCACCGATACTTTCGACTGGCGATAGAGTTCTTCATGCTCCAGGTAGAGTAATTCAAGGCGGTCCATAGCCCGCTTTAACCGTCGGTTCGTGCGGACAATGCCAACGTAATTTGACATAATCGACTCTAACTCTTTCTTCATCTCGGTCACTAAAACCAACTCTTCGGGGTGGGTCGTACCGGCGTCATTCCACGCTGGTATATTACCGGGTAAAACGGCCTGATTGAGCAATTCGACAGTCTTCTCGTAAGCCCGATGGCCAAATACAACGGCTTCGAGCAACGAATTTGACGCCAGTCGATTGGCTCCGTGGAGACCTGTACAGGAACATTCGCCAACAGCATACAGGAATTGAATGTTTGTTTGTCCCCACTCATTTACCCGAACGCCCCCGCAGAGATAGTGTTGAGCAGGTACAACCGGAATATAATCTTTCCGTATATCCAGTCCTAAATGGTCGTGGCAGTAGGCTGTAATGTTCGGAAAATGCTCGATAAACTTCTCATAATCGCAGTGGGTCACGTCTAAATACACGTGTGGATCACCCGCCTTTTTCATTTCGGAGTCAATCGCGCGGGCCACAATATCGCGCGGAGCCAGCGATAGGCGAGGGTCATAGTTTTCCATGAATGTCTCGCCTTTGCGTGTCTTTAGGATACCGCCAAACCCCCGGACAGCTTCAGAAATCAGGAAATTTGGTTTTTTGCCCGGTTCGTATAAAGCTGTAGGGTGAAACTGAATAAATTCCATATCCTTGCCGATCCCCTTGGCGCGGTAAGCCATTGCAATACCATCGCCTGTAGCAATGCTTGGGTTAGTTGTGTTCTGGTATATATTACCAATACCGCCGGTTGCCAGAAGCGTCGTTTTCGCCAGAAACTGTTCGACCTGACCCGTGAGCGTGTTTAATACATAGGCACCAAAGCACTTGTTATCCGTATCGTAGCGGTGAACAGTTTCGCCGAGTTGGTGGCGTGTAATGAGTTCGACTGCGTAGAAATGCGTAAAAATTTCAATAGACTTCAGCGAGTTAGCCTTTTCGAGTAAAGCCCGCTCAATTTCAGCTCCGGTAATATCTTTGAAGTGAAGAATCCGGTAATCTGAATGGCCACCTTCTTTAGCAAGGTCGTATTCTTTGCCATCATGCTCTTTATCGAAGCGAGTACCGTAGCTAATTAACTCTTGGATACGCCCTGGTCCTTCATTAACTACAATTTCAACGATGTGACGATCACTCAGGAAGTCGCCCGCCACCATCGTATCCTCAATATGCTTCTCGAATGTGTCACCTTCCGACCATACAGCCGCAATACCACCCTGCGCATATTTGGTGTTAGTTTCATCGGCCTGAACTTTCGTAATGACGCCGATTTTTATTTCTTGCTGCAACTTTTCAAAGTGCATCGCCAGTTTAGTGGCGTAACTCAGGCCCGCAATACCGGAGCCTATAACCAGAAAATCGAATTGATGAGGCATTGTTTAGTTAGGTTGAGCGAACCAGATTTATAATCGGTGGTTAGTCAGAAAAGAGAAGTTAAGTTAATGTAGACTTGTCAGGAACTCACTACTTGCTCAATTCCAGCATTCGTGCTACCGATTCATAGGCTTTCACGCGTATATCTTCCGGCACAATAATCTCTGGTTGTTCGTAAAGCATAGCGTTATAAACTTTTTCGAGCGTGTTCATTTTCATATATGGGCATTCTGAGCAAGCGCAGGTATTGTTCTGACTAGCCGGAGCCGGAATAATTTTCTTGTGGGGAACCGCCTGCTTCATCTTGTGCAGAATACCCGCTTCTGTTCCAACGATAAAAGTCTGTTCAGGGCTATCTACTACATATTTGAGCAAAGCGGTTGTGGACCCAACAAAATCGGCCTGATTCAAAATGTGCTCCTGGCATTCGGGGTGAGCAATGAACTTAGCTTCGGGATACTGTAGCCGCAATTTGGTCAATTTCTCCAGAGAAATGTCGATATGGACGATGCAGGCTCCATCCCAAAGTACCATATCACGACCGGTTTTTTTGGAAACGAAACGACCCAAATTAGCATCGGGTGCAAAGATGATTTTCTGATCTTTGGGTAAACTCTCGACAATCTTCAGCGCATTTGACGATGTGACAATAATGTCGGACAGGGCCTTGATTTCGGCTGAACAGTTAATGTATGATAGAACAATATGATCGGGATATTGTGCCTTGAACGCTGCAAACTTGTCGGCGGGAGCAGAATCGGCGAGTGAACAACCCGCGTTCAGATCTGGAATAACAACCTTTTTTTCGGGAGATAACACTTTCGCTGTCTCGCCCATAAAGTGCACACCACAGAACACAATCATGTCGGCAGGAGTAGCGGCTGCCTGCTGAGACAGACCAAGGCTGTCGCCAATATAGTCGGCTATATCCTGAATAGACCCATCTACATAATAATGGGCTAGAATGACCGCATTTTTTTCTTTCTTCAGCCGGTTAATTTCAGCGACTAAATCTATGTCTTCGGCAACAGGTTTGTTAACGTAGCCCACGCGTTGAACTTCTTCCAGGAGTGCTTCCATTGATGGTATGACAGGTGGTTTTTATACTAAACAATGAATAACGGTAAAATGTCACTGGATTAACTATCCCAACGTGTGTATTGTGCCGATTCGATAGGATTAGTGCGGGGCGAATTTCAGGAAATCAGTTGGGCTTTCAAACAACGACTGGTATTTGGTTAGTTCTGGTACAAAGCAAACATGTTCATGACCGACGATTTTCTTAAACTTCGCATTGTTCGCACTCATTTAGAAACGTCAGATACGAAAAGCTACTATCTGGAACCGGTGGACGGACGCCCGATTATACATCGTGCCGGGCAGTTTCTGACGCTGATTTTACATCATCATGGTCATGAAATCCGCCGGTCATATTCGCTTAGTTCGGCCACGAATGAATCGCTGCGTCTGACCATCAAACGTATCCAGAACGGGGAGATTTCCCGTTATCTGCTCGATACATTACAGGTTGGCGATGTATTGACCAGTTTGTACCCCGCCGGACGCTTTATCCTGGAAGAAAATCTGTTGGGTGATCTCGTACTATTAGGAGCCGGAAGTGGCATTACGCCTTTATTCGCGTTGGTAAAGCAGGTTTTGTGGACAGAACCACATCGCCGGGTAACGCTGCTGTACAGTAACTCCAATGAACAAAATATTATTTTTCGGGAGGAGCTAAACGACCTTCAAGGTCAATTTCCTAATCGTTTTCGGCTACTATATCTATTGAGCGATCCGTCGGATAGTTGGCATGGTCTACGCGGGCGGCTAAATAATGTGATGCTCGAACGGCTACTACCTGATTTGGTTGGCCTGTCGGATCGGCAGACACTCCAATTTTATGTTTGCGGACCAAGCGACTATATGCGTATGGTGCGCTTTACTCTCGTATTCAGCGGATTTCACGCCGATCAGATTCGGCGTGAGAATTTTATTGTCGAGCCAGTTGTGCTAACCCCACCGCCTGCTCTGGCACAGGATAGAACAGTTTTGTTGCGGTTTCGGAGACGGATTGTTAAGGAACAGGAGGTCGAAAACCATGAAGTCGAGATTCAGGTTCCGGCGTATAAATCCATTTTACAGGCGGCCTTAGATGAGGGTATCGCGCTGCCTTATAGCTGTAGGGGTGGACGTTGCTCAACCTGTGTAGCCCGCTGCCAATCGGGAAGTGTGTATATGACAATCAACGACGTATTGACCGAGCGTGACCTTCGCGAAGGGTGGATATTGACCTGCACGGGTTATCCTGAAAGTGATGGAGTGATAATTGAGATATAACAGGAAGGAGAAGTGAAGTGCTTTTTCTTCCTGTTATATCTGATTATACTTTCGTTTTCAAAAATTCGATAACCACATTCAAGCCTTTCTGATAGTGGACATTATTTGGAATGACAATATCGGCTTCTGCGCGGTAAGGCTTGATAAATTGCCTGTAAGTAGGCTTAACGTGGTATTTCCAGCGGTACATTACGTCGTCGAGGTCGTAGCCGCGTTCTTCGGCATCACGCTTAACGCGCCGTTCGAGCTTAATGCTATTTTTAGCGTCGATGAAGATTTTTAAATCCATCTGATCGGCTAGTTCGCGAAAGTGAAAAACGAAGATGCCCTCAACTACGATAATAGGGGCAGGCATAAACGTTAGTAATCTCGGAACAATATTAGGATTATTAAATGTGTATTCAGGTTGTGTAATTGCGTTACCGTTGCGGAGTTGCCCAATGTGTTGCGCGTAGAGATGATGGTCAATCGTTTCGGGTAGATCGAAGTTATGAATTCCCTGATCGTCTACCGGAATAAGGTCACGGCTGAGGTAATAATTATCCTGCGAAATCAGGCAAATCTGATCGTCTGCGAAGGCATTTAGAACGCCTTTTAGAAAAGACGTTTTGCCGGAAGCACTGCCGCCGGTGATGCCGACTATAAATGGTTTTGTGGTCATAAAAGCGCCAAAACTAAATAACAAAGAAAGCAGGAAAGGGTGAGTTTAATAAAAAAAGCGGTCCACTTGTGATAAGTGAATCGCTTTTAAGTCGGAAGGAGACGCTATTTAGGCTACTATCGCTTCAGCAAGTACAAGTACTTTATTCTGAAGTACTTCAACTACCCCACCGTCCACCATAAACGTTTGCTGTCCTGAAGCAGTTTGCACCACAACTTGTCCTTTATCCAATGTACTAACTAATGGCGCGTGGTTGTTCAGAACCTGAAACTGACCTTCGCTACCCGGAAACGTAACGGCACTAGCTTCGCCAGAAAAGACTTTACGGTCGGGAGTGATGATGTCTATTGTCATGATATCTAATGATGAATTATGAGTGATAATTTATTACTCATAATTTTTTATAGGACTCCTTTTACAAGATTAAGTATACTGCTAAGCTGAGTTTTTGCCGCTGGCTCAGCGGCTTTCGCTGCCAGCCCGCCCTGATCTAATTTGCCAACTGTTGCCAGAGCAGTAGAAATCAATGATTGACCCGATGATTTGGTGCTACCACCTAGTGTTGACAGCGCACTACCAATACCAGACAAACCACTGGTTAGTTGACTGCCTTTACCGAGTAACGAACCAGCAGCTAAAATACCTTCAAGCTGGTTTCCACCAGAGGCCAACTTTGCCAGACTAACGGCTTTTCCTAAAACACCATTGCCCAGAACTCCAGTTGGAATTAAGGGAAGCAACGCTTTTAGCTTGCTGGCTTGAGACAGCAATTTATCCTTAAACGAAGTCGGCTTGGCTTGGGCTTGTGCTTCCAAACCTGCGATTCCCGTCTTGAGCTCTTGGGTAGTGGTTGCTTTATCACCTTTGTCAAGAGCAGCTACGGCATTGTCTAAGTGGATATTTGCCGAATCAGCCGGGGCTGTAATTGCCGATGTTCCAGGCGTAATTGACGTGTCTTTGATCGCACCACCTGCAACTGGTGCAGAAGATGTCGGAACAGCAGGCGTTGCAATCTGAGCCGATGTAACCGATGTTGCCACCATACCAAATGATACAAGGGCTATTCCTACTCCAAATCGAATCGTTTTCATAAAACTAACAGGCGTTTTTATTGTCGAATTGTTAGACGATAGGGAAAGGTATTAGTTTCCAGAATACAGTTAAATAAAAATTAAATTAGTTAACCGTACTCTGGAAAGCTATTATTGGCCTGATTCTTTGATAAGCCGCTCGCCCTTAGTAACAGCATCGTCAATCGTGCCGACCAGGTTGAACGCTGCTTCAGGCAAGTGGTCATACTTACCGTCAATGATCTGGTTGAAGCCTTTAATCGTATCTTCAATAGGAACCAACACACCCTGCAAACCCGTAAACTGTTCAGCCACGAAGAATGGCTGCGACAGAAAACGTTGTACCCGGCGGGCACGGCTCACGACAAGTTTGTCTTCTTCCGATAATTCTTCCAGACCCAGAATGGCGATAATATCCTGCAATTCTTTGTAGCGTTGCAGAATCTCTTTCACGCGTTGGGCTGTATTGTAGTGTTCGTCACCGAGGATTTCGGCGGTCAGAATCCGCGAAGTAGAGTCAAGAGGGTCAACGGCTGGGTAGATACCTAACTCAGCGATTTTCCGGCTTAAATTGGTCGTAGCATCTAAGTGAGCAAACGTCGTAGCTGGGGCAGGGTCGGTAAAGTCATCGGCAGGTACGTAAACGGCCTGCACCGAGGTGATCGAACCGCGCTTGGTCGATGTAATCCGCTCCTGCATAACGCCCATCTCGGTAGCCAGCGTTGGCTGATACCCTACGGCTGATGGCATCCGGCCCAAAAGAGCCGATACCTCAGAACCAGCTTGGGTAAACCGGAAGATGTTATCAATAAAGAATAGAATGTCGCGACCCTGACCTTCACCGTCGCCATCGCGGAACTGCTCGGCAATCGTCAGACCCGACAGGGCTACCCGCGCACGGGCACCAGGCGGCTCGTTCATCTGACCGAACACCAGCGTTGCCTGTGATTTGGCTAGCTCGGTATAGTCAACTTTCGATAAATTCCACTCACCTTTTTCCATGCCGTGCTTAAATTCCTCGCCGTACTTAATGATGTCCGACTCGATAAATTCGCGCAACAGGTCATTGCCTTCGCGGGTACGCTCACCCACACCGGCAAATACTGACAAACCTTCGTAAGCTTTAGCGATATTGTTGATCAACTCCATGATCAATACGGTTTTGCCAACACCAGCACCCCCGAAGAGACCAATTTTGCCGCCTTTTACATAAGGTGCCAGCAAATCAATAACTTTAATACCTGTGTAAAGAACTTCCGTTGAGTTAGTCAACTCGTCGAAACGGGGAGGACTGCGGTGAATAGAGGCCCCTTTGTTGGTTTCTAATTCCGTCAGTCCGTCGATAGCCTGACCCACTACATTAAATAAACGACCTTTAATGCCTTCGCCGGTTGGCATTGTAATCTGATGACCAAGGTCAATGACATCTATGCCCCGGTATAAACCATCGGTAGAATCCATTGCAATAGTCCGAACACGGTCTTCACCGAGGTGTTGCTGGACTTCCAGAATGACCTGTTGCCCATTGGCTTTGGTTACTTTGAGAGCGTTCAGGATAGCGGGGATTCGCGAGCCTTCACCCTCGAAACTCACGTCCACGACCGGTCCGATTATTTGTGTAATCTTACCTGTATTGACTGCCGTTGCCGTATTCATTTGTATAGAATATGCTGTTAATTAAAAGTTGCCCATTGTTTGGGATTGCAAAAGTAGGAGAAAAACCGCGTAAGGTCAAGGATCAGCCTAGTCATTTTCCTGCTGATTAGTACTGGAATAGGTTTGGCACTAAGGTTTTTACGATAAAAAGTAAACAAAAGCGGCTTCGGGCGGATTTGTACAAAAGTTAGTTCACAGTTGTTAGCTGCCAATAATGGTCGTTCGGTATAAAATAACCTTCTGGCCGCTATCAATTAGTCGCTAACGAAGATAGACTCACGACAGAAGATTTCTCTTTTCATGCTTCAACAACGCTCAAGTGGCTTGCTGCTCCATATCACATCGCTGCCCTCGGCACATGGTGTTGGCGATTTAGGGCCCGAAGCCTACCGTTTCGCTGATTTTCTGGAGTTGTCTGGTCAAACGTACTGGCAAATTCTACCGCTAACACCCGTTGATCCCGGTGCTGGTTTCTCACCGTATAGTAGCCCATCTGCTTTCGCTGGCAATATATTGATGATTAGCCTGGAGAAGCTGGCCGGTGATAATTTATTGAATCATGCTGATTTGGCGGTATTTAACGAGAAACCTGTCCACGATGTAACTATAACTGAAGCGCCTAGTACGTCGGGCGATACGACATCGGCTGTGTTGGCTGGACCGCTTATTTTAGCCCCGTCTACACTCCATGCCGCCTGGATAAAAAAACGCCCGTTATTACAACAGGCTGCCGAAAGGTTCTTGCAGGATGCCACACCGGCCCAGCGCGGTAACTTTGATCAGTTTTGCAGTTTGCAAGCCGACTGGCTTGATGACTATGCACTCTTCACGGCCCTTCAAGAGGCAACAGGTGAGCCGTTCTGGCTACGATGGCCCAGTGAGATCGTTCGGCGTGATCCAGCTGCGTTAGCTGAACAGGCTGAGTTACTTCACGATAAGATTGACGTATTAAAAGTGCAGCAATACTTTTTTATGCGGCAGTGGAATGAGTTGATAACTTACTGCTATGGAAAGAAAATTCACCTCGTTGGCGATATTCCCATCTATGTCCAGTTTAACAGTGCAGATGTTTGGGCAAATCCAACTTTATTTAAACTCGATGCCAGTTTTCAGCCGCTGTTTGTCGCTGGTGCACCACCCGATTATTTCAGCGAATATGGACAGCGTTGGGGCAATCCAATCTACGACTGGGCCGAGCATGAGCGTACTGATTTTGCCTGGTGGATGCGTCGACTTCGGCACCAGATGTCACTATATACCCTGACTCGATTGGACCATTTTTTGGGTTTTGCTGTGTACTGGGAAATCCCGGCGAGTGAACCGACGGCTAAAGTTGGCGAATGGGTAAAAGCACCTATCGAACCATTCATGCGTGCTATGTATCGGCAGTTTGTGCAGCTACCTATCATTGCCGAAGATTTGGGAGCTAAGGCGGCTGATATACAACCGTATCTGCAGCACTATGGTATACCGGGTATGCGGGTTGTGCAATTTGGATTTGGCCACGATCTGCCTACCTCATCTTATGCTGTACACAACCATGCTGAAAACTTTGTAGTCTACTCCGGCACCCACGACAACAATACGACTCTGGGTTGGTTTCGTGAGTCCGACGAGGTACATCGCCAGCGAATGAACAACTACCTCGGCTTTGACATTACCGAGACAAATGTAGTAGACCAGGTATCCCGCCTGACCATGCAATCGGTGGCTCGATTAGCAATTATACCTGTTCAGGATATACTAAATCTTGACGAGACCAACCGAATGAATACGCCTGGTCAGGGTGGCCGGAGCTGGCAATGGCGATTACTACCGGACCAATTAACGGATGAAGTAGCCAAGAAGTTGTTGACGCTCACAAAAATGACTGGTAGGGCGTGATTAAGGCATTGCAACTCTCAACGATTGGCCCGCATAGAGCTATAAGGTCTACTGATAGGCACTAACACGATGACACGTGCGTTTCTCATGCATGTCATCCTTATTTTTTTGGAAAGATTGGAGCCAAGTTTACCGGTTTACCTATCTGTTTAGTCTTATTGCCTTTATTGTCAGTATCAGTCTGTTTGCTATTGCCTGGGCACAAGGTTTGGATAATGTTGTCCATTGGGATGTGTTGAGCGAACTCAATGAACTTCCCGTCACCTTCCATACCTTTTCTGATGGCCTGTTAGATTATGCCGTAAATGGTAAAGCATATGCTGTTTCAGAACAATTTGTGGCGGGGGCTATGCAGGTGCGGCCAACTATAGCCACTGCTTTTCTAACTGGTATTTGCCTGGCGTTTGTGCTTTTGATGAGTGCTGTTACCCGCTTTAGCCGAATTCGATATATAGTCAGCATGGCTATTCTAATTCTTGGTCTGGCTTTTTTTCGGTGGGAAATGCTCGAAGTGCCGGGCTTGGGTAGCAACTATCTATTTCTACTACTAACGTTCGTGTTCGGATCTGTTAGCTACTATTTTCATGCTTTCCGACCTGACTATACAATTGCCGTTCGGCTTGGTTCCTTTACCTTTTTAACGGCTCTCGCTGCAATTAGTCTGAGTACGTTGTCCCCCCTCAAATTTCCTGCTTTGGTGGTTGTGAGTTACGGAATGCCGGTGCTGTTGGTGTTTAGCATAGGCTTTATTTTCTTCATTGCTACCGAAATCATTGCTGGTCTGGTCTGGATAACGTCGGCTGGTCGTTCGGAGAATACCGATTCGCCAACGAGCCAACGTCGCACGTTAGGCGTCAATAACTTTCTGTTTGTTAGCTTCTTATATATAATTAACCTGACGCTCATTTGGCTTAAAAACACAAAATCCATTGATTGGGATGTATTGGCTATTAGTCCGTTTATTCTCTATCTGATTTCGGTAACACTGGGTGTTTGGGGCTTCCGTCGATTGGTTCAGCAACAGGACTCTTTCTCTTTCCGCGATGCAGGCGCATATCTATACGCAGGGTTGGCTTTACTCACGACGCTCACTATTACCTATGCATTCGCCACCGCCAATGATCCATTGGTAGAGATGTTTGAGGACGTAATTGTGTACACACATCTGGCAATGGGCGTGTTCTTTGTAGCCTACGTACTGATAAATTTCCGGCCAATCTATCAGCAAAATTTGCCTGTTTATAGGGTACTTTACAAACCGAAACGCCTTGAGTTAAGCCTGTTCCGAGTGGTTGGCGTATTTGGTGTAGCCGTATTAATTGCGTCGGGCGGATTGATTACATTCCGACAGAGTGTCGCGGGCTATTTCAACGGCTTGGGTGATGTATACACGGCGAAAAATGAACCTCAGTCAGCCAATGCATTCTATCAACTGGCTCTGGAACAGGAGTTTCAGAATCACAAGTCGAACTATGCGTTAGCCTCGCTGGCCTTATCCCAGAACAACCAGACGGCAGCCGCTTTTTATTTTCAGCAAGCACTACTCAAACAACCCAATCCGCAGGATTATGCGGGATTGAGTCAGATATATTTACAAACTAATTTGTTTTTTGAAGCGGTCAAAGCTCTGCAACGCGGTATTCGGGCGTTTCCCAAAAGTGGCGAATTGAAGAACAACCTTGGCTATCTCTATGCGCGTACAAGTGTGGCTGATTCCGCTTATTATTACTATAAATCTGCCACAGACCAAGCCAATCGGAGTGAGGTCCCCGAATCAAATTTATTGGCTTTTTACGCCCGTAATCCAACCGTTCTGGCTACTGATTCGAGCTTGAGACAAACGAAGGGAAACGTATTATATGACTCGTATCGGGCTAATGTACTGGCTATCCGGTTGGTTACCAAAACTGATACTACGCAGCCTAGTAAACCCGCCTGGTTGAATGGTGAATTTGCGAAGCAAGGTCTGAGTATCGGACGTTTTGCCAGTTTATATAATTATACGTTAGTGAAGCCGCAAGCCGATAGCACATTGACGGGAGTGCTTCAGCGTTTATCAGATAGTCCTACTAATCAGGATTTTACGGATGATTTACTACTTGCCCGCGCTGTCGCTGAGTACAAACGCCATAACCACCCGGCCGCGTTTAGCCTGATGAGTCAACTAGCAGAAGGTGATCCGCAAAATGGGTCGGTGTACCACTCCATAACGGGTTTGTGGCTGTTGGAACAAGGATTATATCGACAGGCCGCTGAGACATTTGGTGCCAACTCGGATACAACGTCAATCTATTACCGGGCTGTGGCTCTTACTAAAGCTAATGACCCAGCACTGGCACAGTCCTTCTGGGAAACAGCCGCCAGAAATGATCCGGCGGTGGCCGCTCTAAAACAGGTTCTATATCAGGAGCGTAAACCGCAGACAGACTTGGAAAAGGCATTTTATGTAACATACCGAACCGATGATTCCAACCGGGGTGCCTATTGGGAAACGATTCAGGAACCTAGCTTAAAAACAGTGGCGGGGGTTGCCCTGACAAACGATTATCTTGTTCAGTTGCAGTGGCGAAACGCACAATTAATACTTTCCGGCTTACCCAATTCAACGCGTATAAGTCTGGTAGCGACCTCTTTGCGCAACGTTGCCGCCATTCGATTATCAGCCTTTCGACGAAGCGTTGGATCAGCGGAGACGATGGCTAAGCAACTTATTTTGCCTCAATACCAAGCCGAGCGTGATTATTGGTTGGGACAAACGTATGAACGTACTCGCCGGTTTGGGCAAGCACAGAAAATTTACCAACAAGCCCTAGGGCTGGCTCCGCTGAATGCTCGTCTTGTCACAGCCGCAGCTCAACTTGAGCAGCAAAATAAGCAAACAAAAACGGCCTACAGCCTCGTTCTGACGGCTTTGCCGTTTAACGGTGATAACGCCGAACTACTCAAAACCTACGTCATGCTATGTTTGGAATTAAGCTTACCAGACTATGCCGAAAGCGGACTGGCAAAACTTCAGGCTGCCACCGCTCCCACCGATTATCAGGCGTTTCTAGTAACTTATCAGGGAAAATTGGCGTCAATCGAAAAGAGTAAGGAGAAATTTCTGCAATGAGGTAAATTTGTCAACTGACGACCACTTCGGCGACCCGGCGCACGGGCAACCCATATCGACACACTTATGAATATTATTGAAACCCGCGATATTGCCAAGCGATACGTGATGGGTACCGAAGTTGTAGAAGCTCTGAAATCCATTACGATCACTATTCAAAAAGGCGAATACGTCGCATTCATGGGTCCGTCGGGATCAGGAAAGTCTACACTTATGAATATAATCGGTTGCCTGGACACACCAACATCCGGCCAGTATATTCTTAATAGTCAAGATGTTAGTGGGATGGGTGAAAATGAACTAGCCGAGGTCCGTAACAAAGAAATCGGTTTTGTATTCCAGACATTTAACCTCCTACCGCGCCAAACGTCCCTCGAAAATGTGGCTTTACCGCTCATTTATGCAGGCTATAATAAGGCCGATCGGACGGAGAAAGCGATGATGGCGCTTAAAAACGTTGGTCTGGAAAACCGGGCCGGTCACCGCCCCAACGAGCTTTCGGGTGGTCAACGGCAACGGGTGGCTGTAGCGCGGGCATTGGTCAATGATCCCAGTATTCTGCTTGCTGATGAACCGACAGGGAATCTTGATACCAAGACATCCTACGAAATCATGGACCTCTTCGATCAGATTCACAGCAAAGGAAATACGGTTATCATGGTTACGCATGAAGAAGATATTGCCGAATATGCTCACCGTATTGTTCGGCTCCGTGATGGGCTGGTCGAAACAGACCGTGCAAATGCAAATATTCGCAAGGCTCAGGTACTTATGCAGTCATTAGGGTCGCGAGAAACCATAGAGTAGACGGGTTCTCGTAACTTTCTTCCTATATTTTGTTCTAACTTCTTATGAGCGATGTTTCGTAAAATTCTTCTCATCTTCCTGGGAGCCTTTGTGCTAATTCAGTTTGTCCGGCCAGAGAAGAACCAAATAACCGGGATCTCCGCTAATGATATTGCGACAAAGTATGCCATTCCTGCTGACGTTCACAACGTATTGAAACGGTCCTGTTTCGATTGTCATTCCAACAACACAGTTTATCCTTGGTATGACAATATTCAGCCGGTATCCTGGTGGCTCAATAGTCATATTAAGGAGGGGAAAGACGAACTCAATTTCTCGGAATTTGCCACCTATTCGCCCAAAAAAGCAGATCACAAACTGGAAAAAATAGGGGAGGCCGTTACTGATGGTTGGATGCCTTTAGGGTCTTATCTATGGATTCATCGTGACGCTAAACTCTCGTCCGAAGAAGCTAAACTTGTTTCTAACTGGGCGAGTCAATTACGGTCTCAACATTCAGTTCCTGCTGGCAAAAAAGAGAACGACCATCATCACGAAGCGCATTAAGCCTCTGCTAACACTGGTTAAAACGAAAGCCGCATAGTTACGGCTTTCGTTTTAACCAGTGTTGATTGTTTTTTCTATGCAGTAATGGCTTCATAAACGACTTGTTGCCACTCTTTCATTTCAGGAATACCAGGTTTGCGTTTCCCAAATATCAGAGCGATGCTGTTGCCCTGCTTATCGAAAAGATCAAGGCCCGTCACGATACCGTCTTTAGTTGGTTTGCGGGTTACCCAGATGCTGTGAATCTGATCTTCTCGCAGGTGCATGTTGAATTCAGGATCCAGAATGTTGTACCAGGGACCCATGCTGACTAACTTCTTAATCGGTCCCGTATGAATCTGAATGCACCCCGCACTTGAGGCAAAAACCATGATAGGAACTTCCCGTTCCGCAGCCGTTTCAAAGATCCTTTTGAGCTGATCGACGGATATCAACTGAGCGTGTCCTTCGGGTGCCATGCGAAGCCCTTGCTCACGATCAAGTTTATACTTCCGCAAAAGGCCGAAGAACTCATGCGTATCTTGCATGGCTAACCACTCTTTTTTGAATGCCTGGTCATCAACTTCTTCATTGGACACACTGTCCTCTTTGTCGGGGTAAGGAACCGTAACAATCAAGGGTATCTGCTCAACAGCATAGTATTTTTGAATCAGCGCTTCGTATGCAGTCTCATCAGATTTGTCGGTCAGGTAAATTTTATGCACAGCTGAACCATCCAAATCAAAGAATTGAAGACTTTTTCGACCATTTTCATCAACGGCAAAACCGAAATGCCAGTGCGACATAAATAGACGCAGGTCAATATCGGGTCCAAGCACTAGCCCAACATGATCGTTGAACGATACTTTCTCGTACACGCCTTTTCGTTCGTGAACAATAGTATCGTTGCGCGTTAACGCCATGACGTACCCCAGCGTTGGAATATCTTTCAGGATTTCGCGGAAATCGCCTTCCAGTCTCTGAACGGTTTCGCCGACTTGGGTAGCCAAAAGATCCGCTTCACTTACGCCCAGCTCTTTTGCCGCATCGCGGATTCTCGCTTTCGGGTTTTGTTCCTTGAATATAGTCCAGCGCTCTTTAAGGCTTTGTGTAGTGATCATTTTGTTTTGATGTTTAGTGGTTATCAGAGAGTTGATTGTGTTGTGGAATTATCATCGGGCAATCCATTTCAGGGTGCTCAATGAGCCAAACCTTCAAATTAAATACACGTTGAATATTTTCAGATGTGATTACGTCACGTGGCGTGCCTGCTGCTTCTACCTTTCCCGCCCGTAACATAACAATCTGGTCGGCATACTGTGCCGCTAAGTTTAAGTCATGTAAAATGACAACGGCACAAAAGCCTCTTTTGGTAAACTCTCGGGTCAATTCCAGCATTTGGTGTTGGTGCAGAAGATCAAGGCCGATTGTTGGTTCATCTAGAAACAAAATTCCCTGTGGCACGTCCCAAATTTGAGCCAGCACTCGGGCCAACTGTACGCGCTGTTGTTCACCGCCTGACAGAGTCGTAAAAATCCTGGTGGCAAAATTCCACATATCCACTTTTTTCAGGGCTAGTTCGGCCACGAAGTAATCATGTTCGGACGGGTGGAAATCGAAGTGAGGATACCGACCCATTAGTACCATCTCACTGACCAGGAAAGGGAAAACAACAGAATTTTGCTGAGGCAAAACCGCTCGGAATAAGGACAGGTCTTTTTCGGAATATGTATCAATACATTTACTGCGAAGCTGAATTACCCCGACAGATGATTGCACTTCGCGGGTACATAATTTGAGCAACGTTGATTTTCCAGCCCCATTTGCGCCAACGATAGCCAGCATTTCGCCCGGCTTCGCCCGAAATGAAACATCATCGAGTAATTTCCGATCGCGGATGTGGTATGACAGATTTTTGACCTCTAACATCTCCTTGGTAATTTACGCTACAGCCCGACGCTTTTCCCGAAACAAAATCCATAAAAAAACGGGTGTGCCCAGTAAAGCCGTAAGAATACCAATGGGCAATTCGGCTGGTGCAACTATTGTTCGGGCGAGAGAATCGGCCAGCGTAAGAACAATCGACCCGCCTAAAGCTGACCCTGTTAGTACACGGCGATGGTCGGAACCAGCCCCCATTCGAATCAGATGCGGAATCACTAAACCCACAAATCCAATGATTCCCGCTACAGCCACTGACGTGCCAACCGCCATCGTCGAAAAAACAATGATCTGACGTTTGATACTTTTTAGATTGACGCCCAGCATGTTTGCCTGACTTTCGCCAAGAGAAAGTAGATTCAGGGATTTAGCCAAACGGGGAATGCCCACTAAAGCGATCACTGTGAACGGAAGAATGGCTAATACGGATGTCCAACTGGCACCACCCAAACTGCCCAGACTCCAAAATGTGATGTTGCGAAGTTGCTCATCAGTAGCCATATAAGTCATAATTCCCGTTAAAGCTCCTGATAAAGCATTAATGGCAATGCCGGTCAAAAGCATGGTTGTGATGAGTGCTTTCCCGGCAAGTTTTGCTATACGGTACACCAAGAAAGCCGTAGCGCAGGCTCCTGCAAACGCAACGATAGACAAGGCATACATGCCTAACAGACCCGTGAGCGTCTGAAAAAACTTTACTTCCAGAACAATCATGAGTACCGCAGCTAAAGAAGCACCCGACGAAATACCAATAAGGCCAGGATCGGCGAGTGGATTTCGGAATAATCCCTGAATAGCGGCTCCTGAAATAGCTAATCCAGCACCGATTAGCACAGCCAAGCAGACTCTCGGTAATCGAATTGCCAGCAGAATAGCCTCCTTTGTGCCGTCTGCATCAGTTGAATAGCCTACTGAGTTGCTGATGATTTGCCAGATTTCGTAGGGCGTAATTCGTACGGCACCAATCCCGACCGAGAAAACAATCGTTACAAATAGCGCTATAATCAATGCAGGCATTAGCCACGGATTAATGATGGCTTTTAGTCTTGATTGTTGGACTGAACGAATGGTAGTCGCGTGGCTGATTGCTGCAGTAGTGCTATTCATTGACCTTACGCTTTGGGTTTTTGAGTAATTTTTTGGGCTAACTCCTGCAAAGCTTTCCCTAAACGAGGTGAGAATCCGGTCAGCAAATGTCCATCCATGTCGATGATTCGGCCATTTCTTCCCGCATTTGTTAGCGCAATTCCTTGTACTTTCAGTAAGCCATCGGCTCCTCCCAAGCTCTCAAGACCGCTGTCAAATAGTAAAATTACGTCGGGGTTGGCCGTCACCAACGACTCCGCGGTGAGTGGTTTGTAATTCTCAAAGTCAGGTGTAGCGTTGACACCTCCAGCCAGCTCAATCATTTTTTCAACCTGCGTACCTCGGCCTGATACCATCATTGTACCAGTTCCACGGGCATAAATGAAAAGTACTTTCGGGCTATTAATCGCTTTTTTTACTTGGGTTAAATCATCGTCTAACTTTTTGATAATCGGCTTAGCTTTTGAGGCAACCTGACATATGGTGGCTACATCCTGAATTAGTTTTCTAGTACCGGCGATGCTGTATTCCTGCTGAAAGGAAATCACTTTGATGCCCGCCGATTTAATTTGCTCGATGATTTCCGGTTTTGTTCCGGCATTCTGGGTGGTTAATACGAGGGTCGGTTTCAGCGAAATAACACCTTCTGCCGAAATGCTTCGGTTATGGCCAACTTTAGGTAGCTTTTTCAGCGATCCAGGGTATGTGCTCGTTACATCGACGCCAATCAAATGGGATTGAAGCCCTAAATCGCATAGTATTTCGCTAACGGTACCATCGAGCGAAATAATGCGAACCGGCTCATCGATAGGTGGTTTGTGACCAAGAGCGGGGTTCGTATTCACGATAAGAACTCCCAGAAGGCAGGCAAGCCACGTTATAAAAACGGACGATTTATTCATGGTGATTGTGTGTGTAATATGTGGTAGCTGTTTCTTAAAACTGCCACCACGTTAATTAAAACTGCCAGCATGTTAATTATCTAAGCTATTAGTCTTGTTTAATCAACTTGTGTTTGAGTGTTGGGTATCCTCTCGTACCACTATCATTCGAGGTGAAGCTGATAAATTTTACTTTGTAAATGTTTCCTGTAGGATCCTTAATCACACCGAAAGATATTTTATTAAGACTAATTTTAAATTATAAAGTAAAAGTAGATGAGGTTTTGGGAAAACCAATACTTGATTAGAATATTTCTAAATAAAGATTACTATTAGATTGATCAAGCGCTGGAAAATTCAGAATTCCATATGAAGTATAACCATTGCGCTAGAGGAGGTCAGATGGGTCATCAACAATGGTCAATAGCGTAGTAGCGAAGATGTGGTAGCATATAGTCTGGTAGTTTGACAGCCTACTAAAGCGGGCATAGCAATGGACGAATTTGTCTCAATCCTAGCGAACTACCTGACCTTTCAGCGTTAATTAATTGTGTGCTAGTTCTGAAAATGTATCTTTATAAACAAGGAGTCGGCTGATTGTTAGAGATCTCTAACAATCAGCCGACTCCTTGTTTACACTCTTTATTATGCCTTTAAATTAATCTTTCTGCCTGTTTCGGCGGCTTGATAGATGGCTTGTAACAATCGAGTATCGCGTAAACCCTCTTCACCAGTTACGTGGTTAGGGAGTTTTTTGCCGTCTAATAAATCTTTGCAAACACCGTCCATATGGGCGGCCTGGTGGTTGACGACAGGTTGCTCAATTGGCCCTTTACTGGTCATTCCTTTGAGAGGGCCATAGCCGAAAGCAGGTGATAATTCGAACCAGCCTTTTTCACAGGAGGCACGAAGCCGCTCTACTCCGGCTGTATAACTGGTTGTCGAGTTTGAAACAGCTCCGCTTGGAAACTGGAATTGCCAGAACATCGTCTCTTCAACTTCCTTAAACTTGTCTGGTTCTGTTTTAGGGGAAAATTGAGCCGTTACAGAAATCGGTTCTTCGCCTGTTACGTAACGTGTTCCCTGTACGGCATAAATGCCAACATCCATGAGGGGGCCACCACCAGCCATCGCTTTTTTCATGCGCCACTGGGTTGGATCACCAATACGGAACCCATCGCTGCTTTCAATAAACTTAACAGCTCCAAATACTTTTTCCTGACCAAGCCGCATAACTTCTTTGGTAAATGGCTCATAGTGAAGACGATACCCAATGGCCAATTGCTTGTTGGCCTTTTTGCAGGCATCAATCATATTCTGGCAAGCCTTAGGCGTAATCGCCATTGGCTTCTCACAAATGACATGTTTACCAGCCTGAGCCGCCCGAACAACATATTCTTCGTGCATCGAATTAGGTAGCACAACATAGACGACATCAATATCTTTGTTATCAATAATCCGGTCGAAGGTTTTATAGTCATAGACGTTTTCCTTGGGGATATTGTATTTCTTCATCCATTCATCTGCCTTTGACGGTGTCCCCGTCACAATTCCGGCTAGTCGGCAATTCTGAGTCTGTTGTAAAGCCGGAGCCAAGAGGTTTGCACTATAATAGCCCAGGCCAACCAGCGCAATACCTAATTTCTTATTCGGCTGAGCAGGATTCTTGTTGTTTGTTAGCAATGAATAAATACCACTGGACTCATTTTGGGCAAATTGATTGTTGGCATAACCCGCCAGAGGTAGCGATAGGGCCGATGCGCCCATACCCAAATTACGTAAAAAGGTTCGTCGGGAATTGAGATCTTGTTCTTTCATGAGAAGCCGTTTAGAGAAGCTTGGTAAAGCTACATAAAATGCCCTGTGCTTTAGAGCTCATAAAAAAGCACTAAAGCTGGCTTTTCTACCAACTTCAGTGCGCTGTTCTTTATGGGTCACCAACAATTTATACAAGCCCAATTTGTACCTCAGTCACGCAATTCTCTGGATTTTCAAAATCAACAACACTATAAATCTCACGGACGCAGCCATCATTCTGATAACAATCCCGATAAAGTTGAAAAAATAACGCATTATATAACTCACCAAAATCACTCCACAACCCGGTATGTGAGTAAGAAGCGCATCGAAAGGCAGGAAATGACTGATAGGAAAAGCTGTCGGATTGATTACCCGTCTGACTGATGGGCAGGACAATTGCCAACTGAAATTCGTTGGTTTCATCGCCGTTAATGCCGGTATAAATCCACTGAATCGGACCAGTAATGTCGAGGCCAAGACGGGTCGCTTCTGCATACAGGTTGTTGGCAACGTCGGGAACGTGCCGTGAAAGGGTTTGTAAGGTAGCTTGGGTTGCGAAAGAAAGCCCTGTAAAAGTCTCTGTTTCTTTGATTTTAAAAGCCTTAGATGAAATGGTTAATTGTGATGTTGTCATGGCTTATTGAGGATTGGTGAATAATTATGACAAAGATCTAGTGTAATAATGACAGCCCTATGTCAGCAGGGTTGAGGAGTAATCAGCTTTGAATAGTAAAGATTTAAGGCTAACAGATTTATAATAAAAAAGCGAGCCAGCCCCATTTTGGGACTGGCTCGCTTTGTGTTCGATAACCAAAAACTTTGTCAGGATTCTAAACGTTGACGAAATTGCCTATTAGAAAATATATTTGTTTTCGGCAATCATGGCATCCGCAATCTGACGACGGGCATCTTTAAGATTCATTGGCTCAATTTTCGTGAAACGTTTCAGCCCCATCAGCATTCCCCGAAGTTCGTCACCTTCAGCAAAAGAGGTGATGGCTGCCCGACCTGCATTGTTGACTTTCTCAACAGCTTCGTGAAGATAGACCAGTGCCATCTGCTTTTGTAGAGCAACCGATTCTTCGCCTTTAATACCAATCAGCTTTTCAACGCGAAGTAATACGGACTCGGCCACGTAAATTTCAATAGCCATATCGGCTATATTCATCAGGATTTCCTGTTCATTCGACAGGGTTGTCATGAACTTCTGCACGGCGGCACCCGACACCATCAAGGCGGCTTTCTTCAGATTGAGAAGTGCTTTTTTCTCAGCGATAAATACGCCCTCTTCCTCGTCCGAATTGAAATCAGGAATAGACATGATTTCTTTAGCAACAGCCATAGCTGGTCCCATCAAATCAAGTTCGCCCTTCATAGCCCGCTTCAGCAGCATATCCACGACGAGCATCCGATTAATTTCGTTTGTGCCTTCAAAAATCCGGTTGATGCGCGCATCGCGGTAGGCCCGATCCATTGGTGCATCGGCCGAATAGCCCATGCCGCCATAAATCTGCACACCTTCGTCTACAACATAATCCAGGGCTTCCGAACCGTGAACTTTCATTATGGCACACTCAATAGAAAACTGCTCCAACGCCTTCAATTTAGCGGGTGCATCTTCCATACCCTGACTTTTAAGGTCTTCAATCAGATCGTCAATATTCTGACCAGCGCGATACGAAGCTGTTTCTGAGGCATAAATCTTCAGAGCCATTTCAGCTAATTTATGCTTAATCGCTCCAAATTGAGAAATAGCCGTTTTAAATTGTTTCCGTTCGTTGGCGTAGCGCACCGCATTATTGATGACTTCTTTAGAGCCACCTACAGCCGCAATACCCAGTTTAATCCGACCAATATTCAGAATATTTACCGCGATCTTAAAGCCATTGCCACGCTCTGACAGCAGATTCTCGACCGGTACCTGTACATCATTGAAGAAAATCTGGCGCGTATCGGAGCCTTTGATACCCATTTTATGCTCCGGCTCATTCATTGCGATGCCTTCATAGCCGCGCTCAACAATGAATGCTGATAGGTTCTTATCATCGTCAATTTTGGCAAAAACAATAAAGATATCAGCGAATCCGCCGTTGGTAATCCACATTTTCTGCCCGTTCAGAATATAATGCGTACCATCTTCCGTTAATATTGCCTTGCTCTTTCCCGAGTTTGCATCTGAACCAGAATCTGGCTCTGTGAGGCAATAAGCGGCTTTCCACTCGCCTGATGCCAGTTTAGGCAGGTATTTTGATTTCTGGTCCTCATTGCCATAATACACAATTGGCAACGTACCAATACCGGTATGCGCCGACAAGGCCACCGAAAATGAATGACCTGCGCCTGTCACTTCCGCTACCAGCATAGATGTATTAAAATTCGTTCCGAAACCGCCATACTGCTCCGGTACCGACGTGCCTAGTATACCCAATTCACCCGCTTTGTCCATTAAAGATGAGATCAATTCGGGTGACTTGGCATTGTCAATTTCGTTCAGACGCGGCCAGACTTCACGCTCCAAAAACTCGCGGCAGGTAGCCGCAATCATCTGCTGCTCTTCAGTAAATTCTTCAGGAATAAAGACCTGTGCCGCTTGAGTTTCTTTGATCAGAAATTCGCCACCTTTAATGGAAGCTTTTGGTTCTGTCGCAATCATGTCGAAATGAGTTTATTATGCTTGCATACTAATTCGTTAACAAATAAACTCATTTCAAAAATAGTATGCAAGCATACTAATATTTTTTTTAGATTAAATAATCCGGTTTCATATTTCGTTCTATGGCCCTTGCTTATAAAACTACTGTAAACTAAAAATGCCGGATGCTAAATCTGATTAATCAGGTTCAGCATCCGGCATGTCAATGGTCTGGATTTGTGTTTGGCGATTAATTTAGGCGTTCAAAAATACCAGCAACACCCTGACCACCTCCCACACAAGCAGAGACCATTCCATATTTCTGATCGCGACGGCGCATTTCATTTAACAATTGTACCGACAACCGTGCCCCAGTCGAACCGAGAGCATGGCCTAGGGCAATAGCTCCGCCGTTTGGATTAATCTTGGTTGGGTCAAGACCTAATTCCTGAATGACAGCCAACGACTGAGCGGCAAAAGCTTCATTCAGTTCAATAAGATCAATATCATCCTGTTTCAATCCCGCTTTTTTAAGGACAATAGGGATAGCTGCCACAGGTCCAATACCCATAATTTTGGGTTCGACACCAGCCGTAGCATACGATACCATCCGGGCGACGGGCTGTAAATTCAATTCGTTTACTAATCGTTCCGACATTACGACCACAAAAGCGGCTCCGTCAGACGTTTGCGATGAGTTGCCAGCCGTAACTGATCCGCCAGCGGCAAAAACCGGTTTGAGTTTGGCTAATCCTTCAGCACTTGTGTCTTTTCGTGGGCCTTCGTCTTGGGATACAGTCCATTCGCGGGTTTTCTTCTTGTTACTTTCAGCGTCGAAATACGTTTCGCTCACCTTGATGGGTACGATTTCGTCCGTGAACTTTCCGTCTTTTTGGGCGGCTAATGCCTTTACATGCGATTCGTAGGCAAATTGATCCTGTGCGTCGCGGCTGATGTTGAATTGCTGGGCAACTTGTTCGGCAGTCAACCCCATACCAATATAGTAGTCTGGATGAGTTTTCGCGATTTCATAGTTCAGCGCTGTTTTCCAACCCATTACCGGAACCATTGACATAGATTCTGTACCTCCAGCAATGATACAATCAGCTAGACCCGCGTGAATTTTAGCTGAGGCAATAGCAATGGCTTCCAAACCTGAACCACAATACCGATTGACGGTCATGCCGGGTACGCTGTTAGGCAGTGATAGCAAGGCAATGTAACGGGCAATCTGCATTCCCTGCTCAGCTTCGGGCACGGCGTTTCCAACAATCAGGTCTTCGACGCGGGCCGGATCAAGCGCAGGAACCTGGCTCAACAAATGCTTAATAACTTCAGCCGCCATATCATCAGGGCGGGTAAAACGGAGACCTCCGCGTGGCGCTTTGCCTACGGCTGTACGGTATCCGGCTACAATGTATGCGTCCATAAATGCGGTGTTGATTTACTGGTTAAGCAAGTAATTCAAGGCAATAACTCATTTTTCAGGCGAAAAATTACAGATATGCAGGTAATTATTATGCAAGCATACTACTTTTCTGAACCAATGCCAATGAAGAATTAGGGTATAAGTTGCCGTTTGAAAAAGCTCCAGGCTTCGAGATAGACGTTAATATCGTTGGGATAGTCGTGTTTTCCCCCCAGTACTTTCAACAATGTAACTTCTGGTTTACCTATTTCTTTATACGTATAACGCTCAACTGTTTTATGATCATTTGGGTCTGCATCAGGTACTAATTCCTTTATAGGTTTTCGGGTATACCCGGCCAGCCTGGCCCAATATTGGAACGTACGCTCTGTCGATCGCACAAGGCCCAAACTAATGTTCCCGGTTATCACCTCACCGCCCTCATAAGGATTAACCGTATCACTGGTCCCGTTGACAATCATTACCGGAATGGCTATTCCTTTTTCGGGACAATCCAGGTTATTGGTATCTGGAAGATTGGCTATAAGCGCGGTTATAGCTCGTAATTTCTCGGGCATGGTTAAGGCAAGTTTATACGCCATATGCCCCCCGCCTGATGTGCCAATAGCGAAAACCTGCTTTGGATTGATCAAGTGTTTCCTGTCGAAGTAGCCAATCATTTCTTCGAAAAAGGAGTTCTCGTTAATATTCTCCAGATTCGCTGCTGTATTTGCCGTTTTTCGGCATTCATTCCAGTATTTTTTATAGCCGTCCGGGTAGACTAGTAACAGATTTTCATCGTCCGCTTTTTCTTCCAGTTTCCCGGCTCCCTCACGGATTCCCAGTCCGTTACCTCCCGAACCATGTAGAATAAAGATTAACGATGAGTTGGGCTTTGGCGGTTCGAGAAAGTGAAATGTCCGATAATGGCCCTCTATTAAGACAGAATCAGTGAGCAGCTGCTTTTGTGCTGATGCAGTTTTTATGCTGAGGAGAATGCAAAACAGGAAAAATCGTACCATATGATGTATGGAATAAAAGTGTTGGCAAATTTATCTTTTTGCGGCTTATGATACGCACAGAATAATGCATTGACTATTCTCGGAGAAGGTAAAAAAAAGCCGCTCGTTGAGCGGCTAAAAACCAGGACAATATACTAAATCGGTTCAGCGTAAAACAGTCTGTTATAAAGTTAAGTAATTAAAAGTGACGGTCGCCTGCTTCGCGTTTACCAAGCATAACCGCACCAACCATCGCTACTAAAAACAGAACTGAAGCCAACTCGAATGGCAAAATATAATCGCTGTAAAGCAACTGACCAAGATTCTCGACAAGGCCGGTTTTGGCACTGAACGTTGTTGGGTTTACTACGGGAACCTGGGCACTTTTGGCCCGGAAAATAGTAATCAGCATCACCATTAATAGCCCGCCAACCACAACCGAGGCCATTTTGGTCAGATTTGTTTTCGATTCTTCGTCCTCTTTACGCAGGTTCAGAAACATGATCGTGAAGAGGAACAAAACCATGATTGCGCCAGCGTAAACGATAATGTTGACTGCCGCCAGAAACTGAGCATTTAACAGAATGTAGTGACCTGAAAGACAGAAGAACGTAGCAATAAGTGCCAGGACACTGTAGATAGGGTTTTTAGCTGTAACTACGCCAATAGCACTGAATAATGTCAATGCCGTTAGAATCAGGAACAGGTATCCGGTGGGTGTTAGGGCTTTAAAAAAGCTTATAAATTCGGTCATGGCTTTATCGAATAGAGGACAATGGATGAAGTTCGTCTACCGGTTATGTAGCGGCCCTTGTCAGGCTGGGTTCGGTAGGTGTCGTGTTCACTTCAGAATTGGCAACACGCACGTAGCGATCATCCATTTTCTCGACCAGCCGATCTTTACCATAAATTACTTCGTCGCGTTCCTGAAAAACTGGTACCATACGATCGTGGCGGAGATAGACAGCCTGCTTTGGGCAAGCTTCTTCGCACAGACCGCAAAAAATGCACCGCAGCATATTAATCTCGTACACCGCAGCGTATTTCTCTTCCCGATATAAGCTTTCTTCGCCTTTTTCGCGTTCGGCAGCTACCATTGAAATCGCTTCAGCCGGGCAGGCCACCGCACACAACCCACAGGCTGTGCAACGCTCCCGGCCCTGTTCATCACGTTTTAGAATGTGATGCCCACGATAGATCGGACCGAGGTATCTTTTTACCTCAGGGTATTGAATTGTCGGCTTTTTACGGAAAAAGTGGCTGATAGTGATGGCCAGCCCGCTAACGATGGCGGGCAAGTACATCTTCTCGGCCAGCGTCATCTCCTTATTGCTGACTTGTTTAGAACGATTAGTTAATTGCATGAACGTAGTGGTTAGCAGTTAGTTATCAGTGATTAGCAGGAACTTGCCACTAATCACAAACTACTCAATAGTTATGACTGCTGCGGAATAACAACCTGACCTTTTGGTGCTCGGGCTGATGATACTAATACCATTGTAATCATAACGATAACCGTCAGCCAGGTTGCATATTTGAAATTGTACAAAAGGCCAGCCCCAGTTAAAACAACATTCAGAATTGACAATGGGATAAATGTTTTCCAGCCCAAATTCATAAGTTGGTCATAACGGAAACGCGGTAGCGTCCAGCGAACCCACATGAAAAAGAAAATGAAGAAGAAAATTTTGCCGAAGAAAACCACAACACCAATGCCTGTTGCCACATTGTGACCGGCTATAGCACCAAATGAATTTTCGAGTGCGTTGCCAACTTCATTCATAAATGGGTAATGGAAACCACCAAAATAGAGAGCCGAAATGAACGCTGACGAAACAAACATATTGATGTATTCCGAGAACAGATAAAAGCCCAGTTTCATGGAACTGTACTCTGTATGATAACCGCCAATAAGTTCAGTTTCGCACTCAGGTAAGTCGAAGGGTGTACGGTTACACTCTGCAAACGAGCAGGTTAGGAAGATAATGAAACCCAACGGTTGAGTGAAAATATTCCACTCGAAGAAAGTGGCCTGCTGATCAACAATAGCCCGGACAGATAGTGAGCCGGTCATCATCAAGATAGCAATCATCGAAAGACCCAGCGCAATTTCATAGCTAATATTCTGCGATGCAGCCCGGATAGCACCCAACAGCGAAAACTTATTGTTCGATGCCCATCCGCCAACCATAACGCCATATACCCCCAGCGATACAACACCGAAAATATACAATACGCCAATGTTAATTTCGATAGCCTGTACGGGTATTGAATAAGTGCCAAACTTGATACTATCACCGAACGGAATAACTGCGCTCGACATAAGGGCCGTTAGCATAGCTAAGCAGGGACCGAGAATAAATAGCCACTTGCTGGCTTGAGCCGGAATAAAATCTTCCTTAAAAAACATCTTGCCCGCATCGGCAATGGGTTGCAATAGTCCCCAGGGTCCCGCGCGATTTGGGCCGATACGGTCTTGTAAAAAGGCCGCCACTTTGCGCTCAGCATACGTGGAGTAAGTTGCAATTAGGAGTGTTATCCCGAAAATGACGAGGATAATTATCCCTTTAACGAGTAATACGGTTAAGTCCATTTTATAATTTATGATTTACGAATTACAGTCTTAAGTTTACGGTAAGCCAGTTAAAGCACTAACTCTGACCGTAAGGTTGACTATAAACGATCAGGGTTCTGGTTCTAAAGCAGAGGGTAATACTTTCGCAAAACGTTCGGCAGGTAACTGTTTAATAGCTAATTGCGATGTATCACGTTCATCGTGGATAAGCTTGTAATCTGCTGCTGCCATCCGCTCACCAAAGCTTGGCTTAATAGTGTCGGCCCGGTATTTGTTTGCCGAAATAACCGAACTCCGCGATACTTTCGTTGGGCCATCAATGATCCAGTCGCTGGTTTTTTTGGTTTCAAAACGGCAAGTATTACAGATAAACTCGGTCACCTCACTCCACTCATTCTTGCGGGCTGTTACACGAATTACCTCGTCGCCCCGGTACCATAGTGTTACGTTACCTGAGCAGGTTGGACAATTTCGGTGAGCATCAACGGGTTTAGTGAACCACACCCGATTTTTGAAACGGTACGTTTTATCGGTCAATGCACCAACAGGGCAAACGTCGATCACATTACCCGAAAAATCGTTGTCAATCGCTTTCTCAATATAGGTACTGATTTCAGACGCATCACCCCGACCCATTACACCATGAACGCGTTTATTCGTGATTTGGTCAGCTGTATAAACACAACGGTAGCACAGAATGCAACGCGTCATGTGCAGTTGTATATAAGGGCCAATATCTCGTTTTTCGAACGTCCGTCGGTCTTCTTCGTAACGGGTAGTTGCTTTGCCATGATCGAAGGCAAAATTCTGAAGGTCACACTCACCAGCCTGGTCACAAACGGGACAATCGAGTGGATGATTAAGCAACAGAAATTCAACCACGCCATTACGGGCATCAATTACTTGTGGACTGGTTTCGTTTTCGACAATCATACCATCCTGTACGGCTGTCAGGCACGAGGCTACCAACTTAGGCATTGGGCGAGGGTCTTTAGCCGAGCCCGCTGACACACGTACCAAGCACGCCCGGCACTTACCACCACTACCCTTTAGCGGCTCATAGTAACACATGGCTGGTGGAGCTACCGCCGGGCCAATTTTGCGAGCGGCCTGCAAGATGGTCGTTCCCGGCTCTACTTCGACCTCAATTCCGTCAATGGTAACTTTTAACAGTTGCGGCTTTACGTCTTCCATATATCATGTGCGGCTGGAAAGCCGCAAATCAATCATTACTGAGCGGCTTTTAGCCGAACTACAATTTACACTAATGCCATCTCTCCCCGATAAACGGCACCGGGTTGCGTGGCTTCTGTAGGATTATCAATATGCCACTGAAATTCATCCCGGAAATGTCGGATAGCGCTGGCAACCGGCCAGGCAGCCGCATCGCCAAGCGGGCAAATGGTATTTCCTTCAATTTTTTTGGCAACATCAACCAGCAAGTCAATGTCTTGCTGGTGTCCATGACCATATTCGATTCTGTGGAGTACTTTCTCCATCCAACCCGTTCCTTCGCGGCATGGACTGCACTGACCGCAGGATTCATGGTGGTAGAAACGCGAGAAATTCCAGGTATTCCGTACGATACAAGCTGTTTCGTCAAAGACAATAAAACCACCTGAACCAAGCATGGTGCCTGTAGCGAAACCACCATCTGACAGCGATTCATAGCTCATCAATCGTTTCTCGCCATTAGCCAGCGTTAATGCCAGATTAGCGGGCAAAATTGGAACCGATGACCCACCCGCCACAAGTGCCTTGAATTTATGACCCGGCCGAATACCACCGCACCACTCATCGGCATAAATGAAATCTTCAACTGGAACGCCCAAATCGATTTCGTAAACGCCTGGTTTGTTGATGTGACCCGATGCCGAAATTAGTTTGGTGCCCGTACTGCGCCCAATACCAATACCAGCATAAGCGTCGCCACCGTTGTTGATAATCCAGGCGGCTGTGGCAATAGATTCGACGTTATTAACTACAGTTGGGCTTTGATACAAACCTTTTACCGCAGGAAATGGTGGTTTGTTTCGTGGGTTACCTCGTTTTCCTTCCAGCGATTCTAGTAAAGCTGTTTCTTCACCACAGATATAAGCACCCCCACCCGGTTGTACGATCAACTCAAGATCGTAGCCGCTACCGAGAATGTTTTTGCCCAAAAAACCCTTCGCTTTCGCTTCGGCGATTGCTTTTTCGAGGATGTGAATAACATACATCAATTCACCACGTACGTAGATGAACGATTTATTAGCCCCGAGCGCGAAGGACGAAATGATCATGCCCTCAATAAGCAAATGAGGGATGTTCTTCATCAGGTAATGGTCCTTAAACGTACCCGGTTCCGACTCATCAGCATTGCAGACAAGGTATCGGGGAACACCTTCCGGCTTAGCCAAAAAGCTCCACTTCATACCCATCGGAAAACCAGCACCTCCCCGGCCCCGAACACCCGCTTTTTTAACTTCGTCAACAATGGCTTCAGGAGTCATTGTTTTTATAGCTTTCTCTACAGCTGTGTAGCCGCCCTGCTTCCGGTACACATCGAAAGTCTCAATGCCGGGAACGTTGATATGTTCGGTTAGTATTTTGGTCGCCATCTTTGGGTTATTTCGACAATTCGTCAATGATCTCGTCCACGCGCTCGTTGGTGAGGTTCATATAGTATTTTTCCCGGATCTGAAATACCGGTCCCATACCACAAGCCGCCAGACACTCTACTTCTTTGAGGGTGAACTGACCATCTACGGTTGTTTGTGCGGTATCAATGCCAAGTCGTTGTTTCAAATGCGCGTATACTTCCTCACCCCCCATAAGGCAGCAAGGTCCTGTTCGGCAGTATTCAATAACATGTTTGCCGACTGGTTTAAGGTGGTACATGCTATAAAAAGATGCTACCTCATAAACTTCAATGGGCTGAATGTCAAGCATACGGGCCACATAATCCATTCCTTCGGGGCTGGTCCATCCTTCCTGCTCTTGCAGCATATGCAATAGAGGCAACAAGGCTGATTTTTGTTTGCCTTCGGGATAACGGGCAATAATTTCCTGCGCTTTAGCAATCCGTTCAGGTGTGAATTGTACGGCGGGATTATTTGTTTCGGTTGTCATAGTTTATTGGCAGGTTTAAGCGTCTAGCTCACCCGCAATGACGTTCATGCTACTCAAAATGACAATGGCATCAGATAGTGTCAGACCTTTACACATTTCGGGATATGCCTGATAATAAATAAAGCAAGGCCGACGGAAGTGTAATCGATAGGGAGTTCGGCCACCATCGCTAATGAGGTAAAAACCTAGCTCCCCATTGCCACCCTCAACAGCATGATAAACTTCCCCAACTGGGGCGTCGATTTCACCCATCACAATCTTGAAGTGATAAATGAGGGCTTCCATGTTCTTATATACTTCCTGTTTTGGAGGCAGATAATACTGAGGAGCATCGGCATAATAGGAACCCTCAGGCAGGTTATCTATTGCCTGCTGAATGATGCGCAGACTCTGCCACATCTCCTCGTTTCGAACCATAAACCGGTCGTAGGTGTCGCCACTTTGTCCAACGGGAATATCGAATTCAAAGTCTTCGTACGATGAATAGGGATTCATTACCCGCACATCATAGTCAACACCGGCAGCCCGTAGATTTGGCCCGGTAAAGCCATAACTCAACGCTCGTTCTGCCGAAATTCCGCCGACGTTTACGACGCGATCCATGAAAATCCGGTTGCGGTTAAACAGGTTTTCAAACTCGCGCAATACTTTCGGGAAACGTACCAGCAATTCTCTAATCTTACGAATAGCGGTTGGCGAAAGGTCACGTTCCATACCACCAATTCGGCCCATGTTAGTCGTGAGTCGCGCTCCGCAGACTTCTTCATAGATTTCGTAGATGTACTCGCGCTCCTGGTAGATGTACAGAAAACCTGTAAAAGCGCCTGCATCTACACCCAAAATGCCATTGCAAATAAGGTGATCGGACAGACGGGCCAATTCCATCATAATAACGCGGATATACTGAGCCCGTTTTGGCACGTCAATACCCAATAATTTTTCTACTGTCATATGCCAACCCATATTATTAATGGGCGACGAGCAGTAGTTCATGCGGTCGGTGAGGGTCGTGATCTGATAAAATGGCCGACGCTCGGCAATTTTCTCAAACGCCCGGTGGATATAGCCGATAGTTTGCTCGCCCGACACAATTTTTTCGCCATCCATTTGCAGGATGTTCTGGAAAATACCGTGTGTAGCAGGGTGAGTTGGCCCGAGGTTAAGTGTCGTCAGTTCATTGACGTACTGAATTGGGCCGTTATCGTTTCGGGCTGGAACGTTCTTCGGTGCTATATCAAGTTCTTCAGAAACCATGTCTAATTAGCGAATAAATGAATGAACGAATGACCATTGCTATGAATGAAATAGCTGCAAAACAGTCGCTCTTTCACTTGTAATTATCGTCCAAACAGTGCGTCAATTTTGTCTTCCCGAGTCGCATCTTCGAGTGGGTACTCTCTGCGCATCGGATGGTAATCCATTTCCTCCATATTCAGTATTCGGCGTAAATCGGGATGTCCGTCGAAAATAATACCGAATAAATCAAAAGTCTCCCGTTCCATCCAGTTGGCACTGGCAAAGAGCGGAATCAACGTGGGAATATGAAGGTCGTCTGTTGTCAGGTAGACTTTAATTCGTAACCGAAAATTATTCGTCAAACTGTGTATGTGATACACGACGCAAAATTCTTTTCCGGGCGAATCAGGATAGTGAACGGCTGTAATATCGGTCAGAAAACCCATCTGTAGGGTCTTGTCCTCTTTCAGATAGTTGACGAACGGAAAAATCTGGTCCCGACTAGTCGAACAGGTCAACAAGTCATACGGATCATCAAAGTCCGTAACACTCTCGCCAAACTGATTTAGTATTGTCTGCGCAACTTCTTCGTTGGTCAGCATTTTTAAATAATGAAGGGTGAAGGAAACGCGATTCTGGCGTCTTTACTATTGAATGCTATATGAATTCAGCAGTTTCTGATACTCTTCTGTGTTCCGACGGCGCAGCGACTCATTTTTGGCCAGTTCCTGCACCTGCATTACACCCTCTAGAATTTGCTCGGGGCGGGGCGGACAACCCGGTACGTAAACATCTACCGGAATGATACGATCAATGCCCTGAAGAACGCTGTAAGTGTCAAAAATTCCGCCACTCGATGCACAGGCACCAATAGCAATTACCCAGCGGGGTTCGGCCATTTGCAGGTAAACCTGCTTCAAAATCGGCCCCATCTTTTTAGCGATTGTCCCGGCAACAAGCAACATATCGGCCTGACGCGGTGAAAAACTCGGACGTTCTGAACCAAAGCGGGCCAAGTCGTAGTGCGAAGCCATTGTTGACATGAATTCAATGCCGCAGCAGGAGGTCGCAAATGGCAAAGGCCAGAGCGAGTTTGCTCTAGCTAATCCAATAATTTTATCGAAAGAAGTAGCCGAAAAACCCGGGCCATCGTAACTCGCGGGGGCTTCGGCCAGCTTAATATCAGTTGTCATAAAACGTTGTAGTTGCTTACTGTAACAACGAATAAATAGGCTCTAAAATTCATTAAAAAAGCTTATTCCCAGTTCAAGACCCCTTTACGGATAACGTAGTAGAAACCAGCCAGGAGGAGACCCATAAACAGGACCATTTCAATAAATCCTGTCATGCCTAATCCTTTGAAGTTGACGGCCCAGGGATACAAAAAGATTACTTCAACGTCGAATAAAACGAAAAGAATCGCAATCAGAAAATACTTAATAGAAATTGGTGTGCGGGCATCACCCTGAACGGGAATTCCACACTCGAACGGATCATCCTTTTTCTGGCTGTGGCGTTTTGGCCCAACAGAATGGGTAACAATCATCGTTGTGATGATGAAACCAAGCGCCAGACCCAGTTGGATAAGTACCGGCAAATAGTCAGCCGGGATGTAGGTTGCGTTCATATACGTAGTTGACAGGATCGGTACAAAGGTAGCGATAAAACCAATAAGCCCATTTGCTTACGCTTAAGGGTTATACAGACTATCTTTCAAAGATAAGCTACAAGCGTTGTTTTATCAACCTCTATGGACTTGTGTAAAAAAACTAAAACAGCCGGGGCCCTTTCTTATAAAGGACCCCGGCTGGTAAATAGGCTAAATGCCTTTAACGATTGACAATAACGCGTCGAGATATGTCGAAGCCAGCCGAGCGCACCCGGATGAGATAAACTCCCTGGGCCAAACCCGAAAGATCGATTGATTTTCGTTCATTCAGCAAAGGAACCTGGGTCGTAAAAAGCTGTTGACCGCTAAGAGAGAACACGTCAATATTGGCATTCGCCAAGTCTTCAATGGTTTCAACTGTGATGGTACCCGTAGTTGTCGGATTTGGATATACACTCAATCCACCATTAGACCGGTCGAATACAAATGCTTTAGGGACACTATACCCTGAGTAGCAGGTTAAATTAGACCCGTTTGCAAGCGCATAGGTTGTTCTTGTACGGGCCGAATAGTTGGCTGATACGATTACCTTCACTACTGCGCTATTTTGCGGAATAATTTCTGCAGCCCGTCGCCAGTCGAATAAATCAGGTTGCCCACCTGTTGGCGTTGGTAATACAGCCTGTAAGCTATAAGCGCCGATTTGTTCGATGCTGGGTACCGGCACTTTGGGCCGTACGGTTAAGCTTATTGTAGCAGGCTGGGCTGATTTACAACCATATACATTTATTGCCTGCAGTGAATAGGTTCCTCCCTGATTCAACGTGATCGTTTTACTAATACTACTTGTCGTGCTCAGGCTCCATACTCCTGTGCTATTCGCTGGCGTATTAGCGAGTAGGGTCAAGGTAGAATCAGCGCAAATTTGTTGTTGATTATCAACTACTTTACCGGGCTGACTGACTAGCGAGATGGTTGGCGTGGCTGGTCGAATAGGACTTTGAACATCAAGAACCGGAGATAGATAGGTATTACCTACTCTATCTTTTAACGTGGCCCGGTAAATGCCTGGTTGAGTAATGGTAATATTCTGGGTTGTCTGACCTGAATTCCAGGTATACGATTTGTATAAACTGGGTAAGCTAAGTGTTATTGCATTAGTTGTCGTTGCGCAGGCAACACTGATAGTCGGCTGTGGGAGAGGCGGAAGGGGACGTGAACTGGAAAAGAAAACAGCATTGAGGCTTTCGTACCATGCCTGACCTAACTGCTTTAGCCCGTCTCCACCGAAGTGAACAACATCAAAGCGTGGAATCTGAATATTATCGGTAAAAGGTCCCGCAAAAACGTTGTTGTTATAGGTGTTGATAACATCATTCTGAGCCTGAATAATATCCTGACTTACTTGTCCTTCATTATAGGATGATCTTGCTAAAACCCAGGCTGGATAACGCTCGGTATCAGCACGGGTTTTATTCACTATATACTGCATATCATCTGAATAGGCTTTTCGAGTAGAATGCAGCGGTACATTGTCGTTTTCACCCTGTTGCCACAGCACGGCCCGCAAGCCCTGAAGAGAACAATAATAACGAAGGGCAATCAGCAGGTTGGCATAAGGCATCCCGGCAGGAAAGTTCTCATTAGGCGTACCAAGGGCAAAAATGTTCTTTGTAATTTGGCCGTCTGAACTTTCACGCCAGTTTTTTATAACAGTCGCTTGCCAGGCTGTATTGATAAACAAGACAGGAACATTGTACTGCTTTACAAGTAAATCGCCCAAATACCCCCAGCACCAGGCACTCTGGCCGCGCGGCCCAATCAACGATGTAGCGGTTAGTTGTTGAAAGGTAGGGGCTGGAGGATCGGATAACGAATTAGCGGTGCTGTTATCGTAGTTTACGCAATTAACCCGGTCGTCAGCGGCACCCACCGCGCCGTAGTTCTGAAAACCCTGTGCATTGGATTGACCCGTTATAATAAATACTTCACCAACTCCAACCTTACGAATAGTATCGCTGCCCGTGACAACACCTTTAACGAAAGCCTGAACTTCAAGCTGATACCAGCCACCTTTTGCCCGCAAAGAACCCTGAAAAATTCCGCCCTGCGGGTTACGCTGAACAGTAATCCAGTTTGTATTTAACCCTTGACCAGACACTTCTGCCTGCACACGAGCCTGGACACTATCAACGGGTTGATACAAACTCCCGGATAAATAAATTGTACTGGTATTATCATTCTCGCGCTGGAAAATTGCCCGGCTTTCTGGATAAGTAATTTTGAGTATCTGGCTGGAATTCTGCGCCGATACCCTTATGCTGACTGCTGTCAAACCCAATACCAACAGGTGTACTAGAAAATAACGATTGTTCATTTTGTCTTTCAATAACCCCCTTATATCTGTTACTGCCTGAAGCAGATAGCAACACAGAATATGTTCAAAAATCAGACCGATTTTAACTGCAGTTTAACAGGCTGAAAAAACCAGTGCGGTTTCTCGGTAAAATGCAAAATTAGGGCTAATATATATGATTGAACGGTAAGTACATGATTATATTACAATCCGAGTATAATTCGTTTTGAAACATCGAAATCGGCTGACTGAACGCGCAAAATATAGGAGCCTGTTGGCATACCTGTTAGAATAAGCTGTTTGCGCTCGTTAAAGAAGGGGACAACTGTAGTTAAAACAGTCTGGCCATTTAGCGTATAAATTGTGACGACTGCGTTGGTCAGATTCGCCTGTGTTTCCAGCGTTACGATCTTGTCGGGGTTTGGATTTGGATAGATACTTAGACCTTCGTTAGTCAAATCAACCGTAAACGTAATTGGTGCCGACGGTTCTGAAAAACAAGTTAATGTTTGGGAGTAAACAATAGACGAGCGGGCTGTATAGATACCGGACTGGTTTGCCTTAATAATAGCGGTTTGAGCAGCAAGTGAATCACTGCCTAAACGCCAGCGAAATTGGGTTCCGTTCGTGGAACTTACTGCTTGGAGTGTATACACACTAATAATACTAATAGTAGGCGGAGGGGGGAGGGGTCTTAGTTCAACGGTAACTGCGCCTTTTTGGGCTGATACACACCCATTTGCATCTCGAATTGAAGCAGAATATGTGCCTGCGGAACCAGTTGTGATGCGCTGTGTTGAATCACCTGTGCTCCAAAAAACGGTATAAGGCCCATCGACGCGCAAAGTAGTTTTGTCACCAACGCAAATGATTGGAGACGGGCTGGCAAGAATAGTTGGAGTGGCAGGCAAGGGATTAACTTTTACCGCTAAGACAGTTGAATAAGGCGATAAACAGCCGTTCTGGTCACGAGCCTGCACGGCATAGTTGCCCGATGTATTAACGGTGATGCCTTTATCGGTCTGACCACTCGACCATACAATATCAAAGGAACTGCTTGCATTTAAGGTGACGCGATTGCCATCACAAAATGTGGTTGTTCCGCTAGCTGTCACTGTCGGTGTTTGTGGTAAAGCATTTACCTTGAGTGTTACAACATCCGATTGCTGCGATGTACAGCCAAACTGGTTACTGATGCGGACAGCAAAATTACCAGACTGACCAATAGTAATGCTCTGGCTTGTCTGTCCACTTGTCCATTGGTAAACGGCTTCCTGTGGAGCCGTTAGGGTAATAGTTCGGTCTGCACAGAATGTAGTTGGGCCGTTCGCGGCAATAACAGGTTTGGCCGGTACTGGATTTGCCGTTACTACAATTGTATTCGACTGGGCCGATGTGCAGCCATTCTGATCAGTTACCGTTAGAAAATAACCTCCTGAATTACCCGCACTGATTACTTTATTTTTTTGGCCATCATTCCAGTTATATTGAAGATTATCGACATTTGCTCGTAGTGTTGTGTTATCACCCTGACAAAAGGTTGTCGGTTTGTCATTAGCAATTGCCGGTGTAGCAGGCAACGGATTCACCGTAGCAGTCAGAACGTTTGATGTGAAATCGCAACCACTTATATCGCGGTAACGGACGTAATAAGCACCCGCAGAGGTGGTGGAGAACAGCCGGGAAGTAGATACAGTTGTATTATTCTGCTGATTTATCCACGTTACATTGTCGTAATTGCTTGTTAGCGATAAACTACTGCCAATGCATACAGAAGGCGGACGATTATCGACAACTGCTGCTACGGGAGCATCGGCTACTCGAACCTGTCCCGAAAATACCGTGTTGCCGAAAGCATCCTTTATTTTAGCCCGATAGGTACCCGCGCCTTTCGTAATGGTATTACCTGACTCGCCCGAGTCCCATTGGACACTGGAGTAATTGCCATTTACTGTAATTTTCAGGTTATTGTTGGTCGCACAGGCAACCGAAACAGTAGGCGGGAGAACGGCGCTGACAGGGGTTGAATTTTGAAAAAACGAATCATTCAAGCTTGTATTCCAGGCAGATGCAACCTCAACAAGACCATCATAGTCAAAATGTAAACCCTGTATTTCGTTGAGAGGAGGACGCTTGCGGGGTACTTGAATAACATCGGTAGACGGTCCCGCAAACACATTAGCCGTTGAGGTAATAACTTGATTTTGGGCAGCTATAATGGCTGGATCTGTGCCGCCAATGAAATCACCGTAACTAACTCGTGCTACTACCCACGACATATTGTTGTTATAGTCATGCCTTGCCTGGGTAATTACAAACTGCAAATCCCTCACGTAGGCTGATGTTTCTGTATTAATCAGATTATCCGTCTCTCCTTGATGCCAGAGTACAGCTCTCAAACCAAGCGTGTTGGCGTAGAATTGTAATGCCAGTTTTAGATTAATGTAAGGTTGGCGTGCTGGGTAGGCACCGCCAGGGCCATGGGCAAGTCCGCCGTCTGGAGCACTATCACTCCAGTTACTAACGTATGTACCTGTAAAAGCCGCATTGAAAAACATAACGGGCACATTTAGACGTTTCACCAGAAGGTCGCCCAATTGTCCCCAGCACCAACTTCCAACACCTCTGGGTGCAATCGTGAAGCCATCTGTATTATCGAGTTGCGTAAAAACAGGTGTCGGCGGTTCATTCGGGAAACCGTCGTCAGGATACCTATAGTTTACGCAGTTAACGCGGTCGTTAAGCGGATTGGGCGCGTTCTGATGAACACCTTGTGCGTTAGATTGGCCCGCAATAACAAATACCTCGCCGATGCCAACACGCTCAATAGTAGTGGTGGCAATTTGTTGATCAGCATTCATTCCTCGAACTTCCAGGTTATACCAACCCCCAACTCCCGTTAGGTCTCCCGCATATACACCGCCAGCCGGGTTATCCTGAATTGTGCGCCAATCTGTTGATGTACCCTGGCCATCCCGTGCCTGTAAGCGTGCTTCAACCCTCGTGATTGGTGACGTATAGTACCCAGTTATACGAATGGTTGCCTGATTTGCCTTGTTACGTTGGAGAACCGCCCGACTGGTAGGGAAGGAAACCTGAATTTGGGCTATTGCTAAAAGAGGAAGCAATAAAATAAAGGCCGTACCAATGGCTACGGAAAAGTATTTCATAATAGTTTAAAGCGCGACAACAATTGCAAATAGGCAGACATGAGTACTGTTATACTGGCTCCGTAGTCGTCAGGTTTTGCCAGATAATATCTTTTAATTCATCTAAACCACGCTGGCTGATAGCTGAAATATAGGCAATAGGCAACTTTTTTGGTAAGTCGCTTTCAAGCTTAATTCGAGCCTCTTCATCAATAAGATCAATTTTTGTAATAGCCAGCAAGCGAGTTTTATCCATTAACTCAGGATTGAATTCGCGTAATTCATTTAACAGGGTATTATATTCCTGACGAATATTCTCGGAAGTTGCCGGAATCAGAAATAATAATATTGAATTTCGCTCAATATGACGCAAAAAACGTAAACCCAGTCCCTTTCCCTGAGCAGCCCCTTCGATAATACCCGGAATGTCGGCCATTACGAACGATTTATAATCTCTATACGCTACGACCCCTAAATTAGGGACGAGGGTTGTAAAGGGATAATCGGCAATTTCGGGTCGGGCAGAGGATAACACAGATAATAAGGTGGATTTACCGGCATTTGGAAAACCTACTAAGCCTACGTCTGCTAATAATTTCAACTCCAATACTACCCATTCTTCGCTTCCTGGCTCACCAGGTTGAGCGTAATAAGGAGCCTGTTGGGTTGCTGACTTAAAATGGTCATTTCCTAAGCCACCCCGACCTCCCGGAAAAAGAATAATCTCCTGCCCTTCCTCCGTTATTTCGGCTATTTTCTCATTCGACTCCGAGTTACGGGCAATTGTACCAAGTGGTACATCCAAATACATATCTTCGCCCTCGGCACCACTACGCCGGCCACCTTCACCAGCTACACCATTGCCCGCCTTAACGTGCTTACGGTATTTCAAATGCAAAAGAGTCCAAAGTTGCGAGTTCCCCCGCAGAATAATGTGCCCTCCCCGTCCACCATCACCCCCGTCTGGTCCACCTTTAGGGGTGTGTTTTTCCCGACGGAAATGAACTGATCCGGCACCGCCCGCGCCCGAACGACAATTTATTTTTACGTAATCTATAAAGTTAGATGAAGCCATAGTAAATAGTTACCGCACCAAGGACTCATCAATTTGATGACAAATTTCCTTGAAAATAATGTCAATCTCACCGATACCATCGATTGCTGCAAATTTCCCCTGCTGACTATAATAGTCCGCTACCGGAGCTGTTTTATCATTATACTCTTTAACCCGGCGTCGAATCAATTCCTCATTCTGATCGTCGGGTCGCCCAGATGTTTGTCCTCGGAGCAACAGTCGTCGTGTTAGTTCTTCACTGTCTACAACGAGCGCAATCATGGTATTTATTTTCGTACTATGTTGGTTTAGGAGCTGGTCTAGAGCAACTGCCTGTAGAACAGTACGTGGAAACCCATCGAAAATAAAACCTGGAGCCGGTTGATTTTCGTGTAGTTTATTTTCTATCATGCCGATCACTACCTCATCCGGCACCAACAGACCCTGATCCATAAGTTGTTTTGCCTGTAAGCCAAGCTCCGTACCGGATGCAATCTGTGATCTCAACAAATCACCTGTCGATAAATGAACCAGATTATACTTCTGAATTAACTTTTCACTTTGGGTGCCTTTCCCCGCACCCGGTGGGCCAAACAGTACAAGATTAAGCATACGGCTCTTTAAGGTAGTATCAGTATCAGTCAGTTAAAAAAAATTGCGCCCGCAAAGTTACGATACCCATTGAGAATATTGACTTTATTAATTAACAGTCATGTGCTTTATTATACACAAATAAAAAAAGCGTAGGTATCAAACCTACGCTTTTATCTCTTTTAACGAGAAAAATCTATATTGACCGGCTACCTTATTTCTTGATTGGTGCCTTTGTAGCGGACTTTGTCGGTGCTGCTGCTGCTTTAGGGCCTTCCAATGCTTTCTTCACATCAGCATCGTTTGGATCTATTTCAAGTACTTTATTAAAATACTCTTTTGCTTTTGCATCATCCTTTTTGGCTAGATTATAAGATGCCAGGAATTTATAGGCTGTCACCAGATTTTTCTGATAACTCTGTTTTTTCGTGGCATCTGTTTCTGCAGTGGCTAGTTCAATGAATTTTTCGTAATACGGTACTGCCGCACCCGTCGATAGAGAAACTGCTGATGGATACGCATAATACGTTGACTGACCACGATAATAGTAGGCTAATGGATAAGTCTCGCCAGCCGTCTTCTCAACCTGTTGCGCCATTTGAGCAAAGGCAGAATCAGCACGTAGGAAGTATGTTTGCTTCATCTGACGAATCTGAGCCGTATCCATCGGTGCTGCTGTAGTATCGCGACCAACACGGAAGCCATATTGATAATTGGCTAAACCATTGAACAGGTAATCGTTGTTTAATGGTTTTTTGTCATTTTTTATGGTTTTGGCATAATAATCAGCGGCCTTATCGTAACGCTTCGTTTCGTAATACTTTTTCGAAATTTCACGATACAGATTCTCTGTGGTATCTGAGGGAGCTGCTTTTTCCAAATTAACGATACTTAGTGAATCAGCTTCAGGTGTGTTTAACTGCGCATAAGCACGACCCAAATACTTGTAATCGTCATAGATTACTTTCTGTGGTGCCGTCGAAATAAAGCGATTGAGTGATTCAACCGATTCGGTGTTTTTGCCCAGAGCACTATATGCCCATCCATACATCCGATCAATGATCGGGTTGTTGATTTTTCCTTTCAACTGATCCAGATAGCCAATGGCACCCTGATAATCCTGTGCCAGAAACTTATAGCGAGCTACGTCAAGCAGCAATTCAGGATCAGTCGTGCCGCTTTTCTGTACGTATAGTTCGTAGTTTTGAGCAGCCGCTTTGTAAGACCTTGAATTAGCTAATGCATCGGCATAAGCGCGATAGGTAGGCGCAAACTCAGGATCATTCTGGATAGCTAGTTTGAAGAACTCCTGCGCTTTTACATAATTTTTGCCCCGTAAATACAAACGGCCAATTTTGTAATTGGCTTCGGCCAAATTAGGGTTAATTGCCAGCGCATTTTCATACTTCGTAATAGCATTACCACCATCATTTTTCAGGAAGTACGCGTCGCCCATGAGCATCTCAATCTCAGCGTTTTCGTTCTTTTTATCCTTCTCGTCAGCCACTGTAAGTAGGCCCAGAGCAGCGGCTGGATCATTTTGCTTCGGCTGATCTGACAGCGTGTACATTTCAGCAGAACGAATTAAAACATCCTGATTCTTACTTTTGGTTTGTGCAACTGCATTATCAATAAGTGACTTAGCGGTAGCTCCGTCATTTTTTGCCAATGCCACTCCAGCCAGACCTATGTTATTTAATGGATTCTTAGCGTCAGTGGTTGCGCCTTTTTCAAAAGTAGCTTTAGCTTTATCCAATTGTCCGCTCCTAAGGTAATAGTAGCCCAGATAAAATTGGTTATCAGCCGTTGGTGCGCTAGTGGCTAATTGCGTTAGCGTTTGCCCCGCCTTAGTATATCGCTCAGCCTCTACATCCTTCAAGGCCGTTTGGACGTCCTGCGCCAGTAAAGGGGCAGTCATAGTTGCCCCAACGAACAAGATGGTCATCAGCGATTGCTTCTTGTTGTTCATCATGTATTAAGTTGGAAATTGGTTAGTGCTTATAAAACAATTGACAAATCTAAAAAATTGCGGCTAAACCAAAAAAACTTACTCACTTTGTTATGTTTATAACACGATCGTATGGTGTTCTGGGCCATAGGCCTAATTTTTGAATTATCAACGAACCAGCATCTCTGGTAATATAATTAATCAATCCTTCGCCTAAGCCAGGATGGGTTTCTCGGCTCAATATATACACGGGACGCCGTAGCGGGTAGCGTTGCATGCCTAAATCTTCCTGAAAAGGCTGGAAATAATCATCGCGCTTCGTCGGCTTTAATTTGTCAGATACCCCCATCACCCGCAAATCCTGAGCTAATTCTAGTGAAAGTGGCTCGTCACTGTCACTAATCCAATTGACGCCAATAAAGCCCATTGCCGACGGATTTTTACGTACAAAATCAATAACCTCCCTATTTGAGTGCGTTGTGAAAATGCGCAAATTTTTAACGTTATTAACTTTGAAGGTGTTTAACACAAACTCTAAATTGCTAGAATTATTATTGTCGAATACCAGTGTAATAGGACTTTTCTGGTTACCACCATTTAGTTGCCCCCAGTGCTTTATCTGACCGCTGAAAATAAGCTTCAGTTCAGCCATCGTAATCAAGCTATCAGTATTTGCCTTATTAATAATAAGGGCTACCCCATCGGTAGCAATTTTTTCGTTTGCTCCTGTTATTTTTCGCTGATTAAGTACGGCCCGTTCATTTGGCTTCAAAAGACGAGTGGTAAATACTATTCTGGCGCTATCCTGAAGCATCATATTGATAGCTTCCTGTTCGGGCTTGAAAACGATTTTAAAATGCGCGTCTGGGTAAATACCTGAATAAGCCGATGTTAATTGGGTAACCAACGGTTGAAAAGATTCGTCAGCAGCAACAATAATACTACCGCGTGACGGATTATCCAAAGGAGGCTTGCTATTACCGCAGCTCATCAAACTTGCCAATAAAGCACATCCTAAGACTCGTTTAATCATTTTCTTGGAAACGTTGATAGGCACGGTAGAGCCGAAAAGCACCATAAATCAGTAGCAACACGCCCATTACGTACCGGAGTAATCCCGGCTCAGGAAGTATCCCAAAAGACTGAGAGGAGGCAATCAGTCCGATGCCTCCTCCCAAATATACCAGCGAAGCCAGTGCCGAAATATACAGCGTTAGCCGCGCCGGACCTCTATTCTGTCCGCGCATAGGTATTACTCCAGCGTGAAGTTGATTGGTAGATTGTATTTTACCCGAACCGGCCGGCCTGATTGCTTACCAGGGCGCCATTTCGGCATACCTTTCACTACGCGTTGCGCTTCTTCATCTGTTCCGAAGCCCAGACCTTTCAGCACTTGTACGTCTTGAATACTACCATCTGTGTTAACTACAAAACTTACAAACACCCGTCCTGATACGTTGGCCCGTTGGGCTGCCGCCGGATAACGCAGATTTTTGCTTAAGTATTGACCGAGAGCAGCCATACCGCCACTAAACTCTGGCTGCTGTTCTACTACCGTAAAGATTTCGTCATCTTTTGGAGCAGCTTCAACAGCAACTTCTACCTTCGTTGGGGCCGCTGAAGCTTCGGGAGCTGCAATAACTTCCTCAGCATTTGGGTCACCTTCCTGCGTTTTTTCGGCAGCAACAGCTTCCTTCAGTTCCTCAACAGCTGGTGGTGGTGTTTCTTCAGGCACCTCCTCATCCGGTTTTACTTCGGGGGGCAGGAATTTCACCGTATTCACCTTCGGCAGTTCTACCGGTGGTGGTGGCGGTGGTGGCGGTTCGTTCGGGTCGATTGGTGGTGGCGGGAGCTTCATCAGATCCACCTCTACCATTGCCTGTTCGGTCTTCTCCGGTGTCAAAGCGGTTATGATAGTCGGCGCAAGCACACCAAGCGTAAACAGAATGCCGCCAATAATCAGGGCACGTGTTACGGTCTTGGGATATGTTTTACGCAGATCGTAAGCACCATACGCCTGGTTCCGGTTTGCAAACACGATATCATCGAGTGTTGCATTGGAGTCTAATTCTGCCATGGTGTTATACGTCTATTTTTGCTTTGTCTTTGAGAAGTTTCTTCTCGTCCGCAGTCAATGCATCCACGAGGGCATATCGCTTCAGTTTCGTAATGGCCATTTCGTCCAATACATCAACCATGTTTTTGTAAGTCGATAGTTTCGTAGGTTTAATAACAACCACAAACTTTTCTCCACCGACTTTCTTAACATTTTCCTGAAGTGCCTGCCGAAACTCGTAGCCATATCCAACAGTCTTTAATTCGGGGTCTTCATTGGCAGCTTTACCGAAAATGTAGTATGCCTTATTATCTTTCCCCAGAAAGACCGTCATTACGTTGGACGCCTTAATAGGCTCCGTTTCCTCTGTTTTTGTTTTATCCGGCACATTGAGCGTCATCGAAGATGGTTTGCTCAGAGTGGTGGCTAGAATGAAGAAGGTAATTAGGAGAAATCCCAGATCAACCATAGGTGTCATATCCACCCGGGTTGACGCTTTCTTGGACCTAACCTTACCACCATCATGCTTACCACCACCACCGCCAGTATTAATTTCTGACATGTTTTTTTAACCGATTCGCGTGGTGAAAATCTAACTATAGTTGCAATCGCTACGCGCTTAATCAGCTTTCCAACCAGCAGGGGGGGCTTCTGTCCCTGTAATTAGGTTGAACTTGTTGATATTTTGCGCTTGTAACGTAGCCAATACATTCTTGAATTCGGGGAATTTAGCGAGGTTATCACCTTTCAACGCAATTCGAAGATTGTTGTTAGCCTTTCTGGCATTATAAACCCATTCCTTCAACTCATTGGTTGGGCCTGCGCCGGTTGTGTCAGTCGGAATTCCCGCTTGTGTCACCTTCGCCTGTTGCTCTTTTGGCAAATTCAGATAGGATTTCAACTGATTGATGGGTATCCCAAAGTTTGACATCAGCGAAAATTCTTTCTTTTCGTTGTTCGAGAACGTAATTCCTTTCGCGGCAGCAATGTTATCCAGCATAGCAATGCGGTTTTGCGCATTGTCAATACCAAAATATACTTTGCCGTCTCTACCAAGACCAATGGTCATGATATCGCTATCGGGAACTTTGATTCCTGAGATGGACGAAGGTGTTTCGATGGTGGCGGCATCCTGCGACCGGAACTGGGCCGTCAGGATAAAGAACGTCAACAAAAGAAACGCAACATCGCACATCGCGGTCATGTCCACCGAAGAACTGGCGCGTTTTACTTTAACTGCTGGCATAAGTTGGTCTTATTAATAATGGGCTGCGAAATTCTGCTGAATGCTCAAGCCGATTTCGTCAATGTTGTAAGTCAACGTGTCAATACGGCTAGTGAAGTAGCTATACATGATGGTTGCAATAGCGGCTGTACCAATACCGAGAGCCGTGTTTACAAGGGCTTCAGAAATACCAGTCGAAAGCGCACCTGTGTCAGGCTGGCCCGTAGCACCCATGGCTGCGAACGCCCGAATCATACCAAGTACCGTTCCAAGCAGAGCAATCAGTGTAGAAACCGAAGCCAGCGTTGCAATGATAGTCAGGTTTTTTTCCAGCATTGGCAATTCTAGCGTAGTCGCTTCTTCTACTTCTTTCTGTAGAGCTACTAATTTCTGCTCTTTGTCTAACTGGGTATCGGTAGCCAGTTGCTGATACTTTACCAGGGCTGTTTTTACTACGTTACCAATTGACCCTTTCTGACGATCACATTCCTGAATGGCGGCTGCCACTTCATTACGGTCAAGCTGACCTTTGATTTTACGAACAAAATCATCAATTGAACCCGAACCATTTGCGCGGCCAATGGTAATGAAGCGCTCGATTGAGAATACCAGTACTGTCAGAAAACAGGTGAACAGAATAGGTACGATAAAGCCTCCTTTGTAGACGGTACCGAAGTAGTCGCCAGGAAGTGGTTCTTTCGTATTGTCGCCTTCCTGAAAATGGCTGCCATCACCGAAAACGAACATGTACGTCAGGATACCGATCAGCAGCAGTATTGGAATTACAAGTGCTGGATTAAGACCACTTGACTTCTTTTTTGGTGCCGCTGCTTTGGCGGGTGCTGGAGAAGGAGTTTGTGTTTTCATTGGAACTGGACTGTAGGGTTAAAATTAAAAGTTGGTTTACCCGGTAAAAAAAGTGAAAAAATTAGACTCTTTCAGTTTGTGCCTCCAAATTTTTAATGGAAATGCTTTCAAACCTCCACAAAAATATGTGTTTTCCGCTAATAACCACACAATCCTATAAGTCTATTCTTTTACATTTATTGTAATCCACCAACAAATACTTGGACATAAATAACTCCTTCTATTTATACCTTATTTACCGGACCTTCGATAAAGCCTTGTTTCTCAAGTGACATACACAAAATATTCTTCGTTCAGAGGGCTTTTGACAGCGATTTAGGGTGGTGCATGGCTCATGAAATAATTGTTAAGAATAGTAAAAATGACTTGCTACACTGGCTTACAAATTATTTTTAGAAGAGATGCAGACGCGGGGCTAATTCCACAAGAAGTTTAAAAAATACTTTAAGAGCAGACGACTGTCTGAAGTTCACGGTCTTTAAAAGTTCTGAATGGAGAGAGACTTCAGATTGAGAGAAGCAAAAAAAAGAGACGCAAAAATTTTGCATCTCTTTTTAAATTGTCGGGAAGGCGGGATTCGAACCCACGACCTCTTGCACCCCATGCAAGCACGCTACCGGACTGCGCTACATCCCGAACTGGTTTGCAAAAGTAGTGAAGCGCCGGGAATGAACAATACGGAATAAAGGAAATTTATAGCTGCTCATCCACATTGTTCATTCCCGACGCTTCCCCTTTACTTAGTTTTTCCCGCTACCCTGTGCAGCAGGCGGCTGCGTAGTACGCCGTTGTTGCATTGGATTTGGGCCTTGCGGTCCGAAACGTTGCTGCTGTTTGAACAACTGAAAACGTGTCGGCTGAGCCATCCGTGGGAATGAGTTATTCTCTGTGTCGATATCAGCGATTTCCTGATAGGGATCAAGAATCCACTGCGTTACCTTTTTGGGAGTCGCAATTACTTTCTTGATGGAAATATCATTGAACCGCCAGATTTCGGCTGGAAAGCGAGCTACTGAATCTGTCCCGTCCTCGAATTGCATCCGTATGATAACCGGCATTGGCAAGCCGCCTTTGTTCTTCAGCGACAGGGTGTAGAAATTAGTAGCTGCGTTTGTTTCGAGAGTTTTTCGCTCGTCTTCACCCAGCGTCGCCAGATAGTCCTGATATTTCTTTTTATCTGCGTCTGTTACAGCATACGGATCGTAGCTATTGTAGAAATCTTTCATTGTCGAATCTTTCGCAACAACTGTTTCTGCTTGTGTAGCTGCGTCACGCTGCTTACTAACTGTGCCTGCACGACGTTTGGCCTCCGCACGGGCGGCTGCTTTGGATACCTCAGGATTACCCGAGTCGACCTGAAACCAATCTACTTCTACTAAATCCTGATCGACGGGCTCAACGCCATAAAACCAGCCTTTCCAGAACCAATCGAGGTCCACACCGGAGGCATCTTCCAGAGTGCGGAAGAAATCAGCGGGTTCGGGGCTTTTGAAGGCCCATCGACGAGCGTATTCCTTAAAGGCATAATCGAACAGGTCGCGGCCCATAACCGTCTCCCGCAGGATATTGAGGGCCGTAGCGGGTTTAGCGTAGGCATTAGGACCGAGACCAATAACATTGTCTGAAGAGGTCATAATTGGCGACAGCACCGCCTTGTCAGACTTCATATAATCAACAATATATTGTGGTTCACCCCGGCGGCTTGGGAAGTTATAATCCCATTCTTTTTCGGCCAGGTACTGGCAGAACGTGTTTAGTCCTTCATCCATCCAGGTCCACTGGCGTTCGTCGGAATTGACAATCATCGGGAAGAAATTGTGGCCAACTTCGTGAATAATCACCCCAATCATCCCCGCTTTCGTTTGTTCTGAATACGTGCCATCTGCTTCAGGCCGACCACCGTTAAACGAAATCATTGGATATTCCATACCTCCCCCGGCTGTAGCGTGGCAGGAAATGGCCACAGGATATGGGTATTTGATCGTTCGGTTGCCGTATGATTTCAGCGTATGTTCAACGACGCGGGTCGAGTACTGGCCCCAAAGAGGATTGCCTTCTTTAGAGTAGAACGACATGCTCCAAATTTTATGACCATCGCCATAGACATCGGTTTGCATAGCATCCCAAATAAACTTGCGGCTGCTGGTAAAGGCAAAGTCACGAACATTCTGAGCATTATATACCCAAGTTTTCTTGCTCTTTGCATCGCCGGGTTTTACTTTCTCTGCTGTTTCCGCTTCGGCTTGCGTCACAATAACAACGGGTGTTTTGGACGTTGCCGCCTGCGCCATTCGCTTCTGTTGCGTAGCCGTTAGCACTTGCTTGTAGTTCTGGCACTCACCCGTTGCGCCAATAACGTGGTCACTGGGGGCAGTAATGGCTACTTTATAATTGCCAAAAATAAGTGTAAACTCACCTTGTCCTAAAAACTGCTTATTCTGCCAGCCGTTCACATCGTTGTACGCGCACAAACGTGGAAACCAGTGAGCAATGAAGTAGTTGTAGTTGCCATCTTTTGCAAAAAACTCCATACCGCTCCGGCCATAATACTCCGTAATGAAGTAATTCCAGTCTACATTGAACGAATAGCTGCCACCGGGCTTTAGTGCCGTTGGCAACTCAACCCGCATCATCGTTTGGTTAATCGTGTATTTTAGTGCTGTGCCCGACTTAGTATCTTTAATTGATGTAATATGATAGCCATATTTGTCGGAAGCCTGCTGGCTGCTACGTTCGCGAACCGAAGTTAGGTTTTGTAGCTGGGCGAAACTCATACCACTTTCATTAACGCCACCTGTGCGAGTCACACTACCAATAGAGCCTTTTGCAAACAGATTCTGGTCGAGTTGAAGCCAGATGAACGGCAGGTCGTCGGTCGAGTTATTATGATAGGTAACCGTTTCTGAACCAATGATTTTTTGGTTGGCGTCGTCAAGTTCTACCTTGATATCGTAGTCGGCTCGGTTTTGAAAATAATCCTTCCCTGGGGCTCCGGATGCCGTACGGAATGTATTGGGCGTTGGCAGAACAGAACCGAGCTGCTCAAAACGCGTGTTGGCGTTCTGCGTAGGAGCTGCTGGTGCCTGAGCCAGTAACGCTGCCGACCAAAAGGTCAAGCTAGCCATTAATACTATTCTTTTCATAGTTCTTTTCAGATTGATAGAGGTGGTTAATTTTTTCCGGTACCCTGCTTCGCTGGTGATTGCTGCCGTTGTTGCTGCATTGGGTTTTGTCCTGCTGCCCCACCCCGCTGCTGTTGCTTAAACAACTGGAAGCGTGTTGGTTGGGCGACCGGCGGAAATGAATTGTCTTCAGTGTTGATGTCGGCAATCTCATAGAATGGATCAAGCGTCCATTGCTTCACTTTCTTGTTGGTCGCAATTACTTTTCTGATGGAAACGTCATTGAACCGCCATATTTCGGCCGGGAAGCGGGCTACAGAATCAGTGCCATCCTCAAATTCCATTCGTACGATTACGGGCATCGGAATGCCACCTTTATTTTTCAGCGACAGCGTATAAAAATTAGTGCCTGCTTCAGTTAACAAGCGTTCTTCAGCCGTAAGGGTGGCCAGGTAATCCTGATATTTCTTTTTGTCTTCATCGGTAACGGCGTAGGGGTCATAGCGATTGTAGAAATCCTTCATAGTACTGTCCTGCGCTACCACAGTTTGATCTTTGCTCAACGCGTCGCGCTGTTTGCTAACCGTGTTCAACTTCTTTTGAGCAGCAGTTCGTGCTTCGGCTTTTGTTATCTCGGGATTCTGAGAGTTAGTCTGAAACCAGTCAACTTTTACCAACGATTGGTCAACGGGCTGCACACCATAGAACCAGCCTTTCCAGAAAAAATCCAGATCAACGCCTGAGGCATCTTCCATTGTGCGGAAGAAATCAGCGGGTTCGGGCGTTTTGAAGGCCCAGCGACGAGCGTATTCTTTAAAGGCGTAATCAAAGAGTTCACGACCCATAATCGTCTCCCGCAAAATATTGAGTCCTGTAGCGGGTTTGCTATATGCGTTCGGCCCAAATGTATTTCTGGGAATATTGTCGGAGCTACTCATAATTGGCACCTGTAGATTAGAGTCTATCCGCATATAGGGAACAATAGACTGAGGATCAATGCCCCGCGCCGGGTAATTTGCATCCCATTCTAAACAGGCCAATCCTTCCATGAAACTATTTAACCCTTCGTCCATCCAAGACCACTGGCGTTCGTCGGAATTGATGATCATCGGGAAAAAATTGTGACCAACTTCGTGAATAATCACTCCAATGAGACCATTTTTTGTGCCTACTGAATACGTGCCGTCAGCTTCTGGTCGAGCCCCGTTGAAACTAATCATTGGATACTCCATGCCACCAACCGGACCATGAACAGAATAGGCTACTGGATACGGATAAGCAATTGTCCGGCGCGAGTAGGAGAGAAGAGTATGCGCCACAAGCCGGGTAGAATATTGGCCCCATAGCGGATTGCCCTCTTTTGGATATAAGGACATAGCCCAAACACGCTTTCCTTCTACATTAGGTTGCAAGGCATCCCAGATGAATTTACGACTGCTGGCAAACGAAAAATCACGAACATTATCAGCTTTGTAAATCCAGGTTTTTGTGCCGGTTGGTTTGCCTTTTTCGGCAGCTTCGGCCTCGGCCTGCGTCACGATCACAACTGGATTTTCGCCGGGTTTATCTCCTTTGCCTTTCGCGTCGTTCCATCGTTTTATCTGAGTGGCGGTCAATACCTGTGCTGGATTCTGCAATTCGCCCGTTGCGCCAACAATGTGATCGTTGGGTACCGTTAAGGCTAGTTTGTAATTACCGAAGATTAACGTGAACTCGCCCTGCCCTAAAAACTGCTTGTTCTGCCAGCCGGTTACGTCGCTATAAGCACATAAACGGGGAAACCATTGGGCGATTTCGTAAATGTAGTTGCCGTCTTTCGGGAAAAATTCATAGCCTCCCCGAGCGCCTACGCCTTTAACATCAACAATTTTGAAATTCCAGTCAATAGAAAAGGTTACGGACTTGCCAGCGCCAACAGGCTGAGGCAAATCAATACGCATCATGGTCTGATTGATAGTGTATTTAATGGGTTTTCCAGCCTGATCGCGCACAGATGTGATTTTATGACCATAATCTTTAGTCGCCAGTGCTGCATTGGGATTGATCTGCTGAAGAGATGCTCCCTGTTCGCTGATACTGTTGGTCTGCGAAGTCCGGCTAATAACGTCGGGCCGGAACAAATTCTGGTCGAGTTGTATCCAGATAAATGGTAATACGTCCGTCGAATTATTATGGTAAATAATCGTTTCTGAGGCTGTTATTTTTTGATTAACATCGTCAAGAGTAGCTTTTATATCGTAGTCAGCGCGATTTTGAAAATAGTCCTTTCCTGGTGCCCCAGATGCCGTTCGAAACGTATTAGGAGTGGGTAGAATAGGGCCGAGTTGCTCAAAACGTGTGTTGGCGCGTTGTGTTGGCGGAGCTGGCATTTGCGCCTGGGCAGACCATATGGGAATGGCAAAACTTGCCACCAGCAAAACTATCTTTTGCATATATTAACTTATAGTTGTTGATAAGATGGGTAAAAGTACAAAAAAAAGAGTTTATGCACCCTCGATTATGATGAACGGAAGGCGTAATATATAGCCTTACCGAATGAAAATCTGGCCTGACTGTGATCGGGAATAATTGAGATTATGGGCTGATCCAGAATGGAGTTAGCGTGATATAAAGTACTCTTATTTCAGCAACTCGCCCAAATACTCATTGTCGATAATGAGTGATAGAGCCATTCCCGCCACTATTCCCGACACGATGAGCGTCCAGCGTAAGCGATTCCTTTTGACAAGGTCAATCACCACAAACGCCAGTCCCAGAACGAGACTAACAATAACCAACTGACCGATTTCCAGGCCAATATTAAATGCCAGTAGGGGTTTAATAATTTCAGCTTCCCGACCAAGCAAACTCCGCAGGTAATTAGAGAATCCCATGCCGTGAATAAGTCCGAATGTTAACGCCAGCATATAGCGCCAGGATCGGTTAGCTGGCTTCGCGAAGGCCGCCCGCGATTTTGGTTCTTGAAAAAAGAAATTAGTAACGGCAGTAATAAGAATTGTGATTGGTATGAGAAGTTCGACCAGAGCGGTTTTATAGTGGATAAGTTGCAGAGTCGCCAAAGCCAGCGTAATCGAATGGCCAATGGTGAAGGCTGTAACTAGAATTAACACTTGTCGCCATTGGCGAATTGTATAAACCGCGCAGAGAGCTATGACGAACAAAATATGATCGTAGCCTCTAGGGTCAGTGATGTGATCGAAGCCCAGGCGCAGGTAAATTAGAAAGTCGTCCATGCGCTATTCCTTAAACCAATCTGCATACATGACATAGTTGTTAGCTGTTCGACTGAAAATTTCGGCCTGCTCGGGCGAAACAGCTTTCAGAAACCGGGCTGGATTTCCCGCGTAAATTGAACCGGGTGGCACAATAGTATGCTGCGTGACAATGGCTCCGGCGGCAATAATACTGCCTGAACCAACAACGACGCCATCCATCACAATGGCCCCCATGCCAACCAATACGTTATCCTCGAGTGTACAGCCATGAACAACAGCGTTGTGCGCAATGGACACGTTATTGCCGATGGTGGTTTTGTGTTTTTGGTACGTGCAGTGAATTACAGCCCCATCCTGAATATTGGTGCGGTCGCCAATGGTGATCGAATTAACATCACCCCGCACAACAGCGTTGAACCAAACGGTGCAGTCGCGGCCCATGGTTACCTCGCCAACAATCGTGGCGTTATCAGCAAACCAGCAGTTGTCGCCGAAATGGGGGTGATTTCCCTGAACAGGTTTAATTAGTGCCATAGCGCAAATATAGTTCGGCGTCGATGGTTTGTTGATTAATGATCTGCTTACTCATAAAAAAAGGGCTGATTCATAGAATCAGCCCTTTTTTTATGAGTAAGCAGATGCTGCTTATTTTTTATCAACCTTATCGACCGCTTTGTCCAGCGAATCGCCCATATCATCAAGGACTTTACTCGCTTCTTTTTTTGCTTTGTCGAAGTTGTCAGCACTTGACCGTTGAACTTTATAGTAAGAATCGGCTAATTGACGACGCTTATCTTCCAGATCTTTAACCCGGTCTTCCCGCTTTTTACGATCTTTCCGACTTTCATTTTTCACATCGGCTTTGGCTTCATCAAGTTGCTGATCAACCTTATCCATCTGACCCGAAATACGATCAGTTAAATCGCGCTTATCCTGATCCGATCCCCCATTGTTGGATTGGTCATTGTTGCGATTATTCTGCCCATTGTCACGGCTGTTATCGTTATTCCGGTTATCACGATTGTCCTGATTTTGGTCAGAATTACGTCGGTTGTCACGATCATCGGATGTATTGCTGTTGCTACCAGACTGACGATTACTAGAGCTATTACTGTCTCTGCGGCTGTTCTGGTCGTTATTCTGATTGTTTCGATCATCGCTTTGACGATCATTCCGGTCGTTGCTCTGACGGTTACCCTGATCATTGCTCTGACGATTATCCCGGTTATCGTTCCGGCGGTCGTCATTCATATTTCGGTTATCCCGATCGTTGGATTGGTTATCCGAGTTGCGTTGATTATTGCTGTTATTGTCCTGACGCATATCCCGATCAGACTGCATGCGATCATCATTCTGGCGGTTGTTATATCGGTCGTCAGAGGAGTTTCGATTGTCAGATTGCCGATTATCATACCGGTTATTATTCCGGTCCCGGTTACTGTCAGAATCCTGACGGCTGTTACCGTTATATGAATCGCGGGAATTGCGGCTATCATAACGGTCGTTGCCGGATTGATCGTTATAGCGGTCGTTGTAGCTGTTGCGGTTATCATTCGACCGATTATCGTATGAATCCCGGCTATTACTTGACCGGTCATTGTAAGAATTCTGGCTGTTATTCGACCGGCTATCATAGTCGTTATCGCGGTCGCTATACGAGTCCTGCCGATCATTTGACCGGCTGCTGTATGGATTATTATAGGTATTACCACCCGACGACATACGATTAGACCGATCTGAATCATCGCTACGATAACTCATCCGATCATTTGAAGACTGGTATGGATTTCGGTACGAGCTATTATCGCGTGAATCATTCTGACTCGTGCGTTCATCGTCACGATTTCTGCGGCTAAAAATCCCGCCCTCGTCGTCGCTGCCATAGGTTCGATTTCGTGAATCCCGACTGTTTCGTGAGCTACTACGATCGCCCTGTACAACGTCTTCTCGGCTATTTTTAGAATTCCCGTAAACCCAACGCTCAGTTGAAGCGCAGGATGATAAACCTGCCATGGCTGCCAATAAAGCACCCACTACCCATATTTTCCTTTTCATAACGTTATGTCTTTTGTTGGTAACACCGACAAAAACGGGCTGAAACGTGTATCAGTGCCGTTTTATCTTGTATAACCAACGAGGTATTGCAAATGTTGGGAATTCTAATCGACATTCTGCGCGCTTGATAAATCACTACCGAATGAATACCGTACCGGCACCATTGTAACTACGGTATTCTGCATTATACATCGCATCGGCTGAGACAGGTCCTAGAATAAAACGACCTTTCGACACGGCCCGCGCTAAATAATAAAAGGTTCGTTCGGTGCCCGTAGCTGTCGTATAAAAGTTAATCCGGTCATCGCGCAAATCGAAATGATCAGGTTGCGAAGGGTTCTTAAGCCAGGGCATATCACGCGCTTCAGTTAAACGTGGATTTTCAACTTCCAGTCCCGCCGGAAGCAAATCCGTTACAACCACATTTTCGACGTTCAGACCATTTGTACTTGTGAGCCTAATTCTCACAACAACTAGGTCATTCTGCCGAATGTCTTTTATCGCTCTTCCCTCACGGCTGAGGTATTCCCGCCGTACGTGTAGGCCATTGTCTTCGGCTGTGATTTTTCCACTTGCTGGGATACCTTCACTCTGTGCGAAATAATAGACGTTGCCGGAGCCTTTTGCGCTCAAACTGAGTGGAATATTTGTCGGAATACGTTTCAGATTTAACAGCGCGTCGCTCATTGTGCCAAGTGGTTTTCCGCCTGCCGTAAGTGTAGCTGTAGCTGTGCTATTTGCTATCTGTCGGGCCAATTTGCCAAGCGCCAGAAAGGAAAAAGCCGCTTCCTGTGTGTTGAGGTAAGCCGTCTGTTTCAAGGCACCAGCTAATTGCCGGGCCAACGTTGGAATCTGGATATTGTCTCGGTCGGTATCAACAAGCGCATCAAGAGCGAGGGCAAGATTACGAATGGGAGAGGCATAACTGCCGCCTGTTTGCCGACCGTTTATATGGTCGCGGCTCAATGTTTCGGTAAATCGTTTGGGTAGCAGAGATGCGTAACTGCGGGTATCACCGACTCGGAAGAACGTTGAGGCCAGTAGATAACGGCTGTCAGCCGTTAAAAAGCCATCTTTTTGTTGGAGAGACGCATTTCGGAGAGCCGCACCTTTATAATAATTCATCGCTGAACGATTGGGCTTGCCCGCTATGGCGAGCGCATAAAGCGAGTAAATACTTGTGCGGCTGGCTACTTTCTGAACAGTTCGCCCACCGGCATCATCAAACGTAACCACATTTTCAGTGGCGGGGGTGTTCGTAAGGGTTGTCAGAAAGTCAATTGCTGAACTCAGCACCGAAGAGCGAACGTCGTAACCTGCTGCCTGCGCTTCGGCCAGAAAATGCACCGCGTAGGCAGTCGCCCATTCATCGACATTTGATTTTCCCGGCACCGCAACCATACTCGGCCACATGGTAAAACCGCCATTTTGTGTTTGTAATCCCTCAACATTCTGCACCGCCTGTCGAATGTTGGTAGCTGGATTTAGATCACTATCGCCCGCCCGGACGAAATACGTATTAGTCGATAATTGTTTCGCTAAATCAGCGAAATATAATTGTGGAAAGGCTTTGGAAATTGTTTGCTCAATGCAGCCGTGTGGGTAGCCGAGTAAGTATGACAATTCGCGACCATACTGCGCCACCGGCGACCGGCTCAGGGTTACGCTTGCTCGTGCTGTGCCCGGAAGAAAACTGTTAGCTAACTGAAGCGTCTGACTTTTCCCACCGGCTACCGCACCTGATAATGTCGTTTTCTGTAGTGATGCCGCCGGACGAACGGTTACTTCTGTCTTCTCCGTAAATGTCTCATCCCGCATAAATTTGCCTGATCCGTTGACGGTTATCGTTATAGCACCGGCACCGATGGCCTGTTTCGCGGCTATTCGGAAAATGGCCCGGCTTTCCCGACCGGGCTGGATCGTGAGCGTCTGCGTAGTTAGGCTATCGGCTGTCAGTGGGCCGGTCAGGCTTAACTTGGCCGTCACTGTAGCCACTTGTTTGGTTGTATTACTTAGATTGACTGGCAGTTCGAGATTATCGCCGGGCGTCAGAAATCGCGGAACACCCGTGCTAATGACGATGGGGTCAGCCACCTTCATATTGGTATTCGCCGATCCAAATGCATTGTCTTTATAGGCGACGACCATCACACGTAAATCACCCGAAAACTGGGGGATATCGACCGAAAATTCCGCTTCTCCATCAGAACCAGTTTCCAAAATGCCACTCCAGAGGGCCACTAATCGCACACGACCGTTGCTGAGCGGATTAACCCGACGTTCTAAATCGTAGCCATCACCCCCAACGCTCGACTTCGATTGCAGAGAAAGTTCGGGGTAAAGCAAGGCGTAAAGATCGTGACTGTCAACTTCGAGGGCTCGTTTCTGGTAGAAAAAGCCGTATGGGTCGGGTGTTTTAAAGTTCTTGAGTTGCAAAATCCCCTCATCCACAACGGCCACCGTTACCTGGGCATTGCTAGCCGTTTTAATTCGAATAGTCTGCTTCGTTTTTGAGCGAGATTGCGTTGTGGCTGTGAGGGTTACGGGTAGTTTCGTGTCGGCATCCTGCACAGATACGGGTGCAAAACCATGCGCAACAGTGAGCGGAAGATTAGTGCCGCCAGCATCCCGGTTGTCAATGGCTCGGATAAGCGTAGCCGTAATGTAAACGTTGGGCAAGTGCTCAGCACCAACCGAAAAACTCCACTCAGCCGATTTGTTATTGGTTGTAAGCCAGTGCTGTTCGAGAACACGATTGCGCTCAACAGTTACGAGCAATTTTCCGTCGAAAGGAGCTTTGAAAAGCACTTTAGCCTTATCGCCGGTTTGGTAAACGGGCTTATCAAGCGTCATCAGGACCTGTCCTTCCTGACTCACATCAAACGACGACGCTGACGTGCTACCGTATCCATAGGCGTAAAAATTAGTGACCGTATAGCCTACCCCGCCAGATCGTCGAACCCGAATTTCGTACTCGCCCGAAACAGTTGGTACGTAGCGGAAGCTTGATTTTCCGTCCTTAAAAGTAAGTGTATTGGTATAAACCGACTTTTCATGTCGCTTCGTCGTGTACTTAATTTGCTGCTCTTTTTTCTCGATAACTGTTTGATAATCATAGCGAATAACGTCAACCACCGCCGAAGCCGGAGAACGTAGCTGGCCTGCCGGGTCGAGAGCAATTAGATCAGCGGCAATGGGTGAATTGGTCGCAACATATTGATCGGGCAATCGTACACCAAAAAAGGTATCCTGCGTTAGAATGTCTAACCGCCGTAGCCGGTTAACAGGGCGACCATTTTCGTCGAAGACTGTCATAAAAAGTTTGCCTTCCAACAAGCCGATATCCTGATAAAGAGCCGATATCGGGAATCGTTCGGTAGCCTGACCGTTGGCATTGGTTCGCCCCTGACGGAGTTCTTTAGGAAATACATCCGGTTTGGCCCCATCGCCTACCGGTGCGCCAGATCGTGACTGGCCGTTGGCTATAGTAAAATCATATTCACCAAAGCCTTTCGGGGCAAAGGCTTTTCGCTTAAGCTGAAGCTCTATTTCATACGCCCGGTCGGCGGCTGGTGGCCCAAATAGATTCGTGGCTGTTGCCGAAAGGGTGATCGTCTGGCCCGCTTTGTAACTCGTTCGATCAGTTAGCACATCCACTTTAATACGGTCAGGAACGAACTCTTCTATACTTATCGACTCCGACGTCAGCAAAACGTTGTTTGCGTTCAAGATCTCAACGGTATAGCTGCCCGTTACGGCTGCCGGGTCAAGCGGCACATCGGTTGCTACGGCTCCCTGTGCGTTTGTCGTTTTGCGGAAAGTCCGTACTTCGCGGCCATTGGGGGCTAAAACCCGAATCAAAAGTGGGATTTCGCCCACACTTTGCCAAGCTTGCGACCGAATAACTGTGTTAAAATGGATCGTTTCTCCGGGTCGATAGATATTCCGGTCACCATAAACGAAGGCATCAAAACCGGATTTGTTATCGCGCTTGCCTTCTACCTCAAAACGAGAGGTTTCGACCTGTGTATCGGGTAAAAATAGAAAGTTGAAGTCATCCTGCTCCGACCCGCTTGCCGTTGCAGTGCTGGTTGTGCGGGCAGTCAGTAGGGCGATTTTAAAGCCGGGTGCTTTTTCGCTCACTTTGTCGAATTTGACGAAGCCAGTGCCGTCAGTCTTGAGCGAGTAAACAGATTGATTATTGCTGCTAACAAGCGTTATCTCAACGCTTTGCAAAGGCTCGCCGGTACGGATGGAGTTAGCCCAAACCAATACCTCGTCGTTCGTGTGCCGAGCCAGCAGCCCAATATCTGACACCGAAACCAACTGACTAGCTTGCAAATAAGCTTCATCCTTTGAACTTACCGATACCAGATAAACTCCCCGGAGTGGATGCTCGCGGAAATTATTGTTTTGATCCGGTAATGCCAGATTTAGCGCTGATACACCCCGCACGTTGGGTAAGTCGGTTGTTTCAACAGTTTTATTCACGAGTATATCGCTCAGATCACCCGATTCGTCGTCACTGTAATTGAAAGAGCCCGATGGACCCCACTCGCCACTGGCATTTTCTTTGTATTCTTCGTAGCGATTCGAGCGCAGGTAATTCAGGATATTATTCTCATACACCTTCACAATTTTGACTTGTACTTTCGGCACATTGACAATGTTCAGGCCAATGTTTCTCGCGCCCTTCGACGATAAATACAGCGCCTTTTTATTGGCAAACTGAATGCTGGCGGGCATTTTTCCGAAAAATAAATCGCGCGTTACCGGCTCATCCAGTTTGGTTCCTAAAACCCCGCGAATCTGGTCGGTAAGCGTTAATACGTAGGTGTCGGTTTCGTTAAAATTACCCTGGATAATAAAGCCGTTTTCTGTTAATTCAGCTGTTGTTTCTACGTGGGGCTGGATGGTGTAGTATTGACTCAACTCCGGTCCGGCGTCCCGGTTTGGTTGAAGTTCCTGAGTTGTTATGACCCGCACAACGCCGTGGTTATCCTCGAAACTTGTCTGCACGTCAGCTATTTCGACCTTGTCGCGCGATGGTAACGTACTGGTTTCCTCAATAACTTCTTTGCTGACAAATCCCGTGTTTGGCACTTTTAGACCCTTGTCCAATTTTACTGTCAGTGGCTGCTCATTCTTTAACGCAGGCGCATTGGTGAGGGTCAGAACAACAGAGTTTTGGGCATCATTTGGTGCGCTTTGCACTGTGATCGGTTTGTCTTCAGCTGTAACGGTTAATTTCTCGACCACATCTGCTGAAGAAATCGGGTAATTAAAATTAAGGCGGGTTTTGGCCATGGGCTGCCCCGTTTCACGCGAGCGCGACCACCAGTTTTCAACGTTGGTAAGCTGTAGATAGGGCGTGTGAAAAACAATGTCGTCGCCAGAAATCTTCAGGTCTTTCTTATCGGAGCGTCTGAGTAAATCATCGGTTAATTCAGCGCGGTAATCGGTGGCCGGATCGAAGGCAAGAGCAGGTGAAAAAACCAATTCGTTAGGAGCCGTCCATTTGAACTTTCCGCGAACCGCTGGAATAAAATGTATATATTGAGTTGAGTCCCAATCACCAAATTGATTCTCGGGGCCAACATTTTTGTTGAACGTGAAGGTCAGATTCTGGGTCTGTTGCACTTCATCACCGAAGTTGCGCCCAACGACCGATACTTCGTTGAATGATAACCGCGAGCACTGGAAAAGAAAGAAAGGTAAGAGGAAAACCAAGAGAAGGGTACGAAGGAACGGGCGCGTTTTCATGAACGTAGTGGGGTAAAGTCGAAGGTAGACGAAAAAGCCCACCCGAAGTTATCGAGTGGGCTGAATTTCAGCACGTCACTTACTAAACGGTTACTGGTGCAAGGGGGTAAACTGCACATTGACAATTTTCCAGGTACCTCCCTGTTTGGCACTCACAAGGGAAAAAGCGACACTGTTGTCAAATGCCTGTCCCTGAATATTGCCTTTAGCTTTCCAAGTGCCAGTCATCACAGCCGCATCGCTATTGTATTGGCGAGTAACTATATCCGCAACGGTACCTGTTTCGACGAGAACAAACCCACCACTAACACCTTGTATCAGTACATCACCATCTACGGACTGTCCGTCGAAGCTGATAACGTCCAGATCACTTGAAATTAAACTACCCAATGTCTTGCTATCTTCATCAAGCAGAGCTTTGAAGAACGCGTTACCAAGCGCAGTAGGGTCTTGTGCGAGCGTATTGGCTTGCTGAGCGAACGTAGTGGTTGTAAGCAATAAGGCGATGATAAACGGTACTATATGTTTCATAGAAGACCAAGTGGCTTTGTAGACCGGAAAAGTGTAAATAATTTGAGGAAAAGCAAAATCAACAAAATGTTACTCGTTTTTTATAATTACTTGGATGTCACGACTGCGTCCTTTATCATCGGCACAGGAAATTTTCAGCGCACCCGGCCGAGGTTTGAAAAATACCGCTTCTGTTGGTTCGGCCCGCCGATACAGTTTGTCATTTAAGTACCAGAAAACTGCTTGCACATCATTGGCGGCTTGGCAACCTAATTCCATTTCAGTCGATTGTTTGGGGTTGATAAAATACTCGCTGCCATCGTTCAGGCTGGTTATGAATGGCCCAACCTGACCGGCACCCATGTTCCCGAAAACACGCTCACAAGCAGGGTTATGCGGTGGCACAATCTCAACTGGAATGTGGTGAGTTTGGTAAAACGCCATAATTTCCGGCGATACATTTGGATAGGATCGGCGAGTATAGCCGGTATAAGGGAGACATTGAGCGCAGTAGGATATTGTTCCGGTTGCATTGGTAAAAACGGCTTTCCGGTGCTGGCAACGCCGATAACGCGACACGCCCATAATGCAATAGTCGGTTACCGGATTACGGCAAAACTCCCCCGGAATGTCACCCGTTTCGGGGCAAATAAGCCTCATGGTTAGTTTAGAGGCATCTTTGGGCGCTTTAAACCAGCCCGTTGGTGAATTGTAATCAAGCACATTGAAAAGCTGAAATAATAGCGGTGTGGCCGTATTGGCTCCACTAAGTTCGGCTACACCCACCCCCGAAAAATTGCCAACCCACACGCCAATGGTGTACCGCTGATTATAACCGATACTCCAGGCATCACGCCGACCATAAGACGTTCCGGTTTTCCAGGCAATGCGTGGCAGGTGGTAACTGTTATCAAAATTATTGGGCAGGTCAGGACGGGTAATCTGGGTCAGCGTGTGCGTAACAAGATAAGCGGCTTCGGAGGAAATAAGCCTAGTATTAGTTTTCAGGGGAGGAGCTTGAGACGAGGTATACCGAAGTGGTTGCACATTTCCCCCATTCGCCAGGCCCGCATAGAGTCGTGTCATTTCTTCCAGCGTAACACCACAACCGCCCAGAATCATGGAAAGACCTAGCTGGCTCGCTTGTTTTTTTATCGCCGAAAATCCGGCTTTCCGGAGTGTTGAGACCAGTGCTGGTGTACCAATTTCTTTTAATAAAGCTACCGCTGGAATATTGAGCGAGTTAGCCAACGCAAACTCGGCGGTAACGGCCCCATTAAAGCGTCGGTCGTAGTTGTCGGGTTCGTATCCGCTAAAATTGGTAGGTACGTCAGCCAGTTTGGTTTTTGGCGTAATGATGCCCGCATCGAAGGCCAAGCCATAAAGTAGGGGTTTCAATGCGCTTCCCGGCGATCGAACAGCCCGAACCCCGTCTACCTGTCCACCATCGAATGCATTGTCGAAATCAGCCGAGCCTATGTAAGTAACCACTTCCCGCGATTTGTTATCCACAATCAGTACAGCCGAATTGTGGATATTGTAAGGCCGAATGCGATTTGCATACTGTAGCACTAATCGCTCGGCGGTTGCCTGCATAGCTGGATTTAATGACGAATGAACAATGGGAGTAGTTGGATTTTCTATACGTAATCGGCGTGCCAAATGCGGAGCCAGTTGCGGGGCTTCCCGACGATAGGCCATGAGTGGTTCATTCATCGCATCCATAATCGTAGTCTCGTCGAAGAGTTGGCTTGTGCGAAAGCGACCAAGCCAACGGTTGCGCTCTTGCACGACTAGCGCATTATGTGTGCCAAGGCGCAGACTCGATGGTCGGTTTGGAATAATTGTCAGGGTTGTCAGCTCGGCCAGGCTGAGCAACGCCGGTGATTTTCCAAAATAGAGTATTGATGCCGACTTAATTCCCTCAATGTTGCCGCCATAGGGAATTAGATTTAGGTAGAGTTGCAGAATTTGCTCTTTAGAGTAATGTATCTCGAGTTGCAATGCCCGGAACAGTTCGATTAGTTTGCTGACGTAAGTTCGTTCCCGTGGTTCGAGCAGCCTGATAGTTTGCATCGTAATGGTTGACGCTCCAGACGTTCGCCGACTTGTCAGCAGGTTTCGACCGGCTGCCCGAAGCATTGCCACCGGATTAAACCCAGGATGATACCAGAAATATTTGTCTTCTTTGAACAGAATAGCATCGCGGAGGGCGGGCGTAATCTCATTTAGTTCGGCATACATCCGCCACTTATCATCCCGGCTCAGAAACGCGTGTAAAATAGAGCCATCGCGGGCGGTGATGATAGTCGAATACGGAACGGCAGTACTTATGGGAAAGAAAAAATCTGACCCAAAAAAAATCAATAAAGCCGCAACCATCGTTTTCACCAGACGGTATCGCCAGAATCGTTTGGCAATGCCACGAACGTTCCCCAATATTGACCTGGATAGTATCATATTATTTCTGACTTCCTCCTATTCTTAGTGGTTAGAGGAAAGTGTACATGTGTAGAAAAGTTATTGAAATCCCTTAATCATCAAAATCATACGTCAGACAATGACCATTCAATTTTTTGGTGCCGCCCGAACCGTAACCGGTAGTAAACACCTGATCACTATCAGTAGTGGCAAACAAATTCTGCTCGACTGTGGGCTATTTCAGGGTATTAACACGGATGAACTCAACCAGCAATTTGGTTTTGACCCGGCCCGAGTTGATTACATGGTACTTTCTCATGCTCATATTGACCATACGGGTCTGATTCCCCGGCTCGTACGCCAAGGCTTCACCGGGCCAATTTACACCACATCAGCCACAATTGACCTCTGCGAAGTAATGCTTATGGACAGTGCCCGTATTCAGGAGAGCGACCTTAAGCGGGTTAATGAGCGACGTATCCGTCGGGGCGATCCCGAACTTGAGGCACTTTACGACGAAAAGGATGTGGAGCGGGCACTCGCCCAAATGCGCCCCGTTGACTACAGTAAGCCGTTTGTTATTTGTGATGAGGTAACGGGTTTGCTCACCGATGCGGGCCACTTGCTCGGCAGTGCGTCGGTCAGTCTGACTATTCGTGAGGACAATAGTGAAAAACACCTGTTTTTCAGTGGAGATATTGGACGGCCCAACGACAAAATTCTGCGCTCGCCCGATACGTTTCCACAAGCTGACTACATCATTTGCGAATCAACTTACGGTGACCGGCTTCACGAAGCGGAGCCCGATATGAAGTCTCATTTATTGCAAATAGTGCAGCAAACTTGTATTGAAGGACGTGGTAAACTTATCATTCCGGCCTTCGCCGTTGACCGTACTCAGGAATTAATTTACGCCCTAGACCAGTTGTCGAGTGAAGGTCGCTTACCTCGTTTGCCGGTTTACATTGACAGCCCAATGTCTGTAAAAGCGACGGACGTAATGCGCGACCATGAAGAGGACTTTAACCCTGACATTCTCGCTTACGTCAAAAAATATGGCGATGCTTTTCAATTCCCGAATCTGCATTACATTACTGATGTCGAACAGTCGAAGGCGATAAATAACAGCAAAGAGCCTTGTATCATTATTGCCCCATCGGGCATGGCCGAAGCTGGTCGTATCAAACATCATATTAAAAATAACATCTCTAAGCCCAACACAACTATTCTGTTGGTAGGGTACGCATCGCCCAATAGTTTGGGTGGTGCGCTAAAACGGGGTGACAAGGAGGTAACTATATTTGGGGAACGCTACCCGGTTGTCGCCCGCGTTGCCATTATGGACTCGTTTTCGGCGCACGGCGATTACCGCGAAATGCTGCACTTTCTAAGTTGTCAGAATCCGACCCGTGTAAAAACTGTATTTCTCGTACACGGCGACTATGACAAGCAGCTAATTTGGAAAGATCATTTAGAAGCGGCTGGATTTCAACATGTTGAGATACCAGACATGCGGGAAAAAGTAACATTGATATAAAAGTCCTGAACAAAAATATCCCCCGGCTTAGGTAGCCGGGGGATATTTTTCTAACGAAAACGGATTATGTCGTCAGGTAAACCGCACCCGTACCCGTGAGAAACAGTGATTTAACACAACACGATATACTTTGCCAAATTGGGCATAGCACCAGCGTTTAAGTTGCTTGATTTCTTTAGGAATAAGCATTTTAATAGCTTTAGCCAGTTCTTTTTCGAATAGGGATTTGTCAAAACTCACCTTCTGAAGGATAGTCTTGATATACTCAAGCATTGACAGCATAAGAGGACATTTTTTCGGTTAATAAGCTAAAGGATATTGAAAGAGGATGGATAGTTCGTTCTTAACTTTGGTGCCTTACTGCGTAACGGCTCATCTTATACTTTTGTTGTTCAAAAATAAGAATGTTTCTTGTAATATTCCAAAGATTCGTTGTACTATTTTCTTTTGTTGCTGTTGCAGGATTTGGACAGTCTACTGACAATGTGGCGTCTATTGAATTGGGACAAACGACTTTTCCGATTGAACGGACATTTACAATCTCACTTATTATTCCCAATGGTGAAACTCGTGCCACAGTCACTTTTCCTGATATTATCGGGTTTGTCAAAAAAGGTACGTCAACCAGCGTAACACCAGTTGAAGTAGGCGATAAAACAGTTACTAATCAAATTATTACGCAAAATTATCAGGCAAGAGCGCCGGGACGTTTCCGGTTGTTACCCTTTGCCGTCATTATTAATGGTGAGACGATACGTTCGGAAGGAGCCGTCCTTATTGTTCAGCCTTCTGCAACCGTGTCACCGCCGGGGAGCACCACCATCAATACGGTTGAAATAGTACCGGGTGGCGCTGCGTTCTTGTCACTTCGCGCATCAAAGTCATCCGTTTATGTGGGTGATGGAGTATCCTTGACGTTAGCCTTTTTCGTCGCTGATAATTATCCTTATGAACTAAACTTTCAGGCGCTTGACAAACAGTTGCAAAAAATTACAAAGAAAATTCGCCCCGCTAATTTATGGGAAGAAAACGTGCCTATTATTGATTTAAAGCCGATTCCGGTAGCAATTAATGGGAAGAAGTTTCGGGAGTATCGACTTTTTCAGTCCGTCTTTTTCCCCTTATCGAATCAAGCGTTACGATTGCCAGCCGTAGCCCTTCAACTAGGACGTCGACCCGTTATTGGGCCGCCATCGTCTCAGCCCGAAACAATTGTATTTACCAGTAAACCCCTTGTGGTAGCTGTCAGATCATGGCCCGTTCATCCATTGCGGGGGCGGGTGCCGATTGGTGTGTTTCAACTAGAGGAAGGATTAGAGCGGCAGCATATCATCGCAGGAAAAAGTGTTCGCTATACTTTCTCTATCTCAGGAAAAGGTAATATAGCGACTCTTCCGGCACCTGTCATTCTGAATGAACATACCGAAGTAGATGTCTTTCCGCCTGAAGAACACCACAGTATTAGTCATAACGGCAATGAAGTAACGGGTCGCAAGACGTTTACGTATTTTATTGTACCGCACCAAAATGAGGTAGTTTCGTTGGTAAATTACTTTCAATGGATTTACTTCAACCCGCAAACCGCCCGATATGACACTCTCCGGCCACATCTAAAACTTCAAGTTGGCGGCAAAGGGGCTGTTGCCGTGAATAATACAAATGTACTCAGCGATTCATCCGTTACAAACAGTGAGACTGTTCCGGGAGCACCGGTTAACAAGTCACTTTATGCGGGCCTCGAAGCGATGGATAGTACGCGTCAGCCTATCAGCATTTCAGTTTTAATTCGGTCTATTGCTAATGTGCTGATTGTGTTGATGTTATTAGGGATGGTTTTTGTGTTAATTAAGAAATAGAATTGAGATAAACGGTGTAGAACAAAAGATCATAGCTGGTAAGGCTACCCGTCTTTTGTCTATTAATCGGGGATGAAGCCCCAAATCGTCAGCATGAGCAGTACTTACGGAACACTATTTAAGATTTCTACATTCGGTGAATCGCACGGGCCAGCCATTGGCGTTGTGATTGATGGTTGCCCAGCCGGGCTGTTATTCGATACCGATTTTATTCAGCATGAATTGGACCGACGGAAACCGGGCCAGTCGCGCATTACAACCCAACGGCGCGAAGCGGATGAGTTTGAGGTGTTGTCCGGCGTATTTGAGGGCCGTACCCAGGGTACGCCCATTGCGCTAATCATCCGAAACACCGACCAGCGGAGTAAAGATTATGGTCATATTGCTGAGCAATTTCGGCCTTCCCATGCTGACTATACATATGAGACCAAATACGGTTCCCGCGATTATCGGGGGGGGGGGAGGTCGTCGGCCCGTGAAACGGCGGCCCGGGTTGCTGCCGGCGCAGTGGCTAAACTTTTACTCACCCAACAGGGTGTCCAGATTCAGGCTTACGTTTCACAGGTTGGTACGTTGAAACTCGAAAAGCCATACTCGGAACTAAATCTGGCCCTCGCCGAAGAAAATGCCGTACGCTGCCCCGATCCTGAAATTGCTGAACAGATGTTTCAGTACATTGACGAAACCCGGAAGCAGGGCGACTCCATCGGTGGAGTAGTCGATTGTGTCGTTACGGGTGTTCCGGTAGGGTGGGGCGAACCGGTTTTTGATAAACTCCACGCCGAATTGGGTAAAGCAATGCTCAGTATCAATGCGGTAAAAGGGTTTGAATACGGCAGTGGATTCGCCGGGGCGGAGCTGAAGGGCTCTCAACATAACGACGAATTTTATACTGACGAAACGGGCCGCGTCCGGACAAAAACCAATCAATCGGGGGGTATTCAGGGAGGTATCAGCAATGGCGAGGATATCTATTTTCGAACGGCCTTTAAGCCCGTTGCTACTATCATGCAGAATCAGGATAGCGTCGATGTAAATGGTCAGCCTGTAACGGTTTCAGGCAAAGGGCGGCACGACCCCTGTGTGGTTCCCCGCGCCGTGCCCATTGTCGAAGCTATGGCCGCGTTGGTGCTGGCCGATATGTATTTACGGAATAAAGTAGCGCAGGTATAAATAATCCTATAAGCGGGTCACTTTTTCCTGAAAACGGCCTGCATAATAGCAAAGCCCAGAAAGGCGAAGCCAATAGCCTGCGCTGAAATACCAACGGTTAGTAAGGTACCCGTGGCAGTCCATTGATGGTTTTTTCCGTAAGCACCCAGGAGTGTTGAGGCAAGACCGGTGATCCAAAATCCGGCGGCCAGCAGTATATATTTATTTTTGATAGTAACCATTAGTTGGTGGATTCTGGAAGTCTGCCCTGCTAAAACATCGTGAACGCCCCTTCTTCTTTTCGCTTTTTAGCCGGTTGGGTTATAATGGCTATCCTGCTACCGGGACTGGTCATTGCACAACCCGGGATGAACCGTTTTTCGTTCCGCCGGGGCCTGATGGGGACACAGTTCAATGTCATTTTCTACGCGCCCGATAGCCTGACTGCCCAGCGGGCAGATGCTGCTGTTTCGGCCCGCATGGACACACTGAACCATATCATGAGTGATTACATGGATGGCTCCGAAATAAATAAGCTATCAGAAACAGCCGGTTCAGGCAAATGGATACCCGTGTCGGCTGACCTGTTCAACGTCCTGCAAAAAGCTCAAACCATTGCTCGACTGTCGAACGGGCGTTTTGATCCAACCGTTGGTGCATTGACAATGTTGTGGCGCAGAGCCGTTCGGCGGAAAGGGTTTCCAACAGAAACAGAACGTCGAAGGGCTAGGCGAACCGTTGGCTATAAGCTGATGGACTTAGATAACGTAACCCGTTCAGTACGTTTACGCCGGGCTGGTATTCGGTTAGACGTTGGCGGTATTGGGCAAGGGTTTGCCGTTGACGAGGCTCTTCAAGTGTTACACCAGTTTGGGATACAGTCTGCTCTGATTGACATTGGAGGGGATATTCTGGCTGGTAATGCACCACCAAACAGTAATGGCTGGCGGGTAGGCATTGGTTCTGGGAAAGCGGGTGACGCCGACACAACGACGATTTTGCTTAAGAATGCGGCCATTACGACTTCCGGTGATACCTATCGTTTTCTAGAACACAAGGGCCACCGGTATTCGCACATTATGAATCCGCGTTCGGGTTTAGGACTGCGGCACTTTGTTCGGGCAACGGTGCTGGCCTCCGATGGCTACCACGCCGATGCACTGACGAAAGTATTTAGCGTGGCTGGACTTCGTAAAAGTCGTCGATTGCTCAAACGATTTCCTGATACGAAACTGCTTATTCTGGAAAATAAACGGGGCCAGCTGCACAAATGGCAGTCGGCCCCGTTTTTGTAAAGATGCCAAGTGTTGTCGAACCGGCGGTAATGCGCGATTCCCTGTCGGGATAGTCCGACAGGTCTTTACACCGTTACTGTTTTGCCCGGCACGGCAATCGCATACAATCCATTCGCATCGGGTAGGCTTTTGGGCATAGCGTCCCAGGCCAACGTTGTAGGGAAAAGGTCGATTTGCGAATTTAGGGCTTCGTCCCACTTAACGACTTTGCCGGAATAAGTAGCCATACGGCCCATAATGGCTGTCATTGTGCTTTTTGCTACTCGTTCGGCATCGGCAAATTTATACTGACCTTTAGCAATAGCGTCGAACAGTTCGTCGTGCTCAATTTGGTATGGATTGCCATCGGCTTTAGCGTTATGGGTGTAAATAGGCTGACCGTTATAGCCCATTAATGCGCTGCTTTTTTTCTCCATACCTTCAATTTTACCCTTTGTGCCGAGGAACATTTCGTCCACCCGGCTATAGGTGCCTTCATAATGGCGACACTGGCTGTTAATGGTCGTGCCGTCGGCATAGACATAATCTACGATGTGGTGGTCGAAAATTTCGCCGTAATCTTTGCCCGTCCGAACTTGCCGCCCGCCCGTTCCCTGACAAGATACGGGGTAACTGTCTTTTACCCAGTTTGCAACGTCGATATTATGAACGTGCTGCTCATTGATATGGTCGCCACAGAGCCAGTTGAAGTAATACCAGTTGCGCATCTGATAGTCCATTTCTGTCTGGTTGGGTTTACGGGGTTTCTGCCAGACACCACCGCTAACCCAGTACACCTGACCTCCAACAATATCGCCCAAAGCCCCATCGTGGATGCGCTTAATCATCTCACGGTAGCTGGGCTGATAGCGCCGTTGCAAGCCGACAACTACATTCAGTTTTTTCTTCTTGGCTTCTTCGGCAGCGGCTAGTACCCGCCGAATGCCCGGCGCATCGGTAGCCACAGGTTTTTCCATGAAAATCTGCTTGCTCTGCCGAACAGCTTCCTCAAAATGACTTGGTCTGAAACCCGGTGGCGTGGCTAAAATGACTACATCAGCTAAGGCTATTGCCTGCTTATAGGCATCGAAACCCACAAACTTATGATCTTCGGGTACATCTACTTTAGGCGAACCGTCAGCCGCTTTCAGACCACGTTCGGTCAGGGCTTTATACGAGTCGTCAAGACGGTCGCGGTAAGCGTCAGCCATCGCCACAATTTTAACATTTTGCTTCGTATTCAGAGCTTGTTGAGCCGCACCCGTGCCGCGCCCTCCACAACCGATGAGCGCTACTTTAATTGTATCATTTACCGAAAAATGATAGCCCGGACTACCCGTTGCGGCATTCGTTTGAAATGGCAAGCCGCCAAGCAGGGCACTGCCCGTTAATAAGCCGGACGTTTTGAGGAAGTCCCTCCGGTCCTGATTCGGTTCGTTTGTCATGCAGGTAGATAATTTCAGTTGAGAAAGTTGTCTGATTATAAAGAGAGTACACTCTTAAATTTACTATTGGCTTAGCCGGCGCTTACCTGTTTGCGTGTGATTAGCAGGGTGTAATTTATCAATTGCAAGAAAATTTTGCACGAAAAGCGGACTTATCCGTAAGTTTAGCCATAAAGTAACGAAGAGCATTCTCCATTCACTTTTCACTCTTTACTTATGAAAAAACTGACTACTTACTCACTGCTGTTTTTCGGACTATGTTTCGTGCTATGTATCGAAGCAAGAGCCCAGACAAGGATTGCCGGGAATGTGACCGACGAGGTTAAAAAAGAAGAATTAGTAGGTATTAGCATCGCTGTGAAAGGTAAGGTTGTTGGCACTATTACCGATCAGAAGGGTAATTTTTCACTTACAACAACTACACCTACGCCGTTTACTATTGCCATTTCGGCAGTCGGTTTTCAGGCGCAGGAATTCGTTATTAATGGTGACCGAACCGACCTGAACGTGAGCCTGAAGGAGCGCGTGACAATTGGACAGGAAGTTGTCGTGTCGGCTTCGCGGGTGGAAGAGAGTGTACTGAAATCACCCGTATCGGTTGAGCGGTTAGATATTCGCTCATTTCAGTCTACGCCAGCCGCCACCTTCTACGACGCCTTACAGAATATTAAGGGCGTGGATATGAGTACGCAGAGCTTAACATTTAAGTCAGTCAACGTGCGTGGTTTCGGATCCAACGGGAATACGCGCCTTGTGCAACTGCTCGATGGTATGGACAATCAGGCTCCGGGTCTTAACTTCTCGGTGGGCAATATCGCGGGTGTATCGGAACTTGATTTAGAGAGTGTGGAGCTGTTACCGGGCGCAGCATCAGCCTTATATGGCCCGAACGCCATTAATGGATTAATGCTGATGACCTCGAAAAGCCCATTTCTGTATCAGGGCTTAAGTGCTTACGTGAAAGGGGGCGTAATGAATGCCAGTAATCGCACAACGGCTACTACACCGTTCTATGATGCCGCCTTTCGGTATGCTAAAGCGTTTAATAATAGGCTGGCATTTAAAGTGGGTGTTTCGTACCTGACGGCTAAAGATTGGCAGGCGACCGATTATCGGGATCAGAGTTATTCGAATGGCTCTACTCTCGAAACCGGCACTCGTGCGAACAATGCGGGTTACGATGGCGTCAATATTTACGGTGATGCCAGTGCCAATCTATACTCAAATCTTTATGGTAATGGTCATCCTGGAACGGGCGCTAATGGCACATCGCAGGCGCTGGGACTGATTGCTACCACTCAAATTGCACAGGCGGGCAACAGAACCCTACCACAGCTTACGGGTCTGACCCCACAGCAAATTTTTAATAATATTATTCCAAATCTGAACATTTCGCGGACGGGCTATCAGGAAAGGGATCTGGTTAACTATAACGCCACGAATTTGAAACTAAATGGTGCTTTGCATTACCGTCTGAACGATAACGTAGAAGCTATTGTGCAAGCCAACTGGGGTACTGGAACAACCGTATACACGGGTGCCGATCGCTATTACATTAAGGGTTTCAAACTGGGCCAGTATAAACTCGAGTTACGTGGTTCTAACTTCTTTGTGCGGGCCTACACCACGCAGGAGCGTTCAGGTAATACCTATGCTGCCGCAACCCTGGGTCAGGGTATCAATGAAGCCTGGAGTGGTAGTGCGTCCACCTGGTTTCCAACTTATTTTGGTACCTATGCACAAACGGCACTTACGGGATATGCGGGTGCTTATCTAACTGCCCTTGGGGCTGGTCAGGCTCAGGCGACTGCGTTGACGGCTGCCCAAGCCTATGCAGCCAGTCAGCAAACAAGTTGGTTGAATCAGGCGAGGAGTTTAGCTGATCAGGGAAGATTAATGCCCGGTACACCTGGTTTTCAACAGGCGTTTGATGCTGTAGCAGCAAAGCCGATACCGGGAAACGCAATGGGTGTTGGTGCTCTGTTTCTGGATAAAACGAACCTCTATCATGCCGAAGCAATGTACAACTTCAGTAAGGTCATTGACCCCAAACTGGTTGAGTTGATTGTGGGGGGGAATGTTCGTCGGTATGCCCTGAATTCAGAAGGCACCTTATTCGCTCGTGATGAGAACGGAAAAGAATTTACCATCGATGAATATGGGGCATACGCGCAGGCATCGAAAACGCTGGTTGATGTATTAAAACTAACGGGCTCACTCCGCTACGATAAAAATCAGAACTTCAAGGCGCAGGTAAGTCCTCGTTTTTCGGCGGTACTGACGTTAGCCAAAGTGCATAATTTCCGAGCGTCGTTTCAGCGAGGTTTCCGGATTCCAACCACACAAGACCAGTACATCGATCTCAACACGCCATCTTATCACCTGATTGGTGGTTTACCTTTTCTGAAGCAGCGGTACAACTTTGCCAACAGTCCGGTATATACACTCCAATCGGTTCAGGCTTTTGGTGCCGTATTGCAGCAAAGTGGTTCGGCGGCACTGCCTCAAGCGATAGCGTTGTTGAAACCATCAGGCAACTCCGGGTATGATCCTGAGCGTGTAGAAACTTACGAAATAGGGTACAAAGGATTATTAGGTAATAAATTGTTTATTGATGCCTATTATTATTACAATCGGTTTTTGAATTTTTTAGGAAATGAAGTTGTGGTTCAGGGTAACAATCCGGTATCGCTGGCGAATCCTGTTTCGACGCTGCAACTCATTAGTTCATCGACCCGCGCCGTATACGCCTATCCTGTGAACTCGCCAACACAATTGAAAAATGCTGGTTGGGCGATTGGAGCAGACTACGTGTTGCCGGGTAATTACATGGTTGGTGCAAATGTGTCATCGAACTACCTGATCGATAAAGACCAGATTCCAACGGGCTTTATAACGCTGTTTAACACGCCTAAGTATCGTTATAATTTATCATTCGGCAACCGGAGTATTAGAGGCACTGGCCTGGGATTCAATGTGGTATGGCGCTATCAGGACTCATTCTTATGGGAAGGAACCTTTGGGAATTCTGACGCTACAGCCCGTCAGAAGACCATTGTTCCCGCTTATGGAACCCTTGATGCGCAGGTTAGTAAGAAACTTTCGGGTATAAAATCTATTTTGAAAATTGGTGGTACAAACCTGACTGGTAAACTCTACACGCAAGCCTGGGGAAATCCAAGTGTTGGGTCGATGTACTACGTTAGCCTGACATTCGACCAATTGATGAACTAAGTTGATCAATTGTTTTCCTTATGCCCTGCTTTTATCACAAAAAAGCAGGGCATTTTTTGTCCACGGAGGCTAATCGTTAACCGAACTTTTAGGCTGTTTCTGTCCTTTGTCAGATAAGTCCGCCCTGCGTGAAGTCAGTACCATGCTTACCTGGCATGGCGCTGAAATCGGGATACGACTACCGTAATAAGCTTGTTATCCAGTACGCTATTGAGTAACGCTACCTCTTCAGAACAACTTCCCGATTCATCGGCTGCTTTACCCCGTCGGTTAACGCTCCTGCAAGGCACGGCGTTAAATATGATCGATATGGTCGGTATTGGCCCATTTGTGGTGTTACCATTAGTCATCAAAACCCTTGGGGGCTCTCTTTTCCTGTGGGCCTGGGTATTGGGTGCGTTCGTATCGCTGATTGATGCATTTGTCTGGGCCGAGTTAGGAGCGGCCTTTCCGCAGGCAGGCGGAAGCTACAATTTTTTGAAAATCTCCTATGGTGAACGGCGTTGGGGCCGCCTATTATCGTTTTTATACGTCTGGCAAACGCTTATTCAGGCTCCACTGGTTATTGCTTCCGGTGCTATCGGGTTTGCGCAGTATGCCTCTTACCTGATGCCTTTGGACGAGTGGCAACGAAAAGCCGTTTCGGGGGCAGTGGTTCTGGTTATTATTGCCTTGTTATACCGGAAGATTGATTCGATTGGTAAAATCGGGTTGATCATGTGGGGAGCCGTTTTATTGACACTCGGCTGGATAATCATCGGCGGATTAACAAATGCCCGAATTCCGTTGGCGGATACATTTCAATCAATTGGTTCCGTAAGTGGGGGATTGCTGGCGGCTGGTCTGGGGCAAGCCTCTGTCAAAACAATTTATTGCTACCTGGGCTACTACAATGTTTGCCATTTGGGCGGTGAAATTCAGCGGCCTACGCGCAATATTCCAATTAGTATTTTTGTCTCTATTATCGGTATCGCCGGGTTGTATTTGCTTATGAACCTGAGTGTTATAAGTGTGGTGCCCTGGCAGATTGCTCAAAACAGCAACTTCATTGTCAGCACATTTGTCGAAACACTTTATGGACCTGGTGCCGCCCAACTGGCAACGATTTTAGTGTTGCTGGTTGCTTTTTCGTCTTTGTTTGCTGTCTTGCTTGGTTATTCACGTGTGCCCTATGCCGCTGCTGTTGACGGGCAATTCTTCAAGATATTTGCCAAACTGCACCCAACTCGCCAATTCCCATATGTCTCATTGCTTTTTCTGGGCGGATTGGGTTTCGTGTTCAGCTTGCTGTTCCGACTCGGCGATGTCATAATGGCCATTCTTGCTATGCGCATTGTGGTGCAGTTTGTTGGACAAGCCATTGGGTTGATGTTATTACATCGCCGACGGGCTGCTTCCGAATTTCCCTTCCGAATGCCGCTTTACCCATTGCCTGTGTTGCTGGCAATCGTTATATGGTTATTCATATTTTTCTCAACGGGAGTAACATTCATGCTTTCAGGCGTAACAGTCATTGGTTTGGGTACGGTAGCTTACCTGATATCGGCTGGTGTTAGAAAACAATGGCCATTTGAGCAATAGCTCTTCTGATTTAATTAGGGCGAAATCACCCGAAAGTCTGCCCAGGCAACATCATCTTCGCCGTTGATGTTATTCGCTGCTGGTGTTGTAGAGCCTGGTTTTGAATCGGGGTCAGGGTTGTCCACCGACCAGATTTGAGCCGCATTTTTCATGTAGCCGGGTGTGGTGGTCATCGCCGTAAAAATCAACTGTGCTGATGCTTTACCAGCTAGTGATGCCACTTTTCCTTCAATAATTGTATAGCCATTACCTGTATTCACCACGCTCATACCTGTGGGTACTGTTGTTAAGGTTAGCCCCCGCAATGTATCTCGCACGATGATGTTTGTGGCAGTCAGACCACCCGCATTACTAATTGTAATTGTACAGGTTATAGGTTGCCCCAATACGGGTGTGCGCTGACTGATAGCCATTACCAATGATAAATCAGCTTTAGCTGGATCGGGCACTGGCTGATTCGATGAAACAGGTGGCAGGGGCGTCTGGTTTGGGTTTGGTGAGATATAAACGGTGCTACTACTAAGCACAGTGCGTACATCTACCGATGCTTCATCGTCCTGCCCATCGCCCGTGCCCGAACCGGGCTGGCTATCTGTGTCAGGCTGGTTGCTGGCCAGAATTTGAGCCGCATTAATAAATGTACCCGCCTGGGTTGGTTGTAATTGGTAAACGAACGTGATCGATGTGCCGTTGACAAGCGATAAATTACTGCCGCTAACCGCAGTGCCGGAATTTATTATATTCGCATCGCCACTGACAAAATTTAAATTAGGCGGTAATCGATTTTGCCAGCTAATACCGGTAGCATTGGCTGGCCCATTATTGCGCATCGTCAGGGAGTAACTGATTGGCTGGTTAACAGTTGGTGTTCGGTTGCTGATTTGCAGCGATAGGCTGAGGTCGGCAGTAGATGGCGTTGGATTGACTACCGTCAAGACGTAATCCTCTGTTTCTCCGTACGAATAAGTGCCACAGGGATTGCTCGGGATTACCTCATACGCAACAACTACCCGAATAGTTAATTGGCCGGATGATAAACTAAGAGGTAAAGTGAGCGTTCCCGAAAACTGAGTAGTTACTGTGTTGGGGGTTTGAAACAAATTTTCCCCCTGACTGGTATCAAATATGCCGTCACGGTTCAAATCGGCCCAGATCGTTACTCCTTCCGCATACGATTGACTAAGCAGCGTTCCCGCTAATGAGTAGGATTGGCCTGCTGCAACGGTTGCCGAAGTTACATTAAACACGCCATAGCCGTTCGTTGAACAGCCTGAATTTTGACTTAATACCGCGCCGTTTATAGCCAGACCCGATAAACCGTCACCGTATATACAGGCGGAGGTAGACGTATAAGTGGGGTGGCAAGCTGGCGTTCGAACGGTAGCTGTCTGACTTATGCCCGTTGTGGTTGAATTCGACGGCCTAACCCGGTAGTAATAAACTGTGTAAGCGGCTATTTTACTATCAGTGAATGTTGTTGTGTTCGGTCCGACACCACCAACGGCCAAAAAATTTGACGTAGGCGAAGTAGAGCGTTCAATAAAATACCCTATTTCGTTCGTGGCATTATCTTGCCAGGTCACCAACACATTACTGGCCTGTATCGTGGCTGTTACATTCGTTGGAGTCGCTACATTCGTTGGCGGGCAATCCAAGGAGTAAGCGGTGTGCGTTTGACGAAGCGCAAGGCCAGCCTGCATACGATCGTACTGTCCTGAAGTAAAGTTATGCGTACACGGGAAATAGTATGACATGATGTTTTCGACCGATGGCGTGTAAGCCTGGCCATTGGCATCGCGGGCCGAACTGTTAGGGTCGTAATATACACAACCGCCTACCGTAGTTAGACTGGCTCCCGGTTTATTGTACGGGTCAGCAGGTGTGTCGCAGACGTAATCGCCCTCAATGGTGCAGTTAGCCCCCGCGCCCCGCGTAACCAATTCGAGGGTTGTGCCCGAGCCTAATGTGCCGTCTCCTACTCGTTCTCCAAATGTGTGAACAAGGTTGAAAATGTGTCCCAGTTCATGCGGCACCAGACGGTTTCCCATATCTTCCTCATTATCGACAAGGTTAAGGATAAAAGAGCGGGTTGACGCCACATTATTAGACGGATAGTACGAATAACCACCCGCGCCCGATGCGAACAAATGAACATAATATTGATTCAGTGCATTGGTCACATCATGACCCTGTGTGATCGCTGTTTCATTGCTGAAACTATCGTACTGGGCGTCGTTATCGACATAATCGGGTGAGGTACCACAGAAATAAAACTGGATGCCGTACCCATTTAGCAGATAATAATTATTGGTAGTCGCTATGACTTGATTAATACTCGACAGCGACATACCACCAGTGCCATCGCTTCGGCGAAGGATGTGAGGCCGGATAGGCACATAGGTGATATTTACAAAGGCGGCATTGTTAGTCCGTTTTTGGGCCAGTGCCAGTGCCGCCTTCTGATTCAACTCCTGGCGTTGAGCCGCTGTTAGATCGAGGGTCTCACAAACAGGTAACTTCGGAAGGCTTGGGTGCTGGGCCACAACGACAAATGATGACAACAGCCATAAAATCAGTAACCGTAAAAAGTTTCCCATACAAATCATTGATTAACAACACATACGCAAGAATTATGCCTACACGTTGTCTGACCGATTGTACAAGAGATGCCGGGATTGAATTGCGCTGTCAGGATTGCATCAAGGCGTCAAATAAAATCTCGGCTGGGTGTTGGGATTTACGATTAGTTCCGTCTTTGATCTGGTGACGACACGATGTTCCGGCGGCTGCAATAATCACGCCATCGGGTTGTTGACGAATGGCTGGGAATAAAACTAACTCCCCAATTTTCATCGACACGTCATAATGTTCGGCTTCGTAACCGAATGAACCGGCCATACCGCAGCAACCCGATGGAATTAGCTGCACCGTATAGTTCTTGGGCAATGACAACGCCTTTTTACTCGGCACCAGCGACGAGACTGCCTTCTGTTGACAATGTCCGTGCAGTTTAATTAGCCTTGTTTCAGTCGTAAATTGCTCTGATTTGATATGTCCGGCCTCTATTTCGCGCGCTACGAACTCCTCGAAAGTCAATGCATTTTCTGCAATGCGTTTAGCATCAGCCATCAGCGACTCATCCACTAAATCTGGATACTCATCGCGAAACGTCAGAATAGCCGATGGTTCTAACCCAACTAAGGGTGTTTCGGCAGAAACGACGTCTTTCAACTGACGAATATTCTTTTCCGCCAATGTTTTGGCATATTTCAACATGCCCTTTGACAGTGCCGCCCGCCCGCTCTCCCCATGTTGCGGGATGATAACTTTGTAGCCTAACCGTTCGAACAACTGAATGGCTTTTTGCCCAACTTCAACATCGTTATAATTGGTGAACTCGTCACAAAAAAGAAGCAGTGTTCGTGGTATATTGGGTGTGGAATTGGAAATAGCTTGCTCTCTGCTCGCTGCCCAACGCCTTAATGTTGTCTTGCCCATTAGCGGCATTGTGCGATCAGGATGAAATCCGATTGCGCGATTGGCGATGCGCCGGAGCGACGGTGTGCCTAACACTCCATTCCAGGCCCAGGGAACCAGTGAGGCCAGACCCGATAATCGGGCAAAGTTAGCAATCAACCGCGACCGGACAGGAATACCGTTTGTGTCGTAATAATGCTGTAGGAACTCCGCTTTCAGTTTTGCAACGTCAACGTTAGATGGACATTCATTTTTGCACCCCTTACACGACAGGCAAAGGTCATAAACGTCTTTGATTTCCTGATGGTCGAACCGGTTTTCTTTGGGCGAGTGCGTTAGCATTTCGCGTAAGATATTGGCCCGCGCTCGTGTTGTATCTTTTTCGTCGCGGGTGGCCATGTAACTTGGGCACATGGTTCCCCCCGAAGCTTCGGTTTTGCGGCAATCGCCGGAGCCGTTGCATTGTTCAGCGTGTTGTAATACGTTTTGATCTTTGTAGCGGAAATAGGTCTGGAAGGTTGGTGTTTCCTGGCCGGCCTCGTAGCGCAGAAACGTATCCATCGGGGGCGTCTCAATAATTTTTCCGGGGTTGAAAATGCCATCCGGGTCCCAGGTGTGCTTAATCTGCCGCATCAACTCGTAGTTATGCGCTCCCACCATTTGTGGAATAAATTCGCCCCGCAGCCGTCCGTCACCATGTTCGCCCGATAACGAACCATCATACTTTTTTACCAGTGTGGCAATTTCCTCGGCAATCAGCCGATATTGCCGATGCCCTTCCTCCGTTTTAAGGTTAATAATTGGCCGCAAATGCAACTCGCCTGAACCAGCGTGAGCATAATGAACCGCGTGCATGTGATGTTTCTCCAGAATCTCGTTGAAATCGCGGATGTAGTCTGGTAAGTCATGGACATCAACGGCTGTATCTTCAATTACCGCTACCGCTTTTGCATCACCGGGCAGGTTGCCAAGTAGACCTAAACCCGCCTTGCGAAGCGTCCAGATTTTTTTGGTATCCTCACCAAACAGGAGCGGATAATGATACCCCATGCCCGCTTCGTGCATATCGGCTACCATATCAGCCGAGAGTTGCTCAATTTCGGCTCGAGTATCGCGCGACAGGTCAACGACCAGGATAATCGGGAAATGGTCGGTTGGAGTTTTCTGGACGAAAAAGCTATTTTTTCGTTGCTCTGGATTCGTATCAGCCCGTTCCAGAATAATATCGTCGATCAACTCCACGGCGTAAGGCTTATACTTCAGCGCGACTAAAGTAGCGCGCAATGCCTCATCTATTGAGTGGCAGTGAACGCACACCAACCCGCTTTCTTTTGGCGGTAACGGCACCAGATTTAACTTGATTTCAGTCAAGAAACACAACGTACCTTCTGAGCCGGCAAGTAGCTTTGCCATATTGAACGGCTCACCTTCTGGGGCAAACGGCTGCATATCGAGCAGAGCATCTAAGGCATACCCGGTATTGCGCCGTTCAATCGTTTTCTTAGGAAAATTCCGCTTAATTTCTTCCTGATTAAGAGGGTCCGACAAAATAGCATTTGTCTTGAGCAGAATTTTATCGGCCAGCGTGGTGGAACCATTTTTTTTGCTTGCCTCGCCCACTTGTTTTGTGAAATCCCAACCACTAACCGGACCAAATTCCGCTTCTGTACCATCGGCCAGCAGGACCTTTACCGACAGCGTATGTTCGCGTGTTGCCCGGTACACAACCGAGTTTGACCCACAGGAATTGTTGCCAACCATACCCCCTATCATAGCGCGATTGGCGGTAGATGTTTCGGGGCCGAAATAGAGGCCGTAGGGCTTCAAAAATTGATTTAATTCATCCCGAATAACGCCCGGCTGTACCCGTACCCACCGTTCTTCTTGATTGATTTCCAGTATCTTAGTAAAGTGTTTTGATACATCGACTACGATTCCGCTACCAACAACCTGTCCTGCCAATGATGTTCCTGCTGTACGGGGAATTAAGGCAGTTTTATGCTGCTTCGCAAACGAGATTAAGGTCTTAATATCTTCAGTTGTTTTGGGGATGGCAATGGCCATTGGCATCTCTCTGTAAGCCGATGCATCCGTTGCATATAAGGTTCGATACGTTGTATCGTCGAAGAGGTCACCGGTTAACTGACTAGCTAAATTTTTGAGGGGATTTACGCTCATAGAAGCACATAGACTGGATATTGATTGTCAGCCAATAAAATACATAGGCAAAAGTAGGTGTAAACACCACATTTTTTTGAGTAATAGAGTAAAAAATATAGTATACAGTATTTATTGGTAAAGTTATAAATTACTGATGTAAAATTATAGGTTAAAAAGTTGATAAGTAAGCTTTAATGAGAAAAAATAATAATAATTAGAAGCGTAATAATACAATTTAGTTGACTTTTTTTAAGAAAAATTATGATACGATTTTGACGGTAAATGCTTAATTTTTAACCTCCCTGTATTTGTATTTTTGTTGTAACATGATGTAATTCGCCAAATGGTTTAGGTTTAGTTCTATAAATTCTCGTCAAGTTGATAGAATTAAGGAAGAACAAGTAGGATAGTCCTATTATCGAAGGCGCGACATTATAGTTTACAAGCCTTAACCAGAAGTCAATAAACATTCATTTTTACTGTAAACCTATGATGGACAAATCCTACAAAATGAACCGCTTCGGTGGCTACGTAGGTCAGGTTGGGGCAACCCAGCCTCAGTTATTTGGACAGAAAGCGCTTTTTAGCTTTCTAACAATGCTGGCGATAATAATGCTGCTTGGCAATCAGGCAGCCTGGGCGCAGGGACGTACCTTAACGGGTACCGTGACTGACCCATCGGGCGCAACCCTACCCGGTGTAAGTGTGCAGATTAAAGGTACTCAGCGTGGTACAAATACCGATGCTGATGGTAAGTATTCGCTGGCTAACGTGCCAGATAACGCTACGATAGTATTAAGCTTCATTGGCTATACCAGTCAGGAAGTAGCCGTAGGCAACCGCTCAACATTAGATGTTAAATTGTCTGACGACACAAAGGCATTGGAAGAAGTTGTGGTTGTGGGTTATGGCACTGCAAAACGAAAAGATTTGACCGGCTCGGTAGCGCAGGTTAGTTCAAAAGACTTCAACGCCGGGGTAAACCCGAACCCGTTGCAAGCTATTCAGGGTAAAGTAGCTGGTCTGATTATCACGGCACCTTCAGGCGATCCGAACCAACAGCCAACAGTAAGGCTTCGGGGATATACGTCGCTGGCGGGTGGTAGTGACCCACTATACGTAGTAGATGGTATGATTGGTGTCCCCATTAGCACAATTTCCCCACAGGATATTGAGTCGATGGATGTACTGAAAGATGCATCGGCAGCAGCTATTTACGGTTCGCGGGCGGCTAACGGTGTTATTCTGGTAACGACAAAACGGGGTAAGGCCGGTAAAACAACTGTATCGTTCAATAACTACGTTGGTATATCAGTCATCTCGAAGCGGTTGGATATGCTGGACGCCAATGGGTATCGGTCGGCTGTCTCTGCGTTCAAAGGCGATTCCGCCTTGCTGGATGCACAACGTTTTCCAACTGGAAGCAATAATACAGACTGGGTTAAGCAAATTACCCGGACAGCGGTTACAAACAACCATGATTTGGCTATTGCTGGTGGGTCGCCAACCTTTAGTTACCGGGGATCGTTGAATTATATTAACAATCAGGGTATTGTCAAAAAAACAGGCTTTGACCGTATTACGGGCCGGATCAACTTAGATCAGAAAGCCTTCGACAACCGATTGAATATTCAGTATAATTTATCGTATTCGGAAACGAACAAAGACTTTCCAGATAATGGAACTTTAGGAGCCCCAAATATTAGTGGATCAGGCGGCTCGAATGGTATTCTTAACCGGGCGTTGACGTTCCTTCCAACACTGCCGGTGCGTAATGCAAATGGTACCTACGCTGAAGTTGGTGGTAGTTTTGACCTATTCAACCCAGTGGCTATGCTTGAAACCTCTACGAATACGGCTATTCAACACTATCTGCAGGGTGGGGTTACTCTACGCTACGAGCTTCTGGATGGCCTGATTTTTGGCGTTAGTGGACAGATGCAACGGGACAACTCAACTAGTAGTTTCTCTACAGATCCAACCGTTAAAGCCTATTCTGCCAATAATGGACGTGCAGGCCGGGGTTATACAGAAAGCAATACAAAATTGCTGGAAACGACGTTGAACTATACGAAAGGATTTGGGACACGAAACAGCAACTTTAACGTATTAGGCGGTTACTCATTCCAACAGTTTGACAATGATGGATTTAGTGCTTCTAACTCAGGATTTGTTACGGGCGATGTTAACTTCAATAATCTGGGTCTAGGTTCTGGAACATTAGTAAATCCGGCGAACAACTACGCTACATCTTACCGGAATCAGTACAAATTGATTTCGTTCTTCGGTCGGGCAACCCTGAATATGAACGACCGTTATAATTTGACTGCTACGGTTCGCCGGGATGGTAGTTCTAAATTTGGTATCAACAACAAATGGGGTATGTTCCCATCAGTAGGAGCAGGCTGGACAATTACCAACGAGCCATTCTTCCCAAAAAGCAATACGCTTAACTACCTGAAACTACGTGTTGGTTATGGGCAGACGGGTAATTCGGAAGGTATTGCACCGTACAACTCCATTCAATTATACGGGCAGAAAGGCACGTATTATGATGGTACGCTGGGCGACTTCCTGCCGGGTTATGGGATTACGCAAAATGCTAACCCAAACCTGAAATGGGAAGTCTTGACAACCTCGAACGTTGGCTTGGATTTTCAGTTGTTGGGCGGACGCTTCTCGGGTACATTAGAGTACTACAACAAGTTGACTAAAGACATGCTGTATCCGTACTCGGTACCAGCCGATGGTGTAACGTACTTCACAAATACAATTCTGGCTAACGTTGGTTCGATGCGTAATAATGGATTCGAATTGTCCTTCGGGGGTGATGTCATCCAGAAAGGCTCTTTTTCCTGGAATTCACGAGTCGTAGGTGCTTACAACAAGAACACCATTGTAACATTGTCAAACGATCAGTTTAGCAATGGGCAAGTGCGTTTCAATCCGTTCGTTGGTCGTGGTTTGTCGGATGTATATGCCTCGTATCTGGTACCAGGGCAGGCATTAGGTGAGTTTAACTATGTTCCAACCTTTTTGGGATACAATGCCAATGGTGAGGTCTTGCTAAAACCGGGTTCGGGCGACACACCAGTAACAAAAGTAGGTGACTCTGATGCAATTGCTGCTTACGCTGCTGGAAACCCAATAAAACAGGGTAATCCGCAACCGTTCCTGAATGCGTCGTTTATCAATACGTTCCGTTATAAAGGCTTCGATGTGTATTTCCAGTTGCGGGGTACATTTGGTAATACGATCCTTAATAGCCTGCGGTCGAACCTGATGATTCCAGGATCTATTTTGGAAACTAATATGCTGAAAGAAGTGACTAGTATGCCACCAAAATATGGTATAAATGTGTTGTCGACGAACTGGCTTGAAAGTGGCTCGTTTGTTCGCTTCGATAACTGGCAGATCGGTTATAATATACCATTGCCTGCTAGCAAATACATTACCAATGCCCGTGTTTATTTAGGAGGAAATAACCTCTTTATAATCACAAAATATAAAGGCATTGATCCTGAGTTGCAGGTAAAAGCTGATTTGCAGGTATCCAATGGTGCCATTCAACAGGCACCAAATAGTGTTGGCTTAGATGCATATGGCGTGTATCCTAAAACACGTACTTTCCAGTTAGGTCTAAACTTAACGTTCTAAACCTAGCGTTTTCACAAACTGGATTAAATCCAAAAAATAATTCGGTTTGTGAAAACCGTCCTGATTAACACATCGTTAGTATATTACTTTAAGGTTTGACGATGTAACTAATTAATTACTAAAAACTTACATGAAACGAATAACCATAAAAACAATTTTGGGTTGCTCGGTACTCATATTGGCAAGTCAGGCCTGTACTGATCTTTCCGAGACGACTTACGACGTAATCCCTACTAGTGGAACCTTTGGTAGCACTGCTAATCAGCAGGCGGCTTTGATAGGACCGCTTTATAATGGTTTGGGCGATTACTACGGAAATAAAACCAACCTGAACACTACAACGGATGAGCAGATTGTGCCAACTCGGGGTGGTGACTGGAAAGATGGTGATAACTGGATACGGTTGTACACGCATACCTGGGACCCGGTTACGGATAACAACCAATTTAACGGTCCCTGGAACTGGTGCTACAACAACATTACCTCCATCAATCAGCAGTTAGGTACTATTACGGATGCCAATCTTAAAGCTGAACTACGGGCATTACGGGCATTTTTCCATTACGAAGCAATGGACATGTTTGGTAATGTTATTATTGCTGATTCAGTAGGCGCTGGTACACCGAAACAAAGTACCCGCGCTCAGGTTTTTGCTTATGTAGAAAAGGAACTGCTAGCGGTTTATCCCAATCTAAGTGATGTGTCGGGTGGAGCTTACTATGGTCGTATGAACAAGTACGTGGCTGATATGATTCTGGCGAAAATGTATCTGAATGCGCAGGTGTATACCGGTACTCCCCGTTGGGCCGATGCAGTAACCCGTACAACGAATATCATTAGTTCGGGCAAGTTTCAGATCGTTGGCGATTTCTTCAGCAACTTCGTTACGCAAAACCAGAATTCACAGGAAATTATTCTGGCAACGCCTTTCGATAAATCGAAGCGTCAGGGCTTTCAGGTACAAATGCAGAATCTTCACTATCTGCAACAATTGACGTACAATTTAGGTACAGCACCCTGGAATGGTTTCGCAGCCGTAACGGAGTTCTATAATTCGTTCGATGACAAGGATACACGGAAGAAAATGTGGCTGGTTGGGCAACAATACAAAGCTGATGGAACAGCGTTGATAGATGATGCGCTTCCATTAGCCTACACGCCTGAAGTTAAATCACTTGTGTTAGCAGCTGGTGCCGAAGGACGTATACAGGGGGCTAGAAGTGTGAAGTATGAGATTCAGAAAAATAACAGCTTTACCAGTCAGGATAACGATTTCGTTGTTTTCCGTTTAGCCGACGTTTATCTGATGCGGTCAGAAGCAAACCTGCGTTTAGGGAATATGGCAACTGCCTTGACAGATATCAACGTGATACGGAAACGGGCTGGCATGCCGGATTTTACAACACTAACGCTGGATATGATGCTGGCAGAACGTGGTCGCGAAATGGCTTGGGAATATCACCGTCGTCAGGATCAAATTCGTTTTGGCACATTTGGTAATGCTAAACGCTTCAAACCTGTAGATGCAGATAACCACTGGGCATTGTACCCAATTCCTAGAGATCAGTTGTCGCTGAATCCGAATTTGAAACAGAACCCGGGTTATTAAGCTATAAAATTATATGATAAAAAGAGCAGGCTCGTGAGGGCTTGCTCTTTTCGCTTTTGACTGATTAAAAGCCAATTAATCCCGGGAAAATGGCTAATCTGCCTCTGTAATTCGTTACATTTGTAGTCCCTTTTACAGAGAGTTTCTAGATTTTTTTGTTAAATCTTCAATAAGACTACGTTTTTATTAATCACGTTCTTGTGCTAATGCGCATTCGTTTATTATTTGTGGCAATGAGTCTGCTGACCAGTTGCCGTTCAGAACAACAGGTTCCTTCAGACCCGCTTTTCCAAAAGTTATCTGCCGACGAAACCCATATTAATTTCGCTAATACAGTCACTGACGACAAAGATTTTAACATCTTCAATTACCGAAATTTTTATAACGGCGGTGGTGTAGCTATCGGCGACGTCAACAATGATGGTCTGCCCGATGTGCTGCTCATTGCCAATATGGGCGATAATAAACTCTTCCTGAATAAAGGTAAGATGCAGTTTGAGGATGTAACCGCTAAAGCGGGCGTGGCCGGTAAGCGAGCCTGGAGCACAGGTGCAACCTTTGCAGATGTAAATAGCGACGGACGTTTAGACCTATACGTCTGTAATGCGGGCATTCGTGATGGGGACGACCGTGCCAATGAACTCTTCATCAATAATGGAAATGATGCGAACGGGATACCTACGTTTACGGAGCAGGCTGTCGAATACGGTTTAGATGATCGGGGTTATTCAACTCACGCGGCCTTTTTTGACTACGACCGCGATGGTGATCTTGATATGTATCTGCTTAACAACAGCTTCATGCCTGTTGGTAAATTAGTTTACGCTAATCTACGGGCTCAACGAGATTCATTGGGGGGACATAAGCTGTTCCGAAATATGACCGTTGAGAAGAGCAAGGGTAAAATACATACTGCTAAGGCTACCGTTTTTACTGATGTATCGGAGCAGGCAGGGATTTATGGTAGCCTTATTGGTTTTGGGTTAGGTATTACTATCGGCGATGTGAATGAAGATAATTGGCTGGATATTTATATCTCCAACGACTTCTACGAGCGTGACTACCTCTACATCAATAATCACGACGGTACATTTCGAGAATCGATAGAAGACGCTATGCCGCATACGAGTTTGTCATCTATGGGTGCTGATGTGGCTGACATTAATAACGATGGTAAACTCGACATTTTTATAACCGATATGCTGCCCGGCAATGACCGTCGGTTAAAGAAAACATCCACATTTGAGGGGCACGATCTGGAACAGATTAAAGTTGGCCGGGACTTCCATTATCAGTTTATGCAGAACATGCTGCATTTAAACCAGGGAAATCAGCCGGGCAATAATGGTCTGCCGACGTTCAGCGAAATAGCTAGATTTGCCGGTGTTCAGGCTACCGACTGGAGTTGGGGGGCATTGATTTTCGATATGGATAACGACGGTCGTAAAGATGTGTTTGTGGCCAACGGTATTGCCAAAGACGTAACCGATCAGGACTTTGTGAACTTCTTGGCCGACCGCGAAAACATGGCTCAAATGGCTCGGAAAGGATCTTTCAACTTTAAGGAGTTTTTAGATAAAGCTCCCTCAGAGGCCGTACCGAATTACGCATTCCATAATGATGGAAACCTCCAATTTACCAATAAAGCGTTCGATTGGGGGCTATCGGAACCTGATTTTTCTAATGGTGCGGCTTATGGTGATTTAGACAATGACGGCGATCTGGATTTAATTGTTAATAATGTAAATTCTCCGGTTTCCGTTTATAAGAATCAATCTATAGAAAAGAACAAGACGAATTACTTAAAAATTAAATTGGATGGGCTTGGCCTGAATCGGAATGCTATTGGTGCCCGTGTATTCGTCTACCAGCAAGCACAAACTCAACTGTTGCAGCAGATGCCTAATCGGGGATTTGAGTCGTCGGTAGATCTTAATATGGTGTTTGGCTTGGGCTCTAGCCCTCAGATTGATTCGCTTGTGGTCATCTGGCCCGACGACAGGAAACAAACCCTGCGCCAGCCGAAGGCAAACCAACTGATCATTTTACGGCAGCAGGACGCAACCCAATTTTGGAAACCAATGCTTACTAAACAAGAACCGTTTTTTCAGGATAATACGGTTGCAGCGGGCCTGAATTACATACACAAAGAAAGCCCCTTCGTCGATTACAACCGGGATGCGTTACTGAAACAGCAATTCTCTACGCAGGGCCCCGCCTTAGCTACTGGTGATGTAAATGGGGATGGCCTGGATGATGTGTTTCTTGGGGGAGCTAGCGGACATCCTGCCCACTTATTTGTGCAGCAAACCGCTGGCAGATTCGTCGATAAAACGCCTGCTCTAATGCGTCAGGATACTACCTACGAAGCCGTAAGCGCCGTTCTGTTCGACGCTGATGGTGATAAAGACCTGGATCTTTACATAGTTTCGGGTAGTAATGAGTTTGATGATGAGTCCGATGAGTTACTGGATAGGTTATACCTGAACGACGGTAAAGGTGGGTTCACTCGTTCAGAAACGGGCTTGCCGAACCTGAAAGCCAGTGGCTCATGTGTGGCTGCCGCCGACTTTGATAAGGATGGAGATGTTGATCTGTTTGTGGGTTCCCGGATGATTCCGGGAAAGTACGGCCAGAACCCAGCTAGTTACCTGCTTACCAATGATGGAACCGGAAACTTTAAAAACTATACGAAGCGTTCTCTGCCTGATGCCGAGCAACTAGGCATGGTAACGTCGGCTACCTGGGCCGATCTCAATGGCGATAGCTATCCCGAACTGATTGTCGTCGGTGATTGGGAGCCTGTAAAAGTATTCGAAAATAAGCGCGGAAAATTAAGTCAAAACCCTGCATTAGCCATCAAAAATGCCAAAGGTGAACCGATAAAAACGAATGGCTGGTGGAACTGCGTAACGGCGGGCGATGCCGATGGTGATGGCGATCTTGATCTGGTAGTAGGAAATCTAGGCACAAATTCCCGTATTAAGGCTACACAGACCACTCCAGCTGAAATCTATGTCGGCGACTTTGATCATAATGGTACGGTCGAACAGATTATCAACTGTGCCGATGAAACGGGCGAATTATATCCAATGGTTTTGAAGCAGGACTTGCAGAAAGCCATGCCCAGTATCAAGAAAAAATATGTAAAATACAGTGACTATGCTGGCAAAAAAATCAATGACATCTTAGACGAAGACCAGTTGAAACAGGCTATTGTGAAGCAGGCGTTTATGGGCACAACAGCTATTCTTCTGAATGATGGAAAGGGCAATTTAATCTTTCAGCCTTTGCCAGCCGAAGCTCAATTTTCGCCCGTTTGTGGTGCGCTATTTGCCGATTATGATCGGGATGGCCGCACCGACCTCATATTAACGGGTAATTTTCTGGACGTGTTGCCGGAAGTTGGGCGTTATGATGCTAGTTACGGTGTTGTATTGCGCAATAAAGGAAAAGCACCCAATGGCACAATTGCTTACGAAGCAATCAATCCGGCTGTGTCAGGTTTCTTCGTGCGAGGTCAGGTTCGACATATTGCGCGGCTGGCACAAGGACAAATCGTTCTAGCCAAGAATAACGACCGGGCACAGATTTTTACAATGAGTAATAAAAAATGAAAACGGGCCTAGGCTATCGATTCGTTACTCATTTTCCATCATCTATTATCCTTATGAAACGCATTGCTTTATTTCTCTTTGTCGGCGCAATAACGTTGACGAGTTGCAACCTTTCCAAATCTGATAAACAACTTTTCCAGGCAGTCGACTCCACCCAGACCGGGGTGAATTTTGTGAATCATTTAGTGCCAACTGAGAAGCTGAATATTCTTGACTACCTGTATTTTTATAACGGAGGGGGTGTCTCGGCGGGTGATATCAATAATGACGGGTTAACCGATCTATACTTTGTTTCGAACCAGGGTAAAAATAAGTTGTATCTCAACAAAGGAAATTTCAAATTCGAAGACATAACGGCAAAAGCCGGGGTGGAAGGCTTCGCTGACTGGCAAACCGGCTCGACAATGGCCGATGTGAATGGCGATGGGTTATTAGATATATACGTCTGTGCCGTTGGTAATTTCCGGGGGCAGGAAGGTTCTAACGAGCTTTATATCAACAACGGCGACGAGACTTTTACCGAGAAAGCCTCGGACTATGGACTGGACTTCACGGGATTTTCGACCCAGGCGGCCTTCTTTGATTACGACCACGATGGCGATTTGGATTGCTACCTGCTCAACCATGCCATTCACACCTCCCGAAGTTACGATCGTGTAACGGCCCGAAATTTACGCAACAATGAATCGGGCGATTACCTGTACGAAAATCAGATTGTATCGAAAACCGGCAAAGCCCCGGCTGGCAAAGTTGCCCGATTTCAGAATGTGAGCGAGCGGGCTGGAATTTTTGGCGCAGCTATGGGTTACGGACTCGGAATCTCGGTGGCTGATCTGAATAATGATGGTTGGGAGGATATGTATATCTCCAATGATTTTCATGAGGATGACTATTATTACATTAACAACCATAACGGCACCTTCACCGAGAGTGTAAAGAAAGCATTTCAGCACACCAGCCGTTTCTCGATGGGCAACGACATTGCCGATGTGAACAACGATGGCTTTGCTGATGTGGTTACGCTCGATATGTATCCGGAAGACGAAACCGTCGAAAAATCGTCATTAGGCGAAGACCCGCTTGATATATATCTGTACAAACTGGCCTTTGGCTACATGAATCAATATAGCCGGAACTGCCTTCAACTGAACCTATCCGGAAAAAAATTCATAGATATTGGGGCCATGTCGGGTATAGCGGCAACGGATTGGAGTTGGTCGCCGTTGCTGGCCGATTATGATAACGATGGTATAAAGGATCTATTTATCAGTAACGGTATTGTACACCGGCCTAACAACCTCGACTATGTGAAGTTTGCCGCCGATGATTCACTGCGTTACGCCATGGAAACATCGCGCTCCCTCGACGAACGAGCGATCAAGCTTATGCCTGAGGGTAAGGTTCACAATTATTTGTATCACGGAACACCTTCGTTGCGGTTTGAGGACAAGTCTATCGCGTGGGGATTTGAGACGCCAAACTATTCAAATGGTGCTGCTTACGCAGACCTGGATAATGACGGCGATCTGGATCTGATTACTAATAATATTGATGATCCTGCCGGACTATATCGCAATGATGCGAATACTATCTTTCCTGATAATAAACACCTGACTATTAAGCTAAAAGGCGATGCTCCAAATACGTTTGGCGTAGGGGCAAAAGTGATCATGACATATAGGGGAGACACGACCGGTTCAACGGGGCGGCAGGTACAACAGTTGATGCTGACACGAGGTTTCGAATCATCGGTAGCTCCAGAGTTGCTATTCGGCTTAGGTAAACATGAACTTGTTGATTCATTGATCGTGATCTGGCCAAACCAGCGTATGGAAATCCGCACAAAGGTGAAAACTAATCAGTCATTGGTGTTAAAACAGGTAGATGCTCACCTTGATGGGGCGAATTTTCGATATACCGTTTCGGCTGTACATCCACTTTTTACTGATGTTACAACCACTGATTCTATTCCATACAAACACAGGGAGAATAAGGAATACTTTGATTTTGTTCGTGAATCATTGATGCCATTTAAGGTTTCAACCGAGGGGCCGCATTTAGCTGTTGGTGATATTAACGGCGATGGTTTAGACGACGTATATGCTGGTGGGGCTAAATGGCAGACCGGAAGTTTGTTAGTCCAGCAGCCTGATGGCACGTTTAAGGCGTCGTTTCAACCAGACTTCGAAAAAGATTCAACCTATGAGGATGTGGATGCTGTTTTCTTTGATGCTGACGGTGACAAAGATCAAGATTTGTATGTAGTGTCGGGGGGGAATGAATTTTACGACAAAATGTCGGAGCAATTCGACCGGCTTTACGTGAACGATGGTAAGGGCAACTTCAGCCGGGCGACCACTGCGCTACCGCCCATGTACGACAACAAAAGCTGTGTTCGTCCTTTCGATATTGATCACGATGGTGACCTTGATTTATTCGTTGGAGGGCGCGTAGTTGGTTTTGGCTATGGTAAATCACCAAGCTCGTACCTCCTGATTAACGATGGCAAAGGGCGGGATGGTCAACCGCATTTCTCAGATCAGACAGACAAACTAGCTGCGGGCCTGCGCAAAGCCGGAATGATTACTGATGCTGTCTGGGCCGACTATGATGGTGACAAAGACCAAGATTTGATTCTGGCGGGCGATTGGATGCCGATTCGTATTTTCGCCAACAACAATGGAAAGTTTGCTGAGGTTAAACCTATCACGGCGAACAAAACTCCCTTGAATGGTTTTTACCAGCGGATTATAGCGGCTGATTTCGACCGAGACGGCGACATTGACTTAATAGCGGGTAATATTGGTACGAATACCAAGTTGCGCAAAATGCCCGATTCTCAATTACGGATGTGGGTTAAGGATATAGATAACAATCAGAGTGTAGAGCAAATCATTGCGTACAATCGGACTGCACCAGGCGGGGGGGAAGAATGGTATCCACTGGCATTTAAGGATGAATTGGGTAAGCAGATACCGAGTATTATCAACAAACGATTTAACGATTATGTGTCGTTTGCCGGTAAACCGCTTAATGCTGTCTTAAAAGACGATGAACTAAAAGGAGCTGAAGAGTTCACGGTCGATCAGTTCGCATCAGTCTATCTGGAAAATAAGGGTGTTCGGGATGGGGAGCCTAACTTTGTTATACACGAACTCCCCATGATGGCACAAGTATCGAAGCTGTTTGCTCTGCAAGCTATTGATATTGACCACGATGGTGATCTTGATGTGTTGGGTGGAGGTAATTTTTACGGTGTCAGTACATACCAGGGTCGTTACGACGCAAGTTATGGTTTGGTCTTACGCAATGACGGTAAGGGACATTTTGTAGCTTTATCGCCAATAGACAGTGGCTTCCTGCTCAATGGGGAGATACGGGATATTCGTCCGGTAAATACGGCACAGGGTACATTGATTGTTGTTGCTCGCAACGGTGCTGGCTTGCAGGCGTTTAAACCATTACAGCTTAAGTAAAGCTTAATCTTATCGGCTGTTTTCTGTTAAATTTGTCAATAGTAACCAATCACATCGCGGTTGGTTGCCGTTCTAACTTGTCATTAATCGTATGAACTCTTCCCTTCGCTTTGGCTATCTGGTGGCCCTGTTACTGGTTGGATTGACTGGTTGTCAGAAGCCTGCTTCGCCTGCCGAATATAATGCAAAGGCTGCCAATCCTGAATACTACAACGCTGCTCTGAATAAGCTGACACAAGTAATTATTCATGACATCTTTTCGCCCCCCGTTGCCAGTCGGATATATTCTTACGCAAATTTGGCGGGCTACGAAGCTCTTGTGCCATTCGATGCGAAATATGAATCGATGGGAGGTAAATTAAAGCGGTTCCAGGCTGGCCCCAAGCCGGAAGCTGGCAAAGACTACTGTTTTCCCTTGGCGAGCACACATGCATTCATGATGGTTGCCCGAGCCTTGACGTTCTCCGTTGATTTTTATGATGAGTTCGAGAAACCATTTTATGAGCAGTATAAAAAAGATGGCGTACCCGACGAGGTGTATGATCGGTCAATGGTTTATGGCGAATCTGTAGCCAAGCATATTTTGGATTATGCGGCTAAAGACAGTTATAAGCAAACGCGGGGATTTAAGCATACTGTTACGAACGAAGAGGGTACATGGGTGCCAACGCCCCCGGCCTATATGGATGCTGCTGAACCACAGTGGAACAAGTTGCGCTGTTGGGCAATGGACACATGTAACCAGTTTATGCCTCCTCGCCCATTCCCATATAGCCTTGCTAAAGGTAGCCCCTACGAAAAAGAGCTTGACGAAGTATACAAGGCAGGTAAAGACGTCGATAAGTTGAAACAGGATATTGCTTATTTCTGGGACGATAACGCGTTTGTCATGAATGTAGCTGGACATGTTATGTATGCCAGCAAGAAAATGACGCCCGGTGGGCATTGGCTGGCGATTGCGCAAACTGTTGCCCGCCAGAAAAAACTGAACATGATGCGTACTGTTGAAGCCTATGCGCTAACTTCATTTGCGTTGAGCGATGGTTTTATTTCGTGCTGGGATGAAAAATACCGGACCAAAACGATCCGTCCCGAAACGGTCATCAACAAGTCGATTGACCCTAAATGGACGCCTTTTCTACAAACACCACCGTTCCCCGAATATCCGAGTGGGCATAGTGTAATCTCCACCGCAGCGGCTACGGTGCTTACCAACCTTATCGGCGACAATATTGCCTTCACCGATTCTACCGAGTTTAAATATGGGCATGGCGTTCGGTCATTTACGTCATTTCGAAATGCCGCCGACGAAGCCTCTATCAGTCGGTTGTACGGTGGTATTCACTATCGTTCAGCCTTAGTAAATGGGCAGGTTGAAGGCGAAAAAGTGGGCAAGTGGGTAATTGATAAAATTCATGCCCGTAAATCAACCATTGCGAAACGATAAGTTTACGTTAGTTATAAAGAACGGTCTCTACTGGTAGCTTCAGTAGAGACCGTTCTTTTGTGCTACTAATGGAATGTGCTTACCAGAGGTGACTGGCTATTTTTCGGCAGGACTTTCTGCGCTGTCCAGTTGTTGCTGAATGGTCTGTAGGTTATTGATAATAGACTCCAGTCGTCCGTTTTCTTTCTGAAGTGACTTTCTTCCCAGAACGAAATAGGCATAGAGCATCCAGGCAAAATATGGGATTAGAGCCAAGACCCGGCCAAGCATTGAGAAATGCCCCAAAATTTCAATAAAATAGAGTCCGAACGCGCCATTCAAGAGAATGTAATAGATCGGCAGATTTACTTTGATTGACTGTTTCCGGAAGGCATAATACTGCTCCCATTGCTCTAAATGTTGCGCTACAGACGCTGCCAGGTCGATCCGACGCAAACGGACATAAACGTTTATGTTAATCGCGGCCTGTACAGCCGGAATCAGTGCCAGAAGTACAACCGCAACGTAGGTGAGGGTTGACTGAAATTGAACGCTGCTGAAAAACCCCATCCAGACGATGAAAATCGACGTCAATAGTAGTGCCGCAGCCGATAACAATTGTAAACGCTCCAGCTTTAGCTGCGTATTTTTATTACGCTTTTTGAGATCACCGATGTCAGGAATACTTGCTGGAGCGGACTGTTGCTGCCACACATGTTTAAGTTGCTCAAAGTCGTCCATGTCGATGATAAATATCTGTTAGTTGTTGCTTAATCCGGTGAATTTTGACCCGTAAATTGCCTTCCGAAATACCAATAATCTGGGCAATTTCAGGATAGGGCATATCATCTAATACCAGCGTAATAATAAGTCGGTCGGTTTCGGCAAGTTTGCTAATGCAGCTATAAAGCAGACTGATTTGACTCTCCAGTTCGTTCGGTTCATCAGCCTGCTGATCGCTGTGATATTCCTGTAGCGTATCGGTCGCCTGTTTACGCTCTTTTCGCAGGTGATTCAGGCAGGTGTTAACTGCAATTCTGTAAAGCCATGTGCTTACTAAGGAATCGCCTTTGAACGATGACAGATTTTGCCAGGCTTTCACAAATGCTTCCTGCGCCAGGTCCTGCGCCTGAGGATAGCTGCCCGTATAGCCTAAGCAGAGTTTTAAGACCTTAGGGTAGTACGTTTGATAAAGCGTGTCAAAATCCGGTGGCGATAGCATGGAACCGTGGCTGTTAGTTTGACGCGTTAAGGAACTGGTCTATCTGTCCGAAAAACCACGTTGGGTCATCGTACATAATAAAGTGTTTTGTATGCGCAACTAAAATAGTTTTAGGTTTTAGCAAAGCATACTGTTCATTGAGGATGCGTTCGGTAGTGGATGCACTGTTAAAATATAAACTGCCTATTACCAGGGTTGGCGCTTGAATGGCCGAAATGTCTTTCCGTATATCGGTTGTACTCATTTCAACAAGGGTATAGCCAAGCGTTCGGCGGTCGCTCAACGCCGACCAGTGCGCAATCTGGCGTGCCCGTGTCGAATCCTTTACTTGTGTAAGCATAGATTTAGCCACATTGGCCTCGTAGGAATCCGTTGGCAGATTAACGAAGTTCTGGGCTACTGCATCTGCATTATATATAGGCAGTTTACGAAGTGAATCAGCGGAAATTTTGGGATTGCCCATAGCCGAAATAAACGGTACGCCATCAACACAAATTAATTTACTAATCAGTAAAGGCTCTTTACTGCTAATCCAAAGTCCCATAAAGGCACCGAGGCTGTGTCCAATCAAAATAGGTTTTTGGAGGTGTTTATCCTTTATATACCGAATGATTTCATCGCGAACAGTTTGCAAAATTGGTGTTTTAATCGGTGCTACGCCCGCAAAACCCGGCAGCGTCAGAACATGGCACTGGTAGCGGTCTTTCAGGTGAGCTACGGTCTCATTCCAAACCTCCCCACTGCATGAATACCCAGGTATCAAAATAACAGGCTGACCTTTACCCGTAACGGTTACACTAAATGAAGTTGGTTGAGCAAACCCCAGTTGGCTTGCAACGAGTAGTATAAAAAATAGGAACGTTTTCATAGTGTTTAGCTAGTTGAGATTCGTGAACAGAAAACCGAATTGACGCCATTGCGCCGGGCCTCCAGAGTGATCGTGTTAGTGATTGGAAACCAGTTCTGGCAAAATGTTACAGCGTGTAGGCCATTTTTCTGTAAATTATTTAGTCGGAGAGAAGAGCCATTCTGTTGCTGAGGTCTTACTTCTTACTTGATATGAGGTTATAAACTGATTGGCTTATTTATATTAATGGTATTATTTTTAGCCTTTGTTTCATCTATGCTATACTTATGAAGAAAGAAGGAGTACTACTTGGCTTTTTGTTAACCTTCTGTGGGTTATCAGCTACAGCACAGACGCAACCCGATAATGCAGCCTGGCAGATTGTTGGCCAGAACATTAATCCAGCTACTTATTATGGTATTACCATTGCCAACGGCATGATTGGGCTAGTGTCATCGCCGGAGCCGATGAAAGTGAAAGACGTAGTGCTGAACGGTGCGTTTGATACCTATGGGCGGGGCCGCGTTTCAAATATTCTGAAGGTATTTAATTTTGCCAACATGAACCTTGATGTCGATGGCCAGCGACTAGGTCCGAAAGACATTGCCAACTACCGGCAGACACTTGATATGCAGAAAGCTGCCTTAACGACTACGTTCGATTATAAAGACAAGGTAAGCGTTCGGCAAACAATGATGGCCCTGCGTCATTTACCATTTTCGGAGCTAACAATGGTCGAGATTACGGCAAAGAAAGACTGCGAAATTATCCCGATGAGCGTTATTGAGACACCGGAAAACCTGAAAGAAGTTAAGAACTTTTATTCGGAAATCGACCGTTCCCACGTCACCATTCGCCTGTTGACATCGGTGGCTAAGAGCCCATCGGGTCGGCATACGGTAGCGGCATCTACTAGCTTTATTTTCGAGGAACCACACGGTCAGGAACCCGATGTTATTCATGAAGATTGGGATTATAACATGCATCTTGCCAAGTTCAAAAAACGGCTCAAAGCAGGGGAGACGTATCGGTTTAGCGTAGTGGGATCCGTATCGTCTACGGCTCATACTGCCGATCCACACAACGAAGCAGAACGACTAACACTTTTTGCCGCCCTCGAGCGTCCTGAACGGCTTTTAATGCGCCACAATGCTGAATGGGTCAAATTATGGCAAAGCGATATTGTAATCGACGGCGACCCTGATGCCCAGAAGGCAGTACGGTCGGCACTTTATCATCTGTATTCATTTGTTCGTGAGGGCACCGGCTATAGTTTGTCGCCAATGGGTTTGTCAGGTCTGGGCTATAACGGACACGTTTTCTGGGATACTGAACTCTGGATGTATCCACCGATTCTTACCCTTAAGCCTGAGATCGCTAAATCAATGCTTGAGTATCGGTTTGAGCGTATGAAAATGGCTAAACAAAATGCCTTCAGCCACGGCTATGCAGGTGTCATGTTTCCGTGGGAGTCCGATGCTGACGGACAGGAAGCTACGCCCGTTTGGGCCTTAACGGGTCCGTTTCAACACCACATAACTGGCTGTGTCGGCTGGTCATTTTGGAAATATTATCAGGTAACGAAAGACAAAGAGTGGCTCAGAACGCGTGGTTACCCAATGCTAAAGGAAGTGGCTGATTTTTGGTCCAGCCGCGTTGAACGTGAAGGCTTAGGTAAATTTCACATTAACAACGTAATTGGTGCGAACGAATGGCAGGAAAATATTGATGACAATGCCTTCACAAATGGTATGGCCAAAACCTCGTTAATGTATGCCACGCAGGCGGCTCAGGAATTAGGCATAACCGCCAATCCTGACTGGAAACTCGTCGCTGACAATATTCCAATCCTGAAATTTCCGGATGGAGTTACCAAAGAAAATCGTACGTATGATGGTGTGCAAATTAAACAGGCCGATGCGAATCTACTGGCCTATCCGCTTACTATTGTGAGCGACGAAGCGGCTGTCAAGAAAGATTTGGCCTACTATGAGCCTCGTTATTCACCCGGAGGACCAGCCATGGGCTGGTCGGTATTATCGACGCTACATGCCCGCTTAGGCGAAACGGACAAAGCCTATGACTTTTTTGTCAGAAGTTATAAGCCGAATGAGGTGCCGCCGTTTGGTGTGCTTGCTGAAACAGCCGGAGGAACAAACCCGTATTTTGCAACGGGGGCGGGTGGTATGCTACAAGCTGTTCTGAACGGTTTTGGCGGTATAGAGATTACGGACAATGGTATTACGCAGCTTAAAACGAAACTTCCAAAGAAGTGGAAGTCACTGACAATTAAAGGCGTTGGTCCGCAATTGAAGACTATTCAGGTCAAGTAAATGATAAGCAGTTTACAGTGGGGTGCAGTAACAAGTTTGGTCAACTGCAACCTGTTGTAAGCTGCTTATCAGTTCTTACCATTGTGCCACTGGCAAATGGGCAGATTGGAGTTCCAGTTCAACATCTTTCGCACTAATTGCCATTTTATTCAAGGAGATATAGATGGTTTTTACGGCATTCTCAACGCGTTGCCAGCCATCTTCACTTCGAAGGTCAATGTTAATCATTGTACGATTGTTTTGGGCCATGATGGTCAAGTAATTCATGGCGCCCAGTATGACTGCCGAGATTGCCTGCGTATCCGCTCCTTTTACAAATGAGAGTTGGCTAACAAGCCGTGTCATTTCTTCATCCTGCGCCCGAGCTGCTGTTTCCGCAATCGAATCATTCTCAATAACGCTTGCTTTAAGTACCTCACGAGCGGCCTTGAACGTGCGGAAATATCTATATGTTTGAATAACCTGCCGGTACCAGATTCTGGCTATATCAGATTCGTGTAAAGGACGAATCTGGTCTAAAACTGCAGGTGTAAAGACTGGGAAAAGTTTTCCCATTTTTACGTAGTATTCTAGCAGACCTTCCATTCCGCCAAAATACCTGTAGATCAGAACTTTACTGACATTGGCTTTCTCCGCAACGCGGTTTACACCTACGCCTTCTAAACCGCGTTCTGCAATGACTTCTTCTAACGCTTCAACGATGCGTTGAGTAGTTTTTGAGCGGTTGCGTCTGATTTTTTCATCCTTCTCCATAATAACTGTATTCATTGTAATTCAAGTATATGTCACCTTCTTTGACTATAACTAATTATTAAAGTCACTTTAGCAAGCTTTTATTTGTCAACCGATTAGTATCAACAGACTGTAATGGCACTTGTCAGCAGAGGTAAATAAAGTAGTTACTTTTTCAGGTCACTTACTTGAACATAGACTCCCATATTTATGGAGAAGGTGATTTTTCGGCTTCAATAGGTAGGTGGGTTTGTCAGCTTAGCCCAAAATATACTATACGCAACCGCATAAATTATATGTGCTAACAGTGCCAACAAGTATGATTTGCCTGTCAAAGTTGAATTAACTGGTAAAGTGTTCAATGTGAGATTAGTAGGCACTTTCAAGATTGTATGGCCAGTATGGCCAGTATGTTCGAGAATACTCTACGCATGATATCAACACACTTTGAGTGTTAATAGGCCACTATACACCACTGTATCAACCTAGTGTCAAAGGCTATACTAACTTAATGATCCGGTGTAGTAAGGAGAAACTTGAGGAAGGTCATGCCTCACTCTTTTTTACTTCAAATTGATCTCTTATACTACAACTAAATTATTTCAAGAATTTCGCTAACTTGTTTTGTCTTAACTAACTAATTACGTTCACGTTAGCTTATCCCCTCAACTGTCTCCTGCTAGTTGTTCCACCGGTCTGACTTGTGGATATGAGCAGAAACTGTAATTTTGTTAGACTAAATTTACTCATCAGTTATCTCCTTAACCAGTTCGCTAGGCTGGTTATTTGCACATAAACCGTATACCGAACGCTATGGTACAGAATGATGTGATCGAACCGATCTTAGAAGAAGACAAAGGCCGTTTTGTGTTGTTTCCTATTAAACACTGGGACATTTGGGAATACTACAAAACCCATGAAGCATCGTTCTGGACAGCTGAAGAAATAGACCTTGGCCAGGATATGAAAGACTGGAACAGCCTCAACGATGGCGAACGGCACTTCATATCTCATGTACTAGCGTTTTTTGCCGCGTCAGACGGTATTGTAAACGAAAATCTCGCTGTCAATTTCCTGTCGGAAGTGCAGTATGCTGAAGCTAAGTGTTTCTATGGTTTTCAGATTATGATGGAGAATATCCACTCCGAAACCTACTCGCTGCTAATTGATACGTACATTAAAGACCCCACCGAAAAGGACCGGCTGCTAAATGCTATAGATACAATTCCGTGTGTTCAGAGAAAAGCTGAATGGGCCTTGCGCTGGATAGATAACGGTACGTTTGCCGAGCGTCTTATTGCGTTTGCTGTAGTAGAAGGTATTTTCTTTTCAGGTTCGTTCTGCTCCATTTACTGGCTCAAAAAACGGGGTATGATGCCAGGCCTGACCTTCTCAAACGAACTCATCTCGCGCGATGAGGGCCTGCACCGCGATTTTGCCTGTATGCTTTACACCGACCACATTGTCAATAAAATGCCGGAGTCGGAGGTGTATGACATCATTCGTAACGCCGTTGAAATTGAGCAGGAGTTTGTATCCGATGCACTGCCCGTATCATTGATTGGTATGAATGCCGAGTTAATGAAGCAGTATATCGCCTTTGTGGCCGATCACTTGCTGACGACTCTTGGTTTGCGTAAACTCTACAACGTAACAAACCCATTCGATTTTATGGACATGATTTCGTTGCAGGGCAAGACCAATTTCTTCGAAAAGCGGGTTGGTGAATACCAGCGGGGTGAAGTAATGTCTAAATTCAAGGCAATGAAAGCAGCCGCTTCCCAGCCGCAAGATTCTGAAAACCCAATGCCCGTTGCGGTCACGGAAGAACCCAAAGGCATTACATTCGACGCTGATTTTTAAGAATAGTGTACCTGCTTTTTGAAGAAAAGTCCCGGCATGGCTGCAATCCATACCGGGACTTTTCTATTTTTGACTCACTGTCCGTATAATTCGGGTAGAAACTAAACCTGCCTGAATGAATCGATTAGATGTTATCCAAGCGTTGATGCAACAGAAAAACCGGAAAAACTACCTCGAAATCGGGGTGGAGAACGGTCATATTTTCTTTCGCATCAAAAGCACATTTAAAATTGCGGTTGATCCGAAGTTTATCTTCGATGCCACCCGCCGATTTGGGAAAGCGATTATCAACCCCTATAATCTTAATAATCAGTATTTCGAGAAAACCAGCGACGATTTTTTTGCTCAGGATGCTCAACGGGTCTTCTCTGGAAAAAAACTTCAGCTGGCACTCGTCGACGGAATGCATACCTATCATTTTGCCCTCCGTGATGTTGAAAACACGCTTGCCTACATGGAGGATGACGGTATCATTATTCTGCATGACTGTAATCCTCAGTCAGCTGGTGCCGCCGGGCGTTTTGAAGACTGGGAAGTGGGCGAATGGAACGGTGATGTATGGCGAACGATTATTCACCTACGCAGCCAACGCCCCGACCTGAATGTATTCGTACTTGACTGTGATCAGGGATTGGGCATTATTACTAAAAAGAAACCAGAGTCAGTGCTAAATTTTACGCCCGCTCAAATTGAGGCACTTACTTATGATGGCTTGGTTCAAAACCGCGAGTCGTGGCTGAATCTGAAACCAGCAGATTATTTCTATGAGTATTTTGGGCTGAAAAGGGTTTAGTTCTGCCCACTAATTATCTGTCGATACCGTAAGCTCTCGCGCATGGGACTACCCCGTCCGATAAACCACGCCAGCCGGGCATATACCCGGTTTCGGCGGAATTTGCGTCCGTTCTTGATAAAGTAATACACTCGAAACAGGCCCCGTTCGAACCAGGAATGATATTTCCGGAAATAGTGAAATAGCGAAATGTAGTATTCTTTCTCAACGTCATACGTGCGGATAGTACTTTGCCCAGTGAAATGCACATACTCGGCTTGTGGGACCAGATAAACGTAAAATTCCTTTAACAGTAATCGCTTCGCTAGGTCCTCTTCTTCAACGTACAGAAAATGAGCGATATCGAACCCACCAATCATATTGAATGCTGACGCTCGTACAAATAACGTGCTGCCCATTACAAACGGCACACGGACCGGCTCGGTATAAACCTGCCGTACAGAGGGATAAAGTGCTGGATTGAACATGCGCACAAAACCATGACCGAGGATTTTGCTGCCGAGCGTGGGTAGATAGCCAAAGGTGATCTGCCGGGAGCCATCGCCCGAAAACATTTGCGCCCCACACAAACCCGCATTGGGTGTGGCATCCATGAAATCGGTTAACTGACTGCACACGTCCGTTCGCAACACACAGTCGTTATTCAGAAAGTAATAATAGTCAGTATTTGGATCGGCGAATTGAACACCAAGCATGTTTCCTCCTGAAAATCCAAGATTAATCCGACTGCGAATGAGTTGTATCTGCGGGCCGTTGCGCTGACTCGAATTAGTAATAGGTTTTAAGGCTTCATAATCGTTGACAATTGAATTATTGTCAACGATTATGATCTCGTAATCAACACCTTTTCTATCTACCGGCGCGGTCTTCTCAATGATCGAATCAACACAGTCGTAAGTAAACTGATGAGAGTTATAGTTGATGAGGATAATGGAAACTTTTCGCGGATTCATAGGCACAAAGAACCGGGAATTGTTGGGCGAAATCAACTATAGGGTGTTCGATTCAGCGTACCAATGAAAAACCGCACCGAAGGACTGTTTAGAGATTCAGTTTTCCAGCCACTCTACTCGCCCCCTAACACCGAAAATATCAAGTCCGATTCGTACCCTTTGCTAAGCGCGTAGCGCACAAGTTTTTGTTTGATAACCAATGGATTAGCATCGTGAAGACTCTGTCGTTTTTTGTTTAATAACGTTGTGAGTGTACCTCGGTAATCGTCCGGGGCAATTTCCTTCATGGCCTGATCGAGGTTGTAGCCCGAAATGCCGCGTTGCTTCAGATGTTGTGTGATTTTGCGTCGGCCCCAGCCTTTCACGCGGAATTTTCCACCTGCGAAAGATTTGGCAAATCGTTCTTCGTTCAGGTAATTCTGCTGAATCAACTCAGCAATAACTTCTTCGGCATCATCGCCAAAAACGCCCCAATCCTTCAATCGGTCGCGAACTTCCTGCTGGGTGCGTTCCTGATAAGCGCAGAACATGGCAGCTTTGCGAATCGCATCTTTTACTGAATCAGTCATACAAAAAGATAACACATATTGGCCCGAAATGACTCAGGTTTATAGCTATAGAAGGAGGCTATTCTAGTTGTTTTTTTCCTGGCTGATGCTGCATTAGCTTATTAATCAATACCTCAACCTGCGATGAGGGTATTTTTTCAACTAAATATTGATGGCCCTTTCCCGAATCGTCCCAACCGTTAGAGCCGTCGGCATTCATCGTTAATCTTCCGGATTTGATGGAATAGTAAGGTTCATGCCCTCTAACTCCGACCAGTACAGCGGTTTGGTCCCAGCTCATTCGCCCGTTTTTATCGTCGGCTGATTTGGGCAACGAAATCGTGAATACATCTTTCACTGGGCTATGTTGAATACGGGTGTTCTGGGTCAAGGGTAGACCCGAATGAATCTGTTCACCAATTTCAAAACCACTCATTAGAATAGGCGTCGGCCAGTTGGCAAACACGATTCTTGAGGACGAAGAGTCTCTAAACACGTTGTATTCCCGACCATTCGGAAACTTGCCCGCCATGCTGACCAGATTTTTTACCTTTTGCGCAACTAATGCTTTGCCTGTCAGCTTGGAATATTGGTCAGGTTTGGAGTCAAGTAAATCGGCAAGGTTAGTCAGAAAGCCAACCGTAATGACCGTAACGCTATGATCAGGTTGCTTGGCCAGAATCTGGCGGTACAGCGCAACAGCATCAGGCATATCGTCGTTCGAGCGAACCGTGTGCGGATAGCGAACGACCAGCGTATCAGACCAGTGCTGCGAATCTTTATCGCTGATCGCCTTTCCTTTCGGAACGCCAATAGGTATGTTGGGTCGATTAAAATACGTATTCAGCACACTCAATACCGGCGTTACATTGGGGTAGTTCGTGCTGGCAATGGTTGCCAGAATCCGGGCCTGTCCCTCATCGGCAAAAGCGTGAAGCAGGGCAATCGCTCCAACATCGTCGTAATCCGGTCCCATATCGGTGTCGAAAATAACAGGGATAGCCTGACTCTTTTTATCCGACTGTCCATGAACCAGACCGGCTGTCAGGGTTAGCAGCACACTAGCTAAAAATAAGTATGTTCGAATCATTTGGTTAAGCGAGATTTACGAAAGGCGAATTTCGAATTGTTTTGATAAAGATCGTACTTCGCCTTTTGTAAATTACCAACTGCTATGATTTCTCTCAAAACGCTACCCATACCGCCTGATTCCCAACTACGTAATCTCGGCTGGGATTGGATGCTCGGCCAGGACACGCTACCCTACCTGACAAACGAGGTTGTGACAATTAAAACCGCCGAAGCAGATGCTTACTACGAAGCGACCAACGAATTATTCGAGATGTTCGTCGCTGCTGGTCAGAAGATTATTGATGAGAACCGTTTTGCCGAATTGGGAATCCCCGAAAATCTGATTGACCTGATTAAATTATCGTGGGACGACGACCGAAATATTCATCTCTATGGCCGCTTCGACCTAGCTGGGGGCATTGATGGTCGGGAGATAAAACTCATTGAGTTCAATGCTGACACAGCAACGTGCCTGCCCGAAACGGCAGTGGTTCAATATGCCCACCTCAAGGCGAATGGCCTCAATGACAGTCAGCAGTTCAATGCAGTATTCGAGACATTAACGGGTCAGTTTGAAGAACTGCTGGCAATTAACCCCGACTTGCAACCAACGCTGTTGCTATCGGCCATGCGTGACTTCCCTGAAGACGATACTAACGTGGCTTTACTGGGTGAAGCGGCCCGTGAAGCTGGGTTTGACATCGATTTCGATTTTATAGATAACGTTGATTTTTCGGCAGAAGAAGGCATTTTCTGGCAGAACCCTAAAAACGGGCAGTTCGAAAAAATGGATTTCTGGTTTAAACTAGTGCCCTGGGAAGCCATGGCCGAAGAAGAGCCCGAACTGGTCCAAATCCTAACTGAAATTGTTCGCAAGCGATTGGCCGTCGTGCTGAATCCAGCTTATACGCTGCTTTTTCAGTCGAAATACGTCCTGAAAATTTTATGGGAGCTTTACCCGAATCACCCTTTACTGCTCGAAACAGATACGAAACCACTGCCTAATAAGCCCTGCGTAGAAAAAGTGTTGTTTGGGCGGGAGGGCGCTAACACCCGGATCCTGAATGCCGACGGTAGCGAACGACAGGCTGTGGATGGAGATTATGGCGATTACCCGAAAATATATCAGGAGTATGTTGAATTTCCGCAGGATTCAGCCGGGCATACGTATCAAGCGGGTGTTATTTACGCGGGCGAAGCTTGTGGATTAGGCTTCCGACGTGGCGGCCTGATTCTGGATAATACGGCGGGTTTTGTCGGTCATGTTATTGAATAAGTAGTTGGGTTTCAGTAGTTGACCAGCTTAACGTTGGAAAAGGGTTAATCAAAAACTGGTTGTTTTCCGTTTATGCTATTGGTTCAACCCCCGTATATCTGTCTTACTAAATCCTGCCTACCGATTATTCATGTATAACCTAAGCCTTTATATTCAGGCCATTATCTACATTGCTGCCGGGACGAACCACTTCATCAATCCCAAAACGTATTTGGCTATCATGCCGCCCTACATACCAGCACATAACCTGATGGTAACGTTGAGCGGCATCGCCGAAATAGTGTTGGGCATTGGACTACTGTTTCCGGCTACCCGTTCACTATCGGCCTGGGGGCTTGTTTTGCTGTTGGTTGCTGTATTTCCGGCCAATGTTTATATGGTTACTTCAAGCCGCTTCCGAAAATTGCCTGTCTGGTTGCGGTGGGCACGGCTACCATTGCAGGGCGTTCTGATTTGGTGGGCTTACCAGTATACTTAATGTGTGAAATGTAGTTGAGGTTTCGTTCTACTCTACTTGTGGGACGTTTATGCATGCGAATAGAAGAATATGGTCGAAAAATGAATTGGGCAATATCCATCATAAGTTGAGTACAGCAGGTTCTCATCGAGAAGAAATTTGGGAGGGCCTGCTATTGTAAAAACCTGTTCTTTTTCTGGAAACTACCCCCGCCCGTTTTACGTTGTTCTTTAGAATAACCCATTGCCAGCGTGATTGAAGAAAAAGCAACCGAGCGTCGGCCCGGACTTACCGATATTGACCTGACGGGCCACGACCATATTGAGGTTCTCGGCGCCCGCGAACACAACCTGAAAAATATTGACGTTACCATACCCCGCAACAAGCTGGTGGTCGTGACGGGTATCAGTGGCAGCGGAAAGTCATCGCTGGCTTTCGATACGATTTATGCCGAGGGCCAACGTCGGTATATGGAGAGTTTTTCGGCCTATGCCCGCTCGTTTATTGGCGACATGGAACGTCCCGATGTGGACAAAATCAACGGGCTTAGTCCAGTAATTTCCATTGAGCAAAAGACCACATCTAAAAACCCGCGCTCGACGGTTGGCACGACAACCGAAATTTATGATTTTCTGCGATTGCTCTACGCCCGCGCTGGTGAAGCATTTTCGTACCTAACGAACCGTAAAATGGAACGTCAGTCGCAGGATCAGATTATCGACACGATTTTGGAGCAATATACAGGGCAAAAATTGACGTTGCTGGCACCAATCATCAAGAGTCGTAAAGGTCACTACCGCGAACTGTTCGTGCAGATTGCCAAGACGGGATACACCAAAGTGCGAGTGGACGGTGTAGTGCAGGACATTGTGCCGAAGATGCAGTTGGACCGCTACAAAATCCACGATATAGAAATAGTAATTGATCGGCTCGTGCCGAAAATTGAAGACGGGGATTCGCAGTCACGCTACCGGCTTAGTCAATCTGTACAAACGGCTCTGAAGCAGGGTAAAGGTGCGATGCAGATGCTTGACGGTGCTGACACGCTGGTCTATTTTTCGCAAAATTTGATGGATCCTGAATCCGGTATCAGTTACGATGAGCCATCGCCGAACTCGTTTTCATTCAACTCGCCCTATGGAGCCTGCCCGGTTTGTAAGGGGCTGGGTGTGATTGAAGAAATTACCGAGGAGTCAGTTATTCCTGATAGATCGTTGAGTATAAGCAGGGGAGCTATTGCGCCGTTGGGAGAGTACCGGGAGTTATGGATCTTTAAGGAGATTGAAACGATTCTGAAAAAATACAAACTCAACCTCACCACACCCGTTACTAAATTTCCTGACGACCTGCTTCATGCTCTCATGTATGGTACAGAAGAGGAAGCTATAGATGGTCAACCGGCACAGCCCGCTAAGAAAAATGTTGGACGTGGCGATAGTGATGCGGCATCCCGACCAGAAGATTTTTATAGCTTTAAGTTTGAGGGAATCGTTAACTTTTTGAAGCGTCAGCAGGAAAATAGTACGGATAAAATTCAGGAATGGCTCAAAGACTTTATGGTCGTGAAAACCTGCCCCGAATGTGAGGGCGCGCGGCTGAAAAAGGAATCGTTATACTTTAAAATCGATCAGAAAAATATTTCCGAATTGGCCCGTATGGACATTTCGGAACTAACAATATGGTTTGATGGCGTGGAAAGCCGCCTGAGCGACCGACAAAATATTATTGCTAAAGAAATTCTCAAAGAGATTCGTAAACGTATTGGTTTCTTACTCGATATTGGCCTTGATTATCTGACGCTGGACCGACCTTTGCGGACCTTGTCGGGTGGTGAAGCGCAACGCATCCGGTTAGCTACGCAAATCGGAACGCAGTTAGTGGGCGTTCTCTACATTATGGATGAACCCAGTATTGGTCTCCATCAGCGCGACAATGTGAAACTAATTGATTCGCTAAAGAACCTGCGCGATTTGGGTAATACTGTTCTGGTCGTTGAGCACGATAAAGACATGATGCTCGAATCAGATTTCATTCTCGACATTGGTCCGGGCGCAGGTCGGCACGGGGGGCAAGTCGTTAATCAGGGAACACCCGATGAATTTCTAAAAAACAAGTATGCCGGACCGGCGGGCAGCAGCACAACAGCCGATTACCTGAGTGGTCGGCGAGCCATCGAAGTACCTGCCGAACGCCGGAAAGGTAACGGCAAGTTCTTGATTATCAAGAATGCAACGGGTAACAACCTCAAAAACGTAACCCTGAAACTGCCACTTGGGCGCATGGTGACCATTACGGGCGTATCGGGCAGTGGTAAGTCGTCATTGATTCACGATACGCTGTTTCCGGTGCTGAATCGGCATTTTTATAAGTCGAAGCGTGAACCGCTACCGTTCAAAACGGTGGATGGACTGGAATATCTGGATAAAGTAATTGAGGTAGATCAGTCGCCCATTGGCCGAACACCTCGCTCGAATCCGGCAACCTACACGGGTATGTTTTCGGAGATAAGAACATTGTTTGCTGAGTTGCCTGAAGCTAAGATTCGGGGGTACAAACCTGGTCGTTTCTCGTTTAACGTAAAGGGTGGCCGTTGTGAAGATTGCGAGGGCGCGGGCATGAAGAAAATCGAGATGGAGTTTCTACCCGACGTGCATATCATGTGCGAAACCTGTAAGGGAAAACGCTTTAACCGCGAAACGCTTGAAGTGCGGTTTAAGGGTAAATCTATTGCGGACGTACTTGATATGACGGTTGAGCAGGCATTGGATTTTTTCGCGAGCCAACCCAAAATCCTGCGTAAAGTAACGACAATGAACGATGTCGGATTGGGTTACATTACGCTTGGTCAACACGCCACGACGCTGTCGGGTGGCGAAGCCCAACGCGTGAAACTTGCCGAAGAATTGTCGAAGAAAGATACTGGCAAGACGCTCTATATCCTCGACGAACCAACTACGGGGCTGCACTTTCAGGACATCGCGCACTTGCTTGACGTTCTGAACAAACTCGCCGATAAGGGTAATACTGTTCTCATTATTGAGCACAACTTAGATGTGATTAAGGTATCTGATCACCTCATCGATCTTGGCCCCGAAGGCGGTAACAAAGGTGGTTACATCATTGCCGAAGGCACACCCGAAAAGGTGGCTGAAGTGAAAGGAAGTTATACGGGCAAGTTTTTGAAGATGGAGTTGGCGGGATAAAATACACTGAATCGGATAGATGCTAAGTCGACCATATTTAGCATTCACCTGATTCAGTCTACCTTAGCAAGGTCAAATCAATACGTAAACTAATTTCATGCGTAACCCTTTCTTTTACGTTTTACTCCTGGTGCTAGTCGTCCTGGACGCCTGGCTACTGTCTCACCCCAATCTGATTGGTCAAGCTGGGGTGTTCTTTTTTGATTATTCCTACCTCGAAACCTTTCCGAAAGCTCTGGTTACGGTCTCCGTCGTAGTGGGTCTAACTCTGCTGATAACGTGGTTGATTGGCCGATTGGGGCAAGCTGTATATATGGTATTAATGGTTGCGTTGCTGGCTGCGTCAATTTACTATCTACTTCAGAGCTTTACCCAATATAATACGGGAATCTACAAGCTTACTGGTGACGGATTTCGGACTGGTGCAATCCTGTTGCCGGCCTTGTTAGTGCTACTATTTGGAAAGAATGCCTGGGATGTTATAGTATCAAAGCGTCGTTGATTGATAATTATGTTCTGTATTTCATCCGTCATATTGTTAATTCTTTAGGGATATCCGTGCTAGTTGAGAAAAACGACCACTGTAGCTCATAAGCGTCTTTGCCTATTTCTAATTTTATCACTTCCTCTCTTATGAACAAACTGTACTTTCTGATACTCTGGTTTCCTGTGTCACTTTTTGCACAGCCAACGTATCTTCTCAAACCTGACCGCGTTTTCGATGGAGAAACTACCCACGAAGGCTGGGTGGTTCGGATATCGGGTGATAAAATTGAATCTGTCGGTGCGGCCAATACTGTTTCGGCAACTGGTGCTGAAGTCGTCGATTTGAAAGGCACCACTTTAATGCCTGGTCTGATTGAAGGCCATTCGCATTTGCTGTTACACCCTTATAACGAAACGCCCTGGGATGATCAGGTGTTGAAAGAAGCCCGTTCGCTACGAGTGGCGCGGGCGACAGTTCATGCCCAAAAAACTCTGTTAGCAGGTTTTACAACCGTTCGTGACCTCGGTACAGAAGGCGCAGAGTACGACGATGTTGGCCTAAAGCAAGCCATTAACAAGGGTATCATTCCCGGACCACGCATGATCATTGTTACGCGGGCGCTTATAGCCACGGGTAGCTACGCGCCCAAAGGCTTCAGCCCGGATATAGATGTGCCACAAGGTGCCGAAGAAGCTGATGGTCACGATGCACTTATTCAGGCTGTTCGTCGGCAGATTGGCAAAGGAGCTGATGCCATAAAAATTTATGCTGACTATCGTTGGGGGCTAATGGCTGAGGCTCGGCCAACTTATACTATCGAAGAAATTAAACTCATTGTCGACGTTGCTAAAAGTAGTGGTCGAGGTGTGGCTGCTCATGCCAGCACGGCTGAAGGAATGCGCCGGGCCATTTTGGGTGGTTGCGAAACGGTTGAGCACGGTGACGCCGGAACGCCTGAAATTTTTGCGCTTATGAAACAACATGGCACCGCACTTTGTCCAACATTGGCGGCTGGAGACGCTGTTAGCCAGTATCGCGGTTGGAAAAAGGGACAGGAGCCTGAACCTGACCGGATAAAACAAAAAAGAGTGACCTTTAAGCAGGCACTGGATGCGGGAGTGACGATTTGTGCGGGTGGCGATGTGGGGGTATTTAGCCATGGCGACAACGCACGCGAACTGGTAATGATGGCGGATTATGGTATGAAACCACTTGATGTTCTGCGCTCAGCTACATCGGTCAACGCCGATGCGTTTCACTTGGCCGACCGGGGACGGGTTCGATCGGGTTTGCTGGCCGATTTAGTGGCGGTAGATGGTGATCCGACCAAAACAATTACCGATGTACAGCGAGTTCGAATAGTCATGAAAGGAGGAATTTTCTCCAAACGATAATGAGAAAACTTATTGTGAATTCTTTAAGTTACATTTTAATACAAACGTAACACGGCTTTTTTTAGACAATTTCATCTGTCGTTTGGGTTTTTGGACTAATTTCGCCCGGTGTGGACTGGACTATTCAGTCTGCTGGTGCAGTGGATTTGTCCGGTTGGTTCAATGCCAGTATTTTACTTGGTGTGGTTGCTTCGCTGAAGCAGAATCTGTCCAATCGAAATGTGTCCCGATGCCCAATAAATGCCTAATTCATTATCTCTGATTACTCTACCCTGATTTTTTGTATGGCAAACTCCGCTGAATTAACCGTCGATGGTAAAACGTATTCATTTCCGACCTTAGAGGGAACCGAACATGAAAAAGCCTTCGATATCTCGAACCTCCGTGATCAGACGGGCTATGTTACCTTGGACCGGGGTTATAAAAATACCGGTGCCACAAAAAGTGCCATCACGTTCTTGGATGGAGAACTAGGCATTCTGCAATATCGGGGATATTCTATTGAAGATTTGGCCGCCAAAGCATCGTTTTTGGAAGTCGCCTATCTCCTAATTTACGGCGAACTGCCGACACAAGAAGAATTCTCCACATTTGAAACGGCTATCCGTCGTCATACGCTGGTGAATGAAGACATGCGGAAAATTTTCGATGGTTTTCCGGTTAAAGCCCACCCTATGGGTGTTCTGTCGTCTTTGGTTAGCGCAATGAGTGCGTTCTATCCTGATCTGGAAAGTGGCAAGGGAGAAGATCAAACCGACGCGCACATTATTCGGTTGCTGGCTAAATTACCAACCATTGCTACCTGGTCCTACAAACGGTCATTGGGTCATCCGGTTAATTACCCCAAAAATAATCTTGACTACATACCGAACTTCCTGAACATGATGTTCTCGTTGCCAGTCGAAGATTATACCGTTGATCCGGTGGTGGCCGAAGCATTGAACGTGTTGCTTATTCTCCATGCTGACCATGAACAAAACTGTTCAACTTCAACGGTCCGACTTGTAGGGTCGTCTCAGGCTAATATCTATTCGTCCATTTCGTCGGGTATCAGTGCCTTATGGGGTCCGTTGCATGGTGGTGCCAATCAGGAAGTAATTGAAATGCTCGAAGATATCAAAGCCGATGGCGGAGATGTTTCGAAGTACATTGATATGGCCAAAAATGCGAAAACAACGGGCTTCCGTTTATTTGGTTTCGGCCACCGGGTGTATAAAAACTTCGACCCTCGTGCTAAAATTATCAAAAAAGCAGCCGACGATGTACTGAGCAAACTCGGTGTTAACGATCCAATACTCGAAATTGCCAAAGGGCTCGAAGAAGCCGCGCTGAACGACGAGTATTTTGTGTCACGCAAACTGTACCCAAACGTAGATTTCTACTCGGGTATTATTTACCGTGCTTTGGGTATCCCAACGAACATGTTTACCGTGATGTTCGCGATTGGTCGTTTGCCGGGCTGGATAGCGCAGTGGAAAGAAATGCGTGAACAGAAAGAACCTATTGGCCGTCCGCGTCAGATTTATACTGGCGCAACGCTACGCGAATTCAAATCAATTGATAAGCGGTAGTTACCTCCTTATTTGAGAGTAAACTGCATACGTGTAAAATAAAAAGAGGTAGCTAATGTGGATTAGCTACCTCTTTTTATTTTACACGCCGAATATCCTGATTCAGCAATACTAATAGTTAATCGTCAATTTCACCTTCATCATCGGCAGCCGTACCTTCAAGAACCGGATCAAGCAGGACGGTATCATCTTCAGAAATTTTCGCCCGAATCTTGCCTTCAATCTCCGCCATTAGCTCAGGATTATCCAAAAGTAATTCCTTAACAGCATCACGACCCTGCGCCAAACGGCTAGTGCCATAGGAGAACCAGGAACCGGCCTTCTTAACGATTTCCATCTCAACGGCTAAGTCGAGGATTTCGCCAACTTTGGAGATGCCTAAGCCGTACATAATATCGAACTCAACAACTTTAAAAGGAGCCGCCAACTTGTTTTTGACAACCTTCACCTTCGTGCGGTTACCTACTACATTATCGGTACCTTCTTTAATCTGACCAATGCGTCGGATATCCAGACGAACTGATGCATAAAATTTCAATGCGTTACCACCGGTTGTTGTTTCGGGGTTACCGAACATAACACCAATTTTTTCACGCAACTGGTTGATGAAGATACAGCAGCAACCTGTTTTGTTGATCGTACCAGTTAGCTTCCGCAACGCCTGTGACATTAAACGAGCCTGTAGACCCATTTTACTTTCTCCCATTTCGCCTTCTATCTCGGCTTTTGGCACAAGGGCAGCAACGGAGTCAATAACAATAATATCAATGGCACCTGAACTGATCAAATGCTCTGCAATTTCGAGCGCCTGTTCGCCGTTGTCGGGCTGCGAGATAAGTAAATTCTTAACGTCAATACCAAGCTTCTCGGCGTAACTACGGTCAAAGGCGTGTTCTGCATCAATGAAAGCAGCTAGACCACCTGCTTTTTGTGCTTCGGCAATAGCATGCAGTGTAAGTGTTGTCTTACCCGATGATTCAGGCCCGTAAATCTCCACAACGCGGCCACGTGGTAAGCCGCCAATACCAAGGGCTAAATCTAACCCTAGAGAACCCGTAGAAATAACTGGAATATCGACAACTTTGCTTTCGCTCAAACGCATTACAGTGCCTTTGCCAAATGCCTTATCCAGCTTCTCAATGGTAGTCTGGAGGGCTTTTAATTTATTTTCATGAGCAGATGCTGTGGCTTGTGCCGAATCTGATTTTGCCATGTTAGGACGGTTGTTTAAACAGATAAAATTACCCAAAAATGGGCAGACTACCAAACACTTTTTGAAAATAGATAAGACTCTGGAGGGCCTTAATTATAGGGAAATAGTGGTTGCAAAAAAGTCCATCAACTGCCTCGTTTTCAGAATAATTGATGGACTTTTAGCGACTAATTCACTTACAGTGTTGAGTCGGCGGTAGCGGGCTGCTGAGCGGGTGCCGGTTGCTGAATTTGGGGTTGTGTTTGCTGAGGCTGACCCGATTGCGGTTGCCCCTGTTGATAGCCCGGATAAGCTGACCCATCACCGTATGGGCGTGCAGGCGTCCCTACTACTTCTACAGAGGTGATGTAATACTTTGTTTCACCGTTCCAGGGAAATTTCAAGATTTTTTCTTCATAATGTAGCGTTACGCGCTGACCCGATTTAACGGCTTCGGTAATCTGATTTGATACGACATCGTCTTTTACCGAAAAATCAAAATACTGTGGCGTTAGCGAGCCTGTCTCGCCCGAAAACCCGCCCACGTTCAGTACGCCTTCGTACGTTTTGAAGAGAAAACCCCGTCGGCTAAACTTTGAAACGGTCCCGGCGCGTTCGCCATCACTATAACTCCAGCCAGTAAGCGCATAGAGAACACCGAAAATAACTAATAAAAACAACAGGAAATATAAGAGTCCGCGCATAGGTATGGTTGGTTTAGTGGCGATATATGAGCACACAAATAGACAACATTTTCTGACAACTTCTGTTTCAGGACAGTATAGACCATAAATTAATCGTTAAGTCACGCACCAATACGGTTCCTTTTCTAAAGTTCTGCCCTGTATTTCGTTACTTTACGGCTGGTTAGCTAACTAGCCTAATGGCTTGGTAGTCAAACCCGACAAACCGGTGCGCCGGAGCGATAAAATATTTCGTTGTTAACCCTTCTTATTTCTTTGCAATGAGTACCATCCAAAGCATTCATGCCCGGCAGATTCTGGATTCACGTGGCAATCCAACTGTCGAAGTGGACGTCCGCACCGAAAATGGTTATCTGGGGCGGGCCGCTGTGCCATCGGGCGCATCAACTGGCTCCCACGAAGCTGTCGAACTTCGCGATGATGATCCAAAGGTGTATGTAGGTAAAGGTGTTCTGAAAGCCGTTTCGAACGTAAACGAATTGATTTTTCCAGAACTGGTCGGCATTTCGGTCTTCGAACAGAGTATGATTGATAAAATCATGCTTGAACTGGACGGTACACCTAATAAGGGCCGTTTAGGCGCGAATGCTATTCTTGGGGTGTCTCTGGCCGCAGCCAAAGCTGCCGCTCAGGAAGCAGGAATGCCCCTCTATCGGTATATTGGTGGCGTTAATGCCAATACACTGCCCGTTCCGATGATGAACATTCTGAATGGTGGTTCTCACGCCGATAACTCCATCGATTTTCAGGAATTTATGGTTATGCCTGCCAACGCACCAAGTTTTTCGGAAGCGTTGCGGATGGGTACCGAAATTTTCCATACGCTCAAAGGCGTTCTGAAAAAGTTGGGTCTCGGTACTAACGTGGGTGATGAAGGCGGTTTTGCCCCTAACATCAAGTCGAATGAAGAAGCGATTCAAATAATTATCCAGGCCATCGAGAAAGCTGGTTACCGGCCAGGTGAAGATGTCTGGATTGCTATGGATGCTGCTTCATCGGAGTTTTATGATGCCGATGCTGGTGTTTACCACTTCAAAAAATCAACCGGCGACAAATTGACTTCGTCAGAAATGGCGGGTTTCTGGAAAGACTGGGTGAGCAAATACCCCATTATGTCGATTGAAGATGGTATGGCTGAAGACGATTGGGCGGGCTGGAAAACCCACACCGACGAACTGAAAGGCTCCAAAGTTCAACTCGTTGGTGACGATCTGTTTGTAACCAATGTAACTCGGCTTCAGGAAGGTATCGATAAAGGTATTGCTAACGCCATTCTGGTGAAAGTAAACCAGATTGGCTCCTTGACGGAAACGATTGATACCGTGAATCTGGCGAAGCGTAACGCCTACAAAAATATCATGTCGCACCGTTCGGGCGAGACCGAAGATTCGACCATTGCTGATCTTGCAGTGGCGCTTAATACGGGCCAGATCAAGACGGGTTCAGCTTCGCGGTCAGACCGGATGGCGAAATATAACCAACTGCTGCGTATTGAGGAAGAACTAGGCGAAACTGGTTATTTCCCAGGTTTGAATTTTTAAGCATTTCTGTTGTGTCGGGCCAGGTGGCCGATACTAGTTTCAACCCGGCACCTTTTGATTCATAAGGGTGTCGGGTTAAAAATGACACGGCAAATGGTCGTTTCGGCGGCCCAACAATCACTCGGCTCGATACTGCAACTATGTTTAATCGCATTCTCCGCTATGTTCGCAATTTCTATGTCGCTACTGGCTTAGGACTACTGGCGTGGATGACATTTTTTGATGCCAACGATTTGCCAACCCAGATTCGGAACTGGTGGAAACTGCGTGAACTGGATGGAGAAGCCAAGTTTTATCAGGCTAGAATTAAAGCTGTGCAGACAGAACGACAAGAGGTGCTCGGTAACGACCGCCTTCGGGAGAAGTTTGCCCGCGAAAAATACCTGATGAAGAAAGTAGGCGAAGATGTGTTTGTCATTGTAGATGAGCAGAATGAACCATTAGAAAAATAATGATGGATGGTGCACCTCGTAGGGCATTCATCATTGTGATTTATACCTTATGATTTCTGTTCTCTTCGTTTGTTACGGCAATATATGCCGGTCGCCGGTGGCGGAGGGTGTCTTCCGGATGCTCGTCACCGAAGCTGGATTAGGTGAACTAATTCAGGTTGATTCAGCTGGAACAGCGTCATTTCACCTCGGCCAACTACCTGACCGCCGAACCCGCCAAAACGCGTTGGAACACGGGCTAACACTCTCACATCGCGCCCGACGCTTAATCGGCGAAGATTTAGCTCAGTTCACCTATTTCGTAGCTATGGACGAGACCAATCTCGAAGCCATCGAAAAACTGAATTACCGAAGCACAGGGCTGTATTCTACCGATACAATCTTTTTACTTCGTGAATTTGATCCAGATGTAAGCGATCAGCCTAACGTGCCGGATCCCTATTACGAAGGGCCGGAGGTTTTTGAAGAGGTTTACCAAATTACCCTCCGTTGTTGCCGCCAATTGCTCACCTATTTTATTCAACAGCATAACCTTAATGAGCGACCGAGCGAAAAGCCGGGTCATGGCGTGACGAAAAAATAATTTGGTTGTCGCCATTCCTTTGCGTCGTTTCAACGGTTCGACTTTACTCTTTTTTATTCTTTAGAACTATGGAAAAAAAAGTTCTTCTCCTTATTCTCGACGGTTGGGGTATTCCCCTTAAGCCCGAAGTATCGGCTATTGAAGCGGCTCACACACCGTTTATGAACTCGTTGTATGCCAAGTATTCCAATAGCACACTAGAAGCCTCGGGACTGGCTGTTGGGCTCCCTACGGGTCAGATGGGAAACTCAGAAGTGGGCCACATGAATCTTGGTGCAGGCCGGGTTGTTTATCAGGATCTAGTGAAGGTCAACAAAGCCGTTGAAGAACATACGCTTGATAACGAGCCTGTTTTAGTAGATGCGCTGACCTATGCCAAAACGAATGGCAAAAAGGTGCATTTTATGGGTTTAGTGTCTGATGGGGGCGTTCATGCCCACATCGAGCATATCAAAGGATTGTTATCTATTGCCCACGCGCACAACTTGACTGACGTATTCGTTCACGCCTTCACGGATGGACGTGACACCGACCCTAAAGGCGGAATTGGTTATCTGACCGATTTACAGTCCCATATGGCGGTGACAACTGGGCAGATCGCTACCGTTATTGGTCGTTATTACGCCATGGATCGTGATAACCGCTGGGAGAGGGTCAAAATAGCCTATGACGCGATGGTAAAGGGCGAAGGGGAGAAACTGGCCGCTACCGACGTGACACAGGCATTACAGGAATCGTACGATGCCGGTGTTACGGATGAATTTATAAAGCCACTTATCATAACGAAAGCTGATGGCTTGCCGATCGCTGTTATCGAAGAAGGCGATGTTGTATTGTGTTTCAACTTCCGCACAGATCGGGGTCGCGAAATCACACAGGCGCTAACGCAGAAAGATTTCCCCGAGCAGGGCATGACGAAACTGTCGTTGGACTATATTACGATGACCAACTACGACAGCGAATTTGTGGGCGTAAAGGTTATTTACGACAAAGACAACCTGCAAAATACGTTAGGTGAAGTCATTGCGGCAGCGGGGCGGAAGCAGATTCGAATTGCTGAAACAGAAAAGTATCCCCACGTTACATTTTTCTTTTCGGGTGGCCGTGAAGAGCCTTTTGTGGGCGAAAAACGTCTTTTGTGTCCTTCACCGAAAGAAATGGTGATTCAGGATGATAAGGGGATGTCGATTACCGTGCCCGTAAAAACATACGATCAGATACCCGAAATGGCAGCATACGCCATTCGTGACGCCATAATACCGGAGTTAGAGAGCGAAGAACCAGACTTTATTTGCCTCAACTTCGCTAACACCGACATGGTGGGCCACACGGGTGTATTTTCAGCCGTTATAAAAGCTGCCGAGACTGCCGATGCTTGTGCAAAAGCCGTTACGGAAACTGCACTGGAACATGGTTATACAACCATTATTATTGCTGATCACGGCAACGCAGAATACATGACTAATGATGATGGGACGCCCAATACCGCTCATACAATCAACTTAGTGCCATGTATTATGGTCGATAAAGACTATCATCCAACGCTTAATAATGGCAAACTGGCTGATATTGCTCCCACGATTTTACAACTTATGGGCATTCCGCAACCACCCCAAATGGGCGGTATGAGTTTAATTATGGCGTAGATTAACTAGTTAACTAAGCAAAAAAGCTGCTCTGAGTTCCTCAGAGCAGCTTTTTTATGAATGAACCGTTAACGATTACATGTCAAATATAATCCGGGAAGGGTCTTCCAAAATTTGTTTCACACGAACCAGAAAACTAACGGATTCTTTACCATCAATAATCCGGTGATCGTATGACAAGGCCAAGTACATAATTGGTCGAACGACAATCTCGCCATTAACAACCACTGCCCGCTCAACGATGTTGTGCATGCCCAGAATCGCCGACTGTGGTGCATTAATAATTGGTGTTGAAAGCATTGACCCGAATGTACCGCCATTGGTAATGGTGAATGTACCACCGGTCATTTGCTCAATAGTCAGTTTGTTGTCGCGAGCTAGACCAGCCAGCCGAACGATTTCTTTTTCAACGCCGGCAAAGCTCAGTTTATCAGCGTCCCGAATGACCGGAACAACCAAACCCCGTTCTGTCGAAACGGCAATCGAAATATCGCAGAAATCATTGAAGATCATTTGATCGCCATCAATTTGCGCGTTAACGGCTGGAAAATCTTTGAGAGCAATACAAACCGCTTTCGTGAAGAACGACATAAAGCCAAGCCCCACCCCGTTTTTTTCCTTAAACTTGTCTTTGTACTTATTCCGAAGGTCCATAACGGCCTTCATATCCACCTCGTTAAAGGTGGTCAGCATAGCCGTCTCGTTCTTGACCGCTACCAACCGGCGGGCAATTGTCCGTCGAAGTGAGGTCATTTTCTCCCGACGTTGACCTCGTTCTCCGCTTGGTGCGGGTGCTGCAGCTGGCGTTGGAGCGGCTGGTTTTGGTGCTGTGGATGGTGCCGAAACGCCGGACGGCTGTGGAGCCGCTGGTGCCGGAGCAGACGATGTTTTTACCGCATCTTCTTTCGTTACACGACCACCAACACCCGTACCTTGAACCTGTTGTGCATTAACACCTTTTTCGTCCAGAATCTTGGCCGCTGCGGGTGATGGATAATGAGCAGCATAGCCATTCCCATTCTGACCATTAGAGGCAACTTCAGAAGCCGGTGCGCTCGTAGCCTGTTGCGGAGCGGGGGTATTTGCCGGAGTGACTGCGGCACCTGCACCTACTTCAATTTTGGCAATCAACGCACCGATAGGCAACGTTTCGCCAGCCTGTGCTACAATACGTAGCGTTCCGGCAGCTTCGGCCGGGAGTTCGAATGTAGCTTTGTCTGACTCAAGTTCACACAAAACTTCATCAAGGGCGACTTGATCACCATCTTTCTTACTCCAGGAGGCAATCGTTACTTCTGTAACGGATTCGCCTACGGCCGGAACTTTCATCTCAACAACGCTCGTAGCCGAGTTTGCAACAGGAGCCTGAACAGGCTCAGCCACGTCTTGTAAAGCGGGCGTAGCTTGTGGTGTAGGTGCAACTTGTACCGGCGTTTCTACCTTAGCTGGTTCGGCTGCCGGGGCAGCGCTTGGGGCGCTACCGCCGTTGTCAATTGTACCGATACTGGCACCAATAGGCAATACATCGCCTTCCTGAGCTAGAATATGCAGAATACCATCGGCTTCGGCCGTTAATTCGAACGTAGCCTTGTCGGAGTCAAGCCCGCAAAGAACATCGTCCATTTTTACGTGATCACCTTCTTTCTTATACCAGGTGCCAACGGTTACTTCGGTAATGGATTCCCCCACAGGAGGGATTTTCATGTCAACGGCCATATATCGAGTTGTAAGTGAGCAAGTTGTAAGCTAATAAGTCTACGTACTGATTGAATAATCTACGTACACATTAATCACTTACAACTTACAACTGAATTTATTCAAACGCTCTCCGAACGATGTCGGCTTGTTCCTGAGTATGTATTTTGGCGTAGCCTGTTGCTGGCGAAGCCGCAGCTTTACGAGCAATAATCGGCAGATTCATGCCAATGCGCAACAGATAAGTCCACGATCCCATATTTTCGGGCTCTTCCTGTACCCACAAAACCTTGGCGTTTTTGTAGGCTCCCAAGATAGCATCCAATTGCTTTTTGGGGAAAGGAGCGATTTGCTCCAGCCGCACAATAGCTACGTCGTCACGCTGATCAGTCTGTTGCTTTTCGAGTAGATCATAGTAGATTTTACCCGTACAAAGTAATACCCGTTTCACTTTCTTCGCTTGTGCGTAGCTATCACCCAGTACTTCCTGGAAAGAACCTTTAGTAAGTTCTTCCAGTGGTGAGACACACTTCGGATGCCGCAGTAACGACTTTGGCGACATCACAATGAGTGGCTTGCGGAATGGCCATATCAACTGCCGACGCATCAGGTGAAAGAAATTGGCGGGTGATGTGATATTCGCAACAATCATATTGTACTCAGCGTAGAGTTGCAAATAGCGTTCAGGGCGGGCATTGGAATGTTCTGGTCCCTGACCCTCATAGCCGTGTGGAAGCAATAACGTTACGCCGTTCTGAATACCCCATTTCGATTCCGCAGCCGCAATGAACTGGTCGATAATTAACTGAGCACCATTGGAAAAGTCGCCAAACTGCGCTTCCCAAATAACCAGCGCGTGCGGATTTGCCATTGCATAGCCATACTCAAAGCCTAATACGCCATACTCAGACAGCAACGAGTTGTAAACCTGAAACTTCTGCTGTCCTTCCTTAATAAAGTCGAGCGAGGAATATGCCTGGTTCGTTTCGGAATCGTGAAGAACGGAATGACGGTGCGAGAATGTTCCACGCTGCACATCCTGACCACTCAACCGAACGGGTTTACCTTCTACCAGCAGCGAACCATAAGCCAGCAATTCGGCCGTACCCCAGTTCACCATTTTAGTGTCGGTAAGCATGGCCTGCCGGTCTTTCAGGAGCTTATCAATTTGTTTCAGCGGTTTGAAACCTTCAGGAATTTTTACCAAAGCTTTGCCCACAGCATCCAGTACTTCGGATGAGATACCCGTTTCGGGAGACTGATCAAAGTCCTTCGGTTCGCTGAAGCGGAGTTCGGCCCAATCGAGATCCAGACGAAGCGGTTTATATGGAATCTCCGCTTTTTGCTTGACGCGGTCGAGTCGGTCCTGCAATTGCTTTTTGAATTCCGTATCCATACGCGTCGCCAGTTCGGCATCTACATCGCCCCGCTTAATGAGCAGGTCTTTATAAATTTCGCGCGGATTTTGATGCTTTTCGATGATGTTATACATCGTCGGCTGCGTAAACTTCGGCTCATCGGCTTCGTTGTGACCGTAGCGACGATAGCAGACCATGTCGATAAACACATCACGATTGAATTTCTCCCTAAATTCTACCGCCAATTTAGAACAGAAAATTACCGCTTCGGGGTCGTCGCCGTTAACGTGGAAGATAGGCGCGTCGATAATTTTAGCGACGTCTGAACAGTAAATAGACGAGCGGGCATCCTCAAAATCGGTGGTAAAGCCAATTTGGTTATTTATAACAAAATGGACTGTGCCGCCGGTTTTATAACCCGCCAGTTTAGCCATTTGTGTTACTTCATAGACAATACCCTGTCCTGCAACGGCGGCATCACCGTGAATCAGGATAGGCATGATTTTAGTGAAATCGCCATTATACTCCTCGTCGGCCTGCGCTCGTACAAAACCTTCGACAACCGGGTTAACCGCTTCTAGGTGAGAAGGGTTAGGGGCAAGTTTAACGCTGATTTGCTTGCCTGACTTGGTTTCGATCAAGCTCGAATAGCCAAGGTGATATTTAACATCACCATCGCCATGTACCTGTTCTGGTACGTTTCCTTCAAAGCCGTCGAAGATAGACTCATACGACTTGCCCAGAATGTTGGCCAGTATATTCAGTCGTCCCCGGTGAGCCATACCAATCATCACCTCTTCAACGCCCATGTCGGCCGCCTGGTTGATGATTGTATCCAAAGCCGGAATGGTCACTTCGCCCCCTTCGAGGGAAAAACGTTTTTGGCCCAGATACTTGGTTGCCAGAAAGTTTTCGAAAACAGTTGCTTCGTTCAGCTTTTCGAGAATACGCTTCTTCTCATCCAGTGAAGGCATGAAAACAAGGGCTTCTTTTTCAATCTTGTTACGCAACCAGTTCTTAACATCCAGTTCGCGGATGTACATGTACTCGAACCCGATTTCGCCCGCGTAAATCTTGCGGAGCGACTCCATAATAACGCGGAGTGTGGCCGGTCCGATACCAAGCAACTTACCTGATTCGAAAACCGTGTCTAAATCAGCTTCCGACAAGGCATAGTCGGGTAAATCGACTCGTGGCTGCCGATCTTTACGTTCTTTAAGTGGGTTTGTCTTTGCCAGCAAGTGACCACGTGAGCGGTAGGCCTTAATCAAACTAGCAACCGAGACTTCCTTTTCTGCGTGGGAAGTATCTATAACTGGCTTGGCTGTAGCTTGTCCGTTACCGGATGAACCATTTGATGTGGCACCGTTGGTTTTGCCTGGTGTACCTTGGCCCGGTGTTCCGGTTCCATTGGCTTTTTCACCATAGGTGAGTGAAAACTCGAACCCTTTAAAAAATTGCTGCCAGCTTTCGTCAACCGTCTGTGGGTCTTTTTTATAAGACTGATAGAGTTGATCTACGTAAGCCGCGTCGGAATTGGCGATATATGAGTACTGATCCATGACGAGGGCGCGTCGTTGTTATGACCCGCAAAGGTAGCGTTTCGGTCAAATACTTGACTGCAAAATCTTCTGTTTTTATTCTACCGATTGTGGATAACAACCTGTTTATGTGCACAACAACCAAAAAACTGTTTTCGTTGACGCAAACGGAAGCCAAATTTGACGCCTGATCGCTTTTCCAAGTAAGCATTCATTGGTTAATGTTGCCGGTCGAAATGTTGATTCAAACAGGAAGCCATCCCGGTTTGGAGATGGCTTCCTGTTTGAATCAACGTCTACTTTTTTTGCCAGAACGTAGTGGGTAAGTGGTTCGATTTGTGTTTCCATTCAGATAATCAGTTACGTTCAGGCCCAAAAGCCATAAAAGAGTCGGCTACTAGGATTAAGTCATAATTAAGTAAAGACTAAAAAGAGATTAGCGTATCCATTATACACTAGTTACAACTATACTTTTTGACCCATGTACAAGGGATTACTACCCTTGCTGCGTCTGACCTGATAATTACCTCTCCGGGCTATAGGCGGGTGATTTAGGTGCTGAAATTAGTAGATGACAGGCACTTGTTGCGATTTTTAGCCCGTGACAAGTCTAGTTGGGTACTTATTAACCATTGGTCTATCGTCTTGTCATGTGCCGATGCTTATATTTGACCTTAAATCGCGTCGTGAATCCTGCTTATGATTGTTGGTGCAGACTCTACTTCTCAATCTACTTCTTCTCAACGATGGCACCGTGCATTAGGCATCCGGCCGGAGGAAAGCCGAACCGTGTGGTTATTCTTTATCCATAATTTTCTACTGGGCATTGGCACTATTCTTATTTATGTGTCGGCCAATGCCATCCTGCTGGAAAATAACCCCGAAACTAGCCTACCCATTGCCTACATACTGTCGGCAGTAGCTATGATTGGCGTAGGTAGAGTATATGCCTATTTTGAGCATCATCTGGTGTTACGCAGTCTGGCAGTGCGCGTGCTGATAGCCGCCGTTGTCATGACGGTAGTGGTTGGTGTTCTGGTTATCATTGGTCATTCGGTCCTAGCTGCGGTGAGTATAATGACAGGCTATCGGGTTATTTATCTGCTTACAAATCTTGAGTTTTGGGGCGTTTCGGCGGTCGTGTTCGATACCCGGCAAAGCAAAAGGCTGTTTGGTGTTATCAGCTCGGGCGATATGCCTGCTAAAGCCATAGGCGCTATTCTTGCCGCGTTGGTTCATGCCCATGCCGATGTGTTACGAATACTGCTGGTAGCTTTTGGGGCGTTTTTGGCGGCACTTTATGTCCTTCAGTTAACCATCCAGTCGCATGATGTACAGGCACCACAAGGATCAGACCGGGCTCCTCGTCGGGAACCATCGCGACTAATTGGCAAGCGCTTTGGCGGCAGTGAGTTGATCTTTTACATGTGCTTGAGTTTAGCCGTTCTGGCGGCCGTTGCCACCGAAATAGAATACAACTTTTTCATTAATGTAAAACACCGTTTCCACGACCAAACCGATGTTATCCGGTACGTAAGCTATGTACTGGCTCTAACCTATGGGGTGGCTATGCTGGCTAAACTACTATTGTCGCGGCAAGTACTTGACCGATTTGGTGTAGAACGTTCATTGCTGATGCTACCCTGGGTCGCTTTAATTGGTTTGGCCGGCCTGACTGTTCTGCGCTATTTTGTTGCGAATGAAACCGCACTGCTTATTTATTTTTGTGGTCTTTACCTAATTTTTGAAGTTATACGACGGGCCCTATTTGACCCTGTATTTCTGGTTCTGTTTCAACCTTTGCTACCTGCACAACGTCTTAAGGGGCATACACTGGCAAAGGGTTTATATGAACCAATTGGCTTGGGAGTGGCCGGTCTGCTGATTTTTGTGCTTCACACAACGCTCAATGCTGGCGGAGCACTTGTCTGGATATCGCTCTTGATTGGGGCTGTATGGTTGTTGCGCCAAACCTACAAGCGGTATCTGTATGAACTCAATGATGCCATTGGCCGTCGATTTCTGGAGCGTGACCAGCTGGCTATGCCAACCGTAGCCCAGACTAGCCTTGTCCGCCAACTACAAAGCAACAGACCCGACGATGTGCTGACGGCTATTAGCTGGCTCGATTCCCACGATTCGACGGAACTGGCCCGGCAAATACCAGCACTGCTCATCCATACCAATGCAAAAATTCGATGGCGGGCGCTAAGTGCTATTGCCCGCATGAATCAGACTGTACCAGTTCGTCAACTAACTCATATTGCCTTAGCAGATGATGAGCCGTCGTTACGACAGCAGGCTGCTTATTTGTTGGGCCGAAGAATTAATGCTGAACCGGCTGAATTGGCCCCACTTCTAAATCACACAGACCTGAATATTCGGCAGGGAGCCATAAAAGGCATTCTGGAATTAAATCCGCGTAATGTCGCTGCACAAACGGCTTTAACTCAGTTAGCTAAAGACACTGATCCTGTGCACCAGCAAATAGCCTTGAGTTTGATTGAAACGCTGCATCTGAATAATTTTGCACCCTTAGTAAACGAGCAACTGACAAGCCCGTATACCAATGTAAAAAGAGCCGCGATTTCAGCCGCTGGTCACTTGGTCAATGCTGACCTGACACATTATTTACTTCAAAATCTTACTCATAAAACAATTGGTCGGGCCGTAACGCAGGCACTCAAAGCGCGAGGTGCCGAGACGATTCCGGCGCTGAGTCAGGTACAACGGTCAACAAAAGACAGATTGGTTCTGGAGCGCATTGCGGCCATTTGCGGAGCTATCCATACCCCTGGCAGCCACCAACTCCTGAACCGACTTGCTCAGCAGGACGATTTGACGGTGCGTGGTGCCGCCTTGCGAGCCTTGCGTCGTTTCCCAAATGAGCCTGCCGACGACACCCTGTTTCGCACCATTATGCACGAAGAAGTCCTTCTGGCACAACGACTCTTGCATGGAAGCTTAACGGACGATGACCTGACCAGTACGCTTGACTATGAACTGTCGGTACTAGTACAACGGCTGTTTGATGTGTTAATGCAGCTTTACGATTCCGAAACTATTGCCGGAGCACGGCTGGGTGTCGGGCATCCAGCCCGCGAACGCCGGGCCAATGCCCTTGAAATGCTCGATAATCTGATTCCAAGAACTACTTATCAAACGCTACAGGTATTAGTTGACGATCTGCCCCGGTCCGAAAAGAATCGTATTCTCGATGTTGAACTGGGACCGTTGGATGATACTGAACCCATCCGAACGTTTATTTTGCGAAAAGGCGAGTCTATCTTTTCGGCCTGGACGGTGCATGTTGTCTTACTGAGCCTGCCGATAGCTGATGCGTTGGCTGCCAAACAAGCCTTACAATCTCGCTTTGCCTCCTTATCTCCTTTGCTTATGCCTCACGATGCCCATTCGACCGACCAGATTTCAGCCTACGACCGGGTATTATTGCTAGCCCAGACCAGCTTGTTTTCTCAAACGCCTGAAAATGTGCTGGCTAGTATTACGCCCATAATGAAAGAGGAGGAACACGGCGCGGGTGATGCCATATTCCACAAGGGTGACCTGGGTACGGGCATGTACGTTATCTATACGGGTGAGGTGGCTATTATTGATAGCGATACTGAACTGGCCCGCTTCGGTCGGGGAGACTTCTTCGGTGAATTGGCTCTGCTGGATACCGAAACCCGGTCAGCAACGGCCGAAGCGATCACCGATGTGCGGCTATTGAGAATCGATCAGGACGATTTCTACGACTTGATGGAAGAACGGGGCGAAGTACTTCGTAGTATTGTTAGGAGTTTGTCGGGGCGCATTCGTCGGCAAAATGAGATCATCGCCCGCCAGTCGAATCCTGTTAACGAACAAATTGTATGAGCGTTGAAGATCCAGAGGCTTATATAGCAATTACAGTCGCTTTTTTTGTAGTCCGGTACATTCGTAATCTTTTAGATACCGATACACTACTGCCAAATTGGGATACGTACCTCAAACGAGTATGGCTAATTGGTCTTGGCCTGATAGGCATTGGTGAACTATTATCAGCGCCAATAGCACTAGGCTGGTTCTGGCTGATTATTTTCCTGATGATTGTCTATACTATCTGGCAGCGGTATGAATTTAAACCGGCCCGAACCTTACTGCTGGCAATAGGCCCATATGCACTGATTTTTTTTCTCAATGAGCTGATAAAAGGCCTGTTACCTAGATTTACGAAATCTAGCAACGCTTTCTTTGATGTGGCTAATGGGTTCGCAGGTATATGGCTAGTTACGTTTGCTGTAATTGCAGCGCGCCAAAAGAAGGCGGCAGAAAAAGAACAACTGGAACGTGAAAAGGAGGCTGAACAACGGCGCATTATTGAAAATAAAAAGAACGAACTGGAATACTTAGTTGCTGAACGAACGGCTGAGATTACCCGGCAAAAAGAAGAATTGGAACAAGCCCTTGTCGAGCTGAAAGCGACGCAGGGCCAACTCATTCAAAGTGAAAAAATGGCATCGCTGGGAGAACTGACGGCGGGTATTGCCCACGAAATCCAGAATCCACTCAACTTTGTCAACAATTTTTCTGAAGTCAGCATCGAATTGCTCGACGAGTTAGCCACGGAACAAAATAAAACAGACCGCGATCTTGGTCTGGAAACTGAACTGCTAACAGACCTGAAGCAGAATCTCCAAAAAATAAGTCATCACGGTGGGCGGGCTTCATCCATTGTTAAAGGCATGCTTCAGCACTCGCGCGCTAGTAACGGTCAACGGGAACCTACTGACCTTAACGCCCTTTGCGATGAATATTTACGGCTAGCGTATCACGGCCTTCGGGCAAAGGACAAAACTTTCAATGCCTATTTTAGTACTGATCTCGACACCTCGCTGGGACAGGTCAGCATGATTCCGCAGGACATGGGGCGGGTACTGCTTAATCTCTTTACGAATGCCTTCTATGCCGTTCAGCAACGGCAGAAGGAAGCTGGAACATTGGAGTATAAACCAACGGTAACGGTCAGTACGAGATGCGCCGATGGTCAGGCTGAAGTCACTGTCAGCGACAATGGTACGGGTATTCCAAAAGCGGTACAACAAAAGATTTTTCAGCCTTTTTTTACGACAAAACCTACTGGTGAAGGCACCGGATTAGGATTGTCAATGGCCTACGATATTGTTACCAAAGGGCACAACGGCACCTTAGAAATGGAGAGTAAAGAAGGCGAGGGCACAACGTTTATCATCACGCTCCCCGCCTAAAATTATGACTACTAATATTACCTGAATTGAACTAAGCATTTACCTAATCATTCATCAACCTATGCGTAATCTGTACCTCTTTTTCCTTATCATCCTCATTCATTTTACTGCCTACGGGCAAATTACACCCCCGGTCCAGACAACTGCCCCATCATCACCCGTGGATATTAATGAACGTGTTCGAATGCTTGAAGAAAATCTCCGGTTTGCCAACCAGGGATTAGCAAAAACGGTCGATGACCTGCTCTGGTATCAGAAGCTGGGCGACATAGCCATCATCGATAAAGTTCGTTATGGTAGCAAACCACCTCATGTTATCAAGAATCCGACGGGGCAGGGGGCCAGTAACCCTGTTGTCATTCCGGCCTACACGTTTGTGGCGAAAAAGTTTGCATCAGCCAAAAAACTACCGCTTCTGGTTTTTGTGCATGACGGCATCCACGGTGATTTTAGCACGCTCTATGCCCATGTCGTTCGTGAATTGCTGGATCAGGGTTATTTGATTATCGCACCCGAATATCGGGGTAGCGCCGGTTATGGCGGTGAATTTTATAAGCAGATTGACTACGGCGATTTTGAAAATGATGATGTGCTGGCCGGGAAGCGTTGGGCCGTTGAAAATATGCCGCAGGTCGATGCAGACCGTGTAGGTGTCATCGGCTGGAGTCATGGCGGTATGATTTCGCTGATGAACATTTTCGATCACCCCGAAGACTATAAGGTCGCTTATGCCGGTGTACCCGTCACCGATATTATTGCCCGACTAGGCTATAAACCACAGAGTTACCGCACAATATTTTCGGAAGCTACGCATATTGGCAAAGATCCGTCCGACAATGTAGCGGAGTACCGTCGTCGGTCGCCTGTCTGGAACGCCCAGAAACTTAAAACGCCACTACTGATTCACACAAATACGAACGACGAAGATGTAAACGTACTAGAAGTAGAATCGCTAATCAATGCCCTGAAAGCGCACGACAAAAAATTTGAGTACAAAATTTATCAGGATGCACCGGGTGGGCATAGTTTTAATCGACTTGATACCAAACTAGCCCGTGATTCGCGTGATGAGATCTACCGGTTTCTGGCTCGGTATCTATCACCGCCTAATGCGCAGAAATGAAAATGAACCGTCTCTGATCTGTAAGGGCCTACCGTAAAGTTCTTATATTTGACTCATACCTCCCTCTGATCATGATGAAAATTTTAGTCGTTGATGATGAAATTGACGTAAAAGATCTATTTCTCCAACGGTTTCGTCGCGAAATTCGTAACGCAGAATTTCAACTGGACTTCGCCAATTCCGGCGAAGAGGCTCTTACGTACCTTGCTGGTCATAGCTCAGAAGTTGTGTTGATTTTATCTGATATTAACATGCCGGGTATGAGCGGCTTTGAGTTGCTTCGACATATTCGGGAAGATTTTAAATCACCTCCGCCCCCCGTCGTTATGATGATTACGGCTTATGGCGACCCTGAATCGCAGCAACAGGCCGTTAACTTGGGAGCTAATGATTTCCTGACAAAACCACTCGACTTTGCGGTTCTCAAACAAAAACTTCAGGATTTAGCATGAAGGCCAAAATATTGGTGGTTGACGATGAGACCGATCTTGAACTACTTATCAAGCAGAAATTTCGGCGGCAGATTCGGGAGAAACAGTACGAATTTGTTTTTGCGCACGATGGCGTAGAAGCCCTTGAAACCCTGGCCCTACAGTCGGACGTTGATATGGTTCTGACCGACATTAACATGCCGGGTATGGATGGGCTGACGTTGTTGATCAAACTGCACGAGAGCAACCCAATGCTCAAATCTGTGATTGTGTCGGCTTACGGCGACATGGATAATATTCGCACGGCCATGAACCGGGGTGCCTTTGACTTCATCACGAAGCCCGTCAATTTCGAGGATTTGGAGTTGACAATGCAGAAAACGATGCAGTATGTCGTTCAGCTCCGGCAAACCCTGCAAGCCATAAAAGAAAACAATATTCTGCGGATGTACGTGGATGAATCGGTGCTGACGTTTATGAACCGGCCCGAATTTGAGGCCGCTTTATCGGCTAGTGAAACCATTGTAGCCACTGTTCTATTTATTGACATTTGCGGTTTTACCGCCATCGCTGAACGCGAATCAGCGGATACCGTCGTGCGGTTGGTTAACCGGTATTTCGATGTGATGGTTAAGGAAATTATTGCTCAGGGTGGCTATGTGGATAAGTTTATGGGCGATGCGGTGATGGCAGTTTTTCGGGGGGAGTACCATTTTGATCGCGCCATTGAAACTTCGTTGGCCGTTCGAACGCAGATAGCTACGCTGGAAGACAACCTGCCAAATCGTCCTAACTATCACCCGCAGGTATCTATTGGCATTAATACCGGCGAAATGGTGTCGGGCAATATCGGTTCGGCTACCCTCCGGCGACTGGATTATACCGTAATTGGCGATGCGGTCAATATGGCTCAGCGGTTACAAGCGGTCGCTCAACCCGGCCAAATAGTCATTGTCGAATCGGCACAACAAAAAATAGCTGAGTCCTTTACCTGTGAACGTATTGGTGAGGTAACCCTGAAAAATAAAGCCGCCCCCGTAGTGATTTATAATGTAGTGGGGTAGTTGAGGAACGTTGGCAGCAAATGTTAGCGGCCTAAGTATTGGCGAAAACAAGACGATTAGCGTGGGTAGTATCGTTACGCGAAGCATCCCGGCAAATGTGCTGGCTGCCGGTAATCCGTACCGGGTTATTCGAGAAATTGCCAGTTGAGTTAGTGACAAGCATTAGTATTTCGACTACACAAATCGGCTCTACTCTTCGGCCAGCGTTCGCGAGATATTCATGCGATAAACGCCCAGAGCGGGGAGGGCAGCGGCTAATAAACCAATAATAATGGCAACCCCCAGGAGTACCCATTCTTCGGGTAGTATACCAAACGCAGCTAGATTGTAGTGGTATTCTGAGGAGACACTGCTTGAAAATAGCCATAATCCAACGCGGCTAAAAATAACTCCCAATACAAAACCGATCAGTGCCAAAACTAATCCTTCAAGGAGTAACATGCCGAAAAGCTGGGCGCGTGTGGCTCCCATAGACAGCATCAGCGCCATTTCGTAGCGTCTCTCCTTCAATGAGTTGTAAAGAGAGACGAACACGCTGATACCGGAAATAAGCATAATTACGATGGCTAGTCCTCGTAACGTTTCGACGCCCACGCCGAGTAGTGAAAACAACCGATTGATTTCAATATTAGGTAAGGCTGCCTGAAGTTTTGAGTTACTATTGATACCCCGTGCCAGCATCATACCCATCGGATTCCGAAACTTGATGAGCATACTCGTAATCTCACGCGGGGCCTCCTCATGGTGGTCTTCCTCTTCATGGGTTGCGCCGGTTTCGTGCGCTTCGCCTACTTCGTGGTGTTCGTCGTGATGTTCATGAATGGACCAAATGCTCGATAAAGGCGTCAGAATGAGCTGGTCAGCGACGGTATTTGTCGGGTTAAGAACCCCTACAACTTTGTATTTTGAATTGGCATGAACCTCACCATCCTTGTCTAAACCGTGTGATCCGGCAAATGTATCACCAATTTTCAACCCTGTTACAGCAACGACACGAGGGCCAACGACAACCTCTAAAGGTTGCTGAAATAGTTTTCCTTGTACTATAGTAGCGCCAAAATGGTCGAGGTATTTTTTGTTCGTGCCAACGATGCGAAACGACTGGTAATTATCGCCCATTGATAACGGAATGGCCGTTTTAATCATCGGATTTCGCGTTAGCCGTTCTGCTTCATCGAGCGGAATATTTCCTACGGGCGAATCAATCTGATAAATACTGGATAAAATTAGTTGAAGCGGACTGCCTTTGGCGCCCAGCACCATGTCGATTCCCTTAATGTTTTTACGAAACTGATCATCCAATTGCTTGTTGAGCAGGAGCAGTAACGAAATAATCGTGATGCCGAATGTCATTAACAACCCACTCAGAAAACTGCTTAGGGGTTTGTCTTTTAGATTACTCCAACTAATTCGAAAAAGATTCATAGTCTCAGCTCAATACTGATCTTTTTTCAGAAGATGCACCCGCAAATTACTGAATTACAACCTTATGGTTAGCAACGCTATTACAAATCCAGTTTGAAATGATGACTGGTAATATTAAATCCTTTGTTCAAATAAAGCCGGTGAGCATCGTATCGTGCCGGATTCTGGCCTGAGTCGAGCGATACACATTGGCAGCCAGACTGGCGAGCCTGTTCAACAACAAAGTCGAGCAATTCGCTGGCGTACCCTTTTCCCCGCCCAGCAGGCAGCGTTGAGAGGTCGTCAATATAAATCGTTTTGCCGCTGTATAGAAAATTCAAGGTACGGTAACCTATCACGGCTGGCGCTGGTTCCGACGGATTTTCGGCAGCAACAAAGGCGAGAACAAATCCTTCATTGGCTTGCTGAAAGCGAATTTGTTCAAGAGCCTGTTCGGGCGTCAGGTGTGGCCGTAAAGCCAGCATAGCGGGCAAACACCGACGAATATCGGCATCAGATTGGGCAATGGTAGGCATCATATCTGTTCGCGGATTTGTAGAAGTAATTCATCGCCCCCGCGTGCCAGAATCGCTTCCGCCAGAGAATGACCTAACAACGGGGCTTCCTCTGATGCGCCGACAAAGGTCTCACGCAATAACTGGTTACCGTCCAGACTCACAAGTCCACCAGTCAGACTAATGGTTTTCTCATCGGTCCATTGAGCTAGTGCAAAAGACGGGATGCTACAACCCCCTTCAAGACGAGCTAGAAATGCCCGTTCAGCCCGCAGGCAGGCAGCGGTTGGTTCGTGATTGACAAGTCGTATAATAGTCTTGCTAACGTGGGTATCCAACGAAGGTATCGAGGCTTCAATGGCAATACTTCCCTGTCCAACGGCGGGGGTAAATTCAGCAACGGGTAATCGTTCTACAATCAGATCATCATACCCCATACGGTGAACACCTGCATAAGCCAGCAATAGGGCGTCGCATTGACCTTCGTCAAGTTTGCGAAGCCGGGTTTGCAGATTGCCGCGCATATCAACGGTGGTTATATGCGGGCAATAGTGTCTGAGCATAGCCACTCGCCGGGTAGACGACGTACCTATCCGAAACGCTTCTCCTCCACCCAGGGATAGGGATTTATTACGGCTAACGAGGACATCGCTGGCGGGTTCGCGCTCTGTAAACGCAATAAGGTGTAGATCGGAAGGTAAGCTCGATGGTAGATCTTTTGCACTATGAACCGCAATATCAATGGTTCCTGCCCGCAGCTGATCTTCCAGTTCCTGAGTAAAAACGCCTTTGCTGCCAATCTTCGCCAGTGACCGGTCGAGTACCAGATCACCTTTGGTTTCAATAAGCACTAACTCCGATGTCAGACCTTCCTTCTGAAGTAATGTTTGTATGTATTCCGCCTGCCACACTGCTAGGCGGCTGCTACGTGTTCCAATTCTGATATGCATGGTTCAACAAAGGTACGGCATGAAAACCAGCTTTCAGTACCTCTGTTGCATTGTGGTCATGTGTAGAAAGAGAACCACATTCAGACCAGAAATCGCAACACTATTGTTTACACGTGGATATACTGTAGAAAAGGCAAAGTGTGTTCATACAGTGTCAAAACGGCATTGTATGACAAAATTGGATGTTATTCGGCTGACAATCTGGCCGCGAAAGTAAGGATTAATGTATTAGGCACGAGGTTTGTCTATTACCTACTACTTGAACAGTAAATAACATCCACTATGAAAGCTATAGAAAATGTGTTTCAGGGAACTGGCGGTCAGGTCGACTTGCTAAATACGCTCTACGGTGGTTCTAGTCAGACAACCATGAACGTTGAGAAAGACGACGAACGCTTAATAATAACCCTGTCTGCTCCCGGCGTAAGTGCCAATTCGTTTAATGTGCTGGTTGAGGGCAATAAACTCGTTCTCTATACCTTGTTGGTCAGTACATCCAAGCAATCTCAGGAAGACGGGCTTAACCAGCGCTTGGCTGTACCCATGTTTCTGCGGGTTCTGGACATCCCATCGTTTGTTGATGCCGATAGTATTGAAGCTATTCACGAACGTGGTCAGGTAGTGGTTACGCTACCCTTTAAAGACAAGGAACACGTAAATCGTCGAATCGACATCAAAAATCTTTTTTAAGTCTATCCACTGCATTTCCTTCCGGGACTTATATGTTGGTCCTGTAGCCTATAGATGAATTAAAAGCCGCTTTCACGAAAGCGGCTTTTCTGTATTGATTGATTCAATAAAATACACATACATAGAAAAAGCCGCCTGATTAAAATCAAGCGGCTTTTTCTATGTAGCCCGAGAAGGATTCGAACCTCCACAAACAGAACCAAAATCTGTCGTACTACCCTTATACTATCGGGCCTTTTTTGTAATTGCGAGTGCAAAGGTAACTGATGACCGGCGTCAAAAACAAGTGCTGTCTTAAAAAAAGTGACTTTTTTGCACTAATAAAGGTTTCTCAGTTGATTCTCAGCAACCTATAAAGCTTATATTCCCATAACCGGAGTAAGTGGACTGATTTTCTTAATTAATCCTTGAAGCACTTTGCCTGGCCCGCATTCGTAAAATTCGGTAGCGCCGTCAGCTACCATCCGCTCAATGGATTGTGTCCAGCGAACGGGCGACGTTAACTGAGCAATTAGATTGGTTTTAATCTGTTGTGGATCCGTCGTGGCTTGAGCACTGATATTCTGATAGACGGGGCAACGGGGTGTACTGAACGGCATGTTTTGGACCGCTTCGGCAAATTCGGTCTGTGCTAGCTCCATAAATGGAGAATGGAAGGCACCACTTACAGGCAGTGGCACAACCCGTTTCGCACCGGCTGCTTTTAGCCGCTCGCCAGCCAGCTGAATACCCGCTACACTGCCCGAAATAACCACTTGGCCGGGGCAGTTATAATTGGCTGGAACGACAATCTCCTCCGTAATTTCCGAACATATTTGCTCAATTACGTCATCGGTCAGGCCCAGCACAGCGGCCATCGTCGACTGAACCAGTTCGCAGGCACGCTGCATAGCCGTTGCGCGAACTGATGCTAATCGTAGGCCATCCTCGAATGAGAGTACACCAGCCGCTGTTAAAGCAGACAACTCGCCAAGAGAGTGACCGGCCACCATAGTTGGCTCGAATGACTCGGTAGTTAATGCCAGGATAACGCCATGCAGAAAAACGGCTGGCTGTGTATAAATCGTTTGTTTAAGGTCTTCGTCGGTACCGTCGAACATAATGCTAGTTAAGCTATAACCTAACACCTGATTGGCTTGCTCGAATAACTGACGGGCGGCTTCGGATTGTTGGTAGAGATCTTGACCCATGCCCCTGAACTGTGAACCCTGACCGGGAAATACGTATGCCTTCATAACAAGAAATGGAGCTGACAAATGGTGCAAAATAGGGGGATAATTATGGTTGTTCAAAAGGAAAATCCTAATCTGGGCAATAACTCCCTCTCTGTCACTAATCTATCGTTCACAGAAGTCGTCTACAAACGCGGAGGGTTTATCTTTTGATAGCCACTTATTTAAAACCTAAACCAGACGAACAATTGACTCTAACATTCTGTTGCTAAAATAGACATTCGCTCAATTTATATCGACTGTAAATAAGTTATAAAACGGCGGATAAAGACGTTTAGCCTTGTTTGCATCGGGTTTGTGATTTAGCTTTGATGCGCCGTTTAAAGCGGCTTTTTTTTACTAGTTTACCACTAAAATTTCGTGTCGTTCACCGTATGGCTTGGGTAACACAAACTCTGTCCAGCTCCCTCGGCCGCAAGGTCATCATGTCGCTGACGGGACTGTTTTTAAGTTCTTTTCTGATTATTCACATGGCTGGTAATCTCCAGCTGTTTAAGGGTGATGGCGGACGGGCATTCAATGAGTACACGTACTTCATGACCCACAATCCGGTTATCATTACTGTCTCGTACCTGCTCTATACGTCTATCCTGGTCCATGCGCTGATGGCTTTCATCCTGACGCGCCACAACCAGGCGTCAAGGCCGGTTAAGTATGCCTATAGCAAGCCGGAAGCAAACAGTGACTGGTCGTCTCGTAATATGGGCATTCTGGGCACTATTTTGCTGCTGTTTATCATCATTCATATGCGTACGTTCTGGTACGAAATGCACTTTGGTTCGGTCCCAATGGCCGAGTATGATGGCAAGCAGTACAAAGACTTGTACTCCGTTGTGAAGGTTGCCTTTGCTGAATGGTGGTATGTATTATTGTACGTTATCTGTATGGTAGCTATTGGGTATCACCTTGCCCATGGCTTTCAGAGCGGCTTTCAAACGCTTGGTATCCGCCACAAGAAATACACGCCAGTCATTGAGATTGTGGGCAAATACTTTTTTGCAATCATCATTCCAGCTGCTTTTGCTGCTATGCCGATTTATGTGTTTTTACAGGTTCACCATATAATTTAATGAGTGAATGGGTGAAAGAACGACTGGTCTGTCAGTGCAATGAGTAAATAGTTGGCTGTCGGTTAGTGTCGTGCGGTTGTTAATCACTCATTCGCTTGATCACTCATTCATAATTGGACGAATGAAACTGGAATCTAAAATCCCTGCAGGCCCTTTAGCCGAAAAGTGGGCACGGCAAAAATTCGCCTTGAAGCTGGTAAATCCATCTAACAAGCGTAAATACGATATTATTGTGGTGGGCACTGGCTTAGCCGGTGCATCGGCGGCTGCGTCGCTGGCCGAATTAGGCTATAACGTTAAGGCGTTCTGTTTTCAGGACAGTCCCCGCCGGGCACACTCAATTGCCGCTCAGGGCGGAATCAACGCGGCCAAAAACTATCAGAATGATGGCGACAGCGTATTTCGATTGTTCTACGACACCATCAAGGGGGGTGACTATCGCGCTCGGGAAGGTAATGTACACCGGCTGGCCGAAGTTAGCGTTAATATCATTGACCAGTGTGTAGCGCAGGGCGTTCCATTTGCCCGTGAATACGGTGGTACGCTGGCTAACCGCTCGTTTGGGGGTGCGCAGGTATCACGGACATTTTATGCTCGTGGTCAAACCGGCCAACAGTTATTGCTCGGGGCTTATTCAGCTCTGAGCCGTCAGGTTGCCAACGGAAAAGTGAAGTTATTTCCACGAACCGAAATGCTCGACCTTGTTGTTGAGGGTGGCAAAGCGCGCGGAATTATTACCCGCAACCTGATTACCGGTAAAATTGAATCGCATTCGGGCCACGCTGTCCTACTCTGTACAGGAGGCTATGGTAACGTGTTCTACCTATCAACAAACGCGATGGGTTCTAATGTGACAGCGGCCTGGCGAGCACACAAGAAAGGGGCTATGTTTGGGAATCCCTGTTTTACGCAGATTCACCCGACCTGTATTCCCGTATCAGGCCACTACCAGTCGAAACTGACGCTTATGTCGGAATCGCTGCGAAATGATGGCCGTGTGTGGGCACCAAAATCGAAAGAAGACGCACAAAAAATTCAGAAAGGAGAGCTAAAGCCAACTGATCTGGCCGAAGATGCCCGTGATTATTTCCTTGAGCGTCGTTATCCTGCCTTTGGGAATCTGGTTCCCCGTGATGTAGCATCGCGCAATGCCAAAAACATGTGCGATGAAGGCCGGGGCGTTAGTAAAACCGGCTTGGCTGTTTATCTGGACTTTGCCGATGCAATTAAACGCGACGGTCAGAAAACGATTGAGGCCAAATACGGTAACCTCTTTGAGATGTATGAAAAAATCACCGGCGAAAATCCCTACGAGTTGCCGATGATGATATACCCCGCCGTTCACTATACAATGGGTGGTTTGTGGGTAGATTACAACCTCATGACAACTATTCCTGGTCTGTATGCACTCGGCGAAGCTAACTTCTCCGACCATGGGGCAAACCGTCTTGGTGCGTCGGCGCTGATGCAGGGACTTGCTGATGGTTATTTCGTGATTCCGTACACTGTTGGCGACTATCTGGCGACTATCGGTCCAGCTGATAAATTACCTGTTGATGCACCAGTTTTTAAAGAAGCTGAGCAGAAAATTGAGGCTCAGATTACTCGTCTGCTATCAATAAAAGGTGAACGGCCCGTTGATGATTTGCACAAGGAATTGGGCCATATCATGTGGGAGTACTGCGGCATGTCACGCACTGCCGAAGGATTGAAAACAGCCAAGCAGAAGATTCAGGCGCTGAAAAAAGAGTTCTGGTCTAATGTGAAGATCATGGGTGATGCGGAAGAGATGAATCAGGCGTTGGAGCAGGCATCACGTGTGGCCGATTTTATCGAACTAGGTGAGCTGATGGTTGACGATGCGCTGAACCGAGACGAATCCTGTGGTGGCCATTTCCGCGAAGAATACCAGACGCCCGACGGTGAAGCCCTGCGTGACGATGACAATTTTGCTTATGTAGCGGCTTGGGAGTTTCAGGGAGAAGATCAACCTGAACTGCTTAATAAAGAAGTACTCGAATTCGAGAACGTGAAACTGACACAGCGGAGTTATAAATAACAGTCTGTAGTCATTAGTCAACGGGTGTCAGAAACGAACACTGTTGACTAATGACTACAGACTAACGACTACATTAATGAAAATTAACCTGAAAGTCTGGAGACAGAAAAATAGTAATACAGACGGAAAGCTGGTTGAATATCATCTGGATAGCGTATCGGAGGATATGTCTTTTCTGGAGATGTTCGATGTACTGAACGACACACTTACCCGGAAAGGCGAAGACCCGGTTACGTTCGATCACGACTGCCGCGAGGGTATCTGCGGAATGTGTTCGATGTATATCAATGGTCGGGCGCATGGCCCACAAACTGGTGCTACTACGTGCCAGTTGCATATGCGGTCATTTAATGACGGCGATACAATTGTGGTAGAGCCTTGGCGGGCGCGGGCATTTCCGGTTATCAAAGACCTGATGGTTGACCGATCTGCTTTCGACCGGATTATCCAGTCAGGCGGTTATGTATCCGTTAACACGGGTTCGGCGCGTGATGCGAATGAAATTCTTATTCCTCGTACTGTTGCCGATGAAGCAATGGACGCGGCTGCCTGTATTGGCTGTGGAGCCTGCGTAGCTGCCTGCAAAAATGCCTCGGCTATGCTATTTGTTTCGGCAAAAGTGTCGCAGTTAGCGATTTTGCCACAGGGACAGTCAGAACAAAAGGAGCGGGCAGAGCGAATGGTAGCCCAAATGGATGCCGAAGGATTCGGGGCCTGTTCGTTTACCGGTGCCTGCTCGGTTGAGTGTCCAAAATCTATTTCACTTGATCATATTGCCCGTATGAACCGCGAGTACTTGGGTGCTAAGCTGGTTTCGGATAACGTACAAGGTTAGAGTAAAGTAAAAATGCAGAAAGCCCGGTCAGGAATGACCGGGCTTTCTGCATGTAGAAAATGCTTTTTGTAGATGGACCTATACCGTTGCCCCTTCCTTCAATCGTTCGGCGTTTTCAGCAATGCGAAGCTGCTCGATAAATTCGCCGATACCACCGTCCATTACGGCGGGTAAGTTATAAACAGTTAAGCCGATACGGTGATCCGTTACACGACTTTGCGGATAGTTATACGTCCGGATTTTGTCGGAGCGGTCACCACTACCCACCATCGTTTTGCGCTGCGAAGCAATAGCGTCATTGTGCTTCTGCAATTCGATTTCATAAATCCGGGACCGCAGTACCGTCAACGCTTTGTCGAAATTCTTTAACTGAGAGCGTTCATCCTGACATTGGACCACTATACCGGATGGAATGTGCGTAAGCCGAACCGCCGAATAAGTGGTGTTTACGGACTGACCACCCGCCCCCGACGAACAGAAGGTATCTTTACGGATGTCGTTCATGTTCAGTTCAACGTCCACTTCTTCGGCTTCCGGTAGTACGGCCACACTTGCCGCCGACGTATGAATCCGTCCCTGGGTTTCGGTTGCTGGTACGCGTTGCACCCGGTGCACACCTGACTCGAATTTCAGTTTACCGTACACGTCTTCGCCCTCTACCTCAGTAATAATTTCTTTATAGCCGCCAGATGTGCCCTCTGTAAAATCGACCAGTGACATTTTCCAACCCATTTTCTCGCAGAACCGTTGGTACATACGGAAAATATCACCCGCGAAAATGGCTGCTTCGTCGCCCCCGGTGCCACCACGAATTTCCAGAATGACGTTTTTGCTGTCATTTGGATCTTTTGGCATCATCATTTCCTTGAGCGCTTCCTCCAGCGTTTCCCGGCGGGGCAGCAGTTCATCTAATTCACCTTTGGCCATATCCCGAAAATCTTCATCTTTTTCGGTCGCAATAACTTGCTTCGCATTCTCAATTTCTTCGAGCAGTTGCGTATAGGCCCTATATTGCACAACGATCTTTTCTAAATCCTTGTATTCTTTACTCAACTTCATAAACCGCTTCTGATCAGAAACGGCCTCGGGTTGCACAATTTGTTGAGCTACTTCGTTGAAGCGTTCGCTGATGGCTTCTAACTGATCAAGCATGAGATATGACTTTATTTGCCGTTCCAGCCAGCATATATAATTGAAGGTGGTACGGCAAGGGGAGTTACAGATAATAAAAAACAAAATTACGAAAATCCTGGCAGTTAGGCTTTGTCATCAACAATTGCAACCAAGCAGCCAACGGAATCGTTTTCCAGATAAATGACGAAACCCAACTGCATTAAGTTCCTGTTTATGATACGTCCTCTGTTACTGTCCAGCTTATTAATCAGCTTTTTAACGGCTTGTAACCCTGAACGGGTTCATTACACGAATGAACTGAAAGAAGAGATGGCCGACTCGAAAATTAAGCGGATTACCAATACAGATTTAGTAGAGACGGTTGATAATCTGGGTGGAAAAGTTAGTGCGGTGGTGCAGAAAGAACTGACAACGCAACTTCAAAAAATGACTGATCCTGCCGGGCGAGCCAAACTTTGCCAGTTGCAAAATATGCCTCGCACGAAAGCAATTGCCGAGCATTACGCCTTAGATATACGCTTGTTGGGCGCCACTGATATACAGAATAAAACGCTGAATAGTAAAGAGCGGGAAATTTTGGACGCTTATTTATATAGTGCGAAACAGAAGCAGTCGCCAATTTCCAACATCCAGAAAATTAACGATACACTTTTTGTGTATAACGCGGCTGTTCCAGCCAACAGCCCTATTTGCGAAGCCTGTTTTGGTAAGCAGGAAACGCCCTTCGCGGTGTGGCACCTGGGATTTCAGAAGCGCGAGGTGATTCGGCGGATGAGTGAGACGAAGAAAAGAAAATAATCTTGGCCCAATTAATTACAGGGTGTCTGCCCACTTAATAAGCTGTTGAGCCGTTTGAGTGGGGTTATCTTCTCCTATTTCTATCGGATAAATTTGTGCCGCATCGCGCTGAGAAAGTCCGTGCAGATAGGCTTTGTCGTAATAATCCAGTGTTAAATCAGCCACAGTTGCATAGTCTTGGTGAATTAGTGCAGTAAGGGCATCTTTAGTCACTTTACCACCAAGCCGCTTGCGAATTCGCTCGGTAGCTTCAACAAGTAAGTTGTGATCAATGCCCGCATATTCAGCCACTAAACGGTTTACTCGTTTGTCTTTTGGGATGTTGACTAAAGCTACTGGAGCGACCTGCATTTGTTGCCAAAGCGGCATGGGGATAAAGCACGAACCGATATTGCGGCTTTCATCTTCAAGCCAGATTCGGCGGTTGGCATCCAGCGGCTTAAGCGTTCGAAAAAGCTGATTTTCAAACTGTTCTGTAACCGGCTGCGGGAGTTGACCAATGGCTCCATAGGTTGAGCCTTTGTGATGGGCCAGCCCTTCCAAATCAATAATCTGTTCACCTTGCCGGGCTAATTCTTTCAAAATATCTGTTTTACCACTTCCTGTTTTGCCACCCAGAATAATGAGTTTTAGTGGTTCGGCAAAGCTACTTAAAGCAGTATTTCGGTAAGCTTTATATCCGCCAGTAAGGATAGACACAGTGAGCCCTGCTGTGTCTAACAACCAGGCGAATGATCCGCTACGCATACCTCCGCGCCAGCAGTGCACCAATACTTCTTTGCTTTGGGGGTTAAGTTTTTTTGACTGTTTAACAAAGTCCGACAATTTGGGACCAACAAAATTGAGTCCCATCAACACGGCTGCGTCCTTGCCTGCATTTTTGTATTTTGTACCGACCTGATCCCGCTCGTCGTTATTGAACAGTGGAATACTCACAGCTCCGGGAATATGGGCGCGGTCATACTCCCCCGGCGACCGAACGTCGATGACGGGCAAACTTTGAGCTTTTTCTAGAAATTCGTTAACTGATAACTGGTTTACCATGTATGTGACACCGGCTTTAGCCTTTTTTTGCAAAGCTACATTAGGCTAAAGTCTACGCTATTGCAGCTCCCTTAAATACATCTGTATTGTATTCTCTAATCCGAAGTATAGCGCATCGCTTATAAGGGCGTGTCCGATGGATACTTCTTTCAACCCCGGAATTTGTTCACTGAAAAAACGTAGATTTTCTAAACTAAGGTCGTGACCTGCATTGAGGCCCAACCCTAGTTCGATAGCCCGTTGAGCAGCCCGGACAAAGGGCGCGATGGCAGCCTCGCGGTCTTCTGCATAAAGGGTAGCATAGGGTTCCGTATATAACTCAATCCGGTCGGTGCCAACGGCTTTGGCCCCTTCGACCATACGCTCATCAGCATCCACAAAAATTGATACGCGAATGCCGTCGGCCTGGAACGTCTCAACCAGCTGCCGAAGATGATCGGCGTGACGAATCGTGTCCCAACCTGCATTGGATGTAATAGCGTCGTCCGCGTCGGGAACGAGTGTCACCTGGGCAGGTTTTATTCGTTTGACCAATTCAATAAACCGTTCATCCGGGTTGCCTTCAATATTAAATTCAGTCGTAACGACTTCGTTCAAATCCAGCACGTCCTGATAACGAATATGACGTTCGTCGGGGCGTGGGTGAACGGTAATTCCCTGCGCACCAAAGCGTTCGCAGTCGAGTGCAACTTTCACGAGATTTGGGTTATTGCCGCCCCGTGCATTTCGAATGGTGGCAATTTTGTTGATATTAACGCTTAAACGTGTCATCTTTTTCAATTAACGTATGACCGGGCTGTTGGATTGATGATTGACTGGACTGACATCCCGTAGTGAATAGCTTCACTGATTTCGTAACTTTGCCAACGTAGTGAAGGTTCATTGTTTTTGTTTCACCGCACCGGCGACCCGGTTGTTCGCTAATTTACTAATTGACAAGATGGCATTAAAAGCACAAATTGACGCCGATATTAAGCAAGCTATGCTGGCTAGAGATCAGGATAGACTCCGCGCGCTGCGAGCAGTAAAATCCATGATTTTGCTCGAAGAAACTAAAGAAGGTCAGTCCGGCGAACTTAAACCCGAAGATGAAACCAAGATTCTAACAAAAGCGGTGAAGCAGCGGAAAGACTCAGCCGACATTTACCGACAGCAGAATCGCCCGGATTTGCTGGCAGTAGAAGAAACTGAAATTGCGGTTATCGAGCAGTATTTGCCCAAACAGCTGTCGGAAGATGAACTGAAGGCGAAACTACAAGTCATTATCACCCGCGTTGGCGCATCCGTTCCCTCAGATATGGGTAAAGTGATGGGTGTAGCCAGCAAAGAACTTGCTGGTCAAGCCGACGGAAAAGTTATTTTAGCAATGGTCAAAACGTTGTTACAATAAACGTACCTATGGGCTTTAGCCTGTAATAAATTATTGCCAGATACGGGCTAAAACCCGTAGGTACGAATGAATACCCTCGACTTACTTATGCTTATTCCTCTCATCTGGGGGGCTTATAACGGATACCGGAAAGGTCTTCTGGTGGAGATTGTTGCGGTCATCGCGTTTGTTGTGGCTATGATTGTCGGGTTTAAATTTCTGGCGTTTGGCATAGACTTGCTCAGTCCATATATCAGCCGTGAGCTTGCCCGGAAAATTTTGCCCTGGCTGGGTTTTTCGATAATATTCTTCCCGACGGTAGTCATGATTAACCAGATGGGTTTTGCCATCCGGCGGTCGCTAAAATATTCTATACTAGGCACATTCGATAGCGTGGCTGGTGCAACTGTGGGTCTTTTTACGTGGGTCTTTGGAATTAGTGTTATCTTTTGGTTGTTCAGCTATATGGGCGTTAAAATGCCTCCCCGTCAAATCGAAACCGCCTTTCTGTATCCTTATATCCGGCCAATTGCGCCGAAAGTAATGGATAAAGCCGCCGTTTGGGTGCCTAAAGGGTTGGATGCAGGAAAGAAATGGCGCGCTGAAATTAATTAGTGATTGAGTAGATGGCCCGTCCATTCGCTCACTCGCTCAATCAAAAATGGAGAAACAAGATATTCGTAAGCTAACGGCTGTTCAGCTAAAAGACTGGTTTACGCAGAATAATGAGCAGGGATTCCGAGCTAGACAGGTTCATGAATGGCTCTGGAAAAAATCGGCGATTTCGTTTGAGCAGATGACGAACCTGTCACTGCCAACGCGGGACTTGTTGAATGCTAATTTTGAGATTCGGCCATTAACCATCGATCAGGAACAACGTAGTAATGATGGCACAATAAAGTCATCATTTCGATTGTTTGATGGGAATCTGGTTGAGGGTGTTTTAATTCCATCTCTGCGTACCGATGACATTGACCGCATGACCGCCTGTGTATCGAGTCAGGTAGGTTGCTCATTGACGTGTAAGTTCTGCGCGACGGGTTATATGGATCGTAAGCGTAACCTCGACGCAGCCGAAATTTACGATCAGGTAGTGACCATTGACCGGCAGGCAAAGGAGAATTACGACGCGCCACTCTCGAATATCGTGTACATGGGCATGGGCGAACCATTGCTGAATTATAAAAACGTACTCGAATCTGTTGACCGCATTACCTCGCCCGATGGCCTGGGTATGTCGCCAAAGCGGATTACGGTCTCAACGGCGGGTATTGCCAAGATGATTCGGCAACTGGGTGATGATGCCGTAAAATTTAATCTCGCCCTTTCGCTTCACGCGGCCAACGACCTGAAACGCGACCAGATCATGCCTATCAACGAAAGCAATACGTTGGAGGTCTTGGGAGACGCACTCAGTTATTTCTACAAAAAAACGGGTACGAGAATTACGTTTGAATACATTCTATTTTACAACTTCAACGATACCTTGCAAGACGCGCAGGAACTCTGGAAGTTCACAAAGCGCGTTCCGGCAAAAATTAATATTATTGAATATAACCCCATTGCCGAAGCTAATTTCAAAAATACTGACCCCCAAACATTGGATAGATTCGCCGGATTTTTAGATACTAAAGGCGTAACGGTAAACGTCCGCCGGAGTCGGGGCAAAGATATTGATGCCGCCTGTGGGCAACTGGCCGGGAAGAAGTAAGGCGACTGGAAAGTCGCTCTTTTTTTGTTTAAAATACGGGCAAACTGGGCGTGGCAGGGAAGTTGTATTGCGTGTCTTAACAATTTAGTAATATCGCTCTACCTAGTTTGACGTACTTTTGTGGCAATCACTAGCCTACGGACCCCCCGTTTGCTTAACTATAGAATACAATTTACTTATGTTTGGCTTAGAAACGGATGTTTTTATCCTCCTCTTTATCAGTCTATTCGCTGCCTGTGCCTTTGAGTTTGTTAATGGTTTCCACGATACAGCCAACGCCGTTGCCACTGTTATTTATACCAATTCGCTAAAGCCGACGGCTGCCGTTGTGTGGTCGGGGATTTGCAATTTCACTGGTGTTCTGCTGGGTGGTATTGGTGTTGCAATGGGTATTGTGAACCTGCTTCCGGTTGAACTGCTGGTGGATCAAAACGTTTATCACAGCGTAGCGATGGTCATGGCCCTACTATTAAGTTCCATCATCTGGAACGTCGGTACGTGGTATTTCGGCTTACCGAGTTCGAGTTCGCATACACTTATTGGGTCGATTTTGGGTGTAGGTCTGGCTTTTGCCACGATGCCCGAAAACAAAACCGGAGCCGCTGTTAACTGGGAAAAAGCCATCGAGACGGGCTACGCTCTATTGTTATCACCATTATTAGGGTTTAGCTTGGCAATTGTGCTGATGTTTATTCTGCGCCGATCAGTACCCGACGAAGCAAAAGACCAGCTTTTTAAAGAACCTAAAAAGAATACAGAGCCGCCCACCTGGATTCGGGCGGTGCTGATTACTACCTGCTCCCTGGTGAGTTTTTTTCACGGTAGCAACGACGGCCAGAAAGGGGTTGGCTTAATCATGCTTATTCTGATTGGCATCGTACCCTATCATTTTGCTGTGAAATCTGATCTTGATCCTCGCTTGATGCAGTCGAATATTGGGGGTATTCAACAAACGATTTCTACGTTAGACTCGAGTCGCCTTTCAGCCACGAACCGTGCCCGGTTATCCCAGACTCGTAATGAACTTTCTGAATTGAGTGCATTAGTAAACGGTACACTCGTTGAAAACAGAATTCCAAATGAGAAACGATTGGATGTACGGCGAGATTTGCTGCTCATTAATAGCAACATAAAGAAAATTTCTGAGGATGAAGGGTCAAACCTTAGTGCAAGTCAGCTATCCTTATTAAACAAAAATCTGGGTGAAGAAAGCGGGCTGCGTCGGTTTACAGATTACGCACCATTGTGGGTAATTTTGATGATTGCTTTATCGCTGGGTCTTGGCACGATGATTGGCTGGCGTCGGATTGTGGTAACCGTAGGAGAGAAAATTGGTAAGCAACATTTAACCTATGCGCAAGGTGCTTCAGCAGAACTGGTGGCAGCTATGATGATTGGTATGGCATCCTGGCTGAAACTACCGGTTAGTACGACACATGTACTTTCGTCGGGGATTGCCGGGAGCATGGTTGCTAATAAAGGAGTGAAAAACTTGCAGGCGGGTACAATCAGAAATATTGCTCTTGCCTGGATATTGACGCTTCCCGTCTCGATATTACTATCCTTTACGCTTTATATTTTCTTCCGCTGGGTACTTTAGCCGCATGGACAAAAGTCTGAACGAAGGCTAAGGAGCCTGTGTATCTTTCATTCCTTGCTACACGGGCTTTCCATCTATGTCTCTATTCTTTGACCCACTCCGGCGCATCCTGTTCGATGGCGTGGCGTACTTTAGCGATGATGTCATCAACGGTTTCATCGGGACTAAACTGGAGAGGTTCCTTAAACTGAACGGTTAAAAGCGTGTTGCGTTTTTTGAAACGTAACCCTTTCTTATCAAAGGCTCGTCGAAACCCATTGATAACTACCGGCACAACAATCGGCCCGTTGTTTTTGATGAGATGCCCCGTTCCTCTGCGTACAGGTGCATAAGGAGTTGTTGTGCCCTGCGGGAAACTAACGACCCACCCGTGCGCCAGCGCTTTGGCAATTTTCTCGTTGGCTGTGTTATCAACTGCCCGTTGAACTTCACGCCCTTCAGCTCGCCATGAGCGTTCAATAGTTATAGCCCCTCCCGCTGCAAAAACGCGCGGTACAATTCCCTTTTTCATCGTTTCTGAAGCGGCCACGTAATACTGCCGAGCCCGAGGTCCGAACAAATAGACGGGCGGCAGCATGGTGTTTTGAAACCCCCATTTCACAGCACAAAAGATGTGAAAAAAAGCAATAACGTCGGCAAAATACGTCTGATGATTCGACAGGAACAGCACGTTATTAATGGGCAAATTCTCTAAATTTTCGGTCCCCTCGATTTGAATTCGGTTTACTACGGTATATCGGGCATAGGTCAGCCAGCCTACTAAACCAATTATAAAACGCCTGATTAATAGCGAATTGCCAAAGGGGTCGCGCTCAAAGATGCCAAGCACATCTAATGGCATCAAAAAGTTTGGCAGATAGCTAAATTTGGTTGGTTTAATATAATTCATTGTCCGGTTAAGAGCGTAGGTGATTGGTAAAGTTACGAGGCTACTACAATGTTTTCAAGAAAAAGTGCAACTGGCTGATTCATAGTGAAAACAGGCTATAGCGCGTAATCAGTGTACTACCCATCAGGAATAGAATCATAATTTTTTTCTAAACCTGATTAATCCTTTCTCTGGCCACCCTCTCTAACCGTCAAATTCGTAACTAAAAAACCATTCAGCCTATAGCCGACAGTTTACACAATCAATTTCAGGTTCGCGTTTTCAACCAGTTTTTCCCTTTAACACCATGAAACGAATTGTGCTTGCCGGTGCCATTGCCTTGTTTGGCTTACTCACTACCCAAACTTCATTTGCTCAAGTTCAGATCGGCATCCGGGGCGGTGCTAACTGGGGTTTTGCGTCTAAACCCAATTATCTGGGTAGCTTAGCCCCCGCATTTCACCCTTCTGTTGGGCCAACCGGTGCTATTTTCTTAGATATTCCACTAAGTGACCGTGTATCATTTCGTCCCGAAGTGTCTTATATACAGAAAGGCATTGCTATAAAAGAAGGATTAGATCTCAACCTTGGTGGATTTAGTTTGCCGCTCGGAGCAACTATTGCCTATCAGTCACAACAGATTGAAATCCCGTTGTTATTTAAATTTAACCTGACCGATGGCCCTGTGCAACCCTACCTAATTGCTGGACCGGCTGTGAGTTATGCGATTGATGGCCGTATTCGTACCCGTGCTTCGGCACTTTTTAGCACACGCCCATTTGATATGGATGTCAATTATGGCGGTACACTAAGTCGCTGGGATGTTGGCGCAGTTGGTGGGCTGGGCTTAGCCATGGATGCTGGTGCTGGAAAGTTCTTTATCGAAGGCCGCTATACACAGGGCTTTACCCGGCAGATACAAGTGCCAGTTGTAAACGTCAATGTTCGTAACCGGGGTGTAGTTGTATCGCTGGGTTATTCATTCCCAATTGGGTTTTAATTTCTAATTCTACCATTCACTTTAATGTTATTGAATCAACCTGAATCAGAAAAGGCGGGGCCAGTTGGCTCCGCCTTTCTTATTTGAAATGAGAATGCCGTTAAAATTGAGGAATTTCGGTTGCATAAATGGCATTTCCAGTTAGAATTGTGTTAATTTTACTGTTCATTTTCTACCGAATCACACGGGCGACCCCGTTGTACTAGCGGCACTCATCTTATGGCAACGTTAACTGATTTTGTTCGTTCGAACGCTTCCGAACCTCATCGGACTCGTACCCGACAAATCCTGAAATCTCACCCCGAAATCAAAAAATTGATTGGGCAAAAAAATCCAACTACGTTTTGGGTTAGTGTAGGGTGTGTTATACTTATGACGGGTATGGCCTACCTTGTTCGCGACCAATCTTGGTGGATTGTTGTGGCAGCGGCTTGGTTTATTGGGGCTTTCCCGGCACATACGCTGTTCGTTTGTATTCACGAAGCAGCTCACAACTTAATTTTTCGCAAACCAGTCGCCAACACGTGGGCGGCAATTTTCGCCAACCTGCCAACGGTATTCCCAACGGCCTTGACATTCAAGAGCTTTCACATCAAGCATCACGCCTTTCAAGGTGTTCATGAGCTGGACGCTGATTTACCAGATTGGTACGAGGCTAAATTGATTAAAAACTACGCCATCGGTAAGGCAATCTGGTTGCTGTTCTTTCCAATTTTTCAGGGTATTCGTACCCTCAGAATGCAGGAGTTAGCTGTGATTGACAAATGGGTTGTGGCTAATACAGTGATTCAGTTAGCTTTCGATACGCTGATTGTTGTTCTGTTTGGTTGGAAAGCATTAGCATTTCTGGGACTTTGCCTGTTTTTCTCGGTTGGTTTCCACCCACTGGGCGCACGTTGGATTCAGGAGCACTTCCTGACACTTGATCCAGAACAGGAGACCTATAGTTATTATGGCCCGCTTAATGTTCCTAACATGAACGTGGGCTTTCATAACGAACACCACGACTTCCCGTCTATTCCCTGGAACAGACTACCCGACATTAAGAAATCGGCACCAGAATATTACGAAACGCTGAAATACCATACATCATTTGTTCGGCTGTTTTTTCGTTTTCTGTTTGATCAGGAGATTTCGCTTTATTCGCGTATTGTCCGTAAAGAGCGCGGTCGTGTATTACTTACCGACCAATCGAAACCAGACATGGAAATGATGCAGGCCCAAACGGTTCCGGCTGAAAGCATTGCCTGATAAGTTGACTTTATTATACAAAAAATCCCTGCCAGAACTTGGCGGGGATTTTTTATTAATCAGTATCTAGTTTGTGCCGCTCTGTAATTTGCCTTTGGCTATTCGATGTTATCCAGATAAAGTGAAAATTAGCCATACTTTCAAAGCGATTAGCTTTGAAAAGCAGGTTAGAGAACGTTAGCCTAACCCTTGTATTAAAGATAACGGGTGGTCGGTGCCATCGGAAAACTAAACTTGAGTCTTTGTTTATCAGCCCCCATTCTATTGCGAAATTATTGATAAAAATTTTGGAAGGAAAAGTTGGGGTGCTGCATATCTAATTCGTTCTTGCTCGTTTCCAATTGGGCTTCTTTTGCATAAATAATCATTTTTTGTTCATAGTCGGTTATTGCAGCTTCTATGGTTTCAAACTTTCCATTACTTAGATTATCAGATAAAATTGATGCGTCAATCAGTCCGGTATTTACACCCTGACCTGCGAAGGGCGGCATTATATGTGCGGCATCTCCAATAAGTGTTATAGGCAAAGAGCGATTGTTTTTCCAGGGTTTATCCAACGGTATTTTTCTCGTTGGCCATATAACAAAAGAAGCTGTTGAACGGAATAGTTGTTTGTAAGATTCATGCCAAGCAGGTAATCTATTTAACAGGAACGCAATGATGCTTTCCTTATTTTGACCATTTAATTCATTCTCGTGAACCCATTCTTCAGGCTTCTTAAAAATTACATTGTAGCTCAATACGCTGCCGTTTCTGGGATTTGCAACTAATAAATTGCCGTTACTTGCAGTCATTAATATGTTATCATTGCACAATTGGTGGAACTCCGTACAGTTTATTTCCGGCTGAAATACTTCGCCCTGTATCATAACCGTTCCAGTATATTCAATTGCTGAATCTGTAACGTATTCTCTTACTTTAGACATTCCTCCATTAGCCCCAATAACAAGGTCTGCGATTGCATTTACATTATTGTCAAAATACAAAAGCCATTTTCCGTTGTGTTCTTTAAGTCCGATAAACTTTCTGTCCCAAACAACTGTGTCGCTTGCTAAACTAGCAAGCAATAGTTGTTTTAAATCGTTTCTGTTTATCTCAGGATTGTCATATTGCTCCTCAGAAGTAGGGTTTTTGGCCAACAACACCTTGCCTTGTTCGTCAACCACGGTTCTTCCCATGGGTCTCGCCATTGAATAATAACTCTCCAACAATCCTACTTTTTTCATTGCATCTTGTCCTGAGCCTTTATGCAAGTCTAGTGTACCACCTGAAATCCGTGTTTGTGCGTCTTTGTCTCGTTCGTAAACGGCTACATCTATTCCTTTTTGCTGTAGTAATCTTGCCATGGTCAGACCAACGGGTCCCGCACCGATTATGGCTATTTTTTTATTTTTCAGTAACACGATTTTGCATTGTTTAATTACGATGCAAAATTGCTGATGTTATAAGAAATGGAATAGTAAAAATCAGCCGTTTTTAAGAAGGAAACTTTTTGATTGCAGTAAGGTTGATGAAACGTTCATCTTTGTTTTTGCTCAACTCTTTTGGTGTAACCCCGGCATACTTTTTAATTTCTTTGATAAAATGATTCTGGTCTGTGAAATTTTGATCTGGGAAAAGTTTGCCTTCGCTGATGTTTTTGAATGAAGCTCCGAAACGAAGAATGTTGCAGTATGCCTTGAGCGAAATACCAAATTGCTGATTGAAGTAACGATTGATTTGCCGACTACTCCAATACACTTTTTCGGAAAGTTCTTTTACTGTCATTGAGCCAAACGAGGAATAAATAAGTTCAAATAATTTCTTCTTTCGGCTGTCAATATTCTCTGTTGAAATGGTTTTTATTTTTTGTGTTACCTTGTTGCAAAAGTTTTCCAAGCTGTTCAAATCGTCTTCTTCAAATTGCCAGAAATCATTTGAAATTTGTTGTGCTTCATTCAGCACATCTTTGATAGAATTTCCAAACAGGTATTCCACTGCCAATAACTTGAAACCCACCGAATATAATTGCGTGCCTACTGTGATAGTTACCTGACTGGGTATCGTGTCAATGCCTATCAATAACATTTTCAAACTCTCTGAATTCACTTTTATCAGAATCATATCAACCATTCCATTTGGTAGCACAGTTGACGTAATGTCTATTCCTGTCTTGTTTTCCACCATCCAGAAGCTATGAACAAAATGCGAAATGGAATGGTTGGGTAAAGCTGATTTGATTGTTAGCTCCATTTTTCTACTTTACTGGACTTGATTAAAAAGAAAGGTAGAGTAGTAGTCCCGCAACGATGATGGTTGCCATATTGCCAAACTGATGTTATTGGCTGCCTTAGCTGTCAATAGGCTCCCATAGTTCAATCTTGTTGCCTTCTGAATCCATAATATGGACAAATTTTCCATAATCGTACGTTGCAACGCTGTCAAGTATGGTCACCCCGTTTTCTTTGAGTTTGTTTACAAGCCCTTCAATATTCTGGACTTGGTAATTAATCATAAAATCTTTTTTGGATGGAAAAAAATACTCATCTCCTTTTTTGAAAGGGCTCCATTGAAGAGAGTTTATCTCGTCAGGTCTATTAATGTTTCTGGATTCAAAACTCGACGAACCCCATTCATTGATTTCAAGCCCTAAATTTTTGGCATACCATTCTTGTGTTTCCTGCGGATTGTCTGAAAAAAAGAAAATGCCGCCAATTCCTGTCACCTTTGGTGTTGTATTAACGGGGGAAGTTGAGTGGTCTGTTTGATTCTTTTTGTCTTCCATTTTTTTTGCTTTTTTAGTTATCGAATCACAGCTTGCACAAAACGGTACAAGCGAAATTATTGTCAACTATGTTTGTACTTTCGTTTTGTCGAGGTTGCCGCTAACTCGTGGATATACGCATATTTTACATGTATATCCAAATCTAGGTGTAATAAGTCACAGTTGAGGTAAAAGAAGGATATATTCGTTAATGTGTTGATAGGTAGAGCGTTGTTATCGTTGATTTAGTGAAAGAATATAGCGGAAATACCTTTTATGCAATGCGGTTTTACAAGTTGTTCAAAGGATTTTAATGTTTTTCAAACTTTGTTTGCTTACATGTCCTTCGCTCGGTTGTTTTTCCGTTTTCTGTTCGATCAGGATATTTCATGTGCTCTTTGTAGTGTCAGGTTCTCAAACCTGACACCACAAAGAGCATTTTTATAAGAATTCCCTGTTGTTCATAAAGAGCGCGGTCGCGTATTACTTACCGACCAGTCGAAAACAGACATGAAAATGATGTAGGCCCAATCATTTCCGGCACAAAGCGTTGTCCGATAAGTAGGCTTTATGGAGTAACAAAAATCCCCACCAGAGTCTGGCAGGGATTTTTTGTTGTGTAACGTGGACGGTCGGCCCTGTGGTAACCCGCGTAGCCAAAGGCCAAGTTGTAACTGAAATGCTATTAGCCTATGGATACGCGGGTCGCTGCTGCCGACCGTCCACGTTACAACTATTTTTCTTAAAACTTTGCTTTACCGGAATCCAGAAACGAAACGAAATGTGCTACGTCGCGGTCATAATTTTTAGGAGACACCAGCAACTTCCCCTCACCGTTAACTAAGCAGTAATGCGGTTGAGCATTATTATTAAATTTAGTGATTTGAAAATCAGCGTTTTGTGCACCAATGCTTTTCTTTACCTTGTTATCGTAAGTAGAGGTATACCAGTCAGCTTCGGGAAGCTCGGTTTTATCGTCTACGTACAGAGCCACAATTACAAAATCATTCTGCAACCGCGACATCACCGCAGGGTCCGACCAGACACGGGCTTCCATCTCGCGACAGTTGACACAGCCGTGGCCCGTAAAATCAATGAATAAGGGCTTGTTTACTTTTTTTGCGTAAGCCAATCCCTGTTTGTAGTCGAAAAAGCCTTGTAAACCGCGCGGTAAGCGAAACAGGTTCGCATATTTAGGCGTCTCGGTTAGCGGATTCGCTATTGTACTTGCTGCCCCCTGACGATCATTTAGGTTAAAATCTTGCGAGGTTTCGGGAGGTAGGTAACCTGACAGGGCTTTCAACGGTGCGCCCCAAAGTCCTGGGATCATATAAACAACAAACGAGAGCGTCGCGATAGCCATCAACAATTTTTGAACGCTTATATATTTGGTTTCGCTGTCGTGAGGCAAACGGATTTTACCCAGGAAATAGAAGCCAATTAAGGCGAATATAACAATCCAGAGCGACAGGAAAACTTCGCGGTCGAGCAATCCCCAATGATAAACCTGGTCAGCAATACTCAGGAATTTTAAGGCAAGAGCCAGTTCCAGAAAGCCCAATATTACTTTAACTGAGTTGAGCCACCCACCCGAGCGGGGCAAGTTTTTAAGCCATTGAGGAAAAGCCGCAAATAGTGTAAATGGAATAGCAAAAGCCGACGAAAAGGCTGCCATCCCCAAAATGGGTTTAATGACTTCGCCACCTGCCGATGCTACAAGCAAACTGCCAACAATGGGTCCGGTGCAGGAAAATGATACCAGCACAAGAGTAAATGCCATGAAGAAAATACCGGCAATGCCTCCTTTCTCTGAACGGGCATCAGCTTGATTAATAAGCGAATTGGGTAAAACAATCTCGAAAAGCCCCAGAAAGGATAACCCAAAAATAAAGAAGATGGCGAAAAACAAGAGGTTTGGTAACCAGTGGGTACTAACGAAGTTGGCAAAGGCAGGTCCGTTAAATCGTGACACAACTGTGCCGATCAGGACATAAATGCCGATGATGAATGCTCCATACAACAAGGCTTTCCACTGCCCGCCTTGCTGATTTGTGAAAAAACTGACCGTCGCCGGGATAATAGGAAACACGCAAGGGGTGAGTAAGGCAACCAGACCTGACAGAAAAGCCGCTAGCATGAAGCTCCACAATGATCCATCCGATGCTTTTGTCGCTTCGTCAATGATCAATTCCGGCTCTTTAGTTAGTGCTGTATTGATGGATGCCGCTTGTGGAATAGATTCCGTAGCAGCTAGTGTTGAAGCTGGGGTAATTGCCGCAACGACCGTTTCTGAGGTTGGCTTCGTAACAATTGACGTTGCTCCGGGAATAGACGCTACAGGGGGTGTAGTAGCCAGGGAAGTGTTGGCGCCTGCCGCTGCCTGAATGGTTGCCGAAAATTCAGCTTCGGCTGGCGGTAAACAAACCCCGTCTTTAGTTGAGCAAACTTGGTACTCAGCCGTCCCGGCGAAAGTAGCGGTTGACTTAAGAAGCTTGACTTTTTGCAGAAAAACGGCCTTGTTTTCAAACTGCCTGACTTTAGCCCCCCAAACTTCCTCGAAAACCTCCTGAACACCTACCGGAACTGGTTTGCCTACAAGGGTAAACGCATCGGAAGCGGAAAATTTGAATGTGGTTGGAATAGGACCAATGTTTGGATCAAGGTCGTTTGAATAGAGATGCCACCCATCGCCAATACTGGCCTGAATGCGGATACTGATGACATCGCCAACTTTGGCGGGCTGTTTATCGACTTTGGCTGACCAGCTGGTCGGGTCTTTACGAATCTGCGCTGTTGCGGTTAAGCTAATAAATAGCCACCCAACGAGTGCGAAAATAGATTTCATACCGCTTCGGGTAAGTGATGGTTTGGTAAGTGAACAGCAATTGAACGAAAATATTTCCATTCATCACCCTAACTAAACGAGAAAACCCCAGCGTTGGCCGGGGTTTTCTGGACAAAAGGCAGGAATAGCCGATCAATAGCTAAATAATACTGGATTCAGGTCGTCTTGTGGGCTGCTGCCAATGGGTGCATTGTTGAGCCATTTCGCATGGTCGGCCACTTGAAATTTATTACGCGGTTGTGTAATAATCTGGTCTTTGTCCATGTAAATCATCGTCATAACCTTTCTGGGATGGTTTGATGCATTTGGTCCTGCCCGGTGAAACGTCCAGCCCGCATGGTAGCTCACTTCGCCAAGGTCGAACGGTGTATCATGAACGTTGAAATTTTGCCTTTGCAACTCGTCGGCCAGGATTTTTTCACTCGTGTCGCTAATTTCAACATCGCGGCCAATTTCAACATGCTGGCTTCCTTCTGCAAAAGCCAGCGGACCCATTGCCATTGGTGTTTCCTGCAAAGGAATCCAGACGGTAACTGTATTGGGTGATGCCAGTGGCCAGTAGAATTGGTCGGCATGCCAAGGCGTAATACCGCCTGATGGTTCTTTATACAAAGCCTGATCATGATAGATCCGAACGCCCTGAACGCCCATTAAATCGGTGGCAATTTTGGCGAGTCGTTTCGAGAAAACAAAGGCTTTCGCTTCCTCATCTTCGCGCCATAGATTCATAATTTGCAGGAAAGCCCGCTCGTAGGTTGTACGCTCTTCCATCGGTTTTATGAGCGTATTAAGCCGAAAAACTAAGTCCGTGATAATACTGCCATAGTAGTCCAAGACGGTTGGACTCAATACATCTTTGAGTTTAACGTATCCTTTCTCCCGATAAAACGCAATTGCTTCTGGACTAACGGTGTAGTCAGAATCCAGTTCATTTAATAGCGTTTCTTTGTCTATTGTAGCTTCCATTGGCTGGTAGTTTAAGAATATGAAGCAAAAGTAGCTGGGCGTTCGTAAGACTAAAAGCAGATATTTTGCTGATTTGTATTTAATTTTGATGACTTTACCTTTACTGTTTAAGAAAACAGGTTAAAATAGACCATTTTGTGAAAGCTCTTTTCGAGAAAGTAATGTTCAGTGAGCAGAGTTCGCTGCTGGTTCGTCGATTTCAGTTGCCCTACTTCGACGCACCCTGGCATTATCATCCAGAGTATGAACTGACTTACATTGCCAAGAGTCATGGCCGTCGTTTTGTTGGCGATCACGTTGAGTCATTTCGAGCGGGTGACTTGGTATTGCTGGGTCCTGACTTACCACATTTTTGGCGGAACGACGAAGAGTTTTACCAGGGCAGTTCAGAGGAGCAGGCCGAATCGGTGGTGGTGCAGTTTCCGGCTACGTTTACTGAGCGAGGGCTGGCCGCTGTACCAGAGGCTGACGCTATACGCCAACTGCTCGAACGCGCTCGGTTTGGTCTGCGCTTTGGTACGTCAATGAGCCAATCGGTAGCGATGATGATGGAACAACTACCTCTACAGACGGGCTTAACTCAATTGATGGGTTTATTGACTATTTTGAACCAGTTGGCTACTGACCAGGATGATTGCTTATTGGCTAGCGATAGCTATCAACTTGCTCCGGGAGCAGCTGATACTGAGCGGATGAAGCGAGTTTTAGAGTTTGTCCTGGCGAATTTTCGGACTGAAATCCGGGTAGAGCAGATAGCATCTGTGGCCGGTATGGCTCCGGCGGCATTCTGTCGGTATTTTAAAAATCGCACCCGAAAAACGTTTGTAGAATACCTTAATGAGTTGCGCATTGGTCACGCCCGTAAACTGCTTATAAACATCGACTTAAGTATTGGGCAGGTGGGGCTGGAATGTGGTTATAATAATAGCTCACATTTCCACCAACAGTTTAAGTTACATGTGGGCATGACTCCTCTTAAGTATCAGACAATAGCGAAAGGAAAATGATAATTACACCGAGCTGATGCCTTGTGCTTTACCGGCCATCAATTTCACCTGATTTGTCTTCTCTTTGTTCGGATAATTGCCAGTGACTTGACTTTCTCATGATATATACCTGTTTAGTGCTGACATGTAGCAGGAACGAAAGGAATTGCCAACGCCATTGATAGTTTTTTGGTAGGATGAAGTTTTATTCGATGGTTTGGATAGTGTTCGTATAGGCTCAAAAATAAATAAATATTGTCCGCATTTCATCTTACTATATCACAGTCAAAATCTTCCAAATCCTACCATTTTCTGCCGTACCTTTGCTGTATAATGAGTTGGTTGTTTGCCGGTTCTCAGAAGTAACCGCCAATGACCAGAATAACTGAATACAAAAACGCTCGTAGCATGACGACCGCCACTACCACCCGCGATACGCAGGTATTTGACCTGATTGCCAAAGAACAACACCGGCAGGAGTCGGGGATTGAACTAATAGCTTCCGAAAATTTCGTGTCGCCTGCCGTTATGGAAGCGGCTGGCAGTGTTTTGACCAACAAATATGCTGAGGGCTTACCCGGTAAACGGTACTATGGCGGATGCGAGGTCGTAGATCAGGTTGAGCAAATCGCCATCGACCGGGCTAAAGAACTCTTTGGCGCTACCTGGGTCAATGTGCAGCCGCATTCCGGTGCCAATGCAAATACAGCTGTGTTCGTAGCTTGTCTACACCCCGGCGATACAATTTTGGGTTTTGATCTCTCTCACGGAGGTCACTTGACGCACGGTTCATCGGTAAACATTTCGGGCAAATACTTCCGTCCGACATTTTACGGCGTGGAGCGGGAAACGGGTGTTATCAATTATGATGCTGTTGAGGAAACAGCCAAGCGTGAACGGCCAAAAATGCTTATTTGTGGCGCTTCGGCCTATAGTCGCGATTGGGATTATGCTCGTTTGCGGGCCATTGCCGACGAAGTTGGCGCTTTATTACTTGCTGATATATCTCACCCGGCTGGCCTGATTGCCAAGGGATTGTTAAATGATCCGCTCGATCATGCGCACATTGTTACGACAACGACGCACAAAACGCTGCGTGGTACACGGGGCGGTATAATTATGATGCGGAATGATTTCGAGAATCCATTTGGTATTAAAACTATAAAAGGCGAAACGCGTCTGATGTCGTCGCTACTGGATTCGGGCGTTTTTCCGGGTACACAGGGTGGTCCGTTGGAGCACATCATTGCGGCAAAAGCAATTGGATTCGGTGAAGCGTTGAGCGACGAATTCTATGAGTATGCCGTGCAGGTGAAAGCTAATGCACAGGCGATGGCGAGCGCATTTCTAGGCTTGGGCTACAAAATTATTTCGGGTGGTACAGACAATCACTTGATGTTGATTGATCTACGCTCGAAAGGCTTGACGGGTAAACTGGCTGAAAACACGCTTATTAAAGCTGATATCACGATCAACAAAAATATGGTTCCGTTCGATGATAAATCGCCTATGGTAACGTCGGGGATGCGTATTGGAACGGCAGCTATGACTACACGCGGGTTGAAAGAATCGGATATGGAGCAAGTTGTCGTATATATAGACAAGGTGTTGATGAATCACGACGATGACGCAACGCTGGCGACCGTTAAAGAAGAAATTAATGAGTGGATGAAAGCATTTCCGCTCTATAAAAGTTAACTCATTACTTGTGCGAGAGTGAATTTTATGGGTTCGCCATAGTCATTCACTTTTTCATTCTTTTGCCGATCTTTCACTTATTATAACAATGCCATTAGATCAACTGACTGACGAAGAAGAGGTAGTGTCCGAAGGCAAGGAAATGTCTTTTCTGGACCATCTGGAAGAACTCCGCTGGCACATTATCCGTGCGGTCGGTTCTATTTTCTTGTTTGCCATCATTGCCTTTGTTTACATTGATGATATTTTTAGAGTCGTTGTTATGGGCCCCAAAAACCCTAACTTCTGGACGTATCGAATGATGTGTAAACTGGCAGATGCGACGGGCTATGCAGATTTGTGCGTAAAGAAACTCAATTTCGAGTTGCAGTCTCTGGGCGTGTCGGATCAGTTCACAATGGCTATGACATCGTCGGCTATTATTGGACTCTGTTTTGCCTTCCCATATGCTTTCTGGGAAGTGTGGCGGTTTATTAAACCTGGTCTGCGATCAGTCGAGAAAAATGCGGCTCGCGGAGCTGTGTTCTTTGTCTCGTTGCTCTTTCTTATTGGCCTGTTATTCGGGTATTTCATTGTCTCGCCACTAGCCATCAATTTCCTGGCTAACTTTCAGATTACACCCGAAATCAAAAACCAATTCGATATTACATCGTATATCGGTATTCTGGTAACACTCTCGCTGGGATGCGCGCTGATATTTCAGATGCCGATGGTTGCCTATGTACTGTCGAAAGTGGGTGTTTTAACCCCGAAATTTATGCGGGAATATCGCAAACACGCTTGGATTATAATTCTGGTTGTGGCTGGTGTTATCACACCATCGCCGGATATTTACAGTCAGGTACTGGTAGCGTTGCCACTTACATTATTATACGAAGTGAGCATTCTAGTGTCGGCACGAATAGAACGGACTCGATTGAAGGAGCGTAAAGAACTGATGGAATCGTAATAGCACAAAAAATTAATGCAAGGCCCATTCATAAAGGATGGGCTTTTTGCTTTGTAAGTGGTTCGTGTATCTTTACTAGAAAGCGAATGGACTTAGCAAAGACACGGCTGAATAATAGAGTGTATCGTAACGTTAATCTACCTGAAGAATAGCCATTAGACATGACACAGTACGATTTTCGAAAATACCATTACCGATCCATCAACGCGGCTACTAATGCTGAGCGGGCTGCTATCAATCAGGAGTTAAAAGATATATATGCATCCCTGTCTGATGCTGAAAAAGATGAATTTAACAGTCAGCTACAAACGTTTCTGGCGAAGGAAGCCGGGCGGCTAAAATCTGATTATGAGTCGGTTAAAGGGGGCTTGGGTAAGAATTAAAATTCTTAAATCATCCCCCGCGCTTTCATTTCCAAGTATTTATTCACTGTATTGGCTGTCAGGTTTTGCGGAGCCGTCAGAATGGTTTGAATGCCAAATTGCGCCAACTCTTTCACAATCTGTCTTTTCTCAAACGTGAATTTCTCGCCAATTGTCTTGAGGTAAATCTGCTCGGTATCGGCTGCCGGTTGCTCAAGCAGGTTACGGAGTTCGGTATTCTCGAAGAAGATTACTAGCAGTAAATGGTCTTTAGCCAATCGACGCAGGTACGGCAACTGCCGTTGCATAGCACTCACGGTCTCGAAGTTAGTGAACAACAGCAATAAACTCCGCTGGCGGATGTGCGTCCGAACGCTGGCATAAAGACTCTCGTAGTTCGTTTCCAGAAATCGCGTTTTCTGTCGGTAAAGCAATTCTAAAATTCTGAGCATGTGCCCCGTACGACGGTCGGCGGGGAGAAGCTGGCCAATATGATCGGAGAAAGTCAGAATACCGGCTCGGTCCTGTTTCATAAGCGCAATATTGCTCAGTACCAAACTGGCGTTAATGGCATAATCGAGTAGTGTAAGCCCGTCAAACGGTGACTGCATTACGCGGCCCTTATCGATCAGGCAGTAAACGGGTTGCGAGCGTTCGTCCTGATACGCATTAATCATTAATGCTGCACCCTGCGAATCACTTCGGCGGGAAGTGGCTTTCCAATTGATCGTTCGAACGTCGTCGCCGGTGGCATACGGGCGAACCTGCTCAAATTCCATACTGTGCCCAATGCGCCGAATACGCTTCACACCAACTTCGGTCAGGCGGTTGGTAGCCGCTAGAAGTTCATACTGCCGCATCTGCAAAAAAGAGGGATAGACGGCCACCATCTTGCCCTGTTCAACTTGATACCGTCGTTTTAGCAAACCCAGTGGTGACAACGCAAAAACGTTGACGGCTCCAAAACTGTATTCACCCCGACGAGTGGGCCGGAGTTCGTAGCGAATAGCCCGTGTCTCCCGCGGATTCAGGCGCGCGCGGAACAGCACATCGCGCCGTTGAAACTGGAACGGAATCTCGTCGATTACTTCCACATCGGTCCGAAATGAGTACCGATTTTCGAGGTAAATTGTGATCGGATTTTCATCACCATTTGATAAACGATCAGGTACTTCACGTCGGGTGAAAATGCCATTCCCGGCTTTGGTTCGAAACAGGAGCCAACTATCCAGCCCAATTAGAATGATAAATACAACAAAGGCAACCTGCACCAATGGGAACAGAATTGGGAAAGCGTAGGCTGTAATGAACAGCAACACAAACACTGTAAGGATAAACCACAGGCGGGTGGCTACGAAAAGAGAACGAAAAAATGTCAACGGGTTTGGTTTTTTAAATGGGTTAGAGCCTCATCAATCTCTTCTTCGTAAACAGGATTAAATTCATCTTCCTGGTAATCAGCCGTACGTTCGGCTCGTAAAGACTTAAAAAAAAACGAAGCATCTTCGAAAGCAGTGCGGGCTTCAGTCGTCCGGTTCAGTTGCAGGAGTGCGCGGCCTCGATGGTAGGCTATGAGCGCACTACGAGTAAAATTTTTAGCGGCTTTGTTCAGATCATCTACCGCTTTTTCTGACTGCTGTGTAGCAATATAACTTACCGCCCGGCTGACAAAGTGCTTGTAATTAACCCATTCCGGCCCGTGTTTCCTGGAAAGAGAATCTATAGCAATTGAAAACTGCTCAATCGCCTTGGTGTGATTGCCAATACTTCGATACGTTAAACCACGTAGATAACTGATTGGGTTGTTACTAATCATGTCATCGAAATTAGGCGTCAGCGCGTCATAGGTATCTAAATGACGAAGAGCACGGGGATAATCCTGTAGTTTTGATAGATAAATTTCACCGATGATGCCATGTTCTCTGGGATAGTTATCGCCCGTTTTTTCCAACCACAGCGCAGCTTCTTCATAATTACCTTGCCAGAGATACGTAAAGGCTCGATGGCGATAACTCTGAGCGCTGGCCGACATCGTATCTAGTCGAATGTTCTCTCGCCTAATCCCAAAAAAAGGCATAGGCTGAGGTGCTCTGTTATTCGCCAGCATTGACGCACAAGCCTTTAGAATGCGTTCACCATCTTGCGCCTGCACCGCAATGGGTAGTAGAAGGCTTAAGAAGAAAAGGCGCTTCATGGCAGAATGTCGGTTAAGAGTCCGTCTTTAAGCCGGAACGTAAGTGAAACGGAGACATCCTGTAGACGAGCATCTGTCTTTTCAGGCATACGAAGCGATGGGTCAGCAGCTACATAGTCCCGGCATATTGTCTGCAATTGGTCGGTAATTCGGCAGTCGAAGATTTTCGGGCAATAATCCTCGCCAAAACCATGTAAGTCAACCAATCCCTGTTCGCCTTCACAGTTAACCACAAACTGAATCCGAATTAACCCCGACTGCCCTGACTGACTAACTGGTTGATACTGTTTCCTGAATAATTGGTTAATGTCGTAACGCCTGGGCGAATGGCTAAGGGGCACTTCATGCCATATTGGTTGGAAACAGTTATCACAAGTCTGAAAATCAGTAGGTTGGTGCAAATCGTCAGGCGATAAATCTCTAACCAACCGAAACGTCTCAGACGCTACCCGGCAACCGTTCCAGCCGATAGCCTGCATTAATTTTGATGATACAGTGCTAATCTGCCACAACGGTTTGTACCCACCGTTGTGATTGTACTGGTTACCTCGAATAATCAGAAATACCGATTGGCCAAACTGCGCCAACTGCCAGAAGTGAGCCGTACGCTGGTTTGTTATCGTATTTTCCAGCCTCACTTGACCATTGGTGTAAAGATAAATCGTCAGGTTGTCTGATTGCCAGACATGTCCGCTTAGTTGCTGATAAGCGCTTGCTGAGTCAATCGATATGTCGGTAAATCGGCGAAAAACCATCGGGTAGTTTGTCCCAATTCGGAGTAGGTTATCCTTTACGCTAAGGAGCCGGGAAGCGTAATGAATCGTGTCCAAACGGACGTTCTCACCAGTGACGGACCAGGTTGACTTCAGTTCACTGGTTGAGCCATCGACCAGGCCAAGATGATAGATACTGTCGGCATCTAATTGGATATAGGTTGGTAATGGACATACTAAATCCGTACTCAATTCTGAGTGAACGCCAATCCATGTGCCTATCAACTGCTCACGCGGTGGTGTCTGCCCCTGAGCGAATGAACAACGAATAAGGAGGAGTGTAAAAGACAAATAGAGCAGCCATAGTCGCTCCACGCTATGCCATTGGGCAAAGCGGCAGTCGGCTATTTCTGGCTCTTGACAGATCATTATTTTACACTAGTTACTAGTCATCTATCGTGGTACCTCAATCTTCTGCACTAACTGCGCAACAACTTCGTCAGCCGTACCACCTTCCATCTCGCGTTCGGGTGTGAGCAATACCCGGTGGCGTAATACGGGTGCGGCCAGTTCCTGCACATCTTCGGGCGTAATGAAATCGCGGCTTCGGAGGGTAGCAAGAGCTTTCGCACTATTCAACAGTGCTACCGATGCGCGGGGTGACGCGCCTAAGTAGAGCGATTTATTGACGCGGGTGGCCTGCACAATATGAGCGATGTAGTCGAATAACTTGTCTTCTACATGAACCTGATGAACTTGACCACGTAATATCGTTAACTGCTCGGCAGTCAATACGGCGTTAACAGCGTCGAGGGCATCTGTCAAGTTTCGACGTTGATGATGGCCTCTCAGAATATCAACTTCCTCATTTGCAATAGGATAGCCTACGACAATTTTAAACAAAAAACGGTCTAACTGTGCTTCAGGCAAGCGATAGGTTCCTTCCTGTTCAATCGGATTTTGAGTAGCCAACACCATAAACGGCTCATCAAGAAGATAAGTTGTACCGTCGTTTGTCACCTGACGTTCTTCCATTACCTCAAATAGAGCCGCCTGCGTCTTAGCCGGAGCCCGGTTGATTTCATCAATTAAGACAAGGTTGGAAAAAATTGGCCCCTTCCTGAACAAGAAATCGCCGGTTTTTGGCATGAAAACAGAATTTCCCAGTACGTCGGATGGCATTAGGTCGGGAGTAAACTGAATCCGACTAAACCCCACCGACATTGTTTTAGCAAGCAATTTGGCAGTCAGTGTTTTGGCTACGCCCGGCACACCTTCAATCAGTACATGACCATCGGCGAGCAAAGCCGTCAGCAATAAATCAACCGTCTGGTGTTGCCCAACAATGACTTTACCTACTTCGGCACGGATGGCGTCAACAGCGGTTGTGAGCGACGCAAGGTCTAAGCGAGTTTCGAAATTTTCCATAAAGTATACCTGATCGTGAGGAGCCGCCTGCACGATTAGATGGTTTGTTTAAACTTTTCCATTGCCCGATTCAGTGCCAGCAAATCAATTTCCGACAGCGAGATGCTTTTCTGCGCATTGCGCAGCAGCTGCACTAATTCATCGGTTTCTTCTTTCGATGCGCCACTTTTTCGGGCTAACGTATCGGCAAATTCTTTATCTAATATCGCTGTGTTTAATCCGAATTGTTCGCGGACATCAGCTAAAAAGTACTGAATTTTCTTGCGAGCGAGGTTATCGTGATTGCCCTGTTGAAAATACATTCGCCCAACGGTTTTTACGAAGTCCAGCGAGGTGTTTTTGGGGGGGGCTACAATGGGAATGATGCGTTGGGTTCGCTTTCCGGCAAAGATTGTATAGAAAAGCAGGCCAAACGCCACTAAATAATACGCCCAGTTAAGGGCTGGCTGCGAACGAATATACCGGAAAATAGACTGCTGGTCCTCATCGAACCGGCCCTGCTTCTGAAATTCATCCCAGTAGGTTGGCAGAGCGGGTAGATAGGAGAGGGCTTTAAACGCATAATCTGACGTTTTCTGGTCCAGTACATAGTAGTTGGTGAAGGCCAGCGGCAGATTATGAATAAAAAACTGCCCTTTACCGTAGTGAACGCGAATGAAAACTGGTTCCTTACGGGCGTTACGGGCTAACACGCTTGTATTCTGGGGCTTTCTGACGGCCAGGAAATTACGGCCATCATCATGAAAGAAGTTGTAGCCGGTCGCTTTTTGCAGAGGTGGATTGGTGAAATTCTGCCGCAACGTCGAATCAGCTTTAGTCGGGTCTTTTACGTCGGCTTTGAAACCAATTACTTTCCCTAGCGAATCAGGCAGGTCGTAAGCGGAAATAAAGGCGTTGTTACCGCGCCGGACGTATGCTAGAAGTTGTTTTAAGTCATTGCCATCGGCTTTAAAACTATGGCAGATGAGTATATAGTTACTGCGAGTTGGCAATTTCGTCTCCGTCAGAAAGTTGTATACGGGCAACCGCACCATCTTAATGGCCGACGGTTGCATCATATCCGGCAATAGCTCAAACAAAGCCTCCGTACCAAACGGAATTTTATCATTATTCTCGTAAGTCGGTCGCCAGTCAATTGGCTTCGGACGGTAATACTCGAAGAGTACGTAGGCCGTTACGGTGGCTAGCAGGATGAGAAGATATTTATTCGGTTTGAGCAAAATTTCTTGTGCCGGGTTGCCCGACGATTCTTAGGTTGTTGGTTGTCGAGCAGCTTTATTGACCTGTTTGAAGGCAGTTTGTAAGGCAGCAAACCGCGTTTCATCTATCGGAAAATCACCATACCAAACGAATTCAAATTGTCGGGTCAAGGCTTCGAAATCGGATTTTAGCGGTGAGTTTGCCAACTCATAAATGTATTGGTGGTTGGTCTTTTCGGGCTTGTAGTTAATACGGCCTGCATCCGTCAGATGTTTGAGTGTTTGCAGGTACAAGAGCCGAACGGCTAGCCGGAAGTTTCGCTGGCTAATGGCCTCATCGATGGCGGTATCGAAATCAATCTCGTTGATGTTTTCTGCCAAATTTTCATAATCCAGTCCCGCCGATTGAGCTTTCTTCGGAAACATAAAACTCAGTACGTCGGCTTTCGTAAGTAGATAAATCACGGCAGCGGCAACGACTGCCAGAATAACGTACTGCCAGATGTTCTGGTAGGCATCGCTAGACAGGAAATAGCCAATTTTACGAACCAACCACACCCAAAACCGCGCTAATGGATTTTCGGGTGGAGGGACATCGTGACCATATTGATAATCGTGATCGGTTTGCAGGTCGTGCAGGTGTTCTTGCTTGGGATAACGGACAACCATCGTTGAGCGATCATCACGAGTGGAGACAGGTTGCGCTAGGCTAGGGAATGCGGTGATGATAAAAAACTGGACTACCCAAATCCACAGCGGAAAACCAGTCAGACTAAAGAAACGTCGTCCGGTATAAAGTTTCCATTGTAACTGATTAAATAATAGTTCTTTATGTAACTCAAAATGTTCCTTCATCCGTTGCGCGGGGTAAAGTTGGTGACGTGCCAATGGAATCGATAGCCGAAATCAGGCCCCGGCCTTCCTGCCGTTCAACTAAATTCGTGTACTGAAAACCGATTGCTGTATACAGTATGACGTTCAGTAATGTCCGGCCAACGATGCTGATGACATTGCCGACCATAAGCCATACAACCGAGACATCGGGAAGCATCTTCATTCCTGTAAGAAAGGCGAGGATGGCCGTTGGCGCGGCAAATATTAACCCTATAATAGCCACGATAAGGCCCATAACTAAAATTAATCCGAAGGTTGACCACCACTTGTCTCGAATTAGCTGGAAACAGCGGGACCAGGTAACGCCGAAATCAGTGCCTTCAAAAGCGGTAACGGCTAAGGACAGTGATAGCACAACGGCGAGATAGACACCGGGAATAAAGAAAAATATGAACCCAACAGTAATAACGATTGAGTTAAGAATTGATATGGTGATGGCTCGTCCCAGCATGGGTTGTACTTCGGTCCAAACGTCAGCCACACTAATGACACCGCTCTTCGTTTTGTCGTACACCTTCATGTGCGCATAGGTAGTCAGGATTACAGCAATGTTGGCCAAAAGGCTGAAAAAAATGGCTATCCAGAACGAGGGTGACACAAATTGGCTCATCAGTTGGAAGGCCGCCATTGGATTACTGGTATCCGTATGGGTAGAACCGCCAGTAAGCTGCAGTAAGTTAGACTGCATGATACCCGTTGCGATGCCCGCAATTAAAGCCACCGGACCTACAATATAGAGCAGAGCTATCCCCAGACTACGCATATTCTGGGTGATGTACTGGAATGTGGCGTTGATTTTGTTGCCGAAATCGCGTTGTTCGAAAAGTTGAATCATAACTGGTTATTGCGATTAAGTGAGATAGGATATAGAATGAAATACCAGATAATAAAAGCGGCAGAGATCAAAATAATACCTCCGCTAACAAGGGGTGATAGGGTTAGCCGTGTAACGAAACTTTCCAGAAATCCCGCCATAATGAAAATCGGTACTAGCCCGATAGCAATTTTTAGTCCCTGTTTAATGCCCCGTTTGAATGAGTCCAACCGCGAGTAAGTTCCCGGAAATAGCAGGCTGTTGCCAACGGTCAGGCCCGCGCAGCCCGCAATTATAATAGCCGATATTTCGAGCGTGCCATGAATCCAGATTTTCAGAATCGAGTCGAGAAGTAGCCCTCGTTCGTGAAAAAAATATTGAAACGCTCCCAGCATCACCCCATTGTAGAACAACATCGCCATGGTCCCGAAGGAGGCAAACAGGCCGAATATAAATGTTCGGAAGGCTACGTAGATATTATTCAGGGTGATCTGGACGAACATTGTCGATTGATCACTACTGTTATATACACCAAGCGGATCGCCTTTCTTGATGTTTTCAAGCGTCATATTTACGTAGCCATCGCCCAAAATGAGCCGGACAAACGTGTTGTCATGAGCTGCCGATACCCAGCCAAGAATGCCAGCCGCCAGAAAAATACCCGCCGATATAGCCAGTAATCGGTGCGACTGCCGAAACAACAAGGGTAACTCATATTGCCAGAAGGTAATAAATCGACTTCGGTCGTCGCGCCGGTTCTGCATCAGGCCCCGGTGCATTTGGGCCGTTAAGCCGTTGAGGTAGCGTGTTACGTTCGAGTCAGGGTAAAATGTTCGGGCATACGACAGGTCATCAGTCAATTCCACAAAATTGGTTACCAATTCGTCGGGGTCCGACTGGGCAGCCGTTGCTTTGGGAGTCTGTTCCATAGCGCGCCATTTGTCGGAGTTACGTTTGATGAAAAGAGCTTCGCGCATATAGTAAGCCGATGATTATCGGTAATGGTCGTAAAGGTTGTTAAATTGACTTAAAAATCTGATTTTAAGAAGGACTTAACTCTCTTTTACGGGAAATATTTTGACCGCACAGCCTTACTTACGACTTTTGACATCGACCGCACAGGCGGCCCCGTTTTGATTTACGTACATGTCGATTGCTATTCGCACTTCTCAAAATGTTTTACTGGAATATGAACCTGCCAGCATCGGCGACCGGATTCTGGCGTCTATGCTTGATTATCTGGTCATTTTCGGCTGGACATTGTTGGTATTCGGCCTGCCCGCCCGACTAGGCATACCGCTAGGTACTTTTTATTCTGTCATCTTGTTATTGCCGGTGGTGTTTTACGATTTAGTATCTGAATGGTTCCTAAATGGCCGTAGTGTGGGCAAAATAGCGCTGGGTATCCGAGTTGTTATGCTTGATGGATCACAGCCGGGTTTGGGGGCTTACCTGCTCCGTTGGCTACTGCGCATTATTGAATCGGTGAGCTTGTTTGGCGGTATTGTGCCGATTGTTACCGTAGCAATTAACGGTAAAGGCCAACGATTGGGTGACATTGCTGCTGGAACTGCCGTCGTTAAATTAAAACCAGCTGTATTACTGGATGATATCTTGATTCGGCCCTTATCCGAAAACTACACCGTGCAATTTCCTGATATACGGTTACTCACAGATCGGGACATGGGGATCGTTCGCCAAATCCTGCGTCAGGGCGATGAAAATATAATCCAGCGCACCACCGATAAAATCAAGCGAGTGACCAGTATTCAGAGTGATTTGCCAAATCGGGCATTTTTGGAAACGGTTATCAGCGATTATCAGTTTATAACGACACAATAACACGGCTGGAAAGCCACAGGTCAATTACTTATAAATGCGGCCTTCCAGCTGCGTTATTCAATGCTAGACTCCATCAAATCACTTGCTCGGCAGTACGCAGCCGACATCGTTCAGACTCGCCGACACCTGCACGCGCATCCCGAACTTTCCTTTCAGGAGCATAATACGGCCCGCTTCGTGGCCGACCAACTAAAAGCCATTGGCATAACTCCGCAGGAAGGAGTAGCCGATACAGGTCTGGTTGCCATTGTTGAAGGCCGTAAAAATAACGGTTCTTCAAGCAGTTCAAAAGTCGTTGCGTTGCGGGCTGATATGGACGCTTTGCCCATCCATGAAGCGAACAATGTATCGTATAAATCCACTGTTGAGGGGGTTATGCACGCGTGTGGGCACGACGCTCACACGGCTAGTCTGCTTGGTGTCGCCCGCATTTTACACGTCCTGGGCGACCAGTTTGAGGGAACGGTAAAGCTAGTGTTTCAACCAGGGGAAGAAAAAGCACCGGGTGGGGCATCACTCATGATCAGGGAAGGCGTTCTGGAGAACCCGACACCAATTAGTATGCTTGGTCAGCACGTAGCTCCGAATATTCCAGTGGGCAAAATCGGCTTCCGCGAAGGCATGTACATGGCCAGCACTGATGAACTCTATCTGACCGTGCGCGGGAAAGGAGGCCACGCGGCTATGCCTGACAACCTCGTTGATCCTGTCCTGATTGCGTCACATATTATTGTTGCATTGCAGCAGATCATCAGCCGAAACTGTCCTCCGGCTAGTCCGTCGGTGTTATCATTCGGGCGGTTTATCGCCGATGGTGTCACGAACGTCATTCCAAACGAAGTTACGATTCAAGGCACATTCCGGTGCATGAACGAAGAATGGCGCGAAGAGGGCAAACGGCGCATGGTCAAACTGGCCGAAGGCATTGCCGAAGCTATGGGCGGTTCGTGTGAATTTACCGTTGTTCACGGGTATCCTTTCCTCAAAAATCATCCCGAATTAACCCGTCGCGTGCGGGCGCAGGCCGTTGACTACATGGGTGCCGAAAACGTCGTTGACCTCGATTTGTGGATGGCGGGAGAAGATTTTGCCTTCTATTCGCAGGTGGTTGATTCATGTTTCTACCGGCTCGGAACCCGCAACGAAGCGCGGGGAATTATCTCCGGTGTTCACACGCCAACGTTCGACATCGACGAAGCGGCTCTGGAAACGGGCGCGGGCCTGATGAGCTGGCTGGCCGTGCAGGAATTAGGGATTATGTGAGTTGCGTATTTCAAAGAAAAAACCAGGCCCTGATTAATTGTTATTAGTCAGGGCCTGGTTTTTGGAGGAGCAAAAGTACTACAGTACTTAGTGGGTAAATCAAGTGGCAAATTCGCGGCTAATGCCGCCGTGGAAAGCCAATTGTTGCTATCGCGTACCGAATACGCTCATGCGTAGGTGCTTCATCTATTCGGCTCATCCATTGAGGTCTGCAACTTCTGGTTCAATTGTAGACCTCGCTGATTTTAAGCGCATAATTAGCAACCTTCTAAATAAAGTTATTCCCTAAAACTGTATCCCCAAATTGCACAATCCATTCCCCGATTGTTATACATTTGTACTTGCTTACATCGTTCTATTTGAAAGTATAATTCGCTCTACGAACATGAACAGAAGAGACGCCCTTATGCGGGTGGCCGCGCTGGCTGGCGCAACAATGTCGCTGCCCGTTTTGGCCGATACGCTCGAAGCCTCGGCTGCCCGACGTGCCCTGACAGGCAAGCCGCTTTTCTTGACGGCCGATCAGGATGCAACCGTTGCTGAACTGGCCGATACCATTATTCCAACAACGAACACCCCCGGCGCTAAAGCCGCCAAGGTGAATGAGGTAATCGATATCATCCTGAAAGACTGTTACAAACCAGACGATCAGCAACGTTTTCTGGATGGCCTGACACAAACCAACAAATTGAGTCAGGAGGCATATGGTAAAGCCTTTGTACAACTCGATCCAACTCAACGAATTGAGATCGTAAAAAAATTGCAAGCCGATGCCAAGCAGCAACTGGCACAGATGAATCCGGGTAAGGGTGCGACAAAAGTGGAAAATGCTCAGGCTGATTTACAAATGCCCGACGCTAAGAAACGGTACACGCCTTTCTTCACAATTTTGAAAGATTTAACCTTGACTGGCTATTTTACATCCGAAATAGGCTGCACACAGGCCCTCGAGTATGTAGCTGTTCCTGGTCGTTATGATGGTTGTGTTCCTCTCAAACCCGGCCAGAAGGCATGGGCTATTTAAGTTATAAAGTGTTAGGTTATAAACGTGTATTTATAGCGCTGGAAGCTATTTATCTACTTTATTAATCTGCTGCTTTAAAACTCTATAACTCTTTAGAAAAATGAATCTTAATATCGACGCAAAAAAGGATATGACCTACGACGCTATTGTTGTTGGATCAGGTATTTCTGGCGGCTGGGCCGCTAAAGAATTAACGCAGAAAGGGTTAAAGGTGCTGATGTTGGAGCGAGGTCGTGATGTGAAACACATTGAAGGCTACCCAACAGCAACCAATAATCCGTGGGATTTTCCGCATCGGGGCCGTATCACCACAATGGCGGCTGAAGAATATTGGGCCAATATGCGCACTGGCTACACGGCTAACGAGGAATGGCGGCACTTCTTTGAAAACGATAAAGAACACCCCTATCTCGAAAAACGAAAGGTAGACTGGATTCGGGGTTACCACGTGGGCGGACGGTCGCTGATGTGGGGACGGCAAAGCTATCGCTTGAATAAAGAGGATTTCATGGCAAATGGTAAGGAAGGCATTGGTGTTGACTGGCCGATTCGCTATGAAGACCTTAAAGATTGGTACACATATGTAGAAGGATTCGCTGGAATATCTGGCAGTAAAGATGGTCTGGACGTTCTGCCGGATGGCAATTATATGCCTCCAATGCAGATGAACTGCCTTGAGAAAGAAGCGAAGAAACGAATCGAAAAGGCATTTCCGGCTCGTACCGTCACAATGGGCCGGACAGCCCACTTGACTGCGCCGAAGCAAATACACTATGATCTCGGGCGGGCGGCCTGCCAGTTCCGTAACCAGTGTATGCGCGGTTGTCCTTATGGTGCCTATTTCAGCACGCAATCAGCGACATTGCCAGCCGCTGTAAAAACGGGAAAGCTAACTCTGCTGCCTGACGCGATTGTGTCGGAAGTGCTCTTCGACGAGAAGAAAAGCAAAGCGACTGGCGTTCGGATTATTAACCAAAATACCAAAGAAGTTCGCGAATACTACGCCCGGATTATTTTCCTGAACGCATCAGCTTTTGGCAGTACATCTATCTTGATGAACTCGAAGTCGCACCGTTTCCCAAACGGGATGGGAAATGATTCTGATCAACTTGGCCGTAACATCATGGACCATCACCTGGCTGTTGGTGCTGCCGGTACATTTGATGGTATGGAAGATCAATATTATTACGGTCGACGTGCAAATGGCGTTTATGTGCCTCGTTATCGGAACTGGGGTGGTGATAAACGCGATTATGTTCGTGGCTTTGGCTATCAGGGTGGAGCCGGTCGTGGTGGCTGGAACAGTGGCAACGGTAAGGAAGGTTTTGGCGCAGATTTCAAAGAAAGTCTGACAACACCTGGCCCATGGACAATGAGCCTCGGCGGTTTTGGCGAAATGATTGCCAACCCGAATAACCGCATGACACTCTCGCCCGACCAGAAAGATAGCTGGGGCTTGCCACTAATCGAGTTCGACGCAGCCTACGGCGAAAATGAGAAGAAAATGCGTATCGATATGATGAACGATGCCGCCGAGATGCTTGAAGCCGCTGGTCTTAAAAACGTGACAGCCTATAATGATGAGTCGAAACATCCTGGTATCGGAATCCACGAAATGGGAACAGCCCGCATGGGCCGTGATCCTAAAACGTCGGTGCTGAATGCGCACAACCAGCTTCATTCTGTTAAGAATGTCTTTAATACAGATGGTGCCTGCATGACTTCATCTTCATGTGTAAACCCATCTCTTACCTATATGGCTCTAACCGCCCGTGCTGCTGACTTTGCGGTAAAGGAAATGAAGAAAGGTACTTTATAAGAGGTTAGTAAATGAATCTGATCGGGTAGTTAGTATCACTATACTAACTACCCGATTTTTTGTAGAATACGCTGATTTTCTTTGACATATAAAAAAATAGTAACAAAAAATAAACACTTACCCACAAGTTGAGTTATACTATAGATTAAACAGTATTATTAATCAAATAAACAGAACTCGACGATGAAAAAAATAATGATTATGGGGTGGATGCTAGTAGCTGGCATGGCCCTCAACGCTAATGCCCAAACAACGAACACTGGTTCGACGGGTACAGGTACAACCGGCACAACGGGTACCGGAACGACGGGCACAATGGGAACAACCACAAATGGTACCAACACGGGTACAACTTCGGGTACGTACCAAACGCAGCCACCAGTTAATTCGAATCAGGGCACAACAACAGGAACATACTCGAACGGCCAAAGCACTGGTGTTAACACGGGTACGGGTACGTCAACTAATGGTACAATGGGCACCGGTTCGACCACTACTGGTTCAATGAACAACGGTACAACGGGTACTACTGGTACGATGAACAGTGGCACAACGAATTCGGGCACGACTGACCGAATGAATAACGGTTCGACAGGCAACGGTAGCCGACGTACAAGGAGTGGTTCGACGAGTGGTACTGGTACAACGGGCTCAGGTTCGACTACTACGCCCCCCACAACTCCGACGACGACAACGCCACCCAACAAGTAGTAGGAATTAAGAAGCTAAAAGACTAATCGGGGCCATACCTTTGCAAAGGTATGGCCCCGATTTTTATGTCCGAACAAACTCCATTAATCTCTTTACACAAGTTAACTGTTCGGCGTAATGGCCGAATAGTCAGTAGTGATCTCACATTTCAACTAAATCTGGGCGAGTGCTGGTCTGTAATTGGGCCAACGGGTAGTGGTAAAACTACGTTTTTACAAGCCCTAGCGGGCCGATTTCCGGCTTTGCCGGGCACATTATCGCGTCGGGTACCAGCCGAGTTCGTCTCTTTTAAAGAAGAATCCAACCAGTTTTCTTACAACGGTTATTTTTATCAACAGCGGTATCAGGCTACAATGAGCGATAGTGCAGCAGGAAGTGATGCCGGTTATACCGCTATTCCTTCGTTGCGCGATTTTTTGCAGTTGACCAACGACTCTCCAGAATCAACTGCGCTTCTGAAGAGATTAGGGTTGATGCCTTTGTTAAGCCGGTCATTTATCAAACTATCTAACGGCCAAACTCGTAAGGCCCGCATTGGCAAAGCTCTTCTACGGCATCCGTCCGTTTTGCTATTGGATAATCCATTCGTAGGCTTAGATGTAAATTTCCGAATTGAGTTAACAACGTGGTTGGGCGAACTAATGAATCACGGCCTGACGATTGTATTGGTAACTGATGCGGCCGACATTCCAACATTCACTACGCATCTTGCTGTGATGGAAAAAGGACAACTTCGCTGGTCAGGTGCTAAAGAAGAGTACAAGCCAGGGCACCAGAAAAAACCCGTAATCAGGGTGCTACCAGTTTTGCAGACACAGCCCCAACGTGTAAATTTTGAGGAAGTTTTCCGATTACAAAATATCTTAGTTCGCTATGGGGATACTGTCATTCTAAAGGACGTCGATTGGGTAATTCGGGCGGGTGAACGTTGGGCACTATTTGGCCAAAATGGAGCAGGGAAATCGGTGCTGCTCAGTTTACTTTATGGAGACCATCCCCAGGCTTATTCTAATCATGTGAGTGTGTTTGGTTACCGGCGTGGCAAATCGGGCGAAAGTATTTGGGATGTGAAGCGCCGGATTGGGTTTGTTTCGCCAGAACTGCATTTATATTTCCCACAACATTTATCGGTGCGGCAGGTGGCCCTATCTGGCTTGACTGATACGCTTGCCCCACCAAATCGAGTTTCGCCCGAAACCGAAGCTGATTTAGCCGGTTTATTAACTTATTTCGATCTAACCGATACGACGAATCGACCATTCGGAACGTTGTCTGCGGGCGAGCAACGGTTAGTTTTGCTGGTTCGGGCCTTCTTGAAAAATGCGCCCGTGTTGCTATTAGACGAACCATTTCAGGCCATAGACAGGTACCACATTGAACTCGCTCGCCGATTAATCGATAGCTTCATCGGCAAAACAATTTTGTTCGTGACGCACAATCGGAACGAACTTCCGAAAAGCATCGACCAGATTTTCACCCTTGCTGACCGTAACAATAAGTCGTTGGAATAGAACGAATTTTTATCAAATTACTCAATGACTCCCATTTACACAGGTCATTCTCTAATCAGCATTCTACTATAAATGACCGCTTTACCTGGTAAAAAGTCAGAATGTTGGCATGGTTTGTGATGAATTCATACGTGTTTTTCATCATGTGATAAAGATGCTTTTTGAGAAATAAAGGGTATTAAGAACGTAAGGAATTGGCTGGTTATGGACACTCATACAAGTTAAAAGTTACTAAAAAAAAGCTTGGCATGATATTCGTTTTAATATGGCATAACTGACATTCCAAATGAGGAGACAACTACTAGCTAAATTTATTGGCAACTTCAGGTGGTTAGTGGTCTTGAGTTTACTAACCTCCAGAGTTATAGCCTCAACTTATCCATTGGCCGATACATGTCAAAATTCGGCCCCGCCTGTAATTGCAGGTTCGGCAAATGCTGTGTGCCGTAATGAACCCGTTACGCTCACGGCCAAAGGTTGTATTGGCACGGTTGTTTGGTCGAATGGTGAAACGGGAGGTGTTATACAGGTTCAGCCGCAACAAACCACGAAATATACGGCTATTTGCCGCGCTCGACCGGGGTGCATTAGTTGTTTCGCCGATGTCTGGAAAGTTGTCGTTAACACGCCTGGTGCGCCCGTCGTGACAAGCTCGGCAAAAGTTGTCTGCGCTAATGACGCGGTTACGCTAACGGCATCCAACTGTACTGGTGTAATCCACTGGTCCGACCAGACTACGGGTGCTATCTGGACGGGTAAACTGCAACAAACTACTACCTTTCAAGCTACTTGTAAGCAAAATAATTGCCTGAGTAATCCATCTGCGCTGGTTTCGGTGCAGGTAGCTACGCCAATTACACCAATTATTTCTGCTAGCAAAACCGAAATTTGTGCTGGTCAACCGATTCAACTTACCGCATCTGGTTGTGTAGGCACTATTCGTTGGGCTGATGGGAGCGAGGGTTTGGTCAAAACCGTAATTCCGTATCAGACGACAAAGTACCGGGCTATTTGCCAAATTGGTTCGTGCCGGAGCGACAGTTCTGAATCCGTATCTATAGTGGTACGTACAGCCGATCAGCCTTTAACTCTATTAGCTACTCTAAGCAACGGTTGCCCTTTTCAAACAGCCGATTTGTCGAAAGCTATTACGGAGAAAAATTCAACGTTAAGTCCCTATTACCAGTTTCGGACAGGGCCGTTACTCACTGCGTCCATCGTGCAGTCGCCGGGCGCAGTATTGGCGGGGAAATATTATATTTTTGGATGTAGTAAACAGGGCTGTTATACGGATCCCGTAGCGGTAACGGTGCGTATTACCCCCTGTCAAAATGCTGTTTCACCCTGCATGAGCAACCCGGCAACGGTTGCAGTTCAGCTCGATTCGCTTGACTGGGTAAAGGGTGTTGTTCGATTGACGGCTCAACTAGGAGGTTCGGCCAATGAAACCAACTGGCAGAGTGACGGCGGTGGGTTATTTACAGATACTGGTCTGACGGCTCGTTACCTGTTATCGGAAACGGACCGACAACGTGGGACGGCCCTTTTTACTCTCTCGATACCTGACCCGGATGGTAATGGCCCCTGCGTAGGTGCTTCTGTCCAGCGAACGATAACAGCCCCATCGCGGGAAATGGTAGGGCTGAGTAAAAAAGTAAATGAGCCGGTTTGGTTGACTGAAAGAGATACCCATCTTGTTGAACTGACATATCAACTGACACTTGTAAACCTTGGTGCGCATGCGTTAACGGACATGCAGATAACTGACAATCTGGACGCTGCTTTTTCGAGTTCGAGTGCGCAGATTCACTCAGTAAATAGTAGGGCTGATAGCGGTTTGGTTACCAAATCGACCTATACGGGACGTGGTGCTGATACGACCTTATTAAGTAGCGGAAATCTGGCGGCTGGCAAACAGGGCCGTATCTGGTTAACAGTTCGGCTGGATATGAGCCAGGCAACTACGTTGACCTTTGTTAATAAAGCAATAGCTGAGGGCGTTGATATAAATGGGACGATTTGCCGAGACCGTTCGACTAATGGTATAGAGGCTGATCCCGATCAGAACGGCAATCCGGGTGATAATGAAGAACCAACTACCATAACCCTTCACTCGCTACGACCCGAAGAAGGAGAAACCGTCTTTATTCCTGAAGGTTTTTCTCCCAACGGCGATGGCATCAACGATTTGTTTGTTATTCGGCGGTTACCCGTTAATCTAACGGCTCAATTGGATGTTTATAATCGGTGGGGGCACGTCGTTTACCACAATACGGATTACAAGAACGATTGGAATGGAAAGGCCAATCAGGGCGCTAACGTGGCCGATGCGAAAGAAGGGTTACCTGACGGGACATATTACTACCAGATTCGACTTAGCGATAGTCGCGAATATGTCCGGTTTCTAACATTGGCACGATGATTTCTTAGTAATGATTTTAGGACGAATTCGTTTGCCGGATGATATGTGAGAGCAAAGGCCGTAAGGCATGGAATTAATTTACTGATGGGTAAGAATCGGATATTATGGATTTTGGGAGGATTGCTTTGGCTAAGCTGCTCAACAGCCTGGGCACAGGCTGATTCATTGTTGCAGCAGGCCGACCGTTTGCTCAACTATAAAGCCTATGGCCGCGCAATAGAAGCCTATTCTGAACTGTTAACCGAGCATGCGGAACAACTTACCGTTTCGCAGAAGTCTACGGCGCAAAACCGCTTAGCATTTGCCTATCAACAGGTTGGTGATAATCAGAAAGCGGAGCGGTATTACCGTGAATCTATAGATAATGATACGGAAGGAAACCCACAACAAATTCTACAGTACGCTCAGACGTTGGCCAGCAATGGTAAATTCCCGGAGGCTCAAAGGCAATATGAACGTTATCTACAGGCAAAAGATAAACAACCGGTGAGGCCGACAGCAACTGGCTCCTTGACTAATAAGGGGAAAGACGCTGTACGTTATCGGCTGGAATATTTGGCATTAAACTCTAAGGGCGCCGAGTTTAGTCCTGCCTTTTATCGCGATGGCTTGGTTTATGTAGCGGGACGTAAAGGCGGTTCAGCTATTGAAACCACGGGCAGTGGTGGCGGATCGGGTTATCTCGATTTATTTTATGTGCCAAACCGAAATAACCTGAAGGTGGGTAGCATAATTAACGCCGACGGAAGCACAAGTAAGCCTTCTGACACCCGCGTTAAAACCAAAAATAAACTTGGTGATGATGAATACTCCCGTCCAACAGCCAATGACTCACGCACAGTACCTAATTTTTACGAGGGCATTAATATTTCGGAGGGTTTAGGGTATGACGATCAACATGTCAACTTGGCTCAACGCTTTAGTCGGACGATCAATACTAAATACCACGAAGGCCCGGCCACGTTTTCGCGGGATGGTTCGCGTATAATTTTTACCCGTAATAACTACAATAATGGCCGGGCTAATAAGAGTGCAGAAGGGGTAAACAAGCTCAAACTTTACACCGCTACTCAGCAGAATGGTTCGTGGGTGAACATTGAGGAATTACCCTTCAATAGTGATGAATATTCTGTTGGCCACCCAACACTTAGCCGCGACGAGCAATTTCTTTACTTTGCCTCAGATATGCCGGGTGGACTTGGTGGTACAGACCTGTACGTCAGCCAAAATAAAAACGGAAAGTGGACCCGACCTGTTAATCTGGGTAGCACAATTAACACAAAAGGCAACGAATTATTTCCGTTTGTGGATGACGCTGGAAATCTGTATTTCTCGTCTGATGGCCGGAAAGGACTTGGCGCATTAGACATATTTTTTGCGAATATGTCTAACAGCGTAACTGTACAGGCAGTCGAACACCTCGACGCGCCGATCAACTCGGCAGAAGATGATTTCAGCCTGATTACAGATAGCGACCGACGTGGGGGCTATTTCAGTAGTAATCGACGCGAGGGTAGTGATGACATTTACCGCTTCGTACGGGAGAGTTCTTTATTCGGATGCCGTGATCTGACTATCCGTTTGTATGACACCAACACTCAACAGCCTCTGGATAGTGTGAGTGTGCTTATTAAATCACACGGAGAGGGTCGCCCTGACCGGACAGTACTCAGCGACGAAAACGGAGTCCTGCAAATTTGTTTAGAAGGCGATAATGCCTTTATATTTCAGGCTAGTCGGGATGGCTATATCAATAGTACGGTGGGCTTTACAACGCATTCGCTAACCGACGACCAGCCGAGCCGGCTCGAAATTGGGTTGATAAAGCCAACTATCGAAATGGACACTATTGCGACTATAGCACCGGAGAATAGCACTGGCCCACTGACACAGTCACGCATCCGGGGTGTCGTTATAGGAGCCCGTGACCGCCGACCGATTCAAGGTGTAACGGTTCGCCTTCGTAATGAATGCGACCGCTCACAACGAGAATACGTAACCGGTCCGGACGGTCGATATGTTTTTGATCTGATTGAAGGGTGCGATTATACGCTGGTTGCTTCTAAACCGGCGTTTGGCACCAATACAAACCGAATTAAGCGTTTGCCTAAAAAGACAAAGCCCAAGGAGATGTCGGCTGATTTGCGAATGCTTAGCGTAGGTGATGTTGTAACGATTGATAATATTTATTATGACCTCGACCGATACAGCCTTCGAACTGATGCCGCTCGCGAACTGGATAAGGTAGTCGCCACCATGCGGAAATATCCATCGCTGATCATTGAGATCCGGTCGCATACCGACAGCCGGGGTGATGCAGAACATAACAAAGCCCTGTCACTGCAACGGGCTAAAGCTGTAGCAAACTACTTGGTATCGAAAGGAATTAGCCGTAAACGGATGGCCACTATAGGGATGGGTGAGTCACAATTAGTGAACAACTGCACCGATGGGGTCATTTGTACCGATGCCGAACACCAGCGTAATCGCCGAACGGAGTTTAAGGTGGTAGAAATAAAGTAGGGCGTAACGGCCTTTGAATGATGAATGATATTCTTCCTCGTAGCGTTTATCAGTCATCATTTATCCTGCTGAGTTGTGCTTGTTTTTCCTAGCTGTAAAATTAATATTGGTCTGCGCATCGTCGAAAAGAGACCAGATGGTTTCCATAACCTGCAATCGTGCTTTTACCCGGTAGGGTGGGGAGATATACTGGAGTTAATTCCCTCCGATAAATTTACGTTTAGCAGCAGTGGCCTGCCTATCCCCGACAATCTGGATAGTAACCTTTGCGTTCGGGCTTATAATTTGCTGAAAGCCGATTTTGATTTACCACCTGTCCAGCTACACCTTCACAAAATTGTGCCTATTGGAGCTGGGCTGGGTGGCGGGTCTGCCGACGCGGCCTTTACGCTAAAGCTGCTAAATGACCGGTTCGTCTTGGGCCTGAGTAGTACAGAGTTAGAGGATTACGCCCGATTGCTGGGCAGCGATTGTGCTTTTTTTGTTCAGAACCGGCCAGTGTACTGTTCAGAAAAGGGTGATGTGTTTTCAGAAATAACCGTTGATTTAAGTGGCTATCATATCCTGTTGGTTTACCCAAACCTAGCCATTTCAACCGCCGAAGCCTATGCCGGGATACAACCCCGGCAACCCAAAGTACCATTACATAATCAGTTATTGAATCCTATAGATACATGGCGCAGCACTATCCAAAACGATTTTGAAGATAGCCTGTTTCCTACCTATCCAATCCTAAATCAAATTAAAGAACAACTCTATGATGCTGGAGCCGTTTATGCCAGTATGAGTGGTTCCGGATCAACTGTGTATGGCATTTTTAACGCTCCCATTGTTATGCCAAACCAATTTTCGGCTTACCGCGTTTGGGAAGGAAAGCTGTAAAACCAGTTTGTGGTTTGTACCGGGCACCTGGCAATTATGCGTGCGTCAGCTATCTATACGCTATTCCGATTGATCGATACATACACAAACATACTCTATGAGCAATTTCGTGACGAAACGGCGTGAGCCGTTCCGCTTTATGGTCTGGATGGGTATTGCGAGTAGTGTGATGATATTCACAATACTACTAGTCGCTTATGTGGTTCGGCGCACTGGACCCGGCTGGACCGATATAAAACTGCCTAACGTATTCTTAATCAGCACAGGGGTTATTCTACTTAGCAGTTTTACGCTTAAAAATGCTATTCAGGCATTTCGGCATGAACGCTTCGGAAATTACCGAACCAATATTGCTACCACACTCGGACTTGGTACGCTGTTTATTCTTTTACAAGCCTGGGGATGGCGGCAGATGTTCAGATCAGGTATTGGGCTAAAAGGAAACCCTGCTGGTGGTTTCGTCTATATCATATCGGGTATCCATCTACTTCACATTCTGGTTGGACTTATTTTTTTAGCCATTATCCTGTCAGAAGCCATGCGTCGCCGGCTCTATGTCGATTCCTTTGTCTATAGCGTTAATCCACCCAATCGTCTGAAAATACAATTGATTACTTTATACTGGCACTTCGTTGATATCCTCTGGCTTGCCCTGTTTGCCTTTTTACTCGTTCACCACGGCCTCGATTTGCGTCTGTCTCTTTGACCGCTATCTAATTTTGCCGCTTTATACCGTTATTTGTTTAGTATAAAGTTCGTATTTCTATTATTTCATGAAAAAAATCGCTCTCTGGGCAGGATTGTGGGTACTAAGTCTAGCATCCTTCGCCCAAACTGCACCCTCGTCAACATCAGTAGCTGGGTCAAAGTATGACCCATTAGCTCTATTTCATCCACTCTTTAACATGCAGCCTGGCAACGATTACCGTACGGGTAGCGGTGCCCCCGGTCCGAGGTATTGGCAAAATCGATCAGACTATCAGATTAATGTCGCACTTGACGATCAGCAGAATACCATCACTGGCGAAGTGACAATTACTTACAAAAATAATTCGCCCGAAACGTTATCGTACTTGTGGCTGCAACTAGACCAGAATGCTTTCAGTGATTCCTCACGGGCCTCAAAAACGACACCCGTTGCAGGTGGGCGATTTGGTAATGTGGGCTTTGCCGGTGGATTGACCATTTCAAGCGTCACTGTCGAGCAGGGAAAGAGCAAGTTTACAACCGTTCCATACATCATTACCGACACCCGAATGCAAGTTCGGTTGGCAGAGTCGGTGAAACCAAATGGCGATGTGGTGAAGGTGAAAGTCGCTTATGCGTTCAAAATCCCTGAATACGGATCTGACCGAATGGGTCAGCTGAAACGAAAAGACGGTATTATCTACGAGATTGCCCAATGGTATCCTCGGATGTGTGTGTATGATGACATTGAGGGCTGGAATGTGTTACCTTACCTAGGAGCAGGCGAGTTTTACCTCGATTACGGTGATTATGAATACAGCGTTACGGCTCCCTGGGATCATATCGTTGCGGGATCGGGCGAATTATTGAATCCGACCGAAGTGCTAACCAGTGAACAAATTAAGCGTCTGGACCAGGCTCGCAAAAGTGATCAGACGGTTATTATCCGTGGAAAGGACGAAGTTACGGATGCAAACAGCCGCCCGAAAAAATCGGGTACGCTAACCTGGAAGTTCCGTTGCCTGAATACCCGTGATGTTGCCTGGGCGTCGTCGCGGGCGTTTGTGTGGGATGCGGCCAAAATGAATCTGCCGAGTGGCAAACCAGCCCTTGCTCAGTCTATTTATCCGGTTGAAAGTGCAACTAATGATTCATGGAATCGCTCGACAGAGTATGTAAAAGCGTGTGTAGAGTTTTACTCTAAATACCTCTACGAATTCAGTTATCCGGTGGCGACAAATGTGGCCGGTATTGTTGGGGGCATGGAGTATCCCGGCATTATTTTTTGTGACCATAAAGACAAGAAAGATGCCCTATGGGGTGTAACAGACCATGAGTTTGGCCACAACTGGTTCCCGATGATTGTGGGTAGTAACGAGCGAAAATTCCCCTGGATGGATGAAGGGTTTAACACCTTTATTAATACCCTCTCTACGGCTAGTTTTAACAAAGGCGAATACAATCGGGAGCGCGGCACAATGCACGATATTGCGCCTGCCTTGTTCTATCCTGCTGAACCAATCATGACCATTCCCGATGTACAGCAGCCGAGAGCCTTAGGCATTCTGGCCTATTACAAACCGGGTATGGGCCTCAAACTACTTCGCGACGTTATCCTTGGTGCCGATCGTTTCGATTTTGCCTTCAAAAACTATGTTAGCCGCTGGGCCTTCAAGCACCCAACACCTTATGATTTCTTCCGTAGTATAGAAGACGGTGCCGGTGAGGATTTAGGCTGGTTCTGGCGCGGTTACTTCTATGAAACCTGGAAATTGGATCAGAGCGTAAAAGACGTAAAATATGTAGATGGTACAGCCGATAAAGGGTCGCTGATTTCCGTCGAAAATCTCGAAAAGCTGGCTATGCCTGTTACGATTGAAGTAACCGAAACGAATGGCAAGAAAGGTCGTATAAACCTGCCAATTGAGGTTTGGCAACGAGGTAGTACCTGGACATTCAAGTACAATTCGACTTCACCGATAAAGACGGTCGTTGTTGATCCCGACCAAAAACTGCCTGACATCAACGGTAAGAACAACACTTGGCGTGCAGAAGCCCAGTAAATAAGAGCTGTTGTAATGAATCAAAACCGCCGTTGTGGTAAGTCGTTTAGTACTAAACGACTTACCACAACGGCGGTTTTGATTCATTACTTTTTATACTTCTACCAACATTGCCCCAAATGAATAACCTCCTCCGAAGACAGTGATGACAATGCGTTGGCCTTTCTTAAACGTATCCCACTGCTCCGAAAGAGCGATTGCGCAACCCGCACAACCCGTATTACCGTATCGTTGAATGTTGGAAATCAACTTTTCTTCTGGCAACCCAAGCGTGTTCATGACATTGCGAGAGATGCGGAGATTAGCCTGATGGGGCAAAATATAATCTACATCGGCTAGAGTCAGTCCGCAACGCTCAATCACTTGTAAACTGGCTTTAGGCATATACTGACAGGCGTTGATGAATACATCGCGCCCGTGCGGCATCGTAACGCCCCCATTGGCGGGTTTCATCATCACAGCCGTAGTGGCTTTAGCCGTGTGAGCTGCTCCGCCGGTTAGTAATGCTTTTATCGTAAAATCACCTTCGCTTTGCCGTTCTTTCGTGATAAGCAATGCAGCCGCCCCATCGCCCCATAAATGTCCAGAAATGGTGTCCTGTTCGTTGTAATAAAGCGTATTATGCTCTGATACAATAACTAAGGCACGGCTGGCTTTATTCAAGGCAAAGTAGCCCTCTACCAATTCGATAGCATTCAGCAGCGACGAGCAGGCTGTTGAGATTGAGACAACCGGAATATCAGGAATGCCGAGATGATGCTGAGCTTCGTGAGCGATTGAAACAATGGTATCATAAGGTGTATAAGTAGCCCCTACGATTAAATCAACGGTGGTCAGGTCAACTTTGTCCATAAGTCGTTGAACAACTTCAACCGTCATGGTATTCGTATTTTCATCAGGAGCGGCTTTGCGTCGCTCTACAATGCCCGTACGTTCCACAATCCAGTCGCTGGATAGACCGTTAAGCTGGGTAAAATGTTCATTGCCAACTACCTGCGAAGGCAGGTAATGGCTTACTGCATGTATATACATCAGGCCAAATAAGTAGGGCTAACCCAGGTATAACCCGAATTAGTGCCTAAAGTTAAATCCTTCCGGGAAAACGTGGTATTGAACATTGGAACAATACCACAATGCATTGAATTTATCGTATTTTTAATAAGCCCCTTAACACGCTTACTCTTGACTGAGTACGAGTTTGTAAAAGCTTAGTAGTTTAGTCGCTTCGCTGGACCAGTTATAAAACAGCTCAACGGCCTTACGTCCCAGCTGTCCCATAACACGGGCTTCGTCGGGATGCTCAATCAAATACAACAGTGCGTCTGCTACCTGTACCGGGTCATAAGGCGAAACGCAAAAACCGCAAGTGTGTCGTTCAACAACGTCACGATAAAGCGGAAAGTCGGATGTAATGACTGGTAGGCCGAGGGCCATATATTCAAACAATTTTGTCGTATATGAGTCTGGATAGTCGCCGATAGGCTTTAATAAGGCAATTCCGGCTGTTGCTCCACCCGCGTAAGAAAAAGCAATACGCTGGTCTTTATATCCATAGAAACGAAGATTATCGCGCACGCAGGCAAAATTGGGAAGCTTTTCCAAATTAACTTCCGTAAAGGTACGCCGACCGAACAGATGAACAACAAATTGGGCATATGTTGTTTTCAATATGGCCAAACTATCAATTAGTGTATCGAACGCCCGCTCGAAACTGAGCCAGCCTATATAAAAAAAGGACGGCTGCTCTTTACTAGGTTGATATGGTGCTCGAAATGGCTCCAAAAAAGTGAGCAAAGGATAGTTATAAATCACCTCATGAGGTTTAGCAAGGTGAGTGTAGGTGTCTAAATAGCCGTGCTCAGTAAAAATTAGGTAGAAGTGCCGTCGGGCAAGTTGATCAAACCAATGAAATGCCTGTTCCAGCAAATAGCCCTTATTAACTGCTTTCAGGTGCATCTTCTTGTACAGGTTTTCCTGTACTTCATAAATTATCTGCGCCCCAAAAAGTCGGAATACATAAGCAAACGGGATAAATTCCGGCACATACACATGGATAAGCTGAGGACGTAACCATAAGCAGCGAAACAAAATAAATGGGCAGGTAATCAGTATTCGCCAGATAACACGCCGGTAATAGGGTAACCGGATAAAGTGAATATCAGGTGCAACGGCTGGATCGGCATGGGGTAGAGCACAGAACACTTCGTACGACTCGGTAAGCGTCTGACATTGCTTAAATACTACACGCGGGTCCTGAGGCTGGTGGGCGGTGCTGACGTGTAGAACGCGAACTTTTTTCATTCAATAAGATGAAAAAAGGAGTAGATAACCTATATAATGGAGCCAAAATGGGGAACTACTTTGTGCGGCTATAGTCATTTCTTTATACCGAAAGTATGTAGTTCTGCATCAATTTTCTGGTTCCAACGTTCCTGAGCGACCTGATTAATGCTGTGATTCGTCTCATCGTCATACTGAGTTTGCATCTGACTCATTTCCCGAAACGACTCAATAAACTGATATTGCGTGATGCTATTATAATCTTCCAGTGTCAGGCTATCAGGCTGAATTTTCCGTTTAAACCGCTCAACGATAATTTTTACAATATCGAAGTGCCGCTGTTCGTGGTTGAGGGCATAGTCATTGCGCGCATCAGGTCGGGCCCATGAGGAGGATTTTAACATGTATGCTTTCGCTGTAAGGTTGAGGATAATCACGCCGTCCTTCACCGTACTCTTGCCTTCATAGGCAAAACTAGTGAACACCTCGGCGGCATAATGACTACCCCGGCGTGGGGGAGCCTGAAAATCGGCCCAGGTGAGTTTGCGAGCGGTATTATAGTGAACCGTGTCATCTGTAGTGATTCGAGTATCATCAACAAAGTTAATTCGCAGACTCCTGGCTAACTTCTCATTTCGGCCACTCTCGCGCTTCATATACTCATTCAGGCTTCGTAAAGATGAAACTACAGCCTGCCGGATTGTAGGCTCAACAACGTCCAGATGGTCCAATGGTCGAGTATAGTTGGCACTACCCTGATAGTCGGTCAGGCGGGTGCTGGTTGTAGCACCTGCATCATCCTTGCCTAGCAGTTCAAATGTAACGGCAAAAGTAAATTGGCCCGTTATACGATTGCCAACAGCCGTTTCACTCACCCGGCATTGACGAATGCGCATAGCAATGGGTCGTAAAGTCTTATTTTGTTTTAATCCCTGGTTGATAAACTGCTGAAAGCTACTGGTTATCCCTCTTTCCAGATCAACGGGTTGTGGCGATTGATTAAGTGCCAAGACCAAACGTGCAACCGGACCTTTATCAGGGCGTTGGTCGGTAACAGCAGCAATATAGAATTCTTTTGGTGTAAAGGGGAGCGATTCAGAGCGAAGTCGAATTGGATCAGGTGCTGATAAGAACGCACCTAAACCGACTGCTAACAGGGGGAAAAAAGCTTTGTTCATCTTGCCATGATAACGGCTCATATCTGTAAATAGTACACCATGCAACTCCATAAAAACGCCCGACGAATATACAATTCGTCGGGCGTTTTTGTAAGGTTTAACAAGGCTTTACTCAATGAGCATTGCCTTACCACTTACAACATCGTTTTCGACAGTTTTGAACTTGACATCGCGCTTCACAGAACCATCGACATACTGAACGTTAACGCGTGCGTTACGGTCTAACTTAGCTACACGTACCGGAGCCTGACGCGCGGGCATGGGCGGTGCACCAGCCCCCATCGCGTCATTCTGAGCCATGCGCCGGGCATATTCTTCAGGACCCGTGGCAAGATGATCGTCATCGAAGTCTTCCATATTCGTATGGAGCTTTGGCTGAGGCTGAGGACGTTTATGCGCCGGAGCCTGACGGATTTCCTGTTGTATTTCTTCGGCCTCCTGTGCTGGAATATCAGCTTTAGTCAGGAAGCTGATTGTGTCGAAATTAACCTTATTGAGGAATCGTTTGAATAACTCAACAGATTCAAATTTATACACCAACAACGGGTCTTTTTGCTCAAACACAGCGTTTTGTACCGACTGTTTCAGGTCGTCCATTTCGCGAAGGTGTTCTTTCCATTCCTGGTCAATTACCGACAGCGTTACCGCTTTTTCCATCTCGGTCACGATCTCACGTGCCCCCGAATCAATAGCCTTACGCAAATCTGACACTACTGTCAACTCGTGCAGACCATCGGAGAAGGGCACGACGATGTTTTTTATTTGATGCCCCTGATCGGTAAATACCTGCGTCAGCACGGGTAATGCTTTCTCAGCGATAGCCTGGTTTTTAGCCTGATAATTTACTTCGGCTTCGTCGTATAACCGCCGAATCTGGTCGGGCCTTTTCAGGCGATTAAATTCCTCGGTGGTTAGTTCGGGCGATACCCCGAGCGTGGTTAGCAACTGAAGTTTTATCTCTTCATAATTGCCTTCAGCATTGTTTACCGTTTCTTCAACCACATCATACATTGTGTTGGCAATGTCGAGGGGCAGACGATCACCAAAGAGTGCATTTCGACGGCGTTTGTAAATGGCCTCGCGCTGGTAGTTCATCACGTCATCATATTCCAGAAGCCGCTTCCGAATGCCGAAGTTGTTTTCTTCGACTTTCTTCTGCGCCCGCTCAATGGACTTCGTAATCATCGAGTGCTGAATAACTTCACCTTCTTCCAGACCCATCCGATCCATTACCTTAGCAATGCGTTCTGAACCAAATAAGCGCATCAGGCTATCTTCGAGAGAGACGAAAAACTGCGATGTTCCGGGGTCGCCCTGACGACCTGCCCGACCGCGTAACTGCCGATCTACCCGGCGCGACTCGTGACGTTCTGTACCGATAATGGCCAGACCACCCGCCACCTTAGACTCAGGAGTCAATTTAATATCTGTACCTCGACCTGCCATGTTAGTGGCGATGGTAACTGTACCGGAGAAACCAGCCGAAGCCACAATTTCAGCTTCGCGTTGGTGATGTTTAGCATTCAGAACCTGATGCTGAATTTTGCGAAGAGTCAGCAGGCGACTCAATAATTCGGAGTTCTCGACCGAGGTCGTACCCACAAGCACTGGCCGGCCTTTTTCAACTAGACTGGTAATTTCATCAACAACAGCGTTGTATTTTTCGCGTACCGAACGATAAACTTTGTCTTCTTCGTCGGCCCGGCTAATGGCTCGGTTTGTCGGGATCACGACCACGTCCATTTTGTAAATCTGCCAGAATTCAGAGGCTTCGGTTTCCGCCGTACCCGTCATACCAGCCCGCTTATGATACATACGGAAATAATTCTGGAGCGTAACCGTTGCGTAAGTCTGCGTGGCGTCTTCGACCTTCACATTCTCCTTCGCTTCTACGGCTTGGTGTAATCCATCCGACCACCGGCGACCTTCCATAATCCGGCCCGTTTGCTCGTCCACAATCTTCACCTTTCCGTCCATGATAACGTACTCAGTGTCGCGCTCGAACAAACAGTAAGCTTTCAATAACTGGTTGACGGTATTGATACGCTGTGTTTTAACAGCATAGTCACGAACAATAGATTCCTTATTCAGAATTTTCTCCTGCTCCGAGAACTCACCGTTTTTGTCAATGGCATTGAGATCAATTGACAGATCAGGTAGAATGAAAAAGTTAGGATCTTCGCCCGAGCCAGTAATGTAATCAATACCTTTTTCGGTCAGATCTATACCATTGTGCCGCTCGTCGATGGTAAAATATAAAGGAGCATCTGCTTCAGGCATCTGTTTCTGGTTTTCGGCCAGATAGATAGACTCTGTTTTCTGCAGTAAGGCTTTATTCCCTGTTTCGCTCAAAAACTTAATCAGGGGTTTGTGTTTTGGCAGACCACGATAAGCGCGGAACAACGAAACTCCTCCCTCTTTTTCATCGCCAGCCGCTATTTTCTTTTTGGCATCGTTCAAATAATCATAAACCAATTTCCGCTGCGCTTCAACCAATCGGGATACGCGTGGCTTCAGTTCAATATAATCCTGTTCATCACCACGCGGTACGGGTCCACTAATAATAAGCGGTGTCCGGGCATCATCAATCAGAACGGAGTCAACCTCATCCACCATAGCGTAGTGGTGTTTGCGCTGAACTAGCTCACCCGTTTCGCGAGCCATATTGTCGCGTAAGTAATCAAAGCCGAATTCATTATTAGTCCCGTAGGTAATATCAGCGAGATAGGCTTTTTTACGCTGTTCTGAGTTGGGCTGGTGTTTATCAATGCAATCCACCAGCATTCCGTGAAACTCAAATAATGGAGCCATCCACTCCGAGTCACGCTTAGCCAGATAGTCGTTGACCGTTACAATATGCACTCCCCGGCCAGCCAGCCCATTAAGAAAGGCTGGAAACGTAGCAACGAGAGTTTTCCCTTCGCCCGTAGCCATCTCCGCAATTTTACCCTGGTGGAGCACAACGCCACCAATAATCTGGACGTCATAATGCACCATATCCCATTTAACGGGTGTACCGGCAGCATCCCAAACATTGGCCCAGTGAGCCTGGTCTCCCTCAATGACAACGTTTTTCTTGCGGGTAGCGATTTCACGGTCAAAGTCAGTAGCCGAAACTGTCAGGTAGTCATTTTCGGTGTACCGGCGGGCCGTTTCCTTCACAACCGCGAAAGCGCGGGGCAGAATATCGAGGAGAACGCGTTCTAATTCCGTATTGCGATCAGCTTCGAGTTTGTCAATCTTGTCGAAGATTTGTTCTTTCTCATTGACATCTACATCAGGGCGACCGGCATGTTCATTAAGGTCGGCAAGTTGAGCATCAATATCAGCCAGTTCGTGAGCGATCTGAGCTTTGAGTTCGGCTGAAACACGACGTAGTTCGTCGTTGGAAAGATCTTTTAATTGGGCAAATTCGGTATTCACCATCTCAACATAAGGAAACAGCTCCTTAATGTCCCGTTGGGATTTTGTTCCGAAAAATTTAGCTATGAGCTTAATCATCTTATCGTTAGTAATTAGCCGTCAACGGTTTAGTCTACCGTAACAGTCAACAAGGGGCCGTCTGTGTAATCGTTAGTTTAGATACTATATACGAGTGACCGTACGAACGGCCTCGTATTAACTGATCAACCGACTTTTTTTTGCAAATTTAGTGCATTACAGCGTTACTACAACCTAAGAGTCCTATTGATAGATACTCATTATTGTATGGGAACGTAGTTTTGACAGGAATCTGTTACTTTTGCAATTCAAATTTTGGCCCAATAGCCATTGTTTATGTTTATTAAGGACAAATTGTCACATTTCATCCACCGTATTCGTCCCTATCAAGTTGTTATCCTGTTTTTTTTGCTGACAGGACCATATTCGGTAATCGCTCAACAACCCCGCTCGCGGGTTGATCAGTTGAGTGATGAAGACGTACAGAACTTCTACAAGAAAGCGCAGGCCAGCGGCCTTAGCGAAGTTCAAATTGAGCAGGCGGCAATGTCGCAGGGGTATACCCTTGATGATATTGCCAAGATGCGAAAGCGTATGACTCAGATGCGTACATCAACATCCTTACCGCAAAATCAACAGCCATCTGAAAGTTCTAGGGGCCGATCTCTCCCATCTAATCTTTCGATGCGCATAGATTCGCTTTCGCCGGATACGATGCGCAGAGATACCAGCCGTAAGCTTAAGGTTTTTGGCGCATCACTATTCGAAAATGCCAAATTGTCATTTGAGCCAAACTTGCGTATTGCTACACCCCGTAATTATGTAGTAGGGCCGGACGACGAAATTAGTATTGATATTTCTGGTGCATCAACGGGCGCATTTCAATTAAAGGTAAGCCCGGATGGAGCCGTAAAAGTGCCTGATTTAGCTCCGATCTTTGTTAGCGGACTCACTATTGAACAAGCTGAACAGCGTATTATTTCCCGGTTACGGCAAGGGGGCTATCAAGGCTTAGGCAAGCCGGGAAGTGGAACCAGTGCCAATGTAAGCTTGACTAATATTCGAAGTATCCAAGTCATTCTGGTTGGCGAAGTGGTTAGACCGGGAACTTATACAATCTCATCCCTTGGATCTGTATTAAATGCTCTTTATCTGGCAGGTGGTCCCAACCCGGAGACAGGATCATTCCGAAAAATCAATGTTGTTCGGGGTAATCGCGTTGTCAGGACACTTGACTTATACGATTTTATTTTGAAAGCTGATCAGCGGGACAATATCCGGCTACAGGACCAGGACGTTATCCGGGTAGCTGATTACGAAACCCACGTTGAACTGACTGGACAGGTACGCCGGCCCGCTATTTTTGAAGTATTACCGGGAGAAACTCTAAAGACAGTAATGAGTTTTGCCGGGGGGTTTGCCGATGATGCCTATCGAGCATCCATTACACTTCGGCGCAATACGGCCCGTGAACGTCGAATTGTAACAATTACTGAAGACCAAATAGCTAGCTTCGTGCCACAACGGGGTGATAAGTACGAAGTTGGAAAAATTTTGGAACGTTATGAAAACCGGATTCAAATTGCAGGGGCAATCATGCGGCCCGGTGATTATTCACTAGAACCCGGTTTAGAAACAGTCCGTCAACTTATCAGTCGGGCGGAAGGTCTTCGTAAAGATGCTTTTATGAACCGCGCGACTATTATTCGTGAACGGTCCGATCTGGATAGAGAAAACGTATCGTTTGACTTAGGCAAACTTATGCGGGGTGAAATTGCGGATGTCCCACTTATGCGGCAGGATAGCCTGACTATCTTATCCATTCAGGATTTGCGAGAGAAGTACTACGTTACCATCGAAGGAGCCGTAAACAAGCCTGATACAGTTGAGTTCATCACGAATATGAGTGTTGCTGACCTGATTGCCTATGCCGGTGGTTTTCAGGAAGGAGCTAAGCCCAACTTAATTGAGGTAGCTCGGCGCATTCGTCAGGACTCTGCTGGCGTCCGTACCACTACGCAAGAGATACACCGCTTTTCTGTAGACCGAAATTTGCAGATTACGACAGTAGAAGGTAATTCTGATAAGTCGGCTGAATTTCGACTTCAACCATTTGATATTGTTTATGTCCGTACGTCGATTAACTATGAGGCACAGCGTCAGGTAAATATTTATGGAGAGGTTATGCAACCTGGTACCTATGTCATCTTTAACCGGCAGGAACGTATCGGCGATATTATTAAGCGGGCAGGAGGCTTAAAGCCAGAAGCTTATATGGCCGGTGCCCAATTCCGACGGCAGGGACAATTGATTGGAAATGATTTGCGCAATCTTATTGCTGATCCGGGCGTTGAAGAAAATCTATTACTTCAGGACGGTGATACGTTATTGATTCCACGAAGGTCTGAGGTAGTTACTATTCAGGGGGGAGTTCTGAACCCATCATCGATCAGCTACAAAGCGGATTATAAATTTGACGACTACATCAGTGAAGCAGGTGGCTTTACGGATAACGCCCGAATAAGCAAAGCCTATGTAAACTATCCAAACGGTCGTAAGGCTCGCACCCGCCGATTCTTATTTTTTACATCACGGCCCCGTGTCGAGCCAGGGTCAACGGTCGTTATTCCATTTAAACCAATAGATAGTAATCGCTTAAGCCCAATTGAACGTGTTGGTATTCTTTCGCTCATTGGCACACTGGCAGCCACTGCTACGTCGGTCATTATCAACCTAAGAAAGTAGTCCTAACTGCCATGTCTACTACACAAGCCATATCACCTAATAACCAATCTGATCCCGATGAAATTGAAATTCGGTTGAGTGATATTGTCCAATTTTTGAAAAGTAGCCGCAGGACAGTTATCATAAGTGGGCTGATTATGCTAATTATTGGGGTTGTGTATGCTTTTTCGAAGCCTGACCAGTATAATGTGCAGGTAACGGTTATGCCAGAAATTCAATCTAAAGCTGGAGGATTAGGAGGATTGGGATCGTTAGCTGGTTTGGCTGGAATTGATATCAGCAGTGCCGCGGGTGGTAATATGGATGCTATTCGGCCGGATATATATCCGGATGTGCTACAAAGTGTTCCATTTGCACTTCAACTTTTACAGCAATCCGTTTATTCGCAACTTTTGGGCAAAGAAACTTCCTTACAAACTTTTATTGAAGAGCAAAATAAGCAATCGTTATTGGGAAGCTTGTTAAGTTCTGATAGTGTTCAGGAAAGCCCATTGCCTGATCCGAAAAATCAGAGTAAGACATTACAGATCACGAAAAAGCAAGAAATTTTTATTAATCAGATACATAATGCCGTATTAGCAACGTACGACAAAAAAAACGGGGTCATTACTGTAGCGGCTACTATGCCTGATCCAGTCGTAGCAGCCATAGTAGCTCGTTTGTCTCTAGAATATTTGACTAATTACATTTCGAGTTATCGAACAGAGAAAACCAGGAGCCAAGTTCGTTTTTTAACCCATCAAGTAGAAGAAGCAAAAGATCGGTATCAAAAGGCCGAATATGCTCTATCCAACTATCGGGATAAAAATCGCAGCCTGTATCTGAATACAGCAAAAATTGAAGAACAGCGACTTCAGGCAGACTTTCTGCTAACTCAGAATCTTGTCAATGAACTCTCTAGACAGCTTGAACAGGCAAAAATTAAAGTATCTGAAGAATCACCAGTATTTAAAGTCTTGGAGCCGGCTCGGGTACCTCTGAAAAAAAGTGCGCCTAAAAGGACCTTTATAATATTAGGTTTTAGCATCGCTGGAATTATTCTAGGATTTCTTGTTTGTGGAACACGGCGATTCATTCTTAACTCATAAAATTGATCTCGTGAAGACAGCGTTAATATGTGGTGTATCAGGGCAGGATGGTGCGTACCTGGCTAAACTATTATTAGAAAAAGGATACAAAGTATTTGGAGGATCACGTGATGCCCAAATGGCTTCGTTCAGTAGTTTAAAAAGGCTGGGCATTCGAGAAAAGGTAGAAACCGTATCAATTAGTATCAACGACTTTCGCTCTGTTCTGCAAACCCTACAGCGTACAAAACCAGATGAAATTTACAATTTAGCTGGACAAAGCTCTGTTGGACTTTCTTTTGAACAACCTGTTGAAACATTAGAAAGTATCAGTGTTGGAACGCTTAATCTTTTAGAAGCTATTCGTTTCACTGGGCAATCTATTCGTTTTTACAATGCGGGTTCAAGTGAGTGTTTTGGTGATACAGGGAATGTAGAAGCAGATGAAAATACGCCTTTTCGACCGCGTAGCCCATACGGAGTTGCTAAGGCCGCTGCCTTCTGGCAGGTAGCCAATTATCGGGAAGCTTATCAATTGCATGCAAGTACGGGTATTCTTTTCAATCATGAATCTCCGCTACGACCTGAGCGTTTCGTTACACAAAAGATTGTTGCAACAGCTTGTCGTATTGCTAATGGTAACAAGGAAATTCTCACGTTAGGTAATATTGATATTGCTCGTGATTGGGGCTGGGCACCAGATTATGTAGAAGCTATGTGGCTCATGCTTCAGCAAAATCAAGCTGATGACTATGTTATTGCAACAGGTAAAACAAATAAATTGCGAGATTTTATTCGCATTGTATTCGCAAGTGTTAATTTGAATTGGGAGGAACATGTTCGTACTGATTCTACTTTCTTTCGTCCAACTGATATTGCTGAAGGACATGCCAATCCAGATAAGGCCAAAAATAAATTGAAATGGGAAGCTCGTTATATAATGGAAGATGTGGCTAAAATGATGGTTGAAGGTCGAGTAGGTAACATGGATATATAAAGAAAAAAACTCAGCACTTTATTCTTTATATATCCATGTTAAATCTTTAGTAGGTTATTGATTTTTACATAATGAATTTTTCGATAAAATAACCTCATTAATAATTACTTGTAAAACCATTGTGAAATTTTATCTGAATATTATATTTTCATAATAAATCATAATGTTAGATGTTTTTTTCTATTAAAACTAGAAAAAAACATCTAACTGTAGTCAAACTATGAGGAGAAAATAATGGATTTGAAAAAACTTTTGCAAGGTATTTCTTTCTCATGGATAAGATTTGCACTTACAATAGGTATTGGGATAATACAAACTCCACTATTATTTAATAACCTCAATAAAGAAGAGTTAAATTTTTGGTATATATTTTATTCATTCGGCGCATTTTTGCAAATGGCAGATTTAGGTCTTGTGCAGACTATATCTCGCCTGATTGCCTACATTGATAATTCAAACGCTTTATCTAAAAGTGAAGGATCAATTAAAAACTTAGCGTCGTATTCGATAAAACAAATATATATTACGGCTTTATTCTCATTTTTTACTATTTTAGTACTAGCGGGAGTTGGCGTATTTATTATTTATCTAACAGTTTACTACGAAAAGACAAATATCTTTAATCTGAAAATTGCTTTTTTAATTTACGTAATTGGAATTATATTTAATTTGTTGTCAAACGTTCCAGCTTCGATGCTAATTGGTTATCGTGAAGTTGGTACTGATAGTATAATAAGAAGTATAGCACAAATTATATATTTTGCTATACTTCTTATTTTTTTGCCTTATTACCATTCTATAGTTTTAGTATCACTTAGCTTTATGTTACAAAACTTGGGGCAACTGGTAACTCTACATTTTGCATTTTATGTAAAGCATAGAAATATTTTCAAGAATGAAAACCATTGGAAAGAACTTGTTAAATTTAATATAGCAAAACAAATATATAGTCAATCTGCTCCATTAGTAATAAATCAATTAGGTGGATGGCTAATTAGTCAAGGTAATATATTTATTGTATCTATTGTTGTTGGAGCAGATAAAGTGTCTGATTATGCTATTAATCAACAGATATTTACTTATATAGCAGCTATAGCCCTAGTGATGAATCAATCGATAGGTCCATTTATTGCTAAAAGTTATATACAAAATAAGCTGAGTGGTCTACAGGATTTATTTGTTAATACGATACTTATTTGCTTATCAATGGTGGGCGTCCTTATCATAATTCAACTATCATGTGGTAAAAATATTATAACTTTATGGATCGGACCAGAACATTTTTTAGGTTATACATTATCTGCCATTTTCGGTATAACTACTTTTTTAGAAGTTCAACATTCGGTTGCAGGTAACTTTGTTTGGAATACAGGTTCATGGCCATTCAACAAATGGACTTTATGGGCTGGTATGTTAACTGTGATTTTAGGATATTTTCTTGGAAATTATTATGGTTTAATTGGTATTGCATTAGCTACATTAGTCTCTAAATTAATGACTTTAAATTGGTATGTGCTATACTTTGGTTTAAAAAGGGTTGGGTTAACGTTAAAAGATTACACAAGGCGTATTTTTTCACCTCTATTTTTATCACTAATACTAACTTTATCTTTGGTTTTATATGTGGAGAATCAGACGTCAGGAAAAGAGTTTAGTAATATTGTAATTATACTACTTTTGTCCTGTTTGTCTAGTGGAGTTTTTTTATTATTCATAGGAATTTTTTGTAGAAAGATACTTATGAAAATATATTCGACTGTTATCTTACCTAGACTGAAACATAGACTATGATTTTTTAAAGATACTAGTAATCTCTGGAAATTAAATCATTACAAACTGAATGAACAAAAAAGTAGTAATTATATTGACTGGTACTGTAAATCCAGATAATATGGCATTTACGAAGTTGCAGGATGCTAATGTGCGTAAAAGCCAATATATTGATTCAATCCGATTTTGGATTGAAGTTGCTAAGGTCCCTATCGTATTTGTTGAAAATACAAATACTGATCTATCTCCCTACTTTGAGAATGAATTATATAGTAATTCCATAGAGATTTTAAGTTTTAATGGAAACGATTACGATAAAAGCCTTGGTAAAGGCTACGGTGAACTAAATTGTTTAGAGTATGCTTACTTAAATTCTAAATTCATAAAAGATTCTGAATTTATATTTAAGGTGACAGGGAGAAATAAATTAATTAATTTTTCAACTTTTTTGAATGATTATTTTGTACAGTCTAATGTAAATATATTAGTTGATTTCAAGTGGAATCTTTCTTTTTGCGACTCTCGATTTTTTGGCTTTACTACATCGTTTTTGCCTGAATATTTATTGCCGTACAAAAACATTGTAGATGATAGTAAAGGTGTTTTTTTTGAACATATTTTATGTAAAGCTGCTCTAACTGCTATTGCTCATGATTATGTATATAAACCACTTATAACATTGCCACGTATAGAAGGGTATAGTGGTTCAACAGGTGTTAAATATAATAGTAATTATTTTCATTGGCTTCGTTATAAATATGAATATATTTTAAAACGTAGAAGTATAGGACTTGGTAATCTACCTTGGATATAGTATTCTAAGTAAATTAAGAAACAGTAGAATATTTAACTATGTTATTATAATAACTCTTTTTGAATTATGAAAACTGTTACTATTATTACCGTGTGTTATAATAGCGAAAACACTATTGAACAAACGATTAAATCTGTTTTGGAACAGACATATAGTAATATAGAATATATCTTGATAGATGGAAAATCGACAGACGATACACTAAGCATTGTAAAGAAATATAGTATTATTCATCCAAATAAAGTCCGGTACCTATCTGAGCCAGATACGGGTATATATAATGCCATGAATAAAGGAATTGCTATGGCTAAAGGAGAACTGATTGGTATCATTAACAGTGATGATTGGTATGATTTAACGGCGGTGCAGATAGTAGTTGACGCCTATAATACTCACGGTCCGGCTGTTTACCACGGTATTCAGCGCACATATAAAGATACTTTACTTGTTGGCTTGCAATGTACAAACGTAAGCCAACTTGATAAAAAAATGATTGAACACCCTACTTGTTTCGTACCAAAGTTTTATTACGAAAAATATGGTCCTTTTGATGAATCGTATCAATATACAGGTGATTATGAATTTATGCTACGATTGAAAAAATTTGGAGTTAAATTTATACTAATTGAGAACGTTTTAGCTAATTTTCGTGAAGGTGGAGCTTCACACAACCCAAAGGCAGTTTGGGAGAATTACCGTTTGTGGTTAAAGTTAGGATTAATGTCTAATAACCAATATCTCTATAGATCGATAATGGATAGAGTAAGACTATTCTTATCGAGATAAAATTACTGAATGATTTAAATCAATAACCTATCTTATGAAAGAGCACAAAATGACATCCTTATTGTTATATTTGTTAATTAAATAAATAGATTATGGAAAATTTAGTTGTTGTTAATGCTCGGTTTTTAACTCAACCAATAACTGGTACACAAAGATTTGCTATTGAATTATGCAGAGAGCTTAAAAAATTGCTTCCAAATCTTGTATTGATTGCTCCTAACAATATAATTCATCCAGACATTGCAAAGGAGTTAAATGTGCAAGTTGTTGGTAAGATAAGAAAAGGAATCATTTGGGAACAAATTGAACTGCCTATAATACTACGTCGTTACGGGAATCCTTTGTTAATAAATCTTTGTAATTTAGCTCCTATATTTTATTCAAACAATTTAGTGTCAATTTTAGATTTATCTTTTCATTTACATCCTGAATGGTTTTCAACTAAATTTTCTACTTTATATAATTTTTTTATACCTAGAGCGGCTATTAGAGCAAAAAGAGTTATCACTATCAGCAATAGTTCTAAAAATGACATTGTTAAATATTTTGGTGTGCCTCAATCTGAAATAGATATTGTCTACCCTAGTGTATCAAATAATTTTCTTAATCCTCCTCCTTTATCGTCTTTAAATCCATATGGGAAATATGTTCTAGCTGTGTCATCAATTGACCCACGTAAAAACTTTATAGGGTTGATTAGAGCTTTCAAGGCCTGTAATCTAATGGATACTAAGCTCGTCATTGTTGGTTCAGAACATAAAGTATTTGCTGATAGCAATATTAAAGAAGAAGTTGGTGGTAACAAGCAAATTGTATTTACAGGTTATATACAAGATAGTGAGTTAGTGGAGTTATATCAACATGCGCTTGTCTTCGCTTACCCCTCATTCTTTGAGGGTTTCGGAATTCCACCTTTGGAAGCAATGGCTTGTGGTTGTCCAACTTTGGTTTCAAACACAACTAGTTTACCTGAAGTATGCGGAGAAGCAAGCGTTTATGTAGATCCTTATGATACAATTAGTATTCGTGATGGTCTGCTTAGCATATTAAGCAATGACCAAATGCGAACAGAACTGATTAGGAGAGGATATGAACAAATATCTAAGTTTAATTGGCACCAATCTGCTATGAAATTAGCGGATATTATAAGAAGGATTGATAGAACCGAAAGGCCTATAGAAGTTCCTTCAGTTTTCAAATCATCTGAGAGCAAATTATAAGATTTCAACTTGCTTTTAGTGTAACGTTTTATTATTTAATTAGCCATTTCGTGCAGATTATGTATTAAGCTATTGTTAGTGATAAAAACTTACTGTCATTTATTATTACAATAGTTGAATAAAAAATTTGCATAGTAGTGCTTTTTTTATTTAATATAACGTATCGAGTATTCTTATTTATACTTGATACAGCAGAACAGTTGTTTAAAATGCATTTTTTTACTACAGAAGACTATGTTAAAGAAAGAATACGATGCGAAAAATGAAAGCTATTACGCTCATGAAAGGCATGAAATGTTGAAATACATACCTCAAAATGTGAAATATATTTTAGATGTTGGTTGTAGTAGTGGCGCATTTGGAAGCTCCATTAGGGAAAAATTCAATTGTGAGGTTTGGGGAATTGAACCAGATAAAAAATCATCTGAGAAAGCGAGGTTAGTTTTGAATAAAGTTTTTAATACTTTTTTTGATGAAAATATTGATCTTCTCAATCAAAAATTTGATTGTATATTTTTCAATGATGTTTTGGAACATCTGGTAAGTCCCTTTGACGCTCTCCAGTTGTGTAAAAAGTATCTTTCACCCAATGGAATCATAATATGTTCTATACCAAATTTGAGGTACTTTGATGCAATGTATCATATTTTAATTCAGAAGGATTTTAATTATGTAGATGCAGGAATTTTTGATAAAACGCATTTGCGATTTTTTACCAAAAAAAGTAGCGAAAGAATGTTTATAGAAGCAGGCTACAAAGTAGATAAAATTGAAGGTATTAATTCTATAAAGGAAATAAATATCAAAGGTTATAAGAACTTTAATATTCTAAATTTTATTTTTTTTAAATATATATCTGATATGGAATATTTGCAATTCGCAATTGTAGCCCATCTGTAGCTAGATTATATGCTATTAGGTTCAATGGCATATAATCTAAAAATTATTAGGTTATATATCGTATATAGGGATACAATATGTTAACGCTAGTGAAAGTAAATCTTATTATATTGATTTATGAAACGTAATGACATTTATAATGAATAATACTTTTTGATATATCTATTTTACTAATGAAAAATTATATAAAAGTCATCCTAAGTACAAAAATTTTTAATTAAGTATCAAGTTATGGTAGAAGCGTTTGATGGTATAATTAAATTTAACCCTTGGCTTCTCTCCCTAGATGCTATATTGATTGTATATTTCCTTTTTAGTTGGTATAGACAATACAAAAAAACAAATGCTTATATAGACTATTGGCATTTCAATCTTTTTTTAGTGTTTTTTATACCAATATTAATAATGTATCCATTTAGCAGTTCTATATTAAACGTTTGGGCTGTATGGGGACCCAGTAACTTATATACTATAGAAAAAGCTACAAATGAAGCTTATATAGTTACAATTATAGGGTTTACTGCTGCATATTTGGGCAAGTATATATATGACAATTTCCGACCATTCACTGCTTTAGAAGGAATTATAGTCTTATTTTCTTCTACTTTAGGAAGATATTTTGTAGCTGTAACGGAAAATTCAAAAGTGTCAAGAGTTTTTACAATTAGTTATATTTTTTTATTACTAGGCTTTGTAATCTTTATATTTTTAGCCGGTTTAGTAAAAAATCCTAGAGAGTTTTTTATGTTGAATCCACAATATGGTCCAATATATACCTTTATATTATCTACTTTTGATGTCGTTTTTATTATGACTTCAACTAGAGTATTACAGTATAGAGCAAACATGGACAAATTTTTATTATCAACTCTTATTTTATTAGGGCTTTTTTTGGGTGTGCGCGCTCCTTTAATATTGGAAGGGCTAAGCTTCGGAGTATTATATGTGATATATCGAAAGAAAGGTTATGTTCCCATTGTCAAAATATTAGGCATCGTTTTCGCTACACTCATCTTAGTAATGGCATTAGCTTTTATTAGAAACAGTAGCAATGGATATGACTTAAATCTAGATACTGCTCTGCAATCTTTTTTGCCTGAGATTTTTTATGGCAATACATTTTCTGATATACGTGATTTTAGTTGGGTTCTTGGTTATTGGAATAGAGAACATTATTGGGGACTAAGTTATTTAGCTGCTTTCTTGTCTTTTATACCATCTTCTGTTTATTCTATTAGAGATACTTATGGAATTGGCAAAATTACTGTAAATACAGCAGGTTTAGATGCTACAACTCATCCGGGGTTAAGAATGGGTATGTTTGGTGAGATGTATTTGAACTTTGGAATCATAGGCGTAATAATATTTGGGTTTGCTTGGGGATATATTCAAAGACGACTTGATATTTTGACAAAAAAGTACGCAGATCAAGGTAATGTAATAAAAGCTAGCAGTGTAATAATATATTCTGCTTTCATATCCTATCTAACAGTTTCTGCTGGTTTTTGGGGTTTCTATATTACTATTTTTTTGTTGGTGTCATTATACTTAATTACCCGGCTTCGTTTAAGTAAATAAGTTTCAGTTTCAAATACTAAATATTTATTAAATATTTAGTATTTGATTACTTTAATACCTTCGGTAGAGGTAAGTTTAATGCATTAGGTTGCTTAACATGTAACCAATCAATTAGTGAACGCGTAGTTTTGTAAGTATCCATATGATAAATTTTTAAATTACTAATATCCATACTGCTTTCTTTAATATTACTATTGTTGCCAAATACAAAATCAAAGTATAGTCCAGATTTGCGAACAATAAAGGGAATACGAAGATGTGTTTTTTCTGTAAAAAAACCGTTTAAGGGATTTCCTGGTAATATGACATCATTGATGGTAAAGTCAGTTAACCGCAGGTAAAATTGCCCATCTGCATTTAAATTCTCAGGATTATTGAGCTTTATATCACACTCTATTATGTATACACCCGCATTATTACTAATAAATAGTGGTACTGGAATCCTAGCTACTTCTATTTTACCGTTTAGGACAAATCTACTTCCATTCTGAATAGGTGTTACACGACCTGAATTATTATTCCACTTGTATGGAGAAGAAAAATTTTCAATAGATGCTGTAATGTCCTCATCAGATGAAAATTTTATATGAGTGCCAATCTGAACAATACCAGAAACTTCGTTATAATCGGCTTCATCAATGAAGACTTTTGCTGTTGATTGATTAATTATTTTATACTGAAAAACATCAAATTGATCTAATCCTCTTTTTCTCGCAGTTATATTTGTTAACTTAAAAACTCCGCTAGTTGAACTTATGTTAATAACTGTTTGAGGTAGATAAGCGTTTAAATTTGTAATACTAACTTCGCCTATAATATTTGTGCCTGTTTCTATAAAACTTTTGCCAGTTTTTTTGTCCCAAATTGTTCCATTAACATTGATTAACTGAACTATATTTACTTTGTCAATTTGAATAGGAATATAACAAACATCTGCTGTAACATTACTAAACTGCCCCCAAGCAGATCCATAACCAAAATCGACAAAATTTAAGACATTTTTATGCCCATACGCAAAAATATTTGTACCTTGTAATCCGTCTACTCGCCCAATTACTACCGCCTTTCCGTTTATCTGAATGTATGATTTTGCTTTGCTCCCTTCATTGGCCCAAAAGTCCCAAAAATGAACGTTTTCAAGCCGGCTTACATCGTATAGTCTGTCTAGACGAATACCTATATTAAAAGTTTGCCCAAAGATATTTCTAACATTAAGTTGTCCACCAAAGTCTACATTTATACCATTGTAGCAATTCGTTAGCATAATATCTTCAATTTGTATATTATCTGCCCCTGATTGCTTCCCTGTTGTTGTAATAGCCCAACCATAAGGTATGGGTATTTTTGCCGTTTTCATTTGATCAGGCCAGTAAAATGAAAACCCTTTAATTCCAGCTCCCATCTCTATTACAAAGACAGATTTTTTTATATTTCCTTGCTGTGTTTTTACTGATATTAAGGCAAAGTCCATTGCAAAGTTAGCTTTGAAGGGAATTTTAGGGGCACCTTGAAGAGTAACTCCACTTCTTACAATTATTGTATTGGTTATTTTGTAATTGCCTCTTGAGACCATTACTAACTTTATACCTGAAGTGTTAGCATAGTCAATAGCTTTCTGAAAGGCTTGTGTATCATCTGTTACGCCATTACCTTTTGCTCCGTAATTACGTACATCTATGTATTGCGGATGATTAGGTATATAGTTCGAGATGCCTTCTATATGAATTCTATTTGACTTTACATTGCCGGTAGTTTCTACGCTATCTTTAGCATAGGAGAATTTCCAACTATTTTTTGGCATGATCTGCCTTTCTTGGCAAGAATTGTCGCTTAACGGGCCTTTGACGTTAATCAAATTATATGATAAGTTGGACATATTTGTGTATTCAATGACATCTTTAGCATAAGTTTGTACACTGACTTGTTCATTTATAAATGGCATATTTCAAGAAATTGCTGATATATAGGTTGTTTAATGTTGACTTTGATTATATGGAAACTTGTTATATTGAATGACTGTTTGACGATTCCTTAGTAATTGTTTGGATTTTTGACTAATCTTACGAATAAGAGTTGAATTTACAGTATGTTGGCTAATTTTAATTTATTTGCATGTTTGGTCAAATAATGTAGAAATTAATGCCAAACGGTATAATTATTGCTACTATAAGTTTGATTGTATAAACATATAATTTTGGGGATTATGAAAGGAATATTACTAACAACGGCACTATTGCTGTTATTGACAATAACAAAAGTGTATTCTCAAAGCAATTATGTGGCAACCACTCCTTCATCTGCTGCTCCTGGTTCTGACAATACGCTTGTAGGTGTTGGTGCTGGCAATCTTAATATGAGTGGAGCCAGTAACTTATTTATTGGGAGAGGGACAGGTATTGTAAATATGTCTGGTACACAGAATGCATTTTTAGGCGCTTCTGCAGGAAACCAGAATACAGGGGGCCAAAACAATGCTTTTGTTGGTTATGGTTCCGGCTATAGTAATACAACTGGTAATAACAATACTTTTATTGGCTCCGGAGCTGGATACACAAATAATATTGGGTACAACAATGTTTTCAGTGGCTATCGGTCTGGTTATTTTAATGCAACTGGAAATAATAATGCATTTTATGGATCAGGTGCTGGTTATGCCAACTTGAACGGCTCAGATAATACTTTTTTGGGGTCAGATGCTGGCGGAAGTAACTCGTCAGGTAATTTGAACGTATTTATTGGTTCTCTCAGTGGCTCCGCTAATACTTTGGGTAACGGTAATACTTTTGTTGGAGCCAAAGCAGGAATAGCGAACAAAGATGGAATAGAAAACACTTTTTTAGGAACCAATTCAGGCCAATCGAATGTCTCCGCTTCTAGTAATACATTTATTGGCTATCTTACTGGATATCAGAACAATGTCGGCTACCAAAATACTTTTATTGGGACAAGGGCAGGGTACAGCAATACCTCTGGACAGTCTAATCTTTTTATAGGTTTTATGACTGGTTCATCAAATAATGTAGGAGTAGGTAACACTTTTTTAGGAGTTGGGAGTGGCATGGCAAATGCTGATGGTAGTAATAATACCTTTATCGGTTCCAACTCTGGAGTTAAGAATATTAATGGTATGTTAAATGTATTTATTGGGACACAGGCTGGTAATCAAAATCAATCGGGTAATAATAATCTATTTTTGGGTACACAAACTGGTTATTATAATGTAACGGGTACGAATAATACATTTTTAGGTAATAGTGCTGGTTTATCCAATCAGTCAGGAAACACAAATTTATTTTTAGGGTCTCAGACTGGCTATAATAATATTGATGGTAGTAATAATGTTTTTTTAGGGCCAAGCGCTGGCCTTGAAAATCGTAGTGGCAGTTTTAATACATTTCTTGGAAATGGAGCAGGTGTGCCTACTTCCGCGTCTAGTCTTACTAATGCTGCAGCTATAGGTGCTAATGCTCAGGTAACTGCCAGCAATGTATTAATTCTTGGTAATGGTGTCAATGTAGGTATTGGTAATACCGCTCCTAATGCTAAGCTCGAAATCACAGCTTCAGCAACTGGTCAGAGCGGGCTTCGCTTCACCAAGCTTACAAATGTTAATTCTACAACTTTATTAAATCAAACAAAATTCTTGACAGTTAATGCTCAAGGAGATGTTGTATTGGGTAGTACAACGGGCAGTGGGGCGAGAGTAGCTGCTGAGGATGCAGGCTTGTGGAAGCTAGAAAGTAACAACCTACAAAATACTAATGAGGGGGGGGTCATTATTGGATCTGGTATTCAGCAAACACCCGTTGGCTATCGTTTGTACGTATCCGAAGGAATTCTGACAGAGAAGGTTAAAGTGGCCATCAAGACAACTGGCGACTGGTCCGATAAAGTATTTGGAAGTTCCTATAAATTGAGGAGTCTAAACCAGGTTGAAAAATATGTAAAGGAAAATCAACATCTGCCAGGTATTCCTTCGGCAGAGCAAGTTGTCAGAGAAGGTATGGATGTTGGCAAGATGGATGCTAAACTGCTGGAAAAAGTTGAGGAATTGACGTTATACATGATTCAGCTTAAAAAAGAAAATGAGCTCCTTCAGAAGAAGACGATGGTGATGGAGAAACAAATCAGGGTTTTACAACGTCATAACAGAAACTAATATGCGATTTCTACTACTGTTATTAGGGTGTTCTATGACGTTGCTTAGCTTAGCGCAGACTTCGCCTAAATCAATAAGAATTCAGGTAAGTTATGAGAGGAGCGGTAAATATTTGGAACAAGCTGTAGAGACTATAGAAGCTGTTAATATTGTAGGAATAGGGACTACTGTTGATTATCAAGCTGGTCGGTCAGTTTCTCTATTACCTGGTTTTGTAGCAAAGAATGGAAGTATTTTTACTGCCAATATTAAATCAGTTAGTGATAAAAACGACTTTTCTCTTCAATTGAAAGCCTACCCAAATCCTTTTGACAGATCAACTATTGTTGATTTCAATCTTCCAGAAGATGGGAAAATTAGTTTATTCGTAGTTGATGAGAAAGGACAAGTAATTGAACGCTTGCTGGAAAATAGTTTTCAAACGGCCGGTCGGCATCAGGTCGAATGGATACCGAAAACGCTTTCGTCTGGTGTTTATATACCAATTTTAAAGACTGAACGACAGCAGATTAGTAATAGAATATTAAAAAAATAGACATGAAATGCCCGCTGTTAGCGGGTATTTTTATGAACTTCCGTTTGCAAATGAGATTGCCTACTTTTGCGGTGTTTTAGGTGTAAACCAATGAGGAGTTCTTTTTTATGAAAATTGCTTTAGTACAGGATGGGTTAATGTGCAGAGCAGGGGGAGAGCAAGTGGCTTTATGCTTTCATAAGGCATTTCCAGACGCACCAATTTATACACAATGTTATCAGCCTGACCTTACATTTCCTGAGTTTAAAGATTGCGATATCCGTACATCCTGGATGCAGAAGATTGCTAAAACGGATGATAGGATGAAAAATCTATTCTTTCCTCTAGGTGTATGGGCAATGCAGTCACATGATCTAACAGATTTTGATGTGGTATTAATGTCAGGTACACATTGTGCCAAATATGTTAAGGTCAAAGAAGGAGCGTTAGTTATCAGTTACAGTTTTACGCCGTTCCGATTAGCTTGGGATCCGACCTCTTACGCTCAATATGCTGGAGCTGGTCCAGTAAAAAGAATATTCTTTGATGCAATTTTAAAATATCTGCGTAATGTTGATTTTAAGTTTGGGCAACGGCCTGACTATTACATTGCTATGACAGATGAAACCGCTAATCGATTGCAAAAAGCGTATCAGGTAAAAAATGATATTTCGATTATCAATCCTCCTGTTAACACCAAGAAATTTTATGTTTCTAAGAAACCTAAGAAATATTTCTTGGTCGTTTCACGGTTAGAATACTATAAAAAGGTTGATTTGGTAGTCAAGGCATTCAATCAATTAGGCTATCCATTAATTATTGTTGGGAAAGGTGTACAAGCTGATGAAATTAAGGCACAAGCCAATAGTAACATCACCTTCCTTAGTGGTTTGTCAGCACAGGAATTAGCTGATGTATATGCGGATTGCCGAGCCTTTATTTTTCCGCAGCATGAAGACTATGGTATTACGCCTTTAGAAGCTAATGCCGCAGGGCGACCTGTTATCGCTTATGGGGAAGGAGGAGTTCAAGCAACACAAATCCCTGTGGTAAAAGAACCCAAGTATGCAACCGCTTTATTTATTAAAAATCAAACTGTTGACGATCTGGTGGCTGCCATAAAACGGTATGAAGAGTTGGAGGATCATTTCGAGCCGAGGTTCATTCGTGAACATGCAGAATCGTTTGATGAATCAACATTCATAGATAAAATTAGAAATTTTGTTGCTGAAAAGTATATCCAGCATCGAAAGTTGGTGCCGATGGTAACAAAATGAACACGGTCGGCACTATTCTTGTGCCTATATTGATTTACAATCTAATGAATAATAATCGATGCGTGCGTTAGCAATATTATATAAATCATGTGCATTGATTATAGGAAGCACTTTTTTTTTGCCATTACCAGCTCAACCCATTCGTAAGCCTACCCAGTACTCTGCTGAAGTTGGTACTTATCTTTCTTCATCAACCGAAACGCCTTTTTGGTTAAGAGCCAATCAATATGGCATTGTCCCGAACCGATCAGCTGTGCTAACGTTTCGGGCAGGTATTCATAGTGATTATGACACTGCTCGCCCCAGCACAGGTCGATGGAAAAATTCAAAATATGATTTCGGATATGGACTTGATGTAGTTGCTAATGCAACTCGAAATCCATTACCTTATGAGCGAAATATATTGTTGCCAGAGGCCTATGTGAAAGTGCGTCGAGGGATTTTTGAAGCCTATATTGGCCGACGACGTGAAAAGTTTGGTCTGGCCGATTCAACCTTATCAACGGGCTCCTATGCTTGGTCAGGCAATGCAATGCCTGTTCCCAAAATTCAGATTTCAATTCCGGTATTCACCCCTATTGGGTTTACGAAAGGATGGGTAGCCGTTCAGGGTACATTTGCCCATGGTTATCTGGATGCGAATGGGTATATTAAAAATACGATGTTGCATCAAAAGTCCTTATATCTTCGTTTTGGGCGACCACAAGATGTCGTACGTGTATATGGAGGGCTAAACCATCAGGTTGTCTGGGGTGGCAAGATCGCTGACCCAGCGAATATTCCTCCTTCTATTCAGTCTGATGGAAAGTTGCCATCTGGCCTACTTAACTATTTTTATGTAGTATCAACTCTTAGTCCTAGAAATACGGATACTTCACAGTATAATTTCTTTGATTTAACCAACCGAATTGGTAATCACCTTGGTTCTGTTGATCTGGCTATTGAAATTGATCTGGTACGGCACACGCTCTATTTTTACCGTCAAAACATATATGAAGATGGTTCGCTATATTATTTAATTAATATTGCTGATGGTCTGAATGGTGTACGGCTCCGGCGAAATGACCCGAAAGCAATTGTTCGCGATATTTTATTTGAGTTTTTAAATACAACCAGCCAAGGCGGTCCTGAGTTTGTTATTGACGATCCGGCTCGGCGGGGTAAGGATGATTACTTTAATCACCAGCAATTCCGTGATGGCTGGGCTTACCGCCAGCATACGATTGGTACGCCTTTTATTCCACCAGCACTTGGGCCGCAGGATCAATATCCAAATGGTACATTTACAGCTAATAATCGGGTATATGTATTCCATACAGGGTTGGCGGGCAGTTTACCGGTACGCTGGCAGGCACTATCGGGTCTACCAGTCTATCAGGTAAAGCTATCGTATAGTCGAAATCTGGGTACCTATAATAATCCTTTTTCGTCTGTTCGTAATCAGTTTTCAGCGTATGCTAGTCTAGTCGCTCCTCTAGATATTTTAGGGGGTCTTCAATTCACTGCCAGTGTTGCTGCCGATGCTGGTACCTTATATCAGAATAGTGTTGGTACATACATCAGTATACGGAAGATGTGGCATGCAAACCAATCTAAGTAATTCAGCCAGTACAGGGAATTGGTATATTGGATTTTTTTAAGACAGCATTTCTACCTAATTTGCGGTCTGGCTTTTTTAACCGTAGGATAATATTCATATAGACTCGTCAGCTATAGGCTTTATTTTAGCGTATTGTAGTTTGGCAGGCTTCTTGTCAACTTGTTGATGAGTAAATTTAAGAAGTATGAGGCACCGCTATTCCATACTATTTTTTCCGCTTCATGTAATCGTTGATTTCCTGAGCTTAAACATGGCTTTTGTAGGAGCTTACGCAATTAAGTTTCACTCAATTGAAGCCGTTTCATATCCACCTTATGCGTCTCTTTTGGGGCTATTCAACTTAGTTTGGTTGCTTGAAATTCTGGTTATTAAGCCTTATATCTATCCCCGGCAATTATTTAAGGCCGACCATTTAATAAAAAAATTATTAATTCTGATGGCTATTCATATAGCTGTTATCTCTGTGTATTGGGTAGCTGTAAAAGGTTATTACTACTCACGAGAACATTTACTGATTACATACGCACTATTTACAAGTTTGGCGGTGGCCTTTCGAATTGGCAGTCTAGTTTTTCTGAGAGAATACCGGGCCCGAGGTTACAATAATAGGCGTTACGTAATTGTTGGGTATGGTAAGCTGGCTGCCTCAATCCAAAGTTTTTATGATACGCACCCTGAAATGGGATTTCATTTTTACGGTTATTTCGATCAGCCTTCCACAGAAAACCACGGAATCCTTAAAGGAAATTATGATGATCTGTCGGGATATATAGAGAAGGAGGGAATAGATTGTGTTTATTGCTGTATGCCTTATATTGATAATGGGCGTCTCAGAGTTATTGTTGAAGATGCGGAAGTAGTTGATTATCAGGTGAAACTATTAGTTGATTTTAGAGGTTTTCTGGCTCGCGGGGCGTCAGTTGAATATCATGATTTTTTGCCAGTACTGAATTTGTCATCGCAAATGCTGGCTGACTTTCAGGTTAATACCCTTAAACGCTCATTCGATTTCATATTTTCGGCAGCGGCCCTTGGGCTAGGTATGCCTTTCTTTCTCATTATAGCAGCCATAACACGAATTACTTCATCTGGTCCGATATTTTATGCACAGGAACGGATTGGGCGAGAAGGTAGACCATTTAAGATATACAAATTCCGGAGTATGTATGTAGATTCTGAAAAGTCGGGACCCGTGTTATCTGGTGGCCTGCTCGATGATCGAATTACTCCCTGGGGACGCTTTATGCGTCAAACCAGGCTCGATGAAATGCCTCAATTTTATAATGTATTGATTGGGGATATGTCCGTTGTTGGACCTCGACCAGAGCGACAGTATTTTATTGATCAAATCGTCGAAATAGCACCAGAGTACCGTTCCTTATTGAAAGTAAAGCCTGGTATTACATCCATCGGCCAGATCAAATACGGGTATGCGGCTAACATTGATGAAATGGTACAGAGGTTACGCTATGATCTGCTTTACCCCAGACGCCGGTCATTCTTATTTGATATGTGGATTATCGCCCAAACGCTTCGGGTAATGGCCCAGGGCCGTGGCAAATGAGTGCTATTGCCAGACCAACGGTATAATCGGCCTATTTTCTATGAGATTTGTGTTTTTGTGGATTTGGTGTGGATTATTTATTATTGCCAATTGTACAGTAGTTTATGGGCAGCGGGTTAATCAATATCAACTAGAAATAGGTGGTCTGGCCTCCTCTGATCAAACACCTTTTTGGTTACGCGCAAATCAATATGGCACTGTGCCTCTCAAGAATCCAGCCTCACGCCTGAATGCTGGTCTTCGATCAGATTACCGACCAACTGATAGCACTGGTTATAGACCAAAGATTGACTGGGGTTATGGTTTTAATGTTGTCGCTAATGTGGGAGCGACAAGTCAATTTCTTGTTCCTGAAGCTTACCTGAAAGGTCGTCTTGGTGCTTTTGAACTTTACGTTGGTCGTCGGAAAGAGGTTATTGGTCTTGTAGACACACTTCTCACCAGCGGTTCTTATATATGGTCCGGGAATACATTGCCAATTCCTAAAATACAGCTCTCTTTACCTGTATTCACGGCTGTCCCGTTTACGAAAGGGGTTATATCTGTTATGGGGACGTTCTCGCATGGCTGGTTCGAAAATTCAGATCGGCTAGTAAAAAGCTCCTACCTGCATCAGTCTTCTTTTTATGGACGGCTGGGAAAGCCATCGTGGCGTGTTCGATTATATAGTGGCTTCAACCACCAGGTTATGTGGGCGGGTCATTCCGATTATTTAAATTCTTCGGTATCAACAAATGGTAACCTGCCATCTAATATTAAATATTACCCTTCAGTAATTTTGGGTACTCGTAACCCCTATCCTGACGATCAAAGTATTCAGACGATTTCTCATTTTGAAGAGAATCGAGTTGGCAATCACCTTGGGTCAGTTGATTTTGCCATTGAAGTCAGTCTAAATCGCTGGAATTTATTTGCCTATCGCCAGTTTGTATATGATGATGGTTCGCTGTTTTATGGTACAAACCTGGACGATGGGTTAAATGGCTTACGTATACGGAATCGGGATCAGCCGACCGGTTCAGCATTCTTCCTCAAACAAGTCACTTTTGAGTATTTGTTTACAGGAAGTCAGGGGGGAGATTTATTTATTCTGGACGATCCCAAGCGCCGGGGGCGGGATGACTATTTCAACAATAGTCAATATATTGATGGCTGGACATACTTTGGCCGCACCATTGGAACGCCATTTCTGACACCTCAACAGGAAGTAAGTACATCGTTACCGCCCCGTTATGGTATTGCTAATAATCGGGTCAGTGCTTTTCATATGGGTCTGAGTGCTCTAGTGTTTGATAAAGTCGATGTAACAGCTCGGTTGTCATTCAGTCGTAATGCCGGAACATATGCTATCCCTTATTTAACTATTCCATCTCAATTTTCGGGTTTAGTGACGGCGTCTCTACCCATAAGCTTGTTAGGAGGAGCGGTTTTGAATGGCTCTTTAGGGTTTGACTCAGGCAAATTGCTTCCCAATAGCATAGGAGCCTATGTCGGGCTACGAAAAACGGGCGTTCTTGGCGGTAGTCATAAACGTCAGGTAATAGTCTCTCCAAGAAGAGGTTTCTAACACGTTTTATATGGATCTAGTTAGCCCGTTAGCAAACTTTCACACTATTTTAACTGCTTTAACGATAGTGTACAGTAAGCAACTGCTATTTTTACCGGAACTTAGTTGATATAGTAAAGAACGAATACGTGAGGTTGGATGGTGCAGACAAATAAAATCTTGAGTTGGTTTACCCTTTTACTGTTAGTTGGATTAGGGGTATCCTGTGGGCAGGACCAGAAAACCTTAAATCAGTCGGCACGCGCATTACGTAATTGTGCAGATGATCAGATTCTGACAACTGCCCAACAAAATACCATTCGGCAGCAACTCAACGCTGATGAAAAAACCCGGCAGATTGACGAAATTTTTCGGCAGAAAGTACGTGGAGGTTTGAATGGCAATGTATTAGTGGCGCAAAAAGGCATGATTCTGTACAAGAAGTGCTTTGGCTTGGGTCATTTTGAGCGTAGCCAACGCGATACGCTGGTCGAAGATTCGAAATTTCAGTTAGCATCGTTGTCAAAGACATTCACTGCCGTTGCTACTCTGAAGTTAATTGAAGCAGGCAAGCTCAGCTTTGAAGATACCATCCAGAAATTCTACCCTGATTTTCCTTATCATGGAATCACAATTCGTGAATTGTTAAGCCATCGTAGCGGCTTACCAAACTATCAGTATGCCTTCGATGATAGTATGAAGGTGAATTTTTATAAGAAAGAAAAACCTTATCCATCTAACGCGACTATCATGCGTTGGTTTGCAACGGTCAAACCAACGCCAAAACCATATAATATTCCTGGTCGGGGGTTTAGTTACAGTAATACTAACTATATGGTCCTTGCATCGATTATTGAAAAAGCGACTGGCCAAAGCTACGAAGCTTTTATTCAAAAGAATATTTTCGAGCCGCTGGGCATGCATCAGACATTCGTTGCTACGACTAAAAATGACTCCATAAACCATCATCGAACGGCGGGCTACCAGTGGAATCGACGCATTCCGAAGGATTATTACGACGATGTTGTGGGCGATAAGGGTATATATTCAACTACTGGCGACTTGTTTCGATGGTATCGTGCCCTGAACGGCGATTGTTTGCTACCGAAGAAGATGCTTGCTGAAGCCTTCGTTCCCCGTAGTTTCGAGCGGAAAGGAGCCAAAAATTACGGATACGGTTTCCGGATGATGCTGGATGACACGAAGCAGCCCGAGTATATTTATCACTCAGGTTGGTGGAAGGGCTACAATACGATGTTTTGGTTTAGTCCCAAAGATGAATACGTCATCATCATTCTTGGGAACCGGTATAACACAACCGTTTATCGTGTTAAAGAACTTATTGATGTATTGCACGGCGGGTCCAATAACAAAGTGTCAGCCGAAGAAAACGAGGTAGAAATATGAGTAGAGCCGACCCAGAGGTCGGCTTTTCTATTTTTAACCCTAATCTGGGCTCACAGAGCTGTCAACTCGTTATGCGCTTCTTGTTGCTTACTATGCTTTTGGCCAGTCTATTACCTCAACTTGCTTTGTCGCAGGATATTATTAAACTCTGGCCCGATGGCGCCATCCCCAACGCTATTTCGGGAGCGCAGATTACAGAAAAATCGGAAACAGATGCAAATGGCATTCTTCGTATCAGCAATGTATCTGTACCTACCATTACGGCTTATTTACCTCCAAAAGATAAGGCTACAGGAGCGGCAGTCATGATTTGTCCCGGTGGTGGATACGGAATCTTGGCCGCAAGCCACGAAGGTTCAGATGTGGCTCGTTGGTTCAATGAAATGGGTGTAGCTGCTTTTGTACTAAAATACCGGCTGCCAAACCCGGCAATCATGACAAATCAGCAGGAAGTCCCGCTCATGGATGCTATGCAGGGTATGACGCTTATTCGGCAAAATGCGGCCCGTTATGGAATTGACTCAAATAAGATTGGCGTCATGGGTTTTTCGGCGGGTGGACATCTGGCATCAACGCTCTCTACACACTACAATTTAGGTCCCAAAGCCAGTGAACAGGCTAAGCCAAATTTTGCCATTTTGCTTTATCCAGTGGTGACCTTCGGCGATAAAGCGCATGCGGGCTCACGCAATAGCTTATTGGGTAAGCTAGCTTCCTCACCAGAAATGGTGGCCTACTATTCTAATGAATTACAGGTGACTACTAAAACACCCCCTACGTTTTTGGTTCATTCGGAGGATGATAAGACTGTTCCCGTTGAAAATAGTATTAATTATTATCTAGCGTGTTTAAAGAGTGGCGTTTCTGCCGAAATGCATTTGTATCCACAGGGCGGGCACGGTTACGGTCTACGCACAGCAAAGTTCGGCTCTCTCACTACGTGGCCTGAAACCTGTAAAGCGTGGCTGATGGCGCTTACTACAGCGAAATAGCCAAGATCAAACCCGTAGGAACGTCTTTTTCTTGTATAGAAAGTAAAGAAAAAGCCATTTAACTGCTAAAAAAGCCAATACGCCACCCACCGCCTGGATTGGTTCGCTGAAGTAATGAAGCAACCCGCCAAACAGGAAATTAGCGGTGTGCTCAAAATCAATGACTCTGCCAGCGAGGTAAATCAGAATAGAGTTCATACCGATAACGACAAAGAAAAACGTCCATCGGCGTATGTTTTGAACGTCAATAACCCAGTAGAACAAGCTCAGAATTAGCAAACTCCAGCCCCCGGCTACCAGCACAAAGGAACTGGTCCAGAGATTTTTATTGACTGGAAATACGATATTCCAGACCCAACCCAGCGCAACGCAACTAACTCCAGCCAGAACGAGTTGTTGAATCTTCCGATTGTCAGTCAGGCCATGCCGACGTAGGATAGTGCCCGCGAAGACGCCCAATAACCCCGTGCAAATAGCGGGTAAGGTTGATAGTATGCCTTCAGGATCATGGACAACTTTATAAAGATGACCCGGCATCAGCAGTCTGTCTACATAACCGACTAAACTTCCTTCCATTGTCAGGTTACCCGCGCCGAAACCGGGCACTGGTACAAGCATTAGTAATGCCCAATAAAGCAGAAGGATACCTGCGAAAATTCCATAGCGAGTCCGTTCATTGCCCACATAAAGATAAATAAGTTGGGCAAACATACCTGCTAGCCCAATTCGTCCTAATACACTTCCGAAACGCATATCGGAAAAAGCTTTCGTAAATAGACCGTTGTTGGCAATAATTCCCAGTACGACCAGAATTAATCCGCGTGTAATGACTTTGCGGGCCAGCATTGCTCTATCGTCGCCTTTAGCCAACCGGCTACCGAGTGAATAAGGCGTTGAAACGCCCGCCAAAAATAGAAATAAAGGGAAAATGCAGTCGTAAGGACGAAAACCGTTCCAATCAACATGAGTAAATTGGTCAGCCATAAAAATAGCCCATGCCCAACCAGTTGTTTTGGCCAATACATGAAAAATTTCTTCCCCACCAATAATCCAGAACATATCGAAACCCCGTAAAGCATCAAGGGATAAGAGCCGCCGAATAGGTGCTGGTTGAGCAACAGCAGGTTCCTGGGTGGCAGACGTAGTATTTTCCATAGATTAGCAGGCTTATGAACGGAACAATGATAAATAAAAAACAGGCCCTATCAAACCAATATGATTCAATAGGGTCTGTTTCTGGTATTATTTATACATAGTTCGTCAATACCGAACCACAAAGTACTAGCGTTACTTATCGTTCAGGATCAATGGCACGTTTCCACGCCCACCCATAATTACGATTTTAGCATTTGGCGATGCCGCTAGTTCACGCTGGGCTTTTATCTGTTCATATTGTAATTGTTTATCGCTCAAACCTGTAGATAAAATCTTCTGATAGTCGGCAATGCCCTGGGCTTCGACCCGTTTCCGTTCAGCTTCCTGCCGTTCTTTTTGCAGAACAAACTGCATCTTTTGAGCGTCCTGTTCAGCATTAATCTTGGATTCGATGCTTTTCTTGACCGATGCGGGCAAGTCAATATTCCGAATCAATAGCTGCTCCAGTAAAAGGCCCCGCTTCCGAAAATCAACTTCGATAGTTTTGTAAATCCGGGCTTGAAATTCATCCCGCCGAGTTGAGTACAAGGCGATAGCATCATAATAAACGGCGTTATCACGGATGCGGGTACGTGTAATAGGGCGCACAATTTTGTCCATATAGTCGGTACCAATTTCGCTGTATATTTTCGGCGCATCAGCCGGTACCACACGATAGAGTACAGTTAGGTCAATCACAACTTCCAGACCATCGGCTGTCAGCACCCGTATTGCATCGTCGCCTTCTTTCTGACCCTCATCGTGTGCGGCCGACATTGTGTAGTTTTGAGTCTTCACATCAAACTCCGTTACATTTGCCAGTGGATTGACAAAATTAAGACCTGAGTTTATAGCTCGGTCGCTGACATTACCAAATGTGGATATAACGCCTACCTGACCGGCATCAATTTGGCGTACACTGGCAGTTAGGAGACCCATTACTATCAAAATCGTGCCAATTACTTTGGCAGGGCGGGAAAAACGCGAAAACGTTAGCGCAGGCGTATTGATGGCAAATCCGGCGACAAGCACCAAAATGCCAAGGATGAGAAAAAACATAGTTTAGGGGAAATTAGCTGTCGGTTTGCGTAAAAAGCAAAATGGCTGCTGGTGAAACAGACAATCGAAAAATAACGTGTTACAAAGGACTCAATTTACCGGCGTTGGGGCGGAGTCATAGACAGGATTGGATCAGAAAACATTACTTAAAGGTAGATGATAATCAGATCATAAAGAAGCGGAATAGGAAGAGCGGGCGCCGAGTTTGTTAGCCGGTTACCGACCGGGATGATAGAAAATATAAACAAAAAAAAGGCATCCGGTAAACTACCAGATACCTTTTTTGACTGCACTACTAACCCTTCAATAGGTTAGCGTGAAGTTTTTGTGCCTTTCTTTTTGTCTTTAGAGACCGGTGTAGCAGCAGGTGCAGCAGCCGTTTCAGCAGTTCCGGCTGTAGTTACTTCACCTTTCAGATATAGAACCGTTTGACCTGATTCTGCATTGCTGGTTACTGTTACCGACTTGTTGAACGGTCCGGCTGAAGCAGCATTATACGTTGCCGAAATAGAACCGCTCTTTCCTGGCATGATTGGCTCACGAGAGAAGCTTGGTTTTGTGCAACCGCAGGAAGCTTGCGCATCGTTGATAACGATTGGATCGGTGCCTGTATTTTTAAAATCAAAAACATGGGTTACCGGTTTACCTTGCTCAACTTTGCCAAAATCGTGCGTTTCTTTTGTGAACTTTAAAACTCCTTTTTGGGCGTATCCAACTGAGACAAACACAAATAAAGCTACGAAAAGTGAAAGAATGTTCTTCATGGATTAAACAGAATTATGGTTTGGTTATAAAATACTAAGTCTTACAAACTATATTCAGAGCAAACAGTTTGCCAAACACCTTATAGTTTTCATTTGGTCAACAAATAAACACGAAAAATCGTTTTTTTGAAAGCTGACTTGTTTTGCCTTACTTTTACTTTCGTTTGGTAATCGGATTATCCGGTGCCAACTTCTTCATCAATAAATTGATTGTTGGACGATTTAAATCCGTGGCTCTGTTGTGATAGCAAACGAACAACTTCGCTCGACTGATATTTTAAGTCGTGAAAAAATCCTGTCAGATTACCGGCTAGCTTACGAAAGTAGACAGGTAAGCTTGTTGGGTCGGCGTGATGTAATGGGAGGAAGAGCTAAATTCGGCATATTCGGCGATGGCAAGGAACTGGCGCAACTAGCAGCCGCCCGTGCTTTTAACCGGGGCGATTTTCGTTCGGGCTATTATCGCGATCAGACGTTTGTAGCGGCTTTGGGTGAACTACGCTGGACGGAGTTTTTTGCGCAACTGTACGCCCACACTGATCTGGAGGCAGAACCGAATACGGCTGGTCGATCAATGAATGGTCACTTTGCTACTCGCTGGCTCGACGAACAGGGATTGTGGCGTAACCAAACCGAACTTTATAATTCTGTTTGTGATATTGCACCCACAGCGGGGCAAGTTCCGCGTGCGCTTGGATTAGCCTATGCATCCAAACTTTTCCGCAACAACCCTGCCCTGAGTGAACTGACCAATTTTTCGCACAACGGCAACGAAATCGTTTTCGCTACTATTGGCGACGCATCGACCTCGCAGGGAATGTTTTGGGAGACGATGAATGCGGCTGGCGTATTGCAGGTACCCCTGTTAATGTCTGTCTGGGATGATGGCTATGGTATATCTGTACCAATTGAATACCAGACTACTAAAGGAAGTATTTCAAAAGCGTTAGCTGGCTTTCAGCGCGACGGCGAAGAGAAAGGGCTGGAAATCTTTACTGTGAAAGGTTGGGATTATGTTGCCCTGCTGGAAACGTATCAGCAGGCGGCCCATATTTGCCGTACTGAACATGTACCGGTGTTGGTTCATGTTCAGGAACTTACCCAGCCACAGGGGCACTCATCGTCCGGTTCGCAAGAGCGCTATAAATCGAAGCAACGTTTAACGTGGGAAGCTGAGCATGACTGCAACCTGATATTCAGGCAGTGGATTTTAGAGAATGGCTATGCAACCAACGAAGAGTTAGAAGCCATTGAAAACGAAACCAAACAATCGACAAAGAAGGCTCGCCTGAGTGCCTGGGATTCTTTTCAGGCATCTATGAAAGGCGATTTTAACGAAGCCCTCGATTTGCTCCAGCAAACGGCTCGTCATCATACTAAATCGGCTGAACTGATGGCTATTCGGGAAGAACTTCGTAAGACGTTCTCGCCCGTGCGTCGGGATGCGGTAGCCGCCGTTCGGAAAGCATTACGCATACTTCGTACCGATAGCGATGCGGGTCGGCAACGGCTACGCGCCTGGCTCGAACGCACTAATGCCGAAAATGCCGACCGCTTTAGTTCACATTTATATAGCCAGTCGCCTGATTCGCCCATGCTGGTTGAAGCAGTACCAGCGCAGTTTACCGACGATAGCCCGGTTCTAGATGGGTATCTGCTGCTTCAGCGCTATTTTGATAGCCTGTTCAGCCGTGATCCGCGTGTGGTTGCCATAGGCGAAGATGTAGGCCAAATTGGTGACGTAAATCAGGGCTTTGCGGGATTGCAGGAAAAGTTCGGTGAGATACGCATAACAGATACCGGCATTCGAGAAACCACTATTATTGGGCAGGGAATTGGCATGGCTATGCGTGGCCTGCGACCCATTGTTGAGATTCAGTATTTCGACTATGTATATTACACACTGGCCACGTTGACCGACGATTTAGCTACGTTGCAGTATCGGACCAAAGGTGGTCAGAAAGCCCCGCTCATTATTCGAACACGGGGCCACCGATTGGAAGGTATCTGGCATTCGGGTTCGCCAATGGGTACAATGCTTAGTAGCCTTCGAGGACTTCATATACTGGTGCCTCGAAATATGACCCAAGCGGCCGGTTTCTACAACACCCTAATTAAAGGTGACGATCCGGCTTTGGTAATCGAATCATTGAATGGGTATCGTCTAAAAGAGACATTGCCAGCCAATCTAGCCGAATTTTGTGTACCTCTTGGCGTACCGGAAACGTTGCGCGTTGGCTCCGATGTGACGGTTGTAACGTATGGTTCGATGTGTCGAATCGTGATAGATGCCGCCAGCCAATTGACCTCAATGGGTATCAGTATTGAGGTGATTGATGTGCAAACACTACTACCGTTTGACGTAAACCAGACCATTGTTGAGTCTGTCAAAAAGACGAATCGGGTGTTATTTGCCGATGAAGACGTACCCGGCGGAGCATCGGCCTACATGATGCAGCAGGTTATTGAAGGCCAGAACGCCTATCGATATCTAGATTCAGCCCCTCGTACCTTATCGGCGAAAGCACATAGACCTTCTTACGGCTCAGATGGAGATTATTTTTCGAAACCAAACGTTGACGATATAATCGAGACCGTATATTCTATTATGAGTGAGGCCGAACCGCAACGGTTTCCTCAGCTTTAGCGGAAACGGCTTTTGCCAGACATTGGCTCGTTGATACTTTTACTCTTAAAATGTCATACTTTAAGGACATACAATCGGGTATCCGAACGACGATTAAGGGGTTAAGCCTAACGTTGCGTCACCTTCGACATGCCACAAAACGCAGGATGCCCGAAGGCATAGCAAGTGCTACTTATTTTGACTTGCAGAACGGGTTAGTCACGCTTCAGTATCCGCACGAACAACTGCCTATTCCCGATAATGGCCGCTATCGACTTCGTAATGAGATCGATGATTGTATTGTTTGTGACAAGTGCGCCAAAGTCTGCCCTGTCGATTGTATTACGATTGACGCAATTAAAGCTACTGAAGAAGTAGGGCGCGCATCGGATGGGTCACCAATTCGGTTATATGCTGCCAAATTCGACATTGATATGGCCAAATGCTGCTACTGTGGTCTTTGCACGGTGGTTTGCCCCACTGAATGCCTGACAATGGACAAAAAATTTGATTATAGTGAGTTTGACCTTGGTAAGTTAACCTATCATTTTTCTGAACTTACGCCGGAACAAGCTGATGAAAAACGGGCCTTATATGAGCAATTCGTTCGGGAGAAAGAAGAAGCTAAAGTCGCACAAATAGCCGCTAAAGCAACGGCAACGATTCAACCATCCGAAACCGAAACTAGTCCCACTACACCAAAACGGCCCGTGTTCCGGCCAACAGCCAAGCCGACCACAACGCCAACACCACCTGCTGAACTGGTTAATTCTGAAGGGTCATCTATCGAACATCCGCTCACGGATGCCACACCAGATGAAATGCAGCAGATTGCTCAGGGTGGTTTAGAATCAGCGAAACGACCGGTTTTTACACCAACGCGAAAACCAGTAACGCCGATACCTGACGATCTATCTGAGGTACCACAAGCGGAATTGCCAGAACCAGAAGCGCTACCAGGAAAGCCCGAGCCTATACAGCCAGTTGCGAAGCCAGCCGGTTTTCGACCGACAATGAAGCCGCCGGTTACCAAACCAAACCAACCAGAGCTGGATACACCTGTAAATTCCGAATCACCAAAGCCCAAACCATCTTTTCGGCCAACGATGAAACCACCTAAAGCGGTGGAACCTGAGCCGAAAGATCAACAAAACAGTTCCCCGGATTCTGAACTGCCGAAACCCAAACCAGCGGCCTTTCGGCCCACCATGAAGCCTGCGAACCCGGCAGAAACAGCGTCGAGTGAACAGCCCGAAATTCCTAAGCCAAAGCCACCTGCCTTTCGGCCAACGATGAAACCGGCTACGGAACCATCGAAGTATGAAGAGGATAGCCCTAAATCTGAACAGCAAGCGCCCATTATTGGCGAAAATGTTGCAGCGTCTGAGGTGCAAGCCGGCGATCTACCTAAGCCCAAACCAGTGGCCTTTCGACCAACGATGCGTCCCAAGCCGAAAGCAGACGATGAGAAACCAGATCAGTCTACTCAACTATAGCCGCAAAATCAGTGCTACAATTTGCCTTTTACGCCTTTTCTGCACTCACACTTGTTGGAGCATTGGCCGTTCTTCTTACCCGCAGTGTCCTTTACGCGGCTTTTTTTTTACTGCTGACCCTATTCGGTGTAGCGGGACTATTTGTGCTGGCAAGTGCTGATTTTCTGGCTATTGCACAAATTATGATCTATGTTGGGGGAGTATTGGTATTAGTGATTTTCGGTGTCATGCTCACCCATAAACCCGAACTTTCAGCGAATACAAATAGTCAGCAGCCTAACCGAATTATTTCTCAGAATCGATCAGATACCTGGTCGGGCTGGATAGTTGCTATACTTGTTACAGGCGCTTTGTTTATTGCCTTATATACATTGTTGGCGCGAGCCAATTTTACCTTGCTAAATCAACCCGTTGGCTGGCAAAGTACCGTAAACACGATTGGAAAACAACTCATGACAGAGTATGTCGTGCCCTTTGAAATTGCCGGAATTTTGCTGTTAGCTGCTCTTGTTGGCGCTACGTATTTAGCGTCTCCACAAACTAAATCATCGCAAAATGCAACCCGTTGATAGTCATTTATTCTTAATCGTGGGCGCGGCTCTTTTTAGCATTGGATTGGCAGTAGTATTGCTTAAACGCCATGCTATTGTGGTGCTGATGGGTATTGAATTAATGCTTAATGCGGTCAATATCAATCTCGTTGCCTTTAGCCAGTACGATCCAGATCGCTTGCAGGGGCAAATGTTAAGTTTATTTGTAATGGTTGTAGCAGCCGCAGAGTCGGCAGTTGCGCTGGCTATCGTCCTACAAGTTTATCGTCATTTCCGCTCGGTGCAGTTGGATGAATTAAACGAGTTGAAGGAATGACAGGCCCATAAGTTTTTTTTGAAACTGCTCCGGCGGCCCGGCTCGTAGGTCTTATAATTATGAATTTATTATTTGAACCTATCATTGACGGTATTCTGACCGATGGCTACGGCATTGCAGATAATTTCCTGACTTCAGATGAAGTGGTGGCACTCGCCAAGTCGCTTCGTCAACGGCGGGGAATGGGACAATTTCGGGGGGCTGGTACTGGAAACCAGCTATTAGCGGTCGTAAATGCTAGCCGGGGTGACGAGATTCTGTGGTTGGAAGAAGCCACGACTGCACCCGATGAGGTTGCTTTTCTCCAACGTATCGGGGAGTTTGTTGAATACGTCAACCAAACGTGTTACCTGGGACTATGCGATTACGAATTTCACTATGCCGTTTATCCGCCCGGTACGGTTTATAAACGACATCTTGATCAATTTCATAGCGATTCGCGTCGGAAGCTGTCCATAATCTGCTACTTAAATACCGATTGGCACGAAGCAGACGGAGGTCAATTAGCTCTTTACCTACCCAAAATTAATGGCGGCAAAGAACAGCAAATTACTATTTCGCCAATGGGCGGGCGTCTGGTGTGTTTCGAGAGTGGTCGATTAGAGCATGAGGTGTTACCCGCAATTTGTGAACGACTCAGTGTAACGGGTTGGTTAAAAACGGTGTAGTAATCCTCAGGGTTTTTTGTACAACGATGATGTCAAGAAACGAAGTGGCTGGTTGACGACCGCTCCAAAAGCCGTACCGGATAGGATAATCAATTTGTAAGCCGTGTTCACTAAATAAGTGGAGAAGTTCAGCTTCATCGTGGGCAGACCCATTATTCGGATTTTGTGAGTCGAAAGACCACCTACCCTCAAATTCATACTGAAAATTAAACGTACTGGTTGGACCACTCATTAATTGGCGGGATGCATCGTTTAATAGGAAAAACGACGTAAAGCATCGCCCGCCCGGTTTTAACACGCGCTTTATTTCGCCTAGATAAGTAGAAATTTCATTGATAGTCATGTGCGTAAAAACGCCCACGACTATTGCAACATCAACATGTTCATCATCATACGGAAATCGGAAGTTGATGGCCTGATCCTGACCCGTTGGATTATAAGAGCCATTGAAAACGTTGATGTGCTGAAAATGAAAATTTGGGTAGTGGGATGTAATATGTTCCTGACACCAGTCAATTCCTTTCTTTACCGGATCGAAGCCTTCGTACATGCCGGTTGATGAGAGATAAGTGGTGAGTGGAACCGCCATACGGCCAATGCCACAGCCAACATCCAATAGGGTGTGATCGGGTTTTAATTGGCAGAAATCAATAAAATACTGTCTAAATTCTTTCCCTATGGCATTGAAATCACCATCGCCAACAAAGATTTTTGATTTGGGCGGTGTTAACGGGTCACGTAAACCAAGGATTAGTTCAGTCGGCTCCACTAAGCGTTCTTGTGCAAAGTGATACGTTTGTTTGAGTACTTTACGTAAAGCCGGGGGAAGCAATGAGCGGACTAGTACCTGAATTTTCAACATTCGTTAGTTCTGACAAACAATTTTGCCGGAACGGTTATAGAGGCTTGATATGGATATATTAATAAAGTAAATAAAGGGCTTTTGATAGATTTATCAAAAGCTTGGGCAGTTGTATTTAGAACGGTTTGTTTCCATACCGCAGAATCGGGATATTTGCGGCCAATTCTGCTTAACGACGAATGCCCGCCTACACCCCCCAACTGCTTCCTGTGCTGATGGCTACCTTGCTGGGATTACCCTTTGTGGGATTTCTGGTGCTGACTGCTGTAAACCGCCGGATAGCCAGTTTCATGGCTATAGTGCTGACTGGCGCGGGGCTGGCTTTATCAATATTTCTGATAATAAATCTACCCGAACAGCCAATAACCCTGCAGGTGGATTGGGCGACAATGGCAGGTATGTCGTTTGATATAAGTTTACGGCTTGGTGCGCTCACCGGGCTGATGCTTATAATTGTGCATTTTGTAGCCTTACTAGTGCAGATCTACTCGGTTTCTTACTTGCACGATGAGCCCAAGCTGAGCCGCTATTTCGCTTATTTGCAACTGTTTATCGGGGCAATGCTCGGAATTGTCTTGGCAGGTAACTTACTGGTGATGTATGCTTTCTGGGAATTGGTTGGCCTTGCATCGTATCTGCTGATTGGTTTCTATGCCGAGCGCCCTGCCGCGTCTAAAGCTGCCCAGAAAGCTTTCCTGATGAATAGAGTTGGGGATATCGGTTTCCTGATTGGCATTTTCCTTACTTACTATTATTTCGATACACTCGACTTTTCGACCTTAGCGACGAAGGGTGTGGGGAGCGTTGCGCCAACCGTGTTGGGTCTCTGCCTGTTCATGGGTTGCGTCGGGAAGTCAGCGCAGTTTCCGCTATTGACATGGCTCCCCGATGCTATGGAAGGTCCCACACCCGTGTCAGCCTTGCTTCATGCCGCCACGATGGTTGCTGCTGGAATTTTTCTGTTGGCTCGAATTCACCCGCTTCTCTCTCCCGATGCCTTAGTCGTAATTACGGTAGTTGGTACTATCACAACTCTTTGGGGTGGTTATTCGGCTGTTTTTCAAACTGATATTAAAAAAGTGCTAGCCTTTTCGACCGTTTCCCAATTGGGCCTGATGGTTGCCGGAATGGGAACTGATAATGTGGGTGGAGCCATGTTCCATTTGTTAACGCATGCCTTCTTTAAAGCCGGTTTGTTCCTAAGCGCGGGCGCTGTCATTCATGCTGTTCATACGCAGGATATGCGCCAGATGGGCGGTTTACGCAAAGCATTACCCACTACGTTTGTCGCCTACTCTGTGTGTGCTGCGGCATTAGCTGGATTGCCTTTATTCTCCGGATTTTTATCAAAGGAAGCCATTCTGGGAGGTGCCTTTGGCTGGGCTAATGCACAAAATGATAGCTTGGCAGCCCTTATTCCAATATTACTCTTAGTATCGTCGGGGCTAACCGCGCTGTATATGGCCCGGCAATGGCGACTGATTTTCTTCGGTGATTACCGTAATGAAAACGTACCACTAACGCAGGCTCACGAACCCAACTGGCTAATGCGTGGGCCAGTAATGGTGCTGGCTGCCTTATCGGTGTGGATTTGGTTCTCGGCTAATCCTTTTTCGGCTCATGGGAGTTGGTTCTTTCACATAGTGCCAACAACTGAAGAAGAAACTTTCTGGTGGCTGGCTCCCGTGTCAATCGGGCTGGTATTGCTGGGCGGCTGGGTTGGCTTTCGAATGCGTGAACCAATGGCTAACTCTAGCTATGTGCGCCTTTCGCTTGAATACGGTTTTCTAGATTTGTTTTACAAGGTATTGATTATCAATCCTACTTTACGGCTGGCAACACTGCTTAACCGCGCTGACCAACGTGTGGTGGATAGGATGGTTAATGGCGCGGGTATCGCTACTGTTGTGTTGGCACATCTTGCCCACGGTCTCGACCGCTTGGGTATTGATGGTCTGGTGAACGGGGCGGCCTGGCTGACAAGTAGGCTTGGACAGTTAGCACGTTCTGTACAAAACGGTCGGGTACAGTCGTACATTACAACTGCCGTGGTTGGTTTGCTGCTGGTACTTTGGTGGTTACTTTAACGGTGCGAACAATAAGCCGAGTTGCCATTTACCATTACACCGCACCGGGGCGAGGTAAAACGGTTTATTTTATTTTCTCCGACAGTAACATCCTGTTGGAGATAAACTTATGATTCTTTCGTTACTCATTTTTCTACCCCTGTTCGGTTCATTACTGGTAGCTCTGCTGCCGGAGAGCCAGACCAATAAATTTCGATGGATTGCTCTGGCCGTAACGCTGGGTGAAGTTGTGCTGGCTGGTATGGCTTACGCAGAATTTAATACAACTAGTTCGGGCTATCAACTTCTCGAACAGGCCAACTGGATTACATTACCACTCGGTGGGCTGGGTGTTGCCTCCATTGATTACTTGGTTGGCGTAGACGGCATTAGTTTACCCTTAGTTGTGCTGTCGGCGGTAGTGATGCTGGTGGGCGTTATCTCATCATGGCCGATAACACATCGGCTAAAAGCATACTATTCGCTCTATCTTCTGCTGACGGGCACTGTAATAGGTTGTTTTGTAGCCCTCGATTTCTTTCTCTTTTTTCTCTTTTTTGAGTTTATGCTCCTACCGATGTATTTCCTTATCGGCCTGTGGGGTGGGCCACGTCGGGAGTATGCATCTATCAAATTCTTTCTTTACACGCTGCTTGGCTCGCTATTGATTTTGCTGGTTATGATTGGACTGTATTTGTCCGTCATGGACCCTGTCAGCACGGCAGTTGCGGCTGGTCTGGTTACAAGCCCCCTGGACGTGACCAATGATGTTGTGCGAACCATTCAATCGTATCTTCAGAGTGGCCAGCTAAACCCGGCGCAAGTTGTTCATACCTTCGATATGCGCTACCTCGCCGATGGTGGTAATTATCTGCCCAATGCGTTTCTAAATCCAGCTACTGAGCCAATTGTGCTAGGTTTACCCGCTCGGATGCTGGCGTTTTGGGCGGTGTTTATTGGCTTTGCTATCAAACTTCCTATCGTTCCGTTGCACACATGGTTGCCCGATGCGCACGTTGAAGCGCCTACGCCCGTATCGGTGGTTTTGGCGGGTGTGTTGCTCAAGATTGGCGGTTATGGTTTTTTGCGTATTGCCTGGAATTTCTTTCCCGACGGAGCGGCTGAGTATGCCCAAACGCTGGCTGGATTGGGCGTACTATCAATCGTATATGGCGGATTAAATGCACTGGCGCAAACCGACCTTAAAAAAATGATCGCCTACTCGTCGGTGTCGCATATGGGCTTTGTGTTGCTGGGTGTAGCCTCGCTAACGGCTGAGGGTATCAACGGCGCTGTCTATCAGATGGTGAGTCACGGTGTCCTATCGGCCATGTTGTTCCTGATTGCGGGCGTTATTTATGATCGGACCCACGATCGGCGAATTGATTCGTATCGTGGTCTGATGCAACCTATGCCGCAATACACAACGCTGACCGCGATAGCCTTCTTTGGCTCGTTGGGATTGCCGGGGTTTTCGGGATTCGTTGGTGAGTTGTTTACACTTATGGGCAGTTTCCAGTCGGAGTGGTTACCCGGTTGGCTCACGGCTGTTGCCACGACGGGTATTCTGTTGGCCGCTGCCTATTTTCTCTGGACGCTCCAGCGTATGTTTTTTGGCCCAACCTGGATTCGCCCATTCGACTCTCAAGCTGGTCTGACATCTGCAATCACTGACTTGACCGCCCGCGAAAAACTCATGCTGATTCCGTTAGGAGCGATGGCGTTGATTCTGGGTTTATTCCCAAATATTGTCTTCAACCTCACGAACGCAACGGTGGGGCAGTGGTTGGTAAAATTTTCTGTGGAGTAAGAAGATTATCGTCCATACCGTCGGCGCCGAACCACTTGCCAAATAAATCCAATAACCCCGACTAAAACCAGCGGCCCGATTAAGTTGAGAAACTGCCAACCGGTGCGGTTAGCATCGACCCGGATTTTGTCTAATGGGCGAAGGGTTACCGTGCGGGAGCGGGCTGAAATAACGCCGTCTGGATCCACTAAATAATCGATAGCATTAAGCGCAAAATCTTTATTAGCGTACGTATTGCGCGTGAAGCGGTCGAAACCCAACGGGTAGGGCGTATTACGTTTGTAATCCACATCGTTCACAATCAAGTCGCCATCTGAGCAGACGAATACCCTTGATGCTACGCCTTCTGCCCGAAAACTCCTTGCGCGGGGATCACCCGGTAAAATTCGGTTTGCAAACAGCGACTGGAATCGGCCTTCGAGTAAACACCCAATAATTTTGACCCCTTCATTGTACGTTTTAGGGTCGGGTTGTTGACGCGCTTCATTGTAGGAAATTAATGCCGGAGCTTTCAGCACCTTCGTGTAAGGCGACGTTAAAAGCAACGGTGTTTTTTGTATGCCCTGTGCTTGTACCGTATCGAGTGTACTAATAAATCGGCCTAACACAGCGTCAAGATTGCGCACGATGGGATTACCTGACGAACCGAAATTATTGAGCAGAGGATAGAACCGCCAGGGCATCAACTGAATATTTGGCTTATCGCCCAGATTGCCCACATTGAGCGGAATTGATGCACAGTAGAGATCTTTCACCACATCGCGGTTAAGTCGAATACCCCAGCGAAAAAATAAATCGTCGAGATTTAGGCTAATGGGTTGGGCATAGGTGCCTTCATTATTGACGCTATCCACTCGCTGACCATCCACGAAAAATAAGGCCCGTCCCCCGTTTACAACAAACTGATCGAGTTTAAAAATCTCCTCCTCCGAAAATGGTTTGTCAGGCTTTGGTACAATCACGGCATCCAGACCAGCAATAGGACCGGGTTTAGCCATATCTACAAAAAATAGATCGTAATTCTGTTGCACCGATGCCAGCAAATCGGCGAAGCGTGACGGGGGAACCTGCGTATGGCCGTAGAGTAATCCAACGCGTCGTCGGTTACCTTCGGTTTGGGTTAATTTTCGAATGGCCGAGGCCAGTTGAAATTCTACACCTTCGTAGGATTGGTTGAGCTGTTCTTCAGGTGTAGCCGTTTTATTGCCCTTCAATAACTGGACGGCTGTTTCCTGACCTTTATAAGAGACAACAGCCCCCGGAAATACCAGTTTTTCGGTCCGTTTTCCGCCTTCACTAGCAAAGAGATTGGTTGGCAGTAAGCCTCGTTGCTGTAGTTTGTCGATGAGTTTATTTTTCTCATCCGTGTTAGTAACAAGGGCGGGGTCAATAAATCGGTAGGTAACGGTCTTACCCGCACGGGCCTCAAACTCGTCTAATGTCTCATGGACGGCACTTTCGAGTCGTTTGAAAGCAGGCGGGAGGTCGCCTGTCAGATATACATCAATATGAATATCGTCGGGCAGATTAGCCAGCAGCGTTTGGGTGGCTTTGGAGAGCGTGAACCGTTTTTCCTGCGTTAAATCGAGTCGAAAAAAGACGAATGCCGACAGAATATTGACGGCAATTAACGCGGCAATAATAAAGAGTGTGCGCAGAGAAGCGGATTTCATACGGGACTTTAACGAACAACTAAACCAACATGGTCTTTAGAATCGCTCCGACAGTACAATTTATCAGGGTTTAATTTAACCTCAGTTCGGGGATGGTTGTTAGGTTAATGGTTTTAGCATCGTCCTGAGCAGCCTGTATCGTGTCAATTTTGCCTGGCGCAATACCCATTTCCTTCATGAGTCGATGCTGGCAGACTTCAATATAAACCAGTCGAGCCACAATCTGACTCATTCGCGTGTCTTGTTCGTCCTGCCGGGCCAGTAGGTAAGCCGTTTTTTCTTCCAACTCGTCAAGGCGTTGTTTGTCGCGGTCAGTCATAGTTTGTTACGGTAAGAGTTCTTGCAGCAAGTTAGTCTTATTTGAGTGGCTTTTGTTTACGCCTTAACAGGCTGATTACCTGTCCTAAAACCCACCTCTATCGTAGAAACTCCGGCGACGACTGAGTTTGAGTTCCTGAAGGATGGATGACCGCGCTCGTAGGTCGAATGAGTAATTACCCGAACGGAAGTTATTGCCCGAATAAGGTGTCCAGTTAAACGCCATTTCCCAGCAGTGTAAATCACGGTTGATGCCAATAGTTGTCAGCGTTGGACTATGGAATTGAAAGTCGTAACCTGTATTGACCGTGATTTTCCATTTGGGCGTCAGACTCAGATCGCCGGTAAGTGTAAGCGCCTGAATTACTTGCGATATTTCGGGCGTCAGTTTGGTTAGGCTAAATGTATAACTGACATTCATTGTCCAGGGGACGTTAAAATCAACGTATAACTCGGGGTTATTATTGATTGATTTCATCGTCGCGTCGGATGCGTTCGGGCTGACTTTCTTTTTGTCGGCTTGTTTCGGCGCAAAGCGAGCGCTAACGTAAGCCTGCAAATTCGTCATGCGTAGCAACCCTTGTCCTGCCTGAAAGGCGTATAAATTGGGTACCCGAATGTACTGCTGATCGACGTAAGGCTGTCTGATTGCCAAGATTGAGGGCGAGTAGGATAGGGGCGTTATAGTCGTTGTAGGGAAATAATACTGAGCCGTTCCGCCGTAAGCGCGAGAAGCATACGGATCGAATGTAGAGGAGAAGTTAAAACTAACGTTCTTGAAAATCTGCGTATTGGCACTGACCGAAAGGGGCGATAATTTATAATCGGGAGCCAGCAGGTTATAACTTCCATTGATACTCAGGTTGTCAAAAATGGGAATCTTCTTGAAATCCTGCCCGGACGAATCACTGCGGGTACGAACTTTCATCTCCAGCTGATTTACGATACCAAACGAGATAAAAGCTGATTGCGTACTCGATGAACTGGTACTGCCGCCCAGTCCCCGAAATACGGATAATGTTCGGCGGTAAGCCGGTAAATTGGCTAATACCCCTTCTGCGGGAAGTACCTGAAACTGTCCAAAAGATGGATTCGTAAAATCAGGTACATAACTGAATGAAATAGATGGAGCAACGGTATGGCGAATGGCCTCAATGCGCTTACCACGGATGAAATACGTACCGTAAAAGCGGGTGTTCATGCTGGCGTTAACCGAAAAATTATACGAGGGGAAAAATCCCGGTATCGTATCAATTTTCACGGCAGTTTTTTCATTATTTGGATTATATCTCAGTTTTTTATCATAAATATTGCCTTGCAACGAGAAGCCCGGTGTCACGTTAATGTAGCGGAATAGCTTAATATTGGGCAGTGAAATAGGTATACTGTACTGGGCTTGGACTACCCGGTTTTTCAAGATCCGGGCGGCATTCGCGGCACTAAACGCAATTAGAGTTGGGTCGGCTTCGACAATACCCAGCCGCAGATTAAGAGCCCGCCGGGTACTGTCTTCAATGCGCTGAAGCGTATTAACCGTTGTTATGTTGGTAAGGACCGGGAAGCCCAGACCCGTTGTGTCAACCTGTGTTTTGATGGTGTTACTAACCCCAATTGACCCGCTGACATCTAACCCTACCCGGAAACTTTCATACCAACGACCCGTGCCGCCTTTGAGAGCAAAAGGGGCAATCTGGTTAACGCCAAAGTTGAAATTCGTGGATACATCGGTTTTCCCATTTTCACGAATGCCCGTTTTCTGGTTTACCTGTCCAAACTGCTGGTTAACACGTATGTTGGCTCCTGCCCGAACATATTGTCCGAATGTGCGGCTATACTGCACCGATGAACCCGCTACGTTAGAAATGTACGATTGTGTACTATAGGAGTTAAATTGGTTATAACTATTGCTGCTGACGTTAACGTTGGCCGAGAAACTACCCCGACCGCGTGGCACCGGTGAGTGCGACCAAGTAAAGGAAAAATCGTTACGTGGAGTTTGGGTTGTATCGACCCGGTCGCCGGAACGGTTGCGGTTGAATTGTAAATTCACGCTTCCGCTGTAGCGATATCGTTTGTTGTAAGCCGACGATAGTCCTAATCCCCAACTTCCCCGCGAGTAAATCTGCCCTTTAAATTGCAGTCCCAGATTTTCGTTCACGGCCCAATAATAGCCACCATCACGCAGGTAGAAGCCCCGCCCGTTGGGTTCTTCGCCATATTGCGGCACGATAATGCCGGAAACACCAATCTCTTTTCGTTTTGGAAACGGGAAAAAACCGAAAGGCAAGCCAATAGGCAATGGAATCTGGTTTATGACTAAATTAAACGGACCGGCCACAACCTGCTTGTTGTGAATAACCTTTAGTTTACTGGCATTAATGTGAAAGTGGGGCGTTGCCAGATTACAAGTCGTGTAAATCGCCCGACCAATATAGAGGTTGTCCTCATCGTCTTTCTTAACGGTTTGCCCACGAATGTTTCCTTCGCCCTGCTGGGTGATAACGCCCTGAATACGACCCTTGCGGGATTTGAAATTATAGCGAATCTCTTTCGCATCGTATTTTCCTTCGCCATCCTGAAACACTGGCCGCCCAATCAGTTTTTTTGCTGTCGAATCAAATCGGCCTTTGGCATACACCTCATTGGTGAGGTAATTCAACCGGATATAATCGGCTTTAAGTGAAATATCGCCGTAGATTACACTAGCATCCCCAAATAGCTCAACCGTTCGTCCGTCGGCTGAATAGAATGTTGAATCTTTGGCTTGGTATTTGACCGTTGTCTTAAATGAGTCGGCGGTTTTGGTTGAGTCATTTTGAGCTGAATCACGCAGCGCAACCTGTGATGAATCGGCGCTAAGACTTGTTTGATCTGGTTTAGCTTGGCCCGGCTTAAGTTGGGTTTGTGGACGTACTTCATTAGGGGACACAACTCCCGGTATAAACTGGCCCGGTTTGGCCTTGTTGATTTTTTGAACCAGACTCGTTTGCGAACGCGGGGGGGTAGTAAGCGTCTTTGGTTTTACGCTGATCGATTGACTTTTGGTTTGAATTGAGTCTTTGGGAGCTACGGCAGTGGTCACTGTACGTAGCGAATCAGTGCTACCAGCTCTTTGGTTTGGTTTCTGCGGAGAAAGACCAGGTTGGTCAGGCTTGGTTTGACTTGGCGAACGGACAACACCCGGTTGAATACTGTCAGGTTGGACAGGTTTAGGCGGCACTTGAACAACCGGATTCGTTTTATCAGGGGTTGCCTGTCGTGGATCGCTGGTAAGAGTGAAGAAACGTTGTTGTACCTGAACTGAATTGATTGGCAGGATACTTGATACTAGTTGTCTTGGTTGAATCTGTTTAGGTTTCAACCGGGCTAGTTTAGCTATCTTGACGGGACTAACGTTTGTCGAATCAGCCAGCGCTACTGCCCGTTCCGTCTGACGCGAACGAATAGAGTCTAGTTTTGCAGGGCGAGCAACATTCGATGGAAGTACGTCCTTGCGCTTCGATGGGCTGGGGCCGAGACGATTAGGTGCGGAGTATTGTGGATTCAGTTCCCGTTCTAAATCGCTCTCTTGTCCTGCTCCAGTTTGTGAATTGGGAAGAGTAATGACGCCCGACGAAGGGCCAATGATGACTTTACCACCTGATTTTTTTTTGGATGGTGGTGTAGTATCGTTGGCTGCTACCGATGCTGCGCTTTGTACCCGCTGCGCTGGAACGATAGCGGATGATAAACCGCCTTTTGCAGTCTTTGGGGGCGTTGTTTTGCTCTGCCCTAACGCGTTAAACGTCCAGAGTAGCCAGACAAGGCAGCCTAAAGCCTTTATCCATATTGGTCGTATCCGCGAGGGCCGCAAAATAAAGTATCCTTTTTTCAGGTTTATTAAAAAAATTATATTTGCCAAAAGACCGTTAAGTCTATTGCTTACAAAGGTATTCACGAACCGTTATCCCGCTACCGCTTTGAAACGTTTTTGGTCGTTAAAAATTATTAAATCAACTGGCATTCAGATTTCGGCAACGTCTCCCGGAATAGTGACAACAGTAGCTCTATTGGTCTTGCCTTTATTAGCCCTTACTACGCCAGATGTTTTATCGCCTGTGTTGACGCAAGACACTGTTCGTCGGTCTGGGACGCAGGAAACCGAAACGACACCAGCTGCTGATGACGCGCCTAACCAGCTACGTACGGTCGTGCTTGATGCTGGCCATGGTGGTAAAGATCCCGGTACGCACGGTCGTTACGTCAAAGAGAAAAATATCAATCTGGACCTAATCCTGCAATTGGGCCGGAAAATTAAGAATAAGCATCCAAACATCCGGGTTATTTATACCCGCTCATCTGACCACTTTGTTGATTTATACGAACGGGGCGCAATTGCCAACCGTAACCGGGCCGATTTATTCATTTCTATTCATTGCAATGCCAGCCCATCGAGCAGTCAGGTAAATGGTACTGAAACGTATACATTAGGACTGCACAAAACGCAACGTAACCTTGACGTAGCCCGACGCGAGAACGCTGTAATTCTGCAGGAAAAGAACTATCAGCAGACTTATAAGGGGTTTGACCCGAATTCACCTCTGGCGACTATTATGCTGGCTAATTACCAGCACGCCTTTATGGGCAGCAGCATTAATTTCGCCGAAAAAATTGAGCATAGCTTTCGTCGTGATGCCGAACGGAAGAGCAATGGCGTTAAACAGGCTGGGTTTATCGTGCTGTGGAAAGCGACAATGCCCAGCGTTCTGATCGAATCCGGTTACCTGACTAATCCATCCGAAGAGAACTATTTAAGGTCAGCGGAAGGGCAGGATGAGATTTCGTCTGCTATTTATAAAGCCTTTTTGCAATACAAACAGGAAGTTGAAGCAGGGGGGTAGATGTAACCTGATTATCGTAAATGTAGATAATAGAGTGCGTTGTAGGTTTCGCTTACTTCATCCACTCCACTAAATTCACTAATCTTTGGGACAAATGCCCTCGAAAGTTGGTTATAAGGTCAATCAAATTGATTAGCCTATCCTATAGGCTGTTCACCTTCACACACGCATGAAAGTTTCGCAGGAAGTAAAAGTAGGCTTATTAGCTGTCGTCTCGCTGATGATGCTCTATTTTGGATTTACATTTTTGAAAGGCTCTGACTTCTTCTCCTCTACGCGTAAGTACAAGGTTGTTTATGACAATATTGATGGGTTAGTCGCATCTAATCCAATAACAATCAATGGCTTAACAGTAGGACAGGTAAAAAGCATTGAGATCCTACAGAACCAGCGGAATAAGCTGTTGGTTGTGCTGGAAATTAAAAATGGAATTATAGTTACGAAAGGATCACGAGCGGTCTTGGCTGACGATGGACTGCTGGGTGGGAAGTTAATACGGCTTGGTATTAGTTATGGTACGCCCCAACTCGAAGACGGGGGGATGTTGGTTGCGGCTAAAGAGTCGGGTCTTTCAGCGTTGATTCGGGAAAAAACGCTACCCGTACTTAATAATGTGGATTCCCTAACCTACCAGCTTAACCGCGTTGTGGCGCAGTTTGATCAAACAGGCGTGGTCTTGAACCAAACCCTCCACAGTGCCAATGCTGCCGTTGGTGCGCTAGGACTAACCGTTTCCGAAAACCGGGCGGGGTTGCAGGCAACACTCGCCAATGTAAACAAGTTGTCATCGTCGCTTATCGAAACCGAAAAGCAATTAAAGCCCATTCTGGCTAAAGCCGATAATTTTGCCGACTCGCTTCAGGGACTGCAATTGAAGCAAACGCTTTCAAGCGTTAATAAAACGGTTGGTAACCTGCAGCATATTCTGGCTGATATTAATAGCGGGCGTGGCTCATTGGGTAAATTAACCACGGATGAAGCACTCTATACCAACGTCAATAAAACAACGGCAAGCCTCGAAAAGCTTTTAACCGATTTCCGCGAGAACCCCAAACGCTACGTGCATTTTTCGCTCTTTGGCCGTAAAGAGAAACCTGTTGTAACGCCCGACGCTAGTACGACTAGTACAACATCCAGCATTGTGCCTACAACGGCAGACTCAACAAAGAAGTAAGGGCTCTTGTATTCCTCGCACTTTGGTCGTAAAAACCTATTGAACAACTCTGGAATAAAAATAACCGGGTTCGCTTCGACGCCCAATATATGGCTGAAGTGAACCCGGCTGGACTGCATCAATACTGCTTTGCTTTGTCAGATAGGGTACTTAATTGACAAGGACGACTCCTTTATCCTTGGCCATTTGATTGATACGGAGGAGATTGCTTTCTATACTCATTTTTAGTTTTCCTAATTCTTCATCCACCGCTTGTGTTAGTTTGCTGCGCACTTCTTCGCCTTGTTTGGTGGGGCGGTAATCGCCCTTGGCTTGCTCAGTCATAAGGTGGGCAAGGCGGTTGTTAAGCTTAATTCCATAGTTAAGTGGATCCTGAACGCTGCTGTTTTTAGTCTGGTGGATGTCGTTTTCTATCGTCTTGAGTTCATCCTCAAATTTTTTTATTGCCTCATTCAAGTCTTTGTTTTTCTCGTCAGACCCCATTTTGTTCTTGAGATAAGTCAGATCATCCTTAATTTTTCGTAGATTGATAATGCCTTCATTAGCCTCAGACACCTTATCGCGCACCTTCATTAAGAAGTCGAACTGGGCTTGAAAGTCGTCTGGCGTTGTTTTTAGGCGAGGGTCTTTAAGGATCTCAAAGGATTGTGTTTGCGACTGCCCGTTTACCGTTAGCCGGACCTGATATTTTCCGGGTACGGCTTTGGGACCCAGATTGGGGGAATCGTAGAAAACCATGCCGGGAAACGTCTTGTAGCCAGGGTAATGCATATCCCACACAAAGCGGGCACCCCCTGATTTGATCTTCAACTGGTCAGCTTTTTCCTTTGCCTTATTGCTAAACGTACGAATCGTGCTTCCATCACTCGCCAGAATGTCGAGTTTGACCTCGGTTGCGGGGGCTACTTTTTTTATGAAGTAATGAATCATAACGCCGTTGGGGTGGTTTTCGCCTTCTAGCTGAGCACCTCGTTTATCGCTGCCTGCCATGCGGTATGAAGGCATAGGTTGGTATAAAATGACCTCTTTCGAGGCTATTTCGCTGTTGAGCTGGTGTAAAGGCGTGAGATCATCAATGAGCCAGAAACTACGTCCGTGGGTAGCGGCAATGAGATTGTCATTTTTTATGGCCAAATCATGAATGGGTACAGGGGGTAGGTTAAGCTGTAGTTTCGACCAGTTTTCGCCGTCGTCAAAAGAAACCCAAACTCCTTTTTCTGTCCCGGCATAAAGCAACCCTTTGCGCTTGGGGTCTGCCCGGACTACCCGCACAAACTCGTCTTTGGGAATGCCTTTTGTTGGTACAGTCCAGGTTTTACCATAATTCAGCGTTTTGTAGATATACGGTGTGTAATCGCCAAATTTGTAAGAAGTCGCAGCAACATAAGCGCCACCCTTTACGAATGGATTTACTTCCACGGCATTAATCATGTTGAACTTCGGTGACATAGGCGGGGTGATATTTTTCCAGTTTTTACCACCGTCTGTCGTCACATGAACAAGGCCGTCATCTGAACCAGTCCAAATTTCACCTTCATTATAGGGCGATTCTGTTGCTGCAAAAACATTGGCGTAATATTCGGCCCCTGTGTTGTCCTGCGTAATAGGACCGCCCGACGATTTGATTGTTTCTGGCTCTCCTCTTGATAAATCGGGGCTAATAACTTCCCAACTTTCTCCACCTGTGTAGCTGACATGCAGATGGTTTGACCCGGCATAAATCTTTTTTGGATTATGTGGACTAAAAAAGACCGGATAATTCCAGTTGAATCGATATTTCATCTGCTCAACGCCCGAACCAGCCGGCAGGTCGGGGTAAACGTTGGTGGAACGTTCCTGTCCGGTAGCAATGTCCTGCATAGTCATATACCCTTTGAAATCACCACCAAAAACTACTTCGCTGTTCAGCGGGTCGGGTGCTAAGTGAGCACTTTCGCCAATGGCTAAAGCCACCCAATCTTTTTCAGTGACGGCAGCACTACCCGTACGGTGCAAAATTCTGACACTGGTATTGTCCTGCTGTGCGCCATAAATACGATACGGGAAATGGTTGTCGGTAGAGACACGATAGAACTGCGCCGTTGGTTGATTATAATACGTTGTCCAATTATTGCCGCCATCTGTCGATACCTGTGCGCCACCGTCATCGGCAATAGCCATGCGTCTGTTGTTGTTCGGATCAATCCAAAGGTCGTGGTGGTCGCCATGAGGGGCATCTTTTAGTTCAAACGTTTTGCCACCATCTTTCGAAATACCATAGCTAACGTTCATCACATAGACCATGTCTTCGTTTTGCGAATCGGCATAAATGCGGCAGTAATACCAGGCTCGTTGCAGCAAAGCGCGATCCTGATTGATTCGAGCCCATATTTTACCCGCATCATCAGACCTGTAAACCCCACCTGCTTCTTTGTTTTCGATAATTGCCCACACCCGATTTGAATTTTTTGGCGAAACCGTCACACCAATAACGCCATTCGTGCCAGTTGGCATCCCGGCTTTGTCGGAGAGGTTTTCCCAAGTATCGCCACCATCTGTACTTTTCCACAACTTAGAATCTGGCCCGCCACTATCCATGCGATAGCCGTTGCGCTTCATGTTCCAGGTGCTTGCGTACATAATGCGAGGATTGTTGGGGTCAAGCACCAAATCGGCGGCTCCTGCCTGGTCATTGATGTACAATACCTTTTTCCAGGTCTGTCCGCCGTCGGTGCTGCGAAAAATACCCCGCATGTCATTGGGCTTCCACAAATTACCCATTGCCGCTACATACACTATATCGGGATTTTTAGGGTGGATGCGAATCCGGGCAATATGCTTTGAGTCGGTCAATCCTATGTGTTTCCAGCTTGTGCCCGCATCGGTAGATCGCCACATGCCCGCGCCCGATGCTACATTGTTACGCAACGTTTGCTCCCCCTCGCCTGCATAAATTACGTTTGGATCGCTTTCAGCCACAGCCACAGCACCAATCGTTCCTCCAAAATAATTATCTGTGATATTCCCCCATGTTTGACCGCCATCAACTGTCCGCCAGACGCCCCCGCCAACGGTACCCATGTAATATAAGTTAGGATTGTCTTTTACGCCCGTAACGGTACAGGAACGTCCTCCCCGGAAAGGCCCCAATTCCCGCCAATGCAAACCTTCATACGTAGAAGGGTCAAAGGTCAAAGCCGTTGTCGATTTCTGCGGCTGACCCATTGATAAGTGGGTAATAAAAAGGGTCAAAAAGAGGTAAAAGGTAGACTTTTTCATGCGAAAATGGGATTGGTGCTCAAGCTTTTTTGTAGTAGGTTTTCGTGCAGCGAAGGTGTGTTCAACTAGACAGACAGTATCAAAATCAGCCATTTTTGCAGATCCAAGTTTTGTAGCAGTCAGGCTTAAACAATTTTTTATGATGCCTAACTGAAATTCTAACAAACTTAGTAAACAAGTATAATTCTATTAGATAATAAGTTGAATTTCCTTATATTATATTGAAAAATCAGTAAATAGAGAAATTAAATTTTAGGCTAAGTTCTTTTTGGTTATGTGTAGTATAGAAAGTAAGCTCATTGCTGCTGACTACTAAATGAGTCGTAATAAGAGTAGCTTACACCCACGAGGTATAAATCAGGCAGTTATCATTAGCTGAGAACGCTGGCAAAATGTAGTATTGGCAATAGACCGTCAAGTTTTGCTACCAGCAACAACTCGTTTATATTGGCCGTTTATTAATTACCACCAACGGCACATATAAAATTCTTCCATGCAACCCCTTCTCGACGAACTTGCAACACGCACCGCACAGACTCAACTTGGTGGTGGGCAGAAAAAAATTGACGATCAGCACCGGAAAGGTAAGCTAACCGCTCGTGAACGAATCAATTACCTGATTGACGACGGAAAACCATTCATTGAAATCGGCCTGTTTACCGGCGATGGGTTATATGTTGAACATGGTGGCTGCCCATCAGGTGGTGTCGTCGTGGGCATTGGATATGTGTCAGGTCGGCAATGTGTAATCGTCGCTAATGATGCGACCGTGAAAGCTGGAGCCTGGTTTCCAATTACGGCTAAAAAGAACCTCCGGTCGCAGGAAATAGCCATGGAGAATCGGCTGCCTATCATTTATTTAGTCGATAGTGCGGGTGTTTATTTGCCCTTACAGGATGAGGTTTTCGCTGATAAAGAACACTTCGGGCGAACGTTCCGAAACAATGCGCACCTCTCAGCAATGGGCATTTTGCAGGTTGCCGCCATCATGGGAAGTTGTGTGGCGGGCGGGGCTTATTTGCCGATAATGTCTGACGAAGCCCTGATTGTTGAAGGAACAGGATCTATTTTTCTGGCTGGCCCTTACCTCGTCAAAGCCTCAATTGGCGAAGATGTAGACGCCGAAACCCTTGGTGGTGCTTCTACACATACTGATATTTCGGGCGTGGTAGACAATAAATATCCAGATGACAAGAGTTGCCTTGACGCTATCAAACGCATTTTTGATAAAACAGGCCATCAAGCAACGGCTGGTTTTGATCGTACTGAACCCGCTTTGCCAACTAAAAACCCCGATGATATTTACCAGATTCTACCTGCTGACCGCGTCAAGCCCTACGACATGCAGGAAATTGTGGATAGACTTGTGGATAACTCGGATTTCGACGCGTATAAACCCGGTTATGGACAGTCATTGCTTTGTGGATATGCCCGAATTGATGGGTGGGCAGTAGGTATAGTCGCCAATCAGCGGAAAGTCGTGAAGGCGAAAGGCCGGACAGGACAACCAACCGAAATGCAGATGGGAGGGGTTATCTACGGCGATGCCGCCGATAAAGCAGCCCGGTTTATTATGAACTGTAACCAGAAACGGATTCCACTGGTGTTTTTGCAGGACGTATCGGGCTTCATGGTTGGGAGCCGGGCCGAGCAAGGCGGTATCATTAAAGACGGTGCTAAGATGGTTAGCGCCATGGCTAATTCAGTTGTGCCAAAATTTACGGTTGTTGTGGGGAATAGCTATGGTGCAGGCAATTATGCTATGTGCGGCAAAGCATATGACCCCCGCTTAATGTTGGCGTGGCCCACGGCACAAATGGCTGTGATGAGTGGAGCCGCAGCCGCAAAAACATTGCTCCAGATTCAGGTGGCGGGGCAGAAAGCAAAAGGTCAGCCTATGACGCCTGAGGAAGAGCAGGCCCAATTGAAAAAAATAACGGATCAGTACAACAGCCAACTCTCACCTTATTATGCAGCCGCCCGGCTTTGGGTTGATGCAATCATTGACCCGCTTCAGACTAGGCAAATTCTTTCAGAAGGCATTGCTGCCGCTAATCACGCGCCCATTACGAAGCATTTTTCGGTAGGAGTTATACAAACCTGATGCTTTTTCTCATGTTTGTATACAAGTATTTGAAAAATCTGCGAATCTGACTATTTTTGGCTCTCCTATATTCAATAAAGCCGTATACTATGGAGGTACTTGCTCACCGGTTAGCGCGTTTTATGTTACATATATTACCAACTGGTGGCGTAATGGATTATGTCGCAATCGGTACAACGCCTTTGAAAAGCAACTACAGTTTCACTCAGTACGTCAGTATTTCTGTAAGATTACTCCGCCCAATAGCGCCTTTATGGACGCTTTCTGGAAAATAGAATTAATGTAACTGTATCGTCAATGTATGTATTGGCGCATGATGTTTTCTATTGATGCAAACTCAACAAATCACGCATACATCAAAGCAAATAGCCGGATTAGCTCTTAAGGATGTTGAGTTGAAAGAGATGACCGAAACCTGTGATCAACGCGGATCGTTCACTGAAACCTTTGCTGATCATTGGGGATCGGGCATTGCGCCGACACAGTGGAGTATGGTTCGTTCGGAGGCCCATGTGTTGCGGGGGTTGCACATTCACCAACGGCACGACGAGTATTTCAGCCTGATTCAAGGACATTGTCTGGTAGGGTTACACGATGTCCGGCCTACGTCGCCCACTTACCTGCAATATGCCCTTTACGAATTGTTTGGAACCGACCTGAAGGCGGTTATTTTTCCGGCAGGCCTTCTGCACGGCTGGTATTTCTATACGCCTTCTATCCATTTGCAGGCTGTCTCGGAGTCGTATAACAACTATGCAAACGACGATAATCTCGGTTGCCGTTGGGATGATCCTGCTCTGGATATCCCCTGGGGCATTAGTAATCCAATTCTATCGGAGCGGGCAGCCCGTTTTCCCCCGCTTTCGGAACTGCTGGTAACTTCAGCCATTCTCGAAGTTTAGTCCTGAACCAGTCGGGCAATTCAGAAATACGCCTTCCACGTAGCAGAACCCAGCTTTCCCTGTAGCGGTTTCGTTCGTAAGCCGCGCTGATGAGCGCCTTATCCATAACAGGCTGTAACGCTGGTGGCGTTTGTAACAACGCATTCCATCGAACTAACTCTTCATAACGTTGTGCCGTTGGCCATCCTGGATGATCGTTACGTTTGAAATACAGCAGCGTAGGTTGCCAGGCTACCGCAACCCGGCAGTCAGCGTGGGCCAGCATCTGCTCCCACATATACAGGTCGGTGGGTCGATTGTTGGGTGTTGTCCGCCAGCCATAAGGTAGACGGTGGTAAAAATCAAGCCGATGTCCCGCAGCCGATAAAATTCCCCTGGCGGTTTGTGAAGGTGAAGTGAGCAGATAGGGTAGAACCAACTGCTGGTCAAGGCGAACGTAATAGTAGTTGGTCGTAACCAATGTCGCTTTTTGCAGGTGGTGAGCGAGCACTTCGAGATGATTAGGCAACCACAAATCCCGGTCACAGATATAAGCAACGAACGTTCCGCGTGCTTCCTGTAGGGCCTGATGCCTATACACCTCGCCCCGTCGGGAATGTTTTGGATGGTCGAAAAACCGAATACGATCATCCTGCCGTATCAGATCGTGAACAACAGCGCGAGTAGGTTCGTCCACGCCATCACCAATGATGAATAACTCAAACGCTTGTATTACCTGACGCCGAATACTGCTTACACATAATGGCAAAAGTAGGCCTCGGTCGGCGGTAGTTGGTAGAATAATCGTGGCCTGAATCGGCAAGCTCATAGATATAGTCAGAAGGGAATATCGTACTTAAATCAGCTGCTCAATGGCGTCGATCAGACGGGTAATCTCAATGCCTTCCAACAACGAACTAACGGGAGCTTTGCCGCCCCGAAGGTACTCAAGAAAAGCCATCAGCTCAAGCTGAAGCGGAGGAGTGGCGTCATAAAAAAGGCGTTCATGGTGCCGGTCGGTAGCCATCGTTTGGTCACTACCATACCAGATGTCAATATAATCTGTCTTTTCATCCGTGAGTACTGCTACTCCCTGAGTACCGTGGAGCCTTACCTCCCGACGTTTATCGGCATACCGGGTCGATACCTCCATGATGCAGGCCGGGTCTTCGCCTAAAAAGGCCGTCAAACCACGTATCTGCCCGTTATGCCGTTCGGCAATGGCGGCTTTAGGGGTCGGTATATACCCTAGAATCTGGAGGAAAATCGTTAGATCATGCGGAGCCAGCGTGCGTAGACTATCGGTATCAGTACGGGGGCTTGTCCAGTTCGTCCGGATGGTTTTCACAAATAATACCTGGCCGAGCTTACCAGACTGCCCTATGTCGCCCAGTAAGCGAACACCAGGGTGATACCGCCAGATGTGCATCAGAAAGGTGGGCGGTAACGGTAGACGGCCAATTGCAAGGGCATCGTCATAGGACGTAGCTAACGGCTTTTCAATGAATATTGGTTGACCCAGGTGTGCGATCTGCTCTAGTACCGATCGGTGCGTAGAAGCTGGCGTAGCTACGATCAGCCCGTCAGAAACCTGTAGTGATTGAACAGATGACGCAGTAGCGACCGCCCCCAGCACCATTGCCTGCCGACAATTCTCCGGATCTAAGTCGACTACCATTACCGGTACAGACAACTTTGTTAACGTAGTCAGGATGAGTTTTCCCCAACGCCCACAACCAATCAAGCCAATGCGCATGGATTATGATTAACTAATAGGCTTAATTAGATTGTATCATTCGATTCGTATTAACACGTAAGAATAAATCGTAGCCGTCACTTTCCCCGTACTGCCTTCACTTCATCTGCGGTAATTGCCTCCGCTTTGTTGCCAAAACTGCTCCGTATGTAAGTCAGCACGTCAGCAATTTGAGTGTCGGTCAGGAAGTCGTGGGCGGGCATAGCATTGTCGTACATGTCGCCTTCAATTTCCTTTCCCTGCAAACCTTTCAATACGACGTTAATAATCCGGCTCTTATCGCCTAAAACCCAATCTGTTTCGCGTAGGGGAGGATTGAGGTTCGGAACGCCGGAGCCGTTGGCCTGATGGCAGGTCAGGCAGTTTTGTTCATAAATAACTTGTCCGGCAGATTTAATGGCTACTGCCGAAGCTTTGGGCATTGGTTTCGCCGATAGCTTTTTAGTTTGTGCAAAGGTGCCCGAAAGCGACAGGCAGAATAGTACGGTCAGGATTAGCTTCATTGACTTCATGATGATTTTTTGGTAACGGCTTTAAATACCTACTTCCGCCATTTCAGTGTGTTGAGCAAATGCAAAATGTCTTTGCGAATGTATTGAATAACAGGTTGAAGAGAGTCGTTCTCGGTAGCCGTATTAAAGTATAACGCCCCCCGTAAGAAATGGGTTGTAGAGTCCGTCGTTATGAACTGCACTTGACTGGGCACCTCGCCTGATAAATCAATCAGACTAGCTTCTAATCCCGATTTTAGGCGGATTTTTCGCTGCTCAAACATAGATGCTTTAATTTTATGCCGAGCCGCCAATTTATAGGAATCGTCGAGCATAGCCCGCAGCCGCTTCATATCATTCCGAACGGGCTTATAAGTCAATTGAACGCTGGCTTTGTAAGCTGGATAATTGATGAAAATCCAGTCTGGTTCTGACCGGGCGAATGTATCGGGTAAAATCCGGGCAATTTTATTGTACTCAAACTGGTATGGATGCGTCGGGTCGAGTAGTTTATAACTTGGCATAGGCAAGTCGAAACGGGGATAACCTTTCGGTTTGGGGATGTAGTTCTCGGACGGGTTGCTGCCACAGGCGGCTAACAATATCCCCGTTAGTATAAAGAGTGAATACTTTATCACAGTTAATCCGGAATATGGGCAAATTGATAACTAGAAGAACGCAAAAGCCCGGCGGTTTGGTGCCGGGCTTTTGCGTAAAGTCGATAGAGATTTGCTTATACATTCACATCTTCCAGTTCTTCTTTCAGAACCGGTTGACCCATCAATGTAGCAAATCGGTTGGCGTTGAATGTGGGTTCAAACCAGACTTCACCCATGACCGGATGCTTTACCGGCACGTCAGGATTCTGAATTTCATTCAGTAGTACGCCGGTGTCGCCGGTTGTGTGACGTTTCACCTGCCGGATTGTATACATCTGGTCGCGTTTGGGCGTTTGTATACCAAACTCAGCATAAAAGGCCAATACGGGAGCCGGAAATTTATCGTTTGTGCAAATAACTTCCATATGTTGTCTCTTGCTCAATAAAACTTCACAAAGATAACAACTTGTGTAGAAAACTGTTCCCAATTAATCTTCAAACAAATTTCCTAGTTTCCCCAGTACAGAGCCGCCTTCTTTGTTGGCCTGACCACCACCGGGCGATAATCGTTGTACTAATTTAGAGATTGGCATCGACTGAATCCAGACTTTACCGGAGCCACGTAGCGTAGCCAGAAAAAGACCTTCACCCCCAAATACCATACTACGTAAACCACCCGCCCGCTGAATGTCGAAATTGATGCTCGGCTCAAACCCGACAACACATCCCGTATCGACACGTAAGGTTTCATTGTTCAATGTTCGTTCAATTACCACGCCCCCGGCATGGATAAAAACCATACCGTCGCCCTGTACTTTCTCAAGAATAAAGCCCTCACCACCAAAGAAACCGGCTCCTAACCGTTGATTAAACTGAATGCTAAGTCTCGTGCCCAAAGCCGCGCATAGAAAGGCGTCTTTCTGAACAATAAGCGTGTTGCCGTATACATTTGCCAGATTGACCGGCATGATTGTGCCGGGATACGGAGCTGAAAAAGCCACCTTCTTTTTTCCGACGCCCCGGTTTGTAAAGTGCGTCATAAATAGTGATTCGCCCATCACCACGCGAGAACCGGCCTGTAACAATTTGCCAAGAAAACCTTGATCGGGTTGTGAGCCATCGCCCATTTTGGTTTCGAACGTGATACCATCTTCCATAAATAGCATCGAGCCAGCTTCGGCAATAACAGTCTCGTTAGGGTCCAGTTCTATTTCAACGATCTGGATGTCTTCGCCAATGATTTTGTAGTCGATTTCGTGAGCGTACATAGTCAGTTTTTAGTTATCCCTAGACAGATAATAGTGGACGAAAACTACGAAATCAAGCGCATTTTACCCGTAACTTTTCGGATAAACGGTACAAAAAAAGCCCGACCGGGCGTTTTTGCGGGTCGGGCTTTTAGCGTTGGTTGATGTCGTCAGGCAAGTCGTTGTCTGTATCGTCGAAGAGCCGCTCCTCCTCGGGCAGATCTGCCGTTTCATGGGGTTCGGGGGTGCCTTTCAAATTTAGATCGGTTCGATGACGGAGTTTTTTATCATCGACGGTCTTGTTTAGGAACTGATTGATTTTATCAATATCAAAACTCGTCGTGATTTCACCGAATGAGTTAATCTGAATATCAAAGCCTTCGAGTTCTTTATGAACGCGGGGCTTTTCATTTTCATCGGGATTTGTTTTTTTCTTTGCCATCGTCGTCTGAAAGTAGATAGGAACACGGATTCAACAGATACAACGGATTTAAACGGATTGTTTCTTCATAAATCAGTTAATATCTCTTATGTCTGCCGAATCTGTGTTCTTGTGATTATGTAGTAATCGTTTTCAATGTGTTTAAGGCCTGGTCTAGACGCTTAATTGTCTCCTCTTTGCCAATGATTTCCATCGTCAGCATCAGGTCCGGACCAGCACCAGAACCCGTTAGGGCTACCCGCATGGCCTGCATAATTTTACCTTGTTTGATACCCGCCTGCTGCATCGCGTCAGCTAAGGTGTGCTTAATGTCATCGGCCAGAAACTCACCGGCAAAGGAATCTAGGGCATCCCGGAAAACCGTCACTGCCCGTACAGCATCATTGTTCCATTTAGCGGCCACAATAGCCTCATCGTAAGCTGATGGTGCAGTAAAAATTGTGTTGGCTTCGGTAAAGATTTCGTGGGCAAAATTAACGCGTCCTTTTAGTAAAGCCGAAATTTTCTCGGCTTTTTCCAATGAGCAGGTAATGCCCGCTGCTTCGGCTTGTTGCTGAACCGTGGGAGCCAGTTCGAGGTCAGAACACTGCCGAATATACTGGTGATTGAACCACTGCGCCTTCTGAATGTCGAATCGCGCTCCGGCTTTATGAACCTGCGTAAGATCGAAACTGGCAATCAGTTCATCCATCGTGAACAGTTCCTGTTCCGTACCGGGGTTCCAGCCCAGCAAAGCCAGAAAATTTATGGTTGCCTGGGGCAGATAGCCATCTTCGCGAAACCCACGCGCCACAACGCCCGTGAACGGATCTGTCCACTGCAAGGGGAACACGGGAAACCCACCGAGGTCGGCATCACGTTTGCTGAGCTTCCCGTTACCTTCGGGTTTTAATAGCAGTGGCAAATGAGCAAACTGCGGCATGGTGTCTTCCCAACCTAAATAGCGGTATAACAATACGTGTAATGGCGCTGATGGTAGCCACTCTTCGCCCCGAATCACGTGCGTAATGCCCATCAAATGGTCATCGACAATATTAGCAAGGTGGTACGTTGGTAAACCATCGGATTTTAGCAATACTTTGTCATCAATTGCCGACGAATGCACATTGACCCAACCCCGTATAAGGTCGTTCAGTCGAACTTCTTCTTTACGGGGTGTTTTGAGACGAATAACATAAGGCTCTCCTGCATCCCTTCGGGCGCGAACGTCGGCGGCCTTCATCGTCAGTGAGTTGCGCATTTGCATACGCGTTATAGAATTGTACTGCGCGGCTGGCGCGTTAGCTTCTTCGAGCCGTTTTCGCATGACATCCAACTCTTCAGCCGTATCGAAAGCATAATATGCTTTTTCCTCATCAACTAATCGCTGCGCTTCTTTTTGGTAAATTTCACGACGCTCTGACTGACGGTAAGGCGCATACGGACCCCCTATGCCCTGGCCTTCGTCGATTTCAATGCCGACCCAGCGTAAGGCTTCCAGAATATAATCTTCAGCACCTGGCACGAAGCGATTCTGGTCGGTATCTTCAATACGCAACAGCATTTTGCCGCCCATTTTCCGGGCGAATAAATAATTATAAAGCGCAGTACGCACCCCACCAATGTGCAGGGGGCCGGTTGGGCTAGGCGCGAAACGAACGCGAACGGTATTTGACATAAGAGAAAAGAGAAGAGAGGAAGGATAGGGGAAAATATAAAGAGTAGAAGCAGAGCTTACTTTTTCCGTCTCCTTGCCTCCTTTTTAGTCAACGGCAATCACTGAAATTTCAACATTAACATCCTTAGGCAGACGCGCTACTTCAACGGTTTCGCGGGCAGGCGGGTCAACGGTGAAGAACCGGCCATACACCTCATTAATAGCCGCGAAATTGTTCATGTCTTTTACGAAAATGCTACTTTTTACAACGTTGGCATAATCCAGGCCAGCAGCTTTCAAAATAGCGCCGATATTTTCCATTACTTTTTGGGTCTCGGCTTGAATGTCGCCTTTTGGGGCCAACTCGATAGCTACCTGACCTGAAACAAATAGCGTTCCATTAATTTTAACAGCCTGACTATATGGCCCAATGGGTGCCGGGGCCTGGTCGGTATAAATAATTTGTTTGCTCATGGTTTTTAGTGATGATTAGTCTGTATTGAAAAGTGGCCCGTTTAAATAGACGCAAAACCACTGTAGACTACCGGCTGACAATTAAATTGCCTGCAAGTTATCACTAAACCCCCGAATGGCCGAAAATCACCCAATCATCTTCGTCAAAAAACGATTTTCGGTCCGGTAAATCCAATTTGTTTACTCTCTAATATATGGCCTTCTGGAAAGAGTTGTTATCCAATACCTCTACTGATGCAGAGACGCAATTTGATCGACTTAAAAATCGACTTTTTGGCCGACTTGAGGCCCATAAGCCGTACCGAATTATTTATTACCGGGGTTTTGGCAGCCCCTCTGCCGTCTGGCTCAAAGGGCGGGTACTGCGCCAACGGAACTTGAGTACACCGAGCGACCGGGATACATTTTGGCAAAATTTATTGGCAACATACCAACGTTTCGAAAGCGACGAAGTGCCCGGTGTAACAGTACGTATAGAAGCTTTTGGGCAGACGATTACAACTGTGACTGATAAGGAAGGTTATTTTGATGTAACCATCAATCCACCAACTGACTTGCCTGTGGGCAGAGCGTGGTTTCCAGTTCGCTATTCGCTGGATAATGTTGTTCAGACAGAAAATGAACTTAATGAAAATCGCCCAATTGGGGTTGAAGCTACTGTAGATCAGATAGTTGTGAAAGATGGTCATTTGATGATTGCGCCCCCTTACAGTCATTTTGGGGTTATCTCTGATATTGACGATACGGTGCTTGTTACCGATGCTACCAATCTGATCCAAACCGCCCGACTGACGTTTCTGGGAAATGCCTACACTCGCCTGCCTTTTGCGGGGATAGCCGCTTTTTATCGGGCCTTACAAAGCGGCCCTGTCACGACGTTGTTCAACCCAATTTATTTTGTGTCAAGCAGCCCCTGGAATTTGTATGATTTGCTGGTTGATTTCTTTCGCATCCAGGGCATTCCAAAAGGCCCCATTTTGCTGCGCGATTTTAGTTTTAGTACCAAATTGTTAGCCTCTGAAGGTCATCATAGCCATAAACTGGCAATGATTCGCAAAGTGCTGGACGTAAATCCGAAATTGCCGTTTGTACTCATCGGCGACAGTGGTCAGCAAGACCCCGAAATCTATTCTCAGGTCGTCCGTGAAAACCCTGGTCGTATTCTGGCTATTTACATCCGCGATGTATCAAAAGATCAACGTGATGAATCCGTTCGCGAACTCATTCGAACAACAGAAGCATATAACGTGCCCATGCTGCTCGTAGCTGATACGGTTGCTGCTGCCGAACATGCCGCTTCGCTTGGTCTGATTGACCCTGACACAGTTCCTGAAATTCGTGCCGACCGACGCGCTGATAACGAATTGTAAATAAGAATTCATCCTGAAATAAGTATAAAAGGATTCTTTTTTCATACACCACGCAACCTTTTTTTACGGTCTCCCGTATTGATGAACGAACCGGTTCAACTGTTCTTTTGCTCACCTTAAAAACACAGTTGATATAATGAAACCTTTCGTTTACACCAATCGCCTGTTAGTTACCACACTCCTGCTGGTTGTAGTATTATTCAGTTGTAATGAGGAAAATCCGACAATTGTCTCACCTGATCTTGCGCTCAAAACCTCGTCACTCGGCAATGTACTGACTGGCGAAGGGGGCAAAACGCTCTACTTCTTTGCTCCCGATGTAGCTGGTGATGCTACCTGTTCTGGAGGCTGTAAGGATGTTTGGCCGGTATTTTACAAAGAAACACCTACATTGAGTGCTGGTCTGAAGTCCACTGATTTTGCAACTATTACCCGGACTGACGGTGCCAAACAAACAACCTTTAAAGGCTGGCCTCTTTATTATTTCAAAAATGACGCCAAAGCAGGGGATGTTAACGGTGAAAATGTTGGTAATGTCTGGATGGTAGCTAAAGCTCACTATACTGTAATGCTGGCCTCGCGACAATTAATTGGCAACGATGGGAAAAGCTATACGTTTGATACGAAGGAGGGTACTGGAAATTCACTATTTTTAGTCGATAGTACAGGCCGCACATTGTATGCCTTCGCTAACGATAAAAACAACGTCAACAAGTATACAAAAGCCGATTTGAGTAATAATCCAACTTGGCCCATATTCGAAACGTCGGCAGTAATTGGAGATATTCCCTCCGTACTTAGCAAAACCAATTTTACAACGATAACATCAGTAGGAAAAACACAATTAGCGTTCAAAGGATGGCCACTCTATTATTTCGGACCGGATCTGGCGCAACGAGGTAACACAAAAGGAGTTAGTGTACCAAAGCCAGGTGTTTGGCCGGTGGTTAACCTGACCTCGCCCGTGGCCCCGAATTAGTGAAGCAGTTATCAGTTTATAGTTTACGATTTATTAGTTCGAGTATGTGTACAGTCATGTATAGACTGATAATCGGAATGCCAAAGGCTATAAACTGATAACCGTACTTTATAAAATAGGTTACTTTGTCCAACGCGCCCAACATATCAGCTCTAACCGATCTTCTGGCTGGTTGCTTACGCAACCAGCGGAAAAGTCAGGAATTGCTTTACCGGCAGTTTTACGGGTATGCTATGAGTGTTTGTTTACGCTATGCACCTACCCGCGAGGGGGCGCTGGAAGTACTGAATGATGGTTTTCTGAAGGTATTTACGCGATTGGACCAGTATGACCCAGCACAGCCATTTAAAGGCTGGCTTCGGCGCATTTTAATTAATGCGTCTATAGATCACTACCGACAGGAGGTACGCCATCATCATCACGAAGATGTTGAACAGGTTGAACAGACCATCGCTTCAGAATCGGCTGACGCCTTTAGTCAGTTGGCTCACGAAGATTTGATGGGACTGGTTCAACGGTTGTCACCAGCCTATCGGCTAGTTTTTAACCTGTATGTTATGGATGGATTCACGCACGAAGAAATTGCCGGGCAACTCGGCATTTCAGTTGGCGCGTCGAAGTCGAACCTGGCCCGGGCACGGGAGAATCTGCGCTCATTACTGAGGCAAATAAACTACGATGAGTATGTCAGAGCTAACCGATGACCAATTGGACGGGCTCTTCAGAAAGTCGGCTGAAGAGTTTGATCCTCCGTTCGATCCGACGGCCTGGCAGGACATGAAAAACCAGCTGGACACGCACGACCGCACGATGACCGGTGGAACACCTCTCTGGAAGAATGTGCTCCGTTGGGGATTACTGGCTTGTGTGCTGTTATTGCTACTGGTTGGTGGCTGGTATACTTATCGAAGTACCTCTTCACACCTTGATTCTTCGCCTGTTACAGTGACCAAATTGCCCTTAAAGGGGGCTAGTAACCAACCAAAATTGACGACGACTGCTACTCAACCGCAGCGGTCAGCATCAGCCCCGTTGGCACATACCGACTCTGCGCTACCCACACCCACTAGCACGTTAGAACGGCCGGTTGATAATAAAGATCAATCGGCTGTTCTGGCGGAGCCAGTTAGGAAGTCTAAGGCTGTCGAAACGGATAACCAACCTGATAGGCTAGTAAATCGTTTGGGTGAAAGCCCCAGCCCTAAACTTGACAGGGTAAGTGCAAAAAATGACAATCTACTGGCGTATAAAGTGGAACCCAAGCGTAGCGAAACGACACACATGCCACGTACTACCGAGAAAGCATTAAGTGTAACGGTCAGGCAGCGCACACAGCGAATGAAGACTGAACGTTTATTAACTCAGAAACAGTGGAAAGCTAATCGTACTACTGATCGGGCACCTTTTTCTACAATGAATTATGCGATGCCATCTGCCTCATCGTTTGGTAAACAGCATCGGATAAATGATCCAAAACTGAATCAAATGACACCCACTGGTACAGGTGAAAATGTAGCTAAACCAGCGTTAGATAAAGTAGAAGCTGTTTTGTTGCCGCCTATAAATGAGTTGTCAATCCGGCCTGCACATTGGTCTAAGGCATTGACATTTACCGGTCGTGATGTTGTAGTTGTTGCCCAGCCAGATACAGTTTCGCACAGTGTTGTTCCAAAGCCGCCTGTGCAGCTCGGGTTAAGCGTTCGGTTGGCCATAGCGCCGGATTTGAGTTCGGTTGGTCTGAACAACTTTTCCCGGCCCGGCACCAATATTGGCGTATTGGTAGAGTACCGATTTGCCTCTCGCTGGAGCGTACAGACGGGGGTAATTCAGAGCACAAAAGTGTACCGGGCACAGGCCAACGAATACAATCTTCCGTGGAGTTGGCCGGTTGATCCAACGAGTATTGATGGGCGCTGCAACATGTTTGATATCCCGATTAATGTGCGCTATGACTTTGCTGTAAGGCCCCGATCAGACGGGCGATTACCAAGCCGCTGGTTTGTGAATGGGGGCGTAACGAGTTATATCATGAATCAGGAAAATTACGTATATAATTATCCTCCGCATACCTATAATCAGCCTACTGAAAAAGCTGTGAACACGGGCGGCTACGGTTTTAGCAACTTAAACCTTTCTACAGGCTACGAGCGGACAATAAGCCGACGACTATCCTGGCAAGTTGAACCGTTTGTGAAGGTGCCGATAAAAAGTGTTGGGTTCTTTAAGGTCAATTTGTTGAGTACTGGTGTCTTTTTCTCAATCCGCTACAAGCTGTAATATCAATTGTTACTTTATCCTATAATTGTTCACTAATAATTGTATATACATAAAATAAATTGCCATGAAAAACCATCCAACTACCGACCAGGAACAAATGAAGCGCGGAGAATTTCTTCGTAGCTTAGGCATGAGCAGCGCAGCACTGATGGCCTTTTACTGCATGGGAACGAGCCTGACATCCTGTTCAAAAAGTAGTGACCCCACGCCTACTACACCCACTACAGGGACTACAACTGGTACGGGTCTGACAGGTAACGCTGATGCGTCAAAAGGAGCGATTAATTTCACGCTCGATTTAACAGATGCCAATTACAGCAAGTTGAAAACGGTGGGTGCATTCGTGAAAGTTGGTAGTGTTTTGGTAGCAAATGCAAAAGGAAGTAAATATGTTACCATTCAGCGAATATGCACGCACCAGCAATTGGATCTAGTTTCTTATCGGCTGGCATCAGATGATTTCTATTGTGATGGACATGGTTCAGTCTTTGCAACAAACGGGAGTGTGGTTGTTGCGCCTGGTGGGCCTAGTCAGGCAGCAATGACGCTTTACAAATCGGCCCTCAGTACTGATGGCAACACACTGACTGTTACAGCCTAACTTATTACTGATTGTACGATGAAATATGTCTGTTTTGCCTTGATTTTATGGCTTGGAGCCAGCCCCCTTCGTGCACAGGATTCGACGGCTGTTCGTCGGGATACCGTCATTGCGCCGACTACAACAGATACGTCTGGTAATGACTTGCTGGCGGGACTTACTGACTCGACCGAAAAGCAACAGCTTTTACCCCATAAAATGCTATTTACACAACGGGCATTTTGGGGGCCAAAGGGTCTGCTTCGGGTAATGAATGTAGCTCCCTTGACACCCGAAGGTCGTATTCACGAATTGAAAGTTCGCCGGACGATGCTTATCATGCACCAGATTGGTGGGTTTGTGACACTGGCAGGTTTTGTCGCGCAGGGCATACTCGGAGCAAAACTATATAATGCGAAAGGTCAGGATTATGTTGATACAAAAGTGTGGCATGAACGGTCGGCCACATTTATCAACATTGCTTATGGCACTACATTGGCTCTGTCACTGACGACTCCGCCCCCGGTAGTTGGGGCAAAACCAGGGTTTACATCCATCAAACTGCATAAGTATCTGGCTATTGTTCACCTGACAGGTATGATCGCTACGAACATTCTGGCGCATATGATTGATAACAACCCTGATCTCAAACCATATCACCGAGCAGCTGCCTACGGTACGTTTGGTGCCTACGCGGCTTCCATTTTGGCCATAGCATTTTGACACTGGGAGTGAGCCAGTAGCTCATTCCCTAACTAATCTACGCACATGAACTACTCAATTTCTAGTGGCTACTGGCTGGCCGTGCTGTTACTCTGTGCCTTTGTTTCGCCGATGGCCAAACGAAAAGTGATGGCTGATAAAACACTTTCTACCATTACGTATTCGGCTAAACACCCGCTACACAAGTGGGACGGGGTTAGTCACGACGTCAATAGCGCCATCATTTATAATGACGACACGAAGCAGCCCGAAAATGTAGCCGTTTCTATAAAAGTGGCCTCGTTTGACAGTGATAACAACAACCGCGATTCGCACGCAATGGAAGTGTTGGAAGGAATAAAATACCCTACTGTAACATTTGTCAGTTCGGATATAAAAGCGGGTGAGAATGGCACGTTAACGGCTAAGGGAACGCTGACGTTTCATGGCGTTGCCAAACCCGCTACATTGACTGCAACGCGCAAAGACGCGAGCGGTAAAATGACGCTAACGGGCGAGTTTCCCGTAAACATGAGCGATCATAATATCGAGCGTCCATCATTAATGGGATTAAAGACTGAGGATGCAATGACACTTCGGTTTAACATTGTATTTGGTTTGTGAATATATTGTGTGGTTAAGGATGTACATCTAAAGTAGTTGGTACATCTTTAACCACACAATACATTTCAAGCCTCGATGAGAGAAATACTTATAGTTATTCTTGCCTGTGGTGCACTTACTGCTTTTGCGCAAAAGCAAATCTCCGCCAAACAAATTCAGGAATTCGATACCTACGTAGAAGCTGTCCGTAAACAATGGAATGTTCCTGGATTGTCGATTACCGTAGTAAAAGACAATCAAGTTATTTTTAAGAAAGGGTATGGTGTACGCGAGCTAAGCAAGCCAGAACCCGTTGACACACAAACGTTATTCGCCTGTGCATCGACAACAAAAGCAATGACCGTCACGCTTATGGGTATGCTGGTCGATGAGGGGAAACTAGCCTGGAATGACCCTGTATCTAAGTATCTGCCAGAACTTCAGCTTTACGATCCCTATGTAACCCGTGAGTTAAAAATCCGTGATTTGCTCATTCACGATACAGGTGTAGGCAGCACCGATTTTATGACCGGAGCCATGACGATTCCGGTGAATGAGATGTTTCGTCGAATGGAGATGGTGAAGCCAAGCTACCCGTTCAGGGCCGGATTCGCCTATCAGAATACGTTTTATTCGGCAGCTGGTAGAATTATTGAACGGATAGCGGGAAAGACCTGGGCCGAATTTATAAAGGAACGGATCTTTATGCCGTTAGGAATGACCCGTACAGTACCCAAACGTAGCTACATTACCGATGCTAATGTTACGAAACCTCATTATAACATCAACGATACCATTAAGGTAATTGAGTACGGTGCCGATAGCGAGGTCGGTTCGGCTGGTGCCGTTTGGTCGTCAGCAGACGATATCAGCAAATGGGTTATCTGTATGCTTGACAGCAGCAAATACAACGGAGGTCGTTTGGTGAAGCCCGAAACATGGGCTGAAATGTTTAAACCGCAAACTTTTTTTCCAGAGGACGAATACCCAACCATGCAGATTCTAAAACCCAACTGGCGTACCTACGGTTTGGGATGGTATCAACATGATTATAAGGGACATAAAGTGAACTTTCATACAGGTAGTCTATCCGGACTGACAGCCATAACCGGGCAGTTGCCTGATGAAAAATTAGGCGTTTACATCTTTGGAAATTACGATCATGCCGAAGTGCGGCATGCGTTGATGTATAAAACCTTCGATTGGTTTGCCCTGGGCGGCACCCGCGACTGGAGCGCCGAGTTTAAGACATTATATACGACTATAAGGGAAAAAAATCAAAAAGCGGCCAGAGCGTTTGTTGAAAAACGGGTTCTAAATACCTCACCTTCAGTGCCTCTATTGGCCTATATTGGGACGTATACCAGCCCTCTATATGGACGAGTGGAGGTTGGAACAGTGGATAATCAGTTAATATTTAATATTAATGATAATAGTTTAAATGCCACATTACCGCACTGGCATTACGACACGTTTTACGGTCCTTATAAGAAAGCCTGGCAAGGGAAAGCGAAAGCCCAGTTTAACCTGAGTATTTTGGGTAAAGTGGATGTGTTGACTTTTGATGGAATGGAGTTTAAGAAAGAATAATAAGTTGAGTGGCTATTTCCTTGCCACTAATTATTATACCGTTTTCTTAACGATCAGGGCGGCAAACTACCAGTTTTTATAACTAGTAGTTTGCCGCCCTGATCATACGCTTTTTTCTCTAGGCTAATGTCGCATCGACACTAATTGTAGTATTGAATAACTTCGAGATTGGGCAGTTGTGTTCGGCATGATCAACCAGTTCATCGAACTTAACTTTGTCCAAACCGGGTACAGTAGCGTTGAGCGTCAGCTTTGAGCTGGTGATACCGCTATCTTCGAGTGTGATGGTGCATTGCACATCCAGTGAATCAGCCGCAAAACCTGCTTGCTGAAGGTTAAACGCCAATTGCATTGCGAAGCAGCCTGCGTGGGCGGCCCCTATCAATTCTTCGGGGTTAGTCCCTATGCCATCAGCAAAGCGGGTATTGAATGAATATTGAGTTTGGTCAAGCACTTTACTGGCAGTGGTCACTGTACCTTTACCATCTTTGCCGGTCCCAGCCCAGTGGGCTGACGCATTGCGGGTGATTTTCATGAAGCTGTAAGTTAAATTGACTGGTAATCTGTTAGTTGATAGACCAAAGATAACGGGCGATTGTTTGGTCATTTTTCACCTATGTTAAAAAGCGACAGACCGTGATGAAAATAGATTCTATATAACGTTGAGGAAGTATGGATCCCAACGCACCAGGATTATTGCAAGTATTAATAAATAGATTGACAACGGTAAAAACAGAATGGCTTCTCCGCAACACCTTATTTTACAAGATCGCTTACAACAGTTTGCTCAACTATCAGAAGAGGATATTCGCCTGGCAGATGGCCTTTGGACACTTAAGAAAATCGCTAAACACGACTTTTTTAATTTCCGCAATTCCGTCTGCCGACATGTTGGCTTTATTCTGAAAGGTATTTTTCGGGTTTATTACGTAGATCCCAAAACTGAACGGGAACACAACCTTTTCTTTGCCACCGAAAACATGTTTTTAACATCCTTAAAAAGCATGTTAACGCAAATGGCCTGCCCTTATACGATCGAAGCCTTAGAGGACGCAGAACTATTGGTTTTGCAATACGATCATTTACAATCCCTTTATCCCCAATCGCACGGATGGGAACGGTTTGGCCGACTCTTGGCAGAGCAGTACCTTATTTTCAACCAGAGCCGGTCGGAGAGTTTGCTGACGCAGACGGCTGAAGAACGCTATACAGACTTGCTACAGAACTATCCAGATTTGTTAAACCGCGTTTCATTAGGCCATATTTCGTCCTATTTAGGCATTAAAGGTCCTTCTTTGAGCCGGATCGGGGCACAACTAGCCCATAAACACTAAACAAGATCTTTGTCCAGTTACGGAGTAGACGATATAGAACTCGCTTCAGTAAAAACACTATCCAATAGCTACTAAATTGCCTGTGTTCGTCTTTTAAATCCGCGCCGGGCCAGGGCAGCACTGATAATAATCAGCACGGAACCCAAGTAAAATGGCGCGCCGGGCAAATAGATGGGGGCTGCTGGTGAGGTGAAAAAGGAGAACAAATTGGTCATAATAAGCGGACCAAAAATGGAGGTTGTACTGGTTAGGCTGGTTAGGGCTCCCTGCAACTCTCCTTGCTCATTATCCGGTACTTGATTGGAGATGATGCCCTGAATAGACGGCCCGGCAATGCCACCCATTGCATATACGGCCATGAACGCAAACATCATCCAGCCTTGGTTGGCTACGGCAAATAGCGCGAAGCCGATAGCACTAAACAACAACCCAACGTAAACCGACCGCTGTTGGCCCAGTTTAGGAATGATAATCCGGCTTAAACCGCCCTGCACAATGGCAAATGATAAACCTATGGCAGCCAACGAAAATCCGACAGTCCTTTCGTCCCACTTAAATTTCTCCATTGTATAGAACGTCCAGGTTCCCTGCACAGCAAATCCGGCAACGTAAATTAACACCATCGACGCAACTAAACCCAGAATAACCGGGTATTTCCCCAAACGCATTAGCGAGCCGACTGGATTCGCACGTCGCCAGTTGAACGGTCGTCTGTTTTCGGGAGCGAGCGATTCGGGTAGAATGAAAAAGCCATAAAGAAAATTGACCATTGTTAATCCAGCTGCGACAAAAAATGGCACGCGTGCCCCATATTGCCCCAGAAATCCGCCTACAGCTGGACCAAGAATAAATCCTACGCCGAAGGCCGCTCCAATGAGACCGAAATTCTGCGCTCGTTTTTCAGGTGTGCTAATGTCAGCAATGTAAGCAGTTGCCGTTGTGAAGCTGGCTCCCGTAACACCAGCCAACAGACGACCCACAAAGAGCCATTCAATAGTGGGCGCAAAGCCCTGAAGAATATAATCAAGGCCGAAACCGAACAACGAAAATAGCAATACAGGCCGACGCCCGTAACGGTCGCTTAGGCCACCCAACACGGGAGAGAACACAAACTGCATCAACGCATAGGAGAACGTTAGCCAGCCGCCCCAACTTGCCGCCTGACTAATGTTGCCATGAATGAGTTGTTCAATGAGTTTCGGAAAAACCGGAATAATAATACCTAGCCCCGTAACGTCAATCAGTAGTGTAATGAAAATGAAAACCAGGGCGGGTGCCGTACGTTTTTTCATAAAAATAAAGGAGTTAGGAGCAAGGAGTAAGAACTCATCCAGCGTCAACTTATTCGACCTGATGATTCTCACTTCCCGCTCCTAACTCCTCAAAAAACTTAAGCGTACGTGTTCAACATTACTGGCATCACCAGCATCAAAATGTCTTCGTTTTCTTCTTTGTCAGCCGGAATAAGTAGACCGGCGCGGTTTGGTGCCGACATTTCAAGCGATACCATTTTGGCGCTCAGGTTGCTCAACACTTCAGCCATTAGCTTGGCATTGAACCCGATTTCCATTGGCTCACCGTCGTAATCGCATAGAAGTTTCTCGTTGGCTTCGTTGGAATAGTCGAGATCTTCAGCCGAAATAGTCAGCGAATTTGTTTTGAGCGATAACCGAATCTGGTGCGTAGTACGGTTGGCATAGATCATAATCCGCTTCAGTGAATTAAGCAGATCAGTCCGGCCAATAGTCATCACGTTTGGATTGTTGGTCGGAATTGCGTTTTCATAATCAGGAAAACGCTCATCAATCAAGCGGCAGATCAATTGCGTAGGTCCGAACGTGAACGATGCGTTGGCCTGACTAAACTCAGCCGTAACGGGTACATTTTCTGGCAGTGATGCCTTCAGTAATTGCAACGCCTTCCGCGGAATAATGATTGATGTGCTGGCTGACGAGCTAAGATCAGTTCGGCGGTAGCGAATAAGCCGGTGACCGTCCGTTGCGACAAACGTGGCATTATCCTCATTCATTTGCAGAAGTACGCCCGTCATAGCTGGACGCAGATCGTCGGTGCTGGTTGCGAAAACTGTGTTGTTGATGGCGCTAAGCAGCACATCGGATGTCATATCGACGGACATACTTTTATTAACCGTCGGTAGTTTCGGAAAATCAATCGGGTTTTCGCCGGAGAGTTTATACCGACCGTTATCGGTCAGAATTTCGGTGCCGAATGTATCGGTATCGATGTTGACGGTAACGGGTTGTTCGGGCAGGCTGCGAAGCGTATCTAACAGCAACTTTGCTGGAATTGCAATGGCTCCGCTCTCACTGGCTTCCACCGGAATTTGCGTCGTCATTGTCGTTTGCAAATCCGAAGCCGTCACCGTAAGTGTCCCATCTTCAATACGAAACAAGAAATTTTCGAGAATTGGTACAATCGGATTCGTTGCCACGACGCCGTTAATATTTTGCAAGTTTTTGAGCAGTACAGATGAAGAAACTATGAATTTCATAAGGCCAGGTATCTAATGCGGTTTGTAATCCTATATGAGAACAAAAGTAGCAAAAAAAGTGGACTCATGAGTGCGTTATTTGTAAACCATACATAGGTGTTTCCGAGTAATGAACGACCAGCCGCTGCTCGCTGTTTAGGGTGTACTGATAACTGAAAATATGGAAGCCGAAATCGTTAATCGCGTAGCTACTAGCGGTCTTATTACCCTTGATCTGGAGGATTATTATCACTCCGGCGAACGAGTTGTTTATGATCTCAAAGACAACTTGTACATGGGATTGATTCTGAAAGAAAAGGACTTCCGCGCTTTTTTGAAAGAGCATGACTGGAGCCAGTACGCTGGCAAAAACGTAGCTATCACCTGTACCGAAGATGCTATCGTCCCCACCTGGTCGTACATGCTGCTGACGCTGCAACTGCAACCCTTCGCCACCAGTATCGTGTTTGGGGATCTTGCCGATCTGGAAGAGAAACTCTATTTCGATGCTATCGCTAAAATTAACCCCGAAGATTATCGGGATGCCCGCGTAGTGGTGAAAGGATGCTCTAAAGTGCCCGTGCCAACGGCAGCTTATGTAGAAATTACACGGGTGTTGCGACCAGTTGTGCAGAGCTTGCTTTTCGGTGAGCCATGTAGTACTGTGCCGCTTTATAAACGTCCGAAAGTATAATAGATCCCGTCTTGATGACTAGTAAGGGTCAATGTTTGCCAAACCAATAGCTCCAGCCAACAGCGGAGCTATTTTTTTTGTCTTTTAGAATTAATAATGACCATCAGAGAAAGTTTGGCTATAGGTTTCAGATAGGTTTAACATATTTGTGTTTTATTTCCTTCTACCAAATAGTCACTCGTTTCTTGTATGCAGCTCGAAATCAAAGACCTCACAAAGACTTACTCTAACGGTGTCCGGGCGCTGAAAGGTGTTTCACTTACTATTTCACAGGGAATGTTCGGCCTTCTCGGACCAAATGGAGCGGGAAAATCGAGCCTGATGCGCACCATTGCCACATTGCAAGAAGCTGACAGTGGTTCTGTTCGATTAACAGGTTTGCCAGAAGGTACCTCCATACCAGGCAATTCCATGCCGGGCGACCTGGATGTGCTTACCCAAAAAGATGCGGTTCGTCGGGTGTTAGGCTATTTACCGCAGGAGTTCGGCGTTTACCCGCGCGTAACAGCCGAGACGATGCTCGATCACATTGCTACGCTTAAGGGAATCGCTAATAGTCGCGAGCGTAAAAATATTGTTGATGGGCTGTTACAAAAAGTGAACCTTTACCAGGTCCGCAAGAAGAACCTAGGTACGTATTCGGGTGGTATGAAACAGCGATTTGGTATTGCACAGGCGCTTATTGGTAGTCCCCGGCTTATTATTGTTGATGAACCAACGGCTGGACTGGACCCTGCCGAGCGAAACCGTTTTCATAATCTTCTGTCGGAAATAGGGGAGAATACAATCGTGATTCTGTCTACACATATCGTTGAGGATGTCACGAACCTTTGCTCCGATATGGCCATTATCTGTCTTGGTGAAGTGGTGGCAGCGGGCAATCCGAACGATTTAGTGAGCGACCTGAAAGGGAAAATTTGGCAGACATTCGTCGAGAAATCTGAAATAGAAACCTATCGCCAACATCACCGTGTGATTTCAACTCAACTCAAAGGTGGCAAAACGCGGCTTCATGCTTACAGCGATGTGCCTTTGGGGGGCTTCGAGCCTGTTGTTCCAGATCTGGAAGATGTGTACTTCGCGAAAATTACGGAGAAAATGGATGTGGTCACTGTGTAGTTGTGGCGTCAGGTCCTCAGACCTGACCCTAGTTGCTTGCGCCTATGTCAGGTTTAAGAATCTGACACCACAACTACACTAACCCTCAATCTCATGTTCATCGAAATCTTTAAGTTTGAGTTGGCTTACCGGCTAAAACGGCCCGCTACCTACCTCTACGCCCTGATCCTGTTTTTGTTTACGTTTCTCTTCGTCATATACGGTAGTGGACCAGCGTCGGAGAAAACTAATATCAATTCACCCTACGCTATTAGCCAGTTTGTGGCCGTGCTGACCATTTTTGGGATGCTTATTGCTTCGGCTGTAATGGGTGTGCCCGTCTACCGCGATATTGAACATAACACGAAAAATTACTTTTTTACATTTCCCATCACTGAACGGGGCTATATATTGGGCCGGTTCCTGGGGTCATTTGTCGTGCTGTTAGGCATTATGGCGGTTGGTACGCTCGGTATTTTGATTGGGTCGCTGTTGGGGCCGGTCTTCAATTTAGCTGACAATATTGACCGCTTTGGTCCCATTCGATTTCGCGATTATGCGTATCCATTTATCCTGTTCGTTGTGCCAAACATGTTTCTGGTTGGCAGTATTTTCTTTAGCCTGGTAGCCTTCTCCCGCCAGGTTTTTGCGACGTATGCAGGTAGTATTTTGCTGTTTATTGCCTATTTGCTCGGGTCAACGCTATCGCAGGATTTAGAAAATAAACACCTTGTTAATCTACTCGACCCGTTCGGTTCGTATGCGTACGATGCGGATACTAAATATTGGTCGCCTATTGAGCAGAACTCGCTGCTTGCTCCGTTGGAAGGCGACTTACTTGCCAATCGACTCATCTGGTTTGGTGTTGCTCTGCTTGTCTTTTTCGGAACGCTTTTCCGGTTTAGTTTCTCGCGTTTTCTGGCCGTTAAACTGGGTAAACGAGGAAAGGAGGATGTTGTGGAAAAAGGGATACCGTCGCTAGCGAGTTTACCGATACCTACACCTGTTTTTCAGACGAGTACCTACGTGCGGCAGATGTTTCGGCAGGCCCGGATCGAGTTTGGAAACATTGTTCGCGACCCGTATTTCATTGCCATCTTACTTGGGGCTGTACTGTTTTTATTTCTGGATGGATGGTTCAGCTCCGAAACCTATGGCACACCGTCGCTGCCGACAACTTACGCCATGCTCGAAGCGCGAAATGGCACGTTTTTCTTCTTTGTACTGATCGTCCTCATTTTCTACACGGGCGAGGTGGTTCACCGCGATAAAGTTGTTCATTACGATACAATTGCTGATGCGCTGCCCGTACCCGATTGGATGAACTACGGGGCCAAATTGTTGTCGATGATCTACATCTGTCTGATGCTTTGCACACTCATTCTGGTATCGGGACTTTTAAATCAGACTATAAAGGGCTATTTTAACTACGAGTTTTCACTCTACTTTCGTGACCTTCTGGGTATCGCGTTTACGCAATATTTTCAGTTGGTGATGCTGGCATTTTTTGTGCACACACTGGTTAACCAGAAGTTTGTGGGGCACATTGTCACGCTGGCGGTCTATATCGTTATCTGGGCGATACCCTCGTTTGCTGAATTTAATTATAAACTGGCGATACCGTTCTCGGGAGGGGGTGTTCAGATTTCAGCTATGAATGGTTTCGGGCATTACCTGGCTGGATTAGCTTCATTTCGGCTTTACTGGTATGCCTTCGGTGGCATGCTGTTAATTGTGGCTCTGTGGTTTTGGAATCGCGGTGCCGACACAAGTTTCAAAGCACGCTGGCAATTGGCCCGGCAACGAATGGGCCGTGGGTCAATGGCTTTATTTGCCCTACTTCTACTCGCCTTTGTGAGTATGGGTGCCTGGATTTATACAAATGTCAGCGTTAAAAACCGATATCTTTCGGCTGGGCAACGTCGGGAACAGCAGGCAACAACAGAAAAAACGTACCACAAATACGCCAATGTGCTGCAACCTAAAATTACCAGCGCGAATGTGAACGTCGACGTATTTCCTGATGAATTCAAAGCCGTTGCGACAGGTACATTTGTGATGGTCAACAAGGGCGATCAACCCATCGACTCCTTACACTTAACTATCCCCGCCGATAATTTTCATCGCAAACTAACAAAGCTGCTGGTCGATGGGAAATCCCCTAATCTACTCGTAAACGATACCAACCTCGGCTACTTCATTTACCGCTTGCCTAAGCCCCTAAATCCGGGAGACACCGCCCAACTGGAGATGGATGTAACGGGCCAATACGTTGGGTTTGCCAATAGTGGCGACAATCGTGACGTAGTGGCCAATGGTACGTTTTTCAACGTGGGTATCTTTCCTAGTTTTGGGTACAATCAGGGCGATGAATTGACCAGTGATAAGTACCGGAAGAAATACGGTTTACCCATTAAAGAATGGAGCCTTCCCGCCCAAAATGACCCGCGTGGTCTGCGTGATTTCCTTTTCACTACCGATGCCGATTGGGTTACTTTTAAAGGCACTATTTCGACTACACCCGATCAAACGGCTGTTATGCCCGGCCAGTTGCTGAAAACCTGGACAAAAGCTGGTCCTGACGGTAAATACCGCAAATACTTTGAGTACAAGTTACCCGGTTTCTCCGACTACTTTTTTAGTATGTGTTCGGCCAAATATGGTGTAAAGCGTGATAAATGGACGGGACCTGATGGCAAAACGGTAGCTTTAGAGGTATACCATCATCCCGGCCACGACCGTAATCTAGATCGGTTTATAGCCAGCATGAAGGCATCGCTGACGTATTACGCCAAAAACTATGCGCCTTATCCGTACCCGGTCCTGCGCGTGTTGGAGTTTCCACGTTATGCCGCTTTCGCCCAATCGTTTCCAACAACGGTTCCGTACTCGGAGGAGTTTGGCTGGGTCGGTGACTTTCATGATCCCAACAAAACAGACTATGCGTTTTACGTGACCGCCCATGAGGTAGCGCACCAGTGGTGGGGGCATCAGATTATGCCTAGCCGGACTCGTGGAGCCAATCAGATTTCGGAAACGATGGCTGAATACTCGGCCCTTATGGTGCTCAAACAACGGTATGGAGCCGATGCTATGCCGAAGTTTTTGAAGTATAGTCTCGATCAATATTTACGCGGTCGCTCCAACGAGGATAAATTTGAAGCCAACATTCTCGATAATGATACCCGGTCGTATATCTGGTACAATAAAGGGTCGATGTTGATGTATGCTTTGCAGGATTACATCGGTGAAGATCGGGTTAATCAGGCTATGAACGACTACATGAAAGCGGCCCGCTTCCGCCAGAAAGCCCCCTTTACAACGTCGTTGGAGTGGTACGGTTTTCTGAAATCGGCTACGCCCGACTCGCTAAAACCTTGGCTGACGGATAATTTCGAGAAACTAACTCTCTACGATAACCGCATCACCAAAGCAGAAGCGAAAGCACTCGGCAACGGAAAATATCGCGTTAAACTCTATGTCCGAACCGCAACGGAGTATTATGACAAAACGGGCAAAGAAATTGCGAAGGGGAAAGGCCCTGTTATTGCTGATATCGCTGTACTAACCGACGACGGCAAAAACAAGGATGGGCTGACAACCAAAGTGCCGCTCTTACTCCAGAAGCGAAGCCTGTCGCCCGGTGAGCACGTTATTGAGGTGACTGTAAAAGGCAAGCCCGTAAAGGCGGGTATTGACCCGTATAACAAACTAATTGACCGCGTTTCAGACGATAATTTAGTAAAGATAGATATGCCGTAAACTATGAAGAAACAACTCCTTAAACCTGTTACAACATCCGTTTGGAGAAGATACTGGTTCGTTTGGTCGATTAGCCTATTCAGTGGACTAATGGCATTAACACCCCCCATCTTTTGGCATCCTCCCGCCGATAGCCGAATACCTGCTGGCGCTGAGGGGCAGCAAGTGCGATATGGTCGGGAGTTGATTGCCCACACGGCTAAATACCTTGGTCCGACGGGTTCGGTTCGGCATCTGTCTAATGGCATGAATTGCCAGAACTGCCACCTTGATGCGGGCACGAAAATACTGGGCAACAATTATTCAGCCGTGTTTTCGACGTATCCTAAATTTCGGGAACGCTCTGGATCGGTTGAAACAATTGTTAAGCGCGTGTCGGATTGTTTCGAGCGGAGTCTGGGTGGTAGAGCGCCCGACAGCACGAGTCGCGAGATGAAGGCTATTGTAGCTTATATGCAATGGCTGGGTACGGATGTACCCAAAGGTCAGCGGCCTGATGGCGTAGGACTGGTCAAATTGGATTTTCTGGCTCGGGCGGCTGATTCGACAAAAGGCCAGTTGGTGTATGTGGCTAAATGCCAGGTGTGTCACGGAGTAAAGGGCGAAGGTATGAAGGTAGCTGGCGCTTCGGAGTACATTTATCCTCCCATGTGGGGGTCGCACAGCTACAATGATGGAGCCGGTCTCTATCGGTTGTCGGGCTTTGCGGGTTACGTCAAAAACAACATGCCTTTCGGGGCCAATTACACAAATCCGCAACTAACCGACGAAGAGTCGTGGGATGTGGCGGCTTTTATCAATTCAATGCCCCGGCCCCACAAAGACCAAACTACTGATTGGCCTAAAGTGGCGGGCAAACCCATTGATTTTCCATTTGGTCCCTACGCCGATCAATTCGGTGAAAAACAACACAAGTTTGGACCGTTTCAGCCAATTGCTGATGCGCGAAAAGTAAAGTAGCTTTACCTAAAAAATAACAACCATGAAAAAATTCACCTATCTGTTCATTCTGACGTTATTAAGTGCCGTTGTGTCAGCTACGGCTCAAACAAATGACGCTGGCGCGTTTCATGGTGCTCAACCGACAAAAGATCGATATCGGGCCGTTTATCAGCTCAATACCGCCGACACGAACGTGATCCGTCATGCATTAGCCAACATTCAGAACGCCCTGAACGACCCACGCCTAAAAGGTAAATTAGATGTTGAATTAGTCGTGTATAGTGGTGCGGTGGCGGCTTACCGAAAAGACAAACCCTATTTCGAGAAGGAGGTCACCAGTTTGCAAAAGCAGGGTGTTATTATGGCGATGTGTGAAAACACCATGAAGATGCGGAAAATCAGCCGTGATGAGCTATTCCCGATTGTAAGTTATGTACCAACGGCCAACGGTGAACTCATCATTCGCGAACAGGAAGGCTGGGCCATCATTCGTCCGTAACCTTATCCATGCTCGCCTTCCGACTCAACGTTTTTTACACTGTTGCCAAGCGGCTCAGCTTTACCAAAGCAGCAGCTGAACTGTATGTAACGCAACCCGCCGTAACGAAGCACATTCAGGAACTCGAACACCACTTCGGTATGGCCCTGTTTGACCGGCGCGGTAACCAGATTAGTCTGACCACGGCTGGTAATTTGTTTCTACGACATGCCGAAACCCTTCTGGCAACGTACCGGCAGTTGGAGTTCGACATGAACGCTCTCAAAGGTGAGTCGGGCGGAGCACTGCGGGTAGGAGCCAGCACGACCGTGGCGCAATATGTAATTCCGCCCGTGCTGGCTCGCTTCCATGAGCAATCGGCTGATGTCTCTATATCGCTCTTGAGTGGCAATACCGAACAAATAGAGCAGCGGTTGCTCAATAACGATATTGATTTGGGATTGGTAGAAGGCCGAACTCACCATAGTGATATCCGGTATACGTCCTTCGTAAAAGATGAACTCGTACTCATCTGCCGCGCCGACCACCCCCTAGCCGACCGTGACGAGATTACATTAGATGAGTTGCGTACTGTACCTATTGTGCTGCGTGAACGTGGCTCCGGCTCACTCGAAGTAATTGAACACGCGCTCCGGGGCGTTGGATTGCGCCTTACTGACCTGACTATTGATATGCAATTGGGCAGTACCGAAAGCATCAAATCATACCTCGGTAGCTCTCGATGTATGGCTTTCGTGTCGGTCTTTGCAGTACAGCATGAACTTCAGGCTGGTAGCCTCAAAATTCTTGATGTAAAAGGGCTTTCTATACAGAGAGATTTCTATTCCATTCAATTACAGGGTGTTACAGAAGGATTGGCTGACACATTTATGCGCTTTGCCCGGCAACATTATAAGCGGGGATAATGCCTTTTTAGTTGTTCACACAATATAACCACACCCGCCAATAACTTTCCGGCTCATCAAATACCTTTTCCAGCCGTAATCTATTCTCAGTCGCATTCTGAATCGGTACCGCCGAAATAATGTACTTTCCACCTAACGACGCCAGGGCATCGGTATCAATTTGCAGATGGTTAAGTGCTGGATGTTGCGTTTTGCCAAATAGATAGTTCATGCCTAATTCGGCAGTGTAGAGATAAACACGGCAAGCATACGCGTCGTAATAAATGCGCATTTGTCTAGTACCTTTGGTTAACTCAGTCGCGATGATTTTCCGGAAGGCGTATTTATAGGGGAGCGGGTAATTATTTTGGTAACTGTCCAGCGTGTAAAAGCCATTGAACTGGGCGACTGACGGATGCATTCCAAGGCAAATTACGCGGTAGTTGGCTTGTGGTTGCCCAATATAAGTACGAATTTGAGTGAATTGTTTTTCGGCAAAAAACGCCCGGAACGACGGATGTTGAGCCTCCGTGATGTAGCCCGTCATCTTGCCAATGTTAATGCGCCATTCTTTATTGGCTATAATCATGAGCGCGAATTGCCCGGCCAAAAATAGGCGGCTCCAACGCCCGTTTACCCGGAACTGCCGTAGTGCAAGTGCAAAGAGCAAAAACCAGAGCGTCGGGAGGAGAAAGTAAAAACGGTCGAATTGAAATACGCGAAATTTTAATCCCAGTGAACTGTCGCCTAACCACACAACTAAATAGTGGTAAAAGCCATGAATCAGGCAAATAATAATTGCCAGTGCAGGTAAACCAATAAGCCAATTGACAGAGTGAAAATCCTGTTTTCGATAAGCTCGCCAGGCACCTAACCCCGCTACCGCCAAAATACCCAACGTGAAAAAGGCTCCCGTGTTGAACATCGGCCAGACAAACAAATCGGCACTTCGGCGCAGGCTATCCGTAAGCCGCATAGAGCGCAACTGGCTGTAGTCGAACTCGACCCGTTGCGAGACGTATTTTTGTTCAATGAATCCATAAATTAACTCCCATTCGCTCCCTACATACAGCAATGAGAGTAGAAATAATCCACTTATGTAGAGCCAATTGATTTGCCGAAGGCGAATCATGCTGACTAACCCAATGATACCCAGTGCCACGCAAATAAACAGTCCGGCCCAAACCAAAAATGAATAAAAAGGGAATAGACCAATAATGAGCCAGTCGCTCCAGCGGGATTGCTTCGTTAAGAGATTCAGAAAGGCAAAGAGTAGCAAAGGCTGCCCGGTTACCGATGCTCCATGAACGATATAACAGGGTACTAACGCAAATAAAAAGGCAATTCCTACGCACGTAAATGCCAAATTCGACTCGGGCAAAACATATTTTTTGAGCAGTAAATACATACCCACAAAGCCAATTCCGTGGACAGCTATAAAGTTAACAACCTGCGCTGCGTAAGGAGGCAACAGGTAAAATGAGAGCACTTCAAGATTCAGACCCGTTCGGAATGCCGAGCGAGGAATTCCACTGAACGATGAGGTAGCATCTGGGCCGCTGCTCATCATATTCGGAATCACTGTGTTTAGATCGAAATTGAACGCTGTGTGGGTAATTTTAAGCAGGTATAGATAGAGGAAATCGCTATCTAAATTGTCGTGGATAGTCAGGTGTGCTCCTTCGCCGAGCCAGACATAAGGAAAAACGTATAGCCCCAACAACCCGATGGCAATTAGAATATACGTTTTTTCGGGCGTTGTGTCAGATGAATGAAGCGGCATAACGAATTAAAAAGAGCAGCGAAAGTACTGAAATTCGTTGAGATGCCGGGAAGACACAGTAGACGTTGCGGGTTTTTCGTACTTTTACCATCCGAAACCCAATCATCATGCAAACGAAATTTGTACTGTCTCTATTGGCAGGATTAACCCTGACTACCATTTCAGCGCAGTCACAGAATCGCTCCGTTAAATCCATTTCTTCTCGTTCTAACGTACCTAACCCGACTGCCAAACTGCCGGAATTTGCTTTGTCTCGTGCTGAGATTGAAGCCCACACCCGATTTTTGGCTTCCGACGAGTTACAGGGTCGCCGAACGGGTGAGTCGGGAAACGCGGTTGCGGCCCGTTATATCGCCGAGCAGTTTCGGCAGTTGGGATTGAAACCCGCCGTAACTACAGATAATCAGCATGATTATTTTCAGCAAATTAATTTAGAGAAAGTCAAAGCGGCCAGTTCAGCCACAATGCTTGTAGGTAAGGATACGCTTCGGCTCGGTAACCAGTTGGTGGTGATGGCTGGCGGCCCAACAGATGTTTCGGGCGAGGTTATGTATGTTGGTTATGGCCTGACAGATGGCGAAGATGGCTATAAAGGGCGCGACGTTAAAGGGCGAATTTTAGTAGCGCAGGGCGGTTCACCCGATGCCAAAGGGCCGCGTGAAATCTTTGGTGCATCAGCGTCTAAGCGTAAATTAGCCAGTGAAAAAGGGGCCGCTGCCCTCATCGAGCTATACAGTGAATCCATTCCGTGGGGATTTGTGAATCAGTATTTCAACCGAGAGCAACTAACCATTTCAACTACGGCAGATGGCATAGCGCCCGTAGCTCACTTGTGGGTCAACAACGCAAATAATCAGTATAAGCAACTCAAAGAAGCGGCGCAACGCGTCACTATTCGCACATCGGGCCGTTTGCGTACATCCGTAGTATCGGCTAACGTGGCGGGTATTATCGAGGGCACTGATCCTAAGCTCAAAGATGAATACATTATGTTGTCAGCCCACTTTGATCACATCGGCGTAGGCAAACAAAGCGGGACACCGTATCAACCGGCCGATAGTATTTTTAATGGGACGCGGGATAATGCGATGGGAACGGTAGCCATTCTGGAAGCAGCCAAAGCGCTGTCACAACAACGCCCCAAACGGTCAGTATTGGTGTTGGCTCTAACGGGGGAAGAAGTCGGTTTATTGGGCAGTCGTTATTATGCTGAGCATCCGTTAGTGCCGTTAAAGCAAACTATTTTTGACCTGAATATCGACGGAGCAGGCTACAACGATACAACTATTATTTCGGTTATTGGTCTGGAGAGGACGGGTGCCCGCCCTGAAATTGAAGCCGGTGCCAAAGCGTTTGGTTTGGGCGTATTTGCCGAACCTGCTCCCGAACAGGGTCTGTTCGATCGGTCAGATAATGTAAGTTTTGCCGCCAAAGGCGTTCCTGCTCCAACGTTTTCACCCGGGTTTAAATCCTTTGATGAAGCCATTGCCAAGTATTACCACCAGGCTATCGACAATCCCGAATCGCTGAATTATACGTATTTCCAACGGTTCTGTCAGGCATACGCACACGCGGCTCGTTTGATTGCTAATCGCCCAACGCGTCCTCAATGGTCGGCGGGTGATAAATACGAAGCCGCCGGAAAAGCACTATATGGGCAGTAGTAGAGTTTACGCGAACATGCTTTTACAAATAGGAGCCGATTACAGTTCATCCGGATAAAACGCCGTATATCATACCGGAAAACTAAACAACTCGTCTCAACGTTTATTTATTACTAACGACACTCTTACTCTGACATGCTGTTCAAATATCTGTTCATCATCACGCTGATTATTCTTTTCGTACCGCCAGTGCGCCGATTTGTGTTTTACCTACTCGTTGGCCGGCAGTTGGTTAAGCAGCAGAAACAACAGACGGATCCATATGCAAAGACCCGGGAAGGTGAAGTACGGGTGAACCGGCAGTCAACGAAAGATAATTCTTCTTTTAAGGGTGGAGAATACGTTGATTACGAAGAAGTTAAGTAGTTTTTTGATGTATATTCAGTAAAGCGGCTTCACTTCGCAGCCGTATCAATTTCCTTTTTATATTTCACTGCTATACCTGTCATCGTGTAGCCATTGTCGGTCATGGAGGTATAATAAGTATATCGAACCGAAACCAGTGCATCGGCACCGAGATTTTTTGCCTGTATAGTTAGGCGGGCTAACATTAGTTCTTTCTGTTGCATATCGTTTCCCCGGCTAAGCATCCGATGGTTACGCGACTGCCGGCTAACAAGAGGTACTTCTCCTTTTACTTCCAAATCCTGTAGTGGATCAAATGGGCGTCCAGGTCGTTGGGTATCATAAAACACCTCGACCGGATAATTAGGTTTGTTTTGCAGGTAAGCAATGGGCTTGAAGCAGCCAGTCAAACTCAGTAAGAGCACTAATACGGCTAGCTTTTTCATAGTTATTTAGTGATCGAGGCTAAAATGTCGGCTACAACTCGTGGATAATGCGCGTGTTCCAGGGCTTGTACTTTCCGGGCTATATCGTCCGGCGTATCCGTGTGAGAGACAGCGCAAGTAGCCTGAAAAATAATCTGTCCTTCGTCGTAGCGCTCGTTTACATAGTGAATTGTAATGCCTGATTCGGTTTCTCCGGCTGCTGCGACTGCTTCGTGTACGAAATGGCCGTACATGCCTTTGCCACCAAATTTAGGTAATAGAGCCGGATGGATATTGACAATCTTATTGGGGAAGGCCCGCACTAAATCTGTTGGCATCAACCACATGAATCCGGCCAGCACAATTAAATCAATATCCTGATTGAGAAGTAGTTGCGTAATTCGATCCGTGTCATAAAACGTCGTCCGGTCGAAGAGAAGCACCGGAATATGTAATTTTCGGGCGCGTTCAATAACACCCGCTTTGGGATTGTTCGAGACAATCAACGAAATTTCTGCATTGGGAACATCAGTAAAATACTCGGCAATTTTCTCGGCATTTGAGCCGGAACCGGAAGCAAACAGGACGATGTGTTTCAAGTGAATGAATGTTATTATGTTGTCGGTCCGAGTGGCTAATGCTTGTTTAAATTGCACGAGCGGCCCCGCCTACATCTTTCGTCAGCAGTTATGTTGGGTTCTCAACCCCAACACCGCCCACAAAACTACAACTTTTGCCTATTTTTGTGGGTATCCCCTCAAATCCAATGCTGGCGACTCATCAACTCACGTTTGACTATGGCCCTACGAAACAGTTTACGTTTCCTGACGTACACTGTGCTAATCGCGAAGCCTTCCTGATTCTAGGGCAATCCGGCACCGGAAAGACGACCTTTCTGCACTTACTGGCTTTACTACTCAAGCCCAAAAGTGGTTCGGTAATCATTGATAAGACTGATCTGACACAACTAAGTCCGGCTGAAACAGCGGCTTTTCGAGCTAAACATGTGGGTATTGTTTATCAGAAGCCCCACTTTGTCAGCGCATTATCTGTAATGGATAACTTATTGCTGGCAAACTACTTAGCCAATAAACCACAGGATAAAAACCGCGCTCGCGAACTGGCCGGACAATTGGGCTTCATTGACCATCTAGCAAAAAAAACAAACCAACTCAGTCAAGGAGAACAGCAACGGGTCAGCATTGCCCGCGCCGTTATGAATCAACCCGATGTTATTCTGGCCGATGAACCAACTTCCAGTCTTGACGACGAAAATACCGACCGTGTTGTAACGCTTTTGCGCCAACAGTCAGAGCAAATCGGTGCCAGTTTAATTGTTGTTACCCACGATCAACGGTTGAAAGATGCCTTTCAAAATCGCGTAAATTTGTAAACCAGTACCAACTTTCGGTTTCAAAAACTATCTTTATTGCTGAATGAAGAAACTTCTGCTATTGATTCTGCTAATTCCGACTCTTTCGATTGCTCAAAATCGCAAAAAAAAAGATTACCTTGTTTCGCTCAATACCACGTTCGGAACCATGCGACTTGTACTGTACGACCAGACCCCGAAACATAAGGAAAATTTTATTAAACTTGTTAATCAGAAGTTTTACGACAGCCTGTTGTTTCACCGCATTATTCCTCTGTTCATGATTCAGGGGGGCGACCCGAACTCACGTAAAGCGCAGACAGACCAACCACTGGGCAATGGTGACATTGGCTATACCGTTCCCGCAGAGTTCGTTCCCACTCTTTTTCACAAAAAAGGGGTTCTATCAGCTGCTCGAGACAACAACCCCGAAAAAGCGTCGAGTGGCTGTCAATTTTATGTAGTACAGGGCCGGGTTTGGGATGAAGAAGGGTTTCAGAAACAAGTCACACGTATTGAAACCATGAAAGGACGCTTGCCTACCAGTGAGCAGAAACAAGTCTATAAAACTCTCGGCGGTTCTCCACATTTAGATGGTAATTACACCGTTTTTGGCGAGGTAATTAATGGGCTGGCCGTAATAGATAGTGTTGCTAAACAACCCCGAAATGAGATGGACCGCCCGTTAAAAGACGTTCGTATGACCATGACCGGAGAATGGGTAAAGAAAAAGAAAATTACCAAACAATACGGATATAAATACCTGTAAAAGCGTCCCACCTTGCTTACAGGAAATACTATGAAAAAACGAATCCTTCTCACTGGTGCCAACGGATTACTGGGTCAGAAATTAGTTGGACTGCTCACCCAGCAGCCAAATGTTGAGTTAATTGCTACGGCGCGGGGTGAAAACCGACTTCCATTTTCGGAAGGGTATGGCTATCATTCGATGGATATAACTGACCGCCAACAGGTGCTTGACATTATCGGTGAGATACAACCGAACGTAGTTATCCACGGGGCCGCCATGACGGATGTGGATAAGTGCGAAACGCAAAAAGATGCTTGCTGGGCGCAAAATGTACATGCCGTAGAGTATATCATTGAAGCTTGTCAATCGGTCAATGCATTTCTAGTACATGTTTCTACCGACTTTATTTTCGATGGTGCAGCCGGACCTTATGACGAAACGGCCGAAGCAAATCCAATTAGTTTCTATGGTTGGAGCAAGCAAGCTGGCGAATCGGCTGTTCGGAATGCAAGCCGCGCGGATGCTCCGTTGCGGTGGGCTATTGCCCGGACGGTACTAGTCTATGGTATCGCCCATGATATGAGCCGTAGTAACATCATTCTGTGGGTCAAGAAATCACTTGAGGATGGCAAAAATATTAAGGTCGTAACCGATCAATGGCGTAGCCCAACTCTGGCCGAAGACCTGGCAATGGGTTGCTATCTCATTGCCGATCAGGAAGCCGAAGGCATCTTCAATATCTCCGGAAAAGAAGTTATAACACCTTATGATATGGCCATCCAAACGGCTGATTATTTTGGCCTTGATAAATCGTTGATTGCCCAAGCCGATGCATCGACGTTCACACAAGTAGCAAGACGTCCCCCCCGTACAGGTTTCATTCTGGATAAAGCCCGCACCGTATTAGGCTACGATCCGCACAGTTTTGCAGAAGGTATTGCTGTGCTGGCTGAGCAACTTAAATAGAAGTCACCTATGAGTCAGGTGAATAATTTATGGTGTACAATGTTTCGGAGCACGACTGGCGACGAAATCATGCTCAACGATAAAATCGACGTTTGAGCTTATGACGCTGCATTTGAAAGTGAAGCCAGGTAGTAGAGTAGACCAGTTGTTTTACGATGCTGCCGGGCTGCTCAATGTTAAAATAAAAGCTCCAGCGCAGGACGGCAAAGCTAATGCGTATTTAGTCGAGTTTTTGGCGAAACAGTTTGGCACCGCAAAGTCAAACGTGACCATTGTAGCCGGTTTTACGAATCCACACAAGCGGATTGAGATTGAGGTAACGGAGGAAGTATATACGCGATTCCAGGAGCGCGTAGCTGAGTGAAGAAAGTTTGGTAATGTATCCCTACTTATAAAAAAAAGGCTTAGTTTCTGTAGCCCATCGGGGGCAAGAAACTCTCTTCTTGACCTATTTTTAATTCACTACCGCCAGTTTATTGGCAAGAAAATTTCCTGACCGTAGGTTACAAAAATTCATTAACTGTTATGAAACATTAGGTAGCTAGTATCTTTAAAAAAGTTTCTGATCAATTTTAAGACAATATGATCGCTGGTAGCCTCAGAAATACTCTTTTTCTGCTTAACTAGACTCATTAGCGTTGTAATCTCATCGAGCTGGTGAGTCGTCATCGTCTCATAACCCATCGCCCAGGATGAAAAAAGACGTTGAGTAATCGGACGACTCAATACTAAGGTAACATTCTTATGCCTGTAATCTTTTTCAATCCGTTTGTATAATCCTTCAACGACTGCTTTATTTCCTTCCAATGCTTGAATGATGCTTCCGTGGGCATAAAGTAAAACACCTGTAATATTTGCTGCGATATTATCCCGGCGACTTTGCAAAAGGAGGATAGAAAGATCTGCTTTTTCCAACGGTTCAACTGCGGAGCTGAGATAAACAATACAATGATCCATTTATAAAGTAAGAAGATCGTAAAGTTATTGTGTGGCTTCTCAACGACAAGCTAACATAATTCATCCATAAAAGCAGTTTTATTTAGATTAAGCTGCTTCATGATGTTCTATTCTTAAGGTGTAATTTGATAAGTTGATCAATTCAGAATTAGCTACCTGTTAATAAATTGGTAACTAAAAAGAGAAAAAACCCTAACTGATAGGGTATTATCTTCTGTCGTTTCTTGTTGTATGGCTGATTTCCTATAAGCCATAAGGTATACACAACTTTTACTCTGTAAAGCCTTTATATTGCATCAACCGGCTCTTCAACTTTTTTTGCCGTTTCCCGACGGGGAATATAGTGCCGGAAGAAGCTGCTGATTTTCATTTGTAACACGCCAAAGACGGCTTCTTTGAAAATCTTGGATGACATTTTAGAGACACCCCGTGTGCGGTCGGTAAATATAATTGGTACTTCCTGAATACGAAATCCGTATTTCCAGCATGTGAATTTCATTTCGATCTGGAAAGCATACCCCACAAACTTGATAGGATTATGCAGGATTACCTCCAATACCTCAGCTCTATAGCAAACGAATCCTGCAGTTGGGTCCATAATTGACATACCTGTAATGAAGCGAACATACACGCCAGCAAAGTATGACATCAGCACTCGCCCCATCGGCCAGTTGACCACGTTAACGCCCCGAATATAGCGCGAACCGACAGCTACATCGGCCCGAGACACGCCAGCCCCCCGGTTAGAACTATCGTCGGCGCATGCGTGGTAGAGTTTAATTAAGTCGTCGGGGTTATGCGAAAAATCGGCATCCATCTCAAAAAGATACTGATAACCCCGCGATAAAGCCCACTTAAAACCGTCTATATAAGCCGTGCCTAAGCCCAGCTTACCGCGACGTTCGAGCAAGTGGAGACGGGCTGTCGAACTACGAGAGGAAGAAGTACCAGTTAGAAACTCATTCTGTAAATCACGAACACGCTGAGCGGTGCCATCGGGCGAACCATCGTCTACAATAAGGACATCGAACGGATCTGGCAGGCTAAACACCCTTCGGATGATCGCTTCGATATTCTCGATTTCATTATAGGTTGGAATAACGACTAAGCGCTCTTTCACAGGCTATTGAGTAGGTTAATAAGGAGGTATTAGTATAACAGCAAAGTACTCCCTTTTTGTCTAAAAAAATCATTAAAAATTCTTAATCCGTAGCTAATTACTTAGTTGTTCGGCTAATTTTTTGGCTTTGCCAATACAGTCTGACAGTGACACCCCTCCATACCAATTGGCGCAGACAAACAACTGGTCGGCTTCGGCCGCTTTTAGAGGTTGTTTCACCGCAACAATATTAATGTCATACTGAGGAATGGCCCGCTCCCAACGATAAATAGCCCGGAAAACTGGCGTGGCTGCCGTAACACCAAAGCCCTCTGTTAATTCCTGATGAACATTATCTGCCAATACGTCATCGGGGAGTTGTGCGTTGCAGACTCCAGCCTGACCACCCACAAAAGTCGTAAAAAGCACTTCGTCAGTTGGACAACGGCCGTCAAAAATTGAACTGCTCCAAATATGTCCAGCAGCAAAACGGCCTTCAACTTTTGGATTTAACCCACCAAATCCGTTGAGCGGATGTCGAACATCAGCGCGTTTATACACAGAATGGACGGCTGTCATGGGCGGATAGGCAATATTGAGAAGTGTGCGGGCGAAGTCGGTATAGTGCAGCTCTACCAGACGGGCCGCTGCATCGGTACTGATAGCTAATACCAGTTTATCAACGAGTTGCGTACCTTCTTTTGTGTCAACTTGCCAGCCATTACTAGTTTGGCTAATACGCTCAACGGGGGTATTAAGTGAAAGGTTCGTTAGTTTGGCGGCTAAAGCGTCAGTCAACATTTGCACACCCTCCCGGAAACTAAACGACTGCCGACGGCCAGTAGTCGATTGGTTTTTAATCAGGCCGCGCAGTACCGAACCATACTCTTTTTCGTACCGGAGTAATACAGGAAATGTTTCAGAAACAAGAAGTTGCTCAGGGTCACCAGCATAAATGCCTGCTACAAACGGTCCTAAAGCATAATCCACAATCTCGCTGGAAAACCGACGTCGAAAAAACTGCGCCAATGTCTCACCCGGTGGGGAGATAGTCCGGTTATTTCGTTCGCGGAGTATAGCTAGTTTAGTCTTCCAGCTAAAAAAAGAGGATTCGCCAATATGACCAAATAAAAGAGAGAGCGGCCCCGAAGGTAATTGACGGTACTCTCCATCGCGAAAAATATAGCGGGCTTTACTCACCGGTTTGCTAAACGTCAGTTCAGGCGTCAGGCCGAGTTCATCGAGCCACAACAGCAAATCAGCATCGCCAAGGAGCGAGTTTGGACCAAGCTCGCATAGGTAACTACCCTCGTTTGGGTTGGCCGATGTGGCTGGCCCTTCTCGTCTCGATTTAATATAGCCGCCCGGTTGGTCGGTTGCTTCCCAGATATGATAATTAATGCCTCTCCGTTGTAGTTCGTAGGCCAGTGTCAGGCCCGAAATTCCCGCCCCGATGATGCCAATTGTCATGATTTCTTCTTACTTTTTGCGTCCACAGTTTTCTTCAATTTCTCGGTAACCTGCTGATAAATAGCTTCCATATTGGCCGGATGCGATGAATAGAAAATGTAGCTCTTACGATACACAGCGGTATCGACACCCATTTTTTTGAAAATTGTACCTTCCAGATGCTTGTAGGCAATATTCGATGAATCAATTGATCGTAAACTCAACCGGCTGACGCGGGCTTCGGCCATATGTATCTCTGTCAGAATATCGACCATCTGGTTTTCATTAAGCAGGTTGTCTGGGCGTTTGTTTTCGGGTGCGGTACAAGCTGCAACCAGCCAGCCAACTAGTAGCAGATTCCACAAATGCCGTTGAGATTGGTTTCGATGCATACACTTAAATGGGTAACTTCGTAAGTCAATCCCCATCGGCAAAGTTCGGGATTGGTTGTTAAAATAGGTTAAGTTGACATCGACATTAATAGCCGCAAACGGGTACTAACCCAATTGTAGGCCATGTCAAAAAATATAAGGAAGCGCTGAGGCCCATTAGTTCCCGTTAGTAAGCATGAATAGTAACACCACTTTATAAAATGGGATCTCTGAGCCTCACCATTAATAAGCCCGGCGACGATTAGGTGGCCGGGCTTGTTAATGGTTAAGAAAATTGTGAAATGGCTGCTGAATTGCGACTTGCTTAGTCTATGTGTGGAACGGTTTATTAGTCCGTCATACCTGAATCGATTGTATAGCGATTAGGGTAATGACAAAAAGAATTTTTTTTACGGTGTGTGGAGGTTACCTAGACGCTAACGGGAAGGTAAGTTCTCAATCGCGAATTTAGCTAAATCGGCTGCTGAGCCCAGCCCCAATTTACGGCCAATATTCATTTTGTGATTGTATACGGTGTGCGGGCTAACCTGCAATATCTCGGCAATTCTCGCCGGTTTGTTTCCTTCGGCAACTAGTCTCAACACACGTATTTCCTGGCGTCCCAAACAGGACAAGTCGACATTAATGTCTTCGGATATATACGATAAGAGGGGCGCTTGCCGGATTCGGCGCTCATCTTCATTAATAAGCTGTTCGCGAATCGCCCAAATATCGGGCTTGTCGGCTTGTCCGATTAGTGCGGTGATAATGGTTCGAAAGTAGGCCGCACAGGGCGGGTCTGAGTGCTCGTACCGCTGGTAACCGTCAAGTGCGGTTTTCAGGGCGAGTAAGCTTGAATTCAAAAGTGTTCTTAATGGCCTCATGGCATTGGGGGTTATGCCACGGCGTTGTATTTTAGCGCCGAGAACGATTTAGTATATTGCTTTACAGGCTCTACACGGAAGTTTTTCGGATCAAAGCATAGAGACTTTTTTTGTTGCTATGCTTTGATTTTGCTTAACGACTGCGCACAATCTCATTCATGACATTTACGATTTCTAGTTTCATTTTAGCCAGCTTGCCGATCATATTCACACATTAGCTAATCTGTTAAGAAGGGTCAGTATACCCCTTGTCTTGCTGAACCTTCTTAGTATTATCAATTTTGGTGATCGTCAGATTTTATGCGTTAATTCTCATGTATAAGCGTGAGATATGTTTCTTTGCCTGAAACCAACGTGTATCCATTTATATTTGGGACTGTCTTTGTTTTTCTGAGTCACAAATGTTGGTTCATCTCCCTAAATAGTATTGTGCGACAAATTCCCTTTTTGACGCTGAGTTCAATTTTGATGTCGCTTAGTAACAGCCTTTTTAGTGCTCACTTACTTTACGTTCATCGACTTGACTCTGGTCTATTTCGGTCTGTCAATTGTCAACTAAATAGGGCCCTTCCAGCTGAAACTTGATTCGAGAAGTAACAGCAGAGCCGACTACAACGTTGAATTACTCTCCAAAGGACATCCGCTTTATGATACGATGAATAGTCACATCGCTTGGTGTACCTTTGCTAGTCTACTGATGGACGGAGGAACGCGGATTAACACCTTCCCGGAAATTATGAAACGCCCTGGTATCGTCTCGACTTGCCTCGACGGTCAGGTACAGTAGAGTATCCAGATTTGGTTAAACTAGTATAACGCCTGTTTTACATGGATGAGTTTTTGGCCAAGCTCCGTAATTTCGATATTCGTATCCGCAAAGCGGTTAACTCGCAGATGCGTGGTAGTTTTCGATCCATATTTAAAGGAACGGGGCTGGAATTCAGCGATTTACGAACCTATCAATACGGTGATGATGTGCGGGCTATCGATTGGAACGTGTCGTCGAAAGGGCATGGTACATTCGTGAAAGTTTTCCGGGAAGAGAAAGACCAGACCGTTTTTTTTGTTGTCGATGTCAGCGCATCACAGCAGGTTGGCCCCCGCCATCGCGACAAATTGAAGGCCACCAAAGAGGTATGTGGCGTGTTGGCTCTATCAGCCATTCGCGAGGCCAGTCATGTGGGAATGTATTGCTTTTCGGACCAAAAGGAGAAATATATCAAACCGGGCAACGGTCTGAAAACGGGTTATCAGTTGATTATGAGTCTGCACAAGCTGCAACCCGAATCAGCCGGAACCAGTATTGCTGATGCCTTGCTATTTACGCTTAACGCACTCAAACGGCGGAGTGTCGTGATTTTGCTGTCAGATTTTATTGACCTGAGTTATGAGCACAACCTCAAAGCACTGGCAAAAAAACATGATTTGGTGGTGATTCATCTGTATGATCAGCGAGAGGTAGAGCTGCCTAAATTAGGAATTATTCCTGTTCATGATACGGAGACTGGGCGTAGTATATGGGTTAATACGTCTTCGGCCTCGTTTAGGAACAAGCTATACGACACGTTTCGGCAAAATCAACTGCGGCTCGAACGGCTTTGTAAGCAGTACAATGCCAATTATCTCGCGCTCGATTCGCAAGAAGATTTTGTGCCAAAACTTGTGGAATTGTTTAGGGTTAGAAAATATTAATGAAACCAGGCATCATTATTTTTCTTGTTTTTTTTAGCTTACTGACCGTTTCGGGCCAGGCGCAAATAACCTTGCAGCAATCACCAGTGCAACAGTCTCCATTGGGGGGGCACTTTCTGGTAGATAGCATTGAAATAGGTCGGCCTTTCCGGTATGCCCTGACGTATCGGCATTCTCCCACCACCGATGTTTTGTTTCCTGACACGGCCCGGCATTTTGCCCCTTATCGGGTACAGAAGGTGGCTGTGTTTGCGACAAAAACTAGTGGTACTGGACCAATGGCTATCAGCCGAGATAGTGCTGTTTACACCCTGGTGTCGTTCGAAACCGAGTCAATCCAGGCCTTGCGCGTACCAATTCGGGTAATCAACGACATTGACTGTACGGCGCAGTGGACCCAGACGGATACCGTTTTTCTGCGCTCGAAACTACCACGGGCTTTGCCCAATTCGCTTGCTCCTCAGTCGCATACACTCGCTACCGAAACAACTCTGGCCCCACTACAACAGCAATTCAACTATGTGTCACTAGCTATTGGATTTATAGGTATTGCTTTGATAATAAGCTTGTTGTATTTACTTTTTGGAAAACTGGCAAGGCGCCAATGGCGGCTCTATTTATTCAATCGACGTCATATCCGCTTCCTGCGTGAATACACATTGTTAAATGAGCGTATTAGTCCGTTTACGGCTGCTGAAACGGCCAATCAAGCCGTTGTTATGTGGAAAACGTATTTAGAGCAGTTAGATCCTCAGCCTTATATCTCACTAACCACACCCGAACTGGCCGACCGGCTCCGTGATCAGCGTGTAACGAACGCCCTTCGCGAAGCTGACCAGATGATTTATGGGGGTACATTTACACCCCAATCACAGGCCGCTCTGCAAGTTTTGAGTGATGTAGCTACGCAGATATACCTTCGTGGCCGGACAAATTTACTGCGTCCTGACAGTCAGAGGGATGAAATTATATCGCAGGCCAATTCGGCTGAACCATCTTCTTTATTCTGACTGCATGGAACCCTGGTATTCACTTCATTGGTTCAGCCGGGTGCAATGGCAGCAGTTTCAACTGGCGCATCCGTTAGCTCTGTGGTTAATTCCGGTTGTTTTGTTGCTGTTCTCTCTACGCTATTATTTGCATCGGAACGCACAACAGCGACTCAATATGTCGCTTGGGCAACTTGATTCACCCCGCGCTCATGGCCGGGCAGGACGCGTTCAAACTACATATTCGCTACTGAGTTTAGGTCGATATATGGTGCCGCTCAGTGTTTTCATTGGCATTGCTTGCTTGCTCGTTGCATTGGCCCGCCCGCAAATTATCCGTCAACAACGCAGTGAGCAATCAGAAGGCATTGATATTATGATGGCTATAGATGTGTCTGTCTCGATGAGTGAAACGGATTTGCCCCCTACGCGTCTGGCTGCAGCCCGGCGCGTAGCCCAGGCATTTGTGAACACACGTAAAAATGATCGTATTGGCTTAGTCGTTTTTGCGGGGGAAGCTTTTTCACTTTGCCCGCTTACGACAGATTATACATTGGTGAAACAGTACCTCAGCGATCTGAACGACCATATGATTCGTACCTCGGGAACCGCCATTGGCGACGCGCTGGCTCGGTGCATTAACCGAATGCGCGACCGGGTCGTTACGCAGACTGATACAGTCCGGCAAGATGCTGCCAAATGGCAACCAGAGCGTAGCAAGATTATTATTCTCTTGAGTGATGGCGATAATACTGCTGGAAATATTGATCCTCTTACGGCAGCGCGTCTGGCAAAGGCCTTCAATATTAAAGTCTACACCATCGCGGTTGGACGCCCAAACACATCGTCGTCCAAGGCCACTACGGTTGATGAAGGCGTTTTGAAAACCATTGCCACCATTGGGAACGGTAACTTTTTTCGGGCTACAGATACCGGGCGGTTACAGGCTGTTTTTGCGCAGATCAGCCGATTGGAAAAAGCGCCCATTCGTGTTCAGGTTTACGAAGATGTACGGGATTACTATCAGGTGTACATGTATTGGGGAATTACGTTCTTATTGACAGCCTTATTCCTGAAAAACACAATTTTTGGTAACGTGCTGGAGGATTGACAAATGTTGAAATCTTATTATAATGCTACGGCTATTGAAGCCGGTTTAGATGAAGTTGGTCGAGGCTGTCTGGCCGGACCAGTTGTGGCGGCTGCAGTTATTTTGCCGAAGAATTATACGCATCCGATTCTGAACGATTCCAAACAGTTATCTCGTCGGCAGCGGGAAATACTGAAAAAAGATATCGAACGCGACGCATTGGCCTGGGCCGTGGCCGACGTATCACACGAGGTTATTGACCAGATTAATATTTCAAAAGCTAGTTTTCTAGCTATGCATCAGGCCGTTGACGAGCTGGTAATAAAGCCAGAACATCTGTTGGTGGATGGTAATCGCTTTGTGCTGTATCCTATGATTCCACACACCTGCATCATTAAAGGTGATGCGCACTTTTTGTCTATTGCCGCAGCGTCGGTATTAGCTAAAACCTACCGGGACGATCTTATGGCAGAACTTGGACTAGAGTTTCCGGCTTATGGATGGGCACAAAACGTTGGCTACCCAACGCCTTTTCACCGGGAAGCAATTCGGCAGTTCGGCCCGACGAGATACCACCGGATGAGTTTTCGGCTACTATAAAAAAATCCCCACTACCGTTAGCAGGGACTTTTCAAGGATGGTTGAGGTAAGCTTACTTCAACCAGAAATTATCTTCCTGGGCTACATTGGCGGAGTAAACTTTAGCTTTGATAATCTGGCCTTTTTCTACAGTATACACGTCAATATTGTCTACGTCAAGTATGCCTCCGTTTGGCTGAACGGCTTTCCAGTGCACCAGACAAGCCACACTGTTGCCATTCGCCGTAAGCACTTTTACATCGGTCAGAGCGAGGCTGTTATCTGATACGTCAAACATACCGCCAACCATTTTAAAGACTTCAGTACTTGATTTTTTAGTCCCTGAAAAGCGGTTGCTTCCGGGTTGATCCCACTCCACATTCGGGTGGAGAGACGCGGCAAGTTTTGCCTGATTTCCTTGTTGAACAGCGGTTAAGAAATCACTGACGACTTGCATGGCTTGTGTTTCCATTGTTCTTGAGTTTGGTTGTTTATCGGTTTGATGACGACCTGTTTTATTCGAGTTTTCGGGGCCTATCTGCGTATTTGCTGAATGGCTCAGAGCGATAATGAGAGCGATTGCAATTGTTTTCATGGCGTTTTTTGACAAAGGTATTTGGGAGGGACACTACCCATTTTACCTTTGAACGCCAACCAATTACCACTTCACGTCAAGGTGAAAACGCGGTCAGATATTTCAGTAATTTTACTCTATGCAAGATTATCAGAAACGTTTGGCGCTTAATCTAATGGCTTACGCCGTGCAGAAGGACATTCAGTTAGAACAGCTAGGTAGCCTAGCCGGTATAGACCTGATTGAGGTAAAAAACGAAGCAAGTCCTCCTCTGACGACGAAACAAATCAATGATCTTTGGCTTAATGCTACTGAATTGAGCCATGATCCGTTGTTTGGTCTCCACTTTGGCGAATCGATGCAGGTCGCTGCGCTGGGGATAGTGGGCGAACTGATACGGCATAGTCGAACGATTGGTGAAGCTCTGACCCATGCGGCCACCTTTGCACATTTAATTACGGATGTGCTTACTATGGACGTGAACTCATCTGGTCAATCATTCGCTATTCGGTTCATTCCTGGTGTAAATAGTCAGGAGAAGTCTCCATTGGTATTTCGCCAGATGATGGACTTTTTTATGGCCTTTACTCTGCATGAAGTCGATGGGCTGATACTGAAAAAAATTCAACCAACCACCGTGAGAATTCCAGTTGAAACTTCAGCTTTGCCGGAATATGAACGCGTATTACGTTGCCTTTCTATCCAGAACGCGACTGATTACATGATGGAGTTCGATAGCCGGTACTGGGACGAGCCTATCCTGACGGCTGATTATGAACTACAAGCCGTGTTATTGCGGAAAGTAAGTGCGATGGATGAAGCTTATAGTAAGACAAAATTATTAAGCGAACGGATCAATAATTTCTTGTTGGCTAATGCTTATTTGGGACTGCCTACCCTCGATAGTATTGCGTCTAATCTGAATGTAAGCAGTCGTAGTCTGCAACGCAAACTCCAGGAGGAGGGCGTAACCTATCAGCAATTGTCAGATTCGACCCGTAAATCGTTGGCCCTGCACTATTTAGAATCCGGGCAATACCCAGTTAAAGAAGTGTCATACATCCTGGGATACAATGAGTTAAGTGCTTTCAATCGGGCATTTCGACGGTGGACGGGAACAACGCCAGTTAGTTATCAGAAAGGACAGTTGTCACCCTTATAGACAGAAGCAGCCTGATGCAATGACTGCATCAGGCTGCTTCTGTTTTAGACTTCAACCGAAAGCTAAAGAAATCACTTTATCAACTCCGGCTGTCCGGCCCGCTCGCGTAATTTTTCCGTTGGGCGGAAGCGTTCGCCGTATTGGTCGGCTAGCCGGTCCAGCGTTTTGACGAACGTTTCTATGCCCACAAAATCGACAAATGACAAGGTTCCACCTGTATAGGCGGGAAATCCCCAACCCAGAATTGACCCGAGGTTAGCGTCTAATTTTGTGCGTACCACATTCTCCTCAAAACAGCGTACCGCTTCAATGGCTTGCCGGTAAAGCAGGCGCGTTTTTACTTCGTCGAGCGTTGGTTGCTGCTCAGATCTTGGGAATAAATCTTGTAGACCGGGCCACAGTTGCTTAGTGCCGTCTACAGGATAATCATAAAAACCGGCTTTAGCTTTCTTGCCAGTCCGTCCGATATCAACGAATTTTTTGGCAACTTGATAACTCGTATCACCTTCATTAAGTACCCCGTCTTTGATGCTCTGACCAGCGATTTTATAAACTAAATCAAGAGCAACTTCGTCTGTAACGGCAAGCGGTCCTACTGGCATCCCGGCATCTTTCCCCCCGTTTTCAATCAGAATTGGGTTAACGCCATCTTTCAACAATTCCATCCCCTCCGCCGAATACGTCCCGAAACAACGCGAGGTGTAGAAACCACGCGAGTCATTGACGACGATGGGCGTTTTGCGAATCTTTCGGGTGAAATCAATAGCTACGGCAAGAGCATAATCGGAAGTTTGCTTGCCCATGATAATTTCCACAAGCATCATCTTGTCCACCGGCGAAAAGAAATGAATACCGATGAAGTTTTCTGGTTTAGCTGTTGCCTGCGCTAGGCTGCTAATGGGCAGCGTAGATGTATTGGACGCAAAAATGCCCCCGGCTGGATGGCTCCCGGCTGGATGGCCCCCGACTGGATGGTCCTCGGCTGGATGACTATTAGAGACCAGCATCGGTTCTGCCTCTTTGGTAACCTGCGCTTTCAGATCACGGTTTTCGAAGACAGCTTCAATAATGAGGTCACAACCTTGCAAATCCTGAACATCGGCGGTGGGTTTGATGAGGTTAAGAATACCGTCCACCTTTAGCGGGTCCACTTTGCCACGCTCAACTCCCTTTTGGAGTAAACTACGCGTGTAGTCTTTTCCTTTCTCGGCCGCTTCGACCGACACATCTTTCAGCACAACATCAATACCTGCCTGTGCTGATACATAGGCGATGCCCGCACCCATCATCCCCGCGCCCAAAATGCCGAGTTTTTTTACGTCGGTTTTAGGTTGATCTTTTGGGCGGCTAGCGCCTTTATTTGCTTCATTCATACCCAGAAACATAGTCTGGATAAGGTTTTTAGCGACTTTTGATGTGGCTACTTTTACAAAGTGTCTCGCTTCAATAATTAAACCACGGTCAATGTTAACCTGCAACCCTTCATATAAGCAGGCCATAATTTCGAGCGGAGCGGGGTAATTACCTTTGGTTTTATTCATCAGCATGGCCGCTCCTACACCAAAGGTCTGTGCACCTACAGCACTTTGAACAATACCACCAGGGATATTGAAATTGTCTTTTCCAACAATTTTGCCCGTCTTGCGATCGACCTCATCCCACGGCTTAATGGGTTTCGGATTAGCCGCAATCCAGGCGCGGGCTTTGTCCAGCATGTCGGCTGGAGTGTCTGCTATATCGTCAACCATACCCAGATTTTTGGCTTCCTGAACGCCCACTTTTTTGCCTTCGACCAGTAAGGGTAACGCGGCCTGAATGCCGATCATGCGGGGTAACCGCTGCGTACCGCCCCCGCCCGGCAATAGCCCGATGGTCACTTCGACTAAGCCAATCAGGGTTTTAGGATTGTTTAGAGCCACACGGTGATGGCAAGCCAAACAGATTTCGTAACCGCCACCAAGGGCTGTACCATTAATGGCCGCTACAGTTGGCTTACCCGATGTTTCAATACTGCGGAATACACGGTTCAGCTCCGATGAAACCTTCAGCATTTCGGCTGGGTCTTTGTCATTGTTGCGCAGAATCATTTTTAAATCGGCCCCAGCTACAAACTCAGGTTTAGCTGAGGTGATAATTATTCCTGTAACTGACTCATCCGCAAAAGCTTTCTGCAAGGCAACTTCAAATTGAGGTATCGATTCGTCGTTAAGAACGTTCATGGGAGCCGTAGTCATCTCCCACGAAATGACGGCTATATTTTGGTCGACGTTGTAGTTTATCATCTTTGGTGAAGAGTGAATAAGGAGTGGCCCCGCATTCATTAATTGACTCGTTCAAAAATAGTTGCAATGCCCATGCCGCCCCCAATGCAAAGTGTTGACAGACCGAACTGCTTGCCAGAACGTTCCAGTTCGTCAAGTAAGGTAGCCGAAATAATAGCGCCGGTTGCGCCCAGCGGGTGACCCAAAGCAATAGCTCCTCCGTTGACATTTAACTGGCTATGATCCACACCAAATTCATCCATAAACAGCATCGGTATTGCCGCGAACGCTTCGTTGACCTCGAACAAATCAATATCGCTGATGCTCATGCCTGCCCGTTTAAGCACTTTGCGCGTTGCCGGAATGGGACCGGTGAGCATTATCGTTGGTTCTGAACCCACAATGGCGAACGCTTTAATGCGGGCACGAGGCTTCAGTCCAGATTTTTCACCAAATTCTACGCTGCCAATCAGAACGCCAGCAGCACCATCGACAATTTGTGATGAGTTTCCGGCGTGGTGGACGTGATTGATTTTATCATATTGGGCGTATTTGAGCAGGGCAAGGGCGTCTAAACCCATTTTACCCATAGCCTCAAAAGCTGGTTTTAGTTTACTTAGACTTTCGGCAGTTGTGCCTGGACGGACACCTTCGTCGCGGTCGAGAACAGTTACACCGATCTCGTCTTTAAGCGGCACGAGAGTTTTATGAAAACGATTAGCGGCTTGGGCGGCCACCGCCCGGCGGTACGATTCAGCGGCAAAACTGTCAACATCCGAACGAAAGTAACCGTATTTCGTAGCGATGAGATCAGCCGAAATGCCCTGTGGAACGATATTATGACGGGCCACAATCTGTGGATTCATAAAGAGTGCGCCACCGTCTGAACCCATTGGTACCCGCGACATAGATTCTACGCCACCCGCCACAATTGCGTCTACTTGACCCGACATGACGTAAGCCGCTGCCATGTTGATAGCTTCCAGGCCCGACGAGCAAAACCGATTGAGTTGTACTCCTGCCACCGATTCGTCGTAGCCTGCTTCGAGAGCGGCTGTGCGGGCAATATCGGCACCTTGTTCGCCAATGGGGGTTACGCAACCCATTATAACATCGTCTATTAGCGATGTGTCAAGCTGGTTACGGTCGCGAAGTTCGCGCAAGACGCTCGTGAGAAGTTGAATTGGTTGCACATCGTGCAGCGAACCGTCGCTCTTGCCTCGTCCCCGAGGTGTTCGAACGGCATCATAAATGAAGGCTTCAGCCATAATCTTGTCGAAAAATTAGTATGCAAGCATACGGTTTTCAGTCAGACAAAAGTACGGTCAAAAGCTTAATAGGGCAATGAGAATAGGATAAATCAGCAATTTATTTGCAAAAAAGAAGTCCACAGAAGCATACATGCTTCTGTGGACTTCTACTGAGACTTTTTTCTATTTTACTTATCCAGTACGACCGTCTCGCCAACTAAATACGCACCCGACTCAGTCACTAGATTATAAACCTCTTTCACTGACCGAACTGCTTGCTGCGTCCGTACAACTTTGTAGGCTGCCACTCCGTTGGTCATTGCATCGTAGCGATACAAAACATCACCAGCTTTTACATCGCCTAATGCTTTGCGGCCTGTGGCGGTAAGAACGGGATGATTAGCCGTTGCTTCAAATAATATGGGAGCTGTTAACACACTTCGATTATCAGCGGTGAGTTCATTTGCCGAAGTCAGCCAAACGCCCGATAGCGCAAAGTTGCCTGTTGACTCAATGTTCCGGTGGGTATCTATTTTTGTTACGCGGGTAGGAGAGAGGGTCTTGGTTTTGGTATCGTAACCCAGTACAATATCACCCACGGCTATGTTGCTGATCGTTGCAGAGGAGCCATCAGCCATCGTTACAGGCGCATCTGCTGCGAAACAGAAATTATATTCCTCTTTTTTCTTGGCCCCACCTTCTTCGGATTTACCCGCGCCACCAGATAGCAAACCGGCCATCTCGCGCGACAGTACAAATGTCAGCGTGGACATCAGACCAGGCTCTTTTTCGCCAACGTATTTGAGATCGTCAATGTAAGCGTCCCACGCCTTGCGGTCGGCTGACGCGCCGGGAATAACGAATTGCTTTATCTCGCCCGATTTTTCGTTTTTGTAAATTGCCAATAGACCAAGTTCTTTGGTGTCGGCAGCCGTAAAGATTTTATACAGATAAATCTTGCGGGTAATACCATCGGTATAATTAAAAACGTAGGCAGGACGCTCCTCGTAGCGATCCAGTATAAAGCCATTTGACTTGAAATACGTGTCTTTGTCTAGGTTTGCAATTTTGATAGCTTTAACCGCTTTAAGTTGCTCAACGGTCATGCCGGTCGCGGTGGACGCCGTTGCTTGCGCGTAAACTCGCTGGCTAAAAAACTGCGCAGAAACAGCGCAGCATAAGAAAACTAGAATAGATAATAGGTTGTGTTTCATAGTAATTTTTTTGTCATGCTGGAACGCCAGCCCGGTGCCGAAGGAAGCATCTTCATCAATTGAAAAATATGTCCTGCGCGAAGATGCTTCCTTCGGCACCGGGCTGGCGTTCCAGCATGACAAAAAATTATTTCTTCGTATATTCACCCACTCGGGCGTGGATCGCTTCGACGGTTCGATGAGCGGATGTGAATGCCCCGGCCATCCAAGCAGTCAGGTAAGTGGTGTGCTCCCCCGCAAAATAGATATTGCCATCCGGCTCTATCAGCGAAGGATAGTATTTTTTTCGTGTCGCGTCATCAAACGTAGCCCAGCCACCACCGCTATAAGGTACCCGATGCCAAGCTAGCGAAAACGAATTCTCGAATTCCGCCGGGTATTGCGAATGAATCTTGACTCCCTGTGTCAGCGCTAGCTTTTCTCGCTCGTCAATAGACATAGCCCCCACCGCTTCGGCCCGACTGTAAAAATTGTAGTACCCAATCAGTACACCCTTTTTGCCTTGAAACCCGTACGATGGATACCAAATCTGGTTAATGTCTAAGTTGGTACGCGAAATACCACCATAAATCCAGTCGTCTTCTTCCCAGAATCGTCGTTTAAACTGCAACCCGATTTTGCCGGTTTTAATGTACGGGACAAAGTCAGCCGCGCGTTTTACCGTACCCGATAGATCAGATTCGATATTTTTGAGCATCGGCAGTGGTAATGTACAGACGCAGAACTCGCCGGTGATTTCTACAGGCTTACCTTCTTTCTGATATACAACCCGAACACCGTTTTCGGTTTTGCGGAGTTCACTGACGGGTGCATTAAAAATAATTTTACCTGCCAATGTCTTCTCTAATGCCTTCGGAATCGCATCCATGCCACCAACAGGTTGCATCAACGTTGTTTGCTGCTCGTAAATGTAGTCGCCAACGTTATAGAATACGGGTTGCATAAATCCCGACCGCAATAAATCCGTTAATCCGAAAGGGTCTGTGGTGGCACCGGGTTTATGGCCTGCGCCAGGATGATCTTTTGTTTTATAGCCGCGTCGGTTGGTGCCTTTATAGAGATGCGCTGTAGTCAGATCACCTTCATTTTTCAGGAAATCAACCAGTTTTTCGACATCTTCCTTGGTTAATTGTTGATCCAGCGCGGGCTGGTCCAGTGCCTTGGAAAGTAATTCGGCTGTGTAGCCGCGCATGTCGTTGTGGTACTCTTTTATACGTAGGCGTCGATTTGCCAGCTCACCTGTGCCGCCTTCATTATATAAGTAGGCGGCTTCGTTGTTACCGTTGAACATTTGTAATGGAACACCCAATTCACGGCAATAATTGAGTGTCAATTGATGGTGGTGCGGAATCCGGGCAGCTCCACCATTGAAATATAAACCATCACCGAATTGGCAAGTCTGATCGGTGCCACCGCCTAATTCAGTCTCTTTGGTACCACCCCGAATTGTCCAGACGCGCCCACCAGAGCGTGACCGGGCTTCAAGAACTGTACAATCGTAGCCGAGTTTCCCGAGTTCGTAGGCTGTGGTCATACCGGCTAAACCGGCACCTAAAATGATAACTTTTCGACCTTTACCGTCACTTTTTCGACCATTGGCGGGTAGGTTGAGCGCCGATGCTGGTGCAGGGTGTAACATTCCCCACGCCAGTAAGCTGGCATAACTGGCACTTGTTGAATTAATAAAATCTCTTCGCGTCATAGTTAATCGTCTCGGTTAGCGTATTGCTGACCGTTGTATGCCATAGAGCCAGCATTTTGCTGGCTCAGACAAGTGCAATTACCCTACTACTTTTTTGAACCCATCAATAAATTGGGTCATTTCGTCCATCGTTCCCACGCTGACACGACAATAAGGTTGTCCGTTAAAGTCGCGGGTCTGAATACCGATACCGTTAGCAAACATCTGATTGCTGAAGGCTGTGGTTTTCATGCGAATAGGAAACAGAATAAAGTTTGTGTACGATGGGATCACCTCGTACCCTAAGTTCGTCAAGGCTTTAGTGGTATAATCCCGTGCTTTAGCATTTTCCTGACGGCAGTGGTCCTGCCAGGCTATATCCTGATAACTGGCCGTGCCGCCCATCAGCGTTGTGATACTAACGTCACCTTCTGCACCAATGTACTGATGCAGTGCTTTTAACATATCAGGTTGCGCCATAGCGTAGCCCAGACGCAAGCCGGCAAAGCCATGAATTTTGGAGAATGTCCGGGCCTGAATAATATTCAACCCTTCTGCTACCAACTTACCCAGCATTGGACGGTCGGCGGGCGATAGGAAGTCAATATAGGCTTCGTCGAGGAATACCGGAACCTTAGGCGCAATTTCCCGGCAGAAAGCTTCGAGTTCGGCGGGTGACAAAATTGTACCCGTTGGGTTATTCGGATTCACGATGTACACCAGTTTCACGTCGGGCGTGATAGCGGCTTTCAGCGCAGGTAAATCGAATTTGAAGTCCTTCGTGAGCGGAATTGCCTTTATGGTAGCTCCGAACTTAGTCGTTTTTTCAAGCAGGTCATCATACGTTGGGCGGCAGGTCAGAATGGTGCCTCCCCCTTTAGCGAAATATTCTGCTGCGGCCAGAAGAATATCCGATGAACCCGGCGACATTAAAATGTTTTTAGGCATCACACCCTCCTTCTCGCTAATCAGCTTTTTCAGCGGACCGAACTCCGCCCAGGCATAGCGGTTGCCAATCTCAGTTGCCTTCATGATGGCATCTTTAGCACTCTGCGAGATACCTAGCGGATTTTCATTCGCTAACAGCCGTACTTTTAATTTAGACATTTTCTCGAATGGGTCGTCCGTAAAGGCAAACTCATTCGCAAATCCTGAAACCAAAGGAGCGTTCGGGCGGGCGGCATTAGCAGGGGTGAACCGGCTCAAACCAAGACCAGCAGTAAGAAGGCCGCTGGCGCGAAGCCAGTCCCGGCGAGTTAGTTGTGATGACATGAGAGTATTTTGTATTTATCCAGGATAAAATAAAAGTAAAATAGAATCTAACTCCTTAATAGATAGAGTTTTGTGAAAGTACGAATTAATGCCAATAAAAAAGCGTCTCCCGACAGAAAACGCTTTTAAATTATTTTGACATTTAGTTGATATACCAAATTTAACCAGCTTATATGATAGTATTTTCAAAAGAAAAAATTTCAATTAACTTCCAAATCATCTTTGGCTGGTAGTTTCGGGAACGGGGCGTGGGGCTCGGCCTGATACCAAAATACAGTACTGGCTACGTCCGACATTTGCGGTAAATATCGACCACCACTTCGCCAGCCCAAATCCTGAATCGTTACCCGTAAATCTTTTTCAAAACGAATCGGATCCATGATATGCCAGCGATACATACCAAAGCGCTGCTGCGATTTGTAGGTGCCATCGGGCTTGGTTACTTGATGGAGACCAACGTAAGGCGTTGAGAATGGCGTGTATTGTCCACTTCGATCAAAATTATACGATCCACAAAAATAGTCTTCCGTTCCAGTACCAGCGATGGTCGGGAAGTCGGTATCGCCATCCATGAAAAACTTAATTTCGCCTTCGCCCCACCAGCCATTATTATTGACGCCCCACGCTAAGAAGGTGCCGACATATTGCCCTTTACCCTTTACGCCTTCCAGTAATGTCAAGTCTTTCTTATACGAATTCGGATTCGTCCGCCGGAATTGCGCGTGGAAGTAAGCCACATCGTCGGGAACATCGGTGAGTGTGTAGTCAATCTGAAAATACAGACTCATGGCATCTTTGTCATTGATGTTCTCCATTGTAATCCGGCAGCGTTTACGAAACGGCATCTGCCAATAACAGTTGAAGGCACTGCCCGGATTAACACTAACCGGCAACGAATTCAGCTGAGCGTACTCACCCCAGCCCATACCGAAAAAATCACCTACCGGCACTTCGATAGATGGCTCTTTCTCATCATCCCAATACACGCGAAGAATGGAAAAACGCCAGTTGCCGGTTGGCGTCATCCAAATATGCTGAATGGCTCCCGGCCCAGTTACATCAGCTAAAGTGAACGTTTCACCCGCTTTGATTTTAATAAACGGATTGACTTTCCAGCCTCGGCCCAAATCACGAGCGGCATCTTTGGCATTGGCATGATTAGGTCGGTTGTCAGTAAGGTCGTCCATACCGCCTTTGCCTTTTTCGCCCGTGAAATTTTCAGGGCTGATAGACCGGGTTTTTGCAGTCGATAGTCGCGATAAATTGCCGAGATTCATGTCCAGGCCGTTGAATGAGCCTGACCCTGTCGAAGTACGGCGTTCCGACTGGCCGAGGGCAGACGTGAGCGCGAAGAGTAGAACAATAAAGGTGTTGCGGAAGTGGGCCATAGAAATAAGGGCTTAGTTTTAAATAAAAGGAGAAGATCGTAAGTTTTACCACGTTAACGCACAGATGAATGGCAATCTTGATTGACTAGCCAAGTAGTAAGCGGATAAATACTCGTAAATGGGATGAATACGTCGAGCAGAAATGCGTAGTTTATGGTCTGATAATCAGGTACTAGTGCTCATAATCACCAGTTGCAGCAAGCGTAGATTTGTGTCCAACAATTAAACGTTTATTGCTATGGTAAATCTAAAATTGATTCGTTCAAAAGCGGAGTTTATTGCAACCCTAAACGCTAAAGCCTGGGAAGTAGTAGGTGGTGGTCCGGGAGGTCCCGGTGGTCCAGCCAAGGCTCACGTTTTCAGCGATGCTCATGTTGAACTGTTAGTAGCCGATGTGGTCCGTAGCGTCAGTGCTACAATATCTGACAAAAGAATAGCCAAGCAAACGCTTGCTCTTTCGCAGAAAATGGCTGAACTGGCAACTCGTTCACTGATGGCTGATTGGGAGCCAGGCGACGAACTTTGTCCGCCCTGGCGGTGGCCATTTCCCTGGCCCAAAGATGACCTGTGGCACCCACTAGGTGGGGGTGGCGACGATGGTGAACCTAAGCCGATTATTAATTCGGTTATTCAGATTGAATTGGCTTCTGTGCTGACGCAATTGTCTGCGCAAACAATGCAGGCGGAATTTAATAAAGCACTCGTTGAAACGGCTTCTTCTATTAGCCGAGGGGTAGCTAGCCAACTTTCAGATGATATCGAGCGCTGTGGAACTGTGCCGCGCCAGCCGTTTCCCAAGCCTCATCATGCAGGTAATTTTAATTGATATCAGGTTAAATGCATAGATGTGGGTTTGGCTGCCCGTGTGATTTGCACGGGCGGCCAAACCCATGTCTGTACTACAATGTCTTTGGTTTCAGGTATTTGTCAAACCATTGCAAATACCGATCAACCCGGTCTTTCTGGTAACTTGGCACCGTGATGCCATGAAACTGGCCGGGGTAAATAATTAACTGGGTTGGTATTCCTAAAGATCGGAGTGCCTGAAACATTTGCTCGCTGCCCGCCGAAGGTACATTGAAGTCTTTTTCGCCCGCCATAAACAGCGTTGGTGTTTTAATTCGATCAGCCTTCAGAAAAGGATATGACAATTTCAGCCATTTATCGGTGTTTTTCCAGGGTGCTCCCAACTCGGTTTCGTACTGATTGGTGTATTGATCAATACCGTACAAAGACAATTGCAGCGAACTTCCGGCTCCGCTGGCTGCGGCTTTAAACCGCGTGTCGGTGGCGATGGTGTAATTAGTCAGAATGCCGCCATAACTCCAGCCCCCAATACCTAAACGGTCGGGGTCGGCAATGCCTTTCTCAACGAGATAGTCGGTTGCGCCCAGAATATCCAGCACTTCTTTATTGCCCCAATCGGCATAGATCGCTTTAGTGTAATCAAGGCCACGGCCATTGCTACCCCGATAGTTGACGGCTACAACGGCATAGCCGCCAGCCGATAGCAGTTGCCGGGTCAAATCGAACGAAAATTCATCCTGCGAAACCGGCCCGCCATGAATGTAAAAGATGGTCGGTAATTTTTTGTTTACCGGTGAATTGGCAGGACGATACAATACGTTCGAAACCTGTACACCATCTTTACTACGCGATGTAAAGCCCTCTACAGTTGCCAGTTCGAGCGGGGCAAGAAACGCATCGTGCGTATGCGTTAGCCGACGGGATGTGCCGTTTTCAAGAGCATACAATTCGCCGGGTAATTGGGGTTCGCTCATCAGGGTTAACCAATTGCCACTGGCTGCTGGCTCCAGATCTCCGAACACCCGATTTCCACTGGCAACTTTCGTGAACTTACTATCAGACAGCGAATACTGGCCGACGTAGGTTTGACGGTCGTCTGTCACTAATACCCCAATTGTCTGTCCATCCTTGGCCCAGCGCGGGTTACGAACGGGGCGATCCAATGCTTTCGATAGCAAGGTTGGTTCGCCACCGTCCCGGCTGATAATGGCCAGCATAGCTTGGTCATACATCAGAAAATTGCCCGATGCCGTCGAGCGTAAAAATGCAATTTTCTTGCCGTCGGGACTCCACGCTGGGTTATTATCGGAGCCCGCCCAGGTAGTTAGTTGCTTCATCGTAGCTCCCTTTTTGGCGTCGATGACATAAATATCAGTGTTCTGATTCCGGTCTGGGTCTTCAGTCCGGTTGCTCACAAACGCTAATTGCGATCCATCCGGAGACCAAACCGGTGATGTTTCGTCGTAGAGACCCGTTGTCAGGGTGTCAATTTTTTTAGCTTCCAAGTCGTACACATACAAATGGACAGACCCTTTCTCCAAATAGCCTTTTACGTCGGCTTTGAAGTGGTATCGGTCAAGTACATATGGCTTCCGAACTTTGGTTTTGGCTGAATCGGCATAGTCAGGATCACGCAGTACCATGGCAATCTTTTTCCCATTCGGCGACCAAACGTAGTCTTCCAGATCGGTCTTTAAGTCAGTAAGTTTTTTTGCCTCACCACCCCGGCGATCCATCAGCCAAATTTGCCCTTTGGTAGCGCCCTGCCGCGCCGATACGAACGACACATATTTTCCATCCGGGCTGAACCGAGCCCTCGATTCTCCGTCGGGCGTATTAGTCAGCTGAACGGATTCCTTACCATCCCAACTCACCATCCAGAGGTCGGCGTTGCGTTTATCTTTCGTCGTATCGACAGTTGACAACCCATATGTCACCCATTTGCCATCGGGCGAAACCTGCGGATCGCTGATGGTTTGCAATCGGTACATGTCCTTTGGCGTTAAGGGGCGCTTCTTTATTGATGTCTGCGCCAGACTACTAAAGCTCAAAAGAGCCAGTAGATAGACAAGTAGTGAGCGGTTAATCATGATAAAAAGTAGAGATTTTGATACTATAGAAGATATTATCTTTTCTGAAAATGAACTAAAATTCCTTCCTGACTAACCGATTTATTTACCCGGCCAGTTCTTTTAATGCCCGGACAAACGTGTCTAATTCCGCCGTAGTCGTGTATAGATGTGGAGTGACGCGTACACCATGCACATTGGCCGAGTCGATAGAGACAGTAAAGATTTTGTATTTCTCGAACAGGGTTTTAGCCAGTTCGGCGGGCGTTTTTCCGGCTACGCCTACGTTGGCGATAGCACAGGAGCGGGCGAGTGCTTCGGGCGTATTCAGAACAATGTTCGGATGATTTCGTACCTGATCGGTCCAGTAATGTTGCAGGTATCGAAGACGGGCTTCTTTGCGCTCAATACCGATTCCGTTATGAAATCGGATAGCGTCCTGAATGGCTAAATCTGTGGCTACCGGGTGTGTTCCGGTGTGGTTGAGTTTCCGAATATCATCATCGGCAACGCTACTGTCGGCAAACAGCGGCCAGAGCGCCGAAATTTTGTCTTGGCGTACGTATAATATGCCTGCACCCAAGGGTGTACCGAGCCATTTGTGTAGACTGCTTGCGTAATAATCGCAGCCGCCAAGGTCGGCTATAGAAAAGGCCAACTGCCCAAAGGCATGTGCGCCATCTACCATCACCTCAACACCATGTTTGTGCGTCATCTCGGCAATTTGGCGGATGGGTAGAATCTGCCCCGTGATGTTGACCATATGACAAACCATCAGCAGCCGGGTTTTTGGCGTGATGGTTTTTTCGTACAGACTGACAATTTCCTCGTCGGATTTGGGATGGTTAGGGAGCGAAACTGTCCGGTTTACAATGCCATGTCGCCGGGCCTGAAGCTTAAACATATCGAGCATAGCGCCGTAATCCTGCTCGGCCATTATTACTTCGTCACCGGCTTTCCAGTTCAAACCTGCAATGACCGTGTCCAACGACTCGGTCGTGTTGCGGGTAATAATCAACTCATCAGACGAGCATCCTAACAAATTTGCGAGTTGCTTTTGGGATTCCCGCTTGTCGGTAAACTGCCGCGTTCGCATGTAGTAGGACGACACTGTGTTCACGTCGCGGATGTGCTGCAAGTAACTATCCAATACCGGTTGCGCAGCCAGTGAGTAATAACCGTTTTCGAGTTGGATGAAATCAGTCGTTACGGGGTAGGCCGCTCGTATTTTGGCCCAGAAATCCTCCTGTTGCGCCAGTGCAGCGGACGGTAAATGTGCCGCTTTTGCCAGTGTCTCTTCCAAGCCAGCCCACAACCCTGCCGACAGGGTTGTGGTACCGACGAGGGTTTTTAAAAACTGCCGCTTGGAAAGAGGAGACATGGCTATAGGCGTTATATGAGGTGACAGGCTATTTTACAACCTTAATAGATCATCGATATTTACCGTAAGTTCGGAACGGGCAATATGGGCAAACTCTCATTGCCATCTTCACTAACGGACTGCACTGCGAAGTAATAATTGTCTTTTGAGTAGGGTAGGGTCATGCCTAACTTTGTCGTGAAGAACTTCTTCTGCCAAAAAGGCCAGTAAGTTTCGCGCATCAATACGTAGTAGCCTTTCAATTTGCCTGCTTGTGGTGCCTGCCAATAGAGTACAGTCGCATTGGTAAGATTTCGAACATCTACCGTTACTTTTTGTGGTACAGTCGGCGCTTTAGCCAGATTGGAAAGCGTAGCCAGATTAACAGCGGTGTTTTTTCGTAGGTACTCGAAATCCATGAATTTGGCGTAATCACCGAATTCGATGCCGTCTTTGGTTTGTAAATCCTGATGTTGGTGTTCGTAGTTTTCGTTCATTTCGGTCAGCCGCACAGCCGCAAACCCACGTTGTACATAAGGCGTATGATCGCCCCCGCGCAGGTAGCGGTCATTCCGATACACCATAACTACTTCCAGATTTTCGACGTAGCGTTCGCCAACTTCTTTCAAATAGCGGGCCAGTGAACGTGCTTTGCCATCATTTTCATTGCCAAACTGACGAATCTGTCCAATACGACCGGTGGTATCTTTGAGCAAAACACCGGGCAAGCCTTCACTGAAAACCCGCAGCCGGGTGTTGTCGATGATGCGGGTATCGCTGCTGTTATTACTGCCCATGATATCGTTGTTGAGCACAGCTTCAACGTTCCATTTCTCGGTCAACGCCCGTTCAGATAGATGTTCTGCCCCTAATAAACCCTGTTCTTCGCCAGTCAGGGTTACAAAGATGACTGTAGCCGGGAAAGACGACTTGCTCATTACCCGGCAAAGTTCAATAACGGCGGCAGTACCGGAACCATCATCATTGGCACCTGGTGCGTCTGATTCCCGGTTCATGACATTGGTGACGCGGCTATCCATATGACCCTGTACAATAAAAATCCGGGTATCGGTTGGGTCAGTGCCTTTGAGAGTAGCCATAACGTTACCCATGTTGGCGGGTTTATCCACGCGCTTGCCGTCGGGCTGGAGCATCCAGGTATCAAGTGTGGCCGTCATTCGTCCACCCGATTGTTTGGCGTATTGGTTAAATTTTCCCAGAATCCATTGCCGGGCTGCACCAAGGCCTTTTTTTGCTGGTTGGTCGGTTGCTGTGGCGGGTACGCTCAGCGTATGACGGGTTCCAAAACTAACGAGGCCGTTAACGTGTGCCCGTAAACTATCAGCCGAAATCTGACTGATCATATCCGAGATCTGGGAATCCCGGGTTAAAATGGTTTGCGCTTGTAGTAGGGAAGAAGAGAGAAAGGATAAAATAAAAAGAGGAAGTAACGCTTTAGTTTGCATGAATTTGTTGATTGAGTGGGCGAAGCTAATAAAAAAGCGCAAACTAGCCTAGTTTGCGCTTTTCACCGTGCTCAATGCCAATTACTATTTTGTGAATTGGCATTGAGACCAAATAAGATAATCAACTACCGACTCATGTATGTGGCAATACCGAAGGCAATAACGGAGACAACCAGTCCAAACATGAATACGGAGTAAGACCAGCGCAGAAGTTTATATTTTCGACCGAGTACTTTGCCCAGAAAGTAAATGTCGCGAATCATACTTGAGTACAGGAAATCGGAATCCTCCATCATCCGGCGCATCCCCCATTCATAGTCCGACAATTCCATCCGGTAGAAATTACCAAAAAAGAGTAGGTTGGCCGTTTTGCTTTCAATGTCTTCCCGGCTGACGAATCCATTCGTTACATTGGGGCGGGTAGCCAGAACCGCTAGCACGGTAGCAATCAGACAAGTCAAAACCAGCATAACGGTTGGAATAGTCAGAGTGGGCCATTCTTCCAGTTTTCGAGCCAGAATACTCACGATTAAGGACAACACAATAGTGTTGATTGAAATCATGATGTTGGCTTTAGTATCGGCCATCGCGCTCAGCTGAAAATGGTTTGTAGATGTCAGGCGAAACATCGTCTCGACACCACGCTCAGGTTTGCGCTCTTTCTTGATCGTGTCGGTTACCAATTCATCCAATCGATGTTTTGGGCTGTCCTCTTTCTTTGCCTGTTTTTCGGGTTTGTCTTTCTCGTGCTTGCCATGTTTAGGCTCATCGTCATCCTCCTCCTCATTGAGTTGGTGGCGGAGAAGGTCCAGATTAGCGGCCTGACGCGGGCCTAATACTGTCTGGCCATAATGTGTGAAGTACTTATGGTTTTCCAGAAAACCGGCTGTCTTTTTTCGCCATTTCTTTTTGCTGATTTTTTCGCCCGTATGCTTCAATTCCTGTCGGAGATCTTCGCTGTGTTCCAGAAAATCATCGGATGAAAGATGGCCCAGATCGGCGTCACAAAGAATTTCTGCCAGGCGTTTGCCCTGAGGTGCCTGCGGCATTTTGGTTGCCTGAATACAGGTAGTTACCTCGTCGATGCGCTTATTTGATACCCCCAGTTTCTCCAGGAATGGCCGCGCCATATCGATTCCGGTCGCTTCGTGATTATCGCAGCCTCCATTATAGCCTACATCGTGTAACCAAGCCGCAATCAGTACGGTTTCGCGGTCGGTATCCGACAATTTTTCGTAATCGGCAATCTCATTTGCAAACGCTACCACTGCCTGCGTGTGACTTAGGTTATGGTACGTATAATCGAGTGTAAGGTGCTTCAGCAACGATTCGGCATAAATTCGGGTTTGATGAAGCAGCGTGGTTTCCTGAGCGATCATGCGATTTGTTTTTACTATACTTACTGGTAAGCTACAACCTAACGAACAAAAATCAGATTTCGTTACCATTCATTTCTGGATTTCCTGCTTATATAGTGTTGGTTATCAGTCTTCTTTGATCATTTCATTAAGTTATATTACGTGATTTGTATACCTACCTGCCAAACTTCCTCCTAGCACATGAGATTTTTATACTTCTTTTTCTCGCTGTTCTTTATCAATTGGTTCGCCGGGGTTACGGTGCCGGTTCGGGCACAGACCAAGTACAGCGTTTTTTTGCTTGGTGATGCCGGAGCACCCCTGCCCAACGGCCATGACCCGGTACTCAATACCCTCCGAACTCAACTCCAGACAGCGGGGCCTAACAGTTCCCTGATCTTGTTAGGTGACAACGTTTATCAGTTTGGTATGCCCGATGCCGACAGTCCTGACCGGCCCGATGCTGAACGTCGAATGAGCGAGCAACTCGATCTGCGAACAGCTTTTGAAGGTCGGTTATTTGCGATTCCCGGCAACCATGATTGGGATAAAAGTGGTCGGGAAGGCTGGCAACGGATCAAAAATCAGGCGGCTTTTGTACAAAAGTACACGGGTCGAGATGATGTATTTTTTCCCACTGATGGCTGCCCCGGCCCCGTAGAAATAAAACTGTCGGATTCATTAACGCTGGTGCTGATGGATACGCAATACTGGCTGCACCCCTGGGATAAGCCGGGCGAATCGTCGGATTGCGGAACCAAAAATCTGCCTGATTTCCTGACGAAGTTAGATGATATTCTGTACCGGAATCGCCACCGGCGCGTAGTGGTGGCGGGGCATCATCCAATGTATAGTCATGGTGAACATGGGGGGCATTATACGTTTAAAGACCATCTGTTTCCGCTGACGGCCCTTAATAAATCATTGTATATACCCCTGCCCGTTATTGGCTCCATTTATCCCATTTATCGGTCGGTGTTCGGGAGTTTGCAGGATTTGCCAAATCCGGTTTATCGGGAGATGCGCAACGGAATGGTGGCTGTTTTTAACAAATACCGAAATCTGATATACACCAACGGTCACGACCACAACCTGCAACTAATCCGGCACGATAGTCTGTATTACCTCACCAGCGGTAGCGGTTCTAAACACGAGTCAGTGGCGAAGAAGGGTAAAGGGTCTGTATTTGCCGCTGAACGAAAAGGGTTTGCCCGGCTGGATTTCGGGGCTGGTGATCAGCTAACGATTTCATTTTTCGTGCCGAGTGAGCAAAATCCATCGGGTGAATTATTGTACCAAACTATCATTCAACTCCGACCGGAACCCACTCCTAATAAGGTAGGCAGTATTCCAAATCGGGTAGATAGCCTGCGTATCGTACCGGGTAGCCGTTATGCCGCTGGCCCTGGCAAGCGATTCTGGTTTGGGACCAACTACCGTGATGTCTGGACCCAGCCACTAACCGTGCCAGTACTAAACTTACGCGCGGAGGGGTTAACGCCAACCGAACGCGGGGGCGGAATGCAAACGCTGTCGTTGCGGCTCATCGATAAGAGTCAACACGAATTTGCCATTCGGTCCGTAGAAAAATACCCGGAGAAAGCCATCCCGACCGCTTTGCAAAGTGGACTTGTTAATGACATTGTGCAGGATCAAATTTCGGCGTCGCATCCGTTTGGGGCCTTGGCCGTGGCGCCCCTGGCCGAAGCTGCCGGTATTTACCACACGCAGCCACGTTTGGTGGTAACGCCCGACGATTCTACACTACTTGATTACCAGCGAACTCTTGGCCACACGCTTATGCTGTTCGAAGAACGTGCCGACGGTAATTATAAAGGTATGGGGCTGTTTGGCAACACAACCAAACTCTATAGCACGACCAAATTGCTTGACAAACTACAGGACGATAACGATAATCGCGTAGATCAACAATCGGTGTTACGGGCGCGACTTTTTGATATGTGGATTGGTGACTGGGATCGGCATGACGACCAATGGCGGTGGGCCAGTTTCAAGTCAGGTAAAGGACTACAATTCAAGCCTGTTCCGCGCGACCGCGATCAGGCTTTTTTTGTCAATGAAGGTATCTTACCTAAAATCGTCAGCCGACGCTGGCTGATGCCAAAAATTCAGGGATTTGGTCCTGAAATCCGGTATGTACCGGGTTTTAATACCAACGCCCGCTTTTTTGACCGCTCCTTCCTAACCGAACCTAGCCGAGCCGATTGGCTGGCTATGGCCGACTCACTCCAGCACCTGTTGACCGACAAAGTTATTGACGAGGCTATGCGCCAATTACCCGAGCCGTCTCGTAAACTGACTGCCGACGCAATAGCGGTTAAACTGCGTCAGCGCCGGGCTGATTTGGCGCGTTATGCCGAAGAACAGTATCTATTCCTTGCTAAAGATGTTGACGTGGTGGGGAGCGATAAAGACGAACTCTTTGAGGTAAATCGGCAACCCGATGGCCAGACGGATGTGGTGGTTTATAAAGTAAATAAGGATAACAAATCTGTTCAACAGCTTTACGCCCGCCGATTCGATCCTACTGAAACCCGCGAGATTCGGCTGTATGGGTTGGGTGGCGATGACCGATTTGTGTTGCACGGCACTGCTTCGACGGGTACTTTGGTGCGTATCATTGGTGGCAAAGGCGATGATGTTATAACCGATAGTTCATCCGTTCAGGGACCTTCGCGAAAGACGTGGGTATATGATCTTCGCAAAAACACGACAATTGCGGGCGGTTCGGAAATTCGCAGCAACCTGTCAGACAATAAGACTGTGAATACATATAACCGAGAATCTTTTCGGTACAATCTTACCATGCCACTCGTTACCATTCAGGCAAACCCCGACGATGGCTTGTTTTTGGGTGGTGGCTTTTTACACCGAACGCAAGGTTTTCGTAAAGAACCATTTGCCCAGCAACATCGCTTCATGGCCAGCCACGCGTTTGCCACAAAAGCGTATAACTTTCATTACGATGGCACCTTCACAGACCTTTTTGGCAGTGCTGATCTGGTGATCAATGCCGATATCAAAGCGCCGAATTTTGTACAGAACTTCTTCGGGCTAGGCAACGAGACGGTATTCAATAAAGAACTTGGGGTTAATTATTATCGTGTTCGGTTTGAAAACTGGAACCTGAACGCCCTTGTGCAGCATCGGCTTGGGAAGGCAACGTTTTATTATGGCCCTGCCGTCGAACGAGTTGAACTGGAAGAAAATCAGCCAAAATTTATTCAGGAATACGCGCAAAGCATTCCAGATGGTAAGCGACTGTTTGAGTCGTTTTGGTACGGTGGTCTGAAAGCGGGCTTTACTGTAGACACCCGGAATAATCCGCTATTAACGACTCGCGGCCTATTATGGCGAACGTCGCTGACGGCTTATAAAGGCTTAAATGGGCAGTCAAAATCGTTCACTCAACTCCAGTCCGATCTCTCGTTTTATGTCAGTGTTCGCCTACCAGCCCTTCTGACTATTGCCACCCGCGTTGGTACCAGCCTGAATCTGAGTGATAATTATGAGTTTTTTCAGGCAAGCACGCTCGGAGGATTAACAAATCTGCGGGGTTTTCGTCGGACACGCTTTGCTGGTGAGAATGCGTTCTATCACAACCTTGATTTACGAATGCGCCTGCTAACCATCCGAACGTATCTCTTTCCGGCTTATGCGGGTATTGTCGCTTTCAACGACATTGGGCGAGTCTGGCTCGATGGCGAACGGTCGCAAACCTGGCATCATGGCTATGGCGGAGGTATTTGGCTGTCCCCCTATAATACAGCCGTTATTTCGCTGATCTACGCGATTTCCCGCGAAGACCGCATTCCCATGCTACGGGTTGGGTTCTTTTTCTGAGTCGATAAGTACCAGTAAATCAGCTAGATTTTGACAACAATCGTCTCAAAATAACTGATACAATTCTATTTCCTGATCGACGCCTTTTACAAACGTTGGTCCTAGGTAGTGAGCCGTTTCGGGTGGTTTTGCCAGGGTATTGTAAACGTCGCTCGACACCAGAAACTGAGTTTTAAAGAACTTATTTAGCTGTTCGATGCGCGACGACAGAATAACGACATTACCCGTAACCGAATACTGCTGCCTTGTTTTAGTGCCAATATTACCCACTACCGCATCGCCGATATGAATGCCAATGCCAACCGTTGTCGGAATCATTAACTCGTCGGTTACCGCCTTTCGGAGTTCTTTAAGAATAGCAAAGCCAGCCTCAACGGCTACTTCGGCCGGATTTTCGGCTTCAACCGGTGCACCAAATGTAATCATGCAACCATCGCCCAGAAACTGATTGACGACACCGCGATGCTGCTCAACGATGTCAATGATAATACCAAAGAACGTATTTTGATAGTCCATTACTTCTTCGGGCGTATGATGGCTGGCGTAGTTCGTGAAATTTCGAATATCCAAAAACATGACTGCCACGCGCATGTGTCGACTCTGGTAGTTTCCCTTCTGTTCTAGAACGGCATGGGCAATTTCGGGTGATACCTGCTGCCCAAAGAGCAGTACCGCCTGTTGCTCAGTTTCGGTAGCCCGGATAGTGTCTCTGATACTCTCCCTAATTTGATGGGATACGTAACCAGCCGCTAAACCCGCCGTCATCAATAGACCTCCTTTGGCGATAAACATTAGGGGCAAGTGCACAAACATGTCTATTTCCTGATAAGGCTCTGTTAATGTCGGTGTTGTAATCAGAAAATAAAGCGCAATGAATTCCGCCCCGGCAATAAAACCCGTATAACCGGATAGCCAGAAGTTAAGCCGTAGTGTCGAGAGGATGATAAAAAATAAATAGATGTATGCCAGTGGACTGTTCAGAATCAGCAACGGATCGTCGAGGTGACGGGATACGATGAAGACAATCAACGATATAGACGTAATTTCAAAAGAGGCATTGGCAAATTTGAAGAAGGTTGGCAGGTTTTGATGTTGATGAAGTTGTCGCAGTAACAGTCGGCGCATTCCCCATTCATAAATGCTCATACCCACAAAATAAGGAGTAATGGTGAGCATAATCGGCCCCGGAAGGTACATCAAATTATCAGCGCGCAGGAAAGGCTGTAAAAGCACCAGCATCACCGTAGAGAACAGGAAAAAGAACGATAAGACACTGGCCCGTTGAGCTTCTCGCTTTAGATTTTCGTCAGAAAAATGCGCCTGAAAATAAGACTCTATTTGTGGTTTTGGTGTCGGGTGAAACGGAAATGTCATTTCATAGTAAACAAGATGGTTCGTCTGCGTTCAACAAGGACAGTTCAGTATTGATTCACGGGAACCTCGGTTTCAAAAGCCGTAGGTTATTCCCATTCCCACAGCTAATTGGCCTGTTAGCGGAACAGGGGCAACAAACAAACCCAGTCGAGGTTGGCGTAGCAATTCATTGTAGCGTGTTACGGCCTTGTTAATCTGGCTGTTACCAATAATAGAAAGCGTTAAAGAGGCTGCAATTGAGCCACCATAAACCGTCCAGTAAGTGCCTCCGTTACGATTACTGCTCAGTAGAATATAGGCTAGGGGCAATAGAGCTGTCAGGCGGCTTAGGGTTGTCAGCGTTCGGAAGGTCTGAAAACGATGGCTAACCGTTGGGTCGTTGAGCTCGTAAAATGGTATCTCCAGCGAATAAGGTGATGAGAGTTTTTTGCCGCCATAGAAATATACACTTCCCAGCGACGATGATCCATAAGCCCGCTCAATGGGCAACAAATGCGCCGGAATAGGCACAGTTCGATAGTGCGACGTATCGTCGTCACGTCGGCGTTGCGCGTTAGCTGTTAGAAAAGCAAATATTAGTGCAATGAGCAGTAAAACAGTTCGCATAGAGATAGAAGGAAAAAAGCGGGCGATTAAGCCGTGGCGTAAAAATAAGGACGCTCTTGTAGAAATTGTCATTATTTAAGGGTGACTTTATCCTTCTCGTGCGTTTTAACAGCGTTGGCTAACCCGCTATGTAGATCATTTACACTACTTCCGGGAGTGGCAGTTTATTTACGCTAGGCGATCCGCAGGCCGTTTTTGGTTGGCCGTTCGGTGTGGAGCAACGTTACCGTGCCATCGTCAGATACCGCGCCGAGCACCAGGCATTCACTCATGAACGTGGCAATCTGTTTGGGCGGAAAATTTACCACTGCCACAACCTGCCTGCCAATTAGCTCATCGGCCCGATACAGTTTGGTGAGCTGGGCCGAGCTGCGTTTTGTTCCTAATTCACCAAAATCAATCGTTAGTTTGTAGGCTGGTTTCCGGGCCTGTGGAAAATCTTCGGCGTCTACGATGGTTCCTGTTCGGATGTCAACCTTGTCAAAGTCGGCCCAGGTGAGGGGATTAGGCGTTAGCATTGGCTTGTCACGATTAGTCGAGAGTTATCAAGTTATACCGATATTTGTCTATTATAACTGGCAAGATGGCGATTGATAGCAGGACACTCATTAAAATTTTATAAACGGTACTGATTAGCGATTGCTGGCAAAAACTTTTGTCTGTTACGTCCCGTTTATCCCCTGTTGTCGCTCCTAATGCTCAACCCAATTTATTTTTAACCATGAAAGCAATAGTACTTTTATTAACGGCAGTTACGACCATTGCCTTGGCAAGGCCAGACGCAAGGCCCCCGGCTAAGTCAGTTAAATCTGCTCCCCCCAAAAACCATCTGGTCCAAGCCGGGTCTGCCATAGCACCCGATCCCGACAACGGAGGAATCAAACTTGCGACTGGATTTGGTGCATTGGTTTTCGCTGACAATCTTGGTAAAGCCCGTCACCTTGTCGTCGATAATGCCGGAACGGTATTTGTAAAATTAGAGAAACTTAATGACGGCAAAGGCATTGTCGAACTGAACGATACCAATGGCGACGGTCGTGCAGACCAGACGGTTATGTTTGGTAACAACACCGGAACGGGAATGGGTATCTATAATGACTATCTCTATGCCTCATCGGACACGTCGGTTTATCGCTATAAATTGACTAATGGTAAGGTTATGGAAACGACCCCCGCCGAACCAATTGTGGTGGGCTTAACGCTTCAACGCCAGCACGCCAGTAAGTCGCTCGCGATTTCGCCGGATGGTAAATTGTTCGTCAACTTTGGGGCTCCGTCTAATGCCTGTCAGGAAAAAGATCGGCAAAAGGGCTCGAAAGGAATGGATCCTTGCCCAATTCTGGAAGAATACGGTGGTATCTGGCTCTTCGACGCCAATAAACTGAACCAACACAAAGCCGACGGCAAACGATATGCTACCGGCATTCGTAACGCTGTTTCCCTCGATTGGAACACGGCAACGAATTCGCTTTACGCTCTTCAGCACGGTCGCGATAATCTTAATAATTGGGGTGGTGTATTTACAGATGAGCTTAGTGCAGAGCTACCGTCCGAAGAGTTTTTGATGGTAAAAGAAGGTTCAGATTTTGGCTGGCCTTATTGTTACAACGACCATTTTAAAAACAAGAAATTTTTGGCACCAGAATACGGTGGAGATGGTACGAAAGAAGATCGTTGTGCCGGAAAAGATAAGCCTATCATGGCCTTTCCAGCTCACTGGGCTCCCAATGACCTATTGTTTTATACGGCCACCGGAGCAAACAGCTTCCCGGCTCGGTATAAAAACGGCGCCTTTGTCTGCTTTCATGGTTCATGGAACCGCGCCCCGCTAAAGCAGGGTGGTTATTTTGTGGCATTTATACCGTTCGGAAAGGACGGTCGGCCATCGGGTAAATATGAAGTGTTTGCTGAAAACTTCGCGGGTGTCGCTGAACAGGGCAAACCGGGTACCGATGTCAATGCGGGCAAACTTGATCTGGCTAGCCCCGGCGATGCGAAAGCTCGTCCGGTAGGACTGGCTCAGGGACCTGATGGCTCACTTTATATTTCCGACTCTGTAAAAGGAAAGGTTTGGCGGGTAATGTATACGGCGAAAAAATAAACAGTGTTCTGTGAAACGCGTATTACCTTCGGGTGGTACGCGTTTTTTTTATGCTTTATTAGTTTCAGACTACCTTTGCCCGCTGATACATACCACCTTCATTTAATGAAAGATAGACTTTTCGACGGATTAAGCCTGCTACTGATTATCGTTGCTATTTACGTCCTGAACCATCAGCTTACAACTATATCCGATGTGCAACTGGGCGATGAAGCGTTCTACATGTATCAGGGAATCAGCAATTTCCGTCTGGGTTTGCAAACTGACTGGGGACCGGCTTATTCACTCTGGTACAAGTTCCTCTCCTTATTTGAACCGGATACGATTCGCCTGTATTACCTAAATATGGCTTTACTATCGTCGCTACCGACGATTGCGTTATACGTTGCCCTGCGTTTCACGGGCTTCCGCTGGTACTGGGCTTTATACTGCACACTGGTGTTTCATTTTTCCCGGATGAATTTTCCGGAAGGTGTGAAAGTGTCCATCCTGCTTTTTTTGCTGACGTTGCTGCTCTTTATTATCGGTGCCCGCTATTTACGCGATAAGCTCCATATTGCCTTCGCCTTGCTCACGCTGACTTATTTTTTGTTTGCTTATTTTCGTCCGGAGTTCGTCGTGCCTTTTGGCGTGTGTTTGGTTCTGCTGATTGGGGCTACTTTCTGGTTTCGGCAATCTGTCTATCCAATAGTCGGCATTGTGGCTGTTGTTTTGGTTCTGTTTTTCGGCGTAGGCAGCCCCCTGTCTGAAAAGGGAGAGAAAGCGTTTAAACAGGATTTTTCTTATAACTACGCCATGCGTCACCCCGAAGATAAACGGCTTAGTACTTATAGCAACTGGGTCGATTCGGAAGTGATGTCACAACTCATTTTTGGCGAACGGGTCAAAGGGTTTGGTGATGCGCTGCTGAAACATCCGAAACTTGTTATTGGCGACCATCTATTGCCAAACGTATATAACCTGAGTGTGCAGTTGTTAACCGTCCTTGGTAGCTATTTTCAGCCCCTTTCGCATCTGCCGGGTGCAACCACTATTCAATCGCTGTTTGATCGAAAAATTACCTGGGTCCTTTTGTTGATAATCTTTGTCGGTCTTGTGTCCATTCGCCAGACGGCACGGGCGGTGAGTCATGCGGTTATGGCTAATCCGTGGCCCTATATCGTGGCGACTACGGCGATTATTGCTCCTATCGTGAGTTCGGTTTATTCCATGGGTATAAAGATTCGCTATCTGCCCGCTTTTTACTTCTTTATTCCGGTAGTAATTGGGGCTATGCTGATGAACCTTCAGTTTCGTCCTTGGTTAAGCAATTTCCTGGCGGCTCGCAAACCAGTGATTCGGATAGTGGGCAGCGCATTGTCCATATTTTTTCTGCTCGGAATAGGGGCATGGATGATTTGGGAATGGAAGCATCAAACGCCTGCTACAACGAAAGATAAGGAATTGCTTCAATATACGAAGCAACTTACGGCTTCGATAGCCGATAAAAACCGAATTCGAATTTTCGATAATCCAGATGCTTTATCGACGCATCTGGGCAGCATAGCTATCGGGTTTGACCAATACAAACGCAATACAGATTTTTATAAGTTTGTTGAGCAGAACGACATCAATCTGATTATTTTTCGGACTGAAGTCACTCAATATTATGAAAATGATAGTAGTATGCAGCGATTCATTGAACAGCCACCTCAGGCATTTATCCGTACACCCGGCTTCGACCCCAATACGTACAGTTTTATGCGACGGGATTTGCTGAAGTAACAATCAAACCTTGTCATCTGCGCTAATCCAGTACAATATCATTGTAGCGTAGTAAAAACCTCCAACGTAGCTATGACTGCCTGACTTGTTAAGAAGAATAGTAAGGATAATTGTTTTATAGACGATCGTTACTCCTAGTGAAAGATAACAATATAAGATCGTATCGTATCACATAACGATACATTAAGGGCTATTAGGTAGGAAGATTAGCTAGTTCGTCAGCCAGGAATTTCTGAAACCGCTCTTGTAACGCTTGGTAATGGATAAGGTATTTTTCGCCTTCGTGCGTTAAAACTGTTCCACCACCTTTTTCGCCCCCGGTTTGGGTTGTTACCAATGGAAAGTCGGCCTGTACATTCATCGAATGGACCATCTCCCAAGCTCGTTTATAAGACATTTTCATGGCTTTCGCTGCCTGATTAATAGAACCAGTACGCTCAATATGGCCTAACAATTCCAGCCGGCCAATGCCCATAAATCGTTCAGCTGAGTCGTTGGATATTGTCTCAAGCCAGATGCGGCCGTTTATGCGGAGATTCATGCCAGAAACAGAAAGTTGTTTAAACGGCTAAAGTACAACAGAGTAGAGACTTGTTGGACAAGGCGCCTTGCTTTCACTTATTTTGCTACTGCGTTACCCGAATCACTCTCATGCGCCGGAATGCGCTTTTCAATTTCACCAACTCTTTGTTCTTGAGGCTAATAGAGTCTTTTGCCTGCTGACCTATGCTTCGGGCAACACTATCGGACATAAACCAGCCTAGTGGGTATTTATCGTTATAGGCTAGTCGTAATGTCAGGTAGTTGGTTTTAGGGTTAGTAAAGCGGTCCATGAACGAGTTGAACATATTGTCGCGGGTAGTGGAACCATTATCCCAGGCATTAAAAAAAGCCAGTAGTGGAACCTGGACTTCCTGCAATATAGATCGCTTCTGCGGTAGTCTGCCAATAGTGTTGCTGTTCTGAATAAAGAGAATGTAGGGAATTATTACAACTCGTTCAACCGTATCTAGCCGCCGAATTGAAGGAACAAGGTTATTTATAAGTTGAATACAGGTTTCGACACCCGAATTGTCAAAATAACCACCATCAACTACATGCCCCCCATAATGCTTTTCACGACCATTGCCCAGAATTGTGTCTTTCTGAATCAGGCCACCGTTGGTTACTATTGGAAAACGGCTAGATAGCGACGCGGCTGTTTTGAGGGGAACATCAGTCCCTATTACGTCCAGCGTTGATACTACATTTTTAAAATAACGCGGATCGAGTTGTAGGTTCGATGTGATGATTTTCTGACCCGATTCTGCGAGCGTTCCGTTCAGCAACAACGAAGGTAAGTTGTAGTTATAGCCGTTATACGTCTGATACAATTGCGTCAGCGACGAGTCGAGTGTTCGTAAACCAAGATTGTCTCCATAGGAACCAGACCAGGAATCTTCGAGCCATTTGGCGCGCTCCAGCGCGGGCAGTGGTACGGGCACAAGCCGCTGAATGGATTCTGGGAAGAGCAAAGCGGATGATACCGCTGATAAATAATCATCACGTATTACCTTTCTAAACTGCTCAAATCGGCCCGTCCGTTCGGTTTCGGCCACATCGCGCAGGAAGGCTGTATAAAAAACCGTTCCGACGCCCCCGCCTGATACGCCACTAAGCGCATACACATGACGACTGAAACCTGGAATGATAGAATCCAACCGAATAAGTGTTTCGGCAGTCCAGTTTAAGGCGCGGATACCACCACCTTCGGCCGCAACCAGCACTAATGGAATGGTATCACCTTCCTCCTGTCGTCGGGCAGCTACCCATTGGGCAAAATGAGCTTCGACTGTTGGGCGTTGCGAGATAGGTGGCACTGATGAATCAATAGCCTGTCGAACAGTCGTATTGTCATTAAAAGCACTAATCACAATCAAATAAAAGAACACCAGCAACACGAGTGGCCTATAGCGGTAGTCGTTGAAATAAACCACAAGGCTTCCCCAGAAAGTGTACATCGTGATGCCAAAAATGATAATGGCGGTGGGTCGTAGTCGTTTAGCTATTCCCCATTCGACAGGTAAACTCAACAGGGCAATTAGAAAAACGGTCAGCAGTAACCCGGCCGAAACAACCAATCGACCAAGAGGATGCCGCCAGAGCATTCGAATGTCTTGTTTAAAACTGGTATAGCGGTCTGGAAAGCGCCAGTGTTCTGGTAGTATAAAAACGGATACGTGCTGTTCGACCCACAGAAATAGAACTAGCATCAGTCCACCTTCGAGTAGTAACAGGTAGGGTTGCCAATGGTCAGGTTGCCAAAAAGCGTAGGCCAGAATCAACGCCGGAATTACACCCCCGACTTTGGGTAGCCATCGAAGTAGTAAATTACATTCGTTGTTAATGCGCAATCCAACAGGCGAAATATGCAGAATCATGCGTGTACTGCCATAGACAACCCAGCTCCAGACGAACGTACTAAGCACAATGTATTGAAAAAGACTATGAAAAACGCCGTCGTCAATTACAGCATTAATCATGTCAGCAGCTTGATCAGGAACAGTCAGAATGTATAGCGAAATGAGTAATGTGATAATAAGCACAAAAGCGTTTCGCTGCGTCTGGTAGAACGCAATTATGTAGTTTCTGACTTGCTGCGTAAAAGACTGTGAGCGGCTAGGTTGCACAGAAATTAGATTGATGTCTCAATGTATGGAATGTAATATATTGCCGTTTACTAACCATTAAAACACCATTTATTTTTGATGAGAAACGTCCATATACACCTTAAAAAAGATCTTTATATCTACCAATTTCTCTATTAGAGGTACTCATGACTATACACTTGCCTATCGTTATCACTAATTTAGACCTGGCTGAATACTACAACAAAAAGCCGCCCCGGTCAGAAATGACCGGGGCGGCTTTACACATACTATAAATCTATTGCAACGATTATGCAGTAGCTTTCTTTTTGCTACGGGCAAACTGTTCACGCGATTCGGTAATCGTTTCCAGTTCGTCTTTGGAACCAACAATTGCGGTTTGGTAACGGCGAAGGCCTGTACCAGCCGGAATCAGGTGACCCACAATAACGTTTTCTTTCAGACCATCGAGTACGTCACGCTTGCCACGAATCGAAGCCTCGCTCAATACCTTCGTCGTTTCCTGGAAGGAAGCTGCCGAGATAAAGCTATCGGTGCCTAACGACGACTGCGTGATACCCATCAACGTTGGCTGCGAAACGGCGGCCATTGCGTCGCGAACGGTCACAAGACCTAAATCACGACGTTTCAGACTGGAGTTCTCGTCACGTAGCTGACGGCTCGTCAGAATCTGTCCTGGTTTAACGTTTGGTGAATCACCAGCGTCCATAACCACTTTAGCATCAAGGACTTTATCGTTCTCCTCGCGGAAAGACCACTTATCCACAACCTGACCTTCGAGGAAGTTAGTGTCGCCAGAGTCGATGATTTCAACTTTCTGCATCATCTGCCGAACAATGGCTTCAATGTGCTTATCGTTGATTTTCACCCCTTGCAGACGATATACTTCCTGAATTTCATTTACCAGATATTCCTGAACAGCTGTCGGTCCTTTGATAGCCAGAATGTCGCTTGGCGTAATGGCACCATCAGATAGTGGAGCACCGGCCCGCACAAAGTCATTATCCTGTACAAGGATAAATTTAGACAGAGGTACGAGGTACTTCTTCTTCGTACCATCTCTGGATTCGATGAAGATTTCACGGTTACCACGCTTGATAGCACCATACGTAACAACACCATCAATTTCGCTTACTACAGCCGGGTTCGACGGATTACGGGCTTCAAACAATTCCGTTACACGTGGTAGACCACCCGTGATGTCGCGGGTTTTACCAACGTTACGTGGAATTTTTGCCAATGGCTGACCAGCTCTGATTTTTTGGCCTTCCTTCACAACAAGACGAGATCCAACCGGAAGGTTATAACTCTTTTGCAATGGACCACCTTCATTATCAGGTAAATGCAGCGTTAGCGTCGTTGTACCTTGTACGATAATGGCCGGGTTTTTCGCTTTATCACGGGTTTCGATAATTACCTTCTCCTGGAAGCCGGTTTGTTCATCGAACTCCTCACGGTACGTAATACCGTCTTCAATAGCGTCAAAGTTCAGCGTACCCGTTAATTCCGATAGAATTACGGCGTTATAAGGATCCCAGGCGCAAATATCGTCGCCTTTCTTCACCGTATCACCGTCTTTCACTCGAAGGAATGCTCCATAAGGCACGTTATTGCTAATCAGCACGACAGCGCGGTCGTTTGGATTCACAATTCGAACCTCACCCGAACGGCCCATAACGACCGTTTGCGTGTTACCTTCACCATCAGCCGATTCAACCGTCCGCATTTCTTCAAGCTCGATCACGCCATCAAATTTCGCCTTGATCGACGCATCTACTGCAATGTTAGAAGCAGTACCACCTACGTGGAAAGTACGGAGGGTTAACTGAGTACCTGGTTCACCAATTGACTGTGAGGCAATTACACCTACAGCTTCACCAATGTCTACCATGCGTCCCGATGCTAGGTTACGACCATAACACTTGGCGCAAACACCCTGCCGCGATTCGCATGTCAGTACCGACCGGATTTCGACCGTCTCGATGCTTGTTTCGTCAATTTGAGCAGCTACTTCTTCCGTTACTAACTCGCCAGAAGCAACAATCAACTCTTTCGTGAGCGGATCATAAACATCGTGAACCGTAGTACGGCCCAGAATCCGTTCTGATAATGGCTCAACAATATCCTCGTTGTCTTTCAGTGCCGATACTTGCAGGCCGCGTAGCGTACCACAATCGTCTTCGCTGATAATAACATCTTGGGCTACATCGTGCAAACGACGAGTCAGGTAACCAGCATCAGCTGTTTTCAGAGCTGTATCGGCCAGACCTTTCCGCGCACCGTGTGTCGAGATAAAGTACTCCAATACGTCAAGACCTTCTTTGAAGTTCGACAAAATCGGGTTTTCAATGATCTCACCGACTGAGCCCTGCAGGTTTTTCTGCGGCTTGGCCATCAGACCCCGCATACCACCTAACTGACGAATCTGCTCCCGCGAACCACGCGCTCCCGAGTGCATCATCATATAGATCGAGTTAAACCCACCCTGATCAGCTTCGAGTTGCTTCATCAGCGTCTCGGTTAACCGGGAGTTCACACGCGTCCAGATGTCAATAACCTGGTTATAGCGTTCATTCTCCGTAATCAGACCCATCAGGTAGTTATCCCAAACAGCCTGCACTTCAGCTTTCGCTTCATCAACAAGACCCTGTTTGGCTTCAGGAATCATAACATCGCTCAGACCAATGGATAGACCACCTTTGAATGCCATCTGGAACCCAAGTTCTTTGATTTCATCCAGGAATTGAGCTGTCCGTGCACCACCCGAAATCTTAAAGATCAGGGCAATGATTTGCTGAAGTTTTTTCTTGGTTAGAAGTTCGTTGATATAACCAACCTCCTCCGGTACAGCCTGGTTGAACAACAACCGACCTGCAACCGTATCAATGACTTTGTAAACCATCTCGCCACTTTCATCCCGGACTCTCACCCGGCACTTGATATTGGCGTGTTTGGAAACTTTACCTTCGTTGATACCAATGATAACTTCCTCAGTACCGTAGAACGTCATGCCTTCACCCACAATCGGATACTCAGGTATGCTCTTGCGGCCCTTAGTCACATAATACAAACCTAACACCATGTCTTGCGATGGTACCGTAATTGGCGCACCGTTGGCAGGGTTCAGAATGTTATGCGATGCAAGCATCAGTAACGACGCTTCTAATATGGCTTCTTGGCCCAGCGGCACGTGAACGGCCATCTGGTCACCGTCAAAGTCAGCGTTGAAAGCTGTACAAACGAGTGGGTGCAACTGAATAGCTTTACCTTCAATCAGTTTCGGCTGGAACGCCTGAATACCTAGACGGTGAAGCGTTGGCGCACGGTTTAGCAGAACAGGGTGGCCTTTCAACACGTTTTCCAGAATGTCCCAGATAACAGGGTCTTTCCGGTCAACGATTTTCTTCGCCGACTTAACTGTTTTGACAATACCGCGTTCAATCAGTTTGCGAATGACAAACGGCTTGAATAATTCAGCCGCCATATCTTTCGGCAAACCACACTCGTGCAATTTCAATTCAGGACCAACGACAATAACCGAACGACCTGAGTAATCAACGCGCTTACCGAGCAGATTCTGCCGGAAACGACCTTGCTTACCTTTCAACATGTCGGACAGCGACTTCAACGCACGGTTACCTTCCGAACGCACGGCGTTTACCTTACGTGAGTTGTCAAACAGCGAATCGACAGCTTCCTGCAACATCCGTTTTTCATTACGGAGAATTACTTCAGGAGCTTTGATTTCGATAAGCCGCTTTAGACGGTTGTTCCGAATAATTACCCGACGATACAAATCGTTTAGGTCAGACGTAGCAAAACGGCCACCATCAAGTGGGACGAGCGGACGTAATTCAGGCGGAATAACCGGCACCATTTTGATAACCATCCACTCAGGGCGGTTTTCAATACGGCCATTGGCTTCCCGGAACGCTTCCACAACTTTCAGCCGTTTCAGCGCTTCAGCCTTACGTTGCTGCGACGTATCGGTTGCAGCAGCGTGGCGTAGAGAATACGATAATTCGTCTAACTCTACCCGCGACAACAACATTTCCAGCGCTTCAGCCCCCATCTTAGCGATGAATTTGTTTGGGTCTTTATCGTCTAAGTGCTGATTGTTACCTGGTAATTTGTCAATAATATCCAGATACTCGTCTTCTGTTAAGAAGTCAAGTTGGTTGATACCGTCTTCCGCTTTTACACCAGCCTGCACAACTACGTAACGTTCGTAGTAGATAACCTGGTCGAGTTTTTTGGTCGAGAGACCTAGCAGATACCCAATTTTATTAGGTAGGCTGCGGAAATACCAGATATGCGCCACAGGTACCACCAGTTCGATGTGGCCCATACGCTCCCGGCGAACCTTTTTCTCGGTTACTTCAACACCACAACGGTCACAGATAATGCCTTTATAGCGAATCCGTTTGTATTTACCGCAGTGACACTCCCAGTCCTTCACTGGCCCGAAGATGCGCTCGCAGAACAAGCCACCCATTTCGGGTTTGTAGGTCCGGTAGTTGATCGTCTCCGGCTGTGTTACCTCGCCGTAGGAACTCTCCAAAATAGACTCCGGCGATGCCAGACTGATCGTCACGCTGGCAAAGTCGCTGTTGAGCTTTTTGTTCTTTTTGAACGACATTGGTTGGAGATTATAGGTTAAAATCAATCGTAGTCATCAGCCGTAGTCGTTAGTTTTTAACCAACGCTACCGACTGATGACTATCGACTACTCTAATGTAATTTCAAGTGCAAGACCACGCAATTCATGTACAAGTACATTGAACGACTCCGGAATGTTTGGCTTCGGCAGATTTTCACCTTTCACGATAGCCTCATACGCCTTAGCACGGCCAACCACGTCATCGGATTTCACAGTAAGAATTTCCTGTAGTATATGCGATGCCCCGAAGGCTTCTAACGCCCACACTTCCATCTCACCGAACCGCTGACCACCAAACTGCGCCTTACCACCCAACGGCTGTTGTGTAATAAGTGAGTAAGGTCCAATTGAACGAGCGTGCATTTTGTCGTCCACTAAGTGGCCGAGTTTGAGCATATAAATAATGCCGACTGTTACAGGCTGGTCGAACCGTTCACCCGTCAAACCATTGTAGAGGTATGTACGGCCGAACGATGGAAGACCTGCTTCGTCTAATTCGTCAGCTACCTGTTGCTCTGTTGCGCCATCGAAAATCGGTGTTGCATACTTACGATCTAATTTCTGACCTGCCCAAGCTAGCACAGTTTCATAAATCTGACCAAGGTTCATCCGGGATGGTACGCCAAGCGGATTCAATACGATATCGACTTTGGTTCCATCTTCAAGGAACGGCAAATCTTCATCGCGTACAATCCGGGCAACTACTCCTTTGTTACCATGACGACCAGCCATTTTATCCCCAACTTTCAGCTTACGCTTCTTGGCGATATATACTTTGGCCAACTTCACGATACCCGCCGGTAATTCATCACCAACTTCAAGTGTAAACCGCTCACGCTTAAACCGACCTGTGATTTCACTGCGACGATTGTTATAGCTTTTTACCAATGAAACGATCATATGGTTCAGCTTTTCATCTTCCGTCCAGTTTTCAAGATTCATGTCGAAGAGCAGATTGGCTTCTTCTGGCACGGCGTAGCTACTTTCATCACGGTATGCATTGCGATCTGGAAAGAGGTTATCCGTAATGTTTTTACGGTTAAACTTCACTCCTTTGCTCACAATCTCATCACCAAACTTATGTTTGGTACCCGCGCTGATTTTACCATCTAACAGCGAAACCATTTTTTCGATCATCCGGGCACGGAAGTCGTTCAACTCACGACCGTACTTCTTCATCAACGCTTTTACCTCATCTTTGTGCTTACCCCGATCTTCTTTGGCCGGACGCGCAAACAACTTGGTATCAATCACGACTCCTTTCAGCGATGGTGGTGCTTTTTTGGAAGCATCTTTAACATCACCGGCTTTGTCGCCAAAGATGGCACGGAGAAGTTTTTCTTCTGGTGTCGGATCACTTTCACCCTTCGGCGTAATTTTACCGATAAGAATGTCACCTTCTTTCACTTCTGTACCTACGCGAACGATACCGTTCTCGTCAAGGTTGCGAACTGTTTCTTCGCTTACGTTCGGAATTTCGGAGGTTAATTCCTCTTCGCCCCGTTTCGTATCACGTACTTCCAGCTCAAATTCTTCGATGTGAATCGAGGTAAAGATATCTTCACGCACAACGCGTTCTGAAATCACGATGGCATCCTCAAAATTGTAACCCTGCCAAGGCATGAACGCTACTTTCATGTTCCGGCCAAGTGCCAACTCACCAGCTTGTGTTGCGTAACCTTCACACAGCACATCACCCTTCTTCACTTTCTGGCCTTTCAGGACAGTTGGTCGAATGTTAATGCATGTGTCCTGGTTAGTACGACGGAACTTGATAAGGTTGTATGTTTTCCGATCTTCATCGAACGTAATTGCCAACTGATCCTCATCGAGGCTATACCGAACAATAATCTTGCTCGCATCAACGAACTCGATTACACCATCAGCTTCGGCGATTACTAATGTCCGCGAATCAACAGCTACACGACCTTCCAGACCCGTACCAACAATAGGTGCTTCGGGACGGAGTAGGGGCACAGCCTGACGTTGCATGTTCGAACCCATCAGGGCACGGTTAGCATCATCGTGTTCAAGGAACGGAATCATGGAAGCAGCTACCGATACAATCTGATTGGCAGCAATATCCATGAAGGTTACATTCTGCGGTTCAGCTATCGGGAAGTCACCTTCAAAACGGGCTTTCAACCGATCAACAGTGAAGTTTCCTTTTTTGTCGATGCCTGCGTTAGCCTGCGCAATGTAGTGGGTATCTTCCTCTTCGGCTGTTAAATACATCACCGGCTTATCCATCGCTACCTTACCGTTTTCGATAATCCGATACGGTGTTTCGATGAATCCCATGCTGTTAATTTTAGCATAGACACAAAGTGATGAAATCAACCCAATGTTCGGACCCTCAGGCGTTTCGATAGTACACAGACGACCATAGTGGGTGTAGTGTACGTCACGAACCTCAAAACCAGCCCGCTCGCGCGACAGACCACCCGGTCCCAGTGCCGACATACGACGCTTGTGCGTCACCTCGGCTAATGGGTTAGTTTGGTCCATGAACTGCGACAACTGGTTCGTTCCGAAGAACGAATTAATAACCGACGACAGCGTACGGGCATTAATAAGATCAACAGGTTTGAAGTCCTCGTTGTCCCGTACGTTCATCCGTTCTTTAATCGTCCGGGCCATCCGAGCCAAACCGACACCGAACTGTGCATATAATTGTTCCCCTACCGTCCGAACACGTCGGTTGCTAAGGTGATCAATATCATCGACAACGGCTTTCGAGTTAATCAGACCAATGAGGTATTTCACAATAGACACAATGTCTTCTGTGGTCAATACCTTCATCTCCGACGAAATATCGAGACCAAGTTTTTTGTTAATTCGGTAACGTCCTACATCACCAAGATCATACCGTTTGTCTGAGAAGAACAGACTTTGAATGATCTCACGAGCTGTTTGCTCATCAGGTGCGTCGGCGTTCCGAAGCTGCCGATAGATTTGCTCCACAGCCTCTTTTTCAGAGTTGGAGCTATCTTTTTGCAGCGTATTGTAAATGATGTTGTAATCGGCCATGTTCATATCTTCCTTATGCAGGATGACTGATTTTTGACCCGATTCTGTAATAACATCAATGTCGTCAGCCGTGATAGCTGAGTCGCGCTCCAGGAGCACCTCATTTCGGCTGATGGACACTACTTCGCCCGTATCTTCATCTACGAAGTCTTCCGTCCATGTACGTAGTACCCGAGCTGCTAACCGACGACCAATGGCCTTTTTCAGGTTGGCAGGCGTTGCTGGTACTTCTTCCGATAGACCGAACAAATCCAGAATGTCTTTATCTGAACCAAAGCCAATAGCCCGTAACAGCGTTGTAACCGGGAATTTCTTTTTCCGGTCAATGTACGCGTACATGACATTGTTAACGTCAGTTGAGAATTCAATCCAGGACCCCTTAAATGGAATAATCCGAGCCGAATAAAGTTTGGTCCCGTTTGTGTGCTTACTCATAGAGAAGAACACGCCCGGCGAACGGTGTAACTGCGAAACAATTACACGTTCTGCTCCATTAATGACGAACGAGCCTTTCTCGGTCATATATGGAATATTACCTAAGAATACTTCCTGCTCAATCGTTTCAAAATCCTCATTATCAGGATCATTATTCGTCAGGCGCAGTTTCGCTTTCAAAGGTACCGAATACGTCAGACCCCGGTCAATAGATTCATCAACCGAGTATTTCGGCGGATCAACTAAATAGTCGATGAACTCCAGCTTGAAGTTCTCGCGTGAGTCTGAAATAGGGAAATTTTCCTGAAAAACTTTGAACAAGCCTTCTTCCGACCGTTGGTTGGAAGGGGTGTCAAGCTGGAAAAAATCTTTGAAGGATTTAACTTGAATATCCAAAAAGTCTGGATACCCAATCACTGGCTGAATCGTCGCAAAATTTTTGCGCGTACTGATTTTCGCGTTTGTCGCCAAGATTGTGCTTCGTTTAGTTGCGTAACCGATTCTCAATGAGTGCGTTGCGAAGATTTGCCACGGCACTCGAACTAAGCGGCTATTCAGGCCCCGGGTGTTACCCAACCCAAGGGGCGTAAATAGACAACATAAGGCAATATAAATAAGTTTGTCTTTTGCAATAGCTTAGACAAAAAGTCTCCAAACAGGAAAAGACCAGACGTTGGTCTGGCCTCCCCTGCCTGGAGCGATATGCGAAAGAGCTATCTGCTTACTTAACTTCTACTTCAGCACCAGCATCTTCAAGTTGCTTGCGCAGGGCTTCCGCTTCGTCTTTGCTTACACCTTCTTTAACTGGTTTGGGTGAGTTGTCAACCAATTCTTTGGCTTCTTTCAGACCCAGACCTGTCAGGTCTTTAACTAATTTCACGACAGCCAGCTTAGCAGCACCAGCCGACTTTAGAACGACATCGAACGAAGTTTTCTCAGCGACAGCAGCCGGAGCATCAGCGCCTGCACCACCACCAGCTACCATTACGGGAGCGGCAGCAGCCGGTTCGATACCATACTCATCCTTCAGGATGGTAGCCAGTTCGTTAACTTCCTTAACTGTCAGGCTTACAAGCTGCTCCGCGAACGCTTTCAAATCTGCCATTGTAGTATTTTTTTTATTTGATTGTGATACAATATTGAAAATTAGATGCCGGAAAAACTAAGCTGCTTCCTCGCGCTCCGACAGCGTTTTGAGGATACCGGCCAATTTGTTGCCACCGCTTTGCAACGCCGAAATGACGTTTTTGGCAGGTGATTGCAACAGACCGATGATTTCGCCAATCAACTCTTCTTTGCTCTTCAGTGCGATGAGCATATCAAGTTGGTCAGCACCAATAAATAGACTGTAATCAATAGAGGCAGCCTTTAGTTGCAGCTTGTCGCTCGTTTTACGGAACTCCTTAATAAGCTTAGCCGGTGCTTTGCCATTTTCAGGGTGAAACATCACCGCCGACTGACCATGCAGCACCGTATCGTTGAACGGCGTATAATCCGTATCGAGGGTTTCAAGTGCTTTCTTGATGAAACTGTTTTTCACCACTCTGTACTCAATACCTCTTTCAAAACACATCCGACGAAGGTTGTTGGTTTCAGCAACCGTCATGCCATTGGCCTCCGTGATGTAGAAGAAGGGAATAGACTGGAACTTGCCAGTTAATTCCTCAATAATTACTCCTTTGTCCTCGCGCTTCATGGCTTAAATTCCGGCTACTGTGCCTTTATCAATCGTTACTCCCGGACTCATTGTGCTCGACAGGTTAATCGTTTTTACATACGTTCCTTTAGCCGATGAAGGCTTCAGTCGCATTAATGTAGCCATGATCTCCTGCGCGTTTTCGGCCAGTTTCTCTGGCGTGAACGATACTTTACCAATACTGGTGTGAATGATGCCGGTTTTATCAACTTTGAAGTCAATTTTACCCGCTTTCACCTCACGAACAGCCTTCGCTACGTCGGGAGTTACCGTACCCGATTTCGGGTTTGGCATCAATCCGCGTGGACCCAGCACTTTACCTAGGCGACCAACTTTAGCCATGACACTCGGCATCGTGATAATCACGTCGATGTCAGTCCAGCCTTGTTCGATTTTCTGGATATAGTCATCCAGACCTACGTAGTCAGCACCTGCTTCTTTCGCTTCGTTTTCCTTGTCTGGGGTGCAAAGCACCAAAACGCGAATCTTTTTGCCCGTACCATGTGGAAGCGTAGCGACGCCACGAACCATCTGGTCGGCCTTACGCGGGTCAACGCCCAACCGAACGTCAATATCCACGGAAGCATCAAACTTAGCGGACGAAATTTCCTTCAGAATCTCAGCCGCCTGTTGGAGCGAGTATTCTTTAGCAGCATCGTACTTCGATTTAGCTTCCTTTTGTTTTTTCGTTAACTTAGCCATGTCTGTGTTTGCTTCGGCAAGTCTATTAGTTCTCGAAGGGCGCTGTGCCCGTCACCGTGATTCCCATACTGCGGGCCGTACCGGCCACCTGCTTCATTGCTGACTCCACCGTAAAGGCGTTCAAATCGGGCATCTTTGTTTCCGCGATAGTCCGAATTTGCTCCCATGATACAGAGCCCACTTTGTTGCGGTTTGGTTGAGCAGAGCCGCTTTTCAGCTTAGCTGCTTCCAACAGCAGAATCGGTGCCGGCGGAGTCTTGATAACGAAATCAAAGGATTTGTCCTTATAATACGTAATCAAAACAGGCAGTACCGTACCCACCTTATCCTGCGTCCGACCGTTGAACTGCTTACAGAATTCCATGATATTTAAACCCTTGGAACCCAGTGCCGGACCAATTGGAGGTGAGGGGTTGGCTTGCCCGCCTTTGACTTGCAGCTTTACGTAGCCACCTACTTCTTTTGCCATTGTGATAATTGAGTTACGGTTTAAAACTTACGTTGCATGGGGGTCAGTCACATAACCGGTCCGTGTTCCTTCATAATAAACCAACTTGTTTTGATCGTTTGTCCTCTGAGGGAAGCATAGGACGCCGGATCACGGAAACTGATATAAAATCAATTTTCCTTTTCTACTTGCGCGTAACTGAGTTCTACCGGTGTATTCCGGCCAAATATTTTTACAACGACGTTTACTTTCTTTCGGTCGTCGAATACTTCTTCTACAGTGCCAATGAAACCACCAAAGGGTCCATCAACAACTTTTACCGATTCTCCTTTGATGTAAGCAACGGTTGGCGTAGCAACTTCCTGCGCTTCTTCGTGTACTTTACCCAAAATACGATTCACTTCGGCCTGACGTAACGGAACGGGAACTTTAGAGGTGGTTCCTACTTGCGAATTACCCAAAAATCCCAATACTCCCGGCATATTCAGAATCATGTCGAGGGCCCGGTTATTACCCAGATCAGCCGAAATTAAGATGTACCCAGGGAAAAATGATTTTTCCCGAACACGCTTCTTGCCGTTGCGCATTTCGTACACCTTTTCTGCCGGAATAAGAACTTGCGGAATTACTTCGTCCAACTTCTGCCGGATAATTTCGTTATCGAGATAAGATTTGATTTTCTTCTCTTGCCCCGATATTGCCCGTATGACGTACCACTGTATGCCGCTCATGTTATTATTTGCGACCGCGTGGGCGGCCCCCGTTATGGTTTACGATTTGTGATCTGCAAAGCCGATAAAATCGTACTTTGTAAACCGTATCTCGTAAATCAATTTAGAATGACTGATAAAATGCGTTCAGTCCGTTCTCAAATACTAAATCTATTAGACCGACCAATAGCGCAAAAATCAGCGATGCTACCAGTACCAGCGTTGAACTGGATTGCAGATCGCTGAATTTAGGCCAAGTCACGTTGTGCTGAACTTCCTCCCAAGAGGCTTTCAGAAACGATATAAACTTGTCCATATTAAAGTGAGGGATTGGCACGGGTGGAGAGATTCGAACTCCCATCAACGGTTTTGGAGACCGCTATTCTACCCTTGAACTACACCCGTTTGTTATAATTACAAAAACGTCCGTATCGGCGTGCTTCCGAAACGGACTGCAAAAGTACGAAACATTTTCAAAAAACAAGTGCATTTCTGTTGAGAAATGCACTTGTTTTGAGTTATTTTACCTTAATCGAGGATTTCTGTTACCTGACCAGCCCCTACAGTACGGCCACCTTCGCGAATGGCGAAACGAAGACCTTTTTCCATAGCGATTTTATTGATCAGACTTACTTCAATCGTGATGTTATCACCTGGCATTACCATCTCAACGTTAGCAGGCAACATAATTTCGCCCGTTACGTCAGTGGTGCGGAAGTAAAACTGTGGACGGTACTTGTTGAAGAATGGAGTATGACGACCACCTTCTTCTTTCGACAGTACATAAATCTCAGCCTTAAATTTAGCATGCGGAGTTACCGAACCTGGCTTGCAAATTACCATACCACGACGGATATCGGCTTTTTCAATACCACGAAGCAACAAACCTACGTTGTCACCGGCTTCGCCACGGTCCAGAATTTTCCGGAACATTTCAACACCCGTTACAACTGACTTCAGGTTTTCAGCACCCATACCCAGGATTTCAACCTGTTCGCCAGAGTTGATAATACCCCGTTCGATACGACCTGTAGCAACTGTACCGCGACCTGTGATCGAGAATACATCTTCTACCGGCATCAGGAAAGGTAATTCCGTTTGACGAGGAGGCAGTGGGATAAAGCTATCAACACTATCCATCAACTCTTCAATGGTTTTAACCCACTGTGCATCACCGTTTAGACCGCCAAGCGCCGATCCTTGAATAACAGGGATATTGTCGCCATCGTAATTATAAAAGCTTAGCAGCTCGCGGATTTCCATCTCAACGAGTTCAAGCAATTCAGGATCGTCAACCATGTCCACTTTATTCATGAACACAACAAGCTGAGGCACACCAACCTGGCGGGCAAGCAGGATGTGCTCACGTGTTTGTGGCATTGGGCCGTCCGTTGCTGCTACCACAAGGATAGCACCGTCCATTTGGGCAGCACCTGTTACCATGTTTTTCACATAGTCGGCGTGACCTGGGCAATCAACGTGCGCGTAGTGACGATTTACCGTTGAATACTCAACGTGCGATGTATTAATGGTGATACCACGCTCTTTTTCTTCCGGAGCGTTGTCAATTGAGGAGAAATCCCGAATTGCGGCTAGACCCTTTCCGGCCAGCACTTTCGTAATGGCAGCCGTCAGCGTCGTTTTACCGTGGTCAACGTGACCAATCGTACCGATGTTTACGTGCGGTTTCGAGCGGTCAAAATTTTCTTTTGCCATGTTTTTAAAACGCTATTGTGAACTGTTTTTTTATTGGATGAAACTCGCTGAAAATAAACTAAACCCAGCGGGATCATCCTCGTTTGAGGACTAATACCATTTGGGCTTAATACCGCACGGGCGGCCCCGTCAAAAAGACTTCACGAAGAAGCCTTGAGCCGTTACGGGGACTTGAACCCCGGACCTCTTCCTTACCAAGGAAGTGCTCTACCGCTGAGCTATAACGGCATGTCTTTAACAGTGTTCAATCAAATCATTAGAGCGGAAGACGGGTCTCGAACCCGCAACCTATAGCTTGGAAGGCTATCGCTCTACCAATTGAGCTACTTCCGCAAAGATTTATTGTGGGGAGTGGAGGATTCGAACCTCCGAAGGCGTACACCAGCAGATTTACAGTCTGATCCATTTGGCCACTCTGGAAACTCCCCAAAAAACACTGTTAAAGAACATTTTCCGCACCGTTTCCGGTTTGGAGTTGCAAAATTACACGATTTTACGATGTTGTCAACAGATGCTTTAAAATAATTTATAGAAAGTGGCTTTTAGTGCAGCAATTGAGTTAATAACTTTCCATTCGGGTAGAGTATGTCGGTAATACGCCACCGACCACTTAAGCGCTGCATATCAACTCTAAGTTCTTCTGGTTTAGCGTCATTTTCGAATGTTACGTACACGATTGCCCTTGAACCTCCTATGACAGCGGGCAAAACCCACATCTTTTTGATGGCTGCGTCTGGTGCGTTAAAAAGCAAATTTATTTTCGACCGATTTACTTTAGTTGATGATTTCTTACCATCGCTCCATATAAGGTCGGCGGTGGGTTTTGCAAAAAACTGGTCTATTAAAGAACGGTCTTTTGTTTCCCGCATAGGATTTTCCGTTTTGTTGTGCTCAAAGTAGAGTGCTCTCACCAAACGATCAGCCGCTGTGCGAGGTGCATCGGGTCCGGGTCGTTTTGCCAGTATCGTCGCACTATCTTCCGATGCTGTGGCGGTGGTCGATGTAGTTTGCGTTTCCTGCTTCGGTTTAGTCTGACACGATACGGCAAAAAAAAGCAAGAGTATAAGAAGTCGTGAAATAGGCATAAAAGAGGTGGTTAGGAGGTGTAGACATTGATTTTTCTGGCTTCGGATGTGAAATCTACACTGATAAAATTTCAGTAAAATCACGCCCAACAAGTGCAGGCGTGATTTTACTGAAATAAATCCCCCGTTACCAGACCTTTATTCTATCAGCGGGCTTTTTATACATTTTGTCGCCAGACTGTACGTTGAAGGCTTGATACCAGGCATCTATGTTCGATAGGGGACCATTGCAACGATAAAGACCCGGTGCATGGGGATCGGTCATGATAAGTTGAGCCTCCGTTTCTGGTAAAATATTAATGCGCCAGACCTGTGCCCAGGACAAAAAGAAACGCTGATCGGGTGTGAAGCCATCAATCGTACTTTTCTTACCACTTGATTTTCCTTGTGCCGTTTTTTTGAAGGCGTCATAAGCAATAGCTAGTCCACCAAGATCGGCCAGATTTTCGCCCAGGGTTAGCTGGCCATTGACTTTAAGAGAGTCAAGAACTTTAAAACCGAAAAATTGATCCTTTACCTGATCTGCCCGTTTCTTAAAGTTTTCAGCATCGGTCTTTGTCCACCAATCGCGTAGTGTTCCATCGGCATCATATTGACGGCCAGAATCATCGAAACCATGCGTCATCTCATGCCCGATAACTGCACCGATACCTCCGTAGTTGATGGCATCGTCGGCTTCAAAATCGAAGAACGGAAATTGTAGGATGGCCGCCGGAAACGCAATCTCATTGTTAACGGGATTATAATAGGCATTTACCGTTGGAGGTGTCATGCCCCATTCTGTTTTGTCAACAGGTTTGCCCAGGCGGTTAATCATATAATTGTACGACCACTTGCTGGCTGACTTTACGTTGCCGTAAAAATCATTGCTGGCAATAGTAACGCCATCGTAGTTTTTCCATTTGTCAGGATAACCGATTTTACGCTTAAACGCCAACAGTTTCGTAATGGCTTTCTTCTTGGTATCCTCGCTCATCCAGTCGAGGTTTTTGATGTGTTCTTTATACGAAGCTTCCAGGTTATCAACCAGCGTTAGCATTCGCTGTTTAGCTGCGGGCTTAAAATAGCTTTGAACGTATAGTTGCCCTAATAAATCGCCAAGCGAGCCATCAATCAGACTACTGACGCGCTGCCAGCGTGGTGTTTGTTCTTTCTGGCCGGTCAGCACTTTCGAGAACGCAAAGTTCTGCTTAACAAAGGCGCTGCTCAAATAAGGCGCTGCTCCTTTAAGTATGTTCCAGCGCATATAGATACGCAAATCTTCAATGGGTGTAGCCGCCACTAAGCTATCGATCGACCGGAAAAAGGCCGGACTTTGCACCAGCACTGTATCCTGCCCTTTCGTACCGTATTTTGCTAACTGGTCCGCCCAATTGATGCCGGGCGTCTGCTGTGTGAAACCGGCAACGGTCAGTTTGTTATACGTTTTGTATGGGTCTCGGAGAGCGACGCGAGGTAGTTGGGCTTTTGCCAAGGCTGTTTCGACACGCATTATAACATCAGCGTCCTGCGATGCCTGATTTGGCTCCTCACCAATCAGGGCAAACATTTTAGTCAGGTTATCGTGATAGGCATCACGAATTTTTAAACTACGAGCGTCATTTTTTAAATAGTAGTCGCGGTCGGGGAGTGTAGTGCCGCCCTGACTAAATTGTGGCAAATATTTCGTAACATTCTTTCGATCCTGGCCTACAAAAAAGCCAAACAGCATGCCATTACTCTGTGTCCGCTGATAGGCTAATTCGTTAAAGAAGGCAGCTTTGTTATTGACATTTTCAATCCGGGCAAGATCGGGTTTGATAGGGTCGAAACCGCGATTTTCAATAGTCGCACTATCCATTCCACTCACGTAATAATCGCCCACCATTTGATATAAACGGCCTTTTGTAGTCGTTTTCGATGCATCCTCAAGCAAGACTTTCATGGCATCCAGGCTCTTGTCGCGAAGCTCATTAAAGCTGCCCCACGATGTTTTAGATGCTGGAACAGCATTCTGACGAAGCCAGTTACCGTTGGCATACTGATAAAAATTGTCACCCGGCTTCACCGACAAATCCATGTTTTGAGGATCGATGAACTTTTGGGTTCCTGCGGCTATAAATCCTATAGCTAAGATTATAAACAAAGCCACTCGTGTTGTCATGTTGGTGTTTAGTTTGTATTGATGAAAGACTGCAAATTTAACTAAAAATAGGAATACGGATAAACCAGCCAGTCTAGCTAATTTATCCGTATTCCTACTCATCTTTCGTTTATTTACTCGCCGTCAATGCCGACTGAAATTCTTTATAGGTGCCTGTTTTATACTGGTCGAATGGTTCTTTCTGATGGTAGTTTTCACCGAAGTAGGTAATGATCTGGTGAAAGGTTCGTGGCTCCAGGTAACCGGCAATTGGCTGAATCAGATTGAATTTTTCGTCTAAGAATACTGTCGTAGGATAACTCATCTGGTTTTTCAGCAAGGCTGCGGCCAGTTCATGAACGCCCCGGCTACCACCGCTGATGTACTTAAATGTCTGTTTACCCAGCGTCACATCTGCCGTTTGCTCGGCATTGAATCGAACGGCGTAATAATTCTCGTTTACGTAATCGACAATAGCGGGTTTCGAGAATGTCTCGCGGTCCATCACCTTACACCAGCCGCACCAGTCAGTATAAACATCCACCACAAATTTCTTGGGTTTTTTCTGTGTCAGGGCATAGGCTTCCTGGATGGTCAGCCATTTAATATGTTTACGCTCGTCACTAGGTTTGGTTACTACCAGTGCAGTGGGCAAGGTGGTTCGAAATGCACTTATTGTGAGCAAAACGAAAGCAGCGAAAAAGAGAAGCAGACGGTTCATACGTGCTGTTGTTTTAAGTAATAACGTTCATAGGTTAATAAAATTAGCGAAACAGATAGTACTCGTAGAAAATGCTTACGGAGAATACGAAGCCGTTTATTCGTACTGTTTGACTGCCCGAAGGATGTCGCGTTTTCCGTGCGGCCCCGGGTGCTTTTCAACCGTTAGACCGGCCATTCTCATATTACGTTGTACATAACTTTTTGAACAGTACGTAGTCAACACACCACCGGGAAGCAATAATTGAGCCATCTGACTGAAGATTTCCGGTTCCCAAAGTTCAGGCTGCGATGTTGGTGCAAAGGCGTCGTAATAAATTATGTGAAAACGGTCGGGCGTCCGTAGGTCTTGTAATTTACTTTCGTATTTAATCAAGGTAAAATAAGGATTTAGGCTAACAGGCTCATTATAGGCAGATTCGTGAAGTTTAGGTAGGTATGAGGTACCTAGTAATTCATCGTAATTAAGCTGGCGAGCATCTTCTACTGACAGCGGATAGGCATCAATTGAGGAATAAACCACCCGTCGTTGATGCGTTTGCGCTTCACGGGCCGTTAGTAGGGCATTCAACCCGGTGCCAAAGCCCATTTCAAAAATATATAGTTCAGGTTCGGCAAATTTGTCGAATGCATCCAGCAAGCCCAGTTCGATATATACCCGTTGCGATTCCTGATAGGCTCCATGAACCGAATGATAAGGTTTGTCGAGGCCCTCATTAACGGCGGTATGCGAACCATCGGCTGTTACTATCAGGCGAATGTCTGCTTTCATTATCTGTCGTTTTTGGCCTACTTTTGCCTTTTTATAATGGATACCGTAGAATGACTACCAAATAGTAAGGTCAGCCGTCAACCTATCATCCAGTATTCATCAGCTAGTACACATTATTTACCAACTATTATCTATTCTAATCAACAATGATTCAACGCGTTCAAACGATATTTTTGTTTCTTATTGCTGTTGCCATGGGCGTTGCTCTGGCTAATCCCATTTGGGAGAAAGTGAATTTACAGCCACCAGCGATGGCACGCCTTACAGCCTTGGTGCATACTCAACAACAGACCCCGCTTCAACAGTCGGGTCTACCAACGCAAACAATTCCGGTTACCTACGAAGTATCGGTTTGGTATTTAGCTCTGTTGATCGCTTTGGTTGGGCTATCTTCACTCTACGCTATTTTTCAATACCGTAACCGCCTGACACAAACCGCCATGTGCGCCGTAAACGCGCTAATGCTAACCTCCATAATGGGTATTATCCTTTATCGGACGCTTTACGTGGGTAAAGAATATGGTAACCCCGCCGACCAAGGCACATTTCTGCCCGGTTTCTACGCGATCATTGCGGCTTTGGTTTTTAACGCGCTGGCCAACCGATTCATTCGTCGGGATGAAAAATTAGTAAAAGGGTCAGACCGGTTACGGTAGAAAATTTACCTCTCAAAAAGACAGCTAGCCCAGCGACACTTTACTCTGTTGCTGGGCTATTCTTTGTCTGGGTGTATCCTCGGTAAACGCTTTTGCCGTAACTTGAGCGTCAACTACAACCTCAATAAAAATGCAGAAACAATTCCTCTTATTTCTCTGTCTACTGCTGACAGGTACTCATCAACTCAAGGCTCAGTCACCAACGGCAACGTCGAATAGTATTGCTACTTTCACCAATGGCATGGAACGCAATCCCGGTTTTATGACCTATTACTGGGACGCAAAAAAAGGTAAAATCTGGCTTGAAATCTCCTCATTCGATACCGAGTTTCTGTACTATCCAACATTAGCACAGGGTGTTGGCTCCAACGACATCGGGCTTGATCGGGGCAGACTGGGACAGGAACACGTCGTTAAGTTTGAGCGTAGCGGCAACAAAGTTCTGATGATTGAACCGAACTATGCGTACCGTGCCATTAGTAACGATCCGCTCGAACGGCAAGCCGTTGAGGAGTCATTTGCTAAATCAGTTCATGCCGGGTTTGATATTGTCGCTGAGGAGAATAGCAAAGTCATTGTAGATCTCACACCATTTTTGATGCAGGACGCTGTTGGTGCCGTACAGGCTATCGCCCGAACCAAGCAAGGGAGCTTCAAATTTGATCCGATGCGGAGTGCGATGTATTTGCCCCGCACCAAAGCATTTCCGCAAAATACCGAGTTTGAAACGATTATTACCCTGACAGGCGACAACCCGGGAGCTTACCTACGTGAAGTGGTGCCGACACCTTCAGCGGTGACCATGCACCAGCACCATTCATTTGTACAACTTCCTGATAATAAGTACAAACCCCGGCTATTTGACCCACGTATCGGCTATGGCGGCATCGAGTATTTTGATTATGCTACGCCCGTTAGTCAACCAATTATGAAGCGGTATATTTCGCGGCACCGGCTGGAGAAAAAAGACCCTTCGGCAGCTATGAGTGAAGCCGTTAAACCAATTATTTATTACATAGATCCTGGCACGCCCGAACCTATTCGCTCAGCTTTAATGGAGGGTACGGCCTGGTGGAATCAGGCATTTGAAGCGGCTGGTTACAAAAATGCGTTTCAGGTTAAGTTGCTCCCGGCAGATGCCGACCCAATGGATATCCGCTATAACCTTGTACAATGGGTTCACCGCTCCACGCGGGGATGGTCGTACGGAGGCAGCATTAATGATCCACGCACGGGTGAAATCATCAAAGGAAAGGTTACACTTGGTTCATTGCGTGTTCGGCAGGATTATTTAATTGCGCAGGGTCTGGTTGGAAACTTTGGTTCATCGTTACAGGATTCGTCGCAGGCCGACCCAATGATGACTATGTCGATTGATCGGTTACGGCAATTGGCGGCTCATGAAGTTGGTCATACGCTTGGATTACCCCATAATTACATAGCCAGCACAGAAGGCGGCTCTACGTTTGGTCGCGCATCGGTAATGGATTACCCGACGATGGTCGCGAAAATAAAAGGAACCAGTATTGACCTGTCTGACGCTTATGCCAAAAACATCGGCGCTTACGATAAATGGAGTATTCGGTATGGATATGAGCAGTTCCCGGCTGGAACAAACGAAAAACAGGCACTGGATAAACTGGTAGTCGATATGCATAAGGCTGGTCTTACCTTCCTGACCGATCAGGATGCCCGGCCCGAAGGTTCAGCTCACCCCGGCACACACTTATGGGACAACGGGACAAATGCAGTGGACGAACTAAAGCGTGTATCCGATGTTCGGCGCATTGCCTTATCGAATTTCACAGCCGCCAAGATACCGGCTGGCATGCCTATGGCGACGCTCGAAGAAGTACTTGTACCAATGTATATGTTTCATCGGTATCAGGTTGAGGCAGCCGCAAAAGTTGTGGGTGGTCAAACCTACACGAATGCCCTTCGTGGCGATGGTCAGGCGGTTTTATCCACTGTTCCGGCGCAGGAACAAAAGCGGGCTTTGGATGCCCTGCTTGCTACTATCGATCCAGCTTTTCTGGCCCTACCGAAGCCCGTGCTGGCGATGATTCCACCCCGGCCATTCCGCTATGATCCAAATCCGCGCGAAGTATTTAAACGCCGGACAGGTATTACGTTTGACCCAATGAGCCCAGCTGAAGCTGCGGCAGGCCTGACCCTTCAAATGCTGCTTAACGGTGAACGAGTGAGCCGGTTAGTAGCCCAGTCATCCCTTGATGCATCGCAAGTTAGTTTGGAGTCGATGCTCGACCAGTTACTAAGTGCTACGTGGTACAAAGCAGATCCAGCGGACGGTTATCAGGCTGAAGTGAAACGCATGACTGACAAGCTATTTTTGCAGAGACTGATTGACTTGGCTAGCAATCAGGAAATTGCGTCTCAGGCTCGGGCCGTAGCCCTCCTGAAAATGACTCAGTTAAAAAGTAAACTCAGTCCACCTAGTGCGAATCCGAAAACAGCCGCCCATCACTTATTTGCTGCCGATCAGATTCGCCGGGCCGAGGGAAATATTGCCGATCTACGCCCAACAAGTGTACAAGCGCCACCGGATGGTTCACCTATTGACCCCGGTCAGGAATGGCTCTCTCCCGATTGCGACTGGAAGTAAGTAGCGCTAAAAAAAGCCACCTGTCATCTAACAGGTGGCTTTTTTATTGACTAATCAAAGCCGATACAGCCCGACAACACCCATAATCATTGCATCCGTTTTTCATTCAAACCGACGGAGCAGCATTACCATCGTACGGGCCTAACTCTATTTTTTAGTTTTCGGGCATTGAGTACACACTTAGTAAGGTTTTGCATCGGCTTTGGCCGTTGATACTTTACCAAACACAGAATAGACATCTGTCATTGGTTAGTCCACAATTCGAAATGCCATTTTTGCTTTCTCCCGCGAGAGGGCGTTGAAATGCCACCACTCAAACTCAATTGAACTAAATCCTCCCTGTCGCATGGCTGTGCGCAGAATCTGTCGATTGTCAATTTGTTGTTGTGTTAACTTACCTGATTTTAGGAGTTCATTTTCGCGCGATGGATACGCCAATTCACCAAAGAAATCGTATTTGGTACCCATGTCTAATGGCTCTGGTGTTCCATTTCGGCCTTCTTTAGTGGCAACGGTTAAATCGACAGCACAGCCGTAATTGTGAATAGACCCCTTGCGTGGATCAGCTACGTATTTCTGGCGTTCGTGTTCGGGTAAATCGGGTAATGCATTCCAAAGATTCCATTGCGCCGAACGGGGACGGGCCGCATCATACACCAGTAAGCGAAGGGTGGGATGATGGGCTTGCAGATATTTACTCGCATCGGCTAGTTTTTTTGCAGCCATCGGCTGCATGTAAGCGCGTGTAAGGTCACCATACACGTCTTTACCAACGAAGTTGCCGGTAGTCGAATATTTGAGGTCAACCAAAATTGTTGGGTCAACTTTCTGCACATCCACAAGCCCTTGTTTTAGCATAGCCTGCTCAACTTTGGGCTGAGCGAAAGAGCAAACAAGTGTACCACCGAATGGTGAAAGAGCAAACAAAAGGAGAACGAAGAAGCGCATGATATTTTGCTTATTGATAACCAAATGATGAATATTGATGGCGAAACTACCAACTAACCATTAATTACTGGCCACTAGCACTAAAAATGGCATTAAACTATATTTGGGTTGCATTCTTCATCATTGCCTTTCTGGTCGCTCTGGCAAAATTGATTTTTTTGGGCGATACAGAAATCTTTAAAATTATTGTCGAGGGTTTATTCGATTCATCGAAGGTAGCGGTAATGGACATTGCGCTACCGCTGGCTGGTGTCATGACGTTTTTCCTGGGGCTGCTTAACATCGGTGAGAAAGCCGGGGCTATCAATTTCTTGGCCCGCATTATTAGCCCGTTCTTTCATAAACTGTTTCCTGAAGTGCCTAAAGATCACCCGGCCAATGGACAGATGATTATGAATTTTTCGGCCAATATGCTGGGGTTAGATAACGCGGCCACGCCCTTCGGGTTGAAGGCAATGGCGAGTTTGCAGGAGCTAAATCCGACGAAGGAAACGGCTTCTAATGCCCAGATTATGTTTCTGGTGCTTCATACATCGGGCCTGACGATTATTCCGCTGAGTGTCATGGCGCAACGGGCTATTCTGGGTGCTAAAGATCCATCAGATATATTCATTCCCTGCCTGATTGCCACGTATGTTGCCACAGTCGTGAGTATGATTGCCGTAGCTATCAAGCAGCGGATCAATCTGATGAACAGCACCGTAATTGGCTGGTTGAGTGGTGTTACAAGTCTGATTGCCCTGATATTGTGGTTTTTGTCTACCAAGACAAAAGAAGAAATAGAAGTCATCTCGAAAGTAACGGGCAACCTTGTTCTAATGCTTATTGTCGTATCGTTTCTGTTAGGGGCGATGCGAAAAAAGGTTGATATTTTCGACGCGTTCATCGAAGGGGCGAAGGGTGGTTTTGAAACCTCCGTCCGAATTATTCCCTATCTGGTGGGTATGTTAGTAGCTATCAGCGCGTTCCGAAATTCCGGCGCTATGGATTACATGATTGACGGGTTTAAATATGTATTTAGTCTAACGGGCCTGAACACCGAATTTACCGACGCCTTGCCGGTGGCCCTGATGCGACCGTTAAGTGGTTCCGGGTCGCGGGCTCTGATGATTGACGCCATGAAGCAGTTTGGTCCGGACTCGTTCGTCGGGCGGTTGGCCTGTATGTTTCAGGGCGCTGCCGACACCACATTCTATATCGTAGCGCTATACTTTGGTTCGGTGGGTATTCGTAATTCACGGTACGCTATTCCATTCGGACTGTTTGCCGATTTAATGGGCATCATTGCTGGAATAGCACTGGGATATTTCTTCTTCCATTGAGCAAAAAACCTCAGAAACGTGTTAATAAAGTAGCCTTGCTTACTCAACAAACTAATCGCATCGGCGGTCCAACTCAATGAATATTATCCAAGTCCGCGAACACCTCCACCGGCTTATCGACGAGGTTGACGACATTTATGTGCTGAATGGCCTCTACCGTAACCTACTATCTGACAAGCAACAGCGCGACGCTTACGAAAAAGAACAGAGCCGGACTGATGTTCGGGAAAAAGCACAAAAACAAGCCCGGCCCGGCGAACGACGTTCCGGCTAAATCCTACGATAGTCCACCTACTGTCAGGGCAATGATGATGGCATTGAACCCGAAAGATAGTACGCCATGTGCCAGAGCCGTTCGGCGCATAGGTTTCGAGCCAACCGCTACGTCAGAAACCTGACTGGTCATGCCGATAACGAACGAAAAATAAGCAAAATCTAAATAGTCAGGTTCGGGTTCGGTCGGAAAATCCAGGCCGCCAGGTCGTTTCTTTTGCTCAATATCATTGCCGTAATACAGGTGAGCATATCGAATTGTAAAAACCGTATGCACCAAACTCCATGAGACGATAATAGCCCCAATAGCCAGAGGAATGTATTGCTGCTGGTTCTTATCCTTTATCAAGTCGATCACAGCAAATAAGCTGGCTCCAGCCGCTATAACAACGAAGATCAAAATCAGCGTTCGACTTGAGTCCTGAAGGCGTGATAGTTGCGGTAAGTCACGAGGGTGAGCAACCACAATAGTTGTCCACATGAGAGTTAATATTGTTATCGCATATGATACCCAGACAATGGTGAAATGAGCTGATAGACTGGCTGTTGCCGGAACAATGAAATAGACAACTATTGAAACAATCAGGCCGATCAATAAGCGGTGGTGAGAGTCCAGACGAGCAATGTGGCGAATTATATTTGTAATCATTTCCTGGGTATATACTAATCAGGTGCTAAGTACGCCGTTCGCCCATTACTACCCAAATCTACGGTTATTGATTGCTTCAATGGTATCTTAACTTATCGAAAATCAAGCGCGTATGACCCAACTGACTCAACAACATGTTGTCCGAATTGGCACTGGTAAACAGAATGCAGTTCTTTCAAAATCGCAGAAAGAATTTAACCGACTGACGCTCAAAATCGAAAAAACAGGCGCTGATCTGCATAACCTGCGTGAAGCCGCTCACTACATTCATCAACGGATGCAAACTGACTATCGTCCGTTGGTTGAACAGTACTGCCACTTTCGAGCCGACTTGGTGCGCCTATTCGACCGAGCTTATGACAGTAAAGACTATACGAAAACAGAAAAGAAAAAGCTTGCTGACTTGATTCGAAACATAGCCTTCGATTTGATTTCAGGGCACGATATCGTTAGTCTTAAGCCTATTTACGACAAATATGATGCAGTAGGATTCGACAATGCTAACGATGAAGCCGATCAGCAAACGGAGGAGTTGATGAAGGAAATGATGGGTACTGTGTTCGGTATTGACTTTAACGAAGATGTTGATGTCAGCGACCCGCAGAAGATGACTGACTATGTGCAGGAGCAAATTGACCGGCAGGAAGCCGCCGAAGCCCATCGTCAGCAACAACGCGCCAACAAACCAAAATCTGCCAAACAGCAGGAGCGTGAGGCTAAAAAGCAAGCCGAAGAGCGGAATAGTACAAAAGCCGTTCGAACGTTGTATATGGATTTGGTGAAAGCGTTTCACCCCGACCGCGAACCCGACGAAGCCGAAAAAGTGCGTAAAACTGAAATCATGCACCGTGTGATAGCCGCCTACGAAAAAAGCGATATACTGGCTTTGTTTCGCTTGCAGCTTGAATTTGAGCGTATCGACCAGACACATCTGGAAACGCTTGCCGAAGACCAACTCAAATATTACAACAAAATTTTACGGCAACAAGCGCAGGAATTAGACGACGAGTTTTTGGGGCTGCAAAATGAATTAGCGGCTATGACGGGTAAGCCTGCCTTCACCGTTAATTCAAAAATAGGCATGGAGTTTAGCCTCAACAGCGATATTGCCCAACTAAAGCGAGACATAAAGTACCTAAAAGCCGACGTGAAAGCCCTGGCCGATACGGGCTTATTGAAGCATTGGCTGAGAACTTATCAAATTGAAAAATCAGATGATTTTTAGCTATTTGAGTTGATTTGGTTGTCAGTTACTTAGGGTTGTTGGGGACTTTTATAAAGTAACGAGCCTCTACTAAACACAGATAAACAGGTTGCTTGATATAAAATGTGGTACTGACCGCTTCAAGACGCACACTATTAATTTCAGGAATATTCCCCGATAAAGCTGTTTTCTCCAATGATTATACGGGACAAGACTATTATTTCAAAATTTTCAACAATCTTGCTATGTTATTTGTCGCTCTTATAGCCTGAAGCCGCTTTTGTTGAAAATCATGAAAGAGTACATCCGACCCATTAACCGTTTGCTTGTTGCCAACCGGGGCGAAATTGCCATCCGCATCATGCGGGCTGCCACTGAATTGGGCATTACCACCGTCGCCGTTTACACCTACGAAGACCGCTATTCACTCCACCGCTACAAGGCTGACGAAGCCTACCAGATTGGTCGTGATGAAGATGCGCTAAAACCGTATCTGGACGTCGAAGGCATTATTCTTCTGGCTAAACGACACAAGATCGATGCAATCCATCCGGGCTATGGTTTCCTGTCTGAGAATGTAAAATTGGCCAGACGGTGCCGTGACGAAAATATTATTTTCATTGGGCCGTCCCCCGAAGCGATGGACGCGCTGGGTGATAAAGTGCGGGCCAAAAACCTAGCTAGTACGGCAGGAGTGCCCCTTATTCCCGATTCGCGGGAAGAAAACATGACTCCAGAGTTTGCTCTGACGGAAGCTGAACGAATTGGTTTCCCGATCATGGTGAAAGCTGCTGCTGGGGGGGGGGGACGCGGTATGCGTGTCGTTCGGCAGCCCGAAGAGTTTGAGAAAGCATTTGCCGAAGCCAAAAATGAAGCTCGAAATGCCTTTGGCGACGACACGATTTTTCTGGAGAAATTTATCGAAGATCCCAAGCATATTGAAGTTCAGTTGCTTGGTGACCAGCACGGTAATATCGTTCACCTTTACGAACGCGATTGCTCAGTTCAACGGCGATTTCAGAAGGTTGTCGAAGTAGCACCATCATTCGGGCTGCGCCAGGATACCAAAGATAAACTCTACGCATATGCCCTGCAATTGGGACGGGCGGTAAACTATTCCAATGCCGGAACAGTCGAGTTTCTGGTCGATAAAGAAGAGAATATTTACTTTATTGAAGTCAATCCCCGGATTCAGGTTGAGCATACGATAACAGAAGAAATTACCGGCATTGATATTGTCAGAACGCAGATTCTGATTGCAATGGGTTACCTGCTTTCCGACAATCGTATTTATATTAATCGTCAGGAAGATATTCCGCTCAACGGATACGCCATCCAGTGCCGCATCACCACCGAAGACCCGGCTAATGGCTTTAAACCCGATTTTGGAACCATTACTGCCTACCGTAACGCGGCTGGTTTTGGTATCCGGCTTGATGAGGGTAGTAGCTATGCGGGTATGAAAATATCGCCCTACTTCGACTCGATGATCGTGAAGGTCTCAGCGCGGGGGCGAACGCTAAAAGGGGCCACGCAACGCCTGACACGGGCGTTATTGGAGTTTCGTATTCGGGGCGTTAAAACCAACATTGGCTTTCTGCTGAATGTAATTAGTCATCCGGTTTTCCAACGGGGTGAAGCACGGGTGTCGTTCATTGAAACCCACCCCGAACTCTTTAACTTCCGCAAGCCGCAGGACCGCTCGACGCGGGTGCTCAATTACCTCGCCGAGGTAATTGTAAACGGTAATCCGGAAGTCAAAAAGAAAGACGATAGCAAAATATTTCGTACACCCATTGTCCCAGCCTTCGACACGTATAGCCCTTATCCGGCGGGTAACCGGGATCGGCTGAAGGAGTTGGGCCGTGAGAAATTCGCGCAGTGGGTACTTGACCAGAAAAGCGTACTCTACACAGATACGACGTTCCGCGATGGGCACCAATCATTGCTGGCAACGCGTGTTCGAACGCAGGATTTACAGAAGGTAGCCGAAGGATTTGCTAAAAATCACCCGGAACTCTTTTCGATGGAAGTTTGGGGTGGCGCAACCTTCGACGTAGCCATGCGCTTTCTGTACGAAAGTCCGTGGAAACGCCTGGAGGCACTGCGTGAAGCGATGCCGAACATGCTCCTGCAAATGTTATTTCGCGGGTCCAATGCCGTTGGGTATTCTGCCTATCCCGATAATCTGATTGAAAAATTCGTTGAGAAATCGTGGGAAACCGGTATTGATGTCTTTCGTATTTTCGACTCACTCAACTGGGTCGAAGCTATGAAGGTGAGCATCCGGGCAGTGCGCGAACGGACAGATGCCCTGTGCGAAGCGTCAATTTGCTACACGGGTGATGTGCTGTCTCCGGGACAGAAAAAGTACACACTTCAGTATTATCTGGACATGGCGCGTCAACTGGAAGACGAAGGCGCGCATTTTCTGGCTATTAAAGATATGGCGGGCTTATTGAAACCGCTATCTGCCGAAGTACTGGTGCGTGAGCTAAAGAAAGCCGTGAGTATTCCCATCCATCTACATACGCACGACACGGCGGGTATTCAGGCTGCTACCTACCTAAAAGCGATTGACGCTGGCGTTGACATTGTGGACTGTGCGCTTGGAGCCTTATCGGGTCTGACGTCGCAGCCCAATTTCAATTCTGTCGTGGCTATGATGCAGGGCCACGAGCGCGAGTGCGAAGTGAATTTGCCCTCCCTGAATGCCTATTCGAACTATTGGGAAGATGTTCGGGAATATTACTATCCGTTTGAGTCGGGAATGAAAGCGGGCAGCGCTGAAGTTTACGAAAACGAGATTCCGGGTGGTCAGTATTCCAATCTGAAGCCACAGGCCATTGCCACCGGGCTAGGGGATAAGTTTGAGACGCTGAAAAAGAATTATTCGGTTGCTAATCAGCTATTTGGTGACATCGTGAAAGTAACGCCATCATCGAAAGTTGTAGGTGATATGGCAATTTTCATGACGGCTAATAACCTCACCGCTAACGATGTATTGACGCGCGGAGAGTCACTATCCTTTCCTGAGTCGGTTAAAGACCTGATGAAAGGTATTCTTGGACAACCCGTTGGGGGCTTTCCAGAGGATATTCAGCAAGTGGTGCTCAAAGGAGAAAAGCCAATCACGGGTCGTCCGAATGAGCATTTGAAACCAATCGACTTCGACGCTGATTTTAAAGTCTTTCAGGAAAAATACCCGCTTAGTGATGGCTTCGTTGATTATTTGTCATACCAGATGTACCCCAAAGTGTATGACGAATATTATAAAGCCAATGAGCAATATGGCAACGTCAGCATCATTCCAACACCTGCGTTTTTCTATGGATTGAAAGAAAACGAGGAGATTCTGATCAACATCGAAGAGGGGAAAAATATCCTTGTTCGGTTGTTGTTTAAGTCGGAGCCGGATGAGTTTGGTATGCGGACAATTACGTTTGAACTCAATGGCCAAAGCCGACAGGTACAGGTTCGTGACCGCGCTTCGAAGGTTGAGAAACAGATGAATACCAAAGCAGGCAAAGCGGGCGATGTAGGCTCTCCATTGCAGGGTCGATTAACGCGTATTCTGGTGAAAGAAGGCGACGCCGTCAAGAAAAACCAGCCGTTGTTCGTCATCGAAGCCATGAAAATGGAAAGCATTGTGGCGGCCACGAAAGAGGGGAAAGTTACCAAGGTCGTTTTGAAAGAAGGTACGGTGGTGGAGCAGGACGATTGTGTAGTGGAATTGTCTTAATACATCTTTGATAAACCTGCTTGAGTAAATGTCAGGAACAAGTCTAGCTATATGTATATAACCAGTATGATTTATAAAAAACTTCTGACAGTCAGTAGTTTGCTACTGATTGGGCTTGTAGGGCAAGCACAGACAAAGCCTCAAATTGGTGTGTGGCGAGGTGTATTTACGTTGGCAGCCGGACATACAGCGCCATTTAATTTTGAACTAACAGGCAAGACGGCTTATTTGATTAACGGGGCCGAACGGTTTGAATTAAAGAACGTTACGCAGCGGGGCGACTCGATTTTTTTGCCGGTCGATGTGTATAATACGGTACTGGCAGCAAAAATTGAGGATGCTAACACCCTTTCAGGCGTGTTCAAACATCTTGATAGTCCAGTGGCTGGCATCCCTTTTCGGGCTGAGTATGGAAAGCGCTACCGATTTGTTGAGCAACCCGCCACCGCAAGTGTTAGCATGCATGGGAACTGGGATATTGTCATCGATGAGAAAATTAAACTGATAGGCGTTTTTGATCAGCGTGGTAGTAAGCTAACTGGCACATTTCTTAGCACAGGGGGTGACCTTCGTTTTTATGAAGGGTCTGTTCAGGGTGATGAATTTTCCTTATCCGCTTTCGATGGATCAAATCCGCAATTGTTTACCGGTAAAATTAGCGGCAACGAGTTGACAGGCGATTTTGTCAACAGCCAACGGGCACGTTCTGTCAAAGGTACCCGGAATGCACAAGCTGCCTTGCCGGATGCTTACAGCCTGACAAAAATGAGAGACGGTATTCCTCTGGCATTTACATTACCCGATGCCTTTACGGGAAAACAGATTTCGCTGAACGACCCTAAATACAAGGGTAAAGTTGTGATTGTCACGACTATGGGAAGCTGGTGCCATAACTGCATGGACGAAGCTGCTTTCCTATCACCTTGGTATAAGGCCAATAAAAAACGGGGCGTTGAAATTATTGGGTTAGCCTTCGAGGCCAAAAATGACCCAGTTTTTGCGAAAGCTCGGCTCGAAACAGTGAAAAATCGCTACCAAATAGATTACGATATGCTATTTGCCGGTATAGCTGATACAAAACACGCATCAGAAGTATTACCCGCTTTGAGCGAGATGTCTGTTTATCCAACAACGATTTATGTGAAGCGCAATGGTGACGTCGCCAAGGTGCATACGGGTTATTCAGGACCAGCAACAGGCAAGTATTACGAAGAATTTGTAAAGGAATTCAACGCTACTATGGACCAATTGCTTAATGAACGGGTTAATGAGGAAACCAGCCAGAGGTCCAATAAATAACTAGATTTAGTAAGTTTCGTTCTTCTCCAAAGCCACTGCATCAGCAGTGGCTTTGGTTTTTACTATTCGTCCACTATTCATTAAATATGGAATTAAAGGTTTGCATAAAGGCTAACGTGTTTCGTGAGTTTGTTAAGATAACGTTGTGTCAGACAAAAATTTACGCCAACTTACTCTACATAAACGAACCCTCTTACTATTATGGAAAACCAACCGCCTATTTCGCCTTTAACGCCTGCTCCCATATCACTGAGTGAGTCCGATGCCCGCATGTGGGCTATGCTTGCTCATCTGAGTGCAATACCGGGTTCTTTCGTGTTGATTGGCAGCGTAGTAGCTCCACTTATTATTTGGCAGATTCAAAAAGAAAAATCGGCTTATGTCGACTATCATGGTAAAGAAGCCGTTAATTTTCAAATCACAATGGCCATTGCAGCGGCCATATCATTTCTGCTCATGATTCTCGTGATTGGGGTATTCTTACTCTTCGTTGTCGGTGTGGTGTGGCTCGTTTTCACTATTATTGCTGCTGTAAAAGCCAACAACGGGGAATATTATCGTTATCCATTAACGATTCGGTTTATTAAATAAACTGTCTCCTGATTTAGCTCTTATCTAGTATTGCCAACTATTTTTTAGTATGAATCCTCAACAACAAAACCCTGAAGGGGCAATTGACGTCGAATTAAGCGAAGACATTGCCGAGGGTATTTATGCCAATCTGGCTATGATTGCTCACTCAAATAGTGAGTTTATCCTAGATTTTATCCGTCTGATGCCCGGTGTTCCTAAAGCTAAAGTGAAAGCCCGAATTATTCTGACACCCGAACACGCCAAGCGATTACTGGAAGCCCTGCGTGAAAACATTAGTCGCTTTGAAGAAGCCTACGGGGGTATTAACGAGCCGAACGAATTCCGGTTTCCGGCTGGGGGAGGCTTCGGCGGACCTGTTGGACAGGCATAATATCAGCAGAAAGACAAAAGGCGTAAAAGAAGTAGTTTATCTATCTACTTCTTTTACGCCTTTTGTCGTATATCTAAAATCTTCTACTTTGGCTTTCAAACAGTTTTCCGTATCTTTGCACCTCAAAATTCGGGGAGACTGTTTTTTCATAAATCAAATTCAAGAATGCCTACTATACAACAACTAGTGCGCAAGGGCCGCGAAAAGCTGATCGACAAGTCGAAGTCGCCAGCTTTGGATTCCTGCCCACAACGTCGGGGCGTGTGTACGCGTGTGTACACAACGACGCCGAAGAAGCCGAACTCGGCCCTTCGGAAAGTCGCCCGGGTTCGCTTGACGAACCAAAAAGAAGTGAACGCCTACATTCCAGGTGAAGGCCACAACTTGCAGGAGCACTCGATTGTGCTGATTCGCGGTGGCCGGGTAAAAGATCTTCCGGGTGTTCGTTACCACATCATTCGGGGTGCTCTGGATACGGCTGGCGTAAGCGGTCGTCTGCAAAGCCGTTCGAAATATGGTGCCAAACGTCCTAAACCAGGTCAGGCTCCAGTTAAAGGTGGCAAAGGTGCACCTCCAGCAAAAGGCAAAAAGAAGTAAAGTGATGCTGACTTATGACGTGTTTTAAACAAACATAGCATACGGTTTATGTCACAGTAAAAAATAGGACTGGACGTTAGAACGCTCATCTGAAGTCGGGCTACGTTCAGAGTAAGACCAAAAATCTGAAGCAAACATGAGAAAGGCGAAGCCACCCAAGCGTTACGTATTACCTGACCCCAAATATAAAGAGGTCCTTGTAACCAAATTTGTAAATAACCTGATGTACGAAGGCAAAAAGAGCTTAGCGTACTCCATATTCTACGACGCCCTCGATGTGGTTGCCAAGCGCACCAGCGAGAGCGGTCTTGATACCTGGAAAAAGGCATTGAATAACGTCATGCCATCAGTTGAAGTAAAAAGCCGTCGCGTCGGTGGAGCTACCTTTCAGGTACCAACCGAAGTACGGGCAGACCGGAAGGTCGCGGTAGGCATGAAATGGCTTATCCGGTTCGCTCGTTCGCGAGGTGAAAAAACAATGGTAGACCGGTTAGCAGCCGAAATCGTCGCAGCCGCTAAAGGCGAAGGCGCAGCTGTGAAAAAGAAGGATGATACGCACCGTATGGCCGAAGCCAACAAGGCGTTCTCTCACTTCCGGTTCTAAACCAATTAATCCTGGCCACAATCCCGATGGCCGTCGAATTCGCAAAAGCCACTCAATATTGGGTGGCTTTTGTTATTTTTACACACATGACAACTTTAGAAAACGACTACCTCCGCGTCTCTATCCGGCCAAAAGGAGCCGAACTGACATCAATTGTCCATAAGCCAACGGATATTGAACACCTCTGGCAGGCTGACCCGAGTGTATGGGGATGGCATGCACCTAATTTGTTTCCCGTGGTAGGAGGATGCCTGAATAATCAATTGCTGATTGATGGGAAAACGTATCCAATTGAACGCCACGGTTTTGCCCGACAATCTCTTTTTGATACCACCGAATCAACGACGAATCATGCTATTTTCTCGTTACGGTCGAGCGAAGAAACGCGCGTACATTTCCCATATACGTTCGAATTTCAAATCTTATATGAACTCGACGGCCCTCGGCTTACAATTACCTACCGACTGGTAAATGAGGATGAACAGCCTATTTTCTTCTCGGTTGGGGCACATCCAGCGTTTGCCGTACCATTCGAATCTGGTGAAAATTATGAAGACTACTTTATTGAATTTGAACAGGTAGAGCCATTAGAAACGCATATGCTCTCGTCGGCGGGTTATTTTACTGGCGAAACAAAACCTGTTCCAACCGTAGAAGTCAATACGTCAGAACGTAGACTTGCCTTAACGAAGCATTTGTTTGATGACGATGCGTTAGTATTCAAAAATTTGGTGGCCAGGCGGGTAACTATTCGCAGCGACAAGCATAACCACGCTTTATCGGTTGAGTATCCGGCATTTCCGTATTTGGGAGTATGGGCCAAGCCTAGTGCGCCCTTTGTTTGTATTGAACCGTGGCTGGGTTGTGCCGACAGCGAGGGAGAGCCCAAGCCAATTCAACAGAAGGAAGCTATTCAACAGGTAGAACCAGGGCGGGTATTTGAAGCCGCTTTCTGGATTGACGTTAGTTAGTTTTACATCATAGCTCCGGCATGGGATAAATGGATGGAGCTATGATGTAAATTATTGCGTTTCTTCTAACGTCGTGAAGTCTTTAAACGTCCGTTTTATGGCTTTATCAGTTGCTTCTTTTTTGCTTTGCCAGTTGGCATCTAATTCCAACGCCACTAGGCCACTTAGACTCATAGTACTCCGAAAATCGTCTAATTTTTTCACAAATTCCCCATTACGCCGAGCCGATTTTAGGGCAAACTCACGAGCAAATACGTCACCCTTATTCTGTAACTCGCTTTTCTTACCCAGCACGTAGTTGTACCGGTCGAGCAGGTCCTTCATGGATTTGCCAATTACTTCCGTTGCTTCGAGCGTTCCCATTGTGAGCACGGCTGTACCACCAATGGCAGAAATAAGGCGGCCATTATTTTGAGCACTCTGGCTTGTACTTGACCCAGTAACGGCTGGTGTTACACCTGTTACCGCTCCTAATGACGCATTCGTAACCGACCGGTTACGCTTGCCGCCTTTAGCTCTTTTATAATCGTACTTTAATTGCTCCTCTTTATCGCCCAACTGCTCGACCAGACCCCAGGCTTGCACCAGCACCTGTCGATATTGATTGTAGTAGTAACGGTCTTTTTCGGCCTCGTTAACGGTATTGACAATGGTGAATGTTATTCGGCGTTCTTCCCGATTCTGCGCTTTATCCAGCACATAAAACGTTATTTGTACATTCAGAGAATCGTAGGGATCTCTTACGAAATCATAGCCCGGTTGCCAGATAAACTCGTACTGATTATCCGTATTTTTAACCAAAGCTGTTTTCGGAATTTGCTGATTATCAGATAGGAAGCCGAAGGTCGCAACGTCATCTTCACCATTAGGATCTGAAAGGTAAAATTTGAGATTTACCGTCGCATTTTCACGCAATTTATAATTGGTTTCCTTTGGAATAACAGCAATATCGGGTGGTAGATCCATCTGCGTAACTTCCACTTTTAGCCGCCCCTTTGTGCGAGTTTTGGCAGGCTGGTCTTCCACCCAAAACTCAATATATTGAGGTGATAGCTTCAGCCGGTTGAATTGATTGAGCGACAGTGTCCACGTCAGTTCACCCTGCGATGACATTTTACTACCCTCCGGCATTTGGTCGGCAATTGGGATAAAGGCTATCGGGTCACCGTCGTCGTCATGTACTACCTGAGGATCCATTTTGTAGGTATTCTGCGTTCGGTAGCTTACATAAAATGGCCGCAGTTCGCCAATTACAGGCGGGCGGTTTACATGCATTATTTTAAAGTCACTGTTTTGCGAAGCTGTTTGGCCACGCTTGTTTCGAACCTCAAAACTAACTGGGTAAGTTTTAGTTGTTTGAATACGGTCGGCCAGATCAAAGCCGGGTGTCCAACTAAAATGGCCCAACGAATCAAGTTGCATGCCATCCTGCTTGTCACCTCCAAAAGAAAATTTAAGTGAGTCTGTAGAGAACCCAGCGGCTTTTAAATCAAACCGAACAGTACTGCCTTCGGGCACAACATTCCAGTTGGTTTGCGTAGGTAGAAGTAGTTGTAGTGATTTAGAATCCTGCGCATGGAGGCTACTAATTGTACTTATGAGTAGCATCCACGCCATTACACCGGCAGTTCGGTTCATAGTGACGTTGAAAGGTGGTCTGTCTTGAAAAACGTAAAAATAGGTTGAAGATTTCGTCTTATCGGGATTATAAACCTGGTTTGAGACTTTTCGTAGCTATTAGGTTTATTCTGCCTATAATAATTATACTTTTCTAGTGAAAAGTGATAATACACTTATCCGTGTAGGAACAAAAAGTTAAGCTCAGAAAAAAGTCGCTTCCCGTTAGCAGGAAGCGACTTTAAAACACAAGATCTATTCTAACCCTAGTTTTTCTTCGGCGCTGCGGCTGAACCAGTCGCTGGTCTTGCCGCTGGTGGCGTACTACCTCCGGTCGTTGCCGGTTTTGCAGCAGTTGCCTTAGAAGGATCGATACCTAGTTTCTTCAATACCAATTCCGTAAGATTATTCTCTTCTGGGGCAACCAACAAAATTGGAATAGTGTTGGCACCGGCATCCAGATTAAATACATATTGATAGCCTGCTTCTTTCGCCACAGCATCAATAGCCTTCTGAATTTTCTGTACAACTGGATTAACCAATTGTTGGTATTTCGTTTGCAGTGACTGCTCAGCCGTACGACCAAATTCCTGAATACGGGCCTGAAGTCCCTGCAATTCAGTTTCACGGTCTTTCTTAATTACGTCCGACATTTGAGCTGCTCCCTTTTGGTAGGCCTCATATTTATCTTCCAATTCTTTATTCATGCGCTTCATTTCGTTTTCCGACTGTGTGCGCTGAATGGTCAACTGGTTCTGAATATCTTTTGCTTCGGGCGTTTGTGATAGCACGTAATCAATGTTCGTGTAGCCTAACTTTAATGGACCAGCTGTAGCAGTCGTTGCCGGCGTTATAGTCGGGGCTTGTGCCTGTGCGCTTAAACCGCCCATTAGAAGGGCTGCTGCAAACGCCATGACGAGGTTTTTCTTCATCTCGAATTAGTTGTTTGTATTACTTAGGTTTTATGGTTGTTTTATTTATTGGATTACTGTTTGTAGCCGTTGGTTTAATATCTAAGCCTAGTTCTTCCATTACATAGTCTGAATAGTCATGTCTTGGATTTGTGTACAGCATAACAAAATCAGATGCTTTGTCGAACATAAAATCCAGTTTTTTCTGCAAACATATCTTTTCAACGGCCCGGTTCACTAACTCCATTGGCGATTTCATTAATTCCTTTTTTTTCTCAAAGAGTAATCCCTGGTAGCCAAACACTTTATTGTTGTACTCCCGTGCTTCGCGCTCTTTATCACCAATAGCACGCTGCCGGTCACGTTTCATGTCTTCGGTCAACAGAATTTCTTCTGCCTGATAAGCTTTCTGTAGCTTATCAATTTCGACATATTTATCCTGAATATCTTTCGACCACTTATCCGCAAATTTATCAATTTCGCTTAGTGCTTTCTGATATTCGGGCATTTTGCCAAAAATGAACTCAGTGTCCACGTACCCAAACTTTTGCGCCTTTGCAGGTGTAGACACCCAAACAGCGCACAAAAGTACGAAAAATAGGGCTTTCTTCATTGATTGTGCGTCAATTTTTGCAGGAAGTAATTGATTGTCAAGGTTACATTAATCTAACCGATTAGCCTTTTGAACTCTAATCGGTTAGATTAAAAACGTTTAACCTGCCAAAATCTTATCTTAACTGCTGCCCAATCGTAAAGTGGAATTGACCGGAAGCTTTATCCTTGACCCCTGGAATCTTGTCGAAACCATATCCATAATCAATACCGATCAAGCCAAAGGCTGGCATAAAGATACGCGCTCCGAAGCCTGCTGACCGCTTCAGGTCGAATGGATTGTATTGCTTGTAACTACCCCAGTTATTACCGGCTTCCATGAATGTCAGGACGAAGATTGTAGCCGATGGATTCAATGAAACCGGGTAACGCAGCTCAGCAACAAATTTGTTGTAAACGACACCACCCTGGCTACGGGCCGTAGCATCGACAGCCCGGTCGTAGTCGGCAGTGTAAACACTACGGTCATCGTAACCACGGAGACCAATAATGTCCTGTGCCAGTGCGAACTGCCCCTGACCAGCCAAACCTGAGCCGCCTAACACAAACCGCTCGAATGGCCCGATAGAGGTACGTTTGTTATAGCTGCCCAAGAAACCAAGGTGGGCGCGGGTATTAAGCACCAATTTCCCAAAAACTGTCTGGAACCAACTGGCATCGAACATCCATTTATGGTATTCCACAAACTTGTACTTATCCTTTGGGGCCTCGGTTGCAGTTGTTGTGCGCCAAGCCGAGTAGGGGGGCGTAAACGAACCACTAAGTGTAAACGACGAACCGTTACGCGGGAACTGCGGGTTATCGATGCTGTTACGCGATATGGTTGTGTTGAACGTAATGTTGTTCGAAATTCCGTCTTTATACCCTATGTAAAACAAATCGAGGTTGTTCAGGTCATACCGCTGAAACGAAATCGAATTGCTCAAACTAAAGTAATCATCTGGAATTTTCAATTGACGTCCCAAGCCGACTGTAATTGCGGTGTTCGTATAAGATCCGGTTGGTTTACGACCTTTTAAGCTTTGGTAAATACTATTAGGGTTCAAAGGATCGTAGAACGTTTGATAGACTGTATGACTGGCGCTAACCGATAGGGCATTGGGTTTGCGCCCACCTAACCAAGGCTCCGTGAATGACAGCGAGTACACCTGATATTGGGAGCCATTGGCCTGGAAACGCAACTGCACTCGTTGACCATCTCCGGCTGGCAAAGGCCGCCATGCCTTCAAATTTGGAATATTGCGGGCCGAGAAGTTATTGAACGTTAACCCAAGCGTACCGACGAAGCCTACATAACCGCCCCAACCACCCGATAACTCAATCTGGTCTGAGGGTTTTTCTTCAACTGTATATTCAATGTCAACCGTTCCGTCGTTCTGCGGTACAGGATTGATACCAATTTTCTCCGGATCGAAATAGCCCAGCGTTGATAATTCCCGTTGTGTACGAATCAAGTTCGTTTTTGAAAATTTCTGTCCCGGCAGTGTTCTGATGGTACGCATCACCACATGGTCACTGGTTTTGGTGTTACCATTTAGAATGACTTTATTAATTGTCGCCTGCTTACCTTCAAAAATGCGAATTTCGAGGTCGATTGAGTCGCCTTCAATGGCCTTTTCAATGGGTTGGGCATTGTAATACAAGTAGCCAAGATCCATGTACTGCGAACTTAAATCCTGACCAGGGTTGCCGTTCATGCGCTTATCCAGGTCGTCTGGATTATACACATCGCCTTTCGTTACGCCCAGCACGGTACGAAGTTGGGCAGCTGTATAAAGGTAATTACCCGTGAAATCAATATTCCGATAATAGTATTGATGACCTTCGTTTATCTTCAGATTAATGCTAATAGCATTGCCACCCTTATTGACAACTGTGTCGTGTTCAATGGTAGCATCACGATACCCGAGCTTGTTATAATACTCAAGCAGCTTCAGCTTGTCTTCCTCGTATTTTTTAGGAACAAACTTCGACGGTGAGAACACCCGCCCGAAACGTTGCTCTTTAGTGTTTTTCATCTTCATCCGAACAGCCGATTCATCTACGCTACTCAGACCCTCGAAGTTAATTTTTGCAATTTTTACTTTTTGCCCTTTATCAACCAATACACGCATGGTGGCATTGTTGCGGGTACTGTCGGGTATGGTCGTAATTTTAACTTTCGTATTCAGGTAGCCCTTATCGACGAAGAACTTTCGTACGGCCATTTGGGTGTTTTTCGTAATTGTGTTGGTTACGATCTTACCCAGATTGAGTTTTACTTTATCCTTCAGGTTATCCTGTTCACCTTTTTTAACGCCCATGAAACTAACCCGGTAAAGTCGGGGCCGCTCCTGCACATGAAACATCAGTGATATTTTATTGTCGGCCACGTTAGTAGCAAATAACTCGACGTTATCTAACAAGCCGGATTCCATTAGTTTTCGCACCGACGAACCGATTGCTTCACCCGGAATGCGAATTTTGTCGCCCAGTTTCAACCCGCCCAGAGAAACCAGCGAATTTGGATCGAGATAGCGAGTGCCCGTTACCGTTAACCCTGCAATTTCATATTCTTTGGGGCTAGCGTAATTAAGCAGATCGTTACTTTCTGTTGTTGGAGCGGCCTTATCGCGACCAATGCCAACGCGCACCTGAGCCCGGACCTGAGCAGACAATAAACTAATGAGCAGGCAAACGGCTCCTACTATAACTTTTATACGGTGTTCCAAGTTGTAATACGTATTATGTTGGTGATTTTCAGGAGCCAGTTTCAAACAAAATGGTTGGAATATGATATTATATTTCCCAAGTTGTAAGCGGTTGACTCCCTATACTATCTTATTTAGCTAATTGCTCGCTGATTTTACCAAACCGGCGTTCACGTTGTTGATACGTTAAAATAGCTTTATACAGGTGCTCTCTACGGAAATCAGGCCAAAGCACATCGGGCATATATAGTTCAGAGTAAGCTAGTTGCCAAAGCATAAAGTTACTAATGCGCATTTCGCCACTAGTACGGATCATTAGTTCGGGGTCGGGAATGCCACTTGTGGCAAGGTGTTGCCCGAATACGGTTTCGTCAATTTGGTCTGGTGTCAGTTTGCCATCGCGAACATCTGCCGCCAGTTGCCGAACAGCTTCCAAAATTTCCCAGCGTCCGCTGTAGCTAAGAGCCAGTATCAGCGTCAGGCCAGTATTTTGGCTTGTTTCGCGGATAGCTTCAGCCAGTTCACGTTGACAATCGCCGGGTAAACTATCTATATGACCAATGGTCGCCAGTCGTACGTTGTTGTCCATCAGCGTTTTAATCTCTCCCCGAATGGTGTGAACCAGCAACGTCATCAATGCATCTACTTCAAATTTCGGACGTTTCCAGTTCTCGGTTGAAAAGGTATACAACGTCAGAAACTTCACGCCTAATTCAGCGCATCCTTCCGTTACCTCACGAACGGCCTTAATCGCATTGCGATGGCCAAATACCCTGGCAGCGCCCTGTTGTTTAGCCCAGCGTCCGTTTCCGTCCATGATAACGGCTATGTGCTGGGGCAGATTGCTCGGGTCAATATGTTCTTTCATCCCAATGGGGGAGTTTTAACAAAACTTAACAAGACCGCGAAGATACGGAAATTTAGTTAGTCGGTAAGCCAGTATAGAGGGAAGAGGGAGTTAAGTTTACTGGTGAAGCGTTCGCCTATTGAATCATACGGCCTGATCTAGTGATTCAGCTATATAATTGACTGGATTTTACCGGTTAATTATATAGCTGAATCACCACAAACTCGTTTTATATCTCCATTCGCTTGTCAGACTAGTTGACTGACGAACTCTCCGTATCTTTGTCATTGAAGACTATACATCGGGGGTTGACGTTTTTACATATAGACTCTCGTTAACGTGTCCTTTTGCATATGAACCTCATTTTTTGGATGAATACCCGCCGTATCGGTGTGATTGCGTTGTTGCTGGTGGCTTTACTGAGTTGCAAAAAAGACGACGACACCGTTGCAACGCCCCAAACCATCACCGACCGTATTCTGGAAGATAGTCAATTTAGCCTGTTTAGGGCAGCCGTTGCCTACGCAGAAGTTGGCGATGTGCTCAAAGGAGGTAATCTAACTCTTTTCGCACCGAACGATGTCGCTTTTCAGGCATCGGGTCTGGCAACTCCAGCAGCCATTATGGCTTTTTCTAAAGATCAGGTCAAGGCAATCGTATTATATCATGTATTATACGGTTCCGTTTCGACATCAACGATTCCGACGGGTCTGAATTCTATCTCAACGGCCAGTAACGGGGTTGCCTATGTGAACAAAACGTCGGTTGGTACTATTTATATTAATAATGCACAGGTAATTCAGGCCGACATCGCTGTAGCCAATGGGTATGTGCATAGTATAGATCGGGTGCTCACTCCTTCGGCAGGAAATCTCCTGACAACAATCCAGAATAACCCGAATCTGACGTTTCTAACGGCGGCTATAAAGCGCATAAATACCAGCAATCCTAACCTGCTGGCAACGCTGGACACAGAATTATCTGCAAATAGTGTGACGGTGTTTGCCCCAAATGATTCGGCTTTTCAGTCGGCGGGCTATAAAGATTTGTCTGCTATTAATTCAGTCAGTTTGCAAACCTTGACAAACACACTGTTGTATCATGTTGTGCCAGGAGTAACATTTTCAAATCAGTTTCAAACGGGCAGTATCAGCACATTATTAAGTAATAACAAATTGACTGTGAGTTCAACCGCCAATCAAATTACAATTAAAGGTAATAAGAACACGACGGCAGCCACTATCAAGCAGGCTGATATAGCTGCCACTAACGGTGTGGTTCATATCATAGATCAGGTGTTGCAACCGTAATCTATAAAGATTAAGCAGTTTACAACCCTTTGCCACGTTTTAAGGTCAGTAAGCGTAGTACTATTGTTTCTTGTTACTCTATTTTTCATGTATAAACTTCATTTTGCCATTCTTGGCGCATTTCTTATTGGCGTACTGGCTTCTTGCCAAACGCAAAATATTGATGCCGGTGGCGATACCGCTACTACGTTTACGGCTAATATGGCCGACATTCAACGATATGTCACGAGTAAAGGATTGTCAGGAACCACCACCACCTCAGGGCTCTATTATTTATCTACTCAACCGGGCTCGTCAACGGTAGTGCCGGCCTATGGTCAGGAAATCGAATTCAATTACAAGCTATATGTGCTAAATGGTCCCAGTAATACGGGTAGCACGAGTACGACTGTCGTAACGGATAAACTGGTGGATTCCGCCTATGCCGTAACCTCTACGTTCTTTCCGCTTTTTGCCGGTTCACTAAAGGCAGGTTTGGAAGAGGGTTTGCTGAAAATGCACGAAGGTGAATCGGCAATATTGATCATGCCGTCTATTCTGGCATTTGGTACTGTAGCTACCACAGTTGGCACAATTATTCCGGCTAACTCGCCGGTTCGGTTCGATGTAACCCTGAGACGGGCACGAACCGAAGATCAGCAGATCGACGAGTATGTTGTAGCTAATAATCTGGTCGTTACCGAAAAAACTACAACTGGCGTGCGATTTATTAAAACGAAAGATAACCCAACGGGCCTTGTCCCAACAGCCGGTCAGATAATAACCGTAAATTATGCCGGTAAATTGCTGCGGGCTACTGCCGGGTTTGTTGGTGGTACGGGAACAGATACCAAAACGGTTGGAGTACTTAAATACGTGCCAGGTTTTGAAGAAGGCTTGGCTAAACTCAAAGTAGGGGAAAAAGCAACCGTTATTTTTCCGTCTTCACTGGGGTATGGGGCGGTAGGAGCGGCTCAGGATCAAACATACGTCATTCCACCCTATTCGCCAATTAGATTTGACCTGGAAGTAGTATCTGCGAAATAGCTCGTAAATAAATCTGTTCTTTTTACTCTATTTCCATGCGCAATTTATATTCATTCATTTTTAGTTGCTTGTTTATCAGTGGGTTATTTGCCTGTCATAAAGAAGACGTTGGCCTTACAGACGACAGTATCCTGCAGTCGAACAAAGAGGAAATTATTAACTACGCTACAAGCAAAGGTCTGTCTGGCGCAATGACTCCAACGGGCGTATATTATGCGTTGAATAAAGCTGGAGGTTCTACAGTAACCCCTGGAAACGGGCAGGAAGCTGAGTATAGCTATACGTTGTATACATTAGTTAGTGGTACCAGCAGTTCAACAGTGGTAACGGATAAACTTGTTGATTCGACCTTTGCAACCAAGTCTAGTTTTACATACCTCGTAGCCACTAATCCGGGATTGACGGAAGGGTTACTACGTATGCATGAAGGTGATCAGTCAACTATATTATTACCGTCTGTTTATGCATTTGGCACGGCAGGGAGTGGTAATGGGGTAATTTTACCTAACTCGCCCGTTCGACTTGATATAAATCTGAAACGGATACGGACGGAAGATCAACAGATAAATGAGTACATGACCGCGAATAAACTGACGCCTACTGAAGTAACGGTAAGCGGATTACGGTTCATCAAAACGCTCAGCAACTCTACCGGAAACACGCCAACTCCCGGGCAATCGCTCACTGTAAAATATAGAGGTCAGCTATTGCGAGCCACTGCTGCCTTCGATAGTACTGGTACGGGCACGTACCTGACGGCTATCGGCCAGTCTGTTCCAGGGTTTGATGAGGGATTAGCCAAACTCAAAGTAGGGGAAAAAGCAACGATTATTTTGCCGTCTAAACTAGGCTACGGGTCTGTTGGTAGGGGAAGTATCCCACCTTATGCCCCTATGCGATTTGATATAGAGTTGATTTTAGCGCAATAAATTTATTGCCAACCATGTAGTAGTAGTGGCTGCTGTTCTAGAACAGCAGCCACTTTTTGTTTCCGGCTACCGAAAATTCCCGTTTCCCGACTAGCAGACCGAAATAAAACACTACTGATAATGCTACTTAGTATATCAATAAGGTACAGATAGATGTATGTAATCTACTGGTAAAGGGTTAATAATATTTGGGAAAAGTTAAGTTTATCAAAATATAATAAAGATAAATTTTATTTATACTAAGCTTAGTTGTAAGTTGCGATTTATTTACAAAAATTTATCTATGAGAAATAAGTTTACATTGAATCGTTTTTTATTGAGTACAGCCATTTGGCTGCTACCGCTTACAGCTTTATTGGCGCAAGGGGTTCGGGGTCGAGTAACGGATATAACTACGAAATCTGCCATTCCAGGAGCGACAATTGTCGTTGCGAATACAAACACTGGTGTAACGGCTGATGCCAGCGGTGACTACACCATTAAATTGACTCCCGGTAAGTACACGTTGCGCGTTAGCTTCGTTGGATACGAGACATTGAGCGTGCCTGTAACGGTGACAGATGGAGAATCAGCGGTTGCCAATGCGTCGCTAACTGAAACCACATCCAGCTTAAACGAAGTTGTTGTCATTGGGTCAAGATCGCAGACGGCCCGGACGAACGTTCAAACGGCAGCACCGGTAGATGTAATTACAACCAAGGAACTGAAAGCTTTTCCTCAGGTGGATATTAGCCAGATTCTGAACTACGTGGCTCCCTCGTTCAACTCGAACCGTCAGACCGTTACAGACGGTACTGATCACATCGATCCGGCATCACTCAGAGGGTTGGGTCCCGATCAGGTTCTGGTATTGGTGAATGGTAAGCGTCGGCACACAACGGCCCTGGTAAACATCAATGGTTCAGTAGGTCGTGGTTCGGTCGGTACCGATATGAACGTGATTCCGGTAGCGGCTGTAGAACGTATTGAAGTACTCCGCGATGGGGCAGCAGCTCAATACGGTACGGATGCCATTGCGGGTGTTATTAACGTAGTACTCAAGAAAAATTATAACGGGTTTACGGCATCGCTTACAGGTGGACAAAACACGACCACCATGAAGTACATGATCCCTAATATTAGTGGCGGCTTGGATCAGAAAACTCAGAAGATAAATGATGGTGGCCTGGTTCAGTTTGATTTCTCGAAAGGGTTTCGCCTTGGCAAAGAAGGACGCCTATCCGTTAGCGGTCAGTACAACGAGCGAGGTAAAACCAACCGTAGTGGCGACGATAACAGTCCTACAATCTACCTTGGTTCGGCGGGCGGTTTTCCTGCTACTCCAAGCGGGCAGGACGCAACAACGTTTCGCAAAACACTAATTGCTCAAGATCAGGCGATCATTCAGCAACGTGGTTATGACCGTCATAACATGGTTGTTGGTAACTCGAACGCCAAAAATCTGGGCTTGTTCTTCAACGGTGGTATTCCGATTAACGGTAAGTCTGAGTTCTACTTTTCGGGGGGTATCACTCACCGTACAGGTACAGGCTATGGTAACAACCGCATACCAAACTCACGTAACCAGCAGCCGCTAAAACTTGATGGATCGCTTTATTACCCAGATGGTTTCCTGCCGGGTATTGGATCGAACATTAATGACCAATCGTTGATTTTGGGGTATAAAACGATGTTTGGACAGTGGAATGCAGATATCAGCAACGTAATTGGCCGAAATTCATTTGCCTTCAGCGTTACGAACTCTGGTAATGCATCGCTGCCCGCCAGTGATAATATACAAACCAGCTTCGACGCAGGTCAGCTTTCATTCCTTCAGAATACGTTCAATTTGGACTTAAGCCGGCGGTTTGTGTCGACGAATAGTGCCACACTCAACGTCGCCTATGGCGCTGAGTTTCGGTATGAGAACTTTCAGAATAAAGCGGGTGAACCCGGTTCTTATTCGGGCGATCCAACGCGTATCTTAACCCTGGCCCCTCCGGTATCGGGTACCGTGGTAGCGGCTCCGGGAGCGCAGGTATTTCCGGGTAATCAGCCAACTGACGCGTTGAGTAAGTCGCGGACCAGTCAGGCTGTTTATCTTGACCTTGAAGGCGAAAAAGGTAAATTGTTAATTGGTGCAGCCGGTCGCTTCGAAAATTATAGTGACTTTGGCTCAACCATCAACGGTAAACTGACGGCACGGCTTCAGGTAACGCCCGCTATTGCCTTGCGTGGATCGGCCAGTACGGGTTTCCGGGCACCATCGCTTCACCAACGGTATTTCCAAAATACCAGTACTCAGTTTGTGAATGGCTTGCCATCAAACACATTGACACTCAACAACGACAGCCCGATTGTTCGGAATGTGATTGGCGTAAATGCGCTGAAACCTGAAACTTCTGTAAACGTCGCTCTGGGTGTAACTGCCCGCGCTGGTCGTGCGTTTACCTTGACTGTCGATGCTTACCAGATTGACATTACGAACCGGATTGTGTATTCGGGGTCGTTTACCCGCGCTCAGTTGGGCTTCGGAGCAACCGATTATCCGGGTGTAAACTTAGTTCGTTTCTTTGCCAACGCTATTAACACCCGAACACGGGGTCTCGACATCGTTGCGGCTGAGCGACTTGATCTTGGGAAAGGTAAATTGGTCTTGACGGCTGCATTGAACTTCAATAAAAACACGGTGACGGCTATCAATAGTACTCCCTTGATTGATGATCCGAAAAATAATCCGGCTGGTGCTAACCCAAGTACGTGGTATCGGACTTCGCTATTTGACCGTAACCAGATTTCGATCATCGAAGATTATCTGCCCCGCAGCAAATGGAACCTGAGTGCAACCTACACGATTGGTAAGTTTGATATTACCGCGCGCACAGTGCGTTTTGGCGAAGTGAAATTCAAAACGTCAATCGACCCTGATGCCAAAAAAGCAGATGGTACCTTATGGAACACCCAGTTTCTGCGTGACGAAAGTCATGCCTTTATCGATCAGACGTTCAAGCCCGTTTGGATTACAGATTTGATTATAGCTTACCGGGCAACTAAAGCCATTGGCGTTTCGATTGGTGCCAATAATATTTTTGATGTGTACCCTGATCAACTTTACATTGACCCCCGTAATGCTCTTGGTAGCACCGATTACGCGTCTGGTCGTGACAACTCGAACCGGGGCCGTTTCCTTTATTCGCCAAATCAGGGCGGGTATAATGGACGCTATGTGTTTGGTCGGATAAATGTGAATTTTTAATCAACCGGAGTCAGTGAAAGCGTTTTGCTGACCATTCAGGAAGCGTTTTTAAAAGGCTACCTTTAAAACGAAACCCCGTTGGAGGTAACTCCAACGGGGTTTATTGTTGATACCAATTGGCCTTTCGCTCCTTATACCTACTCTAGTACATTACTTCGGTCCCATTCGAATGGCTCCATCCAGCCGAATTACTTCACCATTCAGCATAGGGTTTTCGATGATACTTTTAACCAGCATCGCATATTCTTCCGGTCGGCCAAGTCGAGACGGAAATGGTACCTGCTGACCCAATGACAACCGGGCTTCGTCGGGTAAACTTGCGAGCAAAGGCGTCTCAAACAGGCCAGGTGCAATAGTCATAACTCGTATACCGGAACGAGCCAGATCGCGGGCAATGGGCAGGGTCATGCCCACAATTCCACCTTTCGAGGCTGAGTAAGCGGCCTGTCCTATTTGACCGTCGTAAGCCGCGACAGATGCCGTATTGATAATAACACCCCGCTCTCCGGCGAATGGTCCGTCTTGTGGTTCATTACGTTCCATAGCAAGAGCTGCCAGCCGAATTACGTTGAATGTACCAATGAGGTTTATGGAAATGACTTTCTGGAAAACCGCCAGTGAATGCGCCCCGTAAACACCATCAACTTTGCCAAGTGTTTTCCGGGCTTCGGCCACACCCGCGCAGTTGACATTTATATGTAGGCCACCAAACGTTTCAATAGCGAGATTAATGGCTTCCTGCACATTAGCTTCGTCGGTCACGTTGGTTTTATGAAACCGAACAGTTGCGCCCAATTCCTCGACCAGTGCGTTGCCGCGCTCATCGTTCAAATCCAAAATGACAACATTAACACCGTTAAGGGCGAGTAAACGTGTAGTTGCCTCGCCTAATCCCGAAGCTCCTCCGGTAACGATGGCCGTTGAATTAGTGAGTTGCATGCGGCTTCTATTTACAAAATGGCCAGTAGTTCTTTTAGGTGGCTAATGTCGTAAGTCGGTGGATTGGTAACCCGCTGGCGTTGTGGGTTGTAAAACACAGTATCCAAATTAACGCTTTTCGCCCCCAAAATATCGGCTTCGTAGTTATCACCAATCATTAGACTTTCTGCTGCGTTGGTGCCACTAATTTCCATTGCATATTGGAATACTCGCGGATCCGGCTTTTTGGCGTTGGCGTTTTCACTTGTAACAACGTGGGTAAAATAATGTGCGATTTCAGAACTGTCCATTTTCAATGCCTGGATTTCGGCAAACCCATTGGTAATAATGTGCATTGTGTACCGACCTTTCAGATAATCCAATACCTCTTTGGCCGACTCCAACAAATGCGACTTGCGAGGCAACAAACGCAGATACTCGGTATTCAGGTCTGTATGAACAGCTGACTCATCGACACCTAACGCTCGAAATACCATTGGAAATCGGTGCTGTCTGATATAGCCGTGTTCAATAAGGTTTTTGTCGTAGTCGTCCCATAATTGCCGATTTATAGCAATGAAATGGCGGCTAAATTCAGCAGACGAAGCAATTCCCAGATCAGCTAAACGGAACGTATCGAACAATTCTGCAATACACTCCGCTGAGTTACGGTCGAAGTCCCAAAGAGTGTGATCAAGATCGAAAAAGAGGTGTTTGTACATAAAGGGTTAGTGCTTACTAGCTACTATTGGGCCGCCCATGCGGTTAGAGCCTATAATTTTCTCCTGACCACACAGGCAGCTAAGCACTAAAAATCAAGTTTAAGCCGCTCTACGGGCTGGTTGTTTACCAAATGGCTATCAACAATTTCGGCAACGTCGGTAAGTTGAACATTACCGTAATAAGTACCCTCAGGATAAACGACCAGTGCAGGGCCGAAGGCACAGGCGTCTAGGCACCCCGTTCGCTGTGCTCTCATTTCTTTTGACAGGCCGCGTTCGGCAATGGCCGCTTTAAATGCATCGACCAATTCAGTACCATGTGCTTCACCACAGGATTTCTTGGGAGCCGCTTTTTGATTAGTACAGATAAAAATGTGCTTTTGGTATTTCATAAACTTGGTTAAATCAGTACTCAAAGGTAATAAGAACCTACGCAACGACCATTTATTTACCTGTGCTCATTGCCAGTGGCATTACCTACCGAATAAAAAATTAACTGAACCAAATCAACCTTACTCAGTTATTGTGTAGGTACATATATTTACAGATTTCAGTAGAACTTTCTGACTATCTGGTAAGTAACTAGATAGGATTGCTGTAGCGTACCAGAAATATACTCATATCCATTCATGAACCGCCTAACAGAGTCACATTATGAACCCGAATTATCTGGCGTACATGATGGAATGAGCCAACTCGACTTTTTTACGTTATATGATAAATATGCCCCCGCGTTGTTGGGTGTTATTACAAAAATAATTTCAGATGAAGCTGAGGCTGCGGTGCTGCTGGAGACGACGTTCACAAAAATTCATTCCGAAATAAATAAACCTCGTTCTGAGCAACAACCCCTTTTTTCCTGGTTAATAACTACTGCCCGATGTACAGCGTTGAATGCGCTTAAAGAACGCCGACAATTAACGCCTGTATTGCAGTTGACAGAGACGGGGAAAGTAGTTCCTCTTCCAGCAAGTGATACAGATGTATCAACTGGTTTCAGTAAAGATTCGACTGACCCCCGATTAAAGAAACTGCTCAATTTTGTACTCTTCGACAACTGCACACCCGAAGAAGCCGCCGTTTCAATCGGTATGCCAGTCGAAACGGCGCGTCAGCAATTGCGTTTAGCCATGCAACAACTGCGAACACGGCCAAAAGCGTAAGCTACCAGCCGTTTTAGTTGGTTATAAGACCTATATCAGGTCTTGATTTCGGGCAGTATCTTTTTTTTGACGCATAATCCAGCCAGAAACCAAAATAGAGAAGAACCAGCAGGATGGGATGAGAAAATACCTATGGTAGCAAAGCCAAAGAGGTTGAAATAGAGAAGTAGAGAAGGCTGTTTTTTGATAGATCATTTTTACAGCCTTCTCTATTTCAACCTGAGCATGTTGAATCAACAGAAATCTTTCCCCAATAAAATTCACCGCTCGGTTCAGCGGGGCTGCAGTAAAAGGAAATGATGTACTATAATGACTTGCCGGTAGCAATTTGCAGTAACTCTTTATCTGGATTATTTTTCATCTGGTTCACATTGTCAAGAATCATGGTGGCGCCGTTTTCTGACGTATACTGAGGCCAGTTGGGTAATCCTTTATGATTTGGGTTGCCAGTTCGGGCGAAGGCAATCCAGGCTCGGCTCATTTTATCGGCCAATATATGTGCTTCTTGTCCACCACCCGTCATTTCTTCGCAGCGGCTAATATTGTCGAATACAAAGGGTATCTCCATGCAGTGCATAGCTTTGTAAGCCCCATCCAGCACTGGCGATTGCCAGGTAAAGAGGTACATATATACCGGTGCTGCACCCGGAACCGCTTTCCCATTGGCCTGCCGAACGGTAAGAGGTCGGAAGTTGAAGTCAATGTCAATGTAATCGGATGGCTTCACTGTTTCGGGGTACGCCTTTTTGACCGCTGCCAGGTAAGCCTCGGTTTTGTCGCCGTATTTTTTCTGGAGGTTAGCCTTGGCTCCATCCATTGTAATGTCTCTGGTACCAGGTACAAAAGGGGTAAACTCATTTTTAGTCGAACCTACCAGCAGTGGAATGTCTTTAGAAAGTGCCATTGCGGCTGGCTCCGTAGGTTGGTAAGGGAGGAAGTTGCCGTCATGAATTGGCCCCCAGCCTAGCCCAAAGGCAGGTAGCCCTTCGGCTTTCATACCATCCGACACGTGGCGGAGGGCTTTTTTACCGGCTGCATTTAGGCGTTCGTACGAGATTGTTTGCAGTGAGTCAATCTGATTGGGTTGTAAATGCAGTTCGTTGAGCAAAGCCGCACTCACTTTCTGGGCTAATTCGCGTTCTGTGAAATTGGTTATGTAACTGCCGCTCTGTACAATAGCTTTATGAAACAAACCCTTGGCTGAGGGCGCATTCATTAGGCAGGTTACTTTGCCACCCCCGCCCGACTGGCCGAATATGGTTACGTTGCCTGGATCACCGCCAAACTGCGCAATATTCTGCTTCACCCATTGCAAGGCCGCTACTAAATCCAGCAGCCCTGCATTTGCGGAGCTTTTGTACTTTTCGCCATAGGCTGACAAATCCAGAAAACCCAGGATATTCAGGCGATGGTTTACCGTCACAATCACAACGTCCCCTTTTTTTGTCAGGTTTTCGCCATCATACGATGGTAACTCAACCGAAGAACCACCCGTAAATCCGCCCCCATGCAGCCAGACCATCACGGGCCGTTTCTTCGCATCCGTCAGGTGGGGTGTCCATACGTTTAGGCTCAGACAATTTTCATTGGTATAGCCCCAGTCGTGGTGAAAGGGAAATTCAATCTCGTCGTTGACTGTCGTCGTTATATCCATTGGGCAAACAGGGCCGTACGACATGGAACTCCGTACGCCCGTCCATGAATCGGGTTTCGATGGAGCCATAAACCGCTCGGCCTTTGCGTAGGGAATGCCCTTGAAGGTGAACGTACCGTTGTGAATATAGCCTCGAACAGTACCGGATTCGGTGGAGACGGTGGCGATTCCCTTGCCCGCCACGATGGGGGGAGCCGTTTCTTTTTTAGTTTGTCCAATCGCCAGCAGGGGCAGCGTGAGCACAATCAGGGAGAGTAAGATTTCTTTGACTTTCATGGAACCTAGTTATTTAACGGCAGTTTTATAAAGAGTATGTATGCGGTTACTGGGGTTGCGTTGTCTTCATTTTCAGGGTGTCACTATGCCATTCGCTTTCAGGATTTTGTTGAAGAACAGCAGTTGATAAGGCAATGCGTTTTCCCAATAGTCCCAGGTATGTCCACCGGGTCGCTCAATGTAGTCATGCAGGGTTTTGTTTTCCACTAATCGGCGGTGCAGATCGCGGTTCGTCTCAATCAGAAAATCGTCTACACCAATGTCGAAAATCAGGGGCAGGTTATTGGCTTTAAGTTGGTCGGCAAGTGTCACCATTGTATAACCCGGATATGGCGCGTCACCTTCCTTCGGTGGTCCCAGCAGCTTGGCGAAATTTTCAGCGCGGGACTTTGCAAAATCGGAGGTTACTTTCCAGGCTGCGGTGTTGATATTCATAACCCCACTCATACTCCCCGCAGCCGCGTATAGTTCAGGGTGACGACACGAGATGAACATTGCCCCGTGGCCGCCCATCGACAAACCCGCAATAAGACGGCCTTTGCGGTCGCGAACGGTACGGTAGGTATTATCAATTTTGTCAATTAACTCCTTTGCGATAAAGGTCTCGAATTGGCTGCTTTTGACCAATGGACTGTCGAAATAATAGCTGGTTGGGTCGCCATCAGGCGTCACAATAATTAGATTGTACTGGTCGGCCAGTCGCTGAAGCAGCATTTTGTCCGGTAGTTTAGTCAGCCAATCCCGAAAATTACCCGTACCACCGTGAAGTAGGTACAGGACAGGCAATGGTGATTTGGCTTTTTTATACCGCTCCGGCAAGACTACCGCTGCCCGAAGGGTTCGATTCATACTCGCGCTTGGTACATCCAGTGTATCGACTTTCGCACTGAAGACAACGAGTGAAATGAGTTGCAGGCTGATGCAGATGAACACGCGGAATAAGCTCATAGCCATAGATTAAACGTGAGTATGTAGAGTAAGGGATAGAGCAGCCTTATCTTGATTCAGTAAGTGTAAGAACCGAGTATTATCTTTGTGTCAAAAGTACAGAAAGATGGATCATATCATCAATACAAAATGATATTTTGTGGAAAATTTTATGATTAAGTATAACCATCCGGCTGTTTATTCACTTGTCAATTACGCTTCGATGATCATTTAATTGATTGTCGCTTGATGAACAACTTAGTTTCCGTTTACTGGTTGAGTGGTCCCCTGGCGGCTAAATTATTTTACTATTGTCTCTCCGGAGATTCGTCTTTCTTAATCGTAGTCTTCTACAAAGCCTACGATAATCATTTTCAATTTGACAAATTATCGTCTAACAGTGATGACTATTAGGGTCTTATTGATAGTGTTATACAATTGAATTTTGACTACTAAATAGAGGTTGATTTCGCGCTTTGAAAACAGACTTCCGTACTGGTATGAAAATTATTCTGGTGTTAGGTTCGCCTAATTCTTCCAATGGTGAATTGAGTGCTATGGCCTTTAGTCGTTTGCAGGTTTGTCGCCAATTGTATTCTGCCGGTTTAACCAAAATTGTACTCACAGGAGGATTTGGAACGCATTTCAATACGACGAGTAAACCTCACGCGCATTACCTACAGCAGGCTTTGCTTACTTCCGGGGTTACGACTGCCGACGTTTTGGCGTTGATTGAATCCGGAAATTCTGTTGAGGATGCTAAGTTGTCTAGATGGATTATCGATCTGTATAAGCCCGACGAGATTATTATCGTTACCTCAGACTATCATCAGGCCCGCGCAAAACTGATTTTTGAAACTGTTTACGCGCCTTTTACCAACATTACATTTGCCGTCGCTTCGAGTGAATTTATTGATCCGTCCATTATCAATCCACTCAAGCGGCACGAAGAAATAGCGTTGCAGGATCTAGTCGATCACGGTGTACGATAAAGAGTTAAGGGAAAATTGGGGTGAACTTACGGCAACGAACGGAAGGTTTCTTTAAGTAGCCCCTTTGGTAAATTAGTGAATGCCATCAACGATACTTGAAATGTACCAACCTGTACGGGTACTAATTATTTGATTTTTGTATCTTTGATCATGGCTGGATTCATTGAACTTCAAACATTTTATAAACATATTCCTAACCAAGCGTTAGAGCCGGTTAAAAATGAAATCGGACACTTTAATCTATTTAAAGTAGAAGATATGATTCTACAAAACCACAAACAGGCTACCTACAGCCGACGCAGTTTTTTCAAGGTAAGCCTGGTCACGGGTCATAGTAAAATACATTATGCCGATCAATGTATTGAAGTTGTCGACAGCGTGCTGGTTTTTACGAATCCTATGATCCCTTACCATTGGGAAATAATCAGTGAAAAGCAAAGTGGCTATATCTGCATATTTACCGAAGCTTTTTTTAATCGGTTTGGATCAATAAAAGATTACCCCGTTTTCCAGTTTGCCGATGCTGCGGTGATACCCTTATCAGCCGCTGAGACACCCCTGTTCAAGGAGCTATTTTTGCGAATGTTCAATGAACTACACAGCGATTATGTGTATAAATACGATCTGTTGCGGAATATGTTGATGGAGGTTATCCATGCGGCCCAAAAAAAGCAGCCGGCTTCCGGAAGTTTACCGGTCGGTTCTAACGCTCCCGAACGAATTACTGCGCTGTTTGCTGAGTTATTGGAACGGCAATTCCCAATTGAATTAGGGAATCAAGTTATCAAATTACATTCACCCTCCGCGTTTGCCAGACAATTGAATATTCATGTTAATCACCTCAACAAAGCGCTGAAAGAAATAACGGGTCATACGACCTCTCAATTAATTCATAACCGAATTGTGCAGGAAGCTAAAGTATTATTAAAAAGTACCACCTGGACAATTAGCGAAATAGCCTGGAGCCTTGGTTTTGATGAGCCTAATCATTTTTCCAGCTTCTTCAAGAGCCGGGTAAATATCGCACCAGTAAAATTCAGACAATCTGAAATTGATTGATTTATACAGTTTTTGCTTTCATTTTGATATCGTTGGCAGTTACCCTTTCAGGACCTTTGACTCATAAACTAAATTCATTATGTGGACAAAGAACAACATGCCGGATCAAACCGGCAAAACGGTAATAGTAACCGGTGCTAATGCCGGAATCGGCTTTGAAACAGCCGTTGCTTTCTATGAAGCAGGCGCACATGTTATACTCGCTTGCCGAAATTTAAAAAATGCAGAAGAAGCCTTAATTAAAATACAGGAGCAAAAAGGGAGTGGTACACTGGAAACCGCACTTCTTGATCTGTCGAGCTTGACCTCTGTCAAACAATTTAGTGAAACGTTTAGACAAACGCATCAGCAACTCCACATACTAATTAATAATGCAGGCGTGATGATACCGCCCGCAACGAAAACAGCTGAAGGGTATGAGTTACAATTTGGAGTGAATTTTTTGGGGCACTTCGCGCTTACCGGGTATTTGTATTCTATTCTAAAATCCACCCCCGGTTCACGGATTGTTACGCTAAGCAGCCTGGCCTACCTCAACGGGACCATCGATTTTGATAACCTAAAATCAGAACAATCGTATAACCCAATGCGTGAATACAGCCAAAGCAAACTAGCCGATATGTTGTTTTCAATTGAGTTACAGCGTAGAATCGACACTGCCGGTGATAAAATACTTTCTGTAGCCGCACAGCCTGGAGCCAACAAGACTGAACTGTCGCGGCATATGGATCAGGATGATTTTAACGCAGCAGTCGCGCGCATTGGCGAGCTTATGGAACCCTGGCAAGGGGCTTTGCCATCCTTGTATGCTGCTGTTTCAACGGAGGTTACTGGAGGAGATTTGTATGGACCAGACAGAGATGGGGGATACCGAGGCTTTCCGGCTCAGGCAACTATAACCCCTAACGCCTTAGATACAACTGTGGCGCATAAACTCTGGAGTTTGGCTGAGCAGGCGACAGGTGTTCATTATCCCAACCTATAAGTATGCTTGTAACCCGGCAGCTCCATCTTGGGAACTCTCATTAACTCGTAATAGGATAAGTAGAATGGGGAGTTAGTCAAGCCAATAGTCTACTGCGAAGGACAAAAGCCAACGCCACTAAATTACCATGAACTCCTGTTTTTCAGGTAAGCCACAAGAAGATAAGGTCAAATAGATGACGAGTTACCAAAAAACTGGCCAAGAACGAGTACTCGTTCTTGGCCAGTTTTTTGGTAACTCGTCATCTATTGCAACATAAATTTCTCTCTAAAAAAGAGCCATATGGTTGATCTTTGCCAGTCCTAGCTCAATGCATTCCGACAAAACGCCACACACTTCTTCACCTCGGCAACTGCATTGGAGCCTTGTGGTATTTGATATTCCAGTTCGACCGTGGCCGGGAAGGTATATTTCTGTTCGCGCATCAGCTTCAACACCTGAAGTAAGGGGGTATCGCCCTGTCCCCATGGCAAATTGCCTTTCCCATGGTCGGCTGTTTGACGGTCTTTAATGTGCATACTGGCAATACGATCATGCTTTTGCTTGATGAATACTAACGGATCGGGATTGCCCGCAGCTACGTAATGCCCTAAATCGAAGTTTATCGCATTCCCCGGCGATTGAGCCAAGGCGGTATCCCAGAAAGTTGGCGTTTGCTGTTCATGCCCATGATAGCCCACTCGTAAACCCTGTTTGTGGGCCATCGTCCCTAATTTAAGGGTATGAGCATCATTGCCGGGATGTTCGACCGTAACCTGATTGGCACCCAGCATCTTGGCCGCCCGCAACCCGTATTCAATCTCGGCATCTGAACTTTGTATCCCAAAGGTATCGGGTTTAAATCCATAAATTTTTACGCCTGCCTGATTATACATCTTGCGCACTTGCTCGAACTTGTTTATGGGTGCCGAGAGCCGCCATTTGGTCATCTCTTGCCGATACGCTTTCATCTTCGTATCTACTTCGGCGAGTTGTTTATTCTCGTCTTCTGTGAGTTCCTGTTTCTCGAATCGTTTTCGCATCAACGGGAAGACTGACTTCATATCAACCGAATTTTTGGGAGCGCCTACAAACGATTCGGCAGGACCACCCATCAATTCAATAGCACTAATCCCAGAATCCAACACGTATTGTAAGGTAGCTTCGGCGCTTTGGTCGGGCATATCCCGAAACGAATAGGTAATGACGCCAATCTGAACCCCATCGATTAATGAATTCGGTTTATCGCCCAGACTACGAAGTAAAGCGGGTGCTCCAAAAAGCTGGTTGCTACTTAGTGCCGCTCCCGAAACAAGTGCTGCTGTAGCGCCCAAGAACTGACGGCGTGTTGGATGATTTTTCATGTATTTGATGCTGTATGTTTGATAAGATGATAGGAATATAAAAGACGCGCAACTATTGGGCAAACACTTTTAGCTGGCCCATTGACCACGGAATCTCATCCGGATCATTTGCTAAACTCTCGCTTAATTGCATCTTCAGAAATTTGGCCTTAACTCCATTCAGCGAAATGATATTATCTCCCTCAACCCCTTTGGCTTCAGCCGGAACTTCATGCCAGGTTTGGCCATCGGAGGATACTTCAATAATGAAGGCTCGGGGATAGTTCTGAATAAACGGTATCTTCATTGATCCCATAGGTTGGCCGGGTGTTGGTTTCCAACCCTTTTTTATGGATTGAGAGGCAGTAAATCGTAGTTCGGCTACGTTTACCTCCTTGGGAAATTCAATCTGATACCACATACCCTTCTCCTGGCGGCCACCCGTTGACCAGCCCTCGTAGGTAAAGGCGCTCGCGGGCGACACATTTCCCCCAATGCGGGTAGACGCCGTGTGACTGGCTGTAACGGTTAACGCCTGGGGTTGCAGTTCATAAGGGGTCAATTTCGACAGTTGTGCGTACTGGTACGACCCTTTTTGATCCGCCGTTTTTTGGCGAACCCTGGCTACCTGCTGCGCCGAAATCAACGACGCATCGTTTGATAGTCCATTCCGTATATACGAAAGTACATCAGCCACCCACTCGTCGGATTGCTCTTTCATACTCGCCATCATACCGCCAGCATACATCTTCCCCTCAATTGCCCCTTCCAGACCATGCAAAACGACTCGTATGGGATACTCGGGGTGCGCTTGCATGTGTTGTGAACCCGCTAAGGCCGGGGCCAGCAAACGCCCGTTTCCGGCTGGTGTTCCCATGCCGTTGTTACCGTGGCACTGCGAACACAATTCATTGTAAATCAGTGCTCCACGCTCCACCTGTGCTTTCTGATTGGCACTCAATTCTGGTGCGCCAAACGGTCCCATGTTACGTTGCTTAGGGGGCGTCAGAATTTGTTCGCCGACCAATTTTACGCCTGCGGCCTTATTGCTGGCCATCGCCGTTTTTATGCCATTATCCAAGTCGGGTAGTTTTAAAAACTTGGCCGTGAGCATAGCCTGAATCAGTACGTCGGTGTTAGCATCGGTCAAGGCTTGCTTGTAATCAGCTTCCAGTGTTTTATCGCCTGCTTTGTAGACAGTTTCGCTGGCCCGAAGCGCTTGGATACGTAGGTGCGGATTGGCGTCTTTAAGCATTTTTTGCACGACGCTCGTCTTTAGCGCGCCCAGCCCTTCCAGCGTCCAGAGGGCGTGGGTTCGGGCCAACGTATTTTTGTTGGTAAGCGCCATCGCCGTTAATTGCGGTACGACAGAAAGATCCTTTCGCTGCACCAGTACTTGCTGGGCTGCATCGCGCCACCACCCGTTAGGATGAGCCAGATTCTTTACTAAATCGGCTGTCTTTTCCGCGTACATATTGGGCCGAGTTTTATCCCGCTCTTTCCCTTCGTAGGTAATGCGCCAGATTCGACCCAGGCCGACAACTTTGTCCAGTTGATACTGCTCAATCTTCGTCCGCAAATAAGTTCCCTTTTGCGTCCATTGCCCCTCCTGAATGATACCGTGGTACATATCCGTAATGTACAGCGTTCCATCGGGCGCGGTGGTCATATCAATTGGTCTGAACAGGGGGTCGGTTGAGCGTAGGAACTCTGATTTTTGGTCTTGATAGACGTTGTGCAGCGTCGTAAGTCCTTCGGTAACAACGGGGTTGATTTGGCGGACAATCCGGGCGACGGGTTCGCCGTAAAAATATTGTCCTTTCAATTCGGCGGGTAGGCGGTCCCCCCGATACACATCATTGCCAGCCGAGCCCGTCACATGATTCAGCGATCCGTCCGGTTGACGAACTTCATCCATTCCCCCCTGCATGTCGGCCAGCTTTACAGCGGCTCCGTACGGCACGTCGAAGCCCTTAGCCAACTCATTGGGTACGTCAAAATTGCCGTATTGGACCGGGAATTGAAAATAAGAAGGCACGCCACTGGCCCCGCCCTGAAACCATAATTTGCCGTTGTCATCGTGGGTAATACCCCATTGAGCGCGGTTAAATCCCGTTTTTTCACGAATGACTCCATTGGGTGTTTCTCGAACCCGAAACGCGTTGACCGTACTATAGAGCCAGTTGTCCATGCCCCAATACATGAAAGCCTGCTGGTGCTCGACATTACCTGACCGGCCATACTTAGTGGTAAACAACTCTTTCTTATCGGCCTTGCCGTCGCCGTTGGTATCGGTATATTTATAAACATTGTCGGCATCAGACTCCATGGTGAGGATACAGTCTTTGCCGTAGGGCAGCACAAAGCGGGGGAAAATCAGGTTGTCGACAAAGGCCGTTCCGGTTTCGTAAACGCCATCGTTGTTTTTGTCTTCCCATCTGGAAATCCGGCTCGTCGGTTTCAACTCGTCTTTGGAGTCAGCTGTAAGCATGTATGTTCGTAGTTCCAGCACGTACATCCGCCCATTGCCATCGAAGCTGATGGCAGCGGGCTGCTGAATAGCCGGTTCAGTCAGAACGGGTTCGATTTTGTAGCCGGGTGGTAACAGGAAAAGTTTGGCTTCGTCCGTCGGCGATAAGGGCTGAACAGGCGCTTTGGCTTCTAAATCAACGTCTTTCCAATCGGGATCATCGGGATTAGCGCCTTCGGGCAGGCTAAGCTTGGGCAGCGTATCGGTTACAACATAATTCTGTTGCAGGCGAATTTGCATGATTGGGTCTGAACCAATAAAAGCCGACATAGCAATCGCGCAAAGAGCTACTGTCAGACTGATTGTAGAGAAAGATTTCAACATATAATCAAAACCGTTTAGTTTTATACTGCACTAAGTAATAGCGGCCGAACGCAGCATTAACGGCCCAATGAATCCCAACTCTGGTAGCGGGGAATCTTTTATATACTGTTTTCTACCCGTGAACGTAACCTGTTCATCGGCTTGTTTAGGCTTGTAGCCTAAATGCTTCCTATATTATTTTTCTTGAATGAGACTTGGCATTTTAAGTGCCAAAGCAATACTTTTTATGGTGAATGTACAAACGCAATAGACAATGAGAGTGAAAACGTCGACAGATATACCGTTCTAGCCGATAGATTGTCATTAATAGATGGGATGATTAACTAGTTTTCAACTAGATTAATGAGGATAAAAAAGTCAATACAGAAGACAGAATGGGCTATAAGCTTAATCAGGTTAGCCGCTTTAGTTAGTTATAAGGACCGTATCGTGCAGACTGTTCCATGCCTGACTTAACTTTTGCTCAATACGCAGCCAATTGGCTTCAGTTGCTCCCCCAGGTTGGCGTCCGGCTTCGTCACACAGGCGCATAGCATCTGCCCGTAAATTTCCGTAAGTAGCGAACTGTGCGGTTGGCTGATCATACAAAGCAGCAGATGTTTGCCTTAATGCAGTTGCCAAGTCGGCGTACGAATAGCGGTCCCGCTGGCGATGGATAATCCACCAGTTTAATTCTAGGGCAGCTACTTTTTGTACAGAGAAACGCTCGACAGTGAGTTTCTGGATAGCCTCATAATAGATTATTAATGCGGGTAATGCCTGCTGGTAATCGGTGCGGGATTGGCCTTGCTTAAAAACAAACGCAGCTTTAGTCGCCAGAAACGCTAATCCAAATGATCGCCAGAACGGTGCATGAAACTGTTGACGTAAGCCTCCGGCCAATTGCCAAAATAATACCACCGGTTTTTTATCATAATACGACCTCCACATAGCTGTTTCAAGTCGAGCTACTTCCTGCGGGTTGAACTGTCGAATACTGTGGTGGTGTGGCACAAAAATGTCAACGGCAATCCAGATGAGTACTATTAGTAAACCCCCTCGCCATAGCCACCAGCCAATCTTCCGTTGATGCAAGCGTGTAGGTTTTGACATAAGATCTTCCACAGATAGTAAGCGTATATTTTGGACGATTAGTTGGCAAGCCTGTTTATGAGTAAAGAAATGTGTTCTCAGGCAAAACGCATCTGCTATATACTGAGTTAAACAAATAGGCGGTGAATAAGTCTATAAAAATAATTTGGCTCTACTATTATAAACGAATAAGTGAAGCTGCTCAATCTCGCGGTTTTACCCTTCAGAAAGGGGCAAAACGCACTTGAGTACCTCTTTTTTATATAGATTTAGACGTTTTTAGAGCCACACCACTGTAGGGCGTTGAGTTCTTCCAGTAAGTAGGATCTATGTTTCATCTGACGAACAAGTACAACCAATTATGAAGAAATTTTTCCTGATGCTTTTACTCTCCCAACGTTTGTTGGCTCAGTCTACCCTATCGGATGGGCGTACCGAATATGTTATCGATAACTTCAAAACCGAAAGTAAAGTCACATTACCCAAAGCCCACCTTGTATATGGTACCTATGGTCATCTGAATAGCGCCCATGATAATGCTATACTCCTGCCATCGCATTACATGGCTACATATCATGGCTACGAATGGTTGATCGGGCCAGGGAAGGCATTGGATACTACCCGATACTTTCTGATAGCCACCGAACTTTTCGGTAATGGCCGGTCATCGTCGCCCAGCAATACGCCAGAACCCTATCACGGTCCCCGCTTTCCAACGATGACCATTCGGGATAATGTTGAGGCTGTCCATCGTCTGTTGGTCAATCAGTTAAACATATCACATCTACGGGCCATTGTTGGCTTCTCGATGGGTGCTCAACAGGCTTTCCAGTGGGCGGTAAGTTATCCCAAATTTGCCGACCGTATTGTGGCAACGGCGGGTACGGCTAAAAACTATCCGCATGGCGTGGTTCGCCTTGAAGGTCAAATAGCGGCTCTCACCACTGATGCTGCTTTCATGAATGGTGACTATACAGCACCCCCCACAAAAGGTATTCAGGCTTTCTCTGTTGTCTGGGCTGGGTGGCTCTTTTCTCAGGAGTGGTGGCGTAAGGAACTATGGCGGGCACGGGCCAAGCCAGGTACTACCTTTGAGCAAGTGCTCACGAATTACCGGACACATTTTATTGAGGGAGCAGATGCTAACGACCTTATTCTGCAAATGCGCACCTGGGAGCATCATGATGTTGGCAGCACAGACGGATTTGACGGTAACATAGAAAAGGCCCTACGCAGTATTCAGGTACCCTTACTGTATATGCCCTCAGAAACCGATTTGTATTTTCCCCTGGGCGATGCGAAGTATGAGGCAGCCTTTATACCCGGTGTATCTTTAATGCCTATTCCCTCCTTGTGGGGGCACACGGCTGGTGCCGCCAGTAACCCGGCTGATGCTAAATTTCTAAACGAAAACATCAGCAACTTTCTCTTTGGCACCGGAAAGTAATCGTCCCTACTAAAAAATAGTCTATCTGCTCGGTGCAGAAATTGCGTTATTCAGTAGTTAATTTTTATGGCAACTATCCTTGATTATTAAAGGTAATAGGGTTGAAATTTCACCAAATTTCAACCCTATTACAAGCACAGTAACAAACAGAAAATTTATAGCTCAAAGTGTTTTAACGCCACCATCAAGAACCAATTCTCCGCCCAACATGTACTTCGAATCGTCGGAGGCCAGGTAGAGATAACCGGCTGCCATCTCGTCAACAGTACCCAGCCGTTTTGCGGGAGCAACGGAAGCAAAATAGGCTTTCGTGCCATCAACTTCTTCTTTTGAACCACCTCCCCGTCCAAAAATAGGTGTATCAATAGCGCCCGGCGATAGTACATTAACCCGAATTTCTCTATCTAATAATTCAGCCGAGAAGCTTCTGGCCAAGGAACGAACAGCGGCTTTAGACGCGGAGTAAGCAGCAGCAATACCAAGTCCTTTTTCATTCAAGGCAGTTGATGTCAGGATAATTGACGCCCCGTCATTTAAATAAGGCAAGGCTCGTTGCACAGAAAAAAACGCTCCCTTAAAAAGAATGTCACTGGTCTGGTCAAACATATCCTCAGTGAAATCAGCCAGCGGAGCAGCCAGGAAGATTCCGGCATTCACCACCAGCACATCTATTTTGCCAAATGTTTCATTGACTTTCTGGTATGCCTTGTCAATATTTCTGATATCAGAAACATCACTAACTACACCAATCGACTCATGGCCAATCTCGTTTATTGCACTGTCAATGGTTACTTGATTACGACCGGTGATGGTGACTTTTGCGCCATTTGCAGCAAATAGTTTTGCGGTTGCTAATCCAATACCGCTATTACCGCCTGTAACTACGGCTACTTTATTTTCTAATTTTAGTGACATGACCTTTTTGTGTTGTTTTTTGTCGAAATTGACAATGCAAAGTTGCCGCAAAGGCCTGCCGCTAAAAATGAACCAGATTAGGAAATTAAGATGAACTAGTTCATCTTTTCTTAACCCTTTTGTTCCTGATTTTGCTTAGAAACTCAGTTGTAAAACCCAGATACGATGCCAACGTATATTGAGGCACTCTGGCGGCAATAGATGGATATTTCAGCATAAATTCTTCGTAGCGTTCCTCCGAACTCATACTGAGGTTGGATAGTATCCTTCGTTGAACAGAGGCATAGCCATTTTGGGCAATGATTCGGTAGAATTTCTCAAATTTTGGAATGGTCTTCATCAGTTCCTGTTCTTTATTGTATTCGATCTGGATCAGCGTACTGTCTTCCAGTGCTTCTACAAATAGCGTTGCCGGTTGCTGAAAAAAGTAACTATTGAAATCGGCAATCCACCAGTCTTCAATACCAAAGGCAACCGTGTGTTCCTGCTCCTTTGTATCAATAAGGTAAGCGCGTAGCGTACCTTTAAGGATATACGTCCTGTACCGGCAAACAAAATCGGGCTGAACAATAAATTGCCTTTTCTTCACCTTTATGATTCGTAAGAGAGAAACAAAATGGGCTTCTTCTTCTTCAGTCAGTTGGATATTTCTGGCAACATATTGTTTTATTTCTGAAAAGCTATCCATTAGAAGCGCACGAATTGGTTGAAAAAGTAAGCGCCGAACTCCTTTCTAAAGGTCCGGATTAGGTGATTGGGCTCGTCACCAAATGTAAGAACAATTGGTGACGTCAAGTACCTTTTGGCTGAACAGAGCAAGCCAATGAATTAGTAGAAAATACTCCATGCGCCCTTGTAATGAGCGAACCAGCACTATCTGTTCGCGCCGTTCGGTGCCTTATGGAGAAGACGTGTATAGTTAGTCCAACTTATTCATTTATGAAACTCTCATTTGTTTACCTAATTGCACTTGTTGCTTTATGTAGTACCATAGCTCATGCTCAACAAAAATCACAGTGGACTTATCTGTTCGATGGTAAATCGGCGGCTCCTTTAAGAGGCTACAAAATGGCCACCTTCCCGACTGAAGCCTGGAAAATTGAAGATAGTGCTCTGGTTGCCCAACCGGGTGTGCCTAATATAGACTTGGTAACTAAAGAGACCTATAAAAACTTCGACCTTTCCTTTGATTGGAAAGTATCGGTAGCGGGTAACGGCGGTGTGTTTTACTATGTAAACGAAGAGGCCAATCAGGAAGCAGGCAATGGAAACAGCCCGAATTGGCTGGATAATTTTGAAATGCAACTATTAGACGATATCAATTTTAACGATAAAGCGCCCATCCGTTCAGCAGGGTCACTCTATGATTTGATTGTACCAACTAATAAGCAGTTAAAACCGGTAGGTGAGTACAATCAGGCTCGGTTAGTTGTAAATAATGATCATGTTGAGCATTGGTTGAACGGGACCAAAGTGGTTGAGTATCAACTAGGGTCATCGGTGTTAAATCAGCTGATTAGCCAAAGCAAATACAAAAATAATCCTAAATTCGCTAAATCGACTAATGGGCTAATTATGTTCCAGCATCATGGACAGAAGGTTTGGTTGAAAAACATCAAAATCAAACGACTGTAAAAAAAGTAACCATAAGTAGCCCTCCAACTGCCTGTAATTTATACAGGATAATTGAGCAATGGATCTACTTCTATTCAAGCAAACCTTTTTGTAATGAACGAAATGTTCAGTCTATTTTCAGACAAGACAATCTGACACTACTCACGTTTAAGCGATTGTCCGATGAAGCAGACGCGATTACTCAGCCAGCTCCCTCTGAAAGATGTGCCCTAACTCTCTGACCAAAATTTGCGTCAGAGGTTTGGTATAGTAAGCTAAAACATTGGGAAATTCTGCGCACCGTTCCCGGTCCAAAGCGCTTGTCGACGAGGTAAGGATAATAACTCGGTTGGTTTGTCCAGTTGCCTTCATCTGTTCTAAGAACCCCCATCCATCCAGTTGGGGCATATTTAGATCTAAAAATACCAGCGCTGGGTTAAGGAGTAACAACTGCGAAAAGGCCAGTACCGGATCGGTGAAGTCATGCGTATTAATATCTATGGGTATTCGCCCTAGCACCTTTTTCATGATCAGGTTACAGATTGGGCTATCATCAACCAACATAATTGTTGTTGCCATACAGGTAGGGGTTACTCGTCCCCAGGAATTAGGTCCGTATCTATACTTTGAATGACTTGCTGGAGAGCCCCATCCAACTCGTTGGATGTCATAACCAGCAAAGGGATAATCTCATTAATTACTTCGTCAGCTGACAACTCCTCCATCAGGAAAGCCAGGCTAAGAATTCTGGATAGCGGCTCGCGAATGGTATGGGCATGTTGCCTTGATAAATGCAGCAGGCGGGTATTTTTTGTTTCCAGTTCCCGGGTACGTTTCCGAATAATATCTTCCTGAGTAGCCACCAACCGGGCGATGATGGCACTTTGCTCCTGAAGACCCAGCAGAGCCTGCTCAACGGCTTGCTTGCTATTGCCCAGCTCGTCAATTAACCGGATAGTCAATAGTTTAGCGTAGAGGTTTTCCAGGGCGATCTTTAAAATGGGCACATCGGTGGGCTGAAATTGGCGGCCATTACCTGAATAGACCGATACCATCATGCCTGACTGAGCGGTAAATCCCATGTGCCACCCCCAAAGCTGCGTGGGTGTACCCGCCAAGGGAAGCATATCTTGAGACAGGCTATTAACAATCAGAGTTTGGTCATCAATGATTATCGGCATGTCTTTGTCTTTTAACTCGCGTTCGTGCGCCCACAGCAAGACTTCAGAACCACATTCCAGAGCGCATTGGGTAGGAACCAGCGAATAGATAATGTAATACGCCTGCTGATAAAAGCAGAATCGAACCAGCTGGTAATCGAAGAGATACTTTACCTGCCCCTGTAAGCACTGCTTCACTTCCGCCAGCGTAGTCGAGCGACTCAGAGCGCTCGAAAACCGCGATAAGGACTCGTAAATAATGCGATACTTGAAGGCCAGAGTAGTAGACATGCGGGCTTAAGTATCGATTTCCAGTAGTTCATTGTCAATCTTGATACCTGAAATGTCGGCAATGGTATTGAGCATGTTTACCAGATCAGCTTGGGCCATCAGTTCCTGAATCTCGGACTGGTTAAAGCCCACATCGGTTAACTGTTGAAAATCCGTCGTGGTTATCGAAGCTGAATGCAGAGCGGCCTTAGTGACTACCTTCACCGCTGTTCGATAGCTGAGCGGAATCAGATCTGAATCTAAATTTTGGGTAATGATAAAGTTTTCTCCAAAGGACTTGCCCATTGTGTTGGCGAAAACGGCATGGGCTTTGGCGCAATATTGGCACCCTCGCTGCGCAGAAACGTTGTAGATAATGAGTTGCTTAATAATGTTAGGCACTACTCCCTCAATTAGAGTGGCGCGTAGTTTAGTCCAGTTCCCCTGTAAAAGTAGGGGGTTTCCGCCTTGGCATGTAAACCAGTTTAACACAAAGGGCAACCCTAATGCCCGCTTGGTTTCATCATAGATTTGCTGAACTTCAACCGTTGCCTGTTCATAGGGTATGGCTTTAAAAGGTAAATGCTGTTCCATAGTAATAGCGACCATTGATTGGGGAAAGTAAACGCAATTTGCAGTTGATGTTAAAATTTACTTTTATACATATGGTTAAATAATATTTTACTTAATAAGGAATATTGAGTACTTAATGTTATTATTAAAGTTAAATTTTTAACTAAATAATTAATAAACCAAATTACTGGCTCTGAATTAACGTTTATATGACCTTATTTTTATGAAACGGGCTATTTTGGACAATGAAGGTTGAGAGGCATAATCGGCGTCAACATATACCCTATCTGGGCAAGGTGATTGATCAACAGACAAAGTGCCTTATATTACCCAGCCCTAAACGGCCAACCAAAAAGCTTCTTCAGGGTAATTTGGATGAGTCGAGCCATGGGAAGAGACCGCCAAGCGCTCTTACATCATTACTGCCAGAGCATCCAAGCTTGAAGACTCTACACAAACTACTGGGCTATTAGTGAAAAATAAATATTTATAAAAAAATACTAGAAGATTCTCCTACCTCACCACAACCATTTAATGGGTTAGGTAATACGCTTTCGGAACTGGCAAGGAGGACATCGAGGAAAGAGACTGAAGGACTACTACTTGGAGCTGAAGGAAACTTCACAAAAGCACATGTGATTAACCCTAATTACACTCAAGCCTTTGAAAACATTAACAAAATATAGATCAATTAAAGGTCTAATTTTCAATGGCTAAATGTTACATGTAAGCATATAAACAAACACAAGAAAGCCCCAAATCGTAAGATTTGAGGCTTTTTGCTCCCGAAGTTGGGCTCGAACCAACGACCCTCTGATTAACAGTCAGATGCTCTAACCAGCTGAGCTATTCAGGAGTGTTAACTGGGTGAATTGTGGTGCAAAAGTAAGCTGCACTACGTTACTTCGCAAGTATCAGGCCGAAAAAAATTTAACTTTACTCGCAATAATATGATTATCAGACCAATAATTTAGCGAAACGTATCGGGCCGATGGTTAGGAACATTCTGTAAAATCAGTTCTTTGATGCGTCGGGCATCCCCTTTCGAGAAATTATTGATGATAATCTCAGGCCGGGCGCGTGGAATGATCCGGATGGTTGCAAAGAATAACCCATTGTCGATCTCAACACCTGAGATGTCAGAGTAGAATACGAAGTTGTCGGTGCCGCCAATCAATTTGCGTGCGCGGAACGTAACGCCCTTGTCGTTGAATTCAACCTCATCGGGGTTGAGTGGGTCTTTAAAACTGCTGGAGCGGAATTTTTCTGCCATATCGTTTGAATCGCTTCCGATTGCCGGAGAGGTTATTTTTTAGGTACGTAAATTAGTTTCTTAGTCTCAAAAAAAGGCTCTTCAAAATAGTCTGAAAGATCATACACCCGGTAACGGTCCGGAACTTCAGCCAATTCCTCAGTAAGGTCACCCCCTTTGAGGTACAAAACTCCATTAGGCCGGTCGTTGTTACCCGCCTTGTGAATTTTGTAGCGCATCCAACCCAAAAATGGATTTAAGCGCGTAACGGCCCTACTCACCACAAAATCATAGGTCGTGTTTAATTGCTCGACACGGATTTGTTCGGCTTTCACGTTTGTTAGACCCAGTGCATTAGAAATTTCCTGTACCACTTTTATTTTCTTGCCAATGCTGTCGACCAGATGGAAGTCGGCCATCGGAAAAAGAATTGCCAGTGGAATACCCGGAAATCCACCGCCTGTTCCAACATCAAGAATTTCGGTGCCGGGCTTGAATGAAACGACTTTAGCAATTCCCAGCGAATGCAGGATATGCTTTTCGTAGAGAGCGTCGATGTCTTGCCGAGAAATGACGTTAATTTTAGCGTTCCAGTCGCGGTATAAACCATCCAAAGCCGTAAAGCGTTCTTGCTGCTCATCCGTCAGCTTAGGGAAGTATTTTAGGATAAGATCAATATTCATTGTCGAATGGATACTGTAAATAATATGAGAATAATAAACTATTCCTGGCAAACCAACCTGAACTAGTAGGCTTTGCCATAGTTCGCTGCCTGGTAAAACTATCGCCAGTAAAGTCGTTGTCTGCGACGTTTAAACAGCGTTTTCGTACCTGCCAGACCGTAGTAAGCGGCCAGTAAGAGATCCATAAATGGCATAATTGCCCAATGGACTGTATGAGCCAGCCGATAACTAATCCGACCAACTACGCTCCAAAAAATGAGACCCCGGGCGATGAAAAAGCTAGTGCTGACCAGTAAAAGTAACCATTCATGAGTACTAAAGGAACGATGTAGAAATTCATGGACCAAAACGACCATACCAACAAGCAGGGCTAGTAGCCAGCTTAGTACATGAGAACCGGTTAGTAGGCCAAGTAGAAGTTTGTTGCTCAGTTTATAATATTTGCCGACGTTTAGGTGGCGTCGCTTCTGAAGCTTCCAGTCCGCCCAGGTTTCTTTAGGCTTCGACCAGACAAACGTGTTCGGGTTAATGCAAATAGCTGTGTTATGGCTTGTGGCGACTTCATTAATGAACAAATCGTCGTCGCCACCTGTCACATTTATATGCGTGTAAAAGCCCCGATTAGCAAAAAATAGACTGGTTCGGTAAGCCAAGTTTCGACCGACACCCATGTAAGGCCGACCAGCCAAGGCCAGCGAAAAATACTGTACAGCCGTAAATAAGGTTTCAGACCGGATAAGTAAGTTTAGAAAGCCGGGCCGGTGTTCGTAAGGGGAAAATCCTAGCGTAATATCTTTTGTATCAGCTAGCAAGGGAGCGACCATTTCCGATAGCCAGTTAGTTGAAGCTGGGCGACAATCAGCATCCGTGAGCAGAACAATGGAGTAAATTGCTTTCTTTAGGGCAATCGTTAGCGCATATTTCTTAGGCGTTATGTGCCCGTGCTCCTTGTCGATACGGATGAATCTAATGAATCGGAGGTCAGCAATATCGTTTTCCAGAAATTGGTCGGTTCCATCGGTTGATCGATCGTCCATGACCAAAACCTCGAACGTTGGGTAGTGCTGGCTATTCAGCAACGGCAATAGTTCGGTCAGATTTTCCAGCTCATTACGGGCACAAACCACAATAGTTATACCCGGCGTGGTGGATTCGCCGGGTGAATTTGTGTGCAAGGCTACAGTGCTTGGGTAAGATTGGCGATAAAAGGCCGTTCTGGAATAAACAAAGAAAATATAAATAAGCTGAATACTAACTACAACTAGCCAGATTATCAGCAAGGCTGTAATCACAAAGGGGAAACGTTTACTTGCGAATGCATTGTTTTTGATTGAAGGGACAAAGATAGAACAAAAGGAGAGGAGGTTTTAACCGGCTACTCCCTTCTTCCTGCTTTACACCTAGTATCTTTGCAGAATGACATTTTCGATTACTGCCCAAGACCCGCAGTCAAAGGCTCGAACGGGAACACTGACAACGGATCACGGACCCATTCAAACACCGATTTTTATGCCTGTTGGCACGGCTGGAACCGTAAAAGCTGTTCATCAGCGCGAACTCGAAACCGATATTAATGCCGAAATTATTCTGGGTAATACTTATCACCTTTATCTAAGACCTGGTCTAGAGGTGCTGAACCAGGCTGGAGGACTGCATGGGTTTAACGGTTGGCGTCGGCCTATTCTGACCGATTCCGGTGGTTATCAGGTATATTCCTTATCAAATACACGAAAAATTAAGGAGGAGGGTGTTACGTTCAAGTCGCACATCGACGGGTCGAAACACACATTTACACCCGAAAGTGTGATGGATATTCAACGCACCATTGGAGCCGACATTATTATGGCCTTCGATGAGTGTACGCCCTATCCCTGCGACTACGAATACGCCCGGAAGTCGATGGAAATGACTCACCGTTGGCTTGGCCGCTGTATTGATCGCTTCGACGCGACTGAAGGGCTGTATGGCCATCAACAAACTTTATTTCCCATTGTGCAGGGCAGCACATATACTGATTTGCGTCGTCAGTCTGCCGAGGTGATTGCCAGCAAAGAGCGTGAAGGAAATGCTATCGGTGGTTTAGCTGTGGGCGAACCAGCCGAGGAGATGTACGCTATGATTGAACTGGTAAACGGAATCCTGCCTGCCAACAAGCCACGTTACCTGATGGGCGTAGGAACACCAGCTAATATTCTGGAAGCCATTGCGTTAGGCGTCGATATGTTTGATTGTGTGATGCCTACTCGCAACGCCCGACATGGACTTCTGTTCACGACGGAAGGAATTATTAATATCAAGAATGAAAAGTGGAATCGTGATTTTAGTCCTATTGATGCAGGATTAGGGGGCTATGCTAGCACATTTTACTCGAAAGCCTACCTTCGCCATTTGATCAAATCAGAGGAGTTACTCGGTGGTCAAATTGCCAGTCTCCACAACCTCACGTTTTATCTTTGGCTCGTTCGGCAAGCGCGAGCGCACATTGAGGCTGGTGATTTTGTTTCCTGGAAAAACGAAATGGTTGTTCGGCTTATGCAGCGACTATAAGAAGTAAGGTTACTAAAAGAATCTAAAAAAGTCTCCCGAACGATTTATTGGGAGACTTTTTCTGTATTTCATCGTCCTATATGCATGCTCAATCCTCTACAGGTTGTAAGCTGCGTAACCGTAACCAAATTTATATGATTGTGTTGACCGAATCAAAGCCGGTATTGTCCACAAATCGCTGGTTGCGTTTGCCAACGGATGTGATCATACGGACGCTCTGGAAAGAACGATATAAGGTTCTTGTCGCGATGTTCCTGTTTATCGGTCTGGGTATTATTACTGCCTTGTTGATGCAACAAGAGTTTCGGTCAGAAGCGCGAATTATGCCCGAAATGAACAATGGATCGGGCGATATACTAAAGAGGCTGGCATCTGTAGCGGGATTTGCCGGTGTAGACTTTTCTGATGCAGATGGTATGGATGCTATTCGCCCAGACTTGTATCCTAATGTGTTGCAGAGTACGCCATTCGTCCTGTACCTTATCGACCAGTCCATCACCACAACCGACGGACAGGTGCAAACGGTAGGTCAGTTTCTACTTCACGATGATAATCGCTGGTCCTGGAAGCAGCTATTGCCCTTTAATAACGCTGATAGACGTATGCCGTTGCCACTAAATAAGGCTAATGGTACGGTACAATTGTCGGCCAGTCAGCAAGAGTTAGCTGAAGACATTGGGGAGCGAGTCAGTGCCAAATTTGACACACGTTCAGGCATAATTACCATCGCGGCCAAAATGCCCGATGCCAACGTGGCGGCAACTGTGGCACAGATAGCCATGAACTACCTGACCCAGTATGTAACGAATTACCGCACTGAGAAAGCGCGTCAGGATTTACACTTCTACGGTCAACGATTGAAGGAGGCACAGCAACGGTATCATACGGCACAACTTAATGTGTTTCAATATAACGACCATAACCGAAATGTTGTGATGCTGGCTACTACGATGGAGCGACATCGTATGGAAGCTGAACTGACAATCGCTCAAACAGTTTATACGGAGCTATCGCGCCAGTTTGAGCAGTCGAAGCTGAAGGTGCAGGCGCGAACACCCGTCTTTAAAGTACTTGAGCCTCCCAAAGTGCCGCTCAAGCGAATATCGCCAAAGCGACTTATATTGGTGTTACTTTTTGCGGTGTTAGGGCTGGGGTTGGGAATAGTGTACGTACTGGCTCAGAAGGCTAATGTGGCTGGTCGATTCCGAGCGATGGTAGCTGATGATTAAACGGAAGTTGATTAATGGAACGCTTTTTGTTGACTGTCCAAACACCAACTAATAACGATACTTAACTAATTCAACCCTTTGCTGAACGCGCTTCGACAGAAAGAAAAACAAATCGCCGTTATCGGGTTGGGCTACGTGGGTCTGCCGATTGCGCTTGAGTTTGCTAAACAATTCCGGGTTGTGGGCTTCGATAACAACCCCGAACGCGTGACCATGTTGCAACGGAGCGAGGACCCTTCACGCCAGTTACAATCAGACGCTTTCGCCGGAGCCGACATTGTCTTTACGGACAACCCCGATGACCTTAAACAAGCCCATTTCTTTGTAGTCGCGGTACCTACGCCTGTAGATGATTATAAGGTGCCTGATCTGAAACCGTTGCAGCGGGCCTCCGAAACGATTGGTCGGGCACTGAAACCGGGCGACTATGTGATTTATGAATCGACTGTTTATCCGGGCTGTACGGAAGACGATTGCCTGCCGCTTTTGGAGCAATATTCTGGTCTGAGCTTGGGCAATGACTTTAAACTGGGGTATTCGCCCGAGCGCATTAACCCCGGCGATAAAGCCCGAACGTTACCCGATATTCTGAAAGTAGTTTCGGGCAACGATACCGAAGCTGCTCAGACCATTGCCGACGTGTATGGTTGTATCATCCGAGCGGGTATCTACACCGCGCCGACTATTAAAGTAGCGGAGGCCGCCAAAGTCATTGAAAATGTTCAGCGTGACCTTAATATCTCGCTCATGAACGAGCTGGCTATCATCTTCGATAAAATGGGCATCGATACGCAGGAAGTGATTAAAGCCGCTTCGACGAAATGGAATTTTCTGCCCTTCACACCAGGGCTGGTTGGGGGGCACTGCATTGGTGTTGATCCGTATTATTTGCTTTATAAAGCCCGTCAACTTGGCTACGACCCACAAGTGATTAATTCCGGTCGACGAATTAACGACGGTATGCCCGCTTTTGTCGCCACCAAATTGGTGCAGATGTTACTGCATCGTGATAAAAATCCGGCCCAGACGAAAGTACTTGTAATGGGCCTGACCTTCAAAGAAAATATTGCCGATATACGAAATTCGAAAGTAGCTGATTTAGTACGGGAACTGACGAAATACGCCATTAATGTACATGTTGTTGACCCACACGCATCGCCGAACGAGGTTGCTCATGAATATAGTATGACCCTTCTGGACAAACCATCCAGCCAATACGACGCTGTGATTGTGGCCGTTGGCCACGACGTGTATCGGACGCTTGACGTGTCATACTTTAAATCGTTGATGAATGAGCCTCCGATTCTACTGGATTTGAAGGGATTATACACAATACGAAAAAGTGATGAAATCGAGTACTGGCGATTATAATGTAAGCATGAGTAAAAATTATGAAGGTAGTTATTGTAGGAAGCCGGACGTTCGATTCATTTGAGTATCACCTGAGCGATTCGTTCAGTGTACTGGGGCATGACGTTTCAATATTGGATGTCATTGATGTGTTGCCTGTTTCGGCTAAACTGACTTATTGGGCGTCGCGCTTTATTAAATCCTACGATCGGGCGGTAAGTGTGCGATTGGCTAATAAAATTGCCTTGCTTGACCCCGATCTGGTCCTTGTTGTGTACAGAAATCTGCACCCGGTACTGGTGGAGAAGTTTAAGGTCCAATGTCCCGGTATCCCTGTCGTGCAAATTAACCCGGACGCCCTCTCAAACCTTGAAAAGCAGCAGATTATTGCCACCGATTTTGATCATTATTTTTCCAAAGAACCATATATCGTTGATTTTCTACGGGACAAAGTTGGAGTGAAGGCACATTATCTGCCCGAAGGATTCAACCCGCGCATTCATCAAAAACCAACTATCGAGAAAGCTGTTGCCGAATGGCTAACCAATATTGATGTGCTGGTATTCGGCAATTTGTACGCGTATCGTACCCGCATGGTGGAGCAACTCATGCGGGCAGGTATAAATGTTGCCGTATACGGCACCGAAGGCCCCTATTTACGTCCGGTCGTGCGGTCAGCTTTTCGCCGACAATATCTAGTCGGGCCAGAGAAGACCCGTTTACTTTATGGAGCCAAAATCGTTTTTAATAATTTCCATTATGCCGAAATAACATCGGTTAATCAGAAGTATTTTGAGATCAATGGCATTGGCGGTTTTCAACTGTGTGATTACAAACCAACTATAGATGAATATACGGGCGTTCCTACTGACCATGTAACGTATCGAACGATGGATGAAGCTATTGATAAAATCCGCTACTATCTGGCTCATTCTAAAGATCGGCATGAGCTGGCAGCTCGGCAATACGACCATTTTCAGCAGTACCATACCTTCGATTTACGCGTTGAGCAATTGATTCGTACGGTTGGGATGCCTTCAGTGGCTGTTTCAGAAGTCGCCAGAAAGACTACCTGATGAAAAGCCTATTGCCAATCTTTTTAATTGTTTTCCTGGCCGGCCAACTTGTAGATACTACACTCCCTGAAGCATTGGCGGTAGCCTTGTCGATTTATACGTTTCTGACATTCATTGCGAGTATTGGTGAAACCATTGCCCTGTTGGAGTGTATCAGTTTCATTGCGTCACTTGAGGTTTTGCTGGTACCAGCCGTAACGTACTGGATTTTTCCAGCCTCTATGCCCATTGAGTCGTTCATTTATTTTTCCTATGCTCTGCCTGCTTACCTGGCATTTTATGCCGGTATAAACTGGTTTATCAACCGCCAGTCCGAACGCCCACATGTGTCTTATATTCAGGCCGTAACTACCTATCTTCAGGGTAAACAGTCGTCCAGTACTGTATTGTTAATCATTGGCTTGTTGGGATTCATAGTCAAAGTATTCATACCAGCTGCACCGAATATAGTGGGGGCATTGCCCGCCTATTGCCTGTTTGTCAGCGTGTTTTATGCCTGCTATTCTAGGAGTACATACCGCTTTATTCGTATCAGTATCGCAGCGTCCGTTCTGCTGGCTTATACGGTTTGGACAGGTATGTTTGGTGACCTGTTTTTCTGGATTATGCTGGTGACGATCTTCATTGCAGCCGGTAGACCTGATACCTTAACAATTCGTCTAAAAACCATCGTTACTATTTTCGCTTTTACGTTCTTATTGCTAATCCAGTCTATTAAAGGTGAATACCGCTATAATACCTGGGGCCATCAACAGACCGAACGCAATAGCAATGCACAGTTGATGGGCGAACTACTGGCTGATAGACTTTCTAACCCCGAAAAGCTGTTGAATGTAGATCATGCTTTTCTGTCGTTTGTCCGGTTTAATCAGGGCATTATGATTGGGAGCGCAATGGCAAAAGTGCCGATGCATGAAGCCTACGCCAATGGTGATGTGATGCTATCGTTGATTTACCCGTTCGTCCCCCGACTACTCTGGTCCAATAAACCTCAGACGGGTGGCTACGAAAATATTCGACGTTTTACCACTCTGCCGCAGTATGAAAATACAAGTATTAATCTGTCGCCGTTGGGAGAGGGATACGTGAATTTTGGCTATGGGGGCGTATTTTTTGCCCTATTCTATGGCTTGTTGTTAAGTGGAATTTTTCAGTATATCCTGCATTTGGCAAAGAACATCCCATCCATTATACTCTGGTTACCAATGCTATACATTAATTGCCTGACAATGGAAACCGACCTGCTGTCAACATGGGGTAGTTTAGTTAATAATGCCATTTTTGTTATGCTGCTAGTTTGGTCTTTGAAGCGCATCGGTATCCAGCTATGACTCACGAATGACCGTCTTTTACTTATTTCGCAGTACCGGTACCGGACACAGTATTGAAGAACTATTTGGCAATATTCTATGCGAAATTGGTCAGCAGGGTGTAACAACAAAGGCCGTTCAGTTACCACATATTAGTCGGGGCTTACGCAGTGTCTGGAAAAATATCCAGTTTGTGAAACGATTGACCGCCGACATTTTCCACCTCACCGGCGATAGTCATTACGTGGCGCTGGCCTTACCCGCATCACGCACGATACTGACGATTCACGATTGTTCCTTATTAAAGAAAAACAGGAATCAGCCGTTACAGTATGTGCTGTTTTGGTTGCTCTGGTATTACTTGCCTATCCGCCGGGCGGGTATTGTGACGGTTGTTTCGGAGAAAACACGGCAAGAGTTGCTCTTATACGTTGGACGTATAGCGCAGAAGGTACAGGTCATTCCTAATGGGTATGATCCGGTATTCATAAATAGTCCTAAGTCCTTTTGCCAAGATCACCCGATGTTATTACAGGTAGGTACAGCCCCGCATAAAAATTTGTCTCGTCTGATTGCGGCTATCGAAGGTATCCCTTGTACCCTCGTTATCGTTGGTCCATTGACCGACAAAACTTTAGTCGATCTGCAACGACGGCAGATTAGTTATCAAAGTTACGCCAATCTGAGCCGGGCTGAAGTCGTTCAACTATATATAGACTGCGATATTGTCACCTTCGTTTCGACGTACGAAGGATTTGGAATGCCCATTCTTGAGGCTAACGCAGTTGGCCGGGCGATCATTACGTCTGATATTTCGCCGATGCGTGAAATAGCTGCCGGAGCCGCTCATCTGGTTGACCCAACTGATCGTGCAGCGATTCGTCAGGGTATTTTGCGGCTACTTCAGGACGACACATACAGGCAATCCTTAATTGAAGTCAGTCTAAAAAACGCTCAACAATATACAATAGCGATAGCCGCCGATCGCTATAAGGGACTGTATCAGAAACTTGTGCCAATCCATCCGTCAACGCAACCTGTTTTATGAGGATAGTCATGTCAGCTGACCGGTTTTATCCGGCGCAGATGGGTGGCCCTGGTAATACGATTTACTGGCAAGCGAAGACCCTGATGAAGGCTGGTCACGACGTTACAGTGGTAGCCACTTCGCAGGACTTACCCACATCGGTACCGCTTGACTGCTGGCTAAAGCTCGATTGTGGACGGGTGATTTACACCAAAAATATGCACTTTTATCTACCTCTCAAACACATATGGTACGGCTTACTGGCCATTCGGAAAGCTGATGTAGTTCATGTAAACAGCCTGTTTTACCCCGCTTCGCTAGTTTGGATAATCATGTGTCGTCTGCTGGGAAAACCTGTTGTCTGGTCACCCCACGGCGAACTAAGCGCCGTGGCATTACGATTTCGGCCACGCCTAAAGAGGCTCTTACTAAATATATTCCGATGGTGTAGTTCCGAGGTTTGGTTTCATGCTACCTGTGCTGAGGAGAAAAATCAGATTCAACACTACTTTGGATCGTCTATAATGGTTAACGAAATCCGAACGATGATGGAACTACCCGTTCTGGCGGTAAGAGTAGCTCGGCTCTATTTGTTATTTATGGGGAGACTGCATCCAATCAAGGCCATTGATCGTTTACTGGAAGCTCTCAGCACATCGAAATTATTTCGGGAAAGTAATTATTCGTTGCAAATCGCCGGTTCAGATTCTGATAAAGGTTACACAAAGAAACTGAATGAGTTAGTGCTGACACTAGGACTTTCGGCAAAGGTGTCATTTATCGGGACAGTTCAGGGCGAACGTAAAGAACAGCTATATGCAGATGCCCATTTACTGATTTTGCCCTCACATTCCGAGAATTTTGGCAACGTTGTTATTGAGTCGCTTGCGCAAGGAACACCCGTTATGGCATCAACCAATACACCCTGGCAAGTGCTTGATGAGGAGCGGGTTGGCCGTTGGGTATCCAATGACTCGGCTTCGCTTCGGCAGGCCATTGAGGAGTTCCTCACTATGCCGTCAGCCCAATATGACCTGTACCGAGTACGAGCATTATGCCTGGCCCAACGAGACTATGATATTTCTGCAAAATCAGCTGTTTGGGTGGATTTCTACAAGGGTGTACTAACCCGAAAAGCACCCGCAATTTATGGATTATACCCAGCAAAAAATACGCGTTAAAATTCAGAAGGTCGTTCGGTATGTGCGGTTGTTTGGCCTTATCAGAACGTTGACCAAAGTGCAGGCACACTACCACATGAAAAAGGAGTTTGTCGGTAGGCAGTCGCTACCGGTGCCATCAGGTCCTACCGGAAAACACGTTGGGATATTGGGTTGCGGAAAGTTTGCCTATGCGAACGTGGCTTATTATGTCCACAAAAAGTACGGTTCGGTCATTCGGGGCGTCATGGATACCGATTTGAATAAAGCAATATCGCTAGCCCAACGGTACCGGGCCGATTACTACACGACCAGTGCAGAGGAAGTTATAAATGACCCGCACATTGACCTGATTTACATTGTTTCGAATCACGCGTCACATGCCGAATACGCCATTGCCGCTATCCGGTTGGGTAAAGCAGTGCACATTGAAAAACCTCACGTAGTCAATGAAGATCAACTAATTCGATTATGTGCGGCAATCCGTGAGCATAACGGGCGGGTCAGGTTGGGTTTTAACCGGCCTGAAAGTGCATTGGGTTTGCTGCTAAAGCAGTACCTAGATGCTCAATCCGGTTCATCGATGATTAATTGGTTTGTGGCGGGCCATGCCATCGAGGCTGACCACTGGTATTTTGCGGAGGAGGAAGGTGGGCGTATTTTGGGAAATTTGTGTCATTGGATTGACTTTACATTGCGGTTGATTCCAGCCCAAAACCGTTTTCCGATTCAGATTATTCCAACACGTTCCCGCCAATCCGACTGCGACATCAGCGTTTCCTACGTATTTGGTGACGGTTCTATTGGAATAATTACCTTTTCGGCCAAAGGACATACCTTCGAGGGAGTCCGGGAAACCCTAAATGCGCATAAAGGTAATCTGCTGGCTAATCTGAGTGATTTTAGCGAACTCCGACTGGATATAAATTCAACAGTAGTTCGTAGGCGTCTACGGTTCAGAAATCACGGTCATAAACAGTCTGTGCTAAAAAGTTACTTAATGCAAACTGATGAGTCGAAGCGAGACAGTGTCGCGATGATCTGGGAGTCTGGTTATCTCATACTCAAAACCAAAGAGGCACTGGATACATCCACGATAATTAGCGTAGCTGGTTTTAGGGATTCATAAATAATCAATCCGTTTTTCGGCCATCATCTGCAAATGAAAATCCTCAGCGTTGTTGGAGCCCGGCCTAATTTCATGAAGGTAGCCCCGCTGCACCGGGTATTTCTGGAACATCCAAGCATCAAATCGAAAATCGTCCATACAGGTCAGCATTATGATGTTCAGCTGAGTGACATATTCGTCCGGCAACTCAACCTACCTCAACCTGACCATTGTCTGAACGTGGGAGCCGGAACCCCAACGCAACAGATGGCTGACATTATGCTCAAATTTGAGGGCATACTTCATACCGAGCAGCCTGATTGGGTGCTGGTTGTCGGCGATGTGACAAGTACACTTGCCTGTGCGTTGGTGGCGGTTCAACTGGGCGTTCGGGTGGCCCATGTTGAAGCGGGCCTTCGGTCGGGTGATCGCGGAATGCCCGAAGAAATTAATCGAATCCTGACCGACTCAATTGCGGATTTACTATTTGTAACGGAGCAAGCTGGACTTGATAATCTTCGGCGTGAAGGTGTCGCGGACGGGAAAGTCCACTTTGTCGGTAATGTCATGATTGACTCGCTGGTGCAGTATCGGCAGAAAGCAAATGAGCTCGATACGCTTGACTCGCTGGGTATAAGTTCACAAAGCTACGTGCTGGTAACCATGCATCGGCCCGCCAATGTAGATACAGAAAGTGGATTGGAACGACTCCTGCAACTTGTAGATGACACCGCTAAATACAAAACAGTGTTGTTCCCGCTGCATCCCCGTACCCGTGTTAAATTGAAGGAATTCGGTCTGATGCAGCGATTATCAGCCATAAACAATGTCCAATTGCTGGAACCGCAGGGATACCTGGAATTTCTGAATCTGATGGAGCACGCGGCCATCGTTATCACTGATTCGGGGGGTGTACAGGAAGAAACGACGTATTTAAATGTGCCCTGTCTAACCTTCCGTACCTCAACCGAGCGACCCGTAACTGTTAAACTGGGTACAAACCAGTTACTGGCCGACTTGAATCCCGAAACCGTGCAGCAGAAAGTACTGGAAATTTTGGATGGCCAACCTAAAACGGGTCAAGTACCGCCCTTGTGGGATGGTCAAACTGCCACTCGAATTGCCGAGATACTACTGCGCCATCCCTAGCTATGAAACAACTCATTCAGAATCTCAACACCGGTGAAACGCTGCTCGAAGATGTACCAGCTCCTCTGGTGCATCGGGGGAAAGTGCTAATTCAGACGCGTCGGTCCCTGGTATCGCTGGGCACTGAACGGATGCTGGTTGAATTTGGGAAGGCCAGTTTGATTGCTAAAGCGCGTCAGCAACCCGATAAGGTGAAGCAGGTGTTTGAGAAAATTCAAACCGATGGCTTATTACCAACGCTGGAAACGGTGATCCGAAAACTCAATCAGCCGCTTCCACTCGGCTACTGCAATGTTGGAACGGTACTGGCGGTAGGTGAAGGTATTAATGACCTTCGCGTTGGCGACCGTGTTGTCTCTAACGGTCACCACGCCGAGGTAGTTTGTGTACCCCGTAATCTGGTTGCTCCAATTCCTTCTACCGTGAGTGACGACGAAGCCGCCTTTACCGTTTTAGGAGCCATTGGCTTGCAGAGTATACGACTTCTAAAACCGAATATTGGCGAAACCGTCGTGGTAATTGGGCTAGGATTGATCGGTCTGTTAACGGTCCAACTTCTCCGAATCAACGGTTGCCACGTGGTTGGCATAGACATAAATGAAGCCAAATGCCAATTGGCAGAGAAGTGCGGCATAACAGTTTTCAATCCGGCTTCTGGTACTAATCCGGTAAAAGCTATTCTGGCTTTCACCAACGGCGTGGGGGCTGATGGCGTGATTATTACCGCTTCGTCCCAAGCGGACGAACTCATGTCGCAGGCGGCCCGCATGAGTCGTAAACAGGGGAAAGTCATACTCGTTGGCGTAATTGAGTTGACAATAAACCGAGCCGATTTTTATGAAAAAGAACTGACCTTTCAGGTTTCGTGCTCTTACGGGCCGGGTCGCTACGACGACGATTATGAACAGAAAGGTTATGATTACCCAATAGCGCACGTACGCTGGACCGCAAATCGCAATTTTCAGTCGATTCTTAATTTCCTGTCTAGCGGTCAGTTACGAGTAAAGCCGTTTATTACTGACTGTGTCTCTCTGGCAGATTTCAACAAAATCTACGGCGATATTAAGTCGTCGGAGCGGATTGCCTCATTGCTCAGTTATCCCGAACAGGTAGACTTGAATCCAGTAATTGAACTACGGACGCACGTGTACGAACCGGGGTCCGGTACCGTTGGGGTAATTGGTGCTGGTAACTTCACCGGAGCTATACTTTTACCGGCGTTGAAAGCAGCTGGGGCGATTCCAAAAATCATTGCCAGTGCCAACGGTCTGAATGCAACGTTACTAGCGAAGAAATTCAGCATTTCGCAAAGCACAACAGACTACCGGCAAATTCTGACCGATTCCGAGATTGACCTGTGTGTGATTACAACGCGGCACAATAGCCATGCTCGGTTGACTATTGAGGCACTACGGGCGGGTAAGCATGTATTTGTTGAAAAACCACTAGCAGTTCATGTTCATGAACTGCCTCTACTTATTAAAACCCAACAGGAATCCGGTCGGCTTGTAATGGTTGGCTTCAATAGACGGTTTTCGCCTTATGCGCAGAAGATGAAGGCGTTGCTACCTGGAGAAAACACAGACAAATTGCCCATAAATGTAGTGGCGACGATAAATGCAGGATTTGTTCCAGCTAATTCGTGGGTGCACGATCGAGCCATTGGGGGTGGCCGAATCCTGGGCGAAGCTTGCCATTTTGTAGACCTGATTACATTCCTGACAGGCAGCCGGGTCGTAAGTGTATACCTGAATGCAATGGGTCGGCAACCAACAGAAACGAGCGATTCGGCATCGTTGCTTTTACGCTATGAAAACGGGTCAACAGGCGCGATCAATTACTTTAGCAATGGTAGCAAAGCTTACGCTAAAGAGCGTGTAGAGGTTTATTCGCAGGAACGGACGCTAGTGCTGGACAATTTTCGCACACTGACTGGCTATGGATTTCAAGGATTTTCGCGTTTGTCTGGGCGGCAAAATAAAGGCCATATCGAGCAGATGAAGCGATTAATCGGAGCGGTGCGTATGGGGGAAATGGAGAAAAGCTATACCGCCGGACTGAGTAGACCAGAGCAATGTCTGATTTCGTTTGCGGATATAATAAATACCACGCAAACAATGTTAGCCGCTTTGCAAAGCCTGCGTGAGAACCGATTGGTTGATGTGATGAGCATTGGAATGGCTCAAGTGCAGCCGTTAACAGCACAAGAGAATGAATAACCCTGGGTTGTTCTGGCGAACCGTTCGGCATTTGACCCCCCGACAGCTACTTTTTCAAGTTCTTACTCGCGTACGTAGCCGCCCCAAACTTCACTTCTCCAAAACGTCTCCAACGACTCATTTCATAACGGCAGGTAAGGCCGATAAGCCCGTGTCGTGGCAAGCCGGAACGTTTACGTTTTTGAATAAGTCTTATTCGCCACCACCTAGTCTCATCAATTGGAATTACGGTAACGCCAAACCGACCAATTATGGCAAACTCTGGACGTACAATCTTAACTACTTCGATTTCCTGAATCAGCCCGATTTGCCTCCTGATACAGGACTGACCTTGATTCATGATTTTATAGCTCAAACAGATTCGTTGGGAGACGGTTTGGACTCCTACCCAACGTCGCTACGAATTATAAATTGGATACAGTTTTTAAGCCGTAATCAAATTCAGTGTGACGCTACCAATAGTCATTTAGCTGCCCAGACCGATTTACTGAGCCGTCGGCTGGAGTACCACATAGCCGGTAATCACTTACTCGAAAATGGCTATGCGCTACTCATAAGTTCCTTGTTTTTCCGTCATAAATATTGGTATAGAACGGCTGCACAGATTATTCGTGCCGAGCTAAAGAAACAGATTTTATCCGACGGTGGCCATGATGAGCGTAGCTCAATGTATCATCAGCGGCTGCTCGATCAATTGTTAACGGTTCTGTTGGCTTTACAGCACGATGTTTGGTATAAGGAACAGGATGCAGATCTCGTTGGCTTCCTATCCTATAAAGCGTGTCAAATCCTCAATTGGCTAAACGCTATCACCTTTCGTAACGGCGATGTGCCGATGGTTAACGACTCTGCTTTCGGCATTGCTCCCACAACGGCACAACTTCAGAAAAAGGCAGCGAGTGTAATTCAGTCGAGCGCGGGTTTCGTGACCTTACAGACTACACTTGCAACAGCAACGCTACAGGAAAGCGGCTATCGGATGTTCCGCTTTGGTCGGTACGAACTTTTTGTGGATATCGGGCCGATCGGTCCCGACCATCAGCCCGGTCATGCCCACGCTGACACGTTTTCCTTCGTGCTATATGTGGATAACTTTCCGTTGATTGTGGATAACGGGTTATCCACCTACCAGATTGGTCCGCGCCGGGAGCTAGAACGGAGTACATCCGCCCACAATACGGTAGCTGTAAACGGTTGCAATTCGTCTGAAGTCTGGGCCGGATTCCGAGTTGGAAACCGGGCGCGGGTAACAGTGCTGACAGATACGAAAACGAGACTTAAAGCCCACCACGATGGCTACTATAGATTTGGTGTCGTCCATGAACGAGCCTGGTTTATTGAGCCGACCAGATTTATTATACACGACCAACTGATACGAGGTCGTGGCAAGAGCAAAGTAGACCAGTCTGGAATCGCCCGTTTTCATTTTCACCCAACCGTTCAGATACAGATTCTGGGCGATATGCTTATTAGCGGGCCATTGCAAATGTCATTTTCGTCGGAAAGTAAGCCGTCATTATATATTACTAAGTATGATATGGCGGAGGGGTTTAATAAACTGCGCACCGGACACTGCCTTAACGTTGTTTTTACAAATAGTCTAGAAACCACCATTATTCCTACCCCATGAAAATACTTTACCTGACCTTTTATTTCGAGCCTGACATTGGTCCCGGTGCGTTCCGAAATACATCTTTAGTGCATGAACTATCCCGCCAACTCAGCTCGGATAGTGAAATTCACGTAGTCACGACGCAGCCTAATCGGTATAAATCCTACAAACCAATAGCCCCAGAATATGAAGAGCAGCGCTATGGAGGTTGTTCGGTTATAATTGAGCGTATCAAAATTCCAACGCACGCTAGCGGCTTACTGGATCAGATACGGTCGTTTGCCGCCTATTATTGGGTCGCGCATAGACTCACAAAAAAAGTCAACTACGATCTGGTTGTAGCCTCGTCGTCCCGGTTGTTTACGGCTTTTCTAGGTGCGAAACTGGCCTGGCGTGGATTGTCCCGGCGTGGACTCACCCGAGACCAGCACATACCACTGTTTTTAGACATCCGCGATTTATTCCGTGAGGTTATTCTGGAGATGGTCAAAATGCCCTTTGTTGGCGTGTTATTAAACCCATTGTTATGGGCTGTTGAACAATACACGTTTGGTCATGCCACTCATATCAACTTGGTCTCAGAGGGATTTCGGTCGTATTTCAAGTCCTTCCCTCAGGCAACATACAGTTATTTTACCAATGGCATTGATGATACATTTTTAACTATTCCGAGCCGTCCTGAAGCTCCAGATCCACATGTTCAAACACTTCTCTACGCGGGTAATATTGGCGAAGGGCAAAGTTTGCATAAAATTATTCCACAAGCCGCCCGGCTATTGGGCGACGGTTACCGGTTCGTTGTTATCGGCAATGGTGGGGCCAAGGGCAAGCTGGAAGCGGCCATTCGGGTTGAAGAAGTCATGAACGTTGAGGTACGTCAGCCTGTGAGCCCAACGGAATTGATTGAGTACTATCAAAAAGCTGATTACCTATTTGTGCACCTCAATAATCTGGACGCTTGTAAACGGGTATTGCCGTCGAAACTGTTTGAATGTGGCGCGATGGATAAACCCATTGTGGCTGGTGTAGCTGGCCATGCGGCTTCCTTCGTGCGTGAATATATTCCCAACCACATTTTGTTTAGTCCCGGCGATGCGACAGATTTGGTTAGGCAATTGCGTGAAAAGCCTTACTATACACAAGTTAGAACCGATTTTAGAGCACAGTTTCAGCGAAAAAACATAAGCCAGGCAATGGCCCGGCAAATACTGAGAACACTAGCAGAAACAACTGTTGACAAAGTAAATACCCTAAATACCGTCGCCGTATGAACATTCTGCTAACTGGTGCATCGGGTTTTTTGGGTAGCCGGATTTATCGCACTTTAGCCCTGGAGCATACTATTACAACGTTGGGGAGAACGCCCATCCACAGCCGACACATTCGTTGCAATTTAGCAGAACAAGTGCCTCTGTTACCTAATGAATCGTATGATATTATCGTTAACGTTGCTGGGAAAGCCCACTCTGTGCCACGTACAGCTTTAGAAAGGGCTGATTATCAACGCATCAATGTGCAGGGTACAGTTCACTTTCTGACGGCCTTGGAATATTTGTCAATTCTGCCAAAATCCCTTGTTCATATTAGCACTGTACTGGTTTATGGTTGTTCAATGGGTGAATTGCTTCCCGAAACAACTCCGCTTCAGGCTACTGATGCGTATGGATTCAGCAAAATCGAAGCTGAAATGCTTATGTGTGAGTGGGCCGAACGCAAGGGAATTCGGTTGTCTATTCTGCGCTTACCATTGATCGTTGCCGAGCAACCGAAGGGTAATCTAGCCGCGATGCTAAAGGCTATTCGGCATGGTTATTATATTCGTATCGGCACTGGGCTGGCACGTCGGAGTATGGTTCGGGCCGACGATGTAGCGGACGTAATTACCCGTGTGGCCGAAGTAGGGGGTATCTATAATCTTACTGATGGGTGCCATCCAACTATTTGTGAACTGGAAAATGCCCTTGCCCGCTATACTGGCCGGAGCAGGCCAATTCCGTCAATGCCAGTACCGTTTACTAAGGCCCTTGCCCGAGTTGGTGATGGTATTAATTCGTTGGTTTGCCGACGCTTCCCACTCGACTCAATTGCCTTCCAGAAATTGACCAATACGCTAACCTTCTCCGACGATCTGGCCCGGCAAAAGCTCGAATGGAATCCCCGTCCTGTGCTTGACTTATTCTAATGAGCCTGCCCATTTGTTTTTTCCTGACGGTTTTGTTGATCGGTGCCGAGTTGCTTTATCTAAAGCTGGCTCGGCATTTAGGGCTTTTCGATAGACCTAATGAGCGTAGTGCACACCTAAATTTATCGACAATTCGGGGTGGTGGTTTTGTGTTTTACCTGGCTGTAGTATGTGCCATTTGGATCAGTAAACTTAGCTTGCCCTATGTTTATCTGGGCCTCACATTCATTACATTAATTAGCTTTTGGGACGATATTTCGTCTGTGCCAAAATGGTATCGACTTGCTATTCATATGTTAGCTGTAGGGTTACTGACGTTTCAGGAAAAAGCATTTCTTGACCAATGGTGGCTGTTTGCCGGGGTGTTCTTTATTGGGGTTGGCATCGTGAATGCCTATAATTTCATGGATGGTATTAATGGGATGACTGCTTTTTACAGCCTAGTTACAGTTGGAACGCTCTGGTATTGGCAAGTTCAGCAATCAGGACCGGGGGAGAATGACGTTTTATTTCCCTGTGTATTTGTCGCTCTACTGGTTTTTAGTTATTTCAACGCCCGGCGTCGGGCTATTTGTTTCGCGGGTGATGTCGGTAGTATTTCTATGGGATTTATTATTTTGTATGGACTGCTGGCAAGTATTAATCGAAGTCATACCTACCTGCCCATTTTATTCATTTCTGTATATGGGATAGACACCCTGCTAACCATTATTTATCGGCTCTATCTACGACAAAATATATTTCGGGCGCACCAAATGCATCTTTTTCAATTGCTGGTTCATCAACTCGGTTGGCCCCACCTTAGGGTCTCACTGCTTTACGCACTTGTTCAATTAGGAATTAACGGACTGGTAATTCTGGCTATGAATTGGTTGCCGATAAGTCAATTTGTGTTGGTAGGATTGATTTGGGGTAGTCTGCTTATTGCGTATGTTACAACAAGAAAACGAATTGGTATAGTCACAAAAAAAGAGTCGGTCTTGGAAAACCGACTCTACTATATTGATCTGAAAAATCTTGAAAATACGTGAGATAAGATCTGTCGTGCCGCCAGAGCGGTACTACTTCACACTCTTACCAATGGCAATAAGATTTTCCGGGGTTTGAAGCCCTAGGACTTTCTTCAACATTTTCCCATTACTGTCGATAAATAGCAACGTTGGGTATGCTTCCAGCGGATACAACTCTGACAGGGCAGGGCCTTCGCCTTTCTCCATATCCATTTTTACATTGATGAATTTTCCATTATAAAATTCGCCAACCGCTTTTTTGGTGAAAACATTTTTTTGAAGCAGTTTGCAGGGACCGCACCAACTAGCGTAGGCATCCAGAAAAATCACCTTTTTCTCAGCTTTCGCCTTTTTCAAAATATCTTTCCAGGAAGCTTCTGTAAACTGAATACCGTCTGCCTTATTACCTGGAGTACGTTTACCATCTCCGATACGATTCAACTTAGAGGAATGGAGGGCAGCATTGGTTGGTACAGAATGGACTCCCACCAGCAGTATAGCCAGCAGCCAAATTACTTTTTTCATAGTCGAACCGGCCTACCGGTGGTCTTTATGGTTTTCGGGATAATAACGAACGAACCGGCAACTTTCGTTTCCGGCTACGAGTTGTTTTATAGAACATAATTAACGCATAGAACGGCAAATTACAAATCATGTGCCATTCTCCTTAATCTTTCCGAACTTTGGGGTCGTTTTAGTCAATCATATTATGCCTGTTAAGCAAGCCGAATTTCTCATCAGCAACTCCGAACCGGACAAATGCCCCGCACCCGACCGGCCCGAGTATGCCTTTATTGGCCGCTCGAACGTTGGCAAATCGTCGCTGATTAATATGCTGACGGGTCGTTCGTCGTTGGCCAAAATTTCGGGGAAACCCGGTAAGACGCAGTTGATAAACCATTTTATCATTGATAATGAATGGTATCTGGTCGATCTTCCTGGTTATGGGTACGCACAGGTGAGCAAAAGTGACCGTGAAAAATTTGCCGGTCTCATTGATGGGTATCTGACAAGTCGGCCAAATCTGCTATGCATTTTCGTACTGGTCGATGCGCGAATTGCCCCTCAAAAAAAAGATCTCGATTTTATGAGTAATCTGGGCGAAAGAGGATTGCCATTCGTCATTGTCTTTACAAAAACCGAAAAACATAGTCCAACGAAACTCCAGAACACACTTGACACCTATCGGGCTAAACTGCTCGAAGAGTGGGAAGAAGCCCCGCAGTTTTTTGTTACGTCGGCTATTACCGCAGCCGGTCGAGAAGACATTCTTTCCTTTATTCGACCCCTGAATGAGGGCTATAAAAAGAGTGAAATAATGAAGCCGGAACGCCGAAGAGCACCACAGTTAAAAACTGGTGCGTAATTCTTTCGCTCTCTAAAAAGCAATACGCCCACCAAAACACACGTTACTAATTTACAAAGTCTCTCTATGGAAGCATTAAAACAGATTGCCAATGTGGCCGGTTATACTGGCCTTTACCGAATTCTGAAACCCGGTCGGGCGGGTGTGATTGTTGAGTCATTAGACGAAAAGAAGGCCAAGACTATGATGGGGCCGACAGCTCGTGTATCAGTTTTGAATGACATTTCGATTTATGTCGATGACGAAAGTGAAGACCAATCCGTATCGCTGGGACCGGTGTTGCTGGCAATCAATGAAAAATACGGTGAAACATTATCCGTTAATCCAAAAGGATCGAATGATGAACTAGCTGATTTTATGGCATCGGTTGTGCCGAATTATGATCGCGACCGTGTTCGGACAACAGACATCAAGAAACTAATCGTCTGGTACGGAATTCTTCGACAGTTTGCTCCTGAAGTATTCGAGGTAACCGCTGGTGAAGCCAAGGAGGAAGGCTCAGAAGAGTCGGTGGTTGCTGAAGAAACTGTTGTCGATGAAGTACCCGTCGCCGAAGAAAAGATAACGCCAGAGGCTTAAAAATACCGAAAGCCTAAACATACGTTTGTCGTGCCAAGTTAATTGGTCAGGTATAACGAATAAAGTTCTTCATTTTCAGTGAGAACAGAAAAGCCGCGATGACCATTGGTTTCGCGGCTTTTTAGTATATAAGAGACGTTGTTTTAATCGACTGTGCTCAATTTCACCGTGTTGGTCCGGCGAGCCTGCGTCAGAGGCATACTGAGCGTATTAATGAAAATGTCACCAGACTCCAGACGACCCTGTCCAATGAGCGTTTGTTTAATACCTTCAACTGTCTGATCAACCGTCAGCGTTAAATCGGGTTCGTAAGGCATTACCTGAACACCCCAGTATAGGCCCAGCGTGTTGCGCAATTGCGCGTCGTTGGAGAAGACCAGTAAATCAGCTTTGGGGCGGTGGTGCGAAAGCCGCACAGCCGTGTAGCCTGAGTTTGTAATACCAATAATCGCTCTTGCTTTTGTGTCTCGGGCCAATCGGCAGGCACTCATTACCACATTATCATTGATAACGTTCTCCGTCGGCTGCTCGTTTACCTGGGCGTGATAACGATAATAAATCTTGTCGGTCATGGTTTCCACCTGTATGATGGTGTTTGCCATACTCTCGACCGCCAGCAGTGGATATTTGCCTGATGCAGTTTCTGCGCTCAACATTACGGCATCGGCTCCATCCATCACCGAGTTGGCAATGTCGTTGACTTCGGCGCGGGTTGGGCGTGGGGCATCAATCATGCTTTCGAGCATTTGCGTTGCCACAATAACTGGCTTGGCAGCTCGGTTGCATTTTTCCACCAGCATTTTCTGGATCATTGGAACCTCTTCGGCGGGCAGTTCAACACCAAGGTCGCCACGGGCTACCATCAGCCCATCGGTAGCGGCAATAATTGCATCGATATTTTGAATCGCTTCGGGCTTTTCAATCTTGGCGATGACACGACACTTTTTGCCTTTCGACTTGATGTATTCCTTAATCTCAAGAATCTCGGAAGCTTCGCGAACAAACGACAGGGCAATCCATTCGGCATCGTGCTCAAGACCAAACTCCAGGTCAGCCCAGTCTTTTTCGGTAACAGCAGGCATCGACACTTTCGTGTTAGGCAGGTTTACACCTTTTTTCGACTTCATAGAGCCGCCATAAACCACTTCAGTAACAACGTCGGTTCCTTCTGTTCGTAGAACCTTCACTTCTAACTTTCCATCGTCCATCAGGATACGCTCTCCCGGATGTACGTCCCGATACATGTTTTTGTAGGGCGTGCTAACGCGTTTGGCTGTGCCAATGATGTCGTCGTTAGTGAAGACAAGTTCCTGACCGGCTTCAATTGTAACGCCATCTTTATTCTCGACGTTGCCAATGCGAATCTTAGGTCCCTGCAAATCCTGCAATATGCAGAGATTGAGGTTGTATTCTACATTCAGTTCGCGAATGCGGTTAAGCCGCAACAGGTGGTCTTCGTGCGTGCCGTGAGAGAAATTGAGCCGGAAAACATTTACTCCAGCTTTGGCTAATGCCAGCAATTGTTCTTTCGTATCGGAAGCGGGACCAATAGTGGCCACGATCTTGGTTTTCTTTGACATAAGACGGAAAAAATTGGGCAAAATCGGCCAGAAGCCGGTACAAAAATAACCCTATGGTCTAATAAACGGTTGTATTTATGGAAATTTTACGGATGAGTTACCGAACTCACAAACAATCCACATCTGCAACTACGCTAACCTGACGTAAACCTTTGTCGGTCAGGATGTCGTTTATGCGGTCTTGAATGTACGCTTTCACGGCTTTTATGTTCACCTTATCGCGCTCGATTTTAATCAAAATATCAAATAGAAACTGGTTTCGAATTCGCTCAACCAGCGGTTCTTCGGGTCCTAAAACGCGGCTGCTGCCCAAGGCGTCAGTTAATTCGGCAGCAAGCCGTTCGGCTGCCTGGTGACTAACGGCGCGGTCGGCGTGGCGAATCGTTAATTTAATAAGCCGCGAAAAAGGTGGATAATTGAAATTCTGCCGCTCCTGAAGTTCTTCCTCAAAGAGACCTTTATAATTGTTGTCGATTACTTTTTGCAAAATTGGCTGGTGTGGGTTGCTGGTCTGAATCAGCACCGTTCCCTGCCGTCCTGCCCGCCTGCCTGCCCGCCCGCTCACCTGTGTAATCATCTGAAAAGCACGTTCTGTCGCTCGGAAATCGGGAAAGTGAATGAGCCGGTCGGCATCGAAAATGCCAACTAAACTGACGTTGTCAAAGTCCAGCCCTTTGGTAATCATTTGTGTTCCAACCAGAATATCTACCTGACCGCCCTCAAATTCCTGAATGATTTGTTGATAAGCGTTTTTGGCGCGAGTCGTGTCTAAATCCATGCGAAGTACCCGCGACTTGGGGAAGAAAATCAGTAGCTGATCTTCCAGTTTCTCTGTTCCGAAACCAATAGTACGCACTTTGGTAGAGCCGCAGGTTGGGCAGGTGCGCGGAACAGATTCTTTATGGCCACAATAGTGGCAACGCAACTCGGCGTCGCGCTGATGATAGGTCAGGCTCACGGCGCAGTTAGGACACTCGGCTGTCCAGTCGCAGTCTTCGCATTGCATATAGGGAGAATAACCGCGACGGTTCTGGAATAGAATACTTTGCTCTTTGCGTTCCATATTCGCTTCCAGCGCATTGAGCAAAGTCGACGAAAACTCACTTTTCATCGTCTTTTGTTTCTTCTCCTGCTGTGTGTTTACCAGTATAATATTGGGCAGCGTTGCCGCGCCGAATCGCTGGAACAGCTCTACCAGACCATAGCGACCCTGTTTGGCTTGATGATAGGTTTCGAGTGAGGGCGTAGCCGATCCCAGCAAAACTTTGGCCTGTTGCCAGTGGGCCAGCATGATAGCTACGTCGCGGGCGTGGTAGCGCGGGGCAGGGTCGTGTTGTTTATAACTGGTTTCGTGTTCTTCGTCTACGATAATCAATCCCAAATTGTCGAAGGGCAGAAACACGGCTGATCGCACACCGACCACAAATTGATACTGCCCTGACACAACGCCCTTCCAAACTTCCACACGCTCATTATCTGAAAATTTGGAGTGGTAGATACCCATTTTATCTCCAAAAACGCGTTGCAGACGCACCACAATTTGGGTTGTCAGGGCAATTTCGGGTAACAGATATAACACCTGCGACCCGCTGGAAAGGGCTTGCTGGATGAGTTCTATGTAAACTTCGGTTTTACCGCTACCCGTAATGCCGTGTAGCAACACAATGTTTTGGCGCTCAAACTGGGCCATAATTTGCGTCGAAGCCGCCTGTTGAGCTTCGGTTAGTTTTATTTCTGCTTGTGGCGCGTCATTGTCCGAAAAGCGTGGCTGGATAATTTCAAACGCTTCGAATACCTGATTTTTGATGAGTGTTGCCAGAGATGATTGAGAAAGTTCGTCGTCCTGATTAAGAATCGTCTTGTCTAGTCCTTTCTGATTGAGCGACGGTGTGCGCTGCATCGGAATATGACTCAGGTAGCGCATAACAACCTCCTGCTGTTTGGGCAGCTTTTCGAGCCGTTGCAGCAACACCAGAAGCTGCTCCCGCTCTTCATAGTTGCGGTGCAGTCGAACCTTTCGCACCATTTTGGGAACGTATTTTTCCCGAACTTCTTCAAACACAATGATTGCTTTCTTTCCCACCAATGATTTAATCAGGGCTGCCACATTACTGCCCTCACCCGCGAGCCGCCCGAGTTCTTCGTACGATAACGCCGACTGCTTTTTGAGTTCGACGAGCAATGTTTGCTCAAATTCAGTAAGCAATTCAGGGTAGTCGAAATCTGGATTAGCCTGTACTTTCGACTGACTCGAAATCTTCAGACCCGAAGGCAGGGCTACATTCATAACCTCGCCTATACAACACATATAATACTCGGCAATCCACTTGAAAAGCTCCAGTTGATACCCCGTTGTTAATGGATAGTCGTCCAGTACTTCATTGATGTAACGTGCCTGGTAGCCAGTGGGTGGCGTATTATGAAGCCTTGCCACAATGGCTGTAAAGACACGCCCATTCTTTTTTCCGAAAGGAACAATCACTCTGGCACCAAGTTTTAGCCCCTCCGCCATTCCACGCGGAACACGATAAGTGAATAATTTGGGTACTGGGATGGGTAAAATTAAATCGGCGAAGAAAGTTACTTCTTCTTCGCTGTCAAATGATGAAAATAACGTATTGGCTTGGTTTTCCACGGAGTAAAGACGGGCGGTACGTCAGGTAAATATACAGAAAACCCGGCGTTGGTCCTGCGAATTCCAGAGATAGCAAAAAAGGCAGATTCACCTAAACCTTTGGAGGCTTTTTGACTGTTAGTCTATAGTGACGCTGACTGTTTGCCGCTGCTGCGGAAACCTGAGAAATAGACGCGCTACAAGTAGGGAACAGGCATTACCAATTATTATATGCAAACATACGACGTTATTATTGTTGGTGGAGGCCCCTGTGGGCTAGCGGCTGGCATTGACGCGGCAAAAGCTGGACTGAGCCATTTAATTCTGGACATGGGGAGCCTGACTGAATCGATCCGGCAGTACCCACGCCGAATGCGATTTTTCTCGACGGCCGAAAATATTGAAATTGGTGGGCTGCCGTTTGCGATTTCGGATGTGAAAGCTGGTCGTGACGAAGCCCTTCAGTATTATCGCAAAGCCGCTGCTTATTTTCACTTGAATTTTAAGTTGTTTCAGGAAGTCTGGGATGTGAAGAAAGAAGGCGACTTATTTACGGTCACAACCAAGGTTGGTGATCAATATAAAGCCCGCAAAGTGATTATGGCGACGGGGTATTTTACGCGCCCACGCTGGCTTAATATTCCGGGTGAAAACCTGCCCCATGTGTCGCATTATTACGATGAGCCGTTTAAGTATTCGTTCACCAATGTGGTTATCATCGGCGGGTCGAACTCGGCGGTCGAAGCGGCTTTAGAATTATACCGCCACGACGTGAATATAACAATAGTTCACCGGGGCGATGATTTCCGCAGTACGGTAAAATACTGGCTCGTACCGGATGTGAAAAACCGTGTGAAAGAGGGCAGAATAAAAACTGTTTTCGACTCGTGCGTGACGCAAATTGACGAGAAATCAGTAACGGTTAACAACCTGAAAACGGGCGAAGAAACCCAACTTCCGGCTGATTTTGTACTGGTATTGACGGGGTATATTCCTGATGCGGACTTATTGCGTCGCTGTGGTATTGAACTTGATCCGGTTACACAGGTTCCCGTTTATGATAAAGAAACCTTTGAGACCACCGTACCGGGTTTATACGTCTGCGGTACGGTCATGGCCGGAATCTATACTGAGAAAGTATTCATTGAAAATGGGCGCGAACATGCTCAGTCCATCATAGATCATATTATGGGCCGTGAAGTACACAAAGTAGCCGAATTAATTCAGCGAATTTAACGTGTATTGGCGCAAGGCTGGTCCATACTGATCTTACGCCAACACACCTGGTTTATAAAATTAGCTGGAAAAAATGCGTTGAGAGAATAACTGTTTAGCGGCAAACCATCGGCGACGTGATACGAGTAAAATTGCGCCTGATTGCAGGTAAACCAGGCCGCCTTTATCTGGATTAATACGCTCCATCCGCTCAATGTAGTGCAGATTAACGATGCAGTTGCGGTGCAGTTGGACAAACCATTCCTTAGGCAGTTGAGGTATATAATATTTTAAGGTGCGGGGCATCAGCATACGTTGCCCCTCCTTCCAATGTAGCCAGCTATAATTGCCGGTGGCTTGCAAAAACATAAGGTCTGCTATAGGAATGGCGAGTTGGCCGCTATGCCGAATGTACATGTTGATGGAATCCGTTGGTAAGGAAAGCCTTGGGGGAATAGGGTGGAGAATAGGTCTCATAAATGGCTGCTGGATAAATCAGGTCAATTCAGCTTTCACAATTAAAAATGAAATCTGTTAACCTTGTTTGGTAACACCCAAAGCTAATCACCTGTGTAACCAAATTTGGATTTATGTTGTCAACAGCTACAGATGGTAGCTGAATAGCGGTATATGGTAAGTGAATGACAGAAGGGTATTACGCTATAACCTGGTGTAGCGTAATACCCTTCGAATACAATCCCATTAGAAATAATTCTGCCGTTTTCATCAGACCACTAAAGCACGCTGCGTTCGGTTGAATATGCGGTATATAATTGGAAAAATGAGTAGCGTCAGTATCGTAGCCGTAATGAGCCCGCCGATGACAACGATAGCTAACGGTTTCTGGGTTTCGGAGCCGATACCGGTAGATATGGCTGCTGGCAGTAATCCGATAGCGGCCATTAAAGCCGTCATTACTACGGGTCGAACACGCGACCGGACGCCCTCCCGAATGGCTTGGTCAAGCGGCATTCGCGCTTTGCGGTTGTTGTTGAAAACCGAAATTAGTATGACCCCGTTCTGCACACAAATGCCGAACAAGGCAATGAAGCCTACCCCCGCCGAAATGCCAAAATTCATGCCTGTGACGTGCAGGGCCAGAATGCCACCAATGAGCGCGAAGGGCACATTAAGCAACACAAGCCCCGCATCTTTGGCACTACCGAACAAAATAAATAGGATGACAAAAATAGCCGCCAGACTAATTGGTACCACTTGTCCCAATCGGGCGGTGGCCCGAACCTGATTCTCGAACTCGCCAGTCCAGTTAATGCCGTAGCCTTTGGGTAGATCTTTCACAGCCTCATCGACCCGCTGCTGGGCCTCAGCAATGGTGCTGCCGAGGTCGCGCTCCCGGACTGAAAACTTTACGCCAATAAAGCGCTTGTTGTTATCACGATAAACAAACGCCGGGCCGGTTACTTCACGAAGGGCAGCAATTTCACGCAGTGGAATTTTATTGCCGCGTAGCGTAGGCACCATCAGCCGCATAATGTCATCTTCGGTTTTTCGGTACGTTTCCCCGTAGCGAACGCGAATGTCGAACTTGCGCTCCCCTTCATACAAAACAGACGCCGTTTTGCCGCCAATAGCCATTTCTATGACCGATTGTGCGTCGGCGGTTGAGACACCGTAGAGAGCCATTTTACGGTCGTCGAATAATACGCTGATTTCCGGCTGACCTATGTTACGTAGAATACCTACGTCTTTTACCCCCGGTACATCGCGGATAGCCCCAATGACGGTGTTGGCATATTTTTCGAGTTCGGCTAAGTCGGTACCGAAAATTTTGATGCCATTACTAGCCTTGAACCCCGCTACGGCTTCGGCTACGTTGTCGATAATTGGTTGAGAATAGTTGTAGTTGACACCCTGATAACTTTTTAATTTTACATCCATCTCCTCAATTAGTTGATCAACCGAGATAGTACGTTCCCATGACTCTTTCGGTTGGAGATCGACCTGAAATTGACAAAAGTAAAATCCGTTTGGATCCGTACCGTCATTGGAACGGCCTGTCTGTGAGAGGATTTGCTTTACTTCAGGAAACTTATGCAAATCTTCTCTAATCGTTCGGGCCATTTTAACACTTTCGGGGAGCGACATGCTCATCGGCATTTCAGCCGTAACCCACAGGGCACCTTCATTGAGCGTTGGTAGAAATTCTGACCCCAGCAGCGTGGCCGAAAAGAAGGAGGTTGCCATGAAAGCTATACTCGTCAGCAAACTTAGCCGCCGATGCGAAAAACACCAGTTGAATCCGGCCATAACGATACGGTCAAAGAAATTGACCAGCGGGTTGTTCTTTTCCCGAACGTCCTTTTTGAGTAGTATCGAACAAAGTACGGGCACCAGCGTCAGGGTAAAGAGCAACGCACCAAGCAGGGCAAAACCTAATGTCCAGGCTAGGGGCGAAAACATTTTTCCTTCAACTTTCTGGAATGAGAAAATAGGAAGCAGGGCCGTGATGATAATGAGTTTAGAAAAGAAAACGGCCTTTCCTAACTCACCCCCGGTCTTTTTGATTAGACCCAACTTGGCCATTCGGTTAAATTTGGGCATGCCGACTCGATGTGCCTGATGGTCGAGGGTTACAAAAATACCCTCGACCATAACGACGGCTCCATCGACGATGATACCAAAATCGACCGCGCCCATTGATAGCAGATTCGCCGACATTCCCCGTAATCGAAGACACATAAAAGCGAATAGCAATGCCAATGGAATGATGATAGACACAATGACGGTGGTACGCCAATCGGCCATGAACAGAAACACAATCACCGTAACCAGCACAATGCCTTCGGTAAGATTATGCAGTACCGTACGAGTACAGAACGAGATAAGATTATCGCGGTCATAGAACGTAACCATCTTCACATCTGACGGTAAGATGCGCGTATTCAGCTCCTCGATTTTCGCTTTTACCCGCCCCAAAATCTCGCTGGGATTTTCATTTTTACGCATCACAACGATGCCTTCCACCACATCATCTTCGCTGTCTAACCCAACCTGACCCACGCGCGGCAAATTTGATTCGGCTACTTCGGCCACGTTTTTAATTAGCACCGGATTGCCCGATAGATCTTCTACCAATAGGTTTTCAATATCGGCAATTGACGTTAACAGGCCAATGCCCCGCACTACGTATGCTTGCCCATTACGCTCAATTACATCACCCCCAACGTTGATATTACTGCGCGTTACTGCCTGATAGACTTCCAGTGGAGTAATATCGTATTTGGCTAGTTGCGTGGGATTTACCCGGATTTCGTAACTTTTTTCGCGCCCGCCAAAAGCTACCACATCAGCCACACCCGCTACGCTACGGAGTTGTCGGTCAATGACCCAGTTATGTAAGGTAAGGAGTTCGCGGCTGTCGCGGGTAGGGGATTGAAGCGTGAACCGAAAAATCTCGCCTGTGGGTCCGTATGGCGGCTGCACATCGGGATCAACCCCGTCAGGTAGCGACACCGAACGGAGTTGGTTATTGACCTGCTGACGGGCAAAAAAATCGTCAACATCATCATCAAAAATGATCTTGATAACACTTAGCCCGAACATAGTGACAGACCGGACGCTGGATTTGCGCTGTACTGAATTCATGGCTACCTCGATGGGCACTGTCACGAATCGCTCAATTTCCTCGGCTGAGCGACCATTCCATTCGGTCACGACAATAATTTGCGTGTTCGTAACATCAGGAAATGCTTCGAGCGGTGTGCTAAGGTAACTGACGACACCGGCGATAATCAGGCCAGCCGTCATGAAAAAGATGAAAAAGCGGTTCTTCAACGAAAAACCCACTACGTTACGGATGAAAGCGTTCATAAATGGGAGAAATGAGTAGAGAGAAAAGACGAGAAGGTGAGAGATAGAAAAGGGGCAAATTCACCGCCACCCTCCCTTATTCTGCGTACTTTCCTTCGCTTCCTGTTTTTAGGGAGCTGTCTGAAAATTGTCTTAGCCTGAATATTAGTCGTTCAGTGCGTCGTATACTAAGAGTTGATTTTGGGAGATAACCCGTTCACCCGGTTTGATGCCGGTACGGATGTAAGCCACATCGCCGAGTGATTTAAGCAGCGTAACCTCGCGGGTCTCAATGTCGGTTCGGCTCCGAAATATCATTACGTAGTGTTTTGATTTATCGAAAATGACCGATCCGGCGGGGACCGTAACCATCTGACCACCATCATCGTAACGGAGGACAACTGTGGCGTGCATTTCGGGCCGTAGTTTCAGACCCGGATTAGGTAGCCGAATTCGCACCGTCATAGCTTTGGTGCCGGGATCAAGTACAGTATACAGTTTATCGACCCGCCCCCGAAATAATTCGTCGGGGTAAGCCAGCGTCTGAATATCAGCCGCCATGCCAGACCTTACTCGCCCAATGTCGCCTTCATTTACATTTGCCAGCACCCACACTTCGCTGATTTGCCCCACGGTGAACAGACTATTGGCGTTATCGGAGCGTAACTGCGTGCCCTGATTGACATTTTTTTCAATGATATACCCTTCTATGGGGGCTTTGACGGTATACGTCGATGATTTGCTGACGCCATAAATCTGATACACCTCCTTAATTCGGCTAACTTCGGCCTGTGCCCGCTCCACTTCTTTTTGAGCCGCAATGACTTCGCGCTGGGAGTTAAGTTTGCTTTCGAACAGGTCCTGCGCCACACGGAGATTCTTTTCGGCCAGCAACAAATCGGCTTGAGCCTGAGTATTCTGTCGTTCAAAATCAGCGACTTCGCCAGAACGTATAGTGGCTAGTGTCTGGCCTTTGCGGACGTAATCCCCCAGCTCTACTTTTACGTTTTCGACATTACCACCCACCAGCGGAAATACTTCGATAACCCGGTTTTCGTCGGCCATTATTCGCCCCACAAGTGTCAGTTCACTGCGAAGTGGTTGGGTTCTGGCGGTGTCAATACGGATACGGTTCATCATTGTATCCGACAGAATAAACGCCGTAGCTTCCTGAGGAGCTGGTTTGGGATGACAACCAGATAGCAGAGCGAGGAGAGCTAGTAGGAAAAAAAGAGTAATTGAGCGCATGTGTAGCGTAGCTTTCATTGTCAATAAAATCAGGGGATTTCTTAGTTAAATAAGTCGTCGCCAATGAGATAATTCAGTTCTTCGTAGGCGTTGACGCGGTCGGCTTTCAGGCGGTTGAGTTGCCGAACGCTCTCGTTGTAGGTTTCAATTAAATCCACAAATTCCAGCAACGAGATGTTACCCTTCTGAAAACTTGTAACAACACCCTGATTTAATAACTCGAACTGCTCAGTAAAGCGGCCTTCCACCGACTGAACCATCTGCTCCACATCCCGAACTTTTTGTAAGGCTGTGGCTACTTCGTTAGTTACCTGCATAGCCCGCTGTTTCTGCACTTGGCTTTGGTAACCAATCTGGCTGCGGGCTGCCCGGATGGCTCCCTGATTGCGGTTGAACACGGGTAGATCTACTCCCACCGATAGACCCACGTAATTGGGAATGTAACTGCCATTCTGGTCGTAGGTGCCGCCCACGCGCAGATCGGGTTTGGCTAGTGCTCGCTGTAGAGTATAATTCAATTCGGCCTGCCGGTTGAGCGATTGGGCGGCTAGTAGGTCAGGTCGATTGCGTAGGGCCAACTGCTGCAATGAATCTTCTGGTTGCGCCGGGATGTGATACCGTGTCAGGGCGTCATTCCGCACAAGTGGACGGATGGGTTGATTAACCGATAATAAGGTTCGTATAATTCGCTGGTCTTCGGCAAGTTGAAACCGGATTTCTGTACGGTCGTTGCTGAGTTGAAACAGCAGAGCTTTAAGGCGGAGCAGTTCGCGCAACGACACGTTATTCCGCTCATACTCCCGCTCGTAGGCGGTCACGGTTGTCTGAATCGTAGCAATCTGCCGGTCGTAGCGACCGAGAGTCTGTTGCTGAAAATAAATGGCATAGAACCGACTACGGAGTTCGAACTGTAGTCCACGCAATAGGTCCAGAAGTTCAAGTTCGGTTAGGCGGGCAGCTTCTGTGGCTAAAGCAATCCGTTTGTTGCGCTTCCCGGCGGTGTAAAGCAGTTGCTGAATGGATATGGTTTTTTGACCTCCGCGTCCCACATCCAGTACCCGGTTTGTTTGGTTGTTGAAAGCGCTAAGTTCAAGGGTGGCGGTAGGATTGTCGCGCAAACTGGCCTGTAAAATTTGAGCCTGCCCAATGTCAATCCGAAAGCGTTCGGCGAATAGTAACAGGTTATTTTTGAGAAACAAACTATCAGCCTGTTGCCGGGTAAGCCGCAGGGAGTCCTGTGCTCTGACCTGACTGGCGAGAAGCAGGAATAAAAATGAAAGCCAAGAACGCATTACGGGTGGTTTTGTTGATACCAGCCACAAAGCTCCTTAATACCTGGCAGGAAGACTGCTCCGAAGGGATTAGAAAAAAATTAGATTTTAATTCCGGGGTAGTGTTATGGTAAATGTACTGCCTCGTTCCGGTTCGCTTTTTACACTGATATGCCCATTGTGAAGCTCCATAATTCGTTGACAAACAGCGAGTCCTACACCAAATCCTTCAAATTTTACTGCCCCTGGTGCCCGATAAAACGGCTCAAAAATATGCGCCTGTTCGTCGGCACTCAGGCCAATGCCCGTGTCGGTCACGCTCACCCAAACGCTTTTTAGTCCTGTGCCAATACTCACCCGCGCCCGGTGGTCATTGGCATATTTACACGCATTATCAAGCAAGTTCAGGACTACCCGCGTTAGCAGTGATTCGTTGCCCAGTACGACCGTATCGGTGTCGGTATCGGGGATTTGTTCATAGTGAAACTGTACAATATAGTTGGGGTGAGCCGTGAGCAATTCATCCTGAGCGGCAAAGATTACATCGTCGAGTCGCATTGGCCCCATCGTTACGGCCTCCAGGTTTTCGAGCGTACGAGCCAGCAGTAGCAAACTGTTGGAAAGAGCAATAAGACGATCGGTATCAGTGAGCAGATTTTGAAGGATTTCGGTGTGACGTTCCAGTGAAAGTGGTCGGCGGAGACCAAGCTGAATTTCGGATTTGAGAGCTGCTAAGGGTGTTCGAAGTTCGTGCGACGCGTGTGATACAAAACTACGCTGCTGATCAAAAGCCTGTTCGAGCCGTTGTAATACCGCATTGAAATTGACTGCTAATTGATCGATTTCGTCCTGACGACGGCCCTCATCGAGACGTTGACGCAGGTTGCGAGCCGTAATGGTCTGTACTTGTCGGTTAATGTGGCCAATGGGCTGCAATGACTGCCCGGCGAAGAAAAAACCTAGCCCTATCGTTATCGCCATACCGCCTACCAGTCCCCAGAAAAGAGTTAAGCGTAGGTTTGCTAATTTACTTTGCCCAAATCGGTCGTAGGCCGAGGCTAGTACAACTAACCGCTGCCCGTTGGCTTCGTACAGAATACCAACCAATTCGTTGTCGCCGTTGGTTGTTTCTACCTCACGACTTTGGCGAACAGCATCGAGCAGATCGGGCTTGTAGCGAATCGGCAGATCATCTACACTACTGTATACCAATTGGTTGTGATTATCTAAGATGAGTACTTTCTCATCAAACAGGGCAGTTAATGTATTTCGGTCAATGATTCGAAGCAGATCGCGGTCTACCTCGTTCACCTCAACCAGAAACCGGACGGTAGTACGGGCTTTGCTTTTAAGCCGTTCGTAAAATTCCTCGCGCCGATACGTCGCTGAAACCAGGTAAATCAGTAACGAAAAGCCAATTAAGATTGACGCGACAATCAACGTGAACTGCCCCGAGATACGATTGCGAATGGTCATGATTGTTCGTCTTTCAGGACATACCCATAGCCGGAGCGGGTGTGGATAAGTTTGGGTGAAAAATCCCGATCCACTTTTTTGCGCAGGTAATTGATGTACACTTCCACCACGTTAGTGCCCGTGTCGAAAGGTATATTCCAGACGTGTTCGGTTAGCTCAAGCCGCGATACGGCCCGGTCAGTGTGCTGCATAAGGTAATCGAGAAGCACAAACTCCTTAGTCGTTAAGTCAATAACGATCTCATCCCGCCTAACCTGTCGGGTGGTACGGTTCAGTGTTAGGTTGGCTATTTGGATAATGTCATCCGGTTCGGGGCGGAGGTCAACCCGGCGGATGCAGGCTGCGACGCGGGCCAGCAGCTCCCGAAAATCGAAAGGTTTGACTAAATAGTCATCGGCACCAACGCCTAGTCCGGTTACTTTATCTTCTATTTCGCCAAGAGCTGTTAACATTAACACGGGCAGGCGTGGGGTTACGGCCCGTAGTTCGCGGCATAAGTCATATCCATTCAGTCCCGGCAGGTTCACATCCAGGATTACCAGATCAAACACCTTCGATAGGGCTTGTTGGCGGCCATCGAGTCCATCGTAAGCGATAATCGTTGCGTAGCCCTCATCCGTCAGGCCACGGCTGATATTTTGGGCAATGCGCCGGTCGTCTTCTACAAGCAGGATAGTTTTCATTTCGCTACTAAAGCCTTTCAGAGGACGTTTACCCGGCAGAAAGATAGAAATAGTGTCGTTGGTTTGTACTGACTTTTCTACAATGAGAGAAATCCATCTTATGGAACCTCATAAAAAAGCCCGGCATTATGGGCCGGGCAATGTTATAACAAACAACTAAGTCACTTATTGCGACTCTTACCTTTTTCGCTTAAGCGATGTTCTGGCAGCAACCTCGGCCTGAAACTTAACTTTCAGTTTCCGATCTAGCTCTTTATCCCGAGGCACAAATATGCTGGTTTTGCCATCCGAAGATTTGAGCAGCCAGTAGGCGCTATCAGTGGTAGGAGGAATGGAAGTGTATGTTGGTTGGCTCATAACTTAGGGGATAATAAAGAGTACATGCGCCCGCATGGCTCTATGTCTAGCTAGATAACCCCGTTTTGTTATAATTAGTGTCCAATGATGGTAGACTATAGCCAAGATCAGCCTATACCACTGGCAATACTACAGCAACTGTCTTCTTAACGTCAACCGCATTTGGCCCTTTGGGGGTCATTTCGACGGAGAATGTCACTTTATCATGTTCAGTAATGGCATCTTTCAACCCATTAATATGGACGAAAATACTTTCCTGAGTCTGTAAATCTTTAATAAAACCATACCCTTTAGAATCATTAAAGAAGGTTACAACTCCTTGTCTGATTAGGTCCTGTGGCTCACCCGGTTCTTGTTTAGCTACTCCAATCTGAATGTCTTCCTGATCAATGCGCTTCTTTTTTCTAGGGTCGGGAGGAGTTGACGAAATATTGCCGTTTTCATCCACATAGGCTAACATATCGTCAAGACGCAGCCCTTTTACGGCATTGGCTTTTCGGTCTTCTCGCTTTTCTTCTTTGTCTTTTCTCTTTTTTTGTCTCGCCTTTTCTTTTTCTTTTTTACTAAATGTCTCCATTCCTTGGTTTATTCTTGTGAGGTTAACATGCCCATATACGGCATAAGATTTTTCGAAAAAGGTGGCCTAAGTAGATTGAAAACCAGATTGTCAACACGGCTTTAGCCGCCCCACCTTATATTGAACCATAAACAACTAAAATAAGTTGATTCCCTTCTGGTTGATTCCGAATTTGGCAAGCGGTTATTACCATATAACGTACGTTTCGAGGTAGTATGCACATCCGAAAGTGTGTCTAATTCTCTCTAAAGCGATTATCTGACTTATTACAGTATAATGATATACTTCGTATAAATTAAAGGAAATAATCCAAAACCCAGATTGCTGTGAAACGAAGGTCGGTAAAAAGTAATAAAGCCCGACTACATGGCAGTCGGGCTTTGTATTACTATACCTAATTATTACAAATCCACATATTAATGAAAATCACCTTAAGTAAACTTAGTGTTATTTTTTGATAGTATCAAGCTAGATAGTAATTTATCCCAAAGATCTCGCTTGCGTGATTTGAGACCGTAAAAAGTAGCTGACTAATAATATGTCTCCCTCAACTATGCGCTTGTAATTGATTAATCAGGCTAGACTGGTTTTCCTGTAGCATTGCTACTACATCAGTCACTAATACCGCTGGACGTTGAACAAAGCAGTGCTCAGCCAGCATCGCCGGATCATTTTCTGAATCAGCGTCAGGTAAAATTCTGAGGCATACTATTCCTGCGTTGATGTGGGAATAGTAGCACCACTGGGCGCCCTCAGCACTGTCGAAGCCGATAAGTTCGCCAGGTAGAATGGCCTCACCCCGTTGCAACAAATCGGATAAAGGAATAAGGGTTAGGTAAGTTGTCATGTAATCTCTAAGTGGTTTTATACAAATTAACTGGTTGAGTCGAGAAAATGAAAATGGATACTATCTTGATAATTTGAGGTGAATAATAATCTTTTCCCGGCCAATAAAAAGCGCCCGGCTTATAAAGCCGGGCGCTTTTTATTGGCTAATCCTACCGTTAGAATGCAACATATCTTAGGTCAATGAGCCCCATACGATTGAACGAAACAGGACTAAAAAGTTCGTGCTGATTATAGCGTTCTTTACTCCTGCTGAGCTTCAAAAATGACCATTGCTTTATCAATTGTCTCGTCGTCTATGCCGTCAATGGTTAGTTCATTGTCATTTTCTACATTGCTAACGATGGTAACCGTAGCCATATCCAGGCCCGGATCGACCAGAAACAACGCAGCGCGAAACCGCTCTTCGATCCGGTGGTTCAACGCATCGTTGATGTCGTGGCTAAGCGCATGGGCTAGTTGGCTTTCCTCTTTGTTACTGATCATTCTGAAAGGTTAGTTTAAAGGCATTTTGAGTTATAAAGATAACAAAACAATGGTTGGGTACCAAAGAGCCTCACATTTGTTTTACTCTAAGGAGTCGGAATAGACTGCCTTCTGGAGAATAGTATTCCACGACAAGGCTTGCCAATACGCACCCTTTCGTCAAAAATATACAGAGTGCGTATAGGGAAGTCAAAACTGTTGATCCCGGCTACTTTGTCGCTTATGATTTATTTGACCACCATTGGGTATAGGGCTTTCTTATAAAAATGCTCTTTGTGGCGTCGGCGGAGCGACTCCGCCGACGCCACAAAGAGCACATCGCTGGTCTAAGTAGCTGGTAATTGTTTTTATAAGAAAGCCCTGCTACCGGGTAAGGCTACAATGACCCGCAATTACACCAGATGGTAATTAGCTTCTTCCGAAACTGGCTGGTCCTGATCTAATTCCTTCAATACAGCCTTGGCGAAAGCTACCTTATCTGATTTTCGATAATGTTCTATATGTAAGGCTCCCGATGGTGGAATAAAGCTTCCATTAGCCCGTTGGCAGGCAGCCCATAATCTGGGGTGTAGCTTTATTTTGTTCTGGCGAAGGGGTGTATCAGCACCAAACCAGAGATTTTTGATGTTTTCTGCTGTGGACTTCATATCAATAAGCTATAATAATAAGCAAAACAGAAACTTGTAATTAATGTTTAATGAGTTTTGGTTTATTAACGAAATGTTAATTAGGTTAATTCAATTAAAGACCAAATTTCTGAGACTGTCTTAAGGGCTGATGAATGCGCTGAAAGTGTACTTTTATGCCATTGGCAGCAACGGAAACTGTCCCATCAATACGTTCTGCACATCAGTTGGTGGTAGGTTGAGCCATCGTTGCAGCACCGTTGCGTAGACCGACCGGAAATCATGCTGCATCGCAATGTTGTCATTTGCCGTCGCCGTAGTCGGTAATTGCGGATTGCTCCCAATAACACCTGATTTGACAGTATTACCAAAGTAAAAAACCGGCGCTGCTGCGCCGTGGTCAGTACCTCCGCTAGCATTGGATTTGATCCGTCGTCCAAATTCCGAGAAGGTCATACCCATCACCCGATCCGCTACGTTTAAGCCCGCCAAATCGTCCATGAAGGCACCAACAGCCTCAGATACCCGACGTAGTAATTGAGCATGTGTTCCGGTAGTCGTATCATCAGGTTCGGCCTGTTTGGCATGGGTATCGAAACTGCCGGTACTGACTAAATATACTTTGGTTTGTAATCCACCCGCTACCAGCCGAGCCACGATTTTTAACTGATCGGCAAGCGGATTCTTTCCCGACGCAGGATATTTATCTGATTGTTTCGTGACGCTCAGGGCGGCCTTTTTAATAACGCCTGCGTATTGATCGGTCTTCTGCGACATCTTCTCAAGGTAGGCCAACTGTTCACCCCAGCGCGTGTTGGTCGGCACATCGGTTTTATCTTCGATCAGGTCATAGAAATTGGCTGGATTGCTAATCGCCAATCCCATTGTGAACGCTGGTCCCTGAAAGGCAGACGCCACCACCGAACCAACCTGAATCGCTAATGGGTCGCGCATGGTTTCATTGGGGTATTTATCGGGAAATCCTGGAAACGAGTCATTTAGGTATCGTCCGGCCCAACCGGTATTTAGGATTTTGTCAGAATCGGAACCCGTCATCCAGATATCGGTGGCCCGGAAGTGCGAAAAGTTAGGCTTTGGGTAACTCACCGCTTGCACAACCCCTGCCTTGCCGTCATTGAAAAGTCGCTGTATTTCGCTCAATGCCGGGTGCAGCCCTGTAGCATCGGCACCGTTCAGTTTTAGTAGGCTATTTTGCGGCAGCGCAATGTTCGGTCGTGCCGCCTGATACACTCCGTATTGATCCACCGGAATGACCGTGTTTAGTCCGTCGTTGCCGCCGTTGAGCTGTATCAGAACCAATACCCGGTCGTTGGTTGAGTCGTGCCCAATGGCAGGCATCAGAGCCGTTTGCCCCATTGCCTTGATCGAAAATCCGTTCAGGAATTGGGGTAAAACAATCCCGGCAATGGCCGTATTTTTTATGAAGTCTCTACGTTTCATACATCAATGAGTGAATAAGCGAATGATTGGCTGGCACCCCCGTCAATCTCAATCAAGTGAGTTGATATTGCGGCAGATTCATCAGGTATTTATATAGGCTTTTTAGCTTGCGTATTACGTTGGTTTTATTGGCGGTATCGTCAGGTTTGGCTGTCATATTTTGCCACGCCTGTGTCCAGTAATGGTCCGACATCGTGTCCTGCAAACCCGACAGTAAAATGCTGGACTTGATGTATTGCTTGTCTTTTTCGGGTAGTTCTATGGCATATAATCGTTGGACAGCGTCGTCGATAAGGGCGACCGGATCAGCAGGGTTGGGCAGCGATTGAGTGAAGGCCACTACGTCGATAATCAGCTTTTTGCCATTCCGGCCAATATTGCCGTTTGTCATACCATCCGTAAATACATTACGTTTAGGCAGCGTATCGGAGTTTACCCAGAGCTTATCGAACATCGGCTCCTGATAATAAGCGGGCCAACCGGCTACATTCGGTGGGTCGCCGATATTCTGTTGCATATTCGCCGTCTGATTCTGAATAGCCAGCCAGAGCCCATATTGATCAGCATAATTTGTGGTGTCGGGAAAGATGATGCCATATTCCCGACAAAGCCCCACTGTGTAATCGAGTGGACTTTTAATGATTGAACCCCGGTTATTGGCCTCGAAAAAATGACGACTTCCAAACAGTTCGCGCAGTACGGGTTTTATTTCATACTTGTTTGCCCGAAAAACACCCGCCAGGGGCGTAATGACGTTGGCTTCGGTATCGGCATCGATCTGATGGTATACAAAAAATCGGTAGAGTTTCCGACAGATAAACCGCGCCACTTCGTCCTGTGCGAAAATCATCGTCAGCAGAGCGTCTAGTTCCTGTTCACCTTCGGGTCCGCGCTGCCCTTTTATGGTCGTGTTTTTATAAAAATCCGAGAAGATTTTATCGGTACTATCGTGTCGACCCGGATCAAAAATGCTGACAAATGTAGTGGTATCATTACGGAAGCCAGTAAGCACTTTGGCGGCTGCTTTTACATCATCTTCCGTATAGTGTGAGCCGGGGCCTTTGCCCACCGTGAAAAGTTCCTGTAACTCGCGACCGTAGTTTTCGTCGGGTGCTTTTTTGTTACTAGATGTCCCGTTGAGGTATTTCAGCATGGCCGGGTCTTGAGTTACTGCCTTCACCAACTCCCTGAAGTTGCCCAGCGCATGCTGCCGTAACAGCGCATTGTGCCGGTAACACATCAGCGCATTATCAACCATACTGGTCTCCGTAACAAAATGATTATGCCAGAATACCACCATTTTCTCGCGTAGGGTGCGATTTTGGTTCAGCATTAACCCCATCCACCAGGCTTTGAACGAGTTTTTGCGCCGACCGTTGTTCATTCCGTCGTAGTTGATAGATGTCGTCCAGGTTTCGCCAGACTGAATTTCGTCGTCGGTGAATTTGTCGTCGTTGTAGTTATTGACGGGTGGGGGTGAAGTGGGTTCGTCGGCCAGAAGTTCGTTGAGTCCTTTGCGGAGTGAGAGCGTACGGAAGTGCACAACATCGTCGGGCTTAGCTCCGAACGTTGTGCGCTTAAGCAAGTGCTTTATGTCCTCAGCTTTCCATTTAGTTTTAAACGGCTCCAGTTGATTTATAACTCCTGTGTTTTCCATGCTGTTGGCTCATGTTGGGAAACGACTTGTCAAACAGACCTCTAACGCAGGAAAGGGGGTAACCGGCTCACTTTTAATATAAGTTTAACTGATGTCTGATGATACATTAGAAGCCAATTCCGATGGTCAATATTGGTTTAGACGTACCCGGTTACCCGATTATGTAGCTTATTCATGTATACCGCTCGCTCAGGCATACGGGTTTTTCGCCATTCATCCAGTCGAATTACCGTTCCAGTAGTTTGCATTACATAGTACTGTATGCAACCTATATCTTTGTTTCACCAATCGGGAATAACCCGACTAGATTTTAAACTAAGAATCAAAACATAGAAATTATGAAAACCCTCATCAAATCACTCGCTTTAGCTCTTTCAATCGGCTTTCTGACATCTGTAGCTTCTTTCAGTGAAGCAAAACCAATTGGTCACCCATCGGTTGTCGCATCGTACAAATCCGGCATATACACGTCTATCGGCGGTAACGTCAACATTGCCCTCGATAAGCAAACAGGTGGTGTTGTTGAGATTCAGTTGAAAAATACCGAGGGTAAAGTTTTATACAACCAACACGTAGGTAAAAAGGAAACTAAATCCCGGACTCGTTTGAATGTCAACGAATTACCTGACGGTGTTTACACAGTAGAAATTACAAACGGTGTTGAAACGACTACGCATAACGTAACAATCTCAACCCCACAACCGCAAACGCCTACTCGCCTTGTTGCCCTGAACTAATGGCTCGCATTCATTTCCAGTAAAAAACCTCGCCTGTACAACAGGCGAGGTTTTTTACTGTTCGATATTGCTGAAAACCAGCTGATTGATACCTTCTTAAAGGCATCTAATCAGCTAAATTTAAAATTTGTCAAAATACCCCCGGCCTACCTATTAACAAACGGCTAATAGGCCGGTAGTCGGTGAACTCAATATCAGGCGCAACGTAACCGGGCTTTACGGGCTCTTCACGGACTAAGTCGGTGCTAAGGTATTTTTTGTTACTATCGCACAGAATAGTAACCACGCGTGCATCTGCTCCCATTTCGGTTTGGAGATTAATCGCCCCAATAAGATTTGCTCCCGACGAAATACCCACTGCAACACCCAGTTGTAGGGCTAATTTCTGAGCCACCAAAATCGAGTCGCCATCGCTGGCTTGCACCACGCGGTCCAGTTCGTCCAGCTTTAGAATGTCTGGTATAAACTCGTCGAAAAAGCCCTGAATTCGGTGAGTTCCTGTTTTATAACCTACCGATAGGGTTGGTGATTCGGCGGGTTCGAGCGGATGAATGCGGATGTCTGGTTTGCGGGATTTAAGGTAACGTCCCACACCCATCACCGTTCCGCCCGTTCCAACTCCGGCCACAAACGCATCAGGGGTAATGTCCACGCTTTGGAGTTGCAGCCAGATTTCTTTGCCTGTAGTCAGGCGGTGGGCTTCGGCATTGTACTTATTGGCAAACTGGCGGGGTAAAAAAATGTGCGGATCGCTGGCCGCCAACTCCTCCGACCGACGAATTGCTCCCATAAAACCGCCTTCCTCTTTCGTAAACAGGACAATATCAGCCCCCAAACTCCGAATAATGTCGATACGTTCCTGGCTGATACCGGCTGGCATAATAATCGTAACGGGGTGGCCCAAAGCCCGACCTACCGCCGAAAAGGCAATGCCCGAACTACCGCTGGTCGCTTCCACGATGCGGTCGCCCGGTTGGATATGGCCCTCTCGATAGGCCTGATGTAGCACATGGAGCGCCATCCGGTCTTTCATACTACCTGTCAGGTTATAGTGCTCACACTTAACATACAGCGAACGGGGCTGACCTTTGTATGTATAAAATAATTCCAGCATCGGCGTGTTGCCGACCAAATGCCAGAGGTGTTCAAATTTTTCCTGAACGGCTGGTTTAAGCGCGTTTTCGATGGGTAAATTCATGTAAGTTGATAAAGGAACTACTGGGAAATAAGGTCACGTACGCTTGTCACTGCATTGATAATAACGTTTAAAAATAGATACAGGCGTTGCTTTTCCAGCATTTTGTCGGTCGTTCCTTTGATTATAGCTTCATTTCAAACGCATTTTATACGTTAATAAGCCGGATGGTTGGGCAACTGCGTCGAGTAGTGCAGCATCGTGATTAGATCAAACGAGTAAAGATTTTTTGTGTCGGCGCGTAGATTCACCAGCGGAATAGTAGCTAAAATTTTGGTGTCTTTGTCGGTAACGAGCGTATTGGGCTTGTTTATTCCAGCCCGACTATTGCCAACAATCTAATAGTTGAATATTGGTGGTACAAACACACTTAAGTCATTGATTAGGAGTTTAATGCTCGGTGCTGGTGTGGGTTGGGCTGTTGTGAAACCGAGGCCAATAATCTAGCCCATGTCCCGCAGCCAAGAAAAGCGAGCCGCAATTGTTGGGGGTACCATGTTAGTGAGAACCTAATTTTGCAGGTAGAAAGTTACATTTTTTCCGTGTAAAAGACTGCTAATTGACATTTAGCCTATATTTGAACGTTTTATAGGCGAATGCATTAACCCGAATAAATTTCCATGAAAAACGTACACGTATCGCTGGCTTTCTGTGCCAGTATTATTAGTCTCGCCCTTACCCGTCAGGCTGTGGCCCAACCTGAACCGACCAAACAAACTCCCCAATCTACCGAGATATGGGAACCTGTTCCTCCCGTTGTAACGCCTGGTACATCTTCGGCCAGTACAAGTGGTACTACACCCCCATCTGATGCGGTCGTACTCTTCGGCGGTAAAAACACTGATGAATGGGTCGCCATTAAAGGCTATGCACCTTCCAGTTGGGAGAAAACCAATGAAGGGCCGTTGAAATGGCCGGTGACAGATGGCATTATGTATTCGACCAAAGGTTTTTCGGCTCGCTCAAAGAAGGAGTTCAACGATTTCCAACTTCACCTCGAGTTCAAAACACCCGAAAAAGTAGAAGGTAAAAGCCAGGCTCGGGGCAATAGTGGCGTCTTTTTACAAGGTCGTTATGAGTTACAAGTACTCGATAACTACGAGAATCCAACGTATGTAGACGGTATGGTTGGGTCGATTTACAAACAGGCGATTCCGCTGGTAAATCCAAGCCGTAAACCGGGTGAATGGCAAACTTATGATGTTGTCTATCAGGCACCCCGCTTCAACAAAGCGGGTATGATGCTCGATTATGCCTATGTGACTGTGTTGCTCAATGGCATACTGGTGCAGAACCACGCAGCTATTCGCGGTACGACCGAATACATTGGCTATCCAAAAGTTCAGGCTCACGGAGCCGGTCCAATCTTGTTGCAGGATCACGGCAATCCAGTTGGCTTTCGTAACATCTGGATTCGCGAATTGTAATCAAAAGCTCACTGTTCGGTCAATGAGTTAACCAATCAGTAAGTGCCTCCGGCATTCGCCGGAGGCTTTTTTGTCCTATTGTATCCACGGACTTTAATCCGTAATGAGTAATTGCTACTTTAATCGCAGGTTGAACTCCTGAATACATTTTATGCGCCTTTTTGCTTGTTTTGTTTTTCTGATTGGGGTCTCTACCGCCTGCTCAAGCACAACCGTTTACATTGTACGTCACGCTGAGAAGATGAACGAAACCGATACCACCGATCTCAGTCCTGCTGGTTACGTTCGGGCGGCTGCGTTGGCTGATACCTTAGCCAACCGGGGTATCGATTCTATCTTTACAACACCGTACTATCGTACCCAACAAACGGCCCAGCCCCTCGCCAAACGTATTGGCGTTCAAGTGACGGCGTACCCGGCTAAGCCTACCGAGGCTATTGTTGATCGGGTTAACCGAATTCATGGAAAAACGGTGCTGGTAGTGGGGCACAGCAATACGATTCTGGAAATTGCAAGAGGACTGGGCGCGAAGCCAGCAATAGCCAAAATTGAATCGGGAGATTTTGATAACTTATTTCGGGTGCGCATTCATCGTGGTCTATTTCGTCGGTCAGTTACATTCCTGCCCACCACCTACGGCCAGATAACACCACCTTAGGCTTGATTAATCCCTGGTACTTATCGCTCCTTTTATTCCTATTCTATTTCCTGATGAAACGATTATTTCTGCTCACGCTTTCTCTTTGTTTCACCTTAACAACACTGGTTGTTCAGGGGCAGAGCATCCGGGCTGTTAATAGAAAAACGCCGGAAGTAAGCAAAACGGCCACTGGTAGTACCCCCACAACCTACACCGGTCACCAGGTTATGGTGGGCAGTGGCGGAGGTATGACGGGCTTATCAACTACTTATTACCTTTTAGATGACGGCAAACTTTTTGTGCGACGTAGTCGTGATACTGCGTTTACGTTTATTGGTCAGCAAACGATAGCCAATACGAAGCGTGTGTTTACTGTGGCCCAGGAAAAGTGTAAAATTGAAACCGCCAAATTCGACAAACCTGGTAATATTTATACGTTTATTGGGTGGCGAAAAGGCAAACGGAAAAATGAAGTTACCTGGGGAGCAACCGATAAAACTGTACCCGCTATCTACCCAAAATTCTACGACTCGTTTATGGCCATGATTCCAGCTGCATCGAGGTTAAATTAAATGCGGTGACGCTTTGGTCCGATGCGCTTGCTGGTGTTGCAGTCCATAAGAAAGTGAAGCTTGTCTTGTTTATCAGGCTGTAGGTTCTACGGCTGAAAAGTGAAGCTGCTAGTAATCAGCATAATACCAACAGAACAGTTCGACCCCTTCAGGGTCGCATGTTTATAGACAATTGAGCTATAAACATGCGATCCTGAAGGGGTCGAACTATGATAATGGGTCTAAACGTAAAGCAAACTTATTTCCCCTGATTTGCAAAATCAACCACCGTCAAGTCGGCAATCCAGGGACCGACAATGGTGCCAAACGCTTTATGAGCGGGGTGGGGCAGGTAGGCATCGCGGTCTTTTACGGAGTCGAACGTCAGGATAAACGCATGAGTCAGGCCATGAGCATGATCTTCGGGGCTATTGTTCAGACCCCATTTTAAATCCTTAATTTCTTTGATTTTTGAGGGCAACGCTTCAAAAGCAGCCACGATCTCCTTTAGTTTCTCGGGTGTTGTTTCGGGCTTGAACTTGAATAACACAATGTGTTGCACGCTGGTAGTTGCTTTCATCTTTTTTGTGGGTGGTTCTGCGTTGGGATTGTGAGCGTAGGTTGTTACCGATAACAGAGCCAACGTCACGAGAGCAAGTATATGTTTCATGAGACAACAGGATTTTAGAGGGTAAAGAAAATAAAAGGGCCACCCTACTTGAGCGGCCCTTTCTTGATGAAATACTATAACTTAACATTACGCAATGCCACGCTTTGCTTTTAGATTCGTGTCCAGTGCTTCGAGGAATTCCTCGGTGTTAACGTATTGCTCACCAGCAGTTAATTTCGTACCAACCGGATAGGCAGAAAGAGCCAAATCTTTTGTCATGATACCACTTTCAACTGTTTCAACGCAAACCGCTTCGAGCGCGTTGGCAAAGTCAATCAGTTCCTGATTGTCGTCCAGTTTCCCCCGGAATGCTAGGCCACGCGTCCAGGCGTAGATGGAAGCAATTGGGTTAGTCGATGTTTTATTTCCTTTCTGATACTCGCGGTAATGGCGCGTTACAGTACCGTGAGCGGCTTCGGCTTCCATCGTCTCACCATCGGGTGTAACAAGTACGGAAGTCATCAGACCCAACGAACCAAATCCCTGTGCGATCGTATCCGACTGAACGTCGCCATCGTAGTTTTTGCAGGCCCACACAAAGTTGCCTTCCCATTTCAGAGCCGAAGCAACCATGTCGTCGATAAGGCGGTGTTCGTAATGAACTTTACCCGCAAATTCGGCGTCGTAGATTTCCTGGAAAATATCTTTGAAACGACCGTCGTATTTTTTCAGGATCGTGTTTTTGGTCGAGAGATATAACGGCCAGTTTTTTTGCAGGGCCATGTTGAAACAGGCTTTCGCAAAACCCCGGATGGATTCGTCTACATTATACATACCCATTGCCACGCCCGGACCCTGGAAATTATAGACTTCATATTCCTGAACTGTTCCATCTTCACCTTCGAATTTCATGGTCAGTTTGCCCTTGCCCGGCACGACGAAATCCGTTGCTTTATATTGATCACCAAAGGCGTGACGACCAATGATGATTGGCGCTTTCCAGTTGATTACCAAACGCGGAACGTTGCTCATTACAATCGGCTCGCGGAATACTGTTCCATCCAGAATGTTGCGGATCGTGCCGTTCGGCGACTTCCACATTTGTTTCAGATTGAACTCTTTAACGCGGTCTTCGTCGGGGGTAATGGTAGCGCATTTGATACCAACACCGTATTGTTTAATGGCATTGGCCGCGTCAATCGTTACCTGATCGTTGGTTTCATCGCGGTATTCGATGCCTAGATCGTAGTATTTAATGTCAACGTCAATGTAGGGCAGAATTAGCTTGTCTTTAATGAATTTCCAGATGATACGGGTCATTTCGTCGCCATCCAGTTCGACAACCGGATTTACCACTTTAATTTTTTCCATTTGACTTTAGTATAAACGATTGAAAACGATACAAAAACTTAGGTGCAAAGGTAGTGATTCAAGCGGATTCGGGAAACTAAACCCATCCTCGGGCCAAAGTCTGTAACGGCATCGAATTCTCAAACCGAAAGGGTCAATCCGGCATGGTTCAGCGTGCTGATTGTCGTATATTCTTGCCCTGGTCAGGTGCTGTTGTTTGACAATCATTTATAAATACTTACTTTTCATAACTCTGTAACTATCACTTGATATGATCAAAAACAAATGGATTCAATGGATATTAATTGCTCTCCCTGCCCTTGCATTATTGGGCAGTGGTTTTAGCAAGCTTGCCGGTACCGAACAGGTTGTTAAAGGCTTGACCGCATTAGGCGTTGGGCCATACATCACCCTGATTGGCGTAATTGAAGTGGTTATTGTAGGTCTATATCTGCTGCCGGTTACGCGCAACATCGGTTTTTTTCTGATATGCAGTTATCTGGGCGGAGCCATAATTGCCCACCTGGCGCATGGTGAGCCCGTAACATCACCCGTAGTTCTGTTGTCATTTGTTTGGGTCGTTATGTTTTTGACAAAGCCAGGTTTGTTTCTACCATCAAAACCATTGTAATAGAAATAATAGTCTTCATTACAAAGCAACTCACGAGCGAGTTGCTTTTTTTATCTTTTTAGTTTAGTAAATTTGTCAGTATATTGAACTGACAATAGCCCAATAATCCAAACGAAATTTTGATAATTTAATGAAAAACTGTACAAATCTTTTATTTGGGCTGCTGCTGCTCCCTGTGCTGCTGTTTGGCCAGAGCAAAAAAGCGGCTAAGCCTAACGACCGTATCGAAAAACTTAAGGCCGAAGCTGTTGCTGCCGTTGAGGCTAATAAGGTTCAGGCACAGCAAATCAACGACATGCTGTTCAGCTTTGCAGAACTAGGTTTCCAGGAAGAAGAGTCCTTCAAATACCTGACTACGCTACTCGAAAAAGAAGGCTTCACGATTCAGAAAGGCATTTCCGGTATTCCAACCGCCTGGATTGCTACTTGGGGATCGGGGAAACCACTCATTGCTGTCGGCTCCGATATTGACTGCATTCCCAAAGCCAGTCAAAAACCCGGTGTTGCCTACAAAGACCCAATCGTAGAGGGCGCACCCGGTCATGGCGAAGGTCATAATTCGGGACAGGCACTTAATATCGTGGCTGTGCTGGCGGTGAAGAAACTGATGGAACGCGAAAAGATTCCCGGTACGCTCATGCTATGGCCGGGCGTTGCCGAGGAACTCGTTGGTACTAAAGCATTCTACATTCGCGATGGCTATTTTAAAGACGTTGATGCCTGCATTTTTACCCACGTGGGTAATAACTTGGGTGTATCGTGGGGAGATAATGGCTATAACGGTCTGATTTCGGCGCGGTTTAATTTTGAAGGTCAGGCAGCTCACGCGGCTGGTGCCCCCTGGCGCGGCAAGAGTGCGCTGGATGCCGTAGAGTTGATGAACATCGGCTGGAATTTCCGACGTGAACACCTTGAACTGACCCAACGGTCGCACTATGTCATTTCTGACGGGGGTGATCAGCCGAACGTAGTGCCATCTAAAGCCGCCGTTTGGTATTATTTCCGCGAACGTACCTATCCGAAAATCAAGAAGTTGTTTGAAACGGGTATAAAAATGGCAGAAGGGGCTGCCCTGATGACGGACACAAAATTCACGTACGATATTTTGGGGTCGGCCTGGCCGGTGCACACTAACCGCCCGATTGCAGCCGCTATGTACGAGAACATCAAGAAAGTTGGCCTGCCAACTTGGTCTGACGATGATCAGCTTCTGGCACGAGCGTCGCAGCTTGAACTACAAGCGCCCAAAGTTGAAGGGCTCGCTGTGAAATTAGATTCGATGGGTATGCCTACTTCATCAGCACCGGTTGTAATGATGGGTGGTCAGGCCATGACGCCAATGGGTGGTGGTTCTGATGATATCGCTGATATTTCCTGGTCGTTACCAACGATTGTATTACGCTACCCCAGCAATATTCCAGGCTTACCGGGTCACCACTGGGCTAACGCTATTTCGATGGCTACGCCAATCGCTCATAAAGGCATTGTGTATGGGGCTAAGGCGGAAGCCATGACACTGCTGGACCTGCTGCTGAAGCCCGAAATTCTTAAAGAAGCCTGGGCCTATTACAAAGACGAGCAGACCAAAGACATCAAATATGAGCCGTTGATTTCGTCTAAAGAGAAACCAGCCATCTATTTGAATAAAAAAATAATGACTGAGTTCAAGCCTAAGCTGGAGCCGTTCTACTACAATCCATCTAAGTACAAGACCTATTTAGAACAATTGGGTATTACGTATCCGACCTTGCGCGATGATCAGCGGGAAGCGGTTAAGAAAGAGGTTGAAAAGGCAGCAGCGAAAGTTTCTTCGTCGCGGTCAGAATAGTTATATCAGTTTTAAACTAACGAAGGTGGTGTCAGGGGTTTAAACCCTGACACCACCTTCGTTAGTTTAAAACGACTTTGATCTCTACTGGTTGATGATCAGACGGGTAGCGTTGTTCTTTGGCGTCGGTCAATACGCCGTATTTCAATACGTTGAATTGTTTACTGACGAAAATGTAGTCGATTCGTTTGTCCATTGGAGCATCAAACTTGAAGCTGTTAAATGTTCCTTCCGGACCATAAGGGGGCATAGCCGTCACAGTACGAGAATCCTTCAGCAAGCCTTGTATGCTTTGAATCTGTTCCGTTTCGGGTGTTGAATTAAAATCGCCCACGAGAATTACAGGTACATTTTTAGCAATTTCCTTGATCTTCTCAACCATTAACTTACCCGATTGCCGACGAGCTTCGACACCCTGATGATCGAAGTGAACGCTGAAGAAGTAAAACTCTTTTTTAGTTTTCAGATCATTAAGTTTCACCCAAGAGCAGATCCGATTGCAACACGTGGCATCCCATCCTTTACCGGGTTTGTCTGGTGTTTCGCTCAACCAAAAATTGCCGGATTGTAAAACTTTAAATCGGTCTTTTTTATAAAAAATAGCCGAATGTTCACCTGCTTCCTTTCCATCATCGCGACCGGCCCCAAAAAAGGCATATTCGTTCAGTTCGGCGATGTCGTTTAGCTGTTCTCGCAAGCCTTCCTGCGTTCCGAATAAATCGAATTCGTGATACCGGATTAATGCTTTTACATTTTCCTTTCGGTTCTCCCATGCGTTTGGGCCATCGCTTTTATTCTGGTAGCGGATATTATAGGTAGCAACCGTAATCGGTTCAGATTTTTGGGCAAATGATGTTTGTAAGGCTAACATACCCGCAAACAGGAGGAGAATTGATATATGCATTTTAGTCATTAGTTAGAAAGGCATACAAAACAGATATTTCCTGTAACGAGACACAATCACGGAAAATTTCTTAGCCTATTTTCCAGATACGTCAACTGGCCAGGGTGATTCGCCGTAGGTGACGCTTATTTCTGCACATTCATAGAGCCAGTAAATAGAATTTGTGCTATAATCAATTGATAGCTCTAAATCTCTAAATAAATTTAAATTTATGGGATAAGTACAATGCTTTTCAGAACGGTATACTTGTTTTTGTTGGCTAAGCTATCACATTTCTTTTCAGCTTTGCTCAAAAAGCAAATGCCCCACGGTCTAGCTAGACCGTGGGGCATTTGCTTTTTGAGCAAAGTTCTATTTAGTAGTTTTCGTGTGAGCGTGTCGTATTTCACGCGCCATATTCATCAACCGTTTCCAACACCGACTAATTGTTTTTTTCTCAGCCTCCTTGTTTACTTTTGGGGCGGTGGCTGTTGAAACCGATTCTACCTTTGCAGACGAATTACGCGCTAAAATGTGATTTTTCTCGAAGGTAACTGGCCGCGCTTGAGCGTGACTAGTTGGGTCTTTCACAAAGGTTGAGGTAGTTGAGAATGCATCTCGCGACGACATCGCGATGGTATCTGATAAGATAAAAGGGCAGGCTATCAGCGAAACAATGGCTAGACAACCCGTTGCGGTTTTAATCAAAGTAGTTCTCACGATGCAGTTGGTTAAGAGTCACTAAAAGATGCTATTTGTGACGATTGCTAAGAGAAATGCATTCGTTACAAATATATATAATAGTATTATTGCTTCATATAGTTGTATTAAGATATTTCTAAATAGTTCTGCTTTAGTTGATGCTAACAAACATGATGCCAACTTTTTTTTGCCTTACCTATTCGTTAGCAGAACATTCACCCTGTAGCCGTGTAAAGTTGTTGTGTTTTTACGTGTTATTAATAAATTTACCTTAATTCTACCTATTCAACAAAACAGCGAATTCAGGAAAATAACGTAGAAGCTGACCTAACTAGTATTTCACTGCAAAAACGCCCGTCAGAAACTGTTATCTTTGTCCCATCGTTTGTTATAGACTATGTTTGAGAATCTTCAGGATAAGTTAAATAAGGCTATTAAGACCTTAAAAGGACAGGGCCGTATTACTGAAATAAATGTTGCCGCGACGATTAAAGAAGTACGTCGCGCTCTTACCGATGCCGACGTTAACTACAAAGTTGCGAAGGACATTACGGACCGCATCCGCGATAAAGCTCTCGATCGCAAGGTGCTTATTTCAGTTGAACCAGGCCAGCTATTCGTCAAGATCGTGCAGGAAGAACTGACCGAATTGATGGGTGGCGAAGCGCAGGGCATCAATATCAAAGGTGATCCGGCTGTTATGCTAATTGCCGGTTTGCAAGGGTCCGGTAAAACGACTTTTTCGGGTAAACTGGCAGCGTACCTGAAAAAACAGGGTCGTACCGTTCTTCTTGTTGCGGCAGATATTTACCGCCCGGCGGCTATCGACCAGTTAAAAGTACTGGGCGAACAGGTTGGCGTGGAGGTATATTCGGAGCCTGACAACAAAAATGCCGTTGAAATTGCCCTGAATGGTATTGCTCAGGCTCGTAAGACTGGTAAGAAAGTCGTAATTGTTGATACCGCCGGGCGTCTGGCTATTGACGAAGTTATGATGCAGGAGATTGAAGACCTTAAACGGGCAATATCTCCCAGCGAAACGTTGTTTGTGGTCGATTCCATGACCGGGCAGGATGCGGTCAATACGGCCAAAACATTCAACGAACGACTTAATTTCGACGGGGTTGTTTTAACCAAACTTGACGGCGACGCCCGAGGAGGGGCTGCCCTGTCCATCAAAACGGTCGTTAACAAGCCCATCAAGTTCATTAGTACGGGCGAGAAAATGGAAGCCCTCGACGTGTTCTATCCAGACCGGATGGCTAGCCGCATTTTAGGCATGGGCGATGTAATTTCGCTGGTCGAGCGGGCTCAACAAGCCTTTGACGAAGACGAATCCAAGCGCATTAGTGCTAAAATGCGCAAGAATCAGTTCGACTTCGACGACTTTCTGTCGCAGTTGCAACAGATCAAGAAGATGGGTAATGTCAAAGACCTGCTGGGTATGATTCCGGGCATGGGCAAGATGATTAAGGATCTGGATATTGACAATGACTCCTTCAAGCCAATCGAAGCCATTATCAGTTCAATGACGCCTATCGAACGGAGCCGTCCCGAACTCATTGACGGTAGCCGAAAGAAGCGTATTGCTGCCGGCAGTGGAACGAGTATTCAGCAGGTGAACAACTTACTGAAACAGTTTGATGAGATGCGTAAGATGATGAAGAAAATGAACACTATGCAGTCTTCGGGTAAGCTGAATAAAATGGTGCGATAAACGCTGGTATTCGGTTAGGATAATAAAAAGGGACAGTCGTGAAAAGACTGTCCCTTTTTATTAAGGTACTTTTAGAAATCTAAATAGCCCTGGTGGTATGCCGTTAAAATTGTTCAGCAACATCCTGTTATTATTGCCTGGCAATTACGTCTATGGTAGTAATTCCTCCCTACTTAGCTTCAGTGACAAGTGATAATTTCATGTTTTCAATGTGATTTGGTAAATGGCTTTCAATTCTATAAATAGGAGATATTTCTGGACATTTAGTAGCTTTAGGGCTAATCAGTAACATATTACGCTCGTAACTCGTTATAATCGCAACTATTATTTTCCTGATGCGTTCTTAGAACCGGTCAATTACCCGCCAAAACTCAGCGTGTTGTGTCGAAACTGTTTGTCCGTATTTTGCTTGGTTTACTTGCCATTGTCCTGTTACTGATAGGATTTGTGGTGCTTGTGGCCACAACTCCCTGGGGGCAGCAGTTGGTAACGAATCAGGTAAATTCATATCTCACCAAAAAGATTCAGTCGCCTTTCCATATCGGGCGTGTCACCTATTCTATTCCGGATTGGATTGAATTAGAGGACGTTTTCTTCAAAACACCAAAAGGCGATACGTTGATCAATGGAGGCCGAATGCGCATAGACCTCGATATGTGGGGGTTACTCAACAATCGCGTTGCCCTGAATCAAGTTGAATTAGAACATATTCGCTTGAATATCAACCGTACCTTACCAGACACGGCATTCAATTTTCAATATCTGGTCAATGCGTTTATTACGCCAGGACCTGCTACGACCGTTGACACAACCGCTAGTTCGATGGTCATTAATCTGACGGGTATTGCCTTGAAAGACGTTCGGATTAAGTATAAAGATGATGTAGTTGGAGCTGATGTCAACGCGTATGTAGATAGCCTGCGGGCCAACTTCAGTGAGACCGACGTATCCAAATCCAAGTATCATTTATCTACTGTAGCCGTAAATGGACTTGATATCTATACACGCTTATTCGAAGGGTTACCAACGCCACCCAGCCCCCCTGCCAAACCCGGCGATACGCTCGATATTGCTTTAGGAAAATGGCAGGTTAACCGTGCCAAATGGGATGTGCAAGTTGAAACAGCCGATTTTCGGACGAAGGGCAACGCGGAACGTTTAGCCATGGAGTCAGATTATTTCTATTTAGATGGCGAGAAAATCGGTATCAAATCACTCGATCTGTCCAACGCCGATGTTGCGGCCATTTTAACCAAACCGGTAAAGAAACCAACGACTACTCAACCGGCAACGGCATCCGTCACTACAGCACCGGGCTGGCAAGCTAAACTCACCAACGTCCGCTTTGCCAATAATCGCATTCGTTACGATGATGAAACCGCTCCCCGCCAAAAACAGGGTCTTGATTACGGTCATCTCGATTTACAGAACTTAGGAATCGACGGGCGGTTTTTGGTTTATAAGGACTTAGGTAAACGGGGTCAGCGCATCAGTGGGCAACTAAGAAATGGTCGGTTCCGGTCTACCAGTGGCTTTGTTCTCCAGCAAATGGATGGCAATGTTCTGTACACAGATACGACCACCACGCTGACCAAACTTTATATCCAAACGCCAACGACTCTGCTGCGCGACCAGTTAACATTACGATATGACTCGTTAGGGCAGTTGAGTAACCCACGGTTTGCGAAGCGTGTGGGTGTTCGGGTAAACCTGCGTCAAAGTCGCCTGTCGGTTGAAGATGTTCTGCAACTAGCTCCCTTTTTGGCCGATACGCCCCCATTTGCCGGGAATCGCGGTGGTGTTTTCAAGGCAAATGCTCAGGCAGTAGGTACACTGGCTGCGTTGAACCTGCCCCGCATGGAGCTAACGATGCTATCGGGAACAAGAGTACGCGCTAGTGGTCGCATGACAAACGTGACCGACCCCGATCATATTGGGGTAGACATGACGGTGCAGGAGGCTGTAACCAGTTTGGCTGATATTAATAAGCTGGCACCCAAAGGGTCGATTCCCTCATCAATTGCTCTACCACCCACGTTTAAACTGACAGGGAAACTCAAGGGTCAGCTAAACGACCTTGTTCTGGATGCCAAGCTGAACACCGACTGGGGAACGGCGGCATTCGATGGTAAGTTGGCTGGCTTTGTGGCTGGCAAAAATCAGACGTATAAAGGCACCTTGAACCTCAATGATTTCGATGCGGGCAAGTGGCTGAAACAAACGGGCACGGTTGGTAAATTGACGGGCCGGGCGACTGTTGATGGACGGGGTATTGACCCCAAAACGCTCACTACTCGCTTCGACCTGAATATTCAGTCAGCTGATCTGAACGGTTACACATACCAGAACCTTGATGCAGAAGGCAAACTGGCGAATGGCAATTTGGATCTCACCGGCTCACTTAAAGACCCTAATGCCAACTTAACCCTGGACACTAAAGTTGGTTTAAAGGGCGACTTCCCAAGCATCGTAGGTCAGACAGTAATAAACGAGTTGAATCTGCAAAAACTTAAGCTCTATAAAGATCCATTATCGCTCAAAGGCCGAATTATACTTGATATGGTTTCAACCGATCCGGCCCGGCCCATTGGCACCGTTTCGGCGAGTGATGCGGTTCTAAGCCTGAACGGTAAAAATTACCCAGTCGATTCATTGTATGCCCGATTGGCCGCCAATGGCCCTACTAAGGACGTGGTGGCTCAACTGCCGGGGGCGAGATTGACCCTTAACGGGCAGTTTGAGTACACCCAATTGTATGATATTATTGCGGGCGAAATCAGCCAGTACATTGCGTTGCCATCTTTTACGTATAAAAGAATTCCGCCCCCTCATGCGTTTACGCTAGGGCTGAAAGCCTATCAAAATCCTCTTTTTCAGGCGTTTGTCCCGGCGCTGACCCGGTTGGATACAGTCCGGCTGAATGCCTATCTGGACAATACCCGCGACACTACTTTGTCGGCTACGTTGCGTACGGGTGTTGTCGTTTATGATACTACCACGTTACAGGGAAGTACGCTGGCCCTGCGGGGAGCCAACAATCAATTGAAAGTGGACGGGCGAATCGACGGGGTGCTATATGATGGCATAACCATTCGACAGACGGACCTGAAAGGGATAGCCGCTAATAACCAGTTCCGGTTTGCAGTCGTCAATAAAGATTCAATCAATCAGGATTTGCACGGCGTTTCGGGTACATTGAGTATTGTCGATTCCAGCTACCGGTTCAAATTTGCACCTAATGGCCTATTAACCAATTATCAACGCTGGACGACTGATACCACTGGTTTTGCGCAATACGGTAAAGATGGGGTGTTGATTAATCAACTACACATTGAAGATAAGCAGCAATCACTTGAAATTAGTAGTACCGAACAGTATGGTAATGCGCCAATTCGGGTTACTGCCCGCGCCATTGAGCTTGCTAATCTGGCCCGGTTAGCCAATCAGGATACTACGTTAGCCAGTGGTCAGCTCAACGGTACAGTGATTGTGCGCGATTATATGGGGAGCAATAACCATTTAGCCTTTACAGGGTCTGTTTACATAGACAGCCTTAAGGCGATGAGCAAACCAATCGGCAACCTTACCGCCCGCTTCAGTAACAATACTGACGGACGTATCAGCGTCAATACAACTCTTGCCGGACCATATAATGATGCGACAATTACGGGTTTCTATAATCCTCAGGATGCAAAGGAAGCGTTTGATCTAGCCATCAAGCTGAACCGATTAGATGCTCGTACGATTGAAGCCTTTAGCTTTGGCGAATTGCGGCAGGCTAAGGGTAATCTCAGTGGCGGGTTTACAGTGGCGGGAGCCGCCGACAACCCAAAGCTAGACGGTAGTGTTGCCTTTGATTCGGTCGCTTTCAACATTAAGCAACTCAACGCAACGTACCATATTGACAAAGAGAATCTTGCTTTCTCAGGCCAAACCATCACATTGGATGGCTTTAAGTTGCGTGATAATCAAGGTCGGACATTAACGACTGATGGTACGGTTGTGCTACGAAACCTGCCCAATGCGACGTACAATCTGCGCGTCCGGGCCGATCATTTTCAGGTCTTGAACGCAGCCCGAAAAGATAATGATTATGCCTACGGACAAGCCGCCGTTACAGCTGATTTACGGATTAAAGGCGCAGGTACCAGTCCTTCCGTTAACGGGACCATTCGGCTCGAAGATGGGAGTAAGGTATCGGTAGTGCTACCCGATCAACAGTTAGATGTGAATGAATCGAACAAGATTGTTACGTTCATCAACCATAAAGATTCGCTGGCGCTGACAAAATATTTATACCGTCCCAAACGCGATAGTCTGGCACCCCGGCTAGCCTTTGATCAACTTAGTAATGCTAATATCTCGCTTGATTTAGAGGCTGATGAGAAGTCGGAACTAACAATTGTGGTAGATGAGTTAAACGGTGATTATCTACGGGCTAAGGGTAATGCCCGGCTCAACGTGGGCGTGAATGCCGCCGGTGAGATAACTGTTTTGGGAAGGTATGACGTAACCGAGGGGGAATATTCGCTGACCTATCAGGTATTAAAAAGACAATTTAAGATTCAAAAGGGGGGCTATATCCAGTTTACCGGCGATCCACTCAAGGCAGATATTAACATCACAGCTATTTATCAGGTGTCTACTTCTCCTGACGACCTCATTGGCAACGAGTCCACAACAACGAGTCCGGCAGCACTTAATCGAAAGCTCCCCTTTGATGTAGCGTTAACTATTGGCAATAACTTAGCTGCGCCAAAACTGGATTTCGATATTCGCCTTCCCGAAGCTGAAGATGGTGGAGCCGCTGCATCGAGTGAGTTTGCTACGACAATTGAAAACAAGCTCAAAACCCTCCGGCAAGACCAGTCACAGATAAATAAACAGGTGTTTGCCCTGTTGATTTTAAACCGGTTTTTACCCGAAAATACGTCGGATTTCTTCTCCTCGTCCAACAATGGAGGTTTGGATACGCAGGCAGAGGGTGTAGCCCGGAGCAGCGTTAGTAAACTCATTTCTGAACAATTGGGGCGACTGGCATCGGGTATTCTGAAAGGCTTCGATGTTGATTTTAACCTCCTGTCGCAAACGGGCAGTTCCAATACCGGAGGTACCACCAATGGAGCCCGCACAGATTTGAATGTGGGTCTCTCAAAGAGTTTTCTTTCTGGGCGACTCACGGTAGCCGTTGGCCGGAATTTTGTACTAGAAAATGCGGCTCAAAGCGCAACCCGCAATCCAAACGAGGTATTTGACAACGTTTCGTTGAACTACAACCTCAGCCGCGACGGGCGTTATGTACTCCGAGGCTACAGACGTAATGATTATCAGGCCGTGCTAGATGGCTATATTATTGAAACGGGCGTTGGCTTTGTCATCACGGTCGATTATAATACGCTGGCCGACATCCTGCGTCGGTCGCCAAGACCCTCGCTGAATTAACTATGATGGTTCGTATATATACAGTTATTGCTGCTATAGTCACTCAAAACATACGTATTCTCCGGTCAAAATCCGGGTTAAAACAAGGCATGGCTACAGGCTTCCGCCCGGCGATGCATCTGTTTTTGTGGCTGTGTATTCTTTCGCTTAATGCCTGTAATATTGCCAAACACTTACCCGAAAATGAGCGTCTTTACGCCGGAACGGACATTGTTATCAAGGCCGATTCGACCGTTTCTAAAGATGAGCAGGGGAACATAAATACGCAATTAAGCGCCTTAGCCCGTCCGAGACCCAACAAGCAACTCTTTGGTTATCCGTACAAAGTTGGGCTGTACTATCTGTTTGGTGAACCCAAAAAAAATGGGTTCCGGGCATGGTTTCGTCGGAAGTTTGGTGAAGAACCTACATTAGCGAGTGCAAAGGCTATTTCGTCAAATATTCCGGTCTGGAAGGCTACTCTTCAAAATGAAGGGTATTTCGGCTCAAACGTTACGGGAGAATTGAAAGAAAGTGGCTACAAAGCGAGAGGGGTTTATACGGTCAATGTTCAACAGCGCTACCATGTTGACTCAGTGGCGTTTCTTACTGATTCAACACCTGTTCGGCGGGCCTTACGCGTGGCTGGCAGGCGTACCATTATCAAAAAAGGTGACCCATACCGTTTTGATAATATTAAGTTAGAGCGCGAACGCATCAGTCAGGCCCTCAAGCAACGTGGCTATTATTATTTTCTGCCTGATTATATAGCCATACTGGCCGACAATGATTCGGTCAATCATCGGACCAATTTGTATTTCGCTATCAAGCCCGAAATGCCCAATGCTGCCGGTGTGCCTTATGGGATTCGGAATGTGTTTATTTACCCGAATTATAATCTCTCAACCGCCCAGACCGATACAAACCTACGCCAGTCTTATAAGAGCGACGAACGGTTTACTATTGTCGATACCACACGCCGATTTGATCCTAAATTGTTTCGCGACATTTTAACAGTGCAGCCCGGTAGCCGGTATAACAGTCGCGCGCAGGATTTGACTCTATCCCGGTTTATTAACGTAGGTGCCTTTAAGTTTGTCCGTAACCGGTTTGAACCCGACCAGCAGGGTGACTCCGCCGTGCTGGATGTGCATTATTACCTGACGCCCTACCCGGCTAAATCAGTGCGGGTGGAGGTGGACGGAACGTCGCGCTCGAACAACTTCAACGGTTCGCAGGTGACTCTAAGTTGGCGTAATCGTAACACGCTAAAACGTGCTGAACTGCTGACTATCAATACGACGGCGGGGATTGAATTCCAGGTAGGTGGCGGAGAACAGAGTATCACGAACTACCGCCTGGGGGCCGACATACTACTCAGCTTTCCTCGTTTGGTAAGCCCGTTGCCATTTCGCTACGATCAGCGTCGTCAGGCACTACCTAAAACAAATGCTACGTTAAGTTATCAGAGAATTATTCGGGGAGGCTTGTATGATCTGAATTCATTCCAGACAACATTCGGGTATTCCTGGCGACAGAACCAGCAGGTCGAACATTCTTTTCAACCGTTCAATGTTACGTATGTAAGGCCATCTAATATCAGTACGGCCTTTATTGACTCAGCGGCAAACAACTCGTATACCTTTCAGCAATTTCGTACGGTAAGTAACTCCCAGCAGCTAATTTTCAGCAGCTTATACTCATTCAACTATAATACACCGCTTCGTTCGGCTTCGGCATCTACATTCCGACTGGCAACAAATGTTGAGATAGCGGGTAATCTGGCTAACTTATTGACCAATAAACGAAATGATTACGGAGACAAAATCATTTTCAATGTTCCGTTTGCCCAGTTCCTTCGGGTTGATGCTGACGCTCGTTTATACAGAAAACTAACGCCAAAAATAACGTGGGCCAATCGCCTGTTTGCGGGCTTAGGGGTTACATATGGCAACTCTAAAGGGTTTCAACTGCCGCTGACGAAGCAGTATTTTGTGGGGGGCAGTAATAGCATCCGAGCTTTTCGGCCACGTGCTATTGGGCCGGGCTTGTTTGCCCGAGACACCATTCGCAATGGATATATATTTCAGGATGGTGGGGGAGACATTAAACTCGAAGCTAACACCGAACTTCGAGCCAAGTTCACGCAGTATATCGAAGGTGCCGTTTTTGTGGATGCGGGTAACGTCTGGACCTACTCAAACAACGACACGTTTGGGGAAGATGCACACGCCAAATTCAGTTCAGATTTTATAAAGCAGATAGCTATTGGTGCGGGCGTTGGTATTCGTATTGACTTGTCGTATTTCCTGGTGCGTTTCGATCTGGCAACACCTTTGCGGAAACCTTACAAAACCAATGGTAGTGAGTGGGTTATTAATCAAATAGACTTCAGCAGCACAGACTGGCGCAAAAGAAATTTGGTATTCAACATTGCAGTTGGTTATCCCTTCTAATCTTTATTATCGGAATCTACGTTCTATAGTCAACAAGTTAACTGAGAACTGATGAACACAAACGACGTGATTGGAATTATAGGAGCGGGCAACATTGCTCAAGCTTTTGCTAAACATGTAGCAAAAGCCGGTTATCAGGTTATAATTAGCAACAGTAGGGGCCCAGAATCTTTATCGGAAGTAGTTAACACACTGGGAGGTAGTATAAAGGCTGGTACCGTTGAAGAAGCTGCGCAAGCTGCCATTGTTTTATTAGCTCTGCCGTGGACGCACTTATCCGAAGCCTTGGCAGACTTGCCGAATTGGGGTGGTCGTATCGTTATTGACGCAACAAATTTCATTGTTTTCCCTGCATTCACACCCGCTGATCTTGGCGAAAAAACATCGAGTGAGGTCGTTGCTGAATTCGTGCCCGGAGCGCGTATGGTGAAGGCATTCAACACGCTTGATGCGGCAATATTAGCGGCTGATCCGCATGAAGCTGGTGGACAAAGAGTTATCTTTATGTCGGGCGATGATACTGCTGCAAAAGCAGACGTTAGTCAACTAATCAAGAAGATTGGCTTTGCTGGTATTGACCTTGGCGGACTTGTTACAGGTGGAAAACTACAACAATTTGGTGGACCTTTACCGAGCAATAACCTGATTAAGTTACCCGAATAATAGGCTATTGTTGAGCGTCTGAGACTGCCAGGACAGAATATCTCTACATTTATATATGAAGGAAAGCAAAAAGGCAAGCGGGTAATTTACCCGCTTGCCTTTTTGCTTTCCTTCTACCTGTTCATTGCACCGGCTGACCATTTTTGAACGTAGCCACGATTTGATCACCGTCGGCGAAGTGGTAAGTTCCTTTCCCATTCGGGATGTTATTCTGGAACCAGCCCATGTATTTATCACCGTTACGGTAGTAGTAAACTCCATAGTCAGAGCGGAGGTTGTCGCGGAAATTGCCTTTGTATTTTATTTTACCGTCGGCATAGTATTCAACGCCTTCACCGTGTTTGTCACCCTCTTCAAATTCTCCGGCATAGCGCTCGCGAGTTGGGTAAACGAATACACCTTTACCATCTTCGCAATCGCCAGAAACGCACCCTACAGTTGCCGAAACACTGGACTGTCGAACGGAAGCTTTTGGCACAATAACCGGCCTCGCTGCTGCTACAGGATTAGTCGTTGCCGTAACTGGTTTTGGCGCCATTGCAACCGGCGTCTTTATAGCAGTTCGGCTTTTGGGATACATGGCCTCCGCTTCCAGCCAGCCTTTTTGGATAGCTGCAATACGAGCCGGTTTTGCTGGATGCGTTGAGGTAGCGTGTTCATCGCCAAGAGCTTTCACCGCCACAGTTGATTCCTCCATCGATGAGCCCAACTGGTGTAACACAAAGCCCGAAAACTTATCAGCTTCAATTTCCTTTTGCGGTTGTCCACCCTGTCCATCAATTGTATGGCCCTGCAAATGATGCCCGATTTCGTGAGCCATAATACTTATGGCCGACCAGTCTGTTTCGGTTTCGTCTTCAATTTGCTGCATGAATGCTCCATCGTAGACAATAAATCGCTGACCTTTGAGAACGGTTGCGAAGCAGTTGTCGGTGTTAGAACATTCAATTACTTTGAAGTTCCGCATCAGGCCGATAGGTTTAAGAATCCGGTCTACTACCCGCTCGGCATGACCGCTAGATGCTGTAGTTGGGGCGCAGATGACTTGTGGACCAACTTTGCCGCCAGTATAGCTACAAATGAAGGCACCTGAACCAATAGGAAGCACCGTTGTATTTTTCTGGGCAAATAATGGGCCAGCAAGGGCCGTACTTAATACTATAATGGGTAGGGATAAAGTCGCTTTCACAAGCATAACCGGTTGGGGTTAATCGTTCAACACGGCTGAATAACGAAAAAACCGGGATAGCTATTTTAGAAGCGTGTCGCTAAAGTTGTAGACTTTAAGGAAATCAGGGCTATTTACAGATCAGTCACCCTTATTAAGTTGAGCGCCAACAATCTTCTTTATCCGGTCTAAAACATTGGGTTCCGCTGAGTTAGCCGCCTTCCTTGACCAGTAGATTGATAACCTTGTTACTGTAAAAATTGTTGGTAGCGAACGGCCATACTAATAACACTGGCCGAATCTATTGGTGCATTCTTGCCCCAGGTGGTGTCAACCGGAACCATTGTCTGAATTGTGTCACAATCGTCAAGCCGCTGCTGGAGGTCTTTTATTTGCCCTTTCTGCTGGCTAAGATTACGTTGAAGATCAATGGTTGTGTCTTCCAGCCGTTGATGTCGATGATACGCTATACTCAACATAGCCGCAATGCCTAGTAGTAGTACAAGTATTACCGCTATGAGAGAATACACAACTCCTCGGCTTATAGCAGACATAGCAGGGTAGAAAGTATCAAATTAACGAAAACCGATGGCCATAAAAAAACCTGCCAACCGTTGGGTGGCAGGTTTTTTACTAAGTAGTTAAACTTATTACCGAGCGGCACCATAATCCTGCCCGGCACTCTCTGGGAAGTTCTTCATGATACTCGTCACTGTTTCGCGGAAAGCCTGATCCCGATCACGCTCCTTGTTACGGTTGTTTAACTGGCCCGTTGCCCAGCCCTGCCAAACAATATCATTTGTACGAGCATCTGATACGTTAATAACCACCCGGTTTTCTTCATATTGCCGGGAGTACATATTGTTACCCATACCACCGCCATACCACCACGAATAGGGTGAATACATGTTGTTGGACTGCATCTGTTGCTTGTCTTTAGAATCCATAAAGAACCGGACAACTAAATCAGCTTCACCCTGCGTTACGGGTTTATAACCACGTGCCTTAAGCGATTGATCGAGAGCATCGGCAATCCGGCGTTGGTTTAGATTACTACCTACAATAGGGTCTGCATTACGTTGTCGGTCTGCCTCAATACGATACGTAGCAAACTGCCGAACGTTAACTTTAGGATCGTAGTCGTATTTGACCGTAATGGCCGGAGCGCAGGAAGCCAGCGTACCGGCGACGAACAAACTGGTGATTATGTGGTTAAGTTTCATTTTTTGAATCGTTAGATGGTATCGAACCGATTAGTAAACGCTAAAAAAAACTTGTTCGTATATCACACCTTAATAACTAGTAATAAGCCTCATTCGTTCAGGATATACTGATCGGTTACCGGTAAAGATAACTTCGTAACGTGCTTATAATCAAACTGATTTTAGGTTTTAACCATTTTTAACAAACTCTTAACCTGCCAATAACAAAGCCACTACCCGGTTGGGTAGTGGCTTTGTTATTGGCAGGTTAAATAGAGCCGTTTTAGGCGCTGGCCAGTGCTTCGGCACCCCCCACGATCTCGAGAATCTCGGTTGTGATGGCTGCCTGACGCGTCCGGTTATAGACCAGTCGGAGTTCCTTTAGAAGTTCACCCGCGTTTTCAGTTGCTTTATCCATCGCTGTCATCCGGGCACCATGTTCTGATGCGTTCGAATCCAAAACGGCTTTATACAACTGGATTTTAAGCGTTTTAGGAATTAATTCTGTAATGATCTCTTCTTCAGACGGCTCAAAAATGTAATTGATGGAGGTTGCTGGAACGCCGGGCTTTGATCCAGTTGGAGCTTCTGCCGCAGCAATAGGCAGCATTTGCTCCGTCCGTACAATCTGCATGGCGGCATTTTTGAACTCGTTATAAATTACATCAACCACATCGTAACGGCCATTGGCAAACCCTGCCATTGCTTCTTCAGCAGCCGCCCGGACAGTAGCAAAACTTAATGAGCTAAAGGCATCAACATGTGATGTGTTGACTTTAAAGCCCCGGCGTTGAAACGCTTCAGCGCCTTTCTTGCCGATGGCCATAATGTCAACATTGCCCGAACGAGCCTGAGCCGTATACTTCTGATCCAAAAGTGTCAGCGCACCTTTCACCACATTTGTGTTAAAAGCGCCACATAAACCCCGGTCCGATGTAATCACAATCAACAAGACTCGCTCAATTGTGCGTGCCTGCTTATACGGATTTTCTGACGCGGTTTCTGCTCCAGCCGAAACGGTTCCTAGCATCTGGCTCAATTTCTGAGCATAGGGCCGCAGTTGCGTAATGTTGTCCTGCGCCCGGCGCAACTTGGCTGCCGCCACCATTTTCATGGCTTTGGTTATCTGCTGTGTCGAGTTGATCGACGTAATCCGAGCGCGTACTTCTTTAAGACTTGCCATGTTTCACTGAGTAAGTTACTAAGTCAGTAGGTTGTAAGTGAGTCCATTGGGAAACTTACAACCTACCTACCTACAACTAATTTCTAATATTGAGCCGACAAATCAGCCGCTACTTTCTTCAACGTTGCCGTAGCTTCGTCGGTCAGTTTTCCGGCGCGAAGGTCGCTCAGAACGGCTGGGTGTTGCGCACTCAGAATCATAGCGAACTCACTCTCAAATGCTTTCACTTTATTAACGGGCACTCTATCGAGCAGACCGTTTACCGACGCATAAATAATAGCGACTTGTTGCTCAACAGAAACCGGTGAATATTGAGGCTGCTTTAATATCTCCTGATTACGACGACCCCGTTCGATGGTCAGTTTGGTCGAAGCATCAAGGTCAGAACCGAACTTGGCAAAGGCTTCCAGTTCGCGGAACTGAGCCTGATCAAGTTTTAGCGTACCGGCCACTTTCTTCATCGACTTAATTTGAGCATTACCTCCAACACGTGATACCGAAATACCAACGTTGATGGCTGGACGGATACCTGCGTTGAACAAGTTCGATTCAAGGAAGATCTGACCATCCGTAATCGAAATTACGTTTGTCGGAATATAAGCCGATACGTCACCTGCCTGAGTTTCAATAATTGGCAGAGCCGTTAGCGAACCACCACCTTTCACTCTGTCTTTCAGACTCGGCGGCAGGTCGTTCATAGTCTTGGCGATTTCGTCGTTGGCGTTAATTTTTGCAGCCCGCTCTAACAAACGGCTATGCAGGTAAAACACGTCTCCCGGATAAGCCTCACGGCCCGGTGGGCGACGCAACAGAAGCGACACTTCGCGGTAAGCAACAGCTTGTTTCGACAAATCGTCATAAACAACCAGTGCGGGACGACCCGTGTCGCGAAAGAACTCACCAATAGCGGCACCCGTAAATGGCGCAAAGAACTGCATTGGCGAAGGATCTGACGCACTGGCCGCAACGACTACGGTATAATCCATAGCACCGGCCTTACGCAGCGTTTGCTCTACCTGCTTCACGGTCGATGCTTTCTGACCGCAGGCTACATAGATACAGAATACTGGTTCGCCTTTGTCGTAAAATTCTTTCTGGTTGATGATGGTGTCGATAGCCACAGCGGTCTTACCCGTTTGGCGGTCACCAATAATCAGTTCGCGCTGTCCCCGGCCAATAGGTATCATAGCGTCAATAGCTTTGATACCTGTTTGTAACGGTTCCGTTACTGGTTGGCGGAAAATTACCCCTGGTGCTTTACGCTCCAGCGGCATTTGAAACAATTCGCCCTGAATTGGCCCCAGACCGTCAATCGGTAAACCAAGAGTGTTTACCACACGGCCAAGAATACCATCACCAACATTTACGTAGGCAATTTGATCGGTACGTTTAACGGTATCGCCTTCTTTGATTTCTGAGTAATCGCCGAGCAGTACCGCCCCGACGTTGTCTTCTTCGAGGTTCAGAGCCATGGCCTGAAGCCCATTGTCGAAAGACAGCAATTCGCCGGCCTGCACTTTCGAGAGACCGTAGATACGCGCTACGCCGTCGCCGATTTGCAGTACCGTACCGACTTCTTCGAGTTCAGCCTCGGTTTGGGTTCCCGCCAGTTGCTGGCGCAGGATGGCTGATATCTCGTCGGGTCTTACGGATTCCATATGTATATAATGAGAATTTAATGTTGGTTTTTCGGCCGCAAAGGTACGATTAAAATTTGACAAAAATGCGATGAAACAAAGAAGCACCTGCTGAACGTTAGACTTTTCCGATAAAATATCGGTATGCTTTTAGCCACTGACTTGGCCGAAGAAACCATTCATACGAATTAACAGTACTTTAAGCAACCGAAATTGTCATACGCCAATTTTTCAACTACTTTTATTCGGCTTACCTTACAAAGATTAAAGGTTAGCGGGTTACAAATGGCATACTATTTTTTTATCAAACTATTCACTACTTAAACTTTTATCCTATTCATTCACGTTTCAATAGTATATAAGTTTCGTTTACATACACCACGTTTCGTTTTCGCATGAAGTTCAACCAATGGATGCTGGCCAGTATGGTGTCAGCCGTTTTTGTCGCCGGTTCCGCTACGGCACAAGTAAAAAAAGCAACAGCAAAAAAGCCTGCTTCAGTTAAATCAGCTACCGCTGCTAAAACAGTCGCAACGGGGTCATCACTCTTATCACCCCAGGACTCGATTAGTTATAGTATCGGCTTGTTTATGGCTCAGAATTTAAAACAGCAAGGCATAACTGATCTCAACAACGCATTATTGATGCGCGGTTTGGAAGATGCTCTAAACGGTAAGTCAACGCGATTGACACAAGCTCAGGCGGGGCAGGTGATGAATAACTTTATGCAGAAACAGATGGCGGTTCGCAATGCGGAAGGGACAAAGGCTTCGTCCGAAAATAAAAAAATTGGTACTGCTTTTATGACAGAGAACAAGGCAAAGACAGGGGTAGTAACTACCGCCAGTGGATTACAATATTCAGTTGAGAAAGAAGGGACTGGGGCTAAACCAATGGCTACAGATCGTGTTAAAGTACATTACACAGGCCGACTTCTCGACGGCAAGGTGTTCGACAGTTCAGTAGAACGTGGTCAACCTGCCGAATTTGGTGTAACTGAAGTGATTAAAGGCTGGACAGAAGCTTTGCAGTTGATGCCGGTTGGGTCAAAGTGGAAGCTATATATCCCGTCTGATTTAGCTTACGGAGACCGGGGTGCTGGTGCTGAAATTAAACCCGGCTCAACATTAGTCTTCGACGTAGAGTTGCTTGATATAGTTAAACAATAAAGAGCGAAAAAATGAAGCCGGGCCACTGTCATGTAGGGAATGAGTAAAAGCGAGAAGTATTAGTTGTTAACTTGCTCATTCACTATCACGGCGGCCCGTACTTTTACTCTTTCGCCATTAATCTGGGTAATATAGATGAAAAAGTATCTGGTAACCCTAGTGCCCGTGCTGATGCTAAGTTTTCAGCCGGATTCGCCATCGAATGGTGCGCCCAATATAAATTCGCCTGGCACCACCGCTGGTGTGGCTCAGGGTACTACGCTGTCTTCACCGACATCGTCTACGGTTGCCGATCTGCAACCGTCTATCTCACAGGAAAAAGTCGAAACACTGGTAGCCAAGCTACTAACGACTTATCACTACCGGAAGGTGCGGCTTAACGACTCACTGTCGTCCGTCGTTTGGGATAATTACCTTAAGGAAGTAGACGGTAACAAAGCTTACCTGCTGGCATCTGATGTAGCCACGTTTGAGAAGTACCGGTATCAGATCGATGATGCCCTGATCAACGGTGATTTGACAGCTGCTTATGAGCTTTATAATGTTTTCCGCAAACGTTATCAGGAGCGCAGCGATTTCATTAAAGAACAGGTCAAAAAGCCGTTTGCCTTCACTGCCGATGAAAACTTTAATACAGACCGGGAAAAGGCTGCCTGGCCGAAAACAGTAGATGAGCAAAACGAGCTGTGGACGAAGATTCTTAAAAATCAAGAGTTGGAATTGCGGTTAGGTAGTCGAAAGGATAGTGCTGTAGTAGCACTTATGAATCAGCGATATGCCAACCTCGATAAAGCCATCAATCGGGTAAAAAGTGCTGACGTATTTCAGATGTACATGAACTCGTTTGCCGAAGCGCTCGATCCTCATACTAACTATTTGTCACCTAGCAACGCCGACCGTTTCAATCAGGAGATGAGTCAGTCTCTGGAAGGTATTGGGGCTATGTTGCGTGAAGATGGAGAATATATCCGCATAACGGATGTTTTGCCTGGCGGTCCGGCTTTTAAAAGCAAACTGCTCAATAAAGAAGATAGAATTGCGGGCGTGGCTCAAGGCGACAATGGCACAATGGTCAATACTATGAATTGGCAGGTTGATGAGGTTGTCAAACTGATTAAGGGTCCTAAAGGTACGGTTGTCCGGTTGCAGGTTGTACCGCCTAATGCGCTGGCGGGTGCCCCACCGAAAGAGATTCGGCTGGTACGCGAGAAGATTAAGCTGGAAGAACAACGGGCCAAAAAAGAAGTCATTGAAGTTTCGGACAATGGTAAGCCGTTCAAAATAGGGGTTATTAATATTCCCATGTTTTACCGTGATTTTGAGGGTGCCCGTAAACGTGAAGAGGGTTTCAGCAGCACCACAAGTGATGTGAAGCGCTTTGTAGAAGAGTTGAAAGTTGAGAAGGTGGACGGCATTGTCATTGACCTGCGCGATAACGGTGGTGGCTCACTTACCGAAGCCATTAACCTGACCGGCCTGTTTATTCCGAAGGGACCAGTTGTGCAGGTGCGTGAGTCAACGGGCGAAACCGAAGTTTATACCGACCCCGACCCGTCTGTGAGCTATGAAGGTCCTATGGCTGTCTTAGTAAACCGCTTTAGTGCCTCGGCATCGGAAATCTTTGCCGCTGCCATTCAGGATTACAAGCGTGGTATTATTGTGGGCGGACAAACGTTCGGTAAGGGAACCGTGCAAACGCTGATTGATCTGAATCAGTGGTTGCCTAAGGAACCAGAAAAAGTAGGTCAGGTAAAGATGACCATTCAGAAGTTTTATCGCATCAATGGCAGCAGCACACAGCACAAGGGTGTAACTCCGGATGTACAGTTACCATCAGCCTTTTCGGCTGAGGAATACGGTGAAAGTTCGCAGCCAAGTGCGCTGCCCTGGGATCAGATTAACTCGACCCGGTATGAGCAATCGCGCGGTATTGATGATAAAATTCTGGCTCGTCTTCGCGATCGTTTCGATCAACGGCTTAAGTCAGACCCTGAACTGAAACAACTGGCGCAGGATTTGGCTGATTTTAAGAAAGCCAAAGAGAATACGGTTGTGTCGTTGCAGGAAACGAAACGTCGGAAAGAGCGTGACGAAGCCGAACGCAAACGAGCTGCTGCCAATAAAGTGTCGCAGGTATCGGCTCCGATTGATGAAACCGGAACACCATCGCCAACTGCCGGAACAGCTACGCCTAAAAAGAAAAAAGACCTGTATCTGAACGAAGCAGGGTTGGTGCTGGCTGATTATATTCTGGCTGTAAAATAAATAATAGCTTGCTTTACAAATAGATAGTACAAAAAACGCGCAACTTTCGATGCGCGTTTTTTGTACTTAATAGTAAAATTCGCGCATCTTCACATGTGGTATTTCCTCATTAAACAGCGGGCACTCGAAAAAGCTCAATATCAGCGTCTGCAAAAAAGGGCCTCGTTAGCAGAGGTGGAATTGTTCAACGAACCGTTTGAAAACTGGTATATTTTCTCTGTTGAAAAGGATGTTTATTCCTTGTTTATGGATTATCTGGATCGTGAAGGCATCGAGTATAAGTTGACGGCTGACCGACCAACGAGAGACGATATGCTGGTGGAAATGCAGTAGAAAAATTAGGTTGTTAGGGGTTTGCCATACTTGCATCAACGAATAAAGTAGTACGCTGAACGCGTCGAAAAAAACGCCATGTCAGCAATACAGCCGCAATAGTCAGGCCAGCCAGCAGGCCAATCCAAACACCGATGGCATCCATGCCAAATGGAAACGCCAGCACGTAACTCAATGGCAAGGCGACAATCCAGTACGAAAATAATGTAATCAGGGTTGGTACGTTTACGTCCGACAACCCCCGTAATCCCCCTAAGGCTACCACCTGCACGCCGTCGGAAAGTTGAAAGAAACCAGCTATAATAACGAGTGAGGCAGCGATAGTCATGACTTCCGGACTGTCACGAATATAGAGCGTCACCAACCAATCGTTAGCCGTCAAAAACACTATTGCCATTACACTCATAAAACTTACCGATAGCAGGAAGGCGGCTACACCAGCACGCCAGGCTCCCTCACGACTTGCCTGACCAACCGCGGCACTAACCCGAATGGCAGCCGCCGATGAAATGCCCGTTGCCATCATATATGTAACAGATGCCATATTGATTGCAATCTGGTGAGCGGCTAACTGTGCTTCGCCGAGCCAACCGACAATAACTACTGCCAATGAAAAGGTGGCAACTTCAAAGAAAAAAGTTAATCCACCCGGAATACCTAGCCGAAGAATTATCCAGGCTTCGCTGGTAGACGCTAGTGAAGTAAGACCTGTTTTCAAGTAAGCCCGAAAGTGCGTTGTCCGGTAAATATAAACCAGTAGCGCACCCGCCATGAACGTGCGTGACAAGAGGGTGGCCAAAGCCGATCCCATCAGCCCCAAAGCCGGGAATGGCCCAACTCCCCTGATGAATAGGTAGTTGAAAAGTGCATTTATGCCGAGTGCCGATAGGGTAATCGCCATTGCTACACGCGGATAACGCAGACCATCACATAATTGACGAGCCGCCACAAAAACCAGCAAGGGTAGGAGCGATGCGCTCAAGATCAACATGAAATTACGCGCTAATCGTGTTACTTCGGGAGTTTGTCCGAACAGGCTGAAGTTGTACGCTAAAAGCACCGACAAGCCGCCCAGCAGTATACTGAGCAACCCCGCCACGCGCAATCCAGCCCGAAACAAACGGTTTACGGCAGCCGGATCGTTTTGATTATTCGCCTTTGACACTAAAGCTGCCACAACTGACAGGCCGCCTACACCAATACTCGACATCAGAAAAGACAGTGAATTTGCCAGTCCGGCTGCGCCCAAAGGGACGGCTCCCAGCAAACGCCCAACAAAAAGATTGTCAGTCACCCCCATCAAGACAACGCCTAGCTGAGCAATGATAATCGGGATACTCAGTCGAAGTGTATCGGTGAACTCGGCACGGTAAGTGAGCAGTAAAGGGCGGGGTGTGGTGGGCATTGACTAAATAACAGCGTAGAAAACAAAGGTAACGGTTATACGCTAACCTTTCTTCCCTTCCACTCATCCTATGGACAATGCCCCTTGCCCCTTGCCCCATTCCTTCGTACTTTTGTTTTCTTTATCACCTATCGGAAAAGCCTTTGAAAGAATACGGCAGTAGTATCCAAAAATTAGTTGACAACATGGTCAACATCGAAGATCGCTCAACCCGAACTCGGTATGCGCATATCCTGATTGAGTTGATGCGGCAAATCCATCCTAATATGAAGGATGGTCAGGACTACTACAATAAACTGTGGGACGACCTGTACATTATGTCCGATTTTACCTTGGATGTTGATAGTCCTTATCCGCCACCATCGGAGGAGTCACTAGGCAAAAAACCACAACGGGTTCCTTATAATACGCATAATCTGAAGTTTAAGCATTTTGGCCGTAATGTGGATTTGCTGATAGCAAAGGCCGTTGCGCTGGAAGAACCTGAAGAGCGACGTGCGTTTGTTTCCTACCTGACGCGCTTAATGCGCACGTTTTATCAGGCATGGAATAAAGAGGCCGTTGAAGACGAAACCATTTACCAGAGTCTGATTGAACTCTCTAAGGGTAAACTCTTCGACGATATTAAACTAATTCGGGAACAGGGCCTCGTTGAAGCAACTCCCCGCGAACGTACCGGCGATCAACCCCAGCGCATCGGAGGGAATAACTACCGGAATGATCGCAACCGGAACGACAGCGGAACTGGACAACCGAGTCGGCCAAATAATCGGAACGACAACTCACGCGATGGTGGGCCGCGCAATGTCAACAATCGCAACCGGAATGATAATGGAACCGGAACACGCGATAGCGGAACTGGACAACCGAGTCGGCCAAATAACCGTAACGACAATTCACGCGATAGCGGACCGGGACAACGCAATTTCGGCAGTCGTAATCGCAACGACCGGAACGACAACTCACGTAAACGGCGGTAGATTTTTCTATAAAGGCTGGTTAAAGAAGAATAGCTGTACACCAGCTATTCTTCTTTAACCAGCCTTTATTTCTCATTACTTATTATTTCCTAAATGGCATCTTTTCAAATTACAGGCGGGCGTAAGCTAAAAGGCGAACTGAATCCGCAAGGCGCTAAAAATGAGGCTCTGCAAATCCTTTGTGCCGTCTTACTTACTAAAGAACCCGTTACCGTTCATAATATTCCGGGTATCCGGGATGTTAACCAACTCATTGATCTACTTGGTGATTTAGGTGTATGGGTTACCAAGATTGGCGAAAGTTCTTATCGTTTTCAGGCCAGCGACGTTAATCTCGAATACCTCGAAACCGATACTTACAAACGCAAAGCAGCCGCCCTACGCGGGTCGGTTATGCTACTGGGACCGATGCTTGCCCGTTTTAAGAAAGGACGTATCCCCCGGCCGGGTGGCGATAAAATAGGTCGGCGTCGATTGGATACCCACTTTTTGGGCTTTGAGAAACTCGGTGCCCGATTTAATTACGATGCCAATGACGGGGGTTATTATCAGGTAGATGCCAGCAACCTGCGCGGCACCTATATGCTGCTCGATGAAGCATCTGTAACAGGTACTGCCAACGTTCTTATGGCCGCTGTGATGGCTGAGGGCACGACTCAGATTTACAATGCCGCCTGCGAACCGTACTTGCAGCAATTGAGCAAGATGCTCAACTCAATGGGGGCTAAAATTACGGGTGTAGGCTCTAACCTGCTTACCATTGAGGGTGTATCGGAACTGAAAGGAACCGAGCATACTATGTTGCCCGACATGATTGAAATTGGCTCATTCATTGGGTTGGCCGCCATGACACAGTCAGAAATCACGATTAAAAACTGCCAGATTCCAGAGTTAGGAATCATTCCCGACCAGTTTAAGCGATTAGGCATTCAAATGGAGTTTCGGGGCGATGATATTTTCATCCCGGCGCAGGAACATTATCAAATTGAAAGCTTTCTTGACGGCGGTATGATGACCGTTGCCGATTCACCCTGGCCCGGCTTTACACCTGATTTATTAAGTATTGTGCTCGTTACAGCCGTACAGGCACAGGGCACCCTATTGATTCACCAGAAAATGTTCGAGAGTCGGCTTTTCTTTGTCGATAAGCTTATCGACATGGGCGCACAAATTATTCTTTGCGATCCGCACCGCGCCACTGTTGTAGGTCTCAATCGGCAGATTCCCCTGAAAGGTATCCGAATGTCATCACCGGATATTCGGGCAGGAGTAGCGTTGCTGATTGCGGCTATGTCGGCCAAAGGTGTTAGTATTATCGACAATATTGAGCAGATTGACCGAGGTTACCAGAACATTGATACGCGGCTAAATGCCATTGGTGCCGAGATTATCAGGATGTAAAAAGACTCTTTTTCAACGTATAAATAGGGCAGTTGACTGCCCTATTCTCATTCAGTAGCCGTTCATTTATACAGTAGGTATTTTACAAGTAGATCATTAACATGACAACTTAGTATCTTCACCAAAAACGGTTAATTGTCTGATAACAAAGTCTTGTCAATTAAACCTTCTTCACTAATTCTTGTCTTTAGAGTGGAATAAGATTAGTTTAACAGCAAAAAATAAAGACACCTAATGAAAACGCTCCAATCCAATCTGTCAGTCTGGGCGCTAGCGGCTCTTCTATCCGGCGGCTCCTTGGTGGCTTGTGCGCAAGCTACAACGAGTGCTGCTACGGCCAGTGCCCCGCCAACCAGCGACCCGGCTAAAACAATGCTACTGCAACCGTTGCAGCAGATGATTGCGAAAATGAAAAAGTTGCAGGCAACTGGCGACCCGGACTTTGACTACGCTTTTCAGGCTAAAATTCACACGCAGGGCGCGCTGGATTTGCTGAAACAGGAAATTCAGAACGGGAAAGATTCTTCGTTAAAGCAAATGGCGAAGTCGTTACAGCCAGTTTTCGAAGCTGATATGAATTTGCTCGACGGGACGCTTAAAGAAGTTAAACCGACGCGCCCAAACCAAGCTTTCGTACAGCAGCAAAGTCGAAATCTGGAAGCTATGAGCCTTAAATTGCAACAGACGGGTTCGAGTGATAAATTAACAAGCGATATAGACAATAATTTCTCCACGCTTTTTCTTGATCAGCATCAGGATGCTATAGATATGGCTACCGGCTATTTGCAATATGGCAAGAACAGCACACTGCGGACATTTGCCCAGCAATTAGTTGATAAGTCAAAGCAACAAATGCAGCAAATTAAGGCGTTGCCAGGTACACCTAAATAACGCAACCCATTGCGCCATGAATGCAGTAGCGTTAATTTTGATGCTATTAACGTTATTGCATTCATGGAAATAGCCGATTCATTTGTTCCAACGGCGGGTGTCGTTGGAATTTTTCCGTTAGTCACGTACTTTTTTTTAATCGTGGCTACCTATCTCTTTCTGGGTAATTTTATTTTCGCCCTGGCTTCCCGAACAACTACTCAGCCAGAGCAGGTCCAGAATCGATTTCAGAATTTATCTCCTATCCTGACGGCCATTATTTCTGCCGTTGCGGGTCTTTCCTACTACTTCATCCAAGGGTACTACCACGATATGCTGGCGGAGTTGGTGACTGTAACCAATGCCAACGACCGGCAGGTACTTATCCGCGAGTCATATAACGCTATTGGCCAATATCGCTACATGGATTGGGCCGTAACAATACCTCTGTTGCTGATTCAGGTGGTTTTTACGCTCAAAATTCAGCCAAGTGAGCGCAGACGGCCACTAGTTACATTGCTGGTCGCTAGTTTTTTTATGATTCTGACCGGCTATATCGGTCATCAGCAACTCGCCTTCGACAATGAAATCGAGATTGGTCCCAAATTGATTTGGGGCGCTATTTCAATGATAGGGTATGCGATAATTCTGCTGACGCTATCCCGGCTTTGGAAACAAGTTGTCAATCAGGTTCAGCCCGACGAACAACGCACTTATCGGTTAATGGCCTTTGTCATGGGTGCTTTTGGTATCACTTATCCGATTGGCTATATATTGACAGTGAGCAATATTGACTTCAACTGGATTCATATTGCTTACACAATTGCCGACATTACTACTAAAGCTGGACTGGGGTTACTCGTTTATTTTGCGAGTACGAAACCGGTAGAAAACAAATCATGAGAACATTGTATCTGCTTAGCCTTGTAGGTTTGCTATCGGCTTATCGCCCGCCTTCAGTAATTGACCGCCCTGACTTTGCCCGCTTTTTCGAAGCTGAAAAGCTACCCGGCTCATTTTTGCTGTATGACCTCAAGAAAGATGTTTATATGGCTTACCGATATGACCGCTGTAAAGAAACATTTTTGCCCGCATCCACATTTAAAATCGCGAACACACTGATTGGCTTGGAAACGGGAGTGTTGCAGGGTGAAAACTCGCCTATGAAATGGGATGGTGTGAAACGGGACATTGTATCCTGGAATCAGGACCATACATTGCGGTCAGCCTTTCAAGTTTCGTGTGTACCCTGTTACCGCGAACTAGCCCGGAAAATCGGTCTGAAGCGAATGAAGTCATTCGTTAAAAAAGCAGACTATGGCCACATGGATATCCATGCCGACAACCTCGATATGTTTTGGCTCACGGGAAAGTCACGAATCTCGCAAGTTGAAGAAATCGATTTTCTCCGACGTATTTATTCAGGCGACGTGCCGTTTTCAGAACACAGCCGGGCTGTTCTGAAAAAAATAATGCTTATCGACGATAAGCCAACCTACAAGCTTTATGGAAAAACAGGCTGGGCTATCAATCTTGATGGGGTTACTGTTACAGGACCAAACATCGGCTGGTTTGTTGGCTACGTTGAGAAAGGTAACGATGTATATTTCTTTGCTACTAACATCGAACATCCTACGCCCGTGCCCGATAATTTTGTTTCGGCCCGTCGTGGTATTACAGAGAAAATTCTGGCTGAGTTGGGGATTATTTGACCTACTTTAAACTACCCATTATGCGCATTATCTGCGGTTATATTTTGTTGCTGTTCATGCTTGGTAAACCACTGGCGAAGGGACAGAATGGCATCGTAGTATTTCAATCGGATTTTGGCCTGAAAGATGGTGCTGTTTCCGCGATGAAAGGGGTAGCAATAGGTGTATCACCAACCCTTACATTACTGGATCTCACCCACGAAATTCCTGCTTACAACATTTGGGAAGCTGCTTATCGATTACACCAAACTGTCCCTTATTACCCCAAAGGAACCGTATTTGTCTCCGTTTGCGATCCCGGTGTGGGCACAGAACGGCATTCGATTGTGATGCAGACGAAATCCGGGCATTATATTGTGACACCCGATAATGGGACGCTCACCTTAGTAGCCGAACACCTTGGTATTCTCGAAGTTCGGCAAATTGACGAAGCCATTAACCGACTCAAAAATTCTGGCGCATCCTATACGTTCCACGGCCGCGACGTATATGCGTACACCGCTGCCCGACTGGCTTCGCGCACGATTACATTTGAGCAGGTAGGTCCCAAGCTGCCTGATGAAGTGGTTCGGCTGCCTTATCAAAAAGCAGAGTATAGTAAGGGCACTGTAAAGGGTAATATCCCCGTGCTAGACGTTCAGTACGGCAACGTTTGGAGCAATATTCCCAGAGCTATGATTGACCAGCTTGGCCTCAAAACTGGTGAAATAGTACATGTTCAGATTTTTCACGAAGGCGCCACCCTGTACGATAAGGCCGTTCGTCTGGTTAACACCTTTGGCGAAGCCGCTACCGGCGACGACGTGGGGTATGTAAACAGTCTCTTGAATTTTTCAATTGCTGTTAATCAGGGCAATTTTTCAGAGAAGTACAAGGTGTTCAGTGGGCCAGACTGGAAAATCGTCGTGAGTAAATGATCTGGTATCAAACGTTTTGCATCGTACTCAATTTCCGATAGAATCCTTCATCCAGCATCAGGAGTTCATCATGCCGACCCCGTTCAACTATACGACCCTGATTCACTACCAGAATCTCGTCTGCGTGTTGAATAGTACTAAGCCGATGCGCAATCACCAGCGTCGTGCGATTAGCCATCAGGCGCGTCAGCGCTTCCTGCACCAGCTTCTCAGACTCCGTGTCGAGCGCAGATGTAGCTTCGTCCAAAATCAGAATTGGTGGGTTTTTCAGAATAGCCCGGGCAATGCTAATACGCTGCCGTTGCCCACCCGATAGTTTGCCGCCCCGGTCGCCAATGATGGTCTGGTAGCCATCGGACTGGGCTATAACGAAATCATGCGCGTTGGCAATCCGGGCAGCCTCCATCACTTCCGCTTCAGTTGCTGCGCTACCGAAGGCGATATTGTTAAAAATTGTATCGTTAAATAAAATGCTCTCCTGGGTCACAATGCCCATCTGCGTTCTCAACGACGCCATTGTGCAATCGCGCATGTCAACGCCATCAATCAAAATTTTTCCCTCTGTCGGGTCATAGAAACGCGGAATTAGATCGGCAATTGTTGACTTTCCTCCGCCCGACGACCCGACGAGCGCAATGGTTTTCCCTTTGGCTAAATCGAAACTGATGTCACGCAAAACGGGCGTATCGGTATTGTACGAAAATGATACGTGTTGCACCGAAATCCGGTCGTGAAAGTCGTCTAATGTTACGGCGCCCGGTTTATCCTGAATAGCAGGGGGAGTATCAATCAATTCAAGAACGCGCTCGCCCGAAGCTAGTCCTCGTTGCGATCCACTGAATGCATTAGAAATATCCTTAGCGGGTCTTGTTACCTGTGAGAAAATAGCGATGTAGGCGATAAACTGAGCCGCCGTTAAATCCGATTGGCCACTCAATACCAGCGAACCACCATAGAATAAAATTCCGGCAACAACGGCCACACCCATTACTTCCGAGAATGGAGAAGCTAATTCGCGTCGGTTCGCCAGTGAGCGTATGGCCTTTCGATAGCCTTCATTTTCACGGCGAAATTTGTCCAGAATAAAGCCCTCCGCTACAAAGCCTTTCACGACGCGCATACCGCCGAAGGTTTCATCTAACAGACTCACTAAACCGCTCAACCGCCGTTGACCCTCCTGCGCATCGCGCTTCATTCGTCGGACAAGAGTAGCGATGAAACCACCAGAAATCGGAATGACGATAATAGCAAACAGCGTCAATTTAACCGAAATACTCAACAGGGCCACGATGTAGCCAATCAGCAAAAACACTTCTTTTGATGCGGCAGACAGCGTATTAGCAATAGAGTTTTCAACTTCCTGCACATCGGTGGTGATGCGGGAAATGAGGTTGCCTTTGCGCTCGTTCGAAAAAAAACCGAGATGCAACCGCAGCGTTTGCGCAAATACAGCTTCGCGGAGTTTTGCCACCATGCGCGCCTTAAATGACTCTAATTGCCTAACGGATAAGTATTTGAATAAATTATTGAGCAGAACGGATAGTATAATAATAAAGCAAACGAACTGTAATGCGCCGACTTTGCCATACTCCTGAAATACCTGCGCGAAATAGTATCTAAAAAAATCGGTAGGGCCGGTGGTCAAGGAGGGCGCGGGCTGACTCAGAAATTCCCGCATTTGCTTTGTATCGACCTTATCGAACAGGATACTGAGCAGCGGAATGAGCAGTGTAAAATTCAATACACCAAATACACTGGCAATTAGCGACGTCAATACGAACGGCGTCAGGAAGCGGCTTAATGGGCTAGCAAAGGAGAGTAATCGAAGGTATGTTTTCATTAGTCCCGCAAAGGTACGCGCCCCGCAATATTATTCACTCACGAAAACTAGTCACGGTAAAACCTCTGAGCGCATAGCCAGAATTGTTGGCGTTTTTGGAAAGGCTAAATTTAGAGTTCAAATTAAAATCAAGTAGTTAATGCAGGAACTCACCGACCAATCTTTCCGGTCACTAATTCTTTGTATAACGTCCAGTATTCCCCCGCTATGCTTGGCCAGCTAAACCCGGCTGCCCGTCGGCGTAGTCGTTCTTCACGTAGCGGATTTTGGCCGAAATCGTGCAGGCCGTCGTGTAGAACCTTGGCCATACTTTCTGGCTCAAAATTCTCGAAATAATACGCTTCTTTGCCACCTACTTCGGGTAAGCTCGTCAAGTCAGAAATAAACACCGGCTTGCCAAATGTCATGGCTTCAGCTACGGGTAGGCCAAATCCTTCGGTTAGTGACGGAAATAAAAAAGCCTCACAATGGGCATAAAGCCATAATTTGGTGGGTTCATCTACCGAACCGGGCATCAGTAACCGGTCGGAAACGCCAAGCTTTTGGGCCTGCTCGCGAATGTGCTGAGCGTAGGGATGGCGGTCGGGTCCGGCCAGCACTAACCGATACTCTGGAAACGCTTCGAGCAACGGCAGTAACGTATGGACGTTTTTTTTCGGGTGAATAACTCCCACGAACAAGAAAAACGACGATTGGGTAAATGAGCGAATGGGCGAATCCGCGGGTAAGTCGGCTGGCGTGTTTTTGGGATTAACAGCCACACCAGTATAAACTACGTTCAACGGTAGTGTTTCGGGAACGTGTAAATACTCCTTAACCACCGAGGCTGTATAAGCTGATCCAGCCGTTAGCAACGACGCCCGATTGATTTTACGTTGAAGCTGGGCTAATTTACGCCCTTTTTTAGCGACAGAATAATCGGCTCGTTCCAGGAAATTCAGGTCGTAAATAGTCAGTATTAAGTTGGATTGGCGGGGTAAATAATCGGAGTCCTGATGCAGGCAATGCCAAACATCGTACTTGCCCGGAATCCAAAGCTTACGTAGCCATGACGCTTCAATATACTCGGCCTCGTTACCAAACACGCCCGCTTGACCTTTTGGAACCAGAAATGTAATAGTCCACCCGTCGGGGCGCTGGCGAACAAGTTCGTGTCCGAGGTGCAAACACACCTGTCCCAAACCACTATTAAGGTCGCGCAAACGTTCGGCGTCAATGAAAAGAGAAGGCATTGAGTTTTCTAATTTCAGCAAAATTGGTAAATATTAGGAACTCCAGCACGTTATAAATCCCTCCTGATAAACTTTACGGCGAAATCTTCTTACAGACAAACAGGAGTTCGGATATTTGCACCATGATTTTACAAAATGATTTATTACTCCGTACGGCACGGGGCGAATTGACTGAGCGAGTGCCGGTCTGGATGATGCGGCAAGCCGGGCGCGTATTACCCCAATATCGGGCCGTTCGCGAGCGGGCTGGTAGTTTCATCACGCTGGCGAAAACGCCCGAGTTAGCCGCTGAAGTGACTATTCAGCCGGTCGATGCGTTTGATGTCGATGCCGCTATTATTTTCTCTGATATTCTGGTAGTCCCCGAAGCGATGGGTCTGCCCTACGAGATGATTGAAAGCCGGGGGCCGGTTTTCCCCGAAACGGTACGCAATAAAGCCGATTTGAGCCGCCTGCGTGTGGCCGATGCTGAAAGCGATTTGGGTTACGTGCTGGAGGCAATTAAACTGACAAAAAAAGAATTAAATGGCCGCGTGCCGCTTATTGGTTTTGCCGGAGCACCCTTTACCATTTTTTGTTACATGACCGAGGGTAAAGGCTCGAAAACCTTTTCTGTCGCTAAAAAACTGCTATATACTGACCCGGATTTCGCCCACGCGCTACTTCAACAAATTACAGACAGCACAATTTCATATTTGCAGGCGCAGATACGAGCCGGAGTCGATCTGGTTCAGATTTTCGATTCGTGGGCGGGCATTCTCTCACCAGAGCAATACCAGACGTTTTCGCTACCCTATATCAAACAAATCTGTGATTTGATTTCCGATGTTCCGGTGACGGTTTTTGCCAAAGGCGCTTTTTTTGCCCGGCACGCAATTGGGCAGTTAAGTTGCGATGTTGTCGGCTTAGACTGGAACATGGACCCGCATGAGTCGCGGCAGTTGATTCCCGACCGGGTGTTGCAGGGAAATTTAGACCCATGTGTTCTTTACGCTGATTTTACCCAAATTCGGGCCGAGGTGAAACAGATGTTCAACGCGTTTGGCCATCAGCACTATATCGCCAATCTTGGACACGGCATTTACCCTGATACTGACCCCGACAAAGCAAGGTGCTTTGTCGATGCAGTGAAAGAAATGTAGGCGTTGATTTGGTTCACCGGCTTGAAAGCCAGTGAACCAAATTACTAGTATAAATTCTCTTTTGCTTCCTGTTTTAATTGCGCCTTATCAATTGGTACCACGCCTACAGACTCGCAAACCAAGCCCCCGCCAAGGTTTGATAAGCCAGCAATGATACGCGGTGGCTGTTTTAGCGCTACGCAGCAGGCGGCAATGCTAATGACCGTATCACCCGCGCCCGACACGTCGGCAATTTTGCGAACGTGGGCCGGTAGTTTCAATGTCTCGCTATTATAGTCAATAAATGCACCGCGTTCCGACAGCGTAATAAGTGCGCCTTTCAGATTTAGGGTTTGTTTCAGTTGATCAACAATCGCCTGTAATTCGTTGGGATTGTCTACGTCAAAATCCACTTTCAATCCTTCACGCAATTCTTTCAGATTCGGTTTGAAAAGCGTCGTGTTCTGATACGATAGAAAGTTGCGCTTTTTAGGGTCAACTACCGTTGGAACGTTGCGCTCATTAGCAAAGTCAGTAATTTCTGCAATGGCTTCTTTACTCAGGACGCCCTTGTCATAATCTTCGAAAATAATGACGTGGCAAGTTGGAATGAGTTCTTTCGCTTTCGCAATTAGTTGAGCCCGTTCGTCGGCAGTGATGTATTTGTCCGTTTCCGTATCGACGCGTACCACCTGTTGAGAACCGGCAATAATCCGTTCCTTAATGGTTGTGATGCGGGCTGCACTTCGAATGAGCCCATCACAATTTAGGCCCCGGTTACACAGTTCCTGTTCTAACTGATCGCCCGGTGTATCGGTACCAATAATGGAGCAAATGATGGCTTCTGCCCCCAATGCCTGCACATTTAGCAATACATTACCCGCTCCGCCTAAGCGCTGTTCGCGCCGGTCAACCGTTACGACCGGTACGGGAGCTTCGGGCGAAATCCGCTCAACGCGTCCCCAAACGTAGGAATCGAGCATCACGTCGCCAATAATTAGAACGCGGAGTTTATCGAACTGATCGAACAGTTCATCAAGGGACATATCTAAGACCATAAGGTCGTGAACCGGACTCATAAGCACAAAGCAACTTGTTTCTGGATACAAAGAAACGAAACGCCAACGCCTTTTCCGAAATTGGTATTATGGCTTTGAAGAAACAGGGCAGTTACTGCTTTGTGATGAATTGAAGCAGTAAGTCAGGCTTTAGAAACAATAAGATTACCGGCACTACTAAGCCAACTGCCAACCAGACCGCAGGTTTCGGCAATGGTATAGCGTTAGTAAACTCCAGAGGAGCCGGTCGAAAGAAAAGAAGAAAGGGAATCTTAAGGTAATAAACCAGTGAAATCAATGCATTCAGTAAACCCAACGCAAACAACGCCATCAGCCAGTTATCGCCCGTTTGCTGATACGCTTCGTAGAGGGCCGAAAATGATAAGAGTTTGGCCGTGAAGCCAACCGTTGGGGGCAGGCCCGTTAAGGCCAGCATAACCACCGTCAGGGCTATGGATAACAGAGGTTGCTTTTGCCCTAAACCAGCAAAATTGCTAATGGTCAGTGATCCGGTTGGTTGAGAAGCTGACCCTCCACCAGAGCTATTTCGACTAGCTCCATTGCTACGAGCCAGCAAATCGACGAGGAAAAAAGCAGCAAGCGAGATGAACAAGTACGTACCGATGTAGAACAAAACAGCGTCGAAGCCAGCTTCACTCAACGCTACAACGCCCACCAGCAAGAAACCTGCGTGCGCAATAGTCGAGTAGGCCAACAGCCGTTTAGCGTCAGTTTGTCGAAGAGCCGACAAATTGCCAAGTAGAATACCCGCCAGAGCCAATACAGCCAGTGGAGTTTGTAATACTGTTGCTGTGGTGCCGCCTAGTCCCGATTCGATTGGCAGAGCCGTTACAATCCGCATCAGGACCAACACCGCTGCCGCTTTAGGAGCAACGGAAAAGAAAGCAGCGACTGGCACCGGTGCAGCTTCGTAGGCATCAGGCGTCCAGACATGGAACGGCACGCCAGCAAGTTTGAACAATAGGCCAGCCAGCGTCAGCAGTAGGGCCACCGCTACCACAGACGCGTCCTGTTGAGCAAGTATGACCCCAAAGACATCAGCCGTAAGGTCGAGGGTACCGGTCATGCCATACAGCAATGACATCCCATATAGCATCACAGCCGAACTTATGGACCCAAACAGTAAGTATTTAATGCCTCCTTCCGATGCTTTGCGGTCGGCGATGAGCGCGGTAAGTAGATAGGAGCAAATAGAAACGAGTTCAATGCTTAGATAAATACTGAGCATGTTGACTGACATTGTCATCAGGAACAAGCCCAGTGTCATGGCAATTATCAGGGCGTACCACTCGAGGGGTAACGCTGGCCTCCCGACAAGTGCCCCTTCGCCTTTTTGCACCGTGAGAGCCTCCTCGAATGTAGGTTTGGGAAGCGATGTAAACCACTCGTACAGAATAACCAGTACAGCTCCCAACGCCACCACAACCTGAATGAAAATTGCCTGACTATCGACGAAGAGCAGGTGCATAAAAAGGAAGCCACGCGTGGGCGATAGCCCTGTCCAAAGACCAGCCACCAGCAAGATCACAACACTTAATCCGGCCAGATACCGACGTACGTTTAGCAACGACGTTAGCCGCATTAAAATTAGTTCGGCTAACAGCAGTAAGCAAAACGATGCCGACAGCCATACCTCTGGCCCGAAGCCGCCGAGGCTGTTGAGAATGTCGGTAAGTTGTTCGGTAAGGGACAAAATAGTGGTTTGTCGTTAGGTAAAAGCGCAGATATGAAGAATTTATCAGACTATTCCATCACGCTCTGGCCGCCCTTCGTAGTTGTGCAGTTTCACCGGAGCCTGCTTCTTACGTAGCCGGATGTTCAAAAATTCAACTAAGAGTGAGAAAGCAATAGCGAAGTACAAATAACCTTTTGGTACGGTACCGGCCTCCTGATTGAAGATAACTACTTCGGACAAGTGAGCTCCTTCGGCCACCAGCATGAAACCAATCATAATTAGAAAAGCTAAACCCAGCATCTGAATAGTGGGGTGTTCATTGACAAAAGAACCAACCGGTCCAGCAAAAAACATCATAATCAGAACGGACAGCACAACGGCAATCATCATAATGGCTACGTTCTGTGTCAGGCCAATGGCCGTCAGAATGGAGTCAATTGAGAAAACAATATTTGTAATAGCAATTTGCGTGACGACGCTCGAAATAGTTGCTTTGCCTTTTGTGCTGCCTTCTACTTCTTCGTCTCCACCGCCTTCTAATTTATGGTGAATTTCGGAGGTGGCTTTGTAGAGTAAAAATATCCCCCCAGCAAACAGAATCAGGCTTTGCCCCGTCAAGGCCGCTTTGAACCAGCCGATATCAATGTGCGTAAATGGCTTACTAAGCGATATAACGATTGAAATGCCCAGCAATAACACTAACCGGAAAGCCATAGCCAGAATCAACCCAATGTTCCGCGCTTTGGGTTGGTCTCCCCGAGCGAGCTTATTGGCCGCAATGGAAATAAAAATGATGTTGTCAATACCCAGAACAATTTCCAGAAATGTCAGGGTTAACAGGCTGATGATTGACTCAGCAGTGAAGAGATCGCTCATGGTTGAACAGAAGTGAAAGCCCAAAATTACCCCCTCCGGTCCGGGTCTGCAACAACTTGTTCAAGAAAGCACCCCAAACCGGACAAAAGGTTGCTAAATGGGACAATTGGTTGCTTATCCGTGAAGTGAGTTGTGGTAACCGTGAATAGCCGAATTGGGTATAATCGGCTTAAGTAAATCGGATAAGCTACCTGTCTTAATCGATTCCATGACTGGAATCGAAGCAATAAAGGAATTATTTTGATAGATCCAGATAATATCGACGGTGTACCGGTTCAAATCGTTCGATAGCGTATCGGAGCGTAGTGCGGGGCATTTTTGGCACGTGATCGTGCAGAAATTCTTCCAGTGCCTCTGCGCTACGCTTTCCCACCTCCCGGAGCATCCAGCCAATGGCTTTATGAATAAGATCATGTTTGTGCGACAGCAGCATTTCAGCAATGGCAAATGTATCGGCAAACTGCCCCAGGCGAATGAGCGCGAATGTTGAAACGATCGCTATGCGCTGGCTCCACAAGTAGTCCTCACCAGCTAAATCGTAGAGAATTGAGCGATCTCCTTTTACCACATACTGGCCGAGAATGTGGTAACAACTGACATCAACCAAATCCCAGTTATTAATATAGCGTCGGTTCGACAGATACCGTTCCAGTATAGACGCTTGCTGCGTTGACGTTGCTTTACGGGTCTGATAAACCCAGATAAGTAACCCTGTCATCCGGCACTCGTGAATTGGATCCCGTACTAGCTTCTCTGTATCATTGAGAGATAGGTTTTGATACTGTTCGACGATACGGCGTTGCTGCGGCATTGAAAGCCCCAGGAATTGGTCACCTTCTCCATATTGTCCGGGCGCAGTTTTGAAAAAACGGGCCACCAGCAAGGCTCGTTCGGGCTGTGCTAAAGCAAGTAAAGCGGTCTTAACATCAGTATAAGTTGATTCCATAGGAGCAAAATAAAAGGCAGAGACTCCTGTGAATCTCTGCCCAATACCCGGAGCGTATCTTACACTCAATTAATCATTTAGTTTCGAGCGCACAAACTCCTGTTCAGAGAGCATCGGTAGGGAGTAAAGCATTGTCTTATTTCGCTCAAAAGTCGGTCTGTCAAGGTCGGCTGCCAAATACTGACCCTTTACAAAGGCATCTACCATCTGCTTAATCTGGTCGGTGTCACTGGGCCGCTCCTCATCATCAATCAACAAAAGCTCGGACTCATCATGCGGAAACGGGCGAATAATACCCGGTGTTTCAGGACGAATTATCGTCGTGCCATTGTAGCCGGTTGGTGTTTGTTTGTCATCAGACTTAACGCTTAGATTTACTGGATTAGGATCTATTTCGTCGCCATCAGCGTCAACAAGCACTAACTCGTCTGTTGGTTCGTTCTGCTCCATTTCTGCATCTGGCAGGTCGTCAGACTCAGTATTGGCATCAATATGATTATTTTGCTGCGTCGTATCCTTAAGCTGATCCATCAGCGTGGTCGTTCCATCGAAACCAGCAGCAATGATGGTCACGCGTAGACCTTCACCAAGATTATCATCTGTGATAGCTCCGAACTTAAACATTCTGGCTTCACTCTGAATTTTCTTGGCTACGTGCTCTGAAATTGCCATTTGCTCTTTCAAACGCATGGCGTGCTCTTTGCTCGATGAAATAGTCAGCAGAATCCGCTTGGCTCCCCGAATGTCATGGTCGTTGAGCAAGGGAGAGTTCAGGGCGGCTTCGATGGCTCGGAGTGCCCGATCTTCACCTGATACCTCTGCGGAGCCCATCACCGATTGGCCTGCCCCTTCAAGTACTTTCTTAACGTCGGCGAAGTCAGCGTTGATATCGCCCTGAGTCGTAATAATCTCAGCAATACTCTTCACCGCATTTGCCAGCACATCATCAGCATGCGCGTAGGCTTCTGTCCAGGTTAACTCGCTGTATAACTCGGCCAGTTTATCGTTCAACACAACGAGTACGGTATCGCAACTCTTCTTGAGTTTTTCGATACCCTCACGTGCCTGCTCTTTCTTGTCAGTACCTTCATACCAGTACGGAGCCGTCACAACGGCTACCGTTAGCAAGCCCATTTCACGGGCTACTTCAGCCACCACCGGAGCCGCACCTGTACCAGTGCCACCGCCCATACCCGCCGTAATAAAGACCATTTTAGTAGGCGGAGCCAACAGATTTCGAATTTCTTCGATACTGGCACGGGCTGCATCTTCACCTGCTTTGGCTTCAGTACCCGCTCCTAATCCGTCGCCTAGTTGCAACTTAGTAGGTACCGGATTACTCATAAGTGCTTGACGATCAGTATTGCAAACAGCAAAATTGACATCCTGCATTTTTAGTTTGTGCATGTGTTTGACGGCATTTCCGCCCATGCCGCCCACGCCAACAACCTTAATTATAATTGGGTTGTCATCGGGAAGTTCGAATCTATAGCCCTGACTATTCATCGTGTGGGTATATGGTGTCTGTTCGTGTAAAAAACTGCCTAATTGCCATTAACCCGGCAGAGGGCCGGTTTGCTACGAGCATCAATACGTATCAGTCTCGTTCCCTCGTGTTGGCTGAAGAGCTTCTTTAAGCTTATCCAGCCAACTCTTCTTAAGTTCGGGCTCCGGTGACTTGACGCTTACTGGTGGCTTAGTAGCACTGCCGCCTAATGGATACACAGGTCGGACAGGCCCGACGGGCTGATCATCTTCCTTGTATGTCCGATTGGGATCGCTGATAAACGAAATACGGTTGTCAATTGTCTTATAACCAGCCCATACCAGCCCAACAGCTGTTGCATAGGCTGGGTCGCCAACTAAGTCGGCACGACCATTGGGTTCAAGATGTTCGGGATAACCAACACGAACTTCTTCAACACCGGTTACCCGGCCAAACGTATGTTCTACGCCGGGAATCAGAGCAGAACCACCAGTCAACACAATTCCGCCCAGCAATTTACCGTCATAGCCCGACCGAATGATTTCGGCCTGCACCAGCGCGGCAATTTCACGAAGCCGGTCTTCAATGATGACAGCTACGTTTTTCAGTAGCACATCTTTAGGTTTACGATTGCTCAGGCCCGGTACAGCTACTACCTCGTTGAGGTTGTATTCGCCCGGATTAGCACTGCCAAATTTTTTCTTAAGGAGCTCAGCCTGATTGGGAAGGATTTTGCAGCCTGCCTGAATATCAGATGTTAAGCTATTTCCAGCCCAGGGGAACACAGCTACATGGCGTAGTACATTTCGGTAATAGATGGCCATTTCTGTTGTACCACCCCCAATATCTACCAGAGCCACGCCTGCATATTTCTCTTCATCGGTCAACACGGCTAAGCCAGATGCCAGAGCCGACAGCATCATGGTATCCTGCGCCAGATTGTTGCGAACAATACATTTGCGAATGTTGCGGGCTGCGTTGGCCTGAGCAGTGATAAGTTGAAAATCAGCACCTAGTTTAACGCCATTCCGACCAACTGGCTGATTGACACTGGTTTCATTATCGACCACAAAATCCATTGGCAGAACATGGATAATTTCCTTGTCTGCCGGAATAGAGGTACGATACATGTCATTAAGCAGATGATCAATGTCTTCGGTCTGCACTTCATCGCCCGACGACGAGCGAGTAATGCTACCACTGGATTTAATCGACATCACATGGGAGCCGCTAAAACTGACATTAACCAGATGAATGTTTAAATTCGACTGGTTCGAGGCATCAGCCACCGCACGTTTGATCGCGTTCACCGTATTATTGACATTCACGACAGAGCCCTTTGCTACGCCATCGGTCAAATTTGTCTCGCCCACACCCAATACTTCGAGTGTTTCCTGATCTTTATTATTTCGAATTAATCGCCCCGCCACGGCACATACTTTGGTACTGCCAATGTCCAGACCTACCACTATTTTCTCGTCCATGCCCGTTGGTGTCATTCGCAAACTATTTGGTTTCGGTACTGAACGCTTACTCGACTATAGTGGTCCCAACCTTTTGCCGGTAAAACGTCCGTATATACTAATTTCAATTTCTTAAACTTTGCATCTAATTCCGTAGGTGGCCCAAACTCAATCTTGTGATTGCCAATCTGCGGCCACATTGTTATTTCGCCCCGGTCGTCTACCGACAGTTCGGTAATTTGTGCCCGCCAAAAGGGATCATCGTGAATTCGTTTTAATAAATCCAGCAATGGTCGGTTTCGATCATTCGACAATGAACGGTTTTGGACAAAATAACTGCCCGTTAAAACCGGCACACGAGCCGAGTAATTCATCGAAATCGGGAAAAAATGCCCCTCTTCGCTTACATATTGTCCTGATACATTCCTGATGCCATCACCAGCTAGTATTAACCGGGCCAACGGACGCGGCTGTTCAATAACAACTAATAAATTACCTGTTAGGTCATGTGAAACCTGACAATTTTTTACTAATCCATGTTGTCTCAGCCTCGTTTCTAACCTTCGGAGATCAACCTCTCCGTAATTCTTCCCGATTACCGGATCAGCTCCCTCATTAGTTAGGTAACCCATTACATCCCGACGTGTCAGAAAACGATGCCCGTCACCCTGATCAAGCCGAACAATTACTGCTCGAACGTGCTTTTGTCCCTGCCGAATTTCCGTGAAAGCAATAAGCCCAAACAGGCTCAACAGTCCTCCAGCGGTGAGTAACCATTTTTTGGATGATTTAAAGGTAGAAAACATCTGTAAATAAGCTGGATTGTTTTTAAGATATTTCTATCTATTGGTCTGCAAGTATATTTTTTAGTGTTCCTACCAGTTGATCAATGTCTCCCGCACCAATGGTTACGAGCAAAGAAGGCTTCATTTCCCGCACAACGTTGGGTAATTCGGCTTTGGTGCATTTTTTTTTAGTTTTCGAGTGTACGTGACGAAAAATCAAGTCTGAGGTCACTCCTTCCATCGGTAATTCACGGGCTGGGTAAATATCCAATAAAATAACATGGTCGGCCAACGAAAGACTTTCTGCGAAACCATCGGCAAAATCGCGGGTGCGACTAAACAAATGTGGCTGAAACACAGCTGTCAGTTCGCGATCAGGATAAAGGGCTTTCACTGACAACAAAAATGCCTGTACTTCGGCCGGGTGATGGGCGTAATCATCAATAAATACGACCGAATCCGTTTTCAGGATGTACTCGAACCGTCGGCGAACGCCCTTGTAACTATTCAGTGCCGACCGGATAGCTTCCGGCGATACACCTACCTCGAGGGATACCGCTCCGGCTGCCACTGCATTTTCAACATTGTGGAAGCCAGGAACTGCCAAGGAAATGTCAGAAATAATGCCTTTCGGATGGACCAAATCGAAGAGAAAAGATGCCTGTTCAATGCGCAAATTCTGGCTGTAGTAATCGCCTTCTTTCAGTGAGTAAGACCGAACGGTGGCCTCTGTTTTGTCGGCTAGAGACAAGCCTTGCTTCATGAACAGCACACCGTCGGGCTCAATCTGACTAACGAATTTGCTGAATGATTCGAGCACAGCTTCGTGCGCTCCATAAATATCCAGATGGTCGGCATCGGTTGAGGTCACTATGGCAAACTTCGGAAACAGAGTCAGAAATGAGCGGTCAAATTCGTCGGCTTCTACCACGCAAACCACCGACCGAAGGTCATCGGCAGGTTGATTGAGTAGGAAATTAGTACCGTAGTTATTGGTAATTCCACCCAGAAAAGCTGCACAATTGACACCGGCATCGCGCAGAATATGCGCCACCATTGATGATGTAGTGGTTTTTCCGTGTGTACCGGCCACGCCGATAGTAGTCATTTGTCCCGCCAGCAAGCCTAATACCTGTGAGCGTTTCTGTAAGGTAAAGCCCTGTTCGGTCAGATAAATATATTCTAAATGAGTTTTCGGAACGGCAGGCGTATAAATTACCAGCGTTTCGGCTTGATTCTCCCGAAACTCAACTGGAATCTGATCAATGGCATCCGTGAAGTGAATCATCATCCCTTCTGCCTGAAGAGTGTCGGTCAGCACAGTCGATGTTTTATCGTATCCGGCTACGGCATAGCCATTAACCTGAAACCAGCGGGCCAGTGCGCTCATGCCGATTCCCCCGATGCCGAGGAAATAAATGTATTTGAATTGGTCTAAAGTCATTATTCGTGGTAAAAGAGAAGGTGAAAAGGAGTGTAAATCATGTTCCCCTTCCAGCTACTTTTTTTTCTTATTTTATTAGTTTAAGTACTTCATTTGCAATATCACGGGCGGCATTTGGTTTGGCTAACGTTTTTATTTGCTGGCTTAACTGCTGTTGTTGGGCCGGATTCGCCAGCAAATTCAGGGCGGCTGTAACAAGTTCCTCGCGAGCCACCCGGTCGTTGACGAGCAGAGCCGCATTATGCTCAACCAAGCTCATTGCATTTTTTGTTTGGTGGTCTTCAGCAGCTGCCGGGAAAGGTACCAAAATGGCTGGGCGTCCTACCAAGCATAATTCTGACACAGACAAGGCACCCGCCCGCGACACAACCGAATCGGCAATGGCATAGGCTTTATCCATCTCATAAATAAAATCATATGCCTTAATCAATGTTGATCCAGTTGCTGCTACGGCTGTTCGTGCCCGCTCAATAAAGGCTGGCCCGGTTTGCCAAATTACCTGAATGCCCGCATCGACAAATCGCATTAGGCCCGCTTCTATGCTTTCGTTTATTGTTCGCGCTCCCTGACTGCCACCAATAATTAGCAGCGTCGGACGGTTACTGTCTAACTCAAACAGCTTTCGACCGGCTTCCACTTGTTGACTGGCAAACTGGATGTCGCTACGAACTGGGTTGCCTGTTAGTTTAATCTTGTCGATTGGGAAAAACGTATCCATACCGGGATAGGCCACGCAAATGCGTTTTGCCCAGCGGGCAAGTACTTTATTGGTCAGACCGGCGTAGGAATTCTGTTCCTGAATGAGGGTAGGTATCCCTTTCATTGAGGCTGCTAAAAGCAAAGGACCGCTGGCATAACCGCCCACACCCACGGCTGCATCGGGCCGAAAGTCATGGACAATTTGTCGCGCACGAATCAAACTCCGACCTAATTTGAACGGAAACGCTAAATTTGCCAATGTCAATTCGCGTTTAATTCCGACAACCGGCAACCCCACAATAGTATAGCCAGCACGAGGAACTTTTTCCATCTCCATCTTACCTTCGGCCCCAACAAATAGAATCTTTATAGCCGGGTCAATTACCTTAAGTTCGTTGGCAATGGCAATTGCTGGGTAAATATGCCCACCAGTACCGCCCCCACTAATTATAACGTTCATAATGATTAGTAACTGGTAATTAATGGTCAGACAAATGGGCTCGTTCTACATAAGCCACTATCTGCCAACCACTAAATTTTGCTTTCGTCGGCTTCGTCTCGACTGACGCTTAATACAATGCCGATAGCTAAACCGGTGAATATGAGCGATGTACCACCCATACTTAATAAAGGCAAGGGCTGGCCGGTTACGGGAGCCAGGCCAATGGCTACGCAAATACTGGCAAAAGCCTGAAAAACAATGCTAAAAGTTAATCCCGCCGATAGTAATCCTCCAAAGGGTCGTGTCGCTTTTTGGAGGGTTTTCATCCCTCGCCACAAAAACCACAGATAAGCAAGCACTATCGGAATTCCCCCAAGTAACAAGCCGTATTCTTCGACGATGATAGCATAGATGAAATCAGAAAATGGATTCGGCAGGGTGTTTCGCTGGTGACTATTACCCGGCCCCTGACCAGTTAGTCCACCGTTTGCCAGCGCGATATAAGACTGCTCGACCTGGTAAAAAATGGTATCGTGATTCATGAAATTTTTCACCCGGTTCGACGCCGTGCCGAAGCGCTGTCCCGCTGCTAAGGCTATTCCGCCAAACAGTACGCAAACAGCAATCATGTAGCCCAAGTAGCGAACGGGTACCCGGCCAATGTACATCAGCAAGAAGCAGGTTGCCCCCAATAAGAGGGCGGTTGAGGTATTTGAGAGAATGATGAGTGAGCAAATGACGCCAATCCAGAGAATCAGGTTAAACAAAACAATGGGGTCGCTCATGAAGCGTTGCCGCTTCGCCAACATAGCTGCCAGATTGGAAATAAGGGCTAGTTTAGCCAAATCGGAAGGCTGGAACGTTTGATTAATTATCGGAATCGTAACCCAGCGCGAAGCATCATTTAGGTTTGTACCTTTAAAAAATGCCCATAATAATAGTGGAATAGAGAGCCATAAGCCGTATTTTGATAGACGGGCGTAGTAAACGTAGTTGATCTTATGGGCAAAATAGGTGCAGGCTAATCCGATAAGCAGGAGAGACCCATGTTTAAGCAAAAAGACTTCGGTATTGCCGTCGAGTTCGCGGAATGCCTTTGTGCCGGTCGCGCTATAAACGACCAATACACTCATAATGGATAGATAAAGGACAATCCACCAAATTTGGCGGTCACCTTTGAGATGTGTACGAATCCAGTTTCGAAGAAACATGTTTTTTATGATGGGTTAAGCTTTAAGCGTGATAAGTTAAAAATTGTTGCAGTCTCTTACGCTAAACTTTACCCGCCTACTTTATCATTAAGGTTTTAACCGCAGCTTTGAACTGGTTGCCCCGGTCTTCGTAATTTTTGAATAAATCAAAACTTGCGCAGGCGGGAGCTAACAGCACAACGTCGCCGGGTTTCCCCCACTCAAGTCCTTTCGCTATTGCATCTGCGATGTCCTGCGTCTCATAAATAGATGAAATCGTACCACCGAAGTAATCTACTAATTTATGATTGTCTACGCCCAAACAAATCAGCGCTTTTACTTTACGGCGTACAACTTCGTCCAACTGGCTATAATCGTTGCCTTTGTCTAAGCCACCGGCTATCCAGATTGTTGGCGCGTCCATACTTGACAGCGCATAAAACACCGAGTCTACATTAGTGGCTTTCGAGTCATTAATAAATTGAATCCCATCGACGGTTCCAGCTGGTTCTAGCCGGTGAGCCGCATTTTGAAAGGTTTTTAGACCGGCCTCAATTGCATCGTTCTCTACACCCACCGACTGCGCAACTAATATAGCCGCCAGCATATTAATGGCATTATGCGACCCACGTAGGGGAGTGTCGCTTTGTAGAATGGAGAAAGAATGCTCGTTGTTTGTTGTGATTAATTGACCGTTCGTTACGTAGCCACCGGGCGAAAGGGCCACTTGCAATGAAATAGGTAGCATATTCACAACGGGTTGCCGCTCAGCCAGTTCATCCATAATGGGCTGACTTTCTGTGAAATAAATAAAATCATCTTTAGGACGGGCATTCTGTAAAATCCGAAATTTTGATGATACGTAGTTCTGGAAATCGTAGTTGTACCGGTCGAGGTGATCGGGTGTGATATTAAGCAGCACCATTATGTCGAGATGCGTTTTATACATGTCGTCTAACTGAAAACTGCTTAGTTCCAGCACGAAATAATCGAAGGTGTCGGCAATGACTTGTTCAGCGAAACTGTCACCAATATTCCCCGCTAGCCCAATGTTTAGCCCTGCTGATTTGAGAAGATGGTATGTTAGAAGAGTAGTGGTGGTTTTGCCGTTGCTGCCAGTTATGCCAATAAGCTTGGCGTTCGTGTACCGGGCGGCAAACTCAATTTCCGAAATAATGGGTATGCCCTGCGCCTGGAGCTTTTGTACAAGTGGAACCGTAGCCGGAATTCCGGGACTTTTCACAACCTCGTCTGCCTCTAAAATACGCTCTTCGGTATGTTGACCCTCTTCAAATGGAATGCCTGCTGCCTGAAGAGTGGCTCGATAACTTTCTTTGAGTGCCCCTCTATCTGACAAGAATACCTCGAATCCCTTAGCTTGAGCCAGCAAAGCAGCACCAACACCACTTTCGCCCCCGCCAAGAATAACTATTTTCTGAATGGACATAATAAGACCGTACAACTGGCAAAATAAAGCATAAATGAAGAAGCCCTGTCTATAAGCCAGGGCTTTTGGGTTAAAAAATTTAAGATATGTTTTCAGGCTTTAACTTTATGCATTGCCACAAAATCAGAAGCTGGGGCTGTAACTAACCTTGAAAGAAGACCTTGATCTTATTCTTTAGGAGTTAGTGACTTCGATAAATGGGCACGATTCGCCAGTTTCACAATCAGGAAAATAACCCAGGCAATGAGTAAGAATTGTATAAATGTATTCAGAAAATTACCATAACGAATAGCAACTTCGGGCGCTGTACCAACCGCTTCTTTCAGCACAATTTTTAATTGACTAAAATCAACACCACCAAGTAGTAATCCCAATATGGGATTAAAAATGTCTTCGACTAATGAGGTAGTTATTTTACCGAAAGCCGCGCCAATAATGACGCCAACGGCTAAATCCAATACGTTACCCTGAGCAATGAACGTTCGAAATTCACTTAACATGAGGCCAGTTGATTTAGGTTAGATTTTTTTTGGTGCTCAAGTTATATACTGGTGATTTTAAATCAAAACCGGCCAGGCAATGGATCAGTCGCTTTGAGCGGGTCTTTTTTCTTCCGAAATGAACTTAGATTATACGAGAGCCCAAGAGCCAGCGTTTGCTGAATCTGTAATTCAGAACTAAAATCTTTATTATACAAGGCAATCAGGCCAAAAGTAGTATTCAAATATCTACTTATTTTAGCGGTCAAAATAAGGTCGAGCCGGTGGTTGATATTATCAAGTTGTGAATACTCTGTAAAGATCTGATAGCGAGCGCTTAATGATACGTTTTCGCTTAGGTTTTTATTCAAGGCAGCCTGTAATTGAAACGCCAACCACTCAGTTCGGACGCTTTTCCCTGGGTCTACACCGTAGGCTTTTTGGGTAGGGTCAAGAACATATAAACCAGTTACGGCATCCTGCCGCACCCGAACACTCTGATCAGCTAAGAAAGTGAAACGGGGCGCTATTGGGCTTATCCTGAGGGCAAACCAGTCAGTAGGTTTATAAGCTATACCAGCGGCAAGTGTAAATTGAGCAGGTGCAAAAAAATTGGATACCTTCAGACTTGTCTGGTCGGCAGGCAATTTATCATACCGATAACCGGCGGCAAAAAATGTATTGAACGTCCCGGAAATAAATAAATCCCATTTAGGGGCTATTTTGTGCCCTAAGACAGAAATCAGGATAATTTGGTCGGCTGCCTTACGAGTGTTCCCTAACTGAGTCACGTAGCCCAACTGAAGATCAGCGGTATTGTCCCAGGAAGTTTTCCCCTTTTCATACAAAGCACGAGCAGCCACAACACCACCTACTGCGATTGAGTTAACACCTCCACCCGACCAATTACTGAATGATGCCTGGTTGAAATTGACTCCGCCACTGAATGAACGTTGCCAATATGAAGTGTCAATTCTTACCGCTACGGTGTCTTTGAAGTTTGTAGTAGCTCTGAGCGAATCTTGTGCTATTGCATTGTTCAGGCATAACCAGCTAGTGAGAATAAATAGTAGGATTTTTTTCATATGTTATTCAGGAAACACCCTTGTTATCTTAAACTAATCAATTGGTTGAAACACCTCCACCTTTTTCGTTTGTAGCGTCTGGAGAGGAACTACGGTTGTGGTTTCGCCGGTACGAAGGGTTAGCGACATTGTATCAATCTTCAATATTTCACCCTTAACATCATCTACCTGAATTATTTGGCCTTCCTGATACTTGTTCTTTGTGTAAAAGGATGACAGAATGTTAGCCATCACATCGCGCGAAGCAAAGCCATAACCAATAGCAAATGCGAAAATAACTCCGCCAATAATAAGGTTGAAACTTGATTCGAGCAATTCGGTATTGATACCTGCCTGTCCGAGCGCACTAATGATAGTAATGATTAGGAAAAAGACAAAGACAATCATGCTCAGTAAACGACCGGAATTAATATTGAACGATTGACATAAATTTAGTACAGCTCCCCGTAATGTATCTGCCAGTAAAACACCCACTTGCAACATAATGGCAGCGGCAATTAATTTGGGAATAAAATTCACCAGCGAAGATACCATTTCGGTTATTGCTGCTACGCCTAACGTTTCGGTTGCGGCTGTGATGAATACTAACAGAATAAAATAATAGAGAACTTTAGAGATAATTTCGCTTAACTTAATTTCGGTTTTAAGCTGTTTAATAATACTGATTTCGTTCAGCCGATCCCCAATCTTATCGAAACCCACCCGGCCCAAAACCCGCCGGACGATGAATGAGGCCAGTCGGGCAACGCCCACGCCAATGATCATCACAACGACAGCGCCCAGTATACGGGGGACGAAATCAATAAACTGGTCAATAAGAGTTTGAAAGGTATTACGTAAAATTTCAGTCAAATTTGGGAGCTGATTCATAAGGGAGGATTTGTATTGTCAGAAGTTACCTGAGATGGGCTTGCCAGGGCTGAGGCCAGACCGAATAAATCACCGACGTAAAGTTCTATGACGGTGATGACGTTCCGAATAAGATCGATTTCGGAAATCAACTCATTTTTCAAATGAGGAGGACAGGTAGCATCTGATTCGAGTTCTTTAAATGGGTTTGGATTTTCCATAAGTGTTATTGGCGAAAAGGCCAGCGAATAGATAGAGCGACTTTGATGGCTATCAGCAACCAGAATACAGCTCCTTCAAGGTAATGCTTGCGCAGTTTGTCGCGCGAACGCTTGAGCCGCATCTTTACTGCACTCTCCGTCAATCCATTAAACGTAGCGAGTTCACGAATGCTAATATCATCCTGATACTTCATCAGAAGCATGGTTTGCTCTTCGGGTGGGAGTCGATGTAAGGCTCGTTCAAGTTGCTGAGCTTCCAATTCTGCCAGTTCGGACAACCCATCGTCCTCGCCAACATCCAACCGCTCCCAGCCATCATCCATATGAACTTCCCGGCGCAGATTATATGACCGTAACTGATCCGTACAATAGTTGTATGTTATTGAATATAACCAAGTTGAAAATTTAGACTGCTCCCGAAAACTACTGAGTTTGACGACTAATTTTAGAAAAACATCGTGTGTTAGGTCTTCTGCACGGATCGTATCTTTCGTGAACGACAGGCATTTTCGATAAACTTTATCGCAATAGCGTTCGTATAATTGCTCAAAATATATGTTTCGCTGTGTCTCGACGTATAATCGAACTAGCTCCTCATCCGACATCATACTTCAATTTATACGGTGGTGACTGATGAGACCTGAAACCATATAAGAAGTAACATTGACCTTAATAATTAATAATAAAAAGAAACGTCCCTACCCCTATATCAGAAACAAAAAAAATACCCGACTTTTCAGCCGGGTATTTCAAAAAGAAATGTACTATAAGATATTAACCAATAGACACCCGCTTGAAAGCAGATACAGTTAATCCTTTGCTAGTTTTATCTAATAGTTGGGAGATCGTTACCGAGTTATCTTTTACAAATTCCTGGTTCAGCAACGTATTCTCTTTGTAAAATTTGTTAAGCTTACCCATAGCAATTTTCTCGAGCATGGCTTCAGGCTTTCCTTCCTGACGAGCTTGTTCTTTACCAATTTCGATTTCGCGCTGTACGATAGTAGCATCAACGCCATCTTTGTCCAAGGCCACCGGCTTCATAGCAGCAATTTGCATGGCGATGTCTTTACCTACTTCGGTTACGTCAGTACCGTTCGTGTTTGTCAGACCAACCAATACGCCTAGTTTGCCATTCGAGTGAACGTAGGATACTACTTTGTCAGCAGACACCGTTTCATACGACGCTATTTCTACTTTTTCGCCGATTTTGCCCATCAGGTCTGTAATGTGATCCTGAAGCGAACGGCCATCAGCCTGAGAGGTTGCTAACAGAGCCGCTTTATCAGTGGCTTCTGTGGCAACAGCCGTACCTAATATTGCCATCGCCAGATTCTGGAAATCAGCTACTTTCGAAACAGGCTCGGTTTCACAGGCTAATCCTATTACGCGACCCATTGTACCGTCAGGGCTAACGTGCGCTAATACAATGCCTTCTGCCGTTGCATTATCAGCCCGTTTATCGGCTATTTTCTGACCATGCTTGCGCAGAATTTCTCTTGCTTTTTCAAAATCGCCATCGGCTTCGGTGAGGGCTTTTTTACAGTCCATCATGCCGGCTCCGGTCTCTTGCCGAAGTTTATTTACGTCAGCAGCGGTAATTGCCATAGTAATAGGTGATTGTCTTTTAAGATTGTCAAAAATTAGTTGGGACTCAATAAATTGTATCCCGAAATGGAATAGCCCATAGCGGCTGGCTACGGGCTATTCTGCAATGGAATTATAAATGTTTTGCCATAGCGGTTGTAAAGTCATAGGGTTTTTGCCCACACAGAAACCGGACAACTTTACTACTTCTTTATGCTTCCTGTCCGTCTTCTTCAGCAACAGCGGCTGGTGCAGATGTGGACTCAGGCTGAGTTTCACCTTCTGCCTTAGCTTGAGCCAGATCGTCAGTGCGCTTGGTTTCTTCTTCTTCCTGAACGCGCTGATCGTCTTTATCCTGCTTCCGCTCCATCAGACCCTCTTCAATAGCTTTGCCAATGGCAAGCGTAATTAGAGAAATCGACTTATAAGCATCATCATTAGCTGGAATGGCGAAGTTAACTTCTTCGGGGTTCGAGTTCGTATCGCACATAGCAAATACGGGAATACCCAAACGGTGAGCTTCGGCAACAGCAATGTGTTCACGTTTTACATCAACGATGAAAAGAGCGGCTGGCAAACGAGTTAGATCGGCAATACCGCCTAATACGCGTTCCAGTTTCTCTTTATCACGGCTACGAGTTAAACGCTCACGCTTGGCAATACTCTTGACGGTCTCCTCGTCTTTCAGCATTTTGTCCAGCGTTTGCATTTTCTTCAGCGATTTGCGGATCGTAGCGAAGTTCGTTAACATCCCGCCCTGCCAGCGGTCAGTTACGTAAGGCATTTTCAGGCGACGCGCTTCTTCCGAAACGATTTCCTGAGCCTGTTTCTTTGTTGCGACAAACATCACTTTCCGGCCTGAGCGAACGATACCTTTAATAGCATTCGACGCTTCTTCCAGCGCAGCAACCGTTTTGTTAAGGTCAATAATATGGATACCGTTCTTCTCCATAAAGATGTACGGAGCCATCCGGGGATCCCACTTACGCGTAAGGTGGCCAAAATGCACACCAGCGTCTAAGAGGTCTTTATATTCAATTTGTGCCATTTTCGAATTGAAAAATGAATGTTATAAAAAATATGCAGCACCACCCGTCGGCATCATCTAAGGGCAGTCTGGACAATTTTGCGTAGGACTGGGATATAGCGTTTAGGATAAAACCCAAGCTATTTGCGACAGACCTACTGCCAATGTTAGCGTTTCGAGAACTGGAAACGACGACGGGCCTTTTTCCGGCCTGGCTTCTTCCGTTCAACCATACGCGAATCCCGAGTTAAGAACCCTTCTTTTTTAAGAGCGGGACGGAACTCAGCGTTCAACTCGACTAGTGCACGAGCGATAGCCATACGGGTAGCTTCGGCTTGACCGGCTACACCACCACCGCGAACGTTTACTTTTACGTCGTAGCCACCAACACCGTTAACAGTTGCAAACGGCTGGTTCAGAATGATTTGCAGTACTTCGGTAGGAAAATATTGTTTGTAATCTTTTCCGTTCACCGAGATGGCTCCGCTGCCCGCCGACATGTAGATGCGGGAGATGGCAGTTTTACGGCGACCAATGGTATTAATACGATCCATTATACTTAAAATTTAACTGCTGTGGGTTGCTGAGCCTCGTGCGGGTGTTGCTCACTAGCGTAAACATACAGGTTGGTATACAACCGCCGACCAAGTCGATTTTTCGGCAACATACCTTTCACGGCGTGTTCGATGATGCGCTCGGGGTGTTTTTCAAGCAGCAAACGGGGCGATGTGAACCGTTGTCCACCGGGATAACCCGTGTGGCGAGTGTAAACTTTGTCGGTCATCTTAGCACCAGTCAGGCGAACCTTATGGGCATTGATGACAATCACGTTGTCTCCGCAGTCAACGTGCGGAGTGAAGTTGGTTTTGTGTTTGCCGCGAATCAGGCGTGCGATTTGGCTGGCCAGCCGACCGAGCACTTCACCCTGAGCGTCAACCACAATCCATTCCTTCTGTACCGTTGCTTTGTTGGCAGAGATGGTTTTGTAACTGAGCGTATTCACTGTTATGGAGACTAATTGTTTGATTTGTAATTACTTACCTGCATAAAAAACAGGCCCATCCTGAAACGGGAGTGCAAATATAGGTGGTATAAGGCTGAAAAACAAGGGTATAATGAGAATTCCTAGCTACCGTAACTTTAGGGTGGCTAAAGCCAATACGGCCAGCATAATACCAATAATCCAGAAGCGTGTGACGAGCTTGGCTTCATGGTATCCTTTTTTCTGAAAATGGTGGTGTAAGGGTGACATCAGGAAAATTCGCCTACCCTCGCCATACTTTCGTTTGGTGTATTTAAAGTAACTAACCTGCATAATTACTGACACTAACTCGACCAGAAAGATGCCGCAGATAAGTGGAATCATCAGTTCTTTTCGAATGGCCAGTGCCAATACGGCAATCACGCCACCCAGCATTAAACTGCCTGTATCGCCCATGAATACCTGTGCCGGATAGGAGTTGTACCACAAAAAGCCAACACATGCCCCCACAAAGGCCGCACAGAAAATTACCAGCTCGCCAGAGTTGGGAATATACATGATGCTTAGATACTGCGAGATGATTTTATTGCTTGACAAATAAGCGAGTACGCCTAATGTCAGGCCAATAATGACGGAAGTTCCAGCCGCCAACCCGTCAATACCATCCGTAATATTTGCCCCGTTTGAGACAGCCGTAATAATAAAAATACAGACTATTACATAAACAATCCACGTATAACTGTCCGGTAGAAACCCAAATAAGAGCGAGCTGTAATCGAAGTCATTGTTCTTGATGAAGGGTACTGTCGTTAGCGTTGACTTGATGTCGGTGTAAACGTCGGGAACAGTCGACGTACTAAGCAATCGGGGTGCGTAGACCCGAATTTTAACGTAGTCGTTGAAATAGAGTGTTAACCCAACAATAAGACCCAGGCCAATTTGTCCGACCACTTTAAATTTTCCTTCCAGTCCTTCTTTATTCTTCTTAAAAACTTTTATGTAATCGTCTATAAAACCTATTAATCCCGTCCAGACAGTAGAGACAAGGGCTAAAATGACATACACATTGGAAAGTTTAGCGAACAATAAAGCCGGAATTAGCAACGAAGCCAGAATAATAAACCCACCCATCGTTGGGGTTCCTCGCTTCTGCATCTGGCCTTCCAGCCCTAGGTCGCGGATAGATTCACCAATTTGAAGGTTGCGTAATGTATCTATTATACGCCGACCGAAGATGGCCGCAACGAGCAATGAGGTGATAACAGCACCAAGCGCGCGGAACGAAATGTATTGAAAAACGCCCGCACCAGGGAAGTTATAGCGTTCATCAAGAAACCGGAAAAGGTAATAGAGCATTATAAATAGCGAAAGAGTGAAAGAGTGAAAAGGCGGTTTTGCTCGCTCACCCTTTGATTCAGGCCAAAGTTACTGATTTCAGCGTTTTGTGAAAGCTTCCCGAAGTACTACCCGGTCGTCGAAGTCGTATTTAATCCCCTTTATTTCCTGATACGTTTCGTGACCTTTACCCGCCACCAGAATTATATCGTGCGGGCGAGCTAGAGAAATGGCCTGCTTAATGGCTTCGTGTCGGTCTTCAATCGTAGTCATTTTTTTTACATCAACCGGCGAAACACCGGCCTGCATCTGTTCCAAAATGGCCATTGGATCCTCGTTGCGCGGATTGTCCGAAGTCAGGATAACGTGGTTACTAAACCGGCAGGCTATATCGGCCATAATCGGGCGTTTAGTAGCATCGCGGTTGCCTCCGCATCCCACCACTGTAATAATTTGTGGCAGGTAATCCTGTTCGTCGCTGTAGCGTAGACCATTGATGGTTTCCAACACATTTTGCAGCGCATCGGGGGTGTGCGCGTAGTCGACGATACCCACAATTTTATCGTCCGAAACAACCTGCTCGAACCGGCCTGGTGGGGGTGTAATTCCCGATAGTAACGTCAGTGCTTCAGCCGGATCTTCGCCCAGCAGAATAGCCGTACCGTACACACTAAGAAGGTTATAGGCATTAAAGCGACCGATGAGTTTGAACCAGACTTCGCGGTCGTCGATAAACATATTCAGCCCAAATAGACTATCGGCAATCACCTTTCCCTTAAAGGTAGCCAGGGTTAGGAGCGAGTAGCTTTCTTTACGGGCGGCTGTGTTCTGGAGCATTACCAAACCGCGCTTGTCATCCACGTTCGTCAGGGCAAAGGCCGAGGCCGGGAGTTGATCGAAGAAGCCTTTTTTTGCTCGGATATAGTTATCGAATGTGCCGTGGAAATCCAGATGGTCGTGGGTGATGTTCGTGAAAATTCCCCCTGTGAATGACAATCCTGCAATTCGCTCCTGCACCACCGCGTGCGAACTGACTTCCATAAATACATGCGTACACCCGTGCGCCAACATCTTCGTTAGTAGTTGGTTTGTCGTAATCGCATCGGGTGTGGTGTGAGTGGCTTGTATTACTTCATCGTCAATCTGATTCTGAACAGTCGATAATAGGCCGCAGCGATAGCCTAATGATCGAAACAACCGAAAGAGTAACGTTGCTACGGAAGTTTTTCCGTTCGTACCCGTTACACCCACAAGTTTAAGTTTCTGTGAGGGCTGGTTGTAAAAATTGGCTGCTACAAAACCCATTGCCCGAGCTGAATCCTGCACACGAATGTACGCCACCGTTGGGGCTGGATCTGCTGGAAGCTCTTCGCATACTATAGCTTCTGCACCCTGCCGAATAGCCGTTTCAATATAAGAATGACCATCGGTGAGGGTCCCGCGTACTGCTATGAACAGACTACCAGGACCGACTTTGCGCGAGTCCATCGTTAGGCTCGTCACATCGGTGTTCATGTTGCCCGATGTAGCCAACAGGGGAATTTTATAGAGGAGATCTTTGAGTTGCATTCGCGGGTTGAACGAACCGTTCGTCCGTTTATCGGCTGCAAAAAAACGAGTTAGGGGCGGAATTGCCTAATTTTTCTGACCATGTTTACCCCAGCGTCAGTGTTATCACGTTGCCTGACGCTTTTTCAATTCCTAATCCTGGCGCTACCGACTGCTCTTTTACCTTGCCCCGCCCTTCAACCAAAACACGGAAACCCCGGTTTTCGAGCAGAAATAAAGCATCGCGCAATGTGAGGCCGCGTACGTCGGGTACACGGTCAGAGCGAGTTGGGCGGGCTTTCCAGCGACCATTCGAGGCTGTTTCAACCCAACCTTCGGTGGATGGTTCGTTATTGATATTCAGCGTTGAATTAATGGTATGCAGATCATCGGCATAACCTGCCACCAAGTCCGTCGATGAGCGTGGTTGCGACGTATTTGCTCGAATGGGCGCGTGCATCCGAATGTCGTAAGCGACAATTCGGTCGGCTACTGCCTTAAACACGGGAGCGGCAACTGCACCGGCATACAGCAGGTCTATATTGTCGCCCTGTGGGCTATCGACAACCGTAATCATGCTATACTTGGGGTTATCTGCCGGAAAATACCCGATAAATGAGGTGTAATATTTACCGACCTGATATTTGCCGTTCACAATTTTCTGGGCTGTACCCGTCTTTCCGGCAATGGCATAATGTGGGTTGTTAATGTGCTTGGCGGTGCCATGCTCGACCACGCCCCGCAATAATTCCTGTGCCTTTCGAGCAGTCTCTTTCGAGCAGATCGGTTCGGCGGCTATATAAGGTTTATTATCTTCAATAATCTCATCAGCCAGCTTAATTTGCTTAACAAGAACGGGCCGAACCCAGCGCCCCCCATTGGCTACGGCATTATAAAAAGCCAGCATTTGCAGCGGAGTAATCTGCATTTCATACCCATATGACATGGAGGTTAGGGATACTTTGCTCCACCCTTTCATATCAGGATTGCGTACAACAGGCATGGCCTCACCTTTCATGTGAATACCTGTCGGTTGGGTCAGATGAAACCGACGCAGGTACTGACAATAGAGGTCGGGGCGGCTGTAGAAATAGCTGCGCATGAGCAAGTGAATGCCGACATTTGACGATTTCTCGAAAACCTGTCGGGCCGTAATCGTTCCTTTACCCGTCCGGCTGGCATCGTGAATACCCAGGCCATGATAAGTCATTGACCCATTGCCAGTGGCAACCGGTTGGTTGAGCGAAATGGCTTTTTCTTCCATCAGGGCCATCATCGTCGCTAGCTTAAACGTTGACCCAGGGTCGGTGCGCCCTGCCAGTGCGTGATTAAAATTCTCGACGTAATGGTTTGGTCCACTGCTACTACTCTGTTTCGTTAAGTTAGCCATTGCCCGAATTTCGCCGGTGGCCACTTCCATCACGATCACACACCCTTTGGCTGCGTTGTACTTTTCGAGGGTCGAGCGTAGTGCCGATTCGGCCATGTCCTGGTAGTTGACGTCAATCGTCGTGTAGAGGTCCATGCCCGGTTCGGGTCTCATTTCGGGGCCATCATCAACGGGTTTACGCACCCCACCAGACAATACTTCAACCAAACCGACGGCATTTTTACCCGCCAGTGCGGGCTGAAAACTAGCTTCCAATCCAATTAGGCCCCGGCCAGTTTTGGCGTCGAGGTTACCAATGGTTCGTTCAGCCATCTGATCGAATGGATGATAGCGTTCGTAATAAGCGCGTAGCACACCGCCACGAGCTGCCACCTTCGCCGATGACCGAAAAAACGGCCATTTAAGCATTTTCTGTCGTTCCTGAAACGTAACGCGCCGACGATTCAGCAACACATACCGGCGTTTACGAATACGAGCGTCCCGAACGAGGTCGGCGTAGTCACGCGCGGAGCGGTCTCCATAAATTTGAGCAAGAAGTACGCCAAGCGAATCTACTTTTTTAGCAAAGTACTCAGGCTTGGCCATTGTTGGATCAAGGCCCACAACGTAGGTTGGTAAAGACGTAGCCAGCAAGCTGCCATCATTGGCGTAGATATTCCCACGCATGGCCCGAATCGTATCCCGCTGGATGAGGGTTGAGGCTACGCGTTCACTCCAGAACTTACCCTTTAAATCTTTCTGAAAATACTGCACAGATACGAGCCGTACTACAACGCAGATAGCCAGAAAAATAACAAAATAAAAGACGTGATTTGCCCGCTGAATGATGTCCTGCTTAATGTTCATTGGTCCTGACAACAATTTTATTGGGTGGAGTTTGGCTATCGGCAAGGCCAAGAATTTCGACGCGCTTACTAATTTCGGATTGCTTGCCGCTTTTGTTGAAATCGGCCTGTAGGACGGTAAACTGCGACCGCAATTCGTCGACCTGAGCTTTTGTGCGCTGATTTCGGCGAACCAGCCGTTCGGCGTTATGATTCAGGCCAATGTACAGAATGAGCAGAAACGTGACCCACAGAATACGGTCGATATGCTGAATCGGCCAGGCATTATCTTCCCCGAAAAGGCGGTCTAAACCAATGAAATCATTGAGCCATGAGGCTAGCCGAAGCTTACGCCGTTGTTTCTTTTGTTTGGCTATACGCTCAGGTTGTCGGAAGGTATTTTTAGCCATGATGGGTTAGGGTGCGATGTAAGTACAAAGAAACAAAACATCGTCACGGGTCCCGCCCGCCACTAGCTAAATTTTGTAAAAACCTACTTAACTCACTCTTTCCATCGCCATTCGTTGGCAATTTGCAGGGGTGTACGTAGGCCCTGGGTCACAAGGTAGTCGCGTGTTTGGGCATCTGTCTGCCGACGGGTCGGAATATCGTCAGCGTCGGCCAGGGCGAAGAGCAGCATAGCCGAGTAGCGGACGGTATTCTTCAACTGGTTGGCATTGACAAGGTTAAGACGGTCGCAATTAGCGTGATAACAGTCAAGCACTTCTTTGGTTAGGTGGCCGTTCATACCCGCGACCGGCACACCCTCGAGCATAAACGGCTGGTGGTCGGAGTGCAGACCCGCCTGGTTTTCCATTTGATTGGCAAATTCCGGTTCAACTTCTTTTATCGTTTCACCAACCGTATTCAGAAATGAAGTCATGTCGTTCCTGCCAAAAGCGTTCAAGCCGGTGGGATCATTGGTCATATCGAGGTTTATCATGTAGCGCACCTTGTCTAACTGACCCGCCTTTTTTAGATTCTCGACCATTGCCCGCGAGCCAAGAAGCCCCTGTTCTTCACCCATAAAAAGGACGAACTCAACCGTTCTCTTAGGTTTCAGTTTCAACGCTTTAAATGTACGGGCAATGTCTATGATAGCAAATGAACCGATGCCGTTGTCAATAGCACCCGTGGCAAGGTCCCAGGAGTCTAAATGTCCCCCGACAATGATTTTTTCTTCGGGATACTTAGAGCCTTTCAGGGTAGCAATTACATTACGAGCGCGTATTTTGCGGCTCATATTCGTCATGTCAATCTGTGCGTGGAGTTTTTCGTGTTCCTCCTGCATCCAAGCCCGTAGTGCCTGCCCACTTTCGAGCGAGATACAAACTGATGGAATCGAAATCAATTTTCCCGTTACAGAAGCGGTGCCCGTCAGCAATACATTACCCGGCACCAGATTCACCATAATGACGCCCGTAGCCCCGTATTGAATGGCAAGCGCCGTTTTTTCAGAGCGATGCAGGTTCCTGGCCCCTTTGGTTGGAGCAGCCAGACCAATATTCACTAAGGCTACTTTTCCTTTTAGTTTTGTTTTCAGCGCGGCAAAATCACCTTCCAGTCCGTTCCCCACATCCACAATTTCACCCTTGACATGCGCTTCGATGGGCGAATGGGCTAACGCCACAACCGGAACATCCCGAAAATTGTCGCTTTTGTCGGGCACGACGGCCAACGTAACCGTGTCGCGCATCCAGGCCTCAACTTCAAATGGTTCATAACGAACTTCCTTAAATCCATAGGACGACAGCAGGTCGAAGGCGTAAGTTTCGGCCCGTGTTCCATTGGGGCTACCCGTTAGGCGGTGTCCAACCCGTTGGGACGCATCGGCAAGTGTTTCGTAGGCGCGGCTATGTTCGCGTACCTCGTTGTTAATACGGGTAAATGTCTTTCGGAAGGAAAGGGTATCTGGATAAAAAGCGGTTAGCGTACCGGCAGTACCGATACAGAACAGCACGAGCCGAAAGCGAGGCACGTAAATTGTTCGGGCCATGAGAAGATGGGTGGTAGAATTCTTGGTTAAAGATACAAAAAGGAATGCTGATTTTTTGATGCTGAATGATTAGACACGAAGTCTTGTCAAAGCGTTTAGTCGATTTGAATCTTTTTTATGTAACCTACGCTTATGCTCCTGTTTTCGATTTGTTTTGGTATAAATGATGGTCGATGAAGCTTTCCTGAGTAGAGATAGAGGGGCTGGTCATACGTTGTGATAATCGGTTGATTGAGCCTTCATCGGTTTTAGTTGAACCATCAGCCGTCCAGCCAGCCAGTCGGGGTCAATGCCAACCACACCAAAAACGCGGTCCCAACTCCGCTCGAAACAATGAGCCGCATCCGGGAAGGATACTGATACGGCTAATGCCCGCTCATAGAAGGATACTGGTTTTCGATGTAAAATGTTGCGGTGGATGGCAAATTGAGCGCCCAGCACAAATGTATAAAGGTCTGGACCATCCGTGTCAAACAGGGCGCGGTGGAACCCGCGCAAATCAAGGCCGCGCCCGTCCTCATTTTTGCTCCAGGGCTTGAATAGCCGATGGCCCTGATTATCGTCAGTATCAATCAAATGGCCGAGCCACCGAAATTCGACTGGATTGGGATCAAACTCACGCAGTGTTTTTTTGAAATCGTAGGCATGGTCGAAAGGCTTGCCCTGGCAGAATACCGTCCACTCGGCCAGCGAATCGTACCGACTGACGAGGTGATGCAAATACGTATGCGCTTCTCGCCCGATGTTAGGTAGCGCAATGGCGTCCCCATCTATTAACCCATCGGGACTTTTGTCGTACACTGTTTTTTGCCAGCCTGTGGGCACGTTGCGTAGCCAATTTAAGTTTTCGGTATAGTGGGCAACGACGAGTTCGGGCATGGCAAACCTATAAGGTTTTTGAAACCGTATAGGTTTCGTTAATCCATACCTTATTTTTACGGATAATCTTCAGAAACGAACCCCAGCGACAGACTAGTATGAAACGGACTTGTCTACTATTTACTATCACACTCACGCTACACAGCATGACACAGGCACAAAATACAGGCGTACCAACAGCACCATCCAATACGGCCCCCAAAGCGGCCATCAAACCTAAAGAGCTCATTACCAATGGCCATAAACGAACTGATAATTATTATTACCTCAACGAACGCGAAAACCCGGAGGTTGTCAATTATCTGAAAGCCGAAAATACCTATCTCGATCAGGTTCTCGCCCCTGTCAAAGACTTGCAAACCAAGCTGTTTGAGGAGATGAAAGGGCGCATTAAGCAACAGGATGAATCGGTGCCCTACAAAGAAGGTAACTATTACTACTACACCCGATATATTACGGGTGGAGAGTACCCAATTTACTGTCGCAAAAAGGGGTCGCTACAAGGTGCCGAAGAGATTATGTTCGATGGTAATGTATTAGCGAAAGGCCATAATTATTACCAAATCGGTGGTTTCGAGGTGTCGGACAACGACGAGCTGGCCATTTTTGCGGAAGACACCGTTAGCCGTCGGCTCTACACCCTGCGCGTTAAGAATCTGAAAACCGGCAAGATTTATCCCGAAGCTATCAAGGATACGGAGGCTGGTAGTTTTGCGTGGGCAACTGATAATAAGACGCTTTTCTACATCAAAAAAGATCCGCAGACACTACTCGGTTATCAAGTTTACCGGCACGTTTTGGGTACTAACTCTAGTGCCGATGTGCTGGTTTATGAGGAAAAGGATAACCAGTTTTACATGGGGTTGGGCCGCTCGAAATCAAAAAAATACATCGAGATTAGTTCCGACCACAACGGCGTTGCAACCGAGTCCAGACTACTGGAAGCCAATAAACCATTAGGGCAGTTTACCGTCTTTTTGCCTCGCGAAAAAGGCCACGAGTATGAAATAGTACATTACAAAGACAAGTTTTACGTTCGTACCAATTGGAAAGCTGAAAACTTTCGGCTGATGGAAGTTCCGGAAGGAAAAACTATGGACCGGGCGGCCTGGAAAGAAGTGATTGCTCACCGGCCTGATGTCTACCTAGCTAATATGGATGTATTTGCCAATCACCTCGTGCTGGGCGAACGTAAAGCGGGCCTGACCAGTATTCGGGTTATTAATCAGCAGAACAAGGCCGATGAATATCTTGATTTTGGCGAACCGGCTTACGTTGCGGGGATTGGTTATAATCCAGATTTCAACACGAATATCCTGCGTTATAGCTACTCGTCGCTGACGACGCCCAACTCGACCTTCGATTACAACATGGATACGAGGGTGAAAGTCCTTAAGAAGCAACAGGAAGTGCTCGGTGGTTTTGATAAGAACAATTACGTTTCGGAGCGATTTTATGCCACCGCCCGCGACGGAGTGAAGGTGCCAGTTTCTCTGGTTTACCGCAAAGGCACGAAGAAGGATGGCTCGGCTCCGTTGCTGCAATATTCCTATGGCTCATATGGCTACTCGACTGATCCCGGCTTTAGTTCCACACGCCTAAGTCTGCTCGACCGAGGGTTTATTTTCGCCATTGCGCACATTCGGGGTGGGCAGGAAATGGGACGCCGATGGTATGAAGATGGCAAGATGCTGAAAAAGAAAAATACGTTCAACGACTTCGTAGACGTGTCTGAGTCTCTCATCAAAAATAAATACACCAGTTCGGATAAGCTCTTTGCTATGGGCGGCAGCGCGGGCGGTTTGCTCATGGGCGCCGTTATTAATCAAGCTCCGCAACTGTATCGGGGCGTGGTGGCGGCTGTGCCGTTTGTCGATGTCGTAACGACGATGCTCGATGAAAGTATTCCGCTGACGACGGGTGAGTTTGAAGAGTGGGGCAATCCAAAAAACAAAGAATATTACGATTACATGCTGTCGTACTCGCCCTACGATAATGTTGAGAAGAAAGCTTATCCGAACTTGCTCGTAACCACCGGCTTACACGATTCGCAGGTGCAGTATTGGGAACCTGCCAAGTGGGTCGCCAAGCTCCGGGTTATGAAGACAGACAACAATCAACTTTTGCTTCATACGAATATGGAAGCGGGTCATGGTGGCGCATCGGGCCGATTCCAGGCGCTTAAAGAAATAGCGTTGGAGTATTCATTTATACTGAATCTGGTTGGTGAACGGCAGTAGACGAAGTTCTTCCATGCGTAAAATTAGGTTTTCTATCATTCGACCGGACTACAGAGTTTCGGTCGAATGATAGAAAATTATTATCTTTTTGTGCTGATTTTAAGCGTAATCCAATAGAACTAGTTGACATTTTCTAGCCACCCATAACTAGATCAAATCCCAGCCTTTGCGATAGTCCCGCGACAATAGGGCATTGGCTTCGGAGTTATGCCGGAATTTTTCTTTGCGAGCGTTCCACTCCAATGGTTGGCCAAGCCGATAGGAAATCAGGCCGAGGTGCATTGGCATAGTCATTTGCCGGGCATAGGCTAAATTCGACTCAGGCTGCTTACGCGATTTTACAGAGTTTATGAAATTCTGCTGATGACCCGGCGACCGTTCGAGTGTAATGGGAATTTCGGCAATATCGCTCATGACTATGCCATTTATCGTGATTTCCCGGGTGTTATAATCGCAAAGCAGTGTTCCTTTATCCCCCTCGAAATAAGCACCAATACCCCGTTTTTCGGCACCTGGTACGTTGGGGGGCGTATTGGTCCAGTGTAGCGACAAACCCTCAAATTCGTAGTCTATATCTATCCACTTGGGCGCATCCCCAATGCCTTCGGGCGCTTCGCCTTTGGCCTTAATACTTTTCAGGCCCGTAGGATTAATGGCCCACCAAACCACATCGGCAATGTGGCACTAGAAATCCTGAAATACGCCCCCCGAATAATCCAGAAAATAGCGGTAGTTGAAATGGCAACGTTCAGGGGTATACAATGAAACCGGAGCGGGTCCCTGCCACATATCCCAGTTCAGCGTAGACGGTGGTGTTTGGTAATTGGCTGGACCCAACACGGGCGGGAAGCCCGTTTTCCAGAGCCGTACGGTATGCACTTTGCCAATGGCCCCGGCCTGAATCAGCTCGACAACACGGTGGTAGTTATCGCCCGCGTGAATTTGGGTCCCTAACTGAAAAATTCGGTCGTAGCGGTTAACGGCCTTCAACATTTTCTGGCCTTCCCGAACATTGTAGGATAGTGGTTTTTCGCCATACACATCTTTCCCCGCCTGAAACGCCATGATGGCGACCTGAGCGTGCCAATGGTCGGGGGTAGCGCAGGTGATGGCGTCAATGTCTTTACGGTCAAGTAAATATCGAAAATCAGGATATGTTTTGGCCGTGGTATTGGGCTGCAACGTTTGTAACGTGCTTAACGCTTTGCCTAGATGTGTCTCGTCCAGATCGCACAGGCCAACTACCTCCACTTCGGGGAGTTTAGCAAACCAATTGAGGTGATTAGTGCCCATGCCGTTCAGACCGATATGCGCCACCCGCACCCGGTCGCTGGGAGCAACTTTGCGCTTTAGGCTCGGAAATAGGGCTAAACTAAGGGCAGCCGCGCTACCTTGTTTTAGGAAATTACGTCGGTTCGATTGGAGCGTCATAGCAAAAGCAGCAGGTTGGGTTGACTAGCTTAACGTAGTCTCTACTTCTAATGCCAATACTGTGATCTATCTACTGTAAGAAAGGTTGATTTCGGCAGGATAGTACCCTTAGTTGGGTTAGTGAAAAACGTTTTTGGACCATATAAAGGCTACGATAAATGTGATAATTGCGCCAACGGGCCCGAAAATGAAGATACTCGTCATACTGGCTTCAACAGACCGATCATGGCCGTTTGAGGAAAGTTTGAGCAATAAAAAATAACCAATGGCCGCAATGACTACATAGCCAATGAGAGCCGCGAGTAAGCCAATACCGACGTGTTTCATGGATGATTTTTTAGTTAGTGAGCGCAAGTCGATACCTACCTGTACGACGGCTGCTGATGGTACTACCGCTCAGGAAAGGGCTGGCCGCCTTCTGGCGTTTTTCTGAGTCAACTAGGATGTCAACGGTATTGAAGGGTTTCGTATCCCCCCGCAGATAGGATAAGGGAATCGTGTATGACCCATTACCCGACCTAATGGACGTACTTAAATAATCAGATTCTTGTGTACTGCTCCGCTCATACTGTACAGTATTCCACTTATCGTGCACCCTATTGCTTTTTGAGATTTTTAGCTCCGTTGCCGATGTTTCACCCTGCCAGCTTTTCCAATGGTTAATCAACCAATTGTGGGGTTCCACTGCCTGCCATCGCAAGGTTAACGGCTGCTGACGGGAGTGGGTAACGGGTACGGGAAAAAGCATTGATGTAAGGTCGGGCTGGGGCTGAATCTTGCCTACTTTATATTCCCTGCCATCTGTAAGCACGATGGTAATGGCGTACGTGGAGTCGGCATTTATAACCGTAGATGTGTCCGTAAGTTGGTAGTGAGGGTATACACCGTAGTAATTTGACGACCCATTTGTAAGGCGTAGCGCCTTACCATTCACCTTTATCAGAATCTGCTGGTTAGCCACTGTTTGGTCTTTATTGTCCTTAATATAGGCCAGAATACTTTCGTTCGTGTTCCCCTCATCGCCTGTTGAACGGGATATGATAACGTTGATACGAAGACGTGCCGGGTCTACCACCACCCCGGACGACAGAGATGAATTGCCACAACGGATGAACAGCAAACTTAATGGAAAGAACAAAATTCGCAGGATGATGTGTAGGCAGTGCGTCATGGATTCTATTCCTCGCTTGGCGCGGTCAAAGGCCGATAGTTACTCCTAATTAATAGTGGATAGGGACTGTAAAAAATTAAGATATAATCCCGATAGGAAAGGTATCTTCGATTTCTATAAACTTAATAACCAAATCTTTAGCTCTGAGAATGCTCCTGCAAAAGAAGCAGTTTGGTTTACGGCGCTGGCGTGATTAGTCAATGCATTTAAAGTTAGGGTGCAGGCCACCAGACCGGGATATTTACGCATATATAGCTCAACCGTTGAGTCGTCCAGCCAGCGCACGTTCGACGCCGACCAGACATCAGCGTTGAGGTTGAAAAGGCTGACATTGTCACTAACCCGGATTAGGTAAGGCTGATCAATCCAGTGGCTCATTCTAACCTCGTAGCTTCCAAAGCTCACTTTATATCGACGGTCCGGCGAAAAGATGTCTTCCACTAATGTAGAGAGATGGTTATAATTTAATTGCCCTTACACGGCAAACGGGAGTTCATATTCTTTGGTAATTACCTTGGAACTACGCGTTTTCACGGCTACTTTAGCTTTAAGAGGTGAGCCAAGCACCAAGTAGTTTTTTACAAACTGATTTTCGTGAACCATCCACGAATTGTCTTCGAGTAAATACTCATCATCAGCATCAGTTTTTGACGCCTGATAGATCCAGCGCTCTGTGATCAGGGGTTCGTAATTTACCGTTTGGCCCATGTATAAAACTTGGATACCGGGTACCGATTGGTTTCCCATCTCTGTGCAGTTAACGATGGTGATCGTCAACGATGAGCCATCTTCCAGGTCTTTGACGGACCATTCATCAAGTATAGTTTTTTCGTTTGCCATTGTATTATAGTAAGTAAGAGAGTTTAAAAATCAGGCAGTAAAGAAGTGAATTAGCGGTGGCGCAGAAGTACAGAAATAGTTGTTTAGCGAGCACAAAACAATATCACCTGCTGCCGCCGTCAACGCAGGAATTGACAACGGGTAGAGATAAATGAATAAGTAGTCGATTTTACTGGAATAGTCTCAGCAGCTGACCAATGGTACCTTGGGGCTTTAAGGCCGCAGATTGGTTCAGACGGAACGCTTGGCTGTATAGTCAGGCGTTTTTAGTAGGTAATCAGGGGTAACTGAATAATTACCTTAGTGCCCATCGGTTCGTTGGCTTCGTTCACTTTGTCGATCACATCGACGCGAGCCTCTTGCCCGCTGCGCTGACTCATGAGTTGCAACCGATCTTCCGTTACTTTTAGTCCCACACTTTTATGCGAAGCCACCGTTTTGCTCTTTAATTCGATGGCTTTCTGCCGCCCAATGCCATCATCTTCTACCACACATTCCAAATATTGGTTGACCGGTTTTAGGCTAATCAGAATTGTACCAGGGGTCTTTTTGTGGGCCATGCCGTGCAAAATAGCATTCTCGATATATGGCTGAATAATCATTGGTGGAATCTTGGTTCTTTCCTGTTGTAAAATTGGATCGATTACTATCGAGAAGTCGAACTTGCTGTTGAACCGCAGTTGCTCCAGCTCTAAATATAGCGTCAACTGATCCAGTTCGCTGGCTAACGTCACCCATTCTTGCCCCGAGTTATCCAGAATCAGCCGCATAAGCCGGGCAAATTTGACAAGGTATTTATCGGCATTATCACTGTCATTCTGGAGTACAAACAGCCGAATCGCATTTAGAGAGTTGAACAAAAAGTGCGGATTCATCTGCGAACGCAATGCTTTCAATTCCGATGCTGCCAAGCGTTCACGGAATTCACTTTTGTCTCGATGCTCCTGCTGTATGGTTTCATCACGTCGTTTGGCAACCACTAAAATCAAGGTAATCAGTGTAGTAAGGCTACCGATCCGAAACCACCAGGTTTGCCAGAAGGGCGGTTTGAGGTGTAATGGCAAACGATAACCGCGTCGGTTCCAAACGCCATCGTTGTTTGCCGCGATAACGTGCAATACATAGTCGCCGGGGGGCACGTTTGTGTAACTGCCAAATGGCCGATTGCCTGCCGAATTCCAATGATCCTCGAACCCTTCGAGCTGATACGCATACTGATTGCCTTCAGGATGGTCGAAATTCAGCGAAGCCATATCGAAGGAAAATGCATTCTGGGTGTAATTGAGAACAACTGTTTGCGGAGTCGTTTGGGAACCTTGTAAAAATTCCTGATCGGTGCTTCGAAGCGACGTTAGATAAACGGGGGGCACGAAACGGTTCAGGCGGATGCGGTCTGGCTGAACGTAAACCAATCCGCGCATAGCCCCAAAATAAAGTCGGCCCGCCGAATCCTGTTTGGCCGAGCCCGACTCAAACTCCGACGCAGGACTGCCATCGGCCTCATCGAAAACCGTGAATTTGAGTTGGCGTGTGTCAACACAGGCTAACCCCCGGCTTGTTGTTACCCAGAGTGAATCGCCTGCCATTAACAGGGCCGCTATATCGTTGTTGGGCAACCCGTGTTGGGTTGTATAGACAGTAAAGCGGCCCGTTTTCTGATCCAGACGGGCCAGGCCATTGTCAGTACCTAGCCACATTCGGCCTGAGGCATCCTCCGCAAAGTCAGTCACCCCATCGTCGGGCAAACTATACCGGTCATCTTCCTTGTGTACGTACTGCGCTACTAGTCGTAAATCGGAGCTTATTTTATAAACAGGCCCCAAGCCGCCTACCCACAGGTTATTTTGACGATCTACGTAAAGCGTATTGTAATTTTTTCCTGGTAACCGGCGGATGCGCTCATCGTTAAACTGGTTACGAAATGTGTGGCGATTCGGATCGTAAATAGTTAGCTTTTCATCTGTGCCGACGAAGATGCGGCCATTCGCGCCTTGAGCAAGATTGAACACTTGATTTCCAGCAACAAACAGATGTTTTGTTGAGTCAAATTCCGGATATTGAGTTGGACTTTCTGGCGTAGGCAGACACCGTATTTGGTCAAACTGTTGCGTAGATGAATTAAAGCGATCAAGCCCTTTGGCACTACCAAACCAAACTTGCCCACGTTGATCGATTAGCACACAATGCACCAGATTTGACCTGAGGCTGTGCGGGTTGGTTGGATCATGGCGGTACGAGTGGTAGCGTTGGGTTTTCGGGTCGATCCACACTACCCCGTCGTGAGTAGCAACCCAAAGACGATTCTGCCGGTCGATTGCGAGCCGCGATGCATCGAGACCTAATGAAGAGGCTGGCCGGTAGCCAACGTCGTCGAAGAGTGAATGAAACTTCTCCACCGTTGGGTTGAACCAGCTTACGCCCGCATCATCTGTAACGGCCCAAACAACGCCACTCTGGTCTTCAAATAAGTCCCTGACCGAATTTGAGCCCAGACTGCGGGGATTGTTCTCGTCATTCAGATACACCGAAAATTGATTTCGAATGGAATCGTACCGCTGGATTCCTCCCCCCAAAACGCCTACCCACAGGTCGTGAGTTTTGGTGAAAAGTATCGAAGAAATTGGATGATTAGCCTGCAACGGTAGTTGCCGAAATGCCCGTGTAGCTGGATTAAGCTTAGCGATATGGCCTTCATTTGTACCGATAAACAACTCACGAGTAGTTGGATGAATGGCCAGTGCCGATACATAATCATTTGGTAACGAGGCACTATTGGTTTCGTCATGGTGAAAGACCTGGAACTGCTTTGTGCGTTGGTCGTAGGCATACAGACCCGCCTGAGTAGCGATCCAAAGCGTAGACCCATCTACTAGTAGTCGCCGGATGGTATTCGCTCCCAGACGAGATGCGGAATCTGCCGGAAGCGTCAACAGGCTGAATTTTCCCGTCGTTGGATTGAGTAGCACAAGACCACCATTTGTGGCCAGAAACAGGGTGCCGTAACTGCCTTCGACTATGTTGCGAATGAGATTGCAGCCTATCCCCAAATGCGAAAGTGAATATTGTTGAAATGTCTGCTTGTCAGGCTCGAACCGGTTCAATCCCTCCTGTGTGCCAACCCAGAGCGTTCCATTTTTTGCCGTAAATACGCTCCGTACAATACGATTCGAAAGCAAATGAGCACTTCCGGTCTGCCGTGTATATGTCAGACAGCGCAGTCCGTCGAAGCGGTTCAGACCGTTGACTGTGCCGACCCAGATGAAACCAAGTTTATCCTGCGTGATAGACATGGCATAATTAGCGGCCAGTCCCTGCCGAAGGGTAAGGTGTTGAAACCATTGCGTGGATGGAGGAGCCATAACGCTGCCAGGGTTGCCGCCTGATTGAGCGTAACATAATTGGGCCGGCCATCCATACAACCATGATAGCGTTAGGCAAGCAAAAATGATTCGGTTCTCCAACGGGGTATAGGTAATGAACTGAGCCATCCGCAGCGATTGATTAGCGGAAAAACGACGCGAAAAATAATCCCAATAATAGACTTTTTACGGTAGTTAACGCCTGAAAATCACCAAGTATTCAGTAAAGCTTTTTAAAAATAGCCAGTCTAACGTAGTTGCGGCCAGAGTGACACCTTATGATGAATGACGAAGTTAGTAAAACGAGCAGCTACCCGCTACGCAGCAGAGGAATTAACCGCATTACGCGAGGAATTAGAAGCAGAAAAGGCAGTTACTTTCTTTGCGACATCAATGATTGCCCAGACAACGATTGACGAAGTGCTTTGGGACGTTGCTAAAAATTGCATCGCCCGGCTCAACTTTGTCGATTGTGTTGTGTACTGGCTCGATCAGGATCGGAACGTGTTGGTGCAAATAGCGGCACATGGTCCTAAAAACCCTGGTGGGCACACTGTTTTTCGGCCTATTAATATTCCTCTGGGACAGGGAATTGTTGGTACAGTGGCCTCAACCGGGTTGCCTGAACTCATTAACGACACATCTACTGATAGTCGTTATATACAGGATGATGCCATGCGGCTGGCAGAGATTACCGTACCCATCCTTTCGGAAGGTAAAATCATAGGAGTTATTGATGCTGAACATCCCAGGAAAGATTTTTTTCAGTCCCGCCATCTGAAAATTATGACGACGGTAGCTGCCTTGTGCGCCCAAAAGATTAAACAGGTGGAGGTAGACGCGGCCTATTGGCAAGCCGAGCGTCAACTCATGGAGACTAACAAACGTGTCGCCGAGACGAAGTTGTTGGCGTTGCGTATGCAGATGAATCCTCACTTTATTTTCAACAGTCTGAATTCGATCAATAGCTTTATCTTGCAAAACGAGGTCGATCTTGCATCGGACCTGCTCACTAAGTTTTCCCGACTGATGAGGCAGGTGTTGGATAACTCAAAAACAGAATGGGTGTCGCTGCGTAACGAACTAAAAGCCTTGCAAATTTATGTGGAACTGGAATTACTTCGTTGCGATAAAAAGTTTGAAGTAGACTACCAGGTAAGTGATGAATTAGATCAGGACACCGTCCATGTGCCGCCATTAATTACTCAGCCTTACGTGGAGAACGCCATTTGGCATGGGTTGATGCCCAAGAAAAATGGAACACCAATATTGCAAATCAACTGCCACAAGGAACAGGGAAATTTAGTTGTAGAAATTAATGACAATGGTATCGGTCGGGTAGCCTCAGCCAATCTACGGGTCAACCAAGTAGTGACGCATGAGGCTCAGAGCCTCAAACTAACGGAGGAACGATTGCTCCTGGTTAATGAAATGTATGGCGTAAATGCCCGGATTGATCTGACTGACAACTATCAGGCTGACGGATTAGCGACTGGCACCAGCGTTCGTTTTACTTTAAAACTACCTTACTGATGACCGCCATTTTAGTTGATGACGAAAAACATTGCCGCGATGTTTTGGCCCTGTTACTGGCTAAATACTGCCCTGAGGTACGTTTGCTGGCATCTTGCGCCGATGGAGAAGAAGGCTTAAATGCTATTGAGCAGCACCATCCTGACCTGGTTTTTCTGGACATTGAGATGCCTGGCATGAGTGGATTTGACATGCTCAAGGACTGCCGCTTTACTGGTTTTCGGGTCGTTTTTACAACGGCTTATAATGAATACGCCATTCAGGCAATTCGACATAATGCGCTGGATTATATCCTGAAACCAATTGATAAAGACGAATTACACCAGGCCGTATCGAAAGCTGAAACGACACTGTCATCCCGGCCTACAACGCAGGTAGACAATTTTGTGGCTTATTTGAATCGGCAGAAAACCGGTGATCGGATTGCGTTGCCCACGATGGAAGGGCTACAGATTTTACAGAGTGAAGAAATATATTATTGCGAATCCGACGGTGGTTATACACACTTTTTTCTGACCAGCGGTAAAACAATATTGATCTCCAAAACCCTGAAAGAAGTAGAAGAAGTTCTGGAAAGTAAGGGCTTTTGCCGGGTGCATCACGGGTATCTGATAAACCTGCGCTATGTCCAAAAATACATTCGTGGCGACGGGGGAGAAGTCATTATGGCTAATAATAAAAACATCCCTGTATCTCGCAATAAAAAGCAGGAGTTTCTCGCCTTTCTAGAGAAAATATGATCGTCTTACCGGATGATTCTTACCTCTTTTGGCCCACTTATTTCGGACTGTATTTTTCCATTGGCCAATTTAGTATGCTTCACCTTTACCAGCCCGTAGGGCGTTGGAAAAGTACCTTCTGCAAACGTTAAATCTTCCAGATGCGGCTCAATTTTGATGGCTTTGCAGCCCGGCTCCACTACCTGAATACCAAGTACGTGCTCCGTCAGCCAGGGCGTTGGCCCCGACGCCCAGCCATGCGCCAGACTGTGCCGAAAGCCAATGTAACAATAGGCACCACAATCGCCGTGAATGTCTTTCTTGCCTTCTGGCACAAGTTCATCAATGCGGCCCGCATTCGTCATCCAATCCAAATTGAAATCCTCCCAGAAAGTGGTGGCGCCTAAGCTGAGCATGCCGCCCCAAAATTCCCGGATGTTGGCTAATGCGCCTTTATAATCACCCGCTTTGGCCTTTGCCTGAAGCATGTAATAGCCGTAAAACGTGGAGAAATTATGGGCACCGTTAATGGCTAGTACGTCTTTATTCGCTTTCTCGGCGGGTACCAAACCCGACAACGCCAGTAAAGCCGCGCCTTGTTTGGACGCGTTCGGGTCGGGTACGTATTTTTTCAGGCGGGCCACCGCATTGTCGCATTTTGTAGCCGTTGTGGGGTCATTCAGGATGCGGCATAGATCAGCTCCGGCGCTTAGCGAAAGCACCATCATAGACTGTAATCCGGCATGAATACCTTTTGTGTTTTCGCTAGAAGGCCAGTCCAGAAAGCGTGTTCCATCTAGCTTTTCACTATTTTTGTCGTCTATTTTCTCTATGAGCAGGTTCAGTAAATTGACGAGGTAATCCTTCTGCTGCTTCAAATAAGGCAGATTGCCGTTGTGCTGATACCAGTCGCGCTGAATGAGAATCCACCACATCGAATACGTACTAATGCCGTTCATCCAGCCGGGTAGGGGTGTAATGTCGCGGGCCAGATCAAGGCTTTTGGGTACCACATCGTTATAGCCAAATACAGCATTTATTGTCGATACTTCGGGGTGCATATCGCCCACCCAAACCAGCCGGTCGCGTTTGATACCATCCCACAGGTAATCCTGCATATTAAGGTGAACGGTATACGCACCCGTCGCCCAGATTTTATTCAGAAGTTCGTCGCTGCTGTGGAAGGAGCCGAGGTAGGGAATATCACGGAAGGTGAAAATGGCGCGTACTTCCTTTAGCAACAGTTCAGTATCTCCATCGATCAGATCAATTCTGACAAACCGAAAACCTGTGTTTCCGATTTCCAGCTTGCCCAGCCACGGCACTTGCAATGTCATATCCCGAATGGCGTGATCGTTGGTCGCATTTTGTTTCGGTTCAATATTGGCCATAGCCTCACTGGCCGATTCGCCAAACCGTATCCGCACCGTGATGGGTTTACTAACCTTCCATTGGCCCGTCACAATCTGAAGTCCACCATGCAATTCTTTCCCGAAATCGAGTAGTAGACTAGGCTTACCCGTTGCATCGCTTTTCAGCGAGCATAGGTCTTTTCCTGATAAATCGGCCTGCCCGTTGCCGGGCTTTAGCAGTCGTTCTGCGTTTGTAATTGAGCCGGTAGTCCACAGAATTTTTACGGGTGCCAGAAACCGACGAACGGTGGCTTCGCTTTGGGCTGCCTGTATCCGGCTCTGGTCAAAGATAGGCGGCAGTTGCGCCAAAGCCAGATGGCTAAAGCAGAGCCCAATAAGTATATTAAGGCTGTAGATACGCGTCATAATTTTATTTTCCGTTCAAACGATCCTCCAAACAAAACCGAGCGTCAAGGGAGAAATCAATAAACTACCCGAAGCCGGTACAATCGACCGGCTTCGGGTAGGCTCAAATTTTATAATTTATACCAACTCTAATGCTTCTACTTGCTGATTGATGAACGTAATATCATCAGGCGACAATTGAATATCAATGGCTTTGGCATTTTGGACGGCCTGTTCCGCATTACGGGCACCAACCAACGCAATCGTAATTCCGGGGCGTTCGATAGTCCAGCGAATGACCAACTGGCTCAGGCTGGCGTTTTTGCTATCGGCCAATGGCTTGATTTTTTGCAGAAAGCTGTCGGTCTGTTGGATATTTTCCTCTTTGAAGAACCGATAGCTTGCCCGATGATCACCTTCAGTAAATTGATGGCCGGGTTTAATTTTACCAGTCAGCAACCCGCGCTCCATTGGGCTATATGCTAGAACGGCCTTCTTGTTCTCTACACAATAGGGCACAAGTTCATCTTCTATTCCCCGATTAATCATGCTGAACGGCACCTGATTCGACGCGAGTTTGAGCACTTTCTCCGCCTGTTTCATCTGGTCGACGGTGTAATTACTGACACCCGCCTGACGAACTTTACCCTGCTCAATCAATCGTAAGACAGCCTCCATACTTTCGTCGATGGGGGTGGTTTTATCGGGCCAGTGCATCTGATACAGGTCAATGTAATCTGTCCCTAACCGCTTCAGGCTATCCTCGCATTCTTTGATAATACTTTCTTTACCCGAATATTTATACACGTCGAGCGCGTTACCATCGTTATCCTGGCTTTTGAATCCGAAATCACCCTTGGCTAAATCCCAGCGCATGCCGTACTTGGTCAGGATTTGTACTTTGTCGCGGGGAATATCTCTGATGGCTTCACCAACAATTTCCTCACTGGTGCCCTGTCCGTAAATAGGTGCTGTGTCGATAGAGGTTACCCCCAGATCATAAGATGCCTTGATGGCTTCGATAGCTCCTTTTCGTTCTGTTCCGCCCCACATCCAGCCCCCGGCAGCCCAGGCGCCAAACGTGATAACTGACAGGCTCAAATCAGATTCTCCTAGTTTTCTGTATTCCATGTGTTCTCTAAAAAGCGATTTGCTTGTAGAAGCAAATCGCTCGTTGTTTTGTTAAGGCGGCTATTTATTTGGCTGTTTATATTAGTGAGTTGGGAGCTTTCAGACCAGATTATATGATTTCATTAAACGACGGGTAATTTCCAGCCATTATTGTAATGAGCCGCCATTAACGTGTTTGCCTGTGTATCATTCTTGAATCCTTTTGCCGCGTTATCCCAATAAACTTTTCGGCCTGTTTTATAGGCAATGTTACCCATGTGGGCGTTAATGGCAGCAATACTACCCGTTTCGATACCGCATTTAAGCATACTCACATCGTTGGCTTTAATCGCTTTTACGAAGTTTTTTGTATGCTCGTTCAGGTATTCGCCGTTACGCACCTGATCGGGGATGTCTTCCACTTTGTAAACCTTGATACCATTCTTTGTTTCTGTTTCGGGAAGAAGCGACCAGCCGTCCCGGTTTAGAACAAGCGTAGCGTTGTTGCCAATAAAAGCGATGCCTTCCGTTTTGCCATAGTTGCCGCCGTCGATACCCGTGGCATGTTCCCAAAGCATGTTGAAGCCATCGTATTCGTAGACCGCCTGCAAGGTATCAGGCGTTTCCGAAGCATCATCGGGATAGGCGAGTTTCCCGCCCGACGCCATCACCGATTTGGGTGCTTTGGCATTCATGGCATACAGAGCGATGTCAATTTCATGAACGCCCCAGTCCGTCATCAATCCACCGGCATAATCCCAGAACCAACGGAAATTGAAGTGGAATCGGTTGGGGTTGAACGGTCGTTTGGGGGCAGGTCCAAGCCACATCGCATAGTCAACGCCTGCCGGGGGCGCACTGTCGGGCCGGACAGGAACGGGATTCATCCACCCCTGATAAGCCCAGACTTTTACTAAACGAATGTTCCCCAATTTGCCCGACCGAACGTACTCAATTGCTTTTTCGTAATGTGACCCACTACGTTGCCATTGCCCAATCTGTACAATCTTTTTGTACTTCTGCGCAGCAGCCAGCATCAAATTACATTCTTCGATGCTGTTGGCTAATGGTTTCTCGCAATAAACGTGTTTCCCCGCCGACAACGAATCAATCATAGCCATACAATGCCAATGGTCGGGCGTACCAATAATAACGGCATCTATATCTTTGTTCTCAAGCAGCTTCCGGTAGTCCTTAAAAAGCAGCGGTCGGGTATGCTGCATGGCTTCGACATCGGTGGCTCGTTTATCCAGAACACTCTGGTCTACATCGGCTAAAGCTACACATTGCACATCGCTCTGTAGTAGGTGGGAGCGAAGATCTGACCAGCCCATGCCATTGCAGCCAATCAACCCAACCTGAAGTTTATCATTAGGCGAAATTCGTTGCCGCTGGCTGGCAATGGCTTCCAGACTTGGGAGACTAATAAGGCCCGCACCCGTGACGGCAAGGGCAGAATTTCGCAAAAAATGCCTGCGTGTAGGTTTCATTTGTTTATAGAGGTTTAGAAACGAAGCGGTTGTTGACAGCCTATCCGGGTAGATTTTACACTAAGTACTGTTAAGTAAATAGTCCCAATTGCCTTTTGTGTAAATGATCTGAATCCGTAACTATGAAAGAAATTCTTTTACTTCTATTACTCATTACTGGCTTGGCCGTTCGTGCGCAGATTCCGGTCGATTTGTCTGGTTATCAGAAAAAAAATGGCGTAACGGTCATCAGTCAGGGAGATGATCTGGTCGTAAGCTGGCCTACCACAGATAAGGAGACTGGTAAACTAATTATCGACTTAGCGAAAGAGAAGCCGCTGTTCAGCAGTATCCAGCTATCTCAGCGAGGAGCTTTTAGGGAAATCGCCAAAGCCCTCGACCCCGCCTTTGTTCTTACGGTCGGCAAACGAGATTTGATTTCGCAGAATGGCTGGAATATCTTTTTTGATAAAACTAACAAACTACCCCATAAGTCCTACGCCGTCGCGCTTACTAAGCGAAGCGCAAGTGTACGTACTAATGGCTCCCGAACCGTAATTCGGGTGTCAGACATTCAGGCCGCTACGTTTACCGGAGCCATTGAAATTACACTTTATAATGGCAGCCCGTTATTCAATATAGCCGCTGTTATGGCTACAGATGTGGATTCTACAGCCATTCTCTACGACGCGGGTTTGGTCAGTAAACTGCCGATATGGACTACCATTGCCTGGTCGGATACTCAAGGCCAGATGCAGAGCGTACCCGCCGATCTGAAACAACCCAACAAAGCACAGGGCGTGAAATACCGTACTATTATTGGTGCTGGCGCAACGGGCAGTCTGGCTGTATTTCCGGCTCCCCACCAGTATTTTTACCCGTTAGACGAAGCGTTCAATCTGGACTTTACCTGGTACGGCAGCAACTATCGGAGTCTGATACCGGGCTTTGGTATCGGTATTCGGCAGGATTTGATGGGTGATAAACGCTGGGTGCCCTGGGTAAACGCACCACCTAAAACCCAGCAGCGATTAAACTTTTTTTGCCTGTTGAGTACTGACACACCCGCCAAAGTACTGGAAGATGTGAAGAAATTCACCCATAACGACAAGTATCCGGTGGTGTCGGGCTACAAAACCATGTCGAGCCACTTTCATAATGAGTATGTTATGAGCGTAATACTGGCCGGAAAGCCAGTTCCAGACGTACCAAATTTCGTTAAGGTTTTTAAAAATACGGGTATTGACATCGTGCATCTGGCTGAGTTTCATTACACCGCTCATCCGAAGGGTCCCGATGACCAACGGCTTTTAGAGTTGAAAACCTTGTTCGACATGTGCAAACGCTGGTCAACTAACGATTTTCTGTTATTACCCGGCGAAGAACCCAACGAATTTTTTGGTGGTCACTGGTTAGATTTTTTCCCGAAGCCGGTATACTGGATCATGTCGCGCAAGCCCGAGATGCCTTTCGTAACGGCCGACCCGCAATACGGAAAAGTGTATCGTATTGGCGACAAAGCGGATATGCTGAAACTGCTGGAAGCTGAAAACGGACTTGCCTGGACCGCCCACGCCCGTACCAAAGGGTCCACCGGTTTTCCTGACAAATACAAAGACGAGGATTTCTACAAGTCCGACCGTTTTTTCGGAGCTGCCTGGAAAAACATACCCGCCGATTTGTCGGAACCCCGATTAAGCCGCAGGGTGCTGGATTTAATGGACGATATGGCAAACTGGGGCTTCAAAAAACACGTCATTGCCGAAGCTGATTTATTTACCATCGAGCCGGAAAACGAAATGTACGCCCACCTCAATGTAAACTACTTACAACTCAATAAACTGCCGGATTATAATAAGGGTTGGCAACCAATCTTAGACGTCATGCAGCAAGGGAAATTCTTTGTTACGACGGGCGAAGTGTTGCTGCCGACGTTTGCGGTAAATGGAAAAGGTGCGGGCGAAACGCTCACCTTATCTCAGGATGGAAAAGCCAGTGTCGTGGTCGATATGGATTGGACATTCCCGCTAACGTTTGCCGAAATCATCTCCGGCGATGGAAAGCAGGTGTTTCGGGAGCGAATAGATTTAACGAATACGCTTCCCTTCGGCAAACAGAAATTTACATTTAACACTAATCTCAAGGGCAGAAAATGGGTACGGTTTGAGGTGTGGGATGCGGCTGTTAACGGTGCCTTTACGCAGCAAATATGGATTGAGGGTTGAGTGGATGTCGTTAGTTACTCTACAAAATACTATTGGTTAGTACCAGACAAGGCCGGATTTGTTCTGTTAGGCCAATTGCGCCAGTAGTATCTTTGTCCTTTAAAGATGCTCAGCCAACAAGCTGTATATATATGTTGACAATCGCCATTCTAAGTGACGTTCACGCAAATCTCCCCGCTTTCAACTCCGTATTAGCAGATATTGACGCCAGAAAAGTGGACCAAATTTTTTGCCTCGGTGATCTGGTTGACTTTGCCCCCTGGCCGAATGAAGTCATTGAGTTAATCAGGCAGCAGCGTATTCCTACATTGATGGGAAACCATGATGAACGAATTGCCTTCGACCAGCCGCTTATTCCGTTACCCAAACACACGTATCAGGAAACGCAAGCTCGAACAGCCGCCATTAACTACACACGACAAGCAATTACCGAAAGTAATAAAGCCTTTCTCGCCAGTCTACCGCGTCAGATTCAATTGTCTTTTTCTTTTGCTGATACACCCATTACTCTTCTTCTGGTACACGCCAGTACACGGACCAACGACGAATACATTTATCAGAGCCACGATCAGGACGATTTACTGGCGATGATGAACCAGCAGAACGCTGACGTGTTGATTATGGGGCACACTCATATGTCGTATATCCGCCCGCTTAGCAATAAACTCAACTCGGCAGAGAAAATCCTTCCGCCAATTGCGATCAACTGTGGGTCCGTTGGGCGCTCCAAAGAAGCTGATGCTCTGGCGACTTACTTACTATTAACTGTTTCTGGCGAACAGGTTGCCTTTGGTCCAGATTCAATAACGTATGAACTAATCAAAGTGAACTACTCTATTGAGCAGACAGTTGCGGGGATTCATAATAGCTCTATACCCGATTTCTACGCTGAATTTTTACAAAGAAATTCAGACTATTCACCTTCTGATACGCAAAAATAAGCCTCATTATCTCATCGTAAAATAGGGCTGTCCTGCGCAGATTTTATGTATTGTTGCGCGTCTTCGGGTAATAAAAAACGTTGCGCTGTTAATGTCTGGACAGACTTTTGAATGGCCTTTACATAGCCATCATGTGTTTCATAACGTTCCTGCAACGACAAGCGCGGGTCGTTGGTTGACAAGCGTTCGGCTTTGGTCGTTTTGAACGGTATATTCTGGCCAGAACCTTCACAACCGTCGTTTTCACCAAAGCCTGCCCGTCGTAAGGCCCAGCCGGTCGTTGTGGCAGTTGGTACGGCAACGGGAGGTAAGCGGATACCCGCTAGTTCATTGCCGTCTTTATCAACCTTGGATACAAAATTTACGTAGATAGGTCGCTCTGCTACGACGGTCGGGAATTTTGTTATGAATCCCTTCTCGAACGAAGAACCGAAATCGAGCAGATAGCGCGTTGTAATGCCGCCCGTATACGCCACGCCCGGAATCGTTGGCCACCCAAGTGCCGCTTGCGAAATTAGACCCGTTTGGGAGCCTGGTTGTGGAGTTGCGACAACGGCGGTTCCGGTTGACTGTCGGGGTACTGCGCTGGCGGGTGGTACGGTTCCCTTCGTGACCCACTCATCGAGGGCAACGAAGAGCGCTCGTAAGACTGGATCGGCATTGGTTGGGTTTTGGAGTTGCTGGCATAAACCCCGAGTAGCCCCGTTACCCGTACCGTGTTGTGCGCCGGATACCAGAAAAAAGCGAACATTCTCAGGATCGGGCAAGTCATTTCCTTTACTGTCCGTATGGAGCAAAGAAGCGGCTTTAACCCAATATTCGTTTGCTGAATTGATTTCAAACACCTTTGGGCACGTATTGCTGGCCGAACATCTGGCAAGACGCCCCGCTGTTTTCCCCGAAAGCGGGTCGGTCATAACCGGATAGGCAAACGGAAAAAGCCCCTCTGGATACAGGTGATTTTGCCGATTGCGCTCCGTTCGGGAAGGCTGGGCAAACCGAACATTGAGGCCAATGCCGCTGCCGCCCCCCAACCAGTTTTCGATTCCGTCCAAGACCCGCCGATTCTGTTCATCAGCATTGAAACCCAGCGTTTGAAAATCATTGACATAGCGGGCCGGTTGAGATAGCGAATACGAAAAAGTGTAGCGCACATCACCGGCTAAGGGATTGGGGTTTCCAAAGTCATCGGCTATGGCATATCGCAGAAACGACACGAAATCGCGGGTTGCCGCAAAGCCAACGCCCGCCACAATGGGGTCGCGTGCTGTGTAATTAAACTCATAAATGGCACTCTGCCGGAAGGTTGTTCCAGCGGGGAGCAACCGAATGGTGCGCTCGTTGACGTATTCCCATTCGTTGGCTGGAATAACGCTGGCGGTGTCTTGCAAATGTTCGCGCACGGTGAGTGTTGCCTGAGATTTCGTTAATGTCGCTGCGGGATAAGCGAGTGAGTAGGAGAGGGCCGTTGCGTTGTCGTAGACGATATATTCGTAGGAGGGACCCGTAATTGATGAACCATCCGTATTTTTGGCTACGGGGACACTGATAGTCAGGTTATTATTTGCCGAAGTTGCCGAACAATCCCAACCATTCCAGGCCATTGTATAACCCATATTCATCAGAAAACCTTCTCCCGCCTGGTCAGCCGTTGTAGGGTCGTTGCCTCCGCTGCTTTTATTGAATCCGCCGAAGAGCTTGCCGCCCCGGTTATTGATTTCCAAAAACAACTTGTGGTTGCCATTGGCGAGTTTGATAGGTTTAAGGATATAAATATCCATCGAATACTCCACCATACCCTTCGCATTGCGTGGAGCCAGGCCAATATCGGTGATGAGTGCATTCTGCGGACTGTTTGGGTCTAATTCGCCATACGCTTTTCCCCGAAGTTTATCGTAGGCACCTACCCGGCCAAATGCCTTCCCCTCAAAGGTGGGCGATTGAACGCTGGTGATCTCAATCCGAATGATACGCGCCTGCGCCAATGAGGCCAAGCCGACTAGTACTACAAGCGCACGAGTTAATGTAAGTAGGATGTGCTTAAAATAATTGCCAGCCATAGTGAGTAAAAGCAGATGAAGTTTGAGGCCATGTCTAATGACTTCTTTATCCATGTTAAACCACTTTTTCATCTTACCTACTCTCTTAGGTTCATCTGATCTCGGTTATTGCCAGTTTTTAAAGAGACTTCATTGCTAACAAATTACCAAGTTGCCAGGCGGTTCGGATCAGGTTTTGCTCGGTAGACTGCATAGCGGTGTCTATGTCTGTCGGGCCATTGCCAATAGCCAGTAAGACATCGAAATACTGAGTCAATTTCTCGTTCTGCTCTAACGGAATCTTGCCTGCCAAACCAATTACAGGTAGGTTTTTGTGCTTTGCCCGAAAGGCTACGCCAAATGGTCCTTTCCCGTGTAAGGTTTGCTCATCGATGCTGCCTTCGCCGGTGATAACGATATCAGCGTTATCCAACGCTTTATCGAAACCAGTGAACTGAAGGAAGAAATCAATGCCGTTCACCAGCTTTGCGTTGAAAAATGTGTAGAGCCCCGCAGCCACACCGCCCGCTGCACCGCCGTGCTTCACGCGTGTCATATCAATACCCGTTTGCGTAAAGGCTACTTCGGCGAACTTGCTCAGGCTTGCATCCAATTTTTTTACGCCTTCGGGCGTGGCTCCTTTTTGAGGTCCAAAAACGGCCGCCGACCCCTGCTCACCGACTAACGTATTATCTACATCGCAAAGAATGTTTACCTCGCAAGCCAGAATTCGCTGATCAAGTCCTGAAACATCAATTCTTGCCAAGTCAGTCAGGCTTTCGGGGGTGGTCAAAAAGGTACCTTCTGCCATTAAAAAGCGGATACCGAGCGCCCGCAAAATTCCCGTTCCACCGTCTACGGTGGCCGATCCGCCGATGGCCAGGATAATTTCTTTTACGCCTTTATCCAGTGCCAGTTTAATGAGTTCGCCTGTGCCGAATGAGGTGGCCCGTAGCGGGTCTAATTCATCCGGTTTTACCAGTTGAAGCCCTGATGCATTCGCCATTTCGATGATGGCTGTCTCCCCGTTATTAACCATCCCGAAAGACGATGTTATCTGCCGGTCAAACGGGTCATTTACGTCAGCCGAAACCACTAAGCCGTCGTATTTTTTGATCATCAACTCGCCCGTACCATCGCCCCCATCACCCACCGGAAAGCATTCGCAGGTGCAGTCAAGCTTACTTTGTGTTAACCCTTTCTGAATCGCATTGGCAATATCTATGGCATTCAGGCTATGCTTAAACGCATTTGGAGCAATAAGGACGCGCGTTGGTTTCATGGAGAATAAAGGACTGCTGGTATGGTCAAGTTTAGTTGACAAGGGTTAGTTTTTGGTCCAGATTCGAGAGCTTTTCAAGCGCAAGATAGAGCGCCTGATTGCCCGAAGAACCATTGCCCGTCGCCTGGACAGACAGGTACAGTTGTTTTACTAAAGCAAGCCCCGGTAATGACAGTTTCATGGCTTCGGCTTCCTCGAGTGCAATGCCCAGATCTTTCACGAAATTATCGACCGTAAATCCCGGCGAATAGTCACCGTTTACAATCTTGGGGGCCAGAATGTGCAGACTCCAACATTCGGCGGCTCCTTTGCTTATTGATTGCAACAGGTTGTTTAAATCAAGTCCGGCTTTGAGCCCGTAAATAAGTCCTTCGCACACGCCAATCAGCGTACCCGCAATGGTTATCTGGTTGCACATTTTGGTATGCTGCCCCGAACCGGCTGGCCCCTGATACACCCTATTTTTGCCGAACACCTCAAATATAGGCATCATCGTATCCACAACTTCCTTTTCGCCACCAATCATAATCGAAAGTGTTCCGTTAATGGCGCCCACCTCGCCACCCGATACGGGCGCATCAATGAAATCAACACCAACTGTAGACGCCTGTTCGGAAATTCTGATGGCAAGGCTGGGTTTGGTCGTGGTCATATCAATCAGAACGGCACCCGGTTTTATACCCTGAAATATACCATCGACCCCAAAGTAGCATTCGTCAACATCTTTTGGAAAGCCGATCATCGTGATGATTATATCCGACTTTTGGGGGAGGGCGGCTGGTGTGTCGAACCAAGTTGCGCCCATCCCGATCAATGAATCAGCTTTGCTTTTGGTGCGGTTATGAATGTTTACGGTGTATCCGGCAGTCAATAAATGCTTCGCCATTGGATTGCCCATCAGGCCGGTTCCAATCACGCCGATAATCTTGTTTTTCATAAGGACTGGTAGTGAGTGGTTATCTGTAGAGGCAAACCAGCATTTCGAAATCGGCCACGTTGGGTACGACACACTCTACCCAACCATCAGTTTGGGTGAACTTTAACTCGCCCCCCGACCGCATGAGCGTAAGCTGCTTCACAGGCTTGGCAGGTTTGAATCGGATTATCGTGTTTTGAATCGGAATTGGCTCCCGTAACGACGCACCAATTTGCCCCGAATGATTGATCATGCCAATCCACTCAAAAGCTCCGTTACGATTTGCCAAATGCGTCATTTCAATGAGCGGTGACGCGCTGGTTTTTAAGGACGTTGGCGTCTGTAACATAGTTTGTAAGGCCGCTACGAAAAGAGTCCGGTGCGCATGATGACCTTTAAATTCATACTGCGTACCCAGCCTCCAGGGAATGAAAACTGTTTTCCCTTTGCCAAACGTATTGCCGATTAAACCGGGCGCATCGGTAACGTCGGCATCGGTGAAATAAGATTTTTCGGGTGGTCCAAAACGGGTCGTCGGTATCAGTTTTAAGTAAGCTTCGGTTGGACCACTAGTCTTGCATTTCATGAAATCGGAGTACATCATAACTAAGTCAATGTCCTTGAATCCGTCGATGCCAAGCGTCTTTTTGTCACTGGCTGACACTTGCAAATACGTTGATTTCGATTGTGAAAATACGTCATAGTCAGGCATCACACCCAACGACTTGAGCCGGATTGTTTTCGTCGGTTTGCCTGTTTCGTCGTTTGTCGAGCTGAATCCGGTTGCCAGCAGTTTACCTCCATTTTTTACATAGTCGTCAAGCAGAGAAACCAGACGATCATCCATGTTGGCAACATCGCCCAGAATAATGGCGTCGTACTCCTGCAACTGGCGCGGTGCTGATGTGTTGCCTATCGTTGACGGTTCGATAATGTCGTACATAATGTGCTCTTCCGAAAGCAGTTTTATCATGCCTTCGTATTCCTTTTTCGACCCCTTGATAAGAGCTACGTGACTAACGGGTTTGAGGTTGGTGAACAGTTTCTCATGCTTTTTGTGAAAGCCATACAGATCATTCAGGATTGGGATAAATACCCGGTCGTCCTGATTAACGAGTGTGCCAACGACATTGAAATCGAGGGGTGCCCCGTTGAGCATATTACCGAGCAACCACACCCGGCCAATATTTGGCGAGGTAGCTGTGTGCCGAAATCCGATGGCCAAAAAGTAAATAAAAACGTTGCTGGGCACTTTGTCTTTAAAAGAGCCTAAGACGCGTTTTACGTGGTCGGTACCGGAGTAATTCCACTCGTAGTCGTCAGTCAGCCAGGAGCTTGACTCATCCCGAATCATATCGACACCCGCATCGGCATATGTATTGATTATCAAATTCGGGTTCAGCTTTTTAACATAGTCGCCTATTTTGAGAAAAAGCTCATCGGACGTAGTTTTTTTGAAGGTGTTGTACCGTCGGAAGACCGGATCGTTCATGTCTGCTTTTACCGGAAGCGTCATACCCGTTTCGTCGTGAAATCGCTTTTTGCAGTTGTTGCATTGGCAGATACCGTAGTACGTTCCACTATAATCCGACGTTGTGTACCCGATCATATTGAAGAAAATCCCATCGAGTGGGTAGTTCGTAATAGCCTCTTTAAGTATCTCAAAGCCATATTCCTGTTGGTAACCGCCGTTGGGGCACGTATGAACCTGCCCGTTGAAATGCACATGTTTTCCTTCCGTACTGACATATAACCAGTCCGGTTTCTTGTCGGCATAGGTTTCGTTTATTTTACTAAAATCGAAACGGCCAATTACTTTAATGCCTTTGGCGTGAAGTTTGGTCACCAGATCGCCAATCAAATCGCCACCGTTCATGTATTGATTCTTGAAATGATAGGCAAGCTTTGTGGGGTAGTTGGCGACAATGCCGCCAACGTTCAACATCACAACCGTGGCCGATGCATCGACCATCGACTGCACATAGGCATCCGTATTCATGGCAGCATCAATTTCCCGAAGATTAGTTTGAATCAGGCGAACGGGTGCCCGGTTCCACCAGCTTGCGTCGTAACTGCCCGGATCGATCTTTGCCAGTTCGGTCGTCGTGGCTTTTGACGCTGTTCCTGATTGACTCATTACCTTGCCGGACACCAGAGAAAAGGCAAAAAAGACTATGACATGATGGATCGTTTTCATGATCGAAACGAGTTAGGTTTAGGAGAAAAAGGCACTTATTCCGCTTTTAGGGAGTCAATGGTCAGCTTATTTTATGTCGGCCCGCTCCCCAAAGTGGGTCAGTACCTCAATATGGCTGGGCTAGTGATCGAGTGAATCACCTGCTTTACGTTTGTCAGCGTGCTGATTTTGCTGGGCTACAACGGGTAGACTGGCAAAAAATAGGCACAATAAGAGGCTTAGGGCATTCGTCCGCCGGGTAGCGAACAAACGTCCGATTGGGTTATATCCCATAAATTAACTTGCTTACTTATTGACTACGTTAACGGGGTTTTTATTGATAAATGCAGCCAGATTATCAACGGTAATTGCCATTAGCCGGGTTCTCGCTTCCAATGTAGCCCAGGCAATATGTGGCGTTATCAGGCAATTTTTCGCGGTAAATAGTGGGTTATCGGCGTTTGGTGGCTCTTTGGACAAGACATCAATACCCGCTCCGGCAATAACGCCATTGTTAAGCGCATCGGCTAGATCCTGATCCACGACAAGTGGGCCTCGGGACGTGTTCAGCAGAAATGCAGACGGCTTCATCAGCGCTAAATTCGCCTTGTTGATTAGGCCCTGCGTTTCGGGCGACAAAGGTATGTGAATACTCACCACATCAGACTGTTCCAGCAATTCGGGTATCTCGGCCCACTTGAAATTTTTACGGTGCGATTGATCCGTAGGGTGCCGTTTCGAGCCAATGATATTCATGCCAAAAGCCGTGGCTACATCAGCCACTTCTTCGCCAATACTACCAAAGCCAATGATCCCCATTGTTTTGCCCGACAGTTCGACAAGCGGATAATCCCAAAAACAAAAGTCGGCCGAGCGCGACCATTTACCTTCCCGAACGGAATCGCTGTGTCGTTGCACATGTTGAGTCAGTTCGAGCAGCAACGCAAAGGTTAATTGAACGACCGAGGGCGTTCCATAACCCGGTACGTTACTGACAATAACCCCGTTCTTTTTTGCGACGTCTGTATTGATAATGTTGAAACCAGTAGCCAGCACACCAATAAATTTCAAGTCGGGTAACTGCGCTAAGATATCTTCACCCAACGGTGTTTTGTTGGTAAATATAATCTCGGCACCCTGCGCCCGCTCCAGCACTTTATCGGCTGATGTTCGGTCATATACTGTCAACTCGCCGAGTTTTTCCAACCCTTCCCAGGATAAATCGCCCGGATTCAAGGTGTATCCATCTAATACGACAATCTTCATCGTTGATTTTTTTACGTTTATATCACGAACCGAGTCACGGTTTATTGGTTTTCGTGGTGTCGGGCCGGGTGGCCGGTGCCATCTCAAACCCGACACCACGAAAACCAATAAACCGTGACTCAAAAAACTACACCTTCGCCCAGGCCGCATTTAACGTCCGCTTGGCATTGGCAATTACAACATCCGAATCTTCATCGCCAAACGGTTTAACTTCAAAACTAACGATTGGCGGGGTTTCCGTATTTAAATAACCGATTTCCAAAAGTACTTTCAGATAATGAGTCACTTCGGCTACGTCGTTTTCGCCATTGGGAAAGCCAAATCTCGGGTGAACATCGCCATAGGCGGGCATATCCGGGCTTTTGACCACGCAATTGCCAATGTGCGCATGTGTAATGTAGTCTTTGACTGGCAAAAGTGATTCTTCAATCGTTTCGTGAATGAGTGGAATATGGCTCAAATCGACCATCAGTCCGAAATGGTCATGCTCTTTCCGAACTTCCTGCACGTAACGTAAGGCGAGGTCTGCCGGGCCAATCAGCGACCGTTTATCGACGTCATAATCAAACACTTCCAGCGAAACCTTCATGTCGCCTTTGCTTTTTGTATAGGCGCAGATTTCGTTAGTCGATTTTACCAATAGTTCAAGCGCTTCTTCCCGGCGGGCTTCATCGTATTTTCCGCTCAGAAACGAAAAGCCGGTAGCCCCAATTTCATAGGCTTCGTCGATGCCTTCTTTAACGTTTGCCAGCGCCCGTTGACGACCTTCTTCATTGGTATCGTTCAGGTTAAGGCCGGTGGTCAGTAGCCGGGGTTGGGCGGCATACGCTATGGTCATATGCGAAGATTCCAGCAGACTTTTTACTTTCCGACGAACATCAATATCTTTAACCGTAGTAATTTCTATGGCCGTAAAGTACTCATCCAGAACTACTTTTTTAATGGTTTCAAATATGGGTCCTTCGCCTTTCATGGTTTCGGGAAAAGCCATAAAATGGACAAGGCCAACTTTCATGTAGTTGCAAAGTGGAGCATTCATGTTAATTCAGGTTGCAAAAGTTAGTTTACTAAATCGGGTGTTGGTGCTTTCTTTTTGACAGTTCTTAGGATAGCCGTGGCTATAACGGCCAATAAAATGGCCAATATGATCAGGTATGTGTACCCTTTGGATACATCAGGCATAGCGACTGCTTTTTTACTGCCGAGCATTTCGTATACGGGAATTATCCATTTAACTACGTAAGCCTGCGTCAGCGTAATGAAGCAGATAAAGATGAGCATGTAGAAACTGTGCTTCACGGTGAAGCGGAATAGTTCGGACTCTTTTCCCACCAGGTTACCCGCTGCCGCTGCTACGGCGATGGATTGTGGCGAAATCATTTTACCAACCACACCACCCGATATATTGGCGGCTACAGTGACCACCGGATCGACGCCGATGGATTGGGCGGTAGCGTATTGTAATTTACTAAATAGGGCGTTGGCAGACGTATCGGAACCCGTGATGAAAACTCCCAGCCAACCCAGTACAGGGGCAAAAAATGGAAACAGGAATCCAGTGTTGGCCAGCACAGCCGCCAGCGTGAGCGTAATACCCGAATCGTTCAGAATATAGGCGAATCCTAACACAGCCGCAATTGTAAGAATCGGAAACTTAAGCTGGTTTAGTGTAGCGCCAAACACACTTACACCCGTGCGATACGTTAATCCAACCAGTGGGATTGCGATAAGAGCTGCTACTAAAATAGCCGTTCCGGCTGCTGATAAATAGTTGAATTTAAATAACTTAGCTAATAAGACGCCATCTCCTCCCTGAATGGCGTTGTGAAGCCCAGGAAATTCAAACTGGATCATCCCAACCGAATTTAGTACATCTTTAATTGGTTGTACGCCCCAGGAAATGACCATGATCGTCAGGATAATAAAAGGCGACCAGGCTCTGATGATTTGTCCGTTTGTGTAGCTTATGTCGGCGTTGAACGTAGCCGCTGATTCGTTGGCAAAGCGCCAGGTGGTTTTAGGTTTCCAGAATCGTAGAAAAACCATTAAGCAAACAATTGACCCAAGGCCCGCAATAACGTCGGGAAGGGCGGGCCCCAAATAGTTGGACGAAAACCATTGCAGGAAGGCAAATGAGATACCCGATACCAATACAGCAGGCCATATTTCCTTCGCTTTTTTGAACCCGGCAATAATGGTCACCAGATAGAAAGGCAGCATAATAGACAAAATTGGCAGGGTCCGTCCCACCATTTGCGAGATGGGCAGTTCGGGAATGCCCGACACCTGCGAGGCAACCGTAATGGGGATGCCAATAGAGCCAAAGGCAACCGGTGCTGTATTGGCAATCAGGCAAATGCCCGACGCATAGAGCGGGTTGAACCCTAACCCGACGAGCATGGCAGCTGTGATGGCGACCGGCGCGCCAAAACCAGCGGTACCTTCCAGAAATGAACCGAATGAAAAGGCAATCAGTAACGCCTGCAACCGCCGGTCGGAGGTGATTGACGCCATAAAGTATTTGATAATCTCGAACTGGCCGCTTTTAACGGTGATATTAAACAGAAAAACTGCCATAATTACCAGCCAGCAAATAGGGAATAAGCCATATACGGCCCCATGCGTAGCGGATAGCAACGCGAGCTTTACGGGCATGCCATACCCCAGAATAGCAATGATCATGGCCAGACCTGTAGCAATTAAACTAGCCTGATACCCCTTCATTTTTTTAATAATCAGGGCCCAGAATATGAACATGATCGGTATTGCCGCCACTAACACGGATAACGCGATACTATTAAATGGGTCAATAACTTGTTTCCAGATCATGAGTTGTATTCAGTTAATAAGAGTGGTGTCGGTTTCTGGAACGCCAGTCCGGTCAAAACCGACGCAATTGTCAACGTGAAATGGCTGACGCGTGGTGTCGGTTTCCGCAACGGCGGACCGCTCAAAACCGACACCACGACCCTACAGCATTAAGCTAAATCCAGCGCGACAATCTCGTGATCGAGAATTTTGGGGACTGTCACGGTTAAAGTACCGCTTTTTAATTCATACTTCGGAGTAAGCCCGCTCATCAGTAGTTTCACGCCCGTCACTTTTGCTCCAGCCGGAACGTTGACCGTAACCTGTGCTTCTACGGGAATTAACTCCCGGAAAGGCCCTTTCATCATCATTGGATTGGTGAGGTTCACCAAATGGACCGTCATGGATTTATCCTGACGCCAGACATTGACATCGATTACACCTGGTCCTTTCACGGCAGCAACGGGTTCTTCATCCAGCGCCCAATTGATAACATTACTCAGAAGTTGTCCATGATCGGTGCCCAGCATTTGCCAGAAAGACCGGTCCAGATCGCCGGGAATATACGCGACCCGACCTTTGCCAACCTGCCGTAAATAGAGTTCCCGCGTGTCGGTTTCGGCCACCCGTGGGTACACATCCTCCATTGGCAAATCGGGATACGAAGGAATGAGCGTGATTGGGCTGGAAAACTTCGTTGTGGGCTTTACATTGACTTTATAAATGGTATTGATGATGCGGGGCGTACCGTCCAGACCTTTCAATATGGCCACCGTTTGGCTGTCTTTGACATCCTGCCGCAATTGCAGATAACTATTTCGCATCGGCCCTTCCACTTTTTTGTCGTAGGAAACACCAAACAAACTGGCCAGACCGAAGTCGGAACGTTGCTTGCCTTCTTCGTCATAAAGTGACGTTTCAAACGTTGACACGATACTACCACCATTGTCTACGAATGCCTGTAATTGCTTGCATTGCGAATCAGAAAGAGCCGCGATATTGGGCAGTATCAACAATTTAAACCGCTTCAAGTCGTCAGGACTGAGCAGTCGGTCATTTACCATATCGAACGGAACCCGACTCTCCACCAGGTTGTGGTAGATACCGTCCAGGTGGTCACTGCTTTTCTGCTGCCACGATTGACCGCCGTAATTACGGTCGGTTTGTTCCGAATACACGACGCCAACGCGCGCCATTGATGCCGTGTTGCGCAGGTATTTTTCGTTTTTATAGTAGCCTTCATATAATTTGGCCACGGCATCCATCCATCGCTTATCGTAGATGTCGCCACCAAATTTCACAAAACAAGGGCGCATACCGTTGGCAGTACCTTCTGCCACCCAAATCCTGATTTCGGCATCGCTCTGAACGGAATCTTTCCAGCGATATTCTTCTTCTATTCCGATGCTGAATATACCAATCAGCGGTTTCAGACCCAAGGTAGACCGTAGTTCTTTAGCGCCTTTGCCATTCGCCCAGGGTGGCGTAAGACCACGACGGGCCTGTTGGTCAGCAAAGAAGAGATCGGCTTCTTTACCCGTTAATACCTTGTCGGGAAAACCATTTGGTATGAAACGGGAGTTGGGCTGTTGTTTACGGATTCCATCGTCCCACAAGGCCCACACCTCCCGTAAGCGCTTGATCCGCCAATCATTATATTTCCGATACGTCAGGTCTAGTTTATCGGGTTTTTGGGGAAGTTCCAGACCAGAATACGCCTTGAAGTTGCGTACGCAATGCTCGCAGTAGCAAATATCATGACCAGCCCAACGGTTTGAGAAGATCCCTTCGGGCTTGTAAAGCTCCATAATCTCGTGGTTCACCTTCGGCATGAACTCGAAGTTGTAGGGGCCGAATGAACAGGTTACCCATAACTCCGGATTGGCCCAGTGACGGCGTTTCGTGCCGTCTGGATTCACCGCAATCCAGTCGGGGTGCGCGTCGTAAACATCTTGCCGGGCCGCGTGTGGATCGGTCCGAAGCATGATTTTCATGCCCAGCTTTTTGCAGCCTTCCACCAGATAACCCAACGTGTCGGAGTTGCCCATAAAATCGCTCCGGTGATGCAGCGGAATCTTGGTCGGGTAAAAAGCCACGACGCCACCGGCACTCAGCAAAGCACCATCAGCATGGATTTTCTTGAAGTAACTAAGCCAGAAATCAGGATCATAATGACCGGGATCGCGTTCGACAAAGGCAAGTTGCGCCCACCGCATCGGCCCATCGAGCCAATATGGAGAAGTTGGTGCCAGTATATTGGCCGACGAATTAGCCAGGCCAGCAGGCATTGAGAGCGCGTAAGCACCGCCTATGAGGCCGGTGGTTTTAATGAAATCTCTTCTTTCCATGAGTGGGGGTGAGCGAAAAACTCACATTAGTTCTTGGGTTGAGGGTACTTATGACATGTATGGTTGGATTTGCCGGTTTCATTCGTAACCCGGATTTTGCGGAAACAGAACCCGGTTGTTTATCAACTGAACCTGGCTGAGGGGAACGGCAAAAACCGTCATGTAATCTTTCATTCCCAACGGTTTGAGCGTATCGAATGCCTGGCCTGTTCTGACTAAATCGAACCACCGTACGCCCTCAAACGACAATTCTAATCGACGTTCCAAGTAAATCTTTTCGCGTAACTCATCTTTGGTGAGGTTACTGTAGCCTGTTAAACCGGCCCGAGTGCGTACTTGGTTGATAAAAGGCAGGGCCTGAGCGGTTTTACCGTTTTCGTTCAGCGCTTCAGCGTACATCAACAAAACATCAGCATACCGTATCACCTTCCAGTTTGCCCGACTATCGTTGGCGGTCGCTACCGGAGTGATGTACTTTTTAGTATACGCCTGCGATGTTGCAGAAGGAAGCTTGACGAATGTGCCGTTTTTATCGATAAAGCCATCTTTTTGGGCTGTAACGTCTTTCCGAAGGTCCCCGGCGACGAATAGGGCAAACAAAGCGGGCGATGGCGAATTGGTTTCGGTCAACCCGCCTTTCACGCCATAGACATCAGCCATTGCCGCCGAATTTGGAAAGAAACGGTTTGTGAAAACGCTGCCTTCGCCAATACCTTCTTCGTACTCAATGTCGAAGATGTATTCACTGTGGTGTTCGTCCTTTGTGTAAGTGAATAAATCGTTGTAATTTGGCAAAAGAGCGTATCCTAACGCAGTGACTTCTAGTAATTTGGCTTCGGCACTGGCAAAATTCTTGCGGGTCATGTAAACGCGCCCTAAAATAGCTTTAGCGGCTCCTTTTGTAGCGCGCCCAACGTCCGTTCCCGTGTACTTCAGGGGCAATACATTTTCTACATCCAATAAATCCTTGATTATGATTTCATCATAAATTTTGTCCGTTTTTTCGCGCGCCAGTTTATAGGCTTCATCAGTCGTTACCGGTTTGGTGAGCAACGGCACATCGCCGAAAATCCGGACCAGATCGAAATAAGCCAGAGCACGTAAAAACTTCGCTTCGGCAATATGTCGGGGTTTGTTGGTGATAACAGCCGCATCAGCACTTTCAATTTTGGCTAAAATAGTATTGCTGCGGTTGATGATGTTGTAGTAGTTGCGCCACGTCGTTCTCAGCACATCATTGTCACTACTCAGAATAAAGGCATCCGAAAAATACCAGGGGTCGGATTTAACAACTTCCTGCCGTGAATCATCACCGCGCGCGTCTCCATAAATCCAGAAATCCTGATACTGGGTTTGCAGGGTGTTGTAGGTAGCCACAACCGCATCCTGAAAATCCTTATCTGTTTTGTATAAAACGTCGACACTTACGGTCGATACAGGGGTTAATTCGATAAACTCTTTACGGCACGATAGCATCAGCAGGGATGTCACGGCGAAAAGCCAAATTATATTTTTCATCGTTCTATTTTTTACGTAATGGCCTGACATTAAAATGAAACATTTAAGCCCAATAGGAAACTCTTTGCTAAGGGGTAGTTATTCAGGTCGATACCCGGTGTAAGCGCATCCCCACTGCTACTAACATCGGGGTTGAACGACGTATTTTTCGTAAGAATGAAGGGGTTTGTAGCGCTGGCATACACTCGAATAGAGCTGAGCGTTAGTTTTTTAACGAGTTCGCTGGGCAGTTGATAGCTAAGTGTGACGTTGTTGATACGCAGATATGTACCAGTGTCGACATAACGTTGATTGGCTAACCGAATACCACCCGTAGGCGCATCGTTGGGTCGCGGGGTGACGCCATCGCCGGGGTCCTGCTCCGATTTCCAGTAGTTGGCCTGGGAGGACAACGTCCGACTGCGCGACCGGGTTAGCAAGGTGATGTTCCGGGCGGTGCTGATTACTTCACTCCCGTATGACCCTTGCAGACTTACGCTCAGGCTTATGCTTTTGTACGCAAAGCGGTTGGTCATGCCATAATAAAACGTTGGATAGGGCGTGCCGATAATGGTATTATCGTAGTTATTGATGATACCATCCGGTGTACCATTTGGACCACTAACATCAACAAACCGTATGTCGCCGGGACGTGAGCGATCCGTAGCGCCCGGATTGTAAATTGGTCCCCGGTCTACATCAGCCTGGCTTTTGAAAATACCATCGGTCAAATAGCCGTAAAACATGCCAATGGGCTGCCCAATCATGGTAATGTTCCGGCCAGAGATAATTGGGTCTCCCTGAGCGCCCAGTTTCACCACTTTATTTTTGTAGGTCGACACATTAAAGTCAGTTGACCAGACCAGTTTATTTTGCAGGTTCAGCGTGCTGACCACAAACTCCCAACCCGTATTTTTTACTTCACCAATATTCTGCAAAGCCGTACTGAATCCGGTGATGTCGGGAACGTTCACATTCAGGAGTAAATCCGTATTCCGGGCCTCGAAATGATCAATATTAATGCCCAAACGGCGGTTGAAGAAGCTGGCATCAATCCCCATATTGAATGATTTCTGCTTCTCCCAGGTAAGGTTTGGATTCGCCAATCGGGATGGTGCGTACCCGCCAATGGCCACTCCACCTAATGTATATTTCTCGTAGTTAATCGTAGCTAAGTGGTCATAATTCCCAATGTTATTGTTCCCCGTTTCCCCGTAGCTAACCCGCAGTTTCAGTTCGCTTACGCTCGGAATGCTTTTCAGAAAATTCTCATCCGAAATACGCCATGCCAGGGCCAGAGAGGGAAAAACGCCATATTTATTGTTACTGCCAAAACGGGATGAGCCATCCGTTCGGATAGAGGCCGTCAGATAATATTTATCACTATAATTATAATTTACCCGAGCTAAGTAAGAGATCAGTGACCATTGATACCTATTTGACGATCCATCGGTAAGAATACCGCTCACAGCGCTCAGGGTGGGGACTAAATTGTTTGGATACCGGTTGCTGGTCAGGAAACTCGATTCGGTCGTTTCTTTCTGCGCCGTGAAACCAGCCAGACCCGTTACGTTATGCTTGCCGAAACTTTTCTGGTAATTCAGGGTGTACTCCGTAAGCCAGTTCAAGGTGTTCGACGAACTATCAGCACCTACGGCTGCATTGTTAAAGAAAGCGGGAATCTGCGGTCTAAAGCGCGAGCCTCTCGAGTTGTAAGAGGTGGCACCCAGTAAAATATTTAAGGTTAACGCATCGGTTAGTTTATAGGCGAGATTAACATTGCCCAATACCCGCATACCTTTTCGTTTGGCTTGGATTTCCTGGGCCAAAGCTACCGGGTTCAGCAGAATAGTAGAGGCATCGATGTTCGAGTAAACAAAGTAACTGCCGTCGGCATTGTACAACGGATAGTACGGCTGGGCGGAAGTTGCCTGCGCGATGATGCCATCATTGTCGCCACCACCAGGTCCGCTGGCCGTCACCACTTTAGCTTCGGTATAGGCTGTATTAAAATTAAATCGAACGGATAATCTATTGGTGAGTTTGGCGTCGATATTGGCGCGTATCGAATACCGGTTAAAGTTACTGTTCAGGATAATACCTTCCTGATTGAAATATTCGCCACTCAGGGCATATTTCACGTTTTCGCTCCCACCCGATGCCGATAATTGATACTGGCGTTGGGGTGCGTTGCGTAATACGGCACCTAATGCATCGGTGTTCAGGGTGTTTTTGCCCGACAACACATCCAGAACGGTTTGCGGAACGGGTACGGTCCAACTGCCTGCCGCGCCGGAAATGTTGTTGCCATTATCGATGTTTCGATTCCGAACACCATCGTAATAATATTGAGCCTGCTGATTTGCATTAAGGAATTCGGGCCGTTTCATTACGCTTTGCGAGCCGTAATACGTATCGAAATTAATGACTGCTTTTCCCGTTTTTCCTCGTTTTGTGTTGATGATAATAACGCCGTTGGCTCCGCGTGATCCATAAATTGCCGTTGCCGACGCATCTTTCAGCACATCCATGCTTTCGACATCATTCGGGTTTAGCGTCTGGATATTATCAATCGGGAATCCATCGACAACATATAACGGATTGGACCCCGCCGATATACTACCGATGCCGCGTATCTTGATTTGTGGAGCCGCACCGGGATCGCCGGAAACAGTTTTGACCTGAACACCAGCCACTTTTCCTAATAAAGCCTGATCGATACGGGCTACGGCTAACTCTTTTATTTCCTGCGTGTTAACCGATCCAACAGCACCCGTCAGATCTTTCCGTTTTACGGTGCCGTAACCGACAACCACGATCTCGTCGAGCGTTTTGTTGTCGGCCTTAAGGACCACATCCAGCGTAACCCGATTGCCAACGCTCACTTCCTGAGATAGATACCCGACAAAGCTGAATATTAATGTGCCGTCTACATTAGGTACATCCATCTTATAATGTCCCTGTGCATCGGTTGTTGTACCTCGTTGCGACCCTTTCAGGACGATACTTACCCCCGGTAGCGTTTCTCCTTTTTCGTCTGACACAGTTCCCTGAATGGATATATCGGCTACTGGAACGCTGTTTACCTGCATATCGCCTAATTTCAAAAAGCTGTCACGTCCAGCTTTCGGTTCTAGTGGATTATAGGCGGAATTATTGTTAGCTGAAGCTTTCAAAAGCTCCTTCTCTTTTAGTTCAGACGATGATCTGGACGCGTTAGCAGGCGGAAAAATTATGTATGATTTCTTGCCATATCGTTCGAAATTCAGACCGAACGGTGTCAATATACGTCCAAGCTTTTCCTTCAAACTTTTCTTGCTGTCAATAATACTTCGATCAACCGTTTTATTTTTTAGCAGATTGTCGTTAAACTCGAAAATAACCTGGTGCTGTTTACTTAATACATCCAATGCTTCATTTAACGACAGCCTGGTTGATGGATTCACTTCGCCCTGAAACACAGGACGAGCATAATTTGCGGCAAATGTCTGGGCACTGGCGGCACTCGGCGACAGAAAGACGCAGTGCAGCAGTAAAAAAAACAGAACTGCCCGTAGTAATTGAGACATCCTTTTTTTAGGTTTAGGGTTTACAATTGATTTAGCCCGTCCTCCTGCTACTCGTCCGGCAAGACTCAGCATTAGGGCGGGATTTTTTGTCACTTCAGGTGAAAGACGTTGCCATCCTTATGGATGTCGATTGGGTACATTTTTTTTAGTTTTTCAAAAAACACTTCAGCCGAATCGGAGGGAAATGACCCCGTAAATGTTTCCTGTTTTAACGCAGGATTATCGATGACTACGTCGATATCATACATATCTTTCATCATGTCGGCGATGTCGGGCAAGGACTTCTGTTTAAACAAAATAACCTTCGATTTCCAGGATGTGTAGTCTTCTATTCGGACCTTCTGTTTCACCAATAAAGCTTTTTCATCGGCCTGGCTTACTTTCTCGCCTGGTTTCAGCATGACGGTGTTTTTCTCATTCTCCTCGTCCACTACGTTAACTGAGCCGCGCTCCAGAGCAACAGCTACCTTATCCCGGCGGTTGAGAACGTTGAACGCTGTTCCTAATACCTGGACAGACAACTTATTGGCGTGAACGATAAAGGGGACTTTCTTTCCATTCACTGTTCGGTTGGCAACGTCAAAAAAAGCTTCTCCTTCTATCCAGACATCACGGCTGGATTTCTCTAAAAAGTCGTTGGCAAAATGAAGTTTTGACTTACTATTCAGCGTTACAATTGAGCCATCATCCAGCGTAACCGTTTTCATCTCCCCGAAAGAAGTCTCTATTTTCTTCGTTTGTAGCGTTGAATAAAATAAGCCGAAACTCACGAGCAGTAAGGCAACACTAGCCGCAGCAATCCAACCTAAACGTCTCCAGATCGGACGACCCCACAGCGGAATAATGGCTACAGTCTCACCAGTTCCCGAAGTTAGATTCGCCTGAATGGTTTGCCACATGCTGGCCCGTTCGGTTGCGCTCCACGTTTCATTGAAGGAAATAGTCTGAAGGAGCCATTGTGCTCTTTTAATAATCGGTTTCTTTTCAGGATGTTCAGCAAGCCACTTCTGCCAAAATAATTTACTTTCAATATCCTGTTCAATAACCCATCGCTGAAAGAACTCATCGGCCGCAAAATCTTCCTCAGTAAAATGAAGATAGTTCATAAATAAGAGGCTGGTAATAAGGTTGGGCGGTGTAACTACATATACACAGAAAGCCGTAGCCAGCTTTTGTAACCTTCGAAAAAGGAAAATTTTTCTAAAAATTTAACAAAAATTCGAAATGCCCTGATAATCAGTTAAATAGATAAAAATAAAAGAAAAGGCAGTAAAAAATCAATCGTGTGAACAAGCGCGTGTCTAAGGGCTTTTACAGCCCGATGGATGGTATTTCGAAGAATCTGATAGTCCAGCCCTGTGATTTCCGAAATCTCTTCGTAACTCAATTTGTCAAAAAATCGCAGGAAAATAATCTCTTGTTGCCGGGGGGGCAATGACCGAACGGCTACCTGTATTTTACGCGCGACAGTTTCGTCAAACTCTTCTAAATCAAGGTTGTGTTGATGGGCTAAAGAGACGGTATCATCCGGGAAAACATTCGTGGTAAGCCGACTTTTGGTAACATCTTTAAGAATAATTCGGCGCAATGAAACCATGAGGTAATACTTGACCGACTGAGGGACGGTCAGGTTTTCACGGCGGTTCCAGATCTGTATAAAAAGCTCCTGGACGGAGTCTTGTATCAGTTCACGATTGTAGACTACAGACAGACCATACTTTAACAGCCAATCGGCATATTTTTCATAAAAATAGGCCAACGCATCCTGTTCTCCATGTTGAAGTTTCTGCCACTGCTCAGTTTCATCTTCCTGTTGAACAAAGGAACTCATTAGACTTTTAGAAGAAACCATTTCATTAAACTGGCTAGCAAGTTAAAGAAAATATACGTTTTGTTCTATATTTCACCGATAACCTCACCGATTTGTACAATTGGTAGGTTACTTCACGTCTATAAAGTTGCCATCTTTTGCTAAGTCAATGTCACGCTCAACCTGCGGCAGATAGTTGGTCCAGGAAAAACGTCGGGCATCTTTGTAGGCATTTTCTTTGGATAAATACCCCTCGATGTAAGGGACTTCGTGGTAGTGGCTAGCCGTAATTTCACCCACTTTTTGCCAGTGCGACAGGCAACGGGTGAGTAGCATGATAGCTTTCTGTTGCTGTGTTTTATCCTGATATAGCCGGTAGGTTTGTAAGGCTACACCGGCTCTAAGTTTATCAGCAAAATAGCGGCTTAAATACGCCCAAGTTTCTAAATCCGCTAGCTCACAGGCTAGCGTAGGATTTGGATTGGGTCGTAGTTGCTGAACTCGATCAACTACTGTTTGGCTATCGGCGTCCAGCAAATCGGCGAGCGCCAGTGGGCTAGTCATTCCGGCTGGGACGGCCTTCTTTACCTGTGTCCCGGTAACGTAGTCTTTTATGGAAACATAAGCCGGGTCTAAGGTTGAATGGTCAATTAATTCATTGATGGAAATAAAGGAAGAAAAATCATCCTGGATTCCCTTGCTAGCCGAAAATGGCGATAGAAATCCTTCTGAATACAACGTATAATCCCAGGTTGAGCCGTAAAAGGAGGCTAACCGAAGGGGCATTTGGCTGGCGGCAGAAAACGCATCGAGCATCGACTTGCCAGATTTAAGCGCGTATCGATTCGCAAAACTGGCTTCAAACACAGCATCAGGTGTGGCTGGATCGTATAACAAACGGCCCCAAAGTTGATAAAACAGCCACTGTTTTTCGAAAGCATACTCCCAGGTGCGATGCGAATTTGCGATATGTGAATAGTCCTTGGCAGGTATATAACCCTCAGAACCCACAAAATAGCCGTTAACGTAAGGCGCTGTGTTCTGCGCAATATGCCGACGGATAAAGTCAGGCTGTCCCCAACGCAGAATAAAAAAATCCTCATTCCGAATCATCCACTGAATGCGGTAATTGGCGGGCAATGGATTCCAATAACCGTCGTCCCGCTTGCCCGAATGGGAATCATGCGTTAATGCCAGCACCGGCGTAGAATGCCCGTGTGACCAGTTAAATTTGATCTCGACAAGTGTGGTATCGGGCAGGTGAGCATTGTTAATGACGCGTCGCATCTCGCCAGGGTCGGCTGAAAGCACCGAGCGATGCAGCAATTTAACCGAGCGATTGGCGGCTTTGATTCCGGCCACGATTGTTTCTTCAAGCCAGTCTTCGCGGTCTTTAGGTGTCATGTCCGGTAGGGGAGAATCGGCTGTCTTAAAATTGCTCATCCAGTCGGCCAGGGTAATCCCGATACCGGCTAAATCAGGATACTCGTTGATAACCTGCGTAACGACTTCACGCGTGTATCGCTTAACAACAGCCGACGTGTCATTTCGCTCCTTGACACCATATTGCTTTGCAAAATCGGGGGATACGGCAATGTTCCAGTTGACAATGTATGGGGCAATACCCCGCTCTTGTGCCATCCGAAACAGGGCTGTCCAGAAACGTTTCCAGTCGGCCATTTCCTGAGCCGAAAAGCTATTGGCCGCTGGGAAATTGGTCGGCTTCACCATGTAGGAGAACGGATGTATATTCCAAAGGGACAGGATATTGAAGCGATTTTCGGCCATCTGATCCAAAAATCGCTGCCAATATTTCAGATCCCGGCATACATCCGTATGCAACTCCATCGCCGGGCCGGATCGGTAAGACGACCAGGGTAAATTGACCTTTAAGGCTCTAACGGTCAGGTGCGGATCAACTTTTTTTGTGGTGAGTGTTCTCCAGGTTTTGCCCATCCCAATCTGTTCGGCTGCGTCCATTACGCCGTACATAGCCCCCACAGAATCGGTAGCGGTTATCAGTAGGTTGGTCTGCTGATAACTAATTCGATAGCCTTCTTCCCGGATAGATGACTCAGTCTGAGCGGGCACAATCCGAATGGTAATAGTAGCCGCTTTCGCGCCCGATACAAGTAGCATCGTATTGATAGATTGCCCCGCTTTCTGAAGTGCTTTTTCCAGATGGCTTACACCAAATCGAATTGGTTTATTCGTCGTATCGAAGGCAACAACAAGCCGCTCTGCCTTCGCTTGTGCGGACACAAACCGAGGCAGAAACGTTAGCATACATAGCCATAAAATAGCGGATTGCCGTTGCATACGCACTCAGACAAATTAAATTTTATAAGATTACCTCATGCCTGTGAGGACATAGACACACGATAATCTCAGAGTTTGATTTTTTCGATCACGTCAAAGGTTGTGGGCCTTTAACTGCTCTACGGCATAGTTGGCAGCGCGTGCGGTGAGCGCCATATAGGTCAGCGACGGGTTTACATTCGACGATGAGACCATGAACGAACCATCTGTCACAAATACATTTTTGCAGGCATGAACCTGATTAAACTTGTTGAGGACTGACGTTTTTGGGTCTTTCCCCATGCGAGCTGTTCCCATTTCGTGAATACCCAAACCCATGTGTGCCACCGCGTTATCGTAGGGAGTAACGTTTTTGAAACCGGCGGCTTCCAGCATTTCGGCTCCGTCGTTCATAATATCTTTCCGCATGGCACGTTCGTTTTCGCCAAAATCAGCATCGAAAATGACTTGTGGTAGCCCCCATTTATCTTTCTGATCTTCGCTGAGCGTGAATCGATTGTTAGGATTCGGCAGCACTTCACCAAAGCCGCTGAGGTTGATTTTCCACGGACCGGGTTGCGTCATTTTTTTCTTAAAATCGGCTCCAAACCCCGGCTCGGTTGCACCTCGTGAATAGTCTGCGCGGGAAGCACCGCCCTGATAACCAAATCCCCGGAGGTAGTCGCGTTTATCGTTGCCCCAGTTTCGGAAACGTGGAATGTACAAACTGCCCGGACGGGCTCCGAAATAATAGTCGTCCTCAAAACCTTCGATGTCGGCTCTGGCGCCTACACTCAAGTGATGATCCATCAAATTTCGTCCCAATTGGTCGCTGTCGTTACCAAGCCCTGTCGGGAAACGGGCCGATTTAGAGTTCATTAAAATGGAGGTAGAGCCAATTGTGCCAGCGTTGAGGAAAATTATTTTGGCGTAAAATTCCCGTACCTCCATTGTGTTCTGATCAATAACCCGCACCCCTTTGGCTTTCTGCCCTTTATCGTCCAGCAAAATCTCCTTGACGATAGCATTGTGAATCACCGTCAACCGGGTAGTTTGGCGAGCGGCTGGCAACGTAGCAGCCAGTGAACTGAAATAAGCCCCAAATGGGCAGCCCCGCGAACACCGGTTCCGAAACTGACAGGTAGCTCGGCCTAACGCCGAATGCCAGGGCTGCGGTTTAGTAAGGTGAGCCACCCGCCCAATCGTGATGGGCCGATTTAACTTTTGTGCCACCGATTTTTTCAAATGGATTTCGGGGGCCGTCATAGCCATTGGCGGCAGGAACGTACTATCCGGCAAGACGGCTAAGCCCTCTGCCTGACCGCTAATGCCAACGAATTTTTCGACGTACTTATACCACGGAACTAGCTCTTCATACCGAATGGGCCAGTCGATGCCAAGTCCCTGTTTGGCATTCGCCATGAAATCTTCACTATTCCAACGGTAAGTATGCTTGCCCCACAGCAACGATTTGCCGCCGGTGTGATACGCCCGAATCCAGTTGAATGGCCGCTTCTGAATGTAAGGGTTCTCCTTATCATTCGTATACATGAATTGACTGCCTTCTTTGGCCGAAAAATACATGCTGGCATAATGCTCCTCGGCGGCAACGGTTGTGATTTTGCCCCGATGTTCAAATTCCCACGGGTCTTCCATCGCCGTTTTATAATCCTCAACGTGCTTGATCTCGTATCCCCGTTCGAGCACTAAAACGTGCAAGCCCTTCTCGGTTAGTTCTTTAGCTGCCCATCCGCCCGTCATTCCTGACCCAACGACAATGGCATCATACGTTTGAGCTTTTTCTGCTTTTATGTTCAGATTCATAGGTTTTGGCTAACGAATGTTACGACAGATGAATGAATAAGTGCGATTAAGCCTGATTGCCATACATGAAATCCTTCTGACCGGGTTTAATCTTGATTGCCTCGAATCGTCCCGGAATTGGCTGATAATCAAACGATGCCTTAATGCCCGCTTCCGACGTAAAGTAGCCCAGCAACGTCTGTTCTTTAATCAGTTGCCAGAATGATAAGTTGCTGTTTTTCTGCGCGTCAGTCTCAATTTTAGTTAACGTAGCGATCTGTTGATCAGGCGGCAACGTCAGAAAGCCTTTCCGATTAAGATCGCCAAGACCTTCTACGAATAAATCCTGCGCGGGCTTTTTGTAACAGTCGCGAAGCATGATTTCGATAAAATCGGGTACACCAACATCAAGAGCGCCCGGCGTATCGGTGTGGGGTATGATTAAGTCGGAGACTCGGGCCATAATCGCGTGTTGTGTTTCGTTCAGAAACGAACCCATGCGATTAAGGGACGTTCCTGATGTAGCGATCTGCTCCCAGCGATTCATAGCCTGTAGAGTTGGTGCCGAAAGGATTCCGCCCACCATCCAGGCAACCCGCGTTACTGCTTCCCGTCTGTTCATTCGCTTTGTAATTACGTTTTGCTATTGTCTACTAATTCCAATGGTGTTGATTCCTTTGTCCTCACAGAGTCAGGTTTGAGAACCTGACTCCACACAAAAGCCTGCTACGTCTGGTTAATACCCCGGATTCTGCTTTATTTTATCTTTGTTAATGTCGATCTGGCTTTGAGGAATGGGGAACACCAGATTATTGTCAGTCAGTGTAGTTACCAGACGAATCTGATCTTTTTTGCTGTTTAGTAGCGGAACGGCCCGTCCTGTGCGTACGAGATCAAACCAACGCTGCCCTTCGAAGGCAAATTCCGACCGTCGTTCCTGTTCCATAGCAAGTCGGAATGACGGTTGATCGGGAATGTCGGTTGCGGTCTTCGATTTTAAACCGGCCCGCGTCCGAATTTGATTGAGGTAAGTAAACGCTGCGCCCGTTGCCTGATAGCCAACTTCATTCAAACTTTCGGCATACATCAGCAAGACATCGGCGTACCGGATGACCGGGATGTTATTACCATTGTCGTTAATGGCGACCGGCGTATCAAAATATTTTTTCACATAGTTGGCCTGCACCGTCTGACCACTGGCGTTGACATACGACGTAGCCAGCGATACATCTCTGCGTGCATCACCCACTTCATATGATTTGATCAAATCGTCGGTAGGTTGATTGTTGCCGTTGCCACTGAACGCAATAACCGATGTGCCCGAGTTTTGTGGGGCAAATAAGTTGGGCCAGGCATTACCCTCGCCCGCTCCACCCGATTTGTACTGCACATCGAACACCGATTCTTTATGGTTTTTATTGCCTACTTTAAACACGTCGGCATAGCTGGGCAGAATGGTATAAACGTTTAGATCAATGACCTCTTTCAGTTTGGCAACTGCTTGCGGATATTTCTTTTCGGTGAGGTAAACTTTGCCTAACAGTGCTTTGGCAGCCCCCTTAGTTGCACGACCAATATCGACTCCGGTATATGTAGCGGGCAAAGCAGCTTCGGCCTCAGCAAGGTCTTTTTCAATTTGGGTGTATACCTCCGCTTTTGGGTTCCGCGTGTAGGCATAACCTTCATCCGGGTCGTTGATCGCCTTGATAACCAGGGGCACATCGCCGTACGTTTGAACCAGATAGAAATAAACCAGACCACGCAGGAATTTGACTTCACCAATGTACCGGCTCTTAAGGCTTTCGTCCATGGTAATACCACCAACTTTATCCAGAATGGTATTGAATCGGGCAATGGCCGAATAGCTATCGTTCCACCGACCGTTTATGTACGGATTGGTCGTTTTGATGTAAAAGCGGTCAAATTCGTCCTGATCTGTAATTGAGCCAGAGGCTACCGGCAACGTATTATCAGAGGCTATTTCGTTGAATACGTAGCTGTTGCCTGTGATTCCGTCAGCTTGTAAAGATGCGTAACTGCCGCTCACGGCATTTCTGATATCGTCGCCCGTTTTATAAAAATTGTCGGTGGTGGCGTTGGATATTGGCTTCAAATCCAGAAATTGTTGTTTGCAGGAGCTGATTAGGCTAATAATCAATAGGTTAATAAAAATTTTATAGGGCTTCATCGTTCCGAATGATTTAGATCTGTTTGGGAAATTTATATCTCTGACTACATCAGAGACTAAACGAGGATTGCCGATTGCTTAAAATCCTGCACTAATGCCAAAGGTGAGTGTTCGGGCTAGTGGATAAGCACCGTAGTCGATTCCTGCCGACAGCGGACTTTCGTAATTGCTTACTTCAGGGCTGTAATTCAGGTACTTCGTAAACGTGTGCAGATTCTGAGCCGATACGTAAATACGTAGCTGCTGAATTTTGGCTCTACTTAACAGGGCAGTTGGTAATCGGTACCCCAAACTGACATTCTGAATCCGTAAATAGCTGGCGTCTTCTACCCAGCGCGACGAGATGGCATTGTTATTACCCGTGCTACGTTCATTGGCTCGTGGCGTGATACCGTCACCCGGATCGCTTTCCGAACGCCAGCGATGTAGCGCCGTTGTCATCTGATTTTGATTGCCTTCCATATTGTCGAAATACCGTCGGCCCAGATTAAGGATTTTGCCACCCTGCGTACCCTGAATGGTGACGTTCAGGTCGAATCCTTTGTAGCTAAACGAGTTGGTGAATCCGTACAGGAAGTCAGGCTGATTGTTTCCTAAAATCGTCCGGTCGTTTGCCGTAATTTTGCCATCACCGTCAGTATCGGCGTATCTCACATCGCCTGGGTGAGACGTAACATCGTGCGGATGAGAGTCTAAATCAGCTTGATTCTGGAAAATGCCAAGCTGTTTGTACCCGTAAAAGCTGCCAATGGGTGAGCCTATTTGTGTAATAGTCAGATCAGCGATGCTACCACTCGTTGTCCGAATTGGGTCGCCGTTGGGACCAAGCGCCAGTACTTTGTTCCGGTTTAGCGAAAGATTTAACGACGTGTTCCAGATAAATCCTTTGGTGAAATTGCGGGTATTGATGGCAAACTCCCACCCTTTATTCTCCATTTTACCAATGTTTTTATAAGCCGATGTGAAGCCCGTCAGCGACGGCACATTAACCGACAAAAGCAAATCTTTAGTAATTCGGTGGTAATAATCGACAATCAGGTAAATGCGGTTGTTGAAAAGGCCAATATCGATACCGGCATCAAACTGCTGATTTTTTTCCCAGCCCAGTTTGGGATTTCCAAGCGTAGACGGGGCTAATCCATTGACCAGATTATTATTAAAGCTGTAGTTATCGGGCCTCAATAGGGCTACATACGGGTAGTTGTCTGCAAAGGCGTTGTTTCCAGAAAGGCCGTAACTGGCTCTCAGCTTTGTTTCGGAGATCGCCCGGATGTCCTTCATAAAGGGCTCTTCGCTAATGCGCCAGCCCAGCGAACCAGCGGGAAACGTACCCCAGCGATTGTCAGGCCCGAAGATGGATGACCCATCCCGACGAACGGAGATGTTCGCTAAGTATTTGCCTTTGTAATTATAGTTGGCACGGGCAAAGTAAGAAACCGAAGCGTTAGCGGCTTTAAATGCCCAGGCCGTCGTGGTTGAGCCGCTGGCACTGGCATTCAGCGTTTCGACAACATCATTGGCGTATGAACTCCCCGACGCACTGCTCGACTGAAACTTGGACGTAGTAGACTCCATCCCGACGAGAGCCTCAAAATTGTGTACGTTGTTAATGCTCTTATTATAGCTGACCACCTGATTGACTAACCAGCTGATATTCTGGTCAGAATAGTTCGTTCCCATAGCCGTATTGGGCGGCAACAGGTTGCTATTCGGCATTTTAGAGGTACGATACGTATTCCGGCGATTATCGCTGAAATTAATATTGGCCGATACCCGGTAGTTGAAATTTTTCAGAAAACCGTATTCAGCGTATACATTTCCCAACAAATTTCCGGACAGATACTGGCTATTGTATTCGGTGATATTCGCCAACGGATTCGTAACACCCGGTAGGTTATAAGGGGCCGCCAGCGCCAGCTGAGAGGAATACGTACCATCGGCAGCGTAGATTGGAGCCATCGGAATAGCCGCCAGAGCCGCCGTAATAATGCCTTGATTGAACCACTGATTCTCAGCCGTAACTTCTTGCGTTGATCTGAACGAAGGGTTCAGATTCATCCCAATCTTCAGTTTAGGCAATATATTCGCTTCGACATTAGCCCGAAAGATATACCGATCCAGTCCCGATTTCAGAATGATACCATCCTGTTTCAAGTAGCTGCCACTCACCAGAAAACGTACCTTGTCGTTGCCACCCGATACCGAAAGCTGATAGTTACTCATTTTGGCTTTCCTGAAAATCAGATTTTGAAAGTCCGTGTAAGGCAGGTTAGCTACTTTGGCTGGATCGTCGTAGTTAAACCAGTCGAACAGATCACCGCGTGGATAACGGTACCGGAGGTAACTCGCTGGTCGAACGCTGTTTGGGTCGGTAATTTTAGCTCCGGGTACGTTATCCAGATATGCATTATTCGAACCTTCTTTGGCGAATTCGGCGTACTGTTGCGAGTTGAGTAGGTCAATTTTCTTGCTTACTTCCTGAAAACCCGTATACACATCGAAGTTGACGTTCGTGCGTCCAGACTTTCCCCGTTTTGTGGTAACTAGCAAAACACCATTGGAACCTTTGGACCCATAAATAGCGGTAGAGGAAGCATCTTTCAATACGTCGATACTTTCAATATCAATACTGTTCAGCAAGCCGAAAACGCCGGAACCTACAATATTACCATCGACAACAATTAAAGGCGATGTACCCGCACTGATAGAACCAAACCCTCTGACCTTGATAGCGGGCGTACTACCGGGTGCCCCACTGCTTTGCTGAATGATAACACCGGGAATTTTGCCCTGTAATGCGTTGGCTACGTTTGAAACGGGCATGTCTCTAACTTCTCCCATTGCGACCGACGCGATGGCCGACGTTACGTCAGTCCGCTTTTGCGTACCGTAACCCACCACCACCACTTCGCCCAGTGATTTGGTATCGGTTGCCAGAACAACCGAAAGATTCGTTTGGTTGCCCACTACAACCTCCTGCTTTAGATACCCAACAAAGCTAAAAACCAGCGTTGTTTCGGTATCGGCCATGTCTATTTTAAACTGCCCTTTTGCGTCGGTTGTGGTGCCTTTCTGGGTTCCTTTAACCAGAACATTGACACCCGGTAATGTTTCACCAGTCAGGTCTGCTACCGTTCCCGATATTGACTGTATTACTGCTTCTGTTGCCGAAGGCAAGGCAGATTGTTGGACGTCAGACTGAACAGATTTAACCGGGTGATCGGGCTTAATAATGATGTTGTTCCCACTCACCTCATACGTTAGCTGGAGTGGTTTCAGGATTCGGTTTAGTACATCGGCAAGCGGCTCTGCCTGGCTATGTACTGATATTTTACGATTCGATTGAATGAGTTGAGAACTGAAGACAAATCGGGCATCAACTTGTTTCTCAATCTGATGCAGCACTTTTTTTACATTCTGACCCTCAACCAGAATCGTAATCCGCTGATCGAGGAGTTGTTGAGCCTTCCCATCATGAGCCCACGAAATTCCGGCGAAGGCACAGACCAGAAACCATTGGATGAGGGTTATACGCATGATTGTTAGAAGACTGTAATCTGTCAGTTGTAGTTTTTTCATACATTTGTACGGTTTTGTTTTTGAATAAAAATTCAACAAAATCCCCCCAACCCATTCATTGATAATGAATGGCTATGGCTTGTCAGGTCGGTAAGAAGGGGAGTTTCAACGGTCAGTTATGTTCCCGCATAGCTGACCGTTTTTTATTGGACGGAAATAGGTATTGTTTTTGTCAATTTGGTTAAAAGGTTAGGTATAGTTAAAGGTCATTGGCAACGCTGGCCACCCGTAATAATCACTTGGTGGTCCTCAATAGTGTGCTGAGCGCCCAGTGCTTTACAGATCACTGACAGTTTTTCGTTAAAAGGCTGCCCTACGAGCAAGGCCGATAATGTACACGTTCCCAGCAATGATTCGTTATAAACAATATGAACACCGTAGGCCCGCTCAAGCGTATTAAATACCTCTGAGACAGGTGTTTCATCAAAGTCAAAAGACTGTTTGGCAACAACTTGTGTTCCCGGCTGCGTAAAAGCAAGCACCGTATCGGGTGTGCGCACCAAACGATGACTTGCGGTCATATATTCAGCACTCTGATTGGGCGTCAGAACGATGCCACTAAGTTCAGAATCGGTGACTTTGGGCCGAACCGATGTCGATTCATTCAATGCATAAACCGCTACTTTCCCCGTCTTCACTGCTACTTTTATTGGCTGGTTCGATTCAGGAGCGTCTATCATAAAGCTGGTTCCCAGTACTTTGGTTGCTACACCGCGTGTATACACCAAAAACGGTCGGGCAGGATCTTTAACGATTTCGAAGAAAGCTTTGCCAACCAAATAAACTTCGCGTTTCTTGAGCGTATCAGGATAACTCAATTGACTACCGGCCTGAAGTACGACTGAACTGCCATCGCTCAGAAAAATTGTTAGCGGTTCGTCCGTATCGTTACGCGTTTCGCGTAAAGCAATTCCCTGCGGAGATGCCTGCACAAACTGTTGGTAGCTTTCGGGCTGGTTTGCTTGGCTTTGAGTATACCAGTATCCCGTTGTACCTAACCCTAGCACCAGCATAATCGACGCTGCGACACGCATCCATCCCCATTTCGTACCCGTCCCGGTAGTTCGTGTGAAGGGTGTAGCCATCCGTTCTTCCCGAATATGCTTCTGAATCGTCTGCTGCATAGACTCTGTCTGAAACGCAGAAGGCTGGTTCTGGCTGGTTTGCTCAACTAGCTGTAAAACGTATTGGCGCGCGCTCTCAATTACTGGTTTTTGTGTTGGATATACTTCCACAAACCGTTGCCAGTACGCATTCCGGGTCTCATCGGGGTGTTTTACCCAGGCTATAAAGTCTGGGTCTTCCAGAAATTCTACCAGCGAATAGGAGGCTTGTTTCATAGTATACAGAAAACGGGATCTATAGAAGAAGTTATAGAACTATTTCCCCTTCACTAAGAAAGAAGCATGAATTGGCCGGATGACCTCTTTTTTAGAGGAAAATTTTTCTAAAAAATTTCACATAATCAGTAACAGCCAGAAAATCAGTAGCGAACCGATGAGCCAGTTCCGATTTTGGCGTAGTGAAGTAAGCGCCCGGTGGATGAAATTACGAACCGATTTTTCGTTGACATCCATAATCTGGGCGATTTCATTGATGCCGAAATCATCATAATAATAAAGCGTAAGTGCTTCGACCTGGCGTTTGGGCAAGTGGGCCAACAACTCCTGAATGCGCCGGGTCAACAACTCTCTGGACTCCTGTTCAATTCGCACCGTTTCTTCTGTGCTGGTCGTTGGCGTACCTTCTTCATCGGTGATCTCGTCGATGTTTTCGCCGATTTGATATTTGCCCTGCATTCGATGCATTCGGCGACGGAGTGATCGGTACAGATAGAATTTGATCGACGTAATATCTTCCAATAATGTGGCTCTCATACGCCAAATATCGATAAACACCTCTTGCACAGCATCTTCAATCAGCGCCGAATCGGTCGAAAGTTTACTTCCGTAATTATACAGTGTACGGTGATAGCGGTCAAAAATGGCCGTAAATGCCGATTCATTCCCGTCGCGAAGGCCGCGCCAAAGTTGTTGATCGTTAGAATCGATCCAGGAAGAAGATAGACTGGCCACTGTTAATTAGAAAAACCGATTATTCGTAGAGGCTATAATTGGATAAATTTAATTATAGATATGCAAAATGCAATTGGTTTATATAAAGATAGGTCATCGACGTGTAACAGAAATAGGTGGAGGACTTTGGACGAAGCAAGATAGATGTGCTCCAAAGGCAACAGATCAGTTGCTTTTCCAGGTTGGGGGTACCCATTACACCGCTAGATATCGGTAAGTTATATGGTCTAATTCCAGTCAATGATCACGCTGTCTGGCTATACGACAAGTGGTTGTATTCGTAGAATTAAGGAAATGGGTAAATAGCCAAACAGCGTTTTTAGGCTAGACAAGCAGGACAGCGTTATATTTGGCTGTTCGACTTACTAACTCCATGACCACTAATTTTGACGAGAAACGTTTAGCTACATACGCCCATAAGTTTACTCGGTTGAAACAAGGCGGCACGGCCTACGGGAAAGCTCCCCATAAACCCGTTTTTCTACTCACTGTTATTGAATTGATTGAGAAGCAACTTATCACTGAAAACAAGATAGGTGTAATGCCGGAGTTAGTCGCTACGTTTAAGGAGAACTTTGCTTTACTGGTTAAGACACCCCACAAAGACGATTTTACACAGCCCTTTTTCTATCTCCAAAGCGAGAAATTTTGGTTACTTCACCCTAAGGCCACATTCATCATCGACGCGCATATCCGCTCTGTACAAACGTTAAGTGACCGACTTGACTTCGCTTCTTTCACCGATGATCTATACGGTCTGCTGACGCAGGTAACTCCCCGTCTCCATCTCAAAAATTTGCTGTTGGATACTTATTTCGCCGATACCAAAGCTGAGTTCCTACATATAAAAAACGCCGGACGCAGCTATCTACACGATCTCGAAACGTATCTGCTGAACGAAAAGGAAGTTCCTTATAGATTGTTACAACCGATAGACGACGAAGAAACCCGTTTTGTACGAGGTGGCTTGTTTAAAAAACTAGTGCCTAAGGTCTACGATTTTACCTGTGCCATTTCAGGCATGAAAGTGATTGCTGTTGACGGGTCATCGTTGGTTGAAGCCTGCCATATCATTCCGATTAGCATCTCTGGCGACGACAAAGTCACCAACGGCATTGCCTTATGCCCGAACCTGCACACCGCCTTTGACAAGGGTATGATTAGTGTAGATGAACGTTTGCGTGTGGTTGTCTCGCCTTCCTTAGCTGACAATGTATCGAGTCCGTATAATCTAACGCGGTTTCACGGCCAACCGCTACGGTTGCCCTTTGGCGAAATGCATTACCCGAAAATGGAGAGTTTTCGGTGGCATTTGAACACGAAATTCAGGCCGTAACCTATAGGGCATAAATGCCGAATGGGTAGATGTTCGCGCTTGTAACGGCTACCACCCAAAGAAGGCTTTGGGTAAGTTTCTTAATAAATAGGTGGAGAGCCGTAACGCCCTCCACCTGTTATACCTAAATGTATTGATTAACGATCATTTCATACAACTCCTGCCGTCCGCTGAGTTGCTTTGGCTCACCATTAGACAGGGCAAATTGGCGCAAGTCTTCGAGGGTTAATTCGCCTTTTTCGAACTGAGCGCCTGCGCCAGAATCGTAGCTGGCGTAGCGTTCGGCCCGTAGCTTTTTGTACTGCGATTTGTCCAGGATGGCTTCGGCTGCGATGGCTGCCCGAGCGAACGTATCCATGCCACCGATGTGGGCAATGAAAATATCTTCCAGGTCGGTTGAACTCCGGCGCGTCTTGGCATCGAAATTAACGCCACCTGACTTAATACCTCCCGCTTCCAGAATCACCAACATGGCTTCCGTTAGTTCATACACATCCACCGGAAACTGGTCGGTATCCCAGCCATTCTGGTAGTCGCCCCGGTTAGCATCGAGGCTACCCAGCATGTTGTTGTCTGCTGCGACCTGCAACTCATGCGCGAATGTATGATTCGCAAGTGTTGCGTGGTTCGTTTCAATATTCAGTTCAAAATCGTCCTGCAAGCCATAGCGATTCAGGAAACCAACTACAGTAGCCGCATCAAAATCGTACTGATGTTTGGTCGGCTCCATTGGTTTGGGCTCAATGTAAAACGACCCTTTGAACCCTTGCTTACGGGCGTAATCGCGGCTGATTTGCAGGAATTTACCTAAGTGTTCCTGCTCACGCTTCATGTTGGTGTTGAGCAACGACATATACCCCTCACGACCTCCCCAGAAGGTGTAGCCGCGTCCGCCCAATTCGATGGTTGCATCAATGGCATTTTTAACCTGCCAGCCACCGTGTGCCAGTACATGGAAATCGGGGTTGGTCGATGCCCCGTTCATGTAGCGTTCGTGCGAAAATAGATTAGCCGTTCCCCAGAGCAATTTCACTCCGCTAGCCGCTTGTTTCTGTTTTGCATAATCAACAATGGCGCGAAAATTTTTCTCGAACTCAGAATTAGAATTGCCTTCCGGCGCAACGTCGACGTCGTGGAAGCAGTAATATTCCATGCCGATTTTCGTGATAAACTCAAAAGCCGCGTCCATTTTGTCATGGGCTGCTGCCAGCCGGTCGGTCTTGGCATCCCATGGGAAATGCTTAACGCCCGGTCCAAAGGGATCCGCACCGGTTCCGCAGAAGGTGTGCCAGTAAGCCGTTGCGAACCGAAACAGGTCCTTCATTGGTGTACCCAGAATGAGCCGATTGGCATCGTAAAACTTGAAAGCCATTGGATTGTCGGATTCGCGACCTTCGTAGGCAATTGGCTTTTCTATAAAGGGGAAATACGTTTTTTCGCCGAGTGTTAGTTTGACGTCAGACATGAAGAAAGGAATTAAGGTACTTCTTAATTGAAAAAGAAAGCCAAAGGTAGTTTTTCCCTATTTACCCGGCAACGTCTTTGTATAGCTTCTCGATTAGTCTTCGCAATTTATAGCTAAGCCGTGTGAGGGAGTTTGTCGAAAATGAAATCCATACTGAAACAGACTTGTTCTACTACGGTAGGTAAAGTAATATCACCTAAAAATTATCCGGCCTTTAACTAGTTTTCAACACCGCCAGCCACCGCTCATAAGTGTCCCGATAGGCTTCCTGAGCCCGCATATCGGGTTCGATGGTTTTCGTAACATGCAGTCCGGCAAAGGCTTCCTGAGCATTTTTATAGTGACCTAACCCCAATCCAGCTCCGCGAGCGGCTCCTTGCGCCCCGTCGGTGTTATAGAGTTCGATAGTGGCTCCGGTCAGGTTAGCCAGTGTGTCACGGAAGAGGGGGCTAAGGAACATATTGGCCTCGCCCGCTCGAACGGTTTGCACGCCTACGCCCACGCTCTCCATAATCTGAATGCCATAGTACAAGGCGAAAACAATACCCTCCTGTGCCGCCCGAATCATGTGTGGCAAGCCATGACGCGTCAGCTGTAAACCGTGAAACGACGCGCCTAAATCAGCATTTTCCAGTATTCGCTCGGCACCGTTGCCGAAGGGCAGGCATAGTAAACCATCAGCACCAATGGGAGCTTCGTGTGCCAGTATGTTCATGTCAGGATAGCTAATGGATCGTTGCAATACCTGATTTCGTAACCAACTATTCAAAATGCCCGTACCGTTCACGCACATTAAAACACCGTAACGTGGTGCCTCAGGTGTGTGGCTAACGTGCAGAAATGTATTGACCCGTGACTTGGGATCATAGCTGGCCTGGTCACTGATGCCATATACTACGCCCGACGTGCCAGCCGTGGCCGCAATCTGGCCCGGTTCTAACACATTCAACGACAGCGCGTTGTTCGGTTGGTCGCCTGCGCGGTAGGTTACGGGTGTTCCCGCCGAGAGACCCAATTCGGCGGCTGCCGATGGGGTCAATTCGCCCTGTGGCGCAAAGGTTGGTTTGATCGTCGGGATCAGTGCCGGGTCAAAACCGAAGTAATCGAGTAGAAATTGAGCGGGCTGGTTGGCCTGGAAATCCCAGAAAGCCCCTTCTGATAACCCGGATGCCGTCGTCACAATATCACCCGTCATGCGAGCCGCCAGATAATCGCCGGGAAGCATAAATCTATCGATCTGGGCGTACACATCAGGCTCGTTTGCTTTAACCCAGGCAAGTTTAGCGGCTGTGAAATTACCCGGCGAATTTAGCAGATGATGTAGCGTACGGTCGTGGCCGAGGGCGTCGAATGCCTGGTTACCATAAGGAACAGCCCGGCTGTCGCACCAAATAATGGAAGGCCGTAAAACGTTAAACTCCTTGTCGACAACGACCAAACCGTGCATTTGATAGGAGATACCGATAGCCTTCACATCGTCAGGCTGGACATTAGCCTGCTTCATGACGGCTTTGCTGGCCAGACAGGCATTTTTCCACCAGTTCTCAGGCTGTTGTTCGGCAAAACCTGTTTGGGGTGATTCAATGACCATTTCCGTCTCCGGAAAAAATGCTGAAGCAACAGCCTTACCGCTATCGGCATCAACTAAACACGCTTTGACGGACGAACTGCCGAGGTCAAATCCAAGAAAATACATGTGGGTACTGGAGTTAGGAAATCCAATGCGAAAGTACAACGGGAAGTTTTACAAACAGCCTCCGTCTGTTTGGTAAAAGGATAATTTACGGATAGGAGCGTTAGCCAGCATTGGGACTTAAACAGCCAGAGGTGTTTGATACAACTTGATTACTTCGCGTGGATAATCAGTATGTACAATAAAAATGTCCCTTATCTTGCCTATTATTCTGCTTTTATGAAACAGTTTCTGCTCTATTTCGCCCTCTTTCTTACAACAGTGTCGGCTAGTTTTGCCCAGACAGCTACACCCGACTGGACAAATCAATACTGGACTGCCCGATGGATTTTACACCCTACGGCACCGGCCCGTCAGTACGGTATCTATCACTTTCGCAAGGCTATTGAGTTGCCACAGAAGCCCGCTCACTTTGTGGTGCACGTCTCCGCTGACAACCGCTATCGGCTGTTCGTCAATGGGAAATCGGTCGCCATGGGGCCCGCTCGCAGTGATACGCAAAACTGGAATTACGAAACCCTCGATCTAGCCCCTTACCTACAGGTGGGTCGTAACGTTCTGGCTGCGCAGGTTTGGTATATGGGTGAGGGGGCACCCTTCGCGCAGATGAGTTATCAGCTTGGTTTTCTGGTACAAGGCAACGGCGAAACTGAAAGAATAGCTAATACGGATGCCAGTTGGAAGATTTTTCATAACCTAGCCTATTCGCCCATCAAAAACGATATTCCTAAACTCAAGACCTATATCGTTGCCGGTGACGGTGACCGGGTCGATGCGGCTCAATATCCGTGGGGGTGGGAGCAGCCCAATTTTGACGATAAAACCTGGGTTGCCGCCAAGCCACTTGGCTTTGTGACGAAACCCCGTGGCTTCGGCACCGACGGAAACTGGGGGCTGGTGCCGCGTACTATTCCGATGATGGAAGAAGGCATCGTTCGGCTGGCAACCGTTCGGCGGAGTGAAAATGGTAAGATGGAAAATTCGTTCCTGCAAGGAAAATCACCGACGACAGTTCCGGCCAATACCAAAGCCGTATTTTTGCTCGATCAGGGTAATCTTACCAACGCTTATCCCGAACTGACCGTCAGTCAGGGGAAGGGGGCTACTGTAACGATGGGTTATGCCGAAGCGTTGGTAGATGCGAAGAATCAGAAGGGAAACCGAAACGAGATAGAAGGTAGGACGTTACTTGGTTTTGACGACCAATTTATTGCTGATGGAGCCAGTAAGCGAACCTTCCGTCCGCTTTGGTTTCGCACATATCGGTATTTGCAACTGACCGTTGAAACCAAAGATGAAGCACTGGTTCTGGAAGATCTTGTTGGTCAATTTACTGGCTATCCGTTTGAGGAAAAAGCCCAGTTTGCCACCAGCGACACCACGCTGAAAGCCATTTGGAACGTTGGCTGGCGAACGGCTCGCCTTTGCGCGGGCGAAACCTACTATGATTGCCCCTATTACGAGCAACTTCAATACACGGGTGACACGCGTATTCAGTCCATGATTTCGCTTTACGTAACGGGCGACGACCGGCTGATGCGCAAGGCAATCATGGATTACGACCACAGCCGTTTCAACGATGGACTGACACAAAGTCGCTATCCGTCGGCTGATTTTCAAGTGATTCCAACATTCTCGCTTTTCTGGGTTTGTATGATACACGACTACTGGATGCATCGTCAGGATGATGCATTCGTGAAATCAATGTTACCCGGGATTCTTAGCGTATTGAACTGGCACGAACAACGCGTTGCTAAAACGGGTCTGAATGGACCGCTGGAATGGTGGAATTTCGTAGACTGGTCGAAATGGCAAAATGCGGGCGATGAAACGGCTGGCGGTGTGCCATCAGGCGCGCGAAAAGGAGGCTCAAGCATACTATCGCTGCAACAGGCGTATACGTATTTCCGGGCTGGTGATTTACTGGCGCACTACGGGAAAAATGAACTGGCCGAACATTATCGTGAGTTAGGCCGACGGCTAAACAAAGCTGTTATGGCTCAGTGCTGGGATGCTGGACGCGGATTGGTGGCCGATAAACCCATTGTACCCGCCGGTAAGAACAGTTTTAGTCAGCATGCCAATATTCTCGCAGTGCTGACCGATGCCGTACCTGCGGCTCAACAGGCCGCTTTAGTACAGAAAATAATGACCGACGGCAGCTCGGACTCACTGACGCAGGCCACGTTTTATTTTAAGTTTTACCTTTTCGAAGCGCTGAAAAAAACGGGTCTTGGCGATCAGTTTGTGGCACAGTTGAAACCCTGGCGCGACATGCTGGCTATGGGCCTGACGACCTTCGCCGAAAACCCTGAGCCAACCCGCTCAGATTGCCACGCCTGGAGTGCCTCCCCTTTGTACGAGTTTCTATCCACAACCTGTGGCATTCGTCCTGGCGAACCGGGATTCAAGTCTGTGCGTATTGAACCGTTTTTGGGCGATTTAACAACTGTAGACGGAAAAATGCCACATCCAGCGGGCGAGATTATCGTGCAATTTCAGAAAACTCCAACCGGCGGTTTAACGGGTAACATCACTCTACCAGCTCCCCTAACGGGTACGCTGCGTTGGAAAGGCAAGACATTGCCGTTGAAGGCGGGGAAACAAGCCGTTAGTTTGTGAGTGGATATAACCAAATAGACTATCCGTAGAAAGCAATTGCTTTCTCGCTACGAACGCCTAAAAATCAGATTGCAATATAGTGCTCCAGAGTAGTGCTTCAGAATAGTTTCGCCCCAACAATCTGTCCATTGTCCGTTCGCTGAACATATACTAACACTGCCGTTTGATTAGCGATTAAATCACTAGGAAAAGGGACTATTACACTACCTGCTACCCCTGATTCGTCAACCGTTTTGAATTGCCTTACAACGTTCGCGCTGACTAATGTACGGCCACCATTTTCGCCGTTTTTTACTTCGGTGTGGGTTTCTTTCTGTACCAAGGCTACATTTATACGGTAGGGACCGGCGGCTGATAGTTCGTATTTGACGGTTACTTGTTTGGCATCACGGGCAATACTGCCATCAACGCCCACGAAGGCTGACACGGGTTGCTTTTGAATTGTTTGGATGGCCTGTTCAATACGTCCGCGTTGCCCGCCAATTACGTCTTGACGACCATTGATAACGAGTTGGGGCGTGTACGTCTGCGTATTTAAGGCGCGGTCGTATTGCTGTTGTCGGGTGGTGTATTGTTTTGCACTAAATGGGTCTTGCCAACCTGATCTGTTCCAATAATCCACATGAAATGATAAACTGTAGACCGCTTGTCCAGTTCGGGCAGCTTGCTGAGTCACTTCCTGCAACGTCTTGTCGGCAGGCGGGCAACTAGAACAACCTTGCGAGGTGAATAACTCCAATACGACAACAGGTTGGGTCGCTGGTTTTACCGGGCTCGTAGAGGATGAAACTGCCCATCCTAAGCCCATAAGGAGGAATGTGAGATAGTTCATGGCGATGAAAATAGTTTAATTATAATCCTACATAATAATCATACCCTCGTTCGGTCCAGAAATCACGCGGGCGCTCATCTGCGAAGAAAATCCGGCCAATGCGCTTGAGGTTCTTGACCCCGTACTTAACCGGAATAATCAGCCGAAGGGGAGCTCCATGCGGAGCCGTAATTGGTTCACCATTTAACTCATACGCTAACAATGTTTGGGGGTGCATGGCGCTTTCCATGTCGATGCCCACATAATAACCCTTATCGGGCGTTTCCATACCCACATGTTTGAACAGATCGTCTGTCGTATCGGGATTAGGCGCGTTGCCGCTTTTGGTACCAAGCTTATATTTTTCCAGAAAATCGGATAGTCGCGCTCCACCCCAATGTTGCACCTGGCTCCAGCCCTCAATGCACTTGAACTCGTACACCATTTCGTGCTTTGGGAGGGCTTTGATATCGGCGATGGTTAGCATTAACGACTCAGCACCCGGCCGGTCGATTTGCAGCTTCCAGTCTTCAGGAATAGGTGTTTTTATGCCATCGTACCCATTAACGCGGGCATTTTTCGCGGCTTGGTTCACCGGGAATGTTGGTACTAGGTGCGTGTCGCTGAAATAGGTTTCTGCAATCTGTTCATTAGCGTCCAGTACCCGACGTAATGGTTTCTTCACGCCGAGCAATTTCGGGCTGTTTGTAATCCATTCATATACACCAACGGGGACAGCAGCCGCCAACGTAAACCAGCCGAAGGATTTAATCATTTGCCGCCGAACGACCGACTCTGGAATATCGCTTTCAGGTAGTTTTGGTTCTTTCGACGAGCTCATGATAAGACGGGTTTTACGGGTGCTACGGTTGGGGTTAATTCGGGCGTTACAGGTTGGTCAGGTATTGCCGGACGTTCAGTTAGTCCGACGGGTTGATTATCGTCTTTAACGACCTCAAATCCCGTCACCATCGACTGAAAATTATGCCAACCGGCGCGAATTACCTGCCCGACGTGAATAAAGAAGAATAGGACGTAGCCAACTGTTAAAATAAAATGCTCCAGACGGGCAGCTTTGTAACCGCCAAGCAAATTGGTCAGCCACGAAAATTGAGTGGGTTTGTAAATGGCGAAACCCGTCAGTACCGATCCAATACCCATTAACATAATTGAGAAATACGCGATTTTTTGCGCTCCGTTGTATTTAACGAAGGGGGGTTGCGTTTTGCGTAGCCCCAGGTCATAAAGCGTTACCTGAATGGCTTCACGGAATGAATCTCGATTGGGCACCAGATGTCGCCATTCGCCCGAAATAAATGTATAGCCAACGTAGAGCAGTCCATTCAGGATAAATAGCCACATGAATACCCAGTGCCAGGCCATACCTTCGGCCAGCCGTTTCGGTACGTTCAGTGCTTTATAAAATCCGTCTGGAAAGAACGAAACAAGCGTATAATTGCCGATGGTGATTTTATACGGGTCGTAGGCCCAGTAAATTAATAACCCGCTCCAGATCATGACGAACAGAACCGGAAAATTGATCCAGTGAAACCAGCGGATAGCCAACGGGTGTTTATGAACGATTCGTTTCATAAGTCGGGATAGGAAGATATAGTGACAGTAGTATGTATGCTGTTAATATAACGAATAATTGAAGCCATTGGATTAGTAACGATATTGTATTCGAATAGATAACGCTTCATCGCAAAGTAGCTTAGTCGAGAACTGCTTCGGCAGCCGCTTTCAGTAGCTTACCCGGCAACCGCTCTTTAAAATTGGGATTAATGTATTCAAATTTGATGATACCTTGTTGATTGAGCAGAAAAACAGCCGGTACGGGCAGTAGCTTTTCGGTGTTCTTGCCGTTGCTGCCTTTCTCCAGCGTTGAACTGTAGGAGATGGGTGCTTTGAAGGCTAAACCAAACGCTTTGGCCGCTGTTACATCGGCATCGGAAAGGAGTGTATAATTGAGGTGGTTTTTGTCGAGAGTGCTCTTTAAGTTTTCAGGGCTATCGGTGCTTACGGCAATGAGCTGATACCCCATTTTTTCCAGATCAGGCTCAAGGGTGCGTAATTCGGCTAACTGTCGGCTGCAATATGGACACCAGCCACCCCGATAAAAAACCAGAAGGGTCGGTTTTTTTGCAATTTCACTCAGCAACGAGATAGACTTACCGTCGAGTGTTTGTAGATGAACATCGGGGATCGTTTCTCCAATCAAGAGTGGGCTAATATCTTCCGGCTTTTGGGGAACGTCAATTCCTGTTGTGAAAGCAAACAAAAGAGCGAGTAAACTAATCGAAAGAATACTTTTCATGATTTTGTCAATTGACCAATGCGTGAATGAATGTAGGGTATGAAAAATTGCCCAAAAGATGGATTTCGGAGCTGCAACAAAGCTGATATATAGTTCAGCCTGTTAAAATGGCTGGACTGCCCATTCTATTATCAATTTTTCCCGAAAGACGAAGGATTAATAGTCGCCTGGTCTTTAAATGCCGATGGCGGCAGACCTGTTTGCTTTTTGAAGAAACGACTGAAATGCGATACTTCATCAAAACCTAACTCATACGCGATCTCTTTGGTCGATTTTTCTGTGTAAAGTAGCAACCGCTTGGCTTCCAGCGTAATCCGATGGTGAATGATGTGCAGCGGACTTTGTTCATTGTATAAGGCAAACAGATTGGAAAGTGTTTTGGGCGATTTGTTCAGTAAATCGGCATAGTCACTCACGGTATGGAGTTTTCGATAATTGATTTCGACCAGTAAATTAAATTGACGGACAATATCGAGGTCTTTTTCGGTCAGGGCCGGATTGAGGTATTGGTTTTTGGCTAAGCGAGTGAGTTTGATTATCAATCGTTTCAGCAGCATCCTCAACATTTCACCCTGGATGGTATCATTGGTCAGGAATTCATCGTCAAAGACCATCAGCAAAGCCTCAAACTTACGTTGCTCAGTGGCATCTATCTGTAAAAACATCGGATCTTTAGCGCCGTAGAACAAAAAGCCTACGCACGATACCTCTTTGTCATGATCCACAATACAGTAAAAATCCCGATCGAATTGCCAGGCTACAATGGTCTCGGGGCGTTCCAGACTAAACAACTGGCTAATCATGAGAGGTAGTATAGACTGCGCCGGAAAAACGTAGGTAATGCCATCAACCGTAATCGTTTGGTCGCTGCCCACGTTCCAGGCGATAGTTAACAGGCGGTTTGGTCTTGTCCGGAAGGGATGTTGCTCAAAGCCAGGTTCCCGGCATATCAGGTTCAGAATACCCCCGGTTTTAGGGTCGTGATAGGCGTGTAACATGCAGAAGTAAATTGGTATGTGAACGTATTGCTGCTGTAAAAAGCAGCCTGATAAATACTGTAATCCTGTTCTTGTTGCTACTCGTTAGTGGCCGATTTTGAGTTAGTGACCTGAGTTATCGGGCAATGGTTTTACCTTTGTTTGTAATATACTAAGCCTATATGACTCTCCAAACCCTTGATACTGGTCTTTTTAAACTTGATGGCGGAGCCATGTTTGGCGTCGTTCCCAAACCGATCTGGAATAAACTTAACCCTGCCGACGAGCAAAATCGATGCAACTGGGCTATGCGCTGCCTGTTATACGAACAGGGTGACCAGCTCTTACTGGTCGATACGGGAATTGGCAACAAACAGGACGCTAAGTTCTTCGGTCATTACGACCTGAATGGAAACGCTACACTGATGGATTCTATCTACAAAGCGGGTTATTCAGAAGCCGATATAACGGATGTGTTGTTAACGCATCTTCACTTCGATCATGTGGGCGGAGCGGTCAAACGTGTTGACGAGACCTTGATGCCCACCTTTCCGAACGCTACGTATTGGACACACCCGGCGCACTGGCATTGGGCTGTTAAGCCGAACCCACGAGAAAAAGCGTCGTTTCTGAGCGAAAATATTTTTCCTCTGCAAGAAAGCGGTCAGTTGAAATTTCTGACGGAAAATCCGTTTCCTTTTTCCGATATTGACCTGCTCTACGTGGACGGCCATACCGAAAAAATGGCGCTGCCTTTATTTTATATCAACGGTCGGACGGTCGCTTACATGGCTGATCTTATTCCATCGTCGGCACATGTGCCACTTCCTTATGTGATGAGCTACGATGTGCGGCCTCTACTTACGATGGATGAGAAAACCCGCCTATTGCAGCAAGCAGCCGACGAAAACTGGATACTGGTTTTTGAACACGACTCAGTTACGGAAGCTGCCACCGTTGAACTGACTGAAAAAGGAGTCCGGATTAAGGACAAAGGACTCCTAACCGATTTGCTTCACCATACATGACAGTAACGTACTAGAGAAGGCCCCGCCAAACCAAACCTTCATGCCTGCCGTTAAAGAGTCAGGTGTATTGCATTCACTAATTCACTCACGGAGTTATGAAAATAGGGTTGGTATTATCGGGGGGCGGAGCGAGGGGCATTGCTCACTTAGGTGTCATAAAAGCCCTACAGGAAATGGGTATCGGCTTTGAGCAGATTGCCGGAACCAGTGCTGGTGCCATTACGGGGGCCTTGGTAGCACAGGGCTATACACCCGACGAAAGTTTGAAAATCATAGAATCGTCGTCCTTTGTTCGTCATCTGAGGCCCGCCTGGAATCGTATGGGCCTTTTACGATTAGATACGGCTATTGATTTATACAGAAAGTATATTCCGCATGATTCGTTTGAAGGGCTTCAAATCCCGTTACACGTGGTAGCCGTTGATTTGAATGCTGGCGAACAAGTCGTATTTGAGCAGGGCAATCTTATCAGGCCGGTGCTGGCGTCATGTTGTTTGCCCGGTATTTTTGAACCGATGCTCATTAACAAGCGACAGTTTGTAGATGGGGGCGTACTCAACAACTTGCCGGTTGATGTTATCGAGAATAAGGTCGACTTTTTGATTGGCTCACATTGCAATGTATTGGGACCGCGCAAACCGATTACATCTATGCGCGGAGTTATCGAGCGGAGTCTGGTGCTGGCCGTACAGAGTAAAACAAGAGATCGCTTTGTAAAATGCAACGTATTGATCGAACCGCCCCAATTATCGCAGTACGCCACCACCGATATCAGTAAAGCGAGAGATTTATTTAGAATCGGCTATCAGTATACCCGATCAATGACTGCTGATATTGAAAAAGCGCTCAATAGACCCACCCTAGAGTTATCATAGGCTATTGTCATTATCCAGATAAAAGAATAGAACGCCAGGCTGCACAGCCTGGCGTTTTTTATGGCATCCTTCTGTTTCGTAAATATCGTCTATCGCTGTATTTACGAAACAGGAGGATGCTTAATTATCTATATGTTAATTACTTACTACTTATCTGCTATTAATCGGTTTCTAATGATACTATTAAGTATTTATAACTAAGTATTGAAATAATTATAAACAAAATATAATTTGGCTATTGCATCTTTAAATATGATAATATAGTGAAGTATTAAATGTTTTCAAAATTTTGTTATGCGTATGGGTTTGATTAGTTTTGCACAAACAACACTTTATTTAACCTAACATATAAACGTACATGAGTAGAATTCTATGTGTGAGTATGCTATTAGTATGTTCACTTTGGACCACAGCATGGGCCCAAGAACGAAGAGTAGTCGGTAAGGTCACATCGGCAGAAGATGGATCGTCGTTACCGGGTGTTTCGGTCGTAATAAAAGGCACTACTAAAGGTACGACCACGGATGCCGGTGGTGTTTATGATCTTGTGGTGCCAAATAGTAAAGGTACTATTCTCGTTTTTAGCTTCGTAGGCGTTACAAGCCAGGAGGTTAAGCTCGGTAGTGATACTGAAGTAAATGTAAGTTTAGTGTCAGATTCCCGTCAGCTGTCAGAAGTTGTCGTAACGGGTGTGGGGGTAGCTACCTCTAAAACTAAACTTGGTATTGCGGTTGAATCTGTTTCAGCTAAAGATCTCCCACCCGCTCCGACTGCGTCAATTGACCAGGCTCTTGTTGGTAAAATTGCCGGTGCACAAATCACCAGTGCCAACGGTACACCTGGCTCAAAAGCTAACATCTTATTACGCGGTATTAATACAATTAACCGAGGTACAGCACCTATCGTGTTGATGGATGGCGTACAAGTAGGCTCTACCGATCTAAATTCGCTGGACCTAAACACGATTGACCGCGTAGAGGTAATTCAGGGCGCTGCCGCTGGTACTCTATACGGAGCTCAGGGAGCCAATGGTGTAATTCAATTATTCAGTAAACGGGGTAAGGACGGACCAGCGCAGATCAGTTTCTCGAATAGCTACGCCAGCAACTCATATATTAATAGTGGTGGTGTTGCTCAGGCCAACAAACATGCGTTTGTAACGGATGCCAGTAACAACGTCATTGGGGTGTCGGGTAAGCCACTTACGCTGGATCCTACTTCTAGTACCTACCTTGAAAACGTGCAATATAACGCGCTGGACGTCAACAGTCAGGCTAATAAAGCATACGATCAAAACCTGAAATTTTACGATCTGTATGCCATGTTTTTCCGGCCTTCAGAAACGATCAATAACTCGCTGAGTATATCGGGAGGTAGTGCTAAAGCAGACTATAGCATCACGGCCTCGAACAGTTATCAAACGACAATTCTGAAAAATAACGGTGCTTATGATCGCAGTAACCTTGTCAGCAACATAGGTATGAAGCTGGCTAAAAATCTGACTTTGCGGAGCATTACACAGTTAGTTTATACGAAGAACACGATAAAAACCAACGACCGGTCGGTATGGTATGATATTAACAATACGCGTCCATTTGCTAACTACGATTATGTCGATCCTGACGGGAACTACGCAGCCGCTATGGGCAGTGCAGTGGGCGTAAATGGCTACAATCCTAACTATCGGTTGCAGTATCGGAACCATCAGGATAATAAAGTAGATATTATTCAGAGTGTAGAATTAGACTACAAGCCCATTAAATACTTAGACCTGAATGCTAAATATGGCTTGAACTATACGCAGGAAGAAGATCGCTACACATATGCGAATCAGACGTTAAATCGCAACATCGTCGCTAACCCAACTTACTATACTGGCAGCAATGCCAGTGATGCGAAAGGCGAAATTGATACGTATCAGTACAAGACAGTTTTTCAGAACTTCTTAGCCAGCGCGTTTATTAAAACGGATTTCCAGGAAGATTTCAAAATAAATATTCCTATCCGGACATCAACACAAATAGCTTTTGATTACCGAAAAAACAATTACAAGGAGTTTGACGCCTACGGTCTTGGCTTGCCTACTTACACGCCTTACACCGCAGCTCAAGGCAGTACCTATCGTATATCGCTTGATAACAGCACACCGTTTGTAACGTACGGTTACCTGATCAATCAGCATATTGAATACGGTGAACTAGCTGGTGTTACGGCCGGTTTCCGCAGTGACTGGTCGTCGGCTTTTGGTGGTGGGTCAACTCCCTTTACCTTCCCGCACGCCGATGGATACGTTCGCCCTTCGTCGCTTAGCTTCTGGCAGAATAGTGCCCTGGGAAATTACATACCTGAGTTTAAACTTCGGGCCGCTTATGGCCAGGCTGGTATTCAACCCCGGCCTTTCGACCGCTACGTGACATTGGGAACCCGTACATTTGGTACGAACAATGTATTCTATAATACAACTACCCAAAGTAATCCAGACCTGGGTGTAGAAGTATCGAAAGAATTAGAAATTGGCTCAGACTTTACCGTGAAAGGGGGCAATGGAGATTGGTTCCGCAAGCTCAATTTTGCGTTTAGCTACTGGACTCGTTCTACCGATAACGCTATTTACAACGTGAATGCAGCTCCGTCAACGGGGATAGGTAATATAAAGGACAATGCTTTCTCGTTATCCTCTAAGGGAACCCAACTCTCGTTGAACGCGACAATGTATCGGGGAAAGAGTTTTACCTGGAATCTAACGGCGAATTTTGGTCATCAGAGTTCACAGATTGATGCGGTAAAAGGCAATCAGCAGATTGTCGTAACATCGAGCGCAGGGTCTACTAACTATGTACTGAAAGCAGGGCAGAAAATTGGTCAGTTATTTGGCTACCTGGGTATACATAGTCTCGACCAAGTTCTACCCGATGGGACACCGGCTATTGCCGAAAGTGCCAAGCCAAACTACGAAGTGGCGAGTAATGGCTACGTGGTTAACAAAACGACTAAGCAACCGCTCTTTAGCTCAGCACAGTACAGTTTTGGTGATCCTAACCCAAAGTTTGTTTCGTCGTTTATCAACGATATTTCATTCCGGGACATCGTGACACTGAACTTCCAGTTCGACTGGACGCAGGGAAGCCATATTTATAACCAGACGAAAGAATGGATGTATCGGGATGGTATTCATAAGGACTATACAAACCCAATTACCATTAACGGTCAAACGGGTGCCTGGACAGCTTTCTACCGGGGTGTTTATCAGGCTGGAGCCAACAATGGTACGAAAGATTACTTCTACGAAGATGCTTCATTTGTTCGCCTGCGTAACGTAGCCTTAGGAGTAGAGCTGACGAAACTCATCAAATTGCCTTTGCGCCGTTTGCAAGTTGTTTTCAGTGGTCGTAACCTATTGACATTCACAAAGTATACTGGTTTTGATCCCGAAGTGAACTCCGGTCAGACGACAGGTAGCAACCTGGCCAGCGGTGGTGGTGAGAACTCAGCTTGGGATCGGGGCACCGATCACAACACGACGCCGAACAACCGCTCGTACCAAGTCTCTCTCAACTTTGGCCTCTAATTTTATCAGCTCGAATAACACATGAAACGATATATAATAAGAACTACTATTTTGTCCTTTGCGCTGGTTAGCCTGCTTGGCGCCTGCAAGGAACAACTGGATGTCAAAAATCCGAACCAACCCACACCTTCCAGTGCGGCTACCGAAACGGGTGTCATTGCTTTGGCTCAGGGCAGCGTATACATCAATGGGTTCAAAGATGGAATTAAATATACGGATGGTACACCCGGCTATTTCTGGACGGGTGCTATCGGATTCCATGAACTCATGGGCGATGAGATTGGGGAAGAAGCCGCCAACGTGTATGGCAATCAGATTGGTATGCCTGATCTGGTAACGCTGGACGACGGAACGAAAGTGGTAAACCCCAGTTCAATCAATACACAGATCGCATTGCTAAGAACCGTCAATACGAATGCCAATGCAGGAGCCAATCCGCTTTACTATGAATGGGCTTACATGTATAATATCAACAACGCCATGAACAACGTGATTGATATTACGAACACAACCACGTTTACTGGGGAAGCAACCGCAGCAACTGCCAAAAAGAATACCGTTTTGGCCTGGGCTTATTGGTGGAAAGGATATGCTTACTCTCGTATTGGCTCAATTTACTATGCTGGATTGATCAACAACAAAACGGGGGCTACCAATGCCAACTATGTGACCAAAGAGAACATCATTACGGAAGCCAACAAAAACCTCGATCAGGCGGCTACGTTACTGACCGCTCTGGGTACCGATGCTAACTATACCGCGACGATCACCGGGTTGGTTCCAACCTTTAACCAGGTTGGGAAAGGTCTTCCACCAACGACGGATATGTGGAAACGGAATATCAACACGCTGAAAGCCCGTAATCTCTTGGTTAACACGACAGTGGCAACGATGACGGCTGCGCAGTGGGGACAGGTTCTAGCGTTAGCAAATGATGGAATAAGAGCAACTGACAATGTATTTTCTGGCCGTTCAACTGATAATGCCGATTTCTTTTCCAGCACAAATGGCAACATCGCTGCTAAATCTACGGGCACACCAGGTAGCGTAACCTACAAAATTAGTGAACGCTTGATCCAGGATTTCCCAGCGGGCGATAAGCGACTGGCTAATAACTTTACCCAATTGGCTGCGCCCTCGTTGTTTAACTCCGACCGTGGTAACTCATTTAACACGCGCTGGCAGTTGGTTAATGCCGGTAAAGGACAGGCTGGTGTCGTTGTATTAAGCAATCAGGCAGTTGGCGCTTACGAACTGTATGTTGCGGGTACATACGAAGAAAACGAACTCATGAAAGCTGAAGCCAAACTTTATACGGGTGATATTGCCGGTGGTTTGACTTCGATTGATGCCGTTCGGACGTATCAGGGTGCGGGTTTAGCGGCTCTGAGCGGATTAGCTCTCGATGCAGCTAAAGAAGAACTTCGCAAAGAGCGCCGGGTAGGTCTGGCTTTACGGGGAATATCTTTCTACGATGCACGCCGTTGGGAAGTGATCACGAAGGGTCGAACAAACGCAGTTGTTGTTGATAAAGCGGGTAAGCTCAACACAAAAGCAACGATCAGCTATAACTTCCTCGACTATTGGGACGTTCCCGATAACGAATTAGCGTATAATCCAGCAGCAGCAGGTAGCGCACCAATAAAAAACCCGAAATAAGATGTAGGGTTAACTAACGAAACGCACTTCATAAAAAGAGAGGTTCTTCTGTCATAGAGGAACCTCTCTTTTTATGAAGTACCACCCAAAAATCATTATCAATTAAGTTGGCTATGTAGTGCGATACCGACCAGGTTGGATTTTCAACGTTTAATTTGGCGTTGCAGGGCATTTTATTTCAAATTCAGAGTTGTGCGGGCCAATTCGTTTGTAGTCAATAACTGCCAGCTTGCCTATCTATCCTGATCGCCATTTTCCTCATTCGAAGGCATGGTTGACGAATGCTATGATAACACGGAGCCAATCAGCCAGAAGTTACTAAAATAAATAAAGTTCAAAAAAAGATTGAAAGCTACTTGATTCCGGCGGGAGTCTACGTTGAGTATAATTCCTCGTTTGCATCTATTTAGCGCAGGGGTCTCGAAAGAGCTGATATCTGCAATTTTTCTGTGAAAATGCCCTATCGGGAAACTTATTTTTGAATGTACAAACTATACGTATTAGTTAAAAATACTTATAGATATGTCTTACTTTAGGGCGTCAATCAAGAGCGAATATGACGGTGTAAGTTGAACTATTCCATTAAAATAGCATAACCTGTTAGAATTACTTAGGCATATATTCTTCTGGAAAAAGTCTAAAATTGGAATAATCTTATTCGTTAATACATTTTTAATCTTCCTAATTCGGAATATTATTTTGTTTAGAATGGATTACAAAGAATAAAGGTTTGAAGTTAAGATTTAGCACAAAAATTTGTATTGTATTTTTTGTTATTTAAATTTGTCTAGTTAATAAACGTTTTCTTGACCTAATACTAAATTTTATGAGGAAGATTCTATGTGTGGGTATGCTCTTGGTATGCACACTTTGGACCACGGCGTGGGCCCAGGAGCGGAGAGTAATTGGTAAGGTAACATCAGCAGAAGATGGTTCATCTCTGCCAGGAGTTTCGGTTGTCGTGAAAGGAACAACAAAGGGTACGACCACTGATGCTAACGGGATATATGATATCACGTTGGGAGCCGAAAAAGGCCCTGTTCTAGTATTTAGTTTTGTGGGTGTTGCAACCCAGGAGATTCAGGTGCGTAACGAGTCGGAGCTAAATGTCAGTCTGGTATCTGATTCACGATTACTTACCGAGGTCGTTGTAACGGGTAGCGGGGTCGCTACCAGCAAGGCCAGATTAGGGATTGCAGTTGAATCAGTTTCTGCTAAAGATCTGCCACAGACGCCAACGGCTTCTATCGATCAGGCCCTGATCGGGAAGATTCCGGGAGCGCAGATTTCTTCTGTCAGTGGTAACCCTGGTGATCCCGTAAATATTCTACTGCGTGGCATCAACTCAGTACAGGGTGGTACTAAACCACTGATTATGGTGGACGGTGTACAGGTAGCCGCTACAGATATCAACTCACTCGACTTAAGTAACGTAGACCGGGTCGAGGTTGTTCAAGGGGCCGCTTCAGCATCTATCTACGGTGCTCAGGGTGCAAATGGTGTTATCCAGGTGTTTACTAAGAAAGGTAAGAAAGGCCGGATTGCCGTTAACGTATCAAGCAGCTATTCGGAGAATCAGTTTTTGAATACGGGTAATGTGCACAAGGCGGAACTGCATCCTTATCTGACCGATGCCAATAACAACATCGTCAATGCCACAGGAGGTATCGTAGGCTATGATCAGTATGGTTCAGTACCGGGTATATCTTACCAGTATGGTGGGGCAACGCGTTACGCCATCCAGGATATTCGGAACGTAGCGGATAAAGCATACAATGCGAATCTGAAATATTATGATCAATTCAAGCAAGTATTTCAGACAGGAACCACTTCTAATAATACCGTTAATATTTCGGGTGCCTCCGAAAAAAGCGATTTTAACATAGCAGCGGCCAATAACCATACGGTTTCGGCGATTCTGAAAAACGGCTACATAGACAGAAGCAATCTGTCGGCCAATTTTGGTACCGAACTGTTTAAAGGGTTTACGATCCGCTCCACTACCCAGTTAGTGTACACCAAGAATACCTTGAAACCAGGACTGGGTGCCGCTGGCGGTACCTATTACGGTCAGGGAAACTCGTTGGGTAATATTGGGTCGGTATATGGATTTTTGAACACGTCTCCTTTCTTTGACCTCACATCCAGACTGGCCGATGGCTCGTATCCACGTCACCAACAGGGAGATAGCTACCTGAGTATCAATGCCAGTAATCCATATTACAACATGCAATACACCGACGGCTTGGACAATAAAGTAGATATCGTTCAAAATTTCGATGCTAATTATAAGGTAAACAAATTTGTAGAACTGGATGCCAAGTACGGGATCAACTACCGGAACGAGAATGCCCGGTGGACGTATTACAACCAGTCGCAAAACGTAAACTCCAATTTTTACAATTCGTACTCATCCAACTATGCATCTAACAACAAGGGTGAGATAGATAACTTTCAGTATAATACCACATTCCAGAATTTTTTAGCTACGGCCTTTATACGGACTAATTTTCAGGATGATTTCCATATCAAACTGCCGATTGAAACCAGTACGCAGATTTCGTTCGATTACCGGAAAAACCGGTACACCGAATACGACACATACGGATTGGGCCTAGGGACAGCACCACCTTTCAATATCTCCTCTTCGTCGACACAGGCCGTAGCCCTTGACTACGTCAAACCTTTTGTGACGTATGGCTATCTGGTTAACCAGAAAGTTGATTTTGGTGATTTTGGCGGTTTTACAGCTGGTTTCAGAACGGACTGGTCTTCAGCCTTCGGTGCTGGGTCTACCCCGTTCACATTCCCGCACTTCGACGGACATATTGCTCCTTTATCGTTCTTTAAAGACAGTAAATTGTCTAACACTTTAACGTACTTCAAGTTACGGGCTGCTTTTGGTAAAGCGGGTATTCAGCCGGGTGCGTTCGACCGCTACCCTGTTTTAGATCAGCGAAATCTAGGTACGGGTCTCGTCTACTCGATTCAATCGACCAGCAACAATCCGAACCTACAGGTGGAGGTTTCCAAAGAATTTGAAGCCGGTACTGACTTCACTATTGGTGGTAATTCGGGGCGCTCCTGGCTGAACTCAATTTCGGGTTCGTTTACCTACTGGAAACGCTCCAGTGCCAACGTAATTTATACGGTAAGCGTAGCGCCATCAACAGGAGCGACGGGCCAGTTGACCAACGCGATCAATATGTCGTCGAATGGGGTTCAGTTTCAATTGACCCTGCCGGTGTACAGGTCCAAGAATTTCAAGTGGGATTTCACGACCAACTTCGGCCATCAGCTTTCTAAAGTCGATGCCATTGCCGGTGGTGCTGATATTATCTTAAATTCGGCAGCAGGCAGCACCGCTCTGGTATTAACACCCGGTCAGCCAATTGGACAAATCTATGGCTATAAAGCCTTGACAAGTTTCGATTATACCAATAAGGAAGGCGTTCGCTACATACCTCAGTCGGATGAAGGAAACTACACAATGGTGGATGGACGCGTTGTTCGGAAATCTGATTACCAGATCATGTTTACCAACGAGACTTATGCCTTTGGTAATCCAAGCCCGAAATTTAACATGTCGTTTATCAATGGATTCACCTTTAAAGATTTCCTTACCTTCAATTTCCAGATTGACTGGATATACGGGAGCCACCTCTACAACCAAACGAAAGAATGGATGTACCGGGATGGAATCCATGGCGATTTTGCCAAGCCTGTAACGATTGATGGTAAAACGGGTGCTTACTCGGCTTACTGGTCCAGCGCGTATTATGCGCTATGGGGAAGCACACGCGGTGCTGGTAACAACGCCACGAAAGATTTCTTCTATGAAGATGCTTCTTTTGCCCGCTTAAGAAACGTTTCGCTGGCACTAGATGTAGCTAAACTCGTCAGATTGCCGTATTTCAATAAAGTTCAGCTGGTCGTAACCGGCCGGAATCTCTTTACTGTTACGAAATACACGGGTTACGACCCTGAAATTAGTTCGGGTTCGTCTAACTCTTCGTTTGACAGAGGGGTAGATCACAGTACACTGCCAAATACCAAGTCGTATCAGATTGGATTAAACCTCGGGTTCTAATCTTTAAATTACCTCGAACATGGATTTTCTTACTAAAAATAAATTCCTTTATACGGCTTGTTTGACGGCTCTCTTTCTTGGCGCAGTTTCCTGCAAAGAGCAATTGAATGTTGGTAATCCCAATGCTCCGACTTACACGGCCAATGTCAATACAGAAACCGGCCTTTTAAATTTCGCTCAGGGCGCTGTATACATCAATGGTTTTGGTAATGCACCTTCACCTAATGGTACTGTTGATACCTGGTTAGGGGATAGCTACTTTTCGTTGCCCTGGGGGTATAGCGCCCTTATGGCAGATTTGGTAGGTGCTGATGCCTCGAACAACCAGGTCACGACCATCGGTCAACCGGATTATATCATTCTGGATGATGGTACTAAATTGACCAATCCCTCTCCACAAATTGGTATTATCCGGTCATTCAATAGCCGGGGTGCAACCGGCGCTGGTAACAACCCGCTGTTTTACCAGTGGGCAAATATGTATGCCCTGAACAACGGCTGCAACCAGATACTAGCCTTGACTGACGGGATAAAGTTCTCGGGTGATGCCGCTTCCCGATCAAACACGATTAAAGCATGGGCTTATTGGTGGAAAGGATATGCGTATGCGTCTATTGGCTCCATGTATTACTCGGGTCTGATTAACGATAAAGAAGGTACAACCAACAGCAATTATGTACTGCACGACGCTATTATTAACCAGTCGAATACCTACTTTAATATGGCCACTACTGCGTTGGGTGCAATTACTAATGTGGCTGATTACCAAGCTGTTTTGGGTGCATTGATCCCGGCTGCCAGTCAGGTTGGTCATGGCGGTGTGCTCACGGTAGATATGTGGAAGCGGAATATTAACACCATGCTGGCCCGTAATATTTTGGTCAATAAACTGGCTCCCTTTGTGAATGGTAACCCTAGTGCTACCATCGCCAAATCGTCGACAACAGCTATGACAACGGCAGACTGGACCACTGTGTTGAACCTGGTTACCAATGGTATTCAGAAGACAGATCTCGTATTTACTGGCAGAAGTACAGCTAGCAACTCTTTTTTCTCACCTACCGGGGGAACGGTTGCTTCGCTAGCTACAGGTTCAAATACTAGCACGACTTTCAGAATTAGTGAACGGTTGATCCAGAACTTTAACGCGGGCGATAAGCGACTAACCAACAATTTTAGCACGGTCAGTACTTATAAGAACAATTATATCTATACAACCAGGTATAGTCTGGTTGATGGGGGACTCGGAGCCGCTGGTGTGTACGTTATGGGAAGCCGAACAGCAAGTGCCTATGAACTGTTTATTGCGGGTAGTTATGAGGAAAACGCATTAATGCTGGCCGAAGCTAATATGCGTCTGGGTAATACAGAAGCGGGTTTGGCTTTTGTAGATGCGGTAAGAACATATCAAGGTGCCGGGGTTGCTGCCGTTACAGGAACCGCATTGTCCTTATCGGGTGCCCTTAATGAACTGACGCGCGAAAGAAGAGTATCGCTGTTTAGCCGAGGATTGTCTTATTATGACAGTCGACGATGGGGCTGGATTTATGACATAGCTAATGGTGGAGGAGCCTATAATCAAACGGTGGTAACGACAGCTGGTGTGGTGAATACCAAGGTTACTATTAACTATAACTTCCTGGATTATTGGGATGTACCCGCCGATGAATCGGTGTTGAATCCATCCGCCGGTGTTGCTACTAAGAACCCCAATTTTTAGTTTTTCTAACAGGAAAGTACAGGACAGACTGTTCAGACGATAGTTTGTTCTGTGTCTTTTCTCCTGAACGTCACACAGCGTTCTGTTGCTCAGAATAAAATTTCTCCGAACAAACTGGTGTATAAAACCCAGCGTTTAGATACCAGTAGAAGCGAGTGATTTCGAAAAATAACGTACTAGTTTAATTGCCGACAAAAAATCCCAGCTTTCAGGAGCTGGGATTTTTGTATCTATACTTTATACAACGTAATTAACCAAACAAGCTTTGTTTATATTAGAATTGTTCAAAATGCAGTATTTTTACAATTATTAGGAAGTTCCGTTTCTTAACTAGAATTTAACATTTATTTTAGCAGTTCAACGAATAAAAATTTACTCTATGAGAAGTTTTCTACTGTTTATAGCTGTGCTTTTGTGCGCTATGACAACAAACTCAGCCTTAGCGCAGGAGCGACGGGTGACGGGGAAAGTTACCTCCGCCGAAGATGGTACCCCATTACCAGGGGTATCTATCGTCGCTAAAGGAACAAGCAAAGGCACTCAAACTGATGCCAATGGAGACTACTCTCTGGAGGTACCCGCCAACATTGGTACGCTGGTTTATAGTTTTGTGGGCGTCTCTACTCAGGAAACAGCCATTGGCAATCGTTCGGTGGTTAACGTGACGTTGAGTAATGACAGCCGTTCGCTCGATGAGGTAATTGTAACAGGATACGGTGCTCAGTCGAAGCGCAACCTGACTGGTAATATTGCCAAAGTAAATGCCCGCGATATTGAAAACATTCCCGTACCGAGTGTAGAGCAGGCACTACAGGGCAAAGTCGCCGGGGTGCAGATTACCTCTCTAAACGGTAAAGTCGGGCAGGGATTACAAATCCGGGTGCGCGGTTCGTCGTCGCTGACGGCTAGCAGCCAGCCGCTATATGTTATCGATGGCATTCCAATGACATCATCCGATCAGTCATCGACAACGGCACCAACTAACCCCATTGCCGACCTGAACCCTAACGATATTGAGTCGCTGGAGATTTTGAAAGATGCGTCGTCGGCGGCCATCTACGGGGCGCGGGCATCGAACGGAGTTGTGCTGATTACGACCAAGAAAGGGCGGGCGGCAAAAACAACCTTCGAAGCGTCAGCGCAGATGGGAGCCAGTAATCCCACGCACTTACGCCAATGGCTTAATACCCAGCAATATGTAGAGTTGTACCAGGAAGCGCGGAATAACTCAGCCGCTTTAGGCATTCCCGTTTATACAGCTGCTTCGTTAGCCGCTCGCTTTACGCGCTATGCCGCTGGTGACGCCACCGGTTGGCAGGGAGCAACCCCCAAATACAATACAGACTGGCAGAAGGAAGCGTTTCAGAATGCACCTTCTCAACAGTATGATCTCAGTGCGCGTGGTGGCGATGCAAAGACCCGCTTCTTCATTTCGGGACAGTATTTTGATCAGAGCGGGATTATTATCAAGAACCGTTTTCGCCGGTTGAGCGGTCGGATCAATTTAGACCACACTGCAACGGACAAGCTGACACTGGGTGTGAACATGAATATTTCGCACTCGATCAACGACCGTGTATCAGACGACAACGCATTCTCGACACCGTTGCAGATTGTAGCCCTGCCACCTATGACACCAATCATTGATCCTCGAACGAGTCAACTGAGTGGCGACTATACGTTGTATTACAACCCGCTGCTCAACCGCGATTTTGCTGCGCTGCAAGCCCGTGTATACCGAGTCATTGGTAACGTATATGCTGATTATAAACTCATGCCTGGTTTGTCTTTCCGTACCGAATTTGGCACGGATTTACTCAGCCAGCAGGAAGAAGCATATTACGGTAGCGAAACACAACGGAACACAGGTGCACCGAATGGTTTAGGGTCGAACAGCTTTCGGCAGATAGCCAATTACACGACTAACAACTATTTCTCGTTTGGTCGGACGATTGCCGAGAAACATGATATTGATGCTACGCTGGGTATGTCCTATCAGGAGTCGCGGCTTAATTTCAATTCTGTAACGGGCCAGCAATTTCCGAGCAGCGCTTATAAACAAATCACGGCTGCGGCTAAAATTACGGCTGGCGATGGTCAGGAAAGCCGCTTTAGCTTCCTGTCATACTTCGCCCGTGTAAACTACCGCTTCAACAATCGCTATTTGCTGGGTGCGTCGGGTCGTATTGACGGATCGTCGCGCTTTGGTGCAAATGATAGATATGGTTTCTTTCCAGCCGTGTCTGCTGGCTGGATTCTTACCGAAGAATCATTCCTGAAAAACGTTCGTGCGTTGAGTCTGCTGAAACTACGTGCCAGCTATGGCTTGACCGGGAATGCCGAAATTGGAAACTTTAGTTCGTTGGCATTATATGCAGCAACTAACAATGTTGGTACTTCAGCAGGCTACGCTGGTGTTCCTGGTCAGGCTCCTTCACAGATTCCAAACGCAGATTTGACTTGGGAAAAAACGCTTCAAACTGACATTGGGCTGGAGTTTGGTTTCTTAAACAATCGCTTTTCTGGAGAAATTGACTACTACCAGAAAAATACGAGCGGTTTGCTGCTGAATGTCAACGTACCAGGTTCGTCGGGTTTTCGGACGCAGTTACGCAATGTGGGCAAGCTGCAAAATCAAGGATTTGAGTTTGTTTTTAATTCAAATAACCTAACTGGTGCCTTTAAATGGACTACATCGCTGAACATTGCCTACAATAAAAATAAGGTAACGGATCTGGGTGGTACCACTATTACCGGAAGTTTCCTGAACCGGGCGCAGGAAGGCCAGCCACTAGGCGTATTTGTTGGGCCGGAGTATGCGGGTGTTGACGTCCAAAACGGTGATGCCTTGTATTACAAGAATGCCAAAAACGCCGATGGTAGTCTCGATCGGACAACGACCAACGACTATAACAGTGCCGCTTATGTGCCACTGGGAAGTCCATCGCCTAAGTTCATTGGTGGCATTACTAATACATTCAGCTTTAAAGGTATTGACCTGAGTGTATTATTTAATGGTCAGTTTGGTAACTACATCTACAATGGTGGTGGCAAGTTCCAGTCGGCCAACGGCGATTACTTCGATAACCAATCTATTGACCAGCTGAATCGCTGGAAAAAGCCGGGTGATGTAACAAATGTGCCACAGGCTCGCTTGTTGGGTGGAAATGGCACAGGTGAATCATCGCGTTACCTGCAAAAAGGGGATTACGTTCGCTTACGGACGGTTACGCTGGGTTACACATTGCCAAAAGCGCTACTCAGCCGTATCCACCTGAACCGGGTTAGAATTTATGCGACGGGCCAAAACCTGCTGACCTTTACGAAATATACAGGATGGGACCCGGAAGTTAACTCGGATGCTTACACGGCTAATCCGGTTAACCTTGGTATTGATTTCTACTCAGCTCCACAGCCGCGCACAATTATCGGTGGGCTACAAATTGGTTTCTAAGCGACGACAAACACTCTTATGAAAACGAAAAAATCAATCATACTGGCGTCGGCGATGTCGGTTGGCTTATGGCTAACCTCGTGCAATAGCCAATTGGATATTAAGCCTGTCAACTCGGTCGCTACCAGCCAGGCGCTAACTACTGCTGCCGACCTGAACGCTTTGTTGGTAGGGGCTTATGATGGACTGAGCAGCGTTAATCTCTACGGGGGCAGCTTAATTCGTGACGGTGAACTGTTTGCTACGGTTCCAACCGATGGTGATGTGCTCTGGACAGGAACATTTACGGGTCCTCAGCAGATTTATACCAAAAACATACTGGTCAATAATGACCAAGCCGATGTTACCTGGACCAATGCCTACCGCACGATCAATATTTGCAACACCGTACTGGCTAATCTGAAATTGGCTGCTACAGCTGATCAGGCCCGGATGGAAGGAGAAGCGAAGTTCATTCGTGGTTCATTGTATTTTGAACTGGTACGGTTCTATGCCAAAACCTGGGGTGATGGCGACCCGAATGCCAACCTGGGTGTGCCAATTGTAACAACACCAACAGTTGTTCTTGACGCCAACTCCAATATTCCACGTAGTACGGTAGCCGCTGTTTATACGCAGGTACTTACGGACCTGACCGATGCCGAAGCGAAACTCCCGGCATCGAATAGCTTCTTTGCTACAAAAGGAGCCGCTGGTGCGCAACTTTCACGGGTGTATTTGCAAAAAGCCGACTACCCAAATGCCGCTAATGCCGCTAATCGTGTCATTGCAAGTGCTGCTTATCAGTTAGTTACCATTGAAAATGTTTTTGATCTGCGTGAATTTCAGAATGGTGCCAATACAGCCGAAACGATTTTTGCTGTTCAAATGACGGACCAGGATGGTATCAATGACCTGAACACCTTTTACGGCTCAACCGAAGAAGGGGGCCGGGGCGACATTGAGATTACGGAAAATTTCCTCAACCAGTTTGCTGCTGATGACATACGGGCGCAGTTGTTTTATCAGGATGGCGTTGGGGCTATCCGAACGCTTAAATTCGTGAATCAATATGGCAATATTCAGGTGCTGCGGCTGGGTGAAATGTACCTGACCCGCGCCGAAGCTAACTTCCGGGCCGGTACGTCGGTAGGAGTGGCTCCCCTGGTCGACATTAACTTGATTCGCGCCCGTGCCGGTACAACGGCACTGACGGCGGTTCAGCTAACGCTGGCAAACATTCTGAAAGAGCGTCGGCTTGAGCTGGCTTTTGAAGGGACATATATTCACGATCTGAAACGCACGAAATCAAATGTTGGGACTTTACCTTATAACAGTCCCAAACTGATTTTTCCCATTCCACTACGGGAAATAACAACCAACCCGGCGTTAGTGCAGAACCCAGGGTATTAATCTAACAGACACAAACATAGACCGGACGTAGCTGTCCGGTCTATGTTTTTTATAGACAATATACAATTGCTATGAGTGTACTACCACAGGTGATTCAGCCATAACCATAAACCTTTCTTCGTCTGTGTCGCTTCAGAATATAGCCCTTGGCGTAACGGGTCTGCTATTATTTAGTTTATACGCGCCTTCGCAGCCAACGCCCGATTTAGCACTCACTCAGTCAATACCGGCCTATACATCCTGGATAGTCGGCGATACTGCCGATGTTAGCCCGCAACCACAAGGTGGCGTGTTGCTGGCGGGAGGAAGTACGGATGTCGATGCGGCTATGCGGTGGTTTCTGCACCGGTCGGGTGGGGGTGATGTGCTTATCCTCCGAGCGTCGGGTAAGGATGGTTACAATGAGTATCTGTACCAAAAACTGGGCGAAACGGTTAATTCGGTTGAAACAATCCTGCTCGATAACCGTGAACTGTCGAATAATGCCGCTATTATCAGGAAAGTACGCACGGCTGAAGCCATCTTTTTAGCCGGGGGCGATCAGGGTAATTATGTGAATTTCTGGCAGGGAACACCCGTAGCCGATGCACTGAACGAGCGTATTCGGCAGGGAGCCGTACTGGGAGGAACGAGCGCAGGCTGCGGCATTCTGGGACAGGTATATTTTACGGCCAAAGAAGGAACTATCACGTCAGCCGAAGCGCTGGCAAACCCATATGATAAACGGGTAGATCTTCGTCGGAACGATTTTTTGATGCAACCACTATTAGCCAATACCATTACCGATATGCATTACAGTGCCCGCGAACGGCAGGGCCGGCATCTGGTATTTATGGCTCGTGCTGTTACTGATTGGGGCCAGCAATCACGTGGCATTGGTGTAGACGAAAAAACGGCTGTTGGCGTGACACCCGACGGCAACGTGCAGGTATTCGGTCAGGGCAACGCTTATCTCCTGCAAGCGACCGGTACTAAACCCGAAATTTGCCAGCCCAATCAACCCTTAACGTGGAAAGGCAACAGGAAGGGTGTACAAGTAACAACTATAGCCGGATCGGTTGCGGGTAATCCCGGTTTTAATCTGTTAACGTTTAAATCGCTGGCGAAGACCATGCCCGACTATTGGTATATTGAGAATGGAGTGAGAAAGTAAAATCAGTTTCTGCCGCAATTTATTAAACCCTAAACTACCGGGCATGGTCAAACGTTTATACAATAAATCCCTTGTTTATAACGACCATGAACCGCCGATTACTTGCCTGTCTGTTCTTTCTGCTAGTTGCCCCCGGTCTACGTGCGCAGGTACAGTTTACGACTGAAAGTCCCCGCGTAGATGACGTTAACGACGACGACGTGACTATCCAGCGCGTTGAATTGACGGCTCAGTATACTGTAATTTACATGAAGTTTCAGGCCCGCAGACAAGGTTCCCAAGGACGGTCGTGGCCGTTTTCGATTCCAATGCCAAATGGGGGTCAGGGTGGACAAGTAGAATCGACAAATAACATCGGTTTTCAGCCGACATCACGTTTATACGTGAATCAGGGGGAGCGTTCGTATAAATTTATTCGTGCTGAGAACATTCCTCTGGAAGTACGCAGGCAGGTTAGCCCCGGCGAACGTGTCGATTTTGTGGCGTATTTTGAGCGTATCGATCCCGGCTATACAACGTTCGATTTGTTTGAATGTAAAGACGGTAGAGGTTTTATTTGCTTCAATTTCTGGGGTGTGCACATTGTAAATCCGGTTCGTAAAGATAGCTACTCCCAACGGACTCCGAGAGCCAGACCACAACCACCCGTCCAGTCAAAACCGCAGCAGCCACGTTATACACCCCGAACAAAGCCGGGTGTCGGTGAATCGGATACACCGGCTGAATCTACATTGCCACCAGAGCCGGCGACGCCTGTACCCACTCAGCCTAAAGGACTACCCGCACCCGTTACTGTAGCGATTAATGGCATCACGCGCGACGCTAAAACAAAACAGCCGATTGTGGCAACGGTTACGTACCGGTTATTATCTGGTGCCGAAGCGTCGGGCAATGATCCAGCCGATTCGGTGCAGAGTAATAATCCGACAGGGAAATATAAAATAGCTATTGACCGACGGGGCGTTTATGCCGTGACGGCTACGGCGAAAGGGTATTTTAGTCAGAGCGATACATTAGCCACGAATCGTGTTGACGTTGTTCGCGATTTTGATCTTGCGCCGATTGAAGCCGGAGCAAAAATTACCCTGAAGAATATTTATTTCAACATGTCGAAGTATGACCTTAAATCGGAATCATTTCCCGAGTTGGATCGGTTGGTGACGGTAATGAAGTCGAATCCAACCATGCAAATTCGACTCGAAGGACATACGGACACCGTTGGTGAGTTCGATGCAAATGTTGAATTGTCACGCAATCGAGTTAATGAGGTGAAACGCTATCTTGTTGAAAAAGGTATCAGCGCCAGCCGGGTTGAAACCGTTGGGTATGGCCCATCAAGGCCCATCAACACCAATAAAAGCCTCAAGGAGCGTCCCGAAAACCGACGCGTTGAGATGGTTATTGTAAAGGTTTAGAAAACAGTTTAACTGCTTTTTTTGTCATGTGAGAGCTGGTCTAGTATCAGGTTTGAGAACTTGAAAACAGAACGTTTCTCACACGACAAAAAAATGAAACCCAACTTCGACCTTACTACTGTTCTTGCCCATACTGAGGAGGCCATTCGGCCATACCCCAAAGCGGCTATGTTTGATCTGTTTGAACGGGGCTACAATTCATTATTTGAGCAGCTGATTTCGTGCATCGTATCGATCCGAACGCTCGATGAAACGACAATTCCTGTGTCACTTCGGTTGTTTGAACAGGCCCGAACGCCCGAACAACTTCTTGCACTCGACATTCCAACACTAACCCAATTGCTGTACGGCACGACCTACCCCGATCAAAAGGCGTATACGATGCGGGGCATTGCCGAGCGAATTATAAATGAATTCAATGGACAACTACCCGCCGATTTCGATACCCTGATTTCGCTAAAAGGCGTTGGCCCGAAGTGTGCAAACCTGGCGCTGGGTGTGGCAACGGGACAATCGGCTATCAGTGTCGATGTTCATGTTCATCGGGTAGTAAATCGCTGGGGATATGTGCACACCAAGCAACCCGAACAAACGCTGAAGGTACTGGAAGCGCAGGTGCCCCGTGAACAGTGGGTAAGCATCAACCGCTTGCTTATGCCTTTCGGAAAGCATATTTGTACCGGTGTATTGCCACATTGTTCAACCTGCCCCGTGCTGCCTTGGTGCGAACAGGTCGGGGTAGAACGTCACCGGTAAGTAATCATACAGAATTTAATTGGGTCTATATAGTATGACCCCATCGGGGTCATATTACGACAATAACTAATGCTTCTAATTATCTTCGGTCAACGCTTGTTTCAGATTAGCCAGCGTATCGCGGCAGGACTTGTCAATTTGTCCATATAAGTCAGCTTGATTTGTAGCAATCTGCTCGATCAACTTTTCGTTTTTGGCCGTGCTATCAGGAACTTGTCTCATCTCCTCAACGGTTGAACTGACGGCTCGAACGGGTTGCGTAAGCCCAGCTTCCTCAACCATCAAATCAGTTATAGTCGCCCGGTAACGCCCAAACTTCGTTTCAACCGTCAGTGTATAGCGTACGGATTTTTTGTCGATCTGATAGAAGGTTCTGACAAACAGGATGTTATGTTCCTGGTCATACTGCTGTTCGGCTTCGTTCGTTGCCGAGTAATAGTGGTTAGCCCATACCCGCGTCTGTTCCATAATCTGCCGGGCTGGCCGTTTCGCATCCGGTACGCGCACAAGTTCCTGATACTGAACCTGACCGGCGTCATTGGTTGGCAACTGAACTTGCGCCAACGAAGTGACGGAAAAAAATAGCGAGAAAATAAACAGATATTTCATGTTGGATAAGCTTCTGACTTGAGAATTAGCTTTTGAAAACCTCCTATCGAAAGCTGACACGAAGATATAACCTATCAGTGATTCGATAAAGTAAGTTTCTGAAATTAGAAGTCCACCACTAAAAGCATTCAGGGCTGGAACACTGTGCGTATCCACTCAAGATATACACAACATTCCAGCCCTGAATACAAGTAAAGTATATAGGCTTAGGCTAGTAACCCTCTTTGACTACATCGGTGGGGTCCGCCATTTTAGCAGAGTTGGCACTATCGATGGTTACGTTTGGGGTCGTTATTATCTGGTTTTTTTTGGCACAAATTAGTAAGCTTTTAGTCGATTTTCCCCAAATTAAGCACACGATCCTGCTGTATATGCGCGAGTTCGCAGAGAGTAAAAGAAAAAAAGACAAAGCCGATGGGTGATCAGATTAGTGTTCAGCCCTTTGTGCTTTATTCCTTATTTTCCCGCGTCCAGACAATAAAATCTGTTTCGGGCGCTTCTTCGAGCATTGGCCGAATGAGCTGTACCATCTGGCCACGGTGATAGGCCGCATGATGGCTTAGATGCGTTAGTATGTTAAGTAGTGAACTTTGGTACACGATGCCTTTAGTGTTGATATACTCGGCCAACTGAAGCATGTCGGACTCGCTGAGACCCAACAAATGACTGACTAATTGCCGGTGCTGTCGTTCGGCGGTTTCGCCCATCCAGCTTACCGGAATGTCTTCCCAAATAGTTACAAACGTTGAAGCATGAATAATACGCCCGAACCATACATGCTGAGCCGATAAAATGTGGCCCATGAGCGCAATAGCCCGCGCTGGCGGATTATTGATATTTTCGATTGCATCAATTAATCGTCGATTTGCCCAGAGTTCATAGTCCAGTAACTTAATCAGATAGTCTTTCATTTCAGTCCACGTTTTGTTGCCTGATACAATGCTTCGACGATGTTGGTGCGGGTATTTAGATTCCCAAGTTTAGGGTTATTTCGGGTAGGATAAACGCGATTGCATAAAAATATATACGTCAGGTTATAGGCTGGATCGGGCTCAACCCACACAAATGTACCCGTATAGCCCGAATGCCCGTAACTGGCTTTGGTTGCCGATTTTGGCGCATTACCGTTGTAGGTAAACGCGGGTTTGTCGAAACCCAGCCCGCGCCGGTTACCTAGCTCCGGAAATTGGTACCGTGTAAACTCGGCGATTGTTTTAGCCGAAATATACTGCTGTCCGCCATAACTTCCTTTTTGACGATACATCTCATAGACCTTCATTAAGTCATTGGCTGAACCGAATAGGCCCGCATGACCTGACAGACCATTGAGCATGGCCGCTCCTTCGTCATGCACGCGCCCCCAAATAAGTGTCTTGCGAAACAGCGAATCGTACTCCGTTGGTGGAATACGGTTGAGCGAATAAAACCGGCGTGGTAAAAAGGTAAGTGTAGAAGCACCAAGCGGTTTATAAAAGGTCGTTTTGAGGTAGTCCTCAAAATCTTCTCCCGTCAATCGTTTCACAATTTGAGGATACAGGATAAACGATAAATCGGAGTAAACGTATTCTTTCTTCGCGTTCAGGGGTGAATCTCTGATTTGCTGAAAGATGGTTTTCGGGTATTTGGTAAATTCGTACAGGCTGTCGGTTACCTCAATTGAATAGCGTCCGGAACGTTCTGCTTTGAAGGTTTTGGGCTTCCAGGAGCCATCCGTATTTTTGGTGTCTACCCAAAATGGAATGAAGGCTTTCAGGCGGGCCTGATGAGTCAGCACATCACGCCAGAGCAAGTTGGCCTTGTTCGATTTCTTGAAATTGGGTAGGTAATCGGCCATTTTCCCGTTCAGGTTAAACTTCCCCTCATCCACCAAACGCATCAGGGCGGGGGTTGAGGTGCTCACCTTCGTCACCGATGCCATATCGTATAGGTCGTCCAGTTGTACGGTTCTGGGTTCGGCACCAAGCGAGGCATCGTAGGTGTGGGTCCCATAGGCTTTGCTGAAAATTACTTTGCCATCTTTGGCCATCTGCACGACACAACCCGGAAATGCCCGTTGTGTCAGGGCTACGTTCACCAGCGAATCGACTTGCTGAGTCAGGTATCGACTGTCAATGCCCACTTCTTCTGGAATGGTATATTTGAGTCGGCCAATGGGCTGAATGGATAGGCCGTCGCCCGCCCGGAAACGTTGATTGACCGTTACAGGTAGTTTGCCCGATGCACCGATAGCGCCAAAAATCAATTGTGCCGACAGTTCCTCGGTATAAGTAGTTAGCTGATAAGGCATTATGATAGCACGGGCCTTTTCGATGTTGCGGCTGGGTTGGGCGGTATCCATCGGAAACGTCAGTTTATCCAGCGCATAAACATTGCCAAACACTGTTATGACAGCCTTTCCCGTAGACACTAACTCACCCACTAATTCGGCGGTTTTGGCTTGTAAACCATATTTTGCTGCTGGACGGATGCTGTTCAGGTGGACATCAACCAGAATTAGGTTGTATGTTTTGAGCGAGTCGCGTATCTGCGCCAGCGTAGAATCGGGTGTTCGGGAGGTTATATTGAAGTGGTCAACTTGCGTATAGTTGGCCGCCATTTGCTGAAAAGCAGTAATTTTATCGCTTTCGACCGCAACCGATGCAATCCGCAGTGTGTCAAGCCGTTGCAATGGTAATAAATTTCGGTCTGGTGCAACCTGTTCATTTTTTAGAACGGTCAGGCTCGCTTCGGTAAGTTTGCGGTTGAGCAGGTCGTCCTGAACAGGGTTAAGATCACTGACAAGATTATCCAGCACGATGGGCTTATTCTGGTCAAGGCCAACCCACGCTTTGGCCCGCAGTACTTTCAGGCAGCGGGCATCCAGAGACGCTTGTGAGATACGTCCATCAGATACGGCCTGTTTGATTTGAGCCAGCGCAGCCGGAACATCCTCCGTAAATTCCAGCACATCCATTCCCGCTTCAATCCCCAGTTCATCCGCCTTTCCAGATGGAAAATATTTTGTTACGCCCTTCATATTCATGGCATCTGAAAAGACCAGGCCCTGAAATCCCAATTCATTCTTGAGCAGATTCGTAACAATAGCAGGTGAGAGCGTTGACGGGCGGTTTCTAGTGGTATCGAGGGATGGAATGCTTAAATGGGCAATCATTACGCCCGCTGCTCCGGCGTTGATGAGCTGCCGGAATGGATATAATTCAAGCGAGTCAAGTTGAGCGCGGCTTTTGCTGATTAGTGGTAGGTCGTAGTGCGAATCGGTGCCGGTATCGCCATGACCCGGGAAGTGTTTTAGGCTGGTTAACAAGTAATTATCCTGCATGCCACGCATATACGCGAGTGCTTTTCGTGTAACCGCGTACTTATCTTCGCCAAACGACCGAAAATTAATGACGGGATTATTGGGGTTGCTGTTGACATCGACCGACGGGGCAAAGTTGACATGAACACCCAAGCGCCGGGATTGCTTTGCCAAATTGACTCCCATCTGATAAATTAACGAATCGGAACCCGCGCCCTGCATGGCACCGAGTGTCATCTGATACGGGTAACGAACTGTGCTGTCGAGCCGCATCGCCAGGCCCCATTCGGCATCCATGGCTATGAGCAGCGGCACTGCCGAACTTCCTTGCAGGCGGTTGGTGAGCCGGGCCTGCCGAACGGGTCCACCCTGAAACATCACAACTCCGCCGAGTTTATTAGTCTGTACCAGCGTCAGAAGTGAGTCTTCGTAGCTTGGTTTGCGGTTCGAGTAACCGGCCACCATAATCAACTGGGCAATACGGTCGTCGGTTGTCATGTTGGTGAACACCGAATCGACCCAGCAATTTTGCCGTACGTTGAGTTTTAGAAACGTTGGTGACGTTGATTGCGCGAACGCGGTAAAGGATAATAGAAAGCTGAGTAAACTAAATAAAGCAGACCGGCAGAAGGGCATGAGCAAGTGAATTGGGTCGTGAGGAGCCAAAAATACAAAAAAGTGTCCTCGCTATTTCATTAAATGAGAATGGCGAGGACACATAACAGCAAACAAAAATCAATTACTTACGATACCGACTTGGGTGTTCTGCACCAACGCCGAAGCCGTAGCCGAGTGTTAGAGTAATCGTTGAGTTGTTGATATTGGCGTTGTTATCAACCGTAATATCACTCAGTCCATAGCGGTAGCGAGCATCAATCAGGAAGCGCTGCCGATCACCCAACCCTTTAAAGTTGAGTTGAAAACCTGCGATTAAACCCAAGTCCAGCGGCCGAAAGGCATCGCTATTGTTAATAGTTGGATAGGCAACGCCACTTGTTACTAAGTTCGTCTGTTTCGCATTTAGCTTTATTCCCAGCGATGGCCCAAAAAATAAGTTAGGCCGGAAATTGCCCTTCAACGTCAGGAAATAACGAAGTGCTACCGGAATCTCCAGGTAGTTGACACGTTGTTTGAAAGAGGTAGTTCCATCCGAATACTTACCGCCCATCTGCGAGTAAAGAAGGTCGCCCGATATACCGAAGTGGTTTAGGGAGCTATACATTAAAAAAGCTCCTGCTGTTACGCCTGGCCGCATCGTATACCCTTTGGCGTCCATACCAAATGTGGATAAATTTAAGCCAACACGTGGTCCGGCACTGAAGCGTTGTTGGGCAAAACTGCTTGATAAACAGCTACTAAGAACGATAAGTGAAAAGAGGGTAGAGCGTAATAAATGTGTGCGAAACATAAACAATTAAATAAGGTGGTATGTCCGGTTAACGCTCGACGTTTTGCAAATGTTTTATTGTGTCAGAATAATATGTAGGATTTTGCTGGAAACCAGCTGGGAAATTTCAATGAAAAACGGTGGCGATGCCATAGTTGATCAGGTATTTGGTTGTTGGAAAGGCGGTCAGGCTCGTTACGACATTTGCCGGTTTCTGCTTGGGTTTAGCCGGTTGTTTAGGTGCGAAGAAGATAAAATAAATCGCCATTGCCAGCATAAATAGAATAGCCGCCGTAGTGGTCGCAATCCAGAGTGGCCAGAGCCGTTTCTGATTCGCCGACGCATGGATTCGCTCATGCAACGCGTCACGAAGGTCGGCTAGTTGCTCAGTTGTTGGGCGAACCGATGTATCGGTTGCTTTTTGCTGCATAGCCTCCAAACCCGCCAGGGCATCGGCGTAGAAGGGGTTCTCGAGTAAAAGCCGCTCTACGCGATACCGCGCCGACTCGCTCAATTGTCCCGACTGGTAAGCCCGCAACTCATCGAAAGTTAGTTGGTCAATCATAATAGTGGCGCGTGCGGTTATCCGTTAGGTGGAGCCGCCCGCAATAGACTAAAATACGAGCGATCCCGCCCGTTACTTATTCATACAAATTTTCAAATTTCGACGCCCATTTTGCAAATAACTTTTCACCTTTTTCAACTCGTAGCCAGTTAGGTCAGCTACTTCGGTGTATGTTTTTCGCTCCAGATAAAAAAGCGTCAGGCATGTTTGCTGTTCAGTTGGCAATGTTTGCAGACAGGCTTCCATGAACGTTAGGTCTTCTTCCAGGTCCATGTCGTCTGTATCATCTGCCGGAAGCCGCATAAGTAACTCCTCATCCATGTCAGTGCCTGTTACTAAAGTGGCTTTAGGGTGGGCCTGATTTTTTCGGAGCTGCATTAAACAGTAGTTGCGAGCCACACTGTGTAGCCAGGGTCCAAACTGCTGCACCTCATGCCGACGCAGATCGGTTACCAACTGTTCAAACAAATTCATTACGGCATCTTTGGCCTCATCTTCATCGCGCAGGTAATTGAAGCAAACGGCATAGACTAAGTCCATGTGTTGCTCGTAAAGTTCGCCCAATACAGTCAAATCACCCGTAGCGCGGTAGGTCGCAAGGTAGTCTGCCGGATCGCTACGAGATTGGCCGGTACTGGATTTAGGCTTACGAAACAGTTTTAGAAACATACACGAACTGACTGCTTACTCATAAAGATGCATGGGCGGGCTAAATTCCATACTTGTTTCGGTGCTGACTACAAATTAGCCGTAACAGAAAAGAATACATTGCCAGATTACTTCCTCAATAACTTGCCTGTCTCATAACCTATTGCCGCTGCCAGTCGTTACCAACATAACACGAACTCATCGAAATTATGAAACGATTCCTGTTTGTCAGTAGTATGCTGAGTGTGGTTCTAAGCCTGAACGTGTTTGCCCAAAGTGGTCAGGCACCAACCATGCAGCAATCGACCTCAACGACGGATACACGCCAGGCTAATCCGGCTCAGCCAAAAATGAAGTCTATCAATCGCCGGCAACGGTCGAAAATGGAAGCTGGTATGGATTCGACTTTGCCTAAAAATCGCAAACAACGGCGACTGAGACCTGACTCGTTGCGCCGGGGTGGTGCTACGCGAGTAGACAGCGTCCGGCGGTAATTCATTTTGTATAATCCTGATGACAAAACTAACTAACACCATTATGATTAAAGTACTGCTTGGTGCCTTACTGATTACCACTGCATCTCTGGCTCAGACGGCACCTAAAACGGCAAAAACAGGATCAACCAAGCCAACGGCTAGTTCGATGGCATCTAGCGCCAAGACGACTAAGCCAATGCGGCCATTACCACAGCCGTCGCTGAAGGAAAAACTTGAAAGTGGCGATGATGCTATTCCCTCCTATAAAAAGGAAAAGGATGCTGGTGTGCATAAGGGCGTCAATAGATATACACCAAGACGGACGGCATCAGGTGCCCGTAAAGATACATTGATTGATCGGAGGAAGCCGTAAGTGACCGTATAGATCAATGAAAAGGGTATTAATGCCCTGTAGTCCGGACGCAATATGCACCGACTACAGGGTTTTATTTTGCTTTGCGTTCAGCCTTTCGCTTGGCCCGTTTCTGCTGACGCTCGGCTTTGCGCTCGGCTCGCTTTTCCTTACGTTCCGTTTTTCGTTCGGCACGTTTGGCTTTGAAGTCATCTTTGACGCTTTTGAGTGCATCCTTCAGCGTAATGTTATTATCAAACTCACCTTTGAAGGCTTCGATGTACGCATTGCGTAACACGCCAAAAATAGTTGGCCAGGTAAATGTTTTGATGTTATCTATGGTCCCATTCAGCGGGATGCGGGTTGCTACCTGATCGTGTTTCTGGTTCTTGAGTATGGCAGTGCCAGCCTGAGCCAGCAGTTCTGTAAAGAAACGGCCTACAGTTCGCCCTTTGTGTTCATCAAGCTTAAAAATTTGCATGCCCTTGGTGAGGGGCTTGAGGTAGCCATTTAGCTTGCTATCGAGCATCGCCATTTCACTATAGACGCTCACCGTTCCCCGTTCAAAATCAAGATTGGCATATTGGCGGGCAAGCGGATTGAGTTTCACCAATTGCAGATCGCTAAACCGAAGGTTATAGTCGAAATCCGGCGTTTCTTTCAGCAGGTTCATATTGGCCGAGAAATTCATTGTGCCACCATAACCCGGAACATCGCCAGAGGCCACAACAGGCGAGGGAAGCTTTTTATTCCCGTCCTCAACATTACGAATATTGCGAATTTCCCCCTGAAACTTCTGTATGGATAAGTCAGCGCGGGGCTGTGTGATCAAACTTGTCAGATTGACTTTGCCATTAATAACGGCGAAGCGGTTGATGCTGATAGGCAACATCTTTCTCAGGTAGGTGGTCCAGTCTACATCTGCCCCGGTTTGACTACTGGCTTCATTGTCGCTAAAAGCAAAGTTAATTTCGGGCTCGTAGCATTCTACCTCGCTCACCAATTTGCCCTTGAACAATGATTTCCACTCAACTGACAAGTCAGTTTTGGGAATATATATAAACGGCTCTTTAATTTTACCGTGGATTTTTCGAATGCGCAGGTCGTCTAGTTGATATGCCCCCCGAATGAGCTGGATGTCAATATCTTCAACATGGCCGGTATAAGCACCCATGTCGGCAAGGGTCTTATTAACATAGCGTAGCACAAAATAGGGTAACAGCAACCGGGCGATTATCAGCAGAACGACAAGGGCCAATAAGATTTTTGTTGTGCGTTTCAAAACGTTGAATGGCTTGGTCTAACGTTTTGATAAACCCGGAAGTTGATAAATGGTTAAACAGGTAACCGAACTTTTGGAAAAGCCAGTTACCTGTTCATCTGATTTTCCTAATTGGTTGGTCTATCGGCTAGTTGGCGAAAACTTCCGGCCATCGAGTGTGGCATACTTGAAATCGGTGGAACCACTGAAACGGGCATCGTCGAAATTCGTGCCGCGTGGAAGTTTCGTGTATTTGAAATCGGCAGTATTTGTAAAGCGCGCCTGACCGAAATCAACGCGTTCATCGAACTTTGCGTATTTGAAGTCAGCATATCGCTCAAATGTTACTTTCTGAAAAGACGACGATTCATTAAAATTCGTGTATTTGAAATCAGCATAATCCTGGAAGGTTGAGCCGCTAAAATCGGCTTCGTTGCTAAATTTAGCGTACTTGAACAGAGCCCCATTCCGAAACGCATTATTGGTAAAAATGGCACGCTGGCTAAAGGTTGAATACTTAAACGCAGCGTCATCGGCAAACTGGCATCCCTCAATGGTAACAGCTTCTGTGAAATTGGTATTGTAGACTGTATTGTTAACTTTTAAAAATTTTCTGTCTTGATCCTCCGTTCGGTAAGCCAGGAATTTCCCCTGAAATTTGCAGTTTTTGAAGGATAGCGGCACTTCTACAACACTCAAAAACTGCGGAGAATCGCCTTTCCAGCTACCTTCCCGCACTTCATGCCGGTTGGCTAAACTAGTCAAATCAAGGTCGCCTGTAATCGTGGCATTTTGGTACGAAATAGTTTCCTTGCGGTTGATTTTTGCAATAATATCTTTGGCATCAACGGTTGTCTGAGCCAGTGTGGGCGCTATTGCAGTGAAGGCGAACAGGAGGAAGGTAAGTATTGTTTTCATGAGTGTTTTCTGAAGTTGTGTTTGGCTAAAGATGCATACCAGACTACAAACGTTGCGTGGGGCTGGAAAACAAATCTGCCGGACTTAGTTACCAGCCCGGCAGATTTGTTTTCAACGTTAGAAGATATCCAATAGTATTCATCAACTCTTCTCTTCGTGCTGTGTCTTTGTGACGTTAAGAAGGGGACTACAGGAAAATTTTAATTTGGCTAATCCAGCCACATGACTCTATCATAAGCAACCTCATAATCCATTTCTTCGAGCGGAATCAATCCGGCAAAGTGTCCAGTCTCATCCGTCCGAACAGCATTCCAGCGGCCCGACGCGTCGCGCAGCAGAAGCCGGTACCCATAAAGTGGATGCAGCGTATCGGCATCCGTTCGGTGATCCCAGCCCGTTTGCAGTTCAATAGCGAAGGCAATCCGGTCCATAACTTCATGCATCTGGCCCGCCAGACTATCGGTTCCATCTAATTCTTCAATCCACAACACCAGCCCATCAGTACCCCAGTCAAAATGGAGTTCGGTAGGGGTAAGGGTGATAATAGAAGCGTTCATAACGTTGGTTCGTTTGGGGTTTATGCACTCATACTCCAGGCTGGAACGGATAATGTTTCGGTTGCCTGTTCATCGTGCCATTTGCGAAGCCAGAAACGGTATTTCTTTCGTCCATACTCCATAAAACCGGGAATCGACGTTGCATCGACGGCAAAGAGTCGGTAAGGACTTTGTTTCATGATACCAATGAATACGAAACGGAATTGCTTCGTTGCACTCCATTCGTTTCCATCGGCATGGCGCAGGCTATCCACATAGAAAGCTGCCTGCCGGTCGTAGTCATAGGTATAGCATGATTCAAGAAACTGGGCCTGCGTTCTAGCCGAGGTTGTTTTCAGGTCAATCACCAGTGCATTACGGCGCTTTGGACTGGTATAAACCATGTCCAGACGCGCTTTGCAGGCAATACCGGTCGTTGGTTCGGTAGAGAGCACAACCCGTTCCCGCTCCGACAGCCGCAAATACCGTCGGCAAAAACCATCCTTCCGAATAGTCTGCATCAGTGTTTGTAACTGCTTGGTCTGAGCCGGTGCAAGCGTATTCACATCGGGACGGGTTGCCGGGTCAATCATATCGGGAAGAAACTGAGCCAGCACCGTCCCAACCGTTTCGGGTTCAAGCAGATGCTGGTGAAACGCCCGGCCAAATACCTTGGTCTTCTCGGGAATAAACCGCGCTGAAGGCACTGACCAGTAGCCTAGATGTTCTTCTTTCATCCGGGTTAAATCAGAATTTGACACCCGAGCCAACGCACGGTAATCGTCGCCGGGATTTATGAGAGACTGCGGGTAGATGGTTCGTTGAGAAATCATTCTGAAAAGGGAAATGTATAACGGAGTGGACCACTGGGCAGTACCACTCCGTTGAGTGTTGATGCAAACAACCGATTACTACCGCCAGGCGGTCTACTCCATTACGCCTGAAATTACCCGGCAGCCAGCAGTTCTGGCTCGTCGACAGGGTTGGCGAAAGGATTGTAGTAGTTCATGGCCGTTTTGATGTTGGCAATGTCTGTCAGAGTTTCTTGCCGGAATACTTTGACCTCCTGCGCAAATTGTTTCAGCTCGTTTGTTTTCTCCACATCAGCCATTTTATAGGAAAAGTTGGCGATGTAATACACACCCTTTGGCTGAATTTTGTTGTTTTCTTTTTTCTCGGCAATGGCGGTAATAACCACATCGGCCAGCGTCAGATCATCATAGTAGAGGGGCTCGATCAATCGAAAAATATTATCCACAGAATAACCGTGGAATAATACCGCCGACACGCAGTTTTTCTCATCGATAAAGAAAAGTTCTGCCCAGTTTTTGGTGCCCATGTTCAGGATATTGTCCGTGAAAATACGCCAGGCGATGGGCTGAAACGTCAGGGTGCGGTCCAGTTTCTCGTTACCGTTGATGTTGAACACACCTTCCTTGGCATCAAACCGGTATTGCCGTGGGTGTCCTTCCAGGTATTTATACCGCCGGGCGGTCCCGTTATTGATAACCTCGCCAGTCAGTTCGTTAATCTTTTGATATGGTTTAAGACCATTATCGCTTTGAATTGTCTCGATTTGGCTTTTGTTTTGTGTGTTCATTAGTATTTGTTGTTTACTGTTCAAGCAGGGGGCCCATTTTGAGGTCCCTTTTGCCTTTTTAAGAGGTGGTGTTTACAGATATAAAATTACACAAAACTGTGTAAAAAACAAGCCTCTTTTGTAGCTATTTTTGTGGATTGACAGAAAGGTAAATTGTCGAATTTAGGCTATTAGGTGTGCTTTATTAGCTGTTATGACCGACCTGTTTTGAGCGCTCTAACTTTTTGTCGATTTTTACACGAAAAAATGTAAATTATGACTATCCACCTCCGCCTTCAGCAACTTATCGATTCCCTTGATATTAGTGTGCTCGAATTTGCCCGACAGTTAGGCGAACATCGGGGCGAAAAAGTTTATCATATTTTGCATGGTCGGTTGAAGCCCCGCTACGACACGCTCGAAAAAATTCTGGTGGCTTATCCGCAGGTGAATGGCGACTGGTTATTACGGGGTGAAGGCTTGATGTTTAAATTACTTAGTTCGCCATCGGCAGCGATCACCACCGAAGAGCGACTGCGAAATATGGAGTTTCTGCTTTTTCAACTTAACGAACGGATTTCACTGCTTCAGGAAACCAACGACCAACTCCTTGCTGAACTGAGTTCATTAAATAGAGGGCCGAAAGGAAGGTAAGGGGCAGGGTAATAAAGGTCACGCGTAAGCGTACAAATCTCTCCTCCCGTTCCCCCTTCCGAACAACCTATTCCACTTCGGGGTTATAGTGTAAAAACACGTAACGCTATGGCAACTACATCACCATTCGATCCGGATAAAGTAGACCCTGAATTTTATTCGAAAGATCCCAACCAGCACGGTGATTCGGACTACGGTCGCGAATCGGAAGGCGTTGGAACAAATTCATATAAAGACTCGTCGTCGGGTATGGATATGGATAGCGAAAATTTGGAAATAACGCGTGACACCCGCGAGGCCAATGTCGGCGAAGGCCGATCCGGTGATCCGCACGGGGAAAGTTTCGGCGGAACCCAGGAATGGGATGTTAACGCCGATGCTATTTCTGAAGCACCAAAAGGTCGTATGATGAGCGATGAAGCAGCCAAAAAGCTAAGTGAAGTGGCCGAAAACCCCTCCGACGACGCACTTTTTCACCGGGCTGATGCCACCTATCTTGAAGAAGGTGATAAGCCGGGAGAAGGCTACGATCCACACAACGTGGGCTATACAGAAAAAGATAAAACGGACGTGGAAAAAAACGATGTTGACTGAGTCCTGATGCTCATTGACTATAGAGTAGAGCGACCGGGGAAATACTCCGGTCGCTTTTTTTATTATCGTGTGAGTTGCTCTCTGTTCTTTATGCTGACGATTCTTTCGTAAACTTGTCGTTTAATCAATTAGCCAGCGGACACCGGTTCCGCCCACTATATTTTGCTCATCGAAACCCGCGCCTATGCTCGGGCGGGGCTACTCGGCAACCCGTCTGATGGATTTTTTGGTAAAACCATCGCCATCACCGTCCGCAACTTCGGGGCGTCTGTAACGCTTTATGCTTCGCCTGAACTACACATTGAACCTCAGCCACAGGATACGAACGTGTTCCGGAGTCTGCATCATCTGCGCGATGCTGTCAGTACACTCGGCTATCACGGGGGTGTTCCGCTGTTGAAGGCTTCCATCAAGAAATTTGCTGAATACTGCGAAGCGGAACAGATACGTCTCCCCAATCAGAATTTTTCGATTCGATATAATACGTCTATCCCCCGGCAAGTGGGCCTGTCTGGTTCCAGCGCCATTATTGTGGCTACTTTTCGGGCACTCATGCAATTTTATGATGTTGAGATTCCACGGCCAATATTGCCTAATTTAGTACTGGCTACCGAAGCTGAAGAACTGGGTATTACGGCTGGTTTGCAGGACCGCGTTATTCAATGCTATGAAGGGTGCGTCTACATGGATTTTGATCGGGATACGATGGAACGGCAGGGATACGGCCAGTACGAACCGCTCGATTCGCGGTTGATTCCCAAATTGTATATTGCCTATAACACTGACTTAGGTAAACAATCGGGACGGGTACATAACGACGTTCGGGCGCGGTGGCTCAAAGGCGAGTCACTTGTAGTTGACACGATGAGTGCCATTGCCGATGTTGCCCGCGAAGGGCGGGAAGCCATGCTCCGACAGGACACCAAATTGCTGAATGAACTCGTCAACCGTAATTTCGATTTGCGCGCTCAGATTTATACCATCACCGACCGGAATCGGAGTCTGATTGAAACAGCGCGCGCCTGTGGTGCCTCAGCTTCTTTCACGGGTTCGGGAGGGTCTATAATTGGTCTTTACCGTGATGATGCTATGCTGAACCGGCTCTTTGTCGGACTTAGAAAAGTAAATGCCCGCGTCATTAAGCCTTATATAGTGTAGAGACGCCACGAAAACTCATGATCAAAAAAGCTGTTATCCCCGCTGCCGGTCTTGGAACCCGGTTTTTGCCCGCCACCAAGGCTCAACCCAAAGAAATGCTGCCTATCATTGACCGCCCCACGATTCAGTATGTCGTGCAGGAAGCCGTTGATTCGGGCATCGAAGATATTCTGATTATTACGGGAAAAGGCAAGCGGGCCATCGAAGATCACTTCGACCGTAACTACGAACTCGAAACCCGGCTCGAAGAAAAGGAAGACCAGTTGCTGCTGGACGAGATGCGCCGTCTTTCAGATATGGCCAATCTGCACTACGTTCGCCAGCGTGAACTGAATGGGCTCGGTGATGCCATTCGGTACGCTCGTCACCATGTTGGTAATGAGCCTTTTGCTGTCCTTCTAGGCGACACCATCATGGACTCGGTTATTCCCGTTACGCAGCAACTTATTGATACCTATGCTCAATATGGTTGCTCTGTAATTGCCGTTGAAGAAGTGCCACACAATAAGGTAAATCGGTATGGCATTGTAGGGGGTAAATCGTTGAGCGATCGGATCATGGAATTAGATACGTTGATAGAAAAACCATCGCTAAGTGAAGCCCCTTCGAATCTGGCTATTGCTGGTCGCTACATACTGACACCCGATATTTTTTCGATGCTGGAACAAACACCAGTTGGTAAGAACAACGAGATTCAACTAACCGACGCGCTGTTGCTGCTGCTGAAACGTGAGAATGTGTATGCCCACCGAATTGAAGGCAAGCGCCACGACATTGGTAATAAACTCGATTTTCTGAAAACAACCGTTGAGTTTGCCCTCAAGCGACCCGAGTTTGCCGACGAGTTTCGGACGTTTCTGGAAGAAATTCTCAGGAAACAATGAAGAAGGCCCCGCAACAAGCGGGGCCTTCTTTATTCGTCACTTTGTTCGTATACTAATTGATGCTTCATCGTCTGTGCCACTCATAAAGCCATTACCGGGGGTTGAGTCCGGGTCCGTAGGTGTAGCACTTGCTATCTGCGAACGTAATGTACCCGCCCCCGGCACTCTCACCGATAGAACTAATGATCCGGTAGTACCTGATGCAATCGAGCCTATATTTCCCGTTACGGTTTGACCGCTAACTGTTAATCCCGTCGTAGACGCTAATTGCCATTGGGTGGGTAAGAGGGTTTGTGGAGTTACGTTGTTAGCCGTCGCGCCACCTCGGTTGCTGACGGTCAAGGTTACGCTAACTACTTGACCAGGCGTAACGACCAAACTGCTGGTACTGATGGCTAAACTCAAATCGGCTTTGGTTGGGTCTGTAGTGGGTTGGTTCGACTGTACGGTAGGCAGTGGTACCTGACCAGGATTTGGCGAAGCGATAATTGGTCCACTGGCATTAGGCGTGCGCAAGTCTACCGTAGCTTCGTCGTCCTGTCCATCACCGGTACCTGAGTTTGGCTGGCTATCGGGGTCAAATTGACTACTGGCTGTAATCTGGGCGGAGGTGGCAAACACGCCCGGCTTACTGGTCTTAACCCGAAATGCGAAGGGCTGGCTGACTCCGTTAGGTAGTGTGCCAGCGTTAATATTGACCGTATTTGCTGTTGCACTGATGGCTGCCGACGTCGCGTCGATGAAATCTATACCAGCGGGCAGCAAACTTTGGACTTTTACGTTAGCCGCATCCGATGGTCCCGAGTTAGTTACTATCAGCGTGAGCGTGATGGGCTCACCGGTATCCGGTGTTCGGTTGCTGATACTCATGGACATAGAGAGATCGGCGCCCCCGGCACAGACTGACAGTGGTTGGGTGGGCGCACTCGCTACGGCTGGGTTGCTCGCTACTACCCGTAGACGATATTTGTTTCCGACCGGTAGCGATGGCGACAACGTGACGGGGATGGAACTGGTTGTACTCGTGCCAATTGTTATTTCGTTGGTGAACGAGCCATTAACATCGGATAGCCGAACGCTAAAAATATTCCCGCTGTTCAATGGCCCGTCTGATATTGTAATGCCTATAGTTAATTTTCCACTCAAACATACAGATGCCACTGGCTCATTGACCGTTAATACGGGTGGAATGGCACCAATAATGGGTTCCATCGGATAATAAAGGATATTACGTCCATTGATTAACCCCATTTCATACGACAAGCCTTCCCCGGTATCGCCCTGACGGCGCACTGATAACCGATATTTGCCCGGTTCAACGCCACCTACGCCACCTGATATGGGTGGATAATTACGCAGGTAATTGAAATCGGAAAACGACTCGTAGTCAGGTGCCTGCGAACTGGGTGGTGCAACATTCCAGCCCGAATCACTGAAACTCCCCCCATCAGTACGCTGTAGTCGAACCTCTACAGGGCCCGTGGCCTGCACCATCGCATAAAAGCTATGCGCTGGGTAGTCATAGCTATACGCCAATCGACGGATTATAGTATCAGCTGTGCCGCTACTCACGGGTGGACGAGATATGAGAAACAGCGGGCTTGGCGATACATCCTGATTGACGGTGAACGGCTCGCCCAGAGTGCCAAGAATGACGGGGTGGGTTGAGCGGGTGCGTAGTCGATACTGACCATTGGTCAGCGTAAAGGGTAAGGTTATCAGAATGGGATTATCGGTGCTTGGGGGAGATTCATAGACCATTGCCCCATCACTGACGCGGACTATTTGGGCCGTGTACTGATTGTCCGATTCATGTGAATCGCTACGGAGGGAAGCTACAGCTACGGTTTCGCCGGGCCGACGTGTGAGCGGTAAGGTGTAGCCGCTGGTAATGAGTGCCGCCGAATCGGTTGGCATAAACGGCACCGCATTCTGGAAAAAGGAACTTGACAGACTCTGATCCCAGGCATTCGTAAACCGGAATAGACCCGCTCCCTGAAGGTGAACGTTATCCGATCGGTTATCATAACCCGTAAGACTGTCGGTGGCGGGTCCTGCAAAGACATTGGATACAGTGCTAATGAGTTGATTTTGAGCAGCTATAACAGATGGGTTCGTTTGTCCACTAATATAACTCACCCGGGAAACGACCCAGGCCAATGGCTTTGACCCGACCTGTTGGCGACTTTTATCGATCACGTACTTAATATTATTGAAATACGTTTGCGTATTGGTGTTTATATCTCCCTCGCCCTGATGCCAAAGAACGGCGCGTGCGCCAGTTCTAGACACATAATGCAGCAGGGCAGCTCCCAGCCGCCGATAAACAGATGGTCCTGGTGTTGTACCTATATTGCCAGAAGCCGATTGATACCATTGGTCACTGGTAGTTCCGCCCAAGGCAGCGCCTATAAATAAAACCGGGACATTGAGCCGTTGTACGAGTTTGTCCCCCAAAATACCATATAAGTGGGGGGGCTGGCTGGGGCCAATGTTGGTGCCATAGGTGATGTGGCTAAACTGAAGCGGCAGTAATTGTTCGCTTAGACTATCCTGCCGAAAATCAATACACATAACGCGGTCTTCAACCGAACTGGGCACCCGTTGAAACCCACCGTAGGCGTTTGACTGTCCGGCAACCACAAATACTTCGCCAACTCCAACCCGGTTGACCTGGGTTTGAGCCAAGAGCGTTGCACCGGCTTTCGCCCGGATATCCAAGCGGTACCAGCCTGCCAATACGGTCACTTTTCCCCGGAAGGCTGATGAGTTGGGTAAAAAACGTAATGATGTCCAGGCAGTAACGGATCCCTGTCCAACGGCTAAAGGCACAAAACGAGCTTCAACCGTTGTAGCCGTCTTCGGGGCCATACCTGTTACCGTTACGATAGCTTCATTCGCTAAATTGCGTTGAAAAACCATTCGTGGAACCGGACTGGTTATCGTAAGTTGAGCAAGTGCTACAAAAGGAGCTAATTGAAATAGGCATATCCATACCCATCGAAAAGGAGAAGTCATGCATGTTGATATTAATAGTTGAATAAAGCAGTAAGCATGTGTACAAATATTGTGCCCGTTGTTGTGTCTAATGATGGTATTTTATATTCTAATAGTTTTTTAATGTGTATAAATGGTAACATAAATACTGATACAGTATCGAGTATATATTTAGGTGTAAACAAAAATCATTAAAATGATTATAAAAGGATATATGTGTAAGACTTACATATTTGTTAGTATGAATAGATTTCTTAGTATTTTTTCGTTATGTATATTCAGCCTACTGGCATTGTATAGTAAGTCAATGTATGGGTATCGTCATGGGGTAGACAAACCAACATCGCACTCATCTGGTACGGCCCCGAATATTGTGCTGATTGTGGCCGACGATCATGGCCGGGAAGCAGTTGGCTGCTATGGAAATCCGGCTATCAAAACACCTTATATCGACCAGTTGGCAGCCGATGGAGTTCGTTTCTCGAATGCGTTTTGTACAACAGCCAGTTGCAGTCCCAGCCGATCTGTATTGCTGACTGGACTGCATAATCACGCTAATGGCATGTATGGGCTGGAGCATCAGGCGCATCATTTTAGCTCATTTGATACCGTGCGGTCGTTGCCCGTGTTGCTCGAACAGGCTGGTTACCGTACCGCCCGCATTGGCAAACTGCACGTGGCCCCAGAGCGAGTTTATCATTTTCAGCAGGTGCTTAAGGCGGGTGGCGTTAATGATCCGGCATCTATTGGCCGTAGCCCAGTGGAGATGGCTCGTCAGTGTTATGCGTTTTTGGATGAGAAATCAACACAACCGTTTTTCCTCTATTTCGCTACTGACGATCCGCACCGTAGCAATACTGTTGCGCCTGATGGGTCACCGATTTTCGATGGGTCGAAACCTAATTTGTTTGGCAATCGCCCCGGTGGGTATCCGCAGGTAGGTGACCATTTCTATCAGCCCCGCGAGGTTCGAGCACCGTCGTACTTACCCGATACGAAAGCGTGCCGGGCAGAATTGGCTCAGTATTACGAATCGATCAGTCGCCTTGATCAGGGCGTTGGCCGCCTTATTGATTACCTGAAAGACACGGGCCAGTACGACAACACCCTGATTATTTACCTGTCGGACAATGGGGCTCCGTTCCCTGGGTCGAAAACGACTGTCTATGAACCGGGTATACGGCTGCCCTGTATTATTAAATTACCCAAACCAAAAAAGCCGGGATTTGTGCAGAACGCTATGATTTCATGGGTCGATATAACGCCCACGCTCCTGGATTTCGCCGGTGTCTGGTTGGATAATATGCCGAAACAAGGCCGCTCCTTTAAGGACATCATTGAGCAGGAGGGCGTTACTGGTTGGGATGAGATATATGCCTCTCATTCGCTGCACGAGATAACTATGTACTATCCAATGCGGGTGCTACGTGAACGTCGGTACAAGCTGATTTTTAATATTGCTCACGCACTTCCGTACCCAATGGCCTTCGATTTGTATAATTCATTTACGTGGCAGGACCTACTTCGAACGAAACAAACGCGATTCGGTAAACGAACGGTGGAGGCTTATTTACATCGTCCGCGATTTGAATTATATGACCTTCAAACTGATCCCGACGAAGTGCAGAATTTAGCTGGTAATTCACGTTATCGGGATGTGTTGGCTAGAATGAAAACCAAACTAAAGCATTTTCAACAGCAAACCCGTGACCCCTGGGTGAGTAAATGAACGGTTGAGTAAGGGAATTTTAGCCGTAAAAAAACGCTTCATTAGAAAAATAGACCCTATGAAAATCAGTGTTATCATAACCGGAACTACTGGCATGGTTGGTGAAGGTGTCTTGCACGAAGCCCTACGTCACCCCGATGTTGAGCGGGTTTTAGTGATTAACAGGAAGCCCGGTGGCGTGTCGCACCCTAAACTAACCGAGATCCTGCACACCGATTTTTTTGACCTTTCGCCCATTGAAGAGCAGTTGAGAAATTATAACGCCTGCTTCTTTTGTTTGGGTGTCTCATCGGTCGGCATGAAGGAAGACGAGTATCGCCGACTGACGTATGATTTAACGATGGCTGTGGCTGGTACCTTACAAAAGCTAAACCCGAATATGATTTTCTGTTACGTATCGGGCGGGGGAACGGATAGCACCGAACACGGCCGGAGTATGTGGGCCAGAGTAAAAGGGAAAACGGAAAATCACCTGATGGACCTGGGCTTCAAGGCAGCCTATATGTTTCGACCGGGCTACCTGCATTCAACAGAGGGAATGAAAAATACGCTGAGTTATTATCACTATGTTTCTTGGGCTTACCCGGTGATGCGGGTTCTTTTTCCCAATTTCGTTTCGACTCTGGCTGAACTAGGTATCGCTATGATCAACGTCGTGAAGAAAGGATACGAAAAACCAATACTGGAGGTAAAGGATATTGTGGCCCTGGCAAAATCCTGATATACTGTAGTTTAATAAAAGAACCACGGAGCACACAGCCGGTATAACTACCCGATTTCTGCGTGCTCCGTGGTTCTTTGTTATTTTTTACTTCGCTACCGTTGCGATTTTTAATTCATTTAACTGCGCCTGCGAAATCGGCGAAGGTGAATCAATCATGATGTCGCGGCCCGAATTATTTTTCGGGAAAGCAATGAAATCACGAATCGAATCGGCACCACCGAATAGAGAACACAACCGGTCGAAGCCGAAGGCAATACCACCGTGGGGGGGCGCACCAAATTCGAATGCATCCATCAGGAACCCGAACTGCGCTTTGGCTTCTTCGTCTGAGAAACCCAGAATGCTGAACATACGGGCCTGTAAGTCGCGGTTGAAAATCCGAATCGATCCTCCGCCAACTTCGGTACCGTTGATCACTAAGTCATAGGCATTAGCCCGAACGGAACCCAAATCAGTGTCCAATAGGGGAATATCCTCCGGCTTAGGCGAGGTGAATGGATGGTGCATGGCAAACCAGCGGCTATCTTCTTCACCGTATTCGAGTAGCGGAAAATCGAGCACCCACAAGGCACTGAACACGCTTGGGTCACGCAGTCCTAACCGGCTGCCCATTTCTAAACGTAACTCGCTCAGTTGCTTACGGGCTTTACCGCAATCGCCCGAAACAATTAACATCAAGTCGCCGGGTCTTGCGCCAAAGTGCGCAGCCCATGCTTTCAAGTCGGCTTCGGAGTAGAATTTATCTACGGAAGATTTGAGCGTTCCGTCTTCGTTATAGCGAAGGTAGATTAGTCCTTTTGCGCCAATTTGTGGGCGTTTGAGCCAATCCGTGAGTTCGTCGAGTTGTTTGCGCGTATAATGGGCGCAACCCGGTGCGTTGATACCCACGACCAGCTCCGCCGAATCGAAGACACTAAAGCCCTTGCCCGATGTCATATCAATGGTATCGAAGGTGCCTTTGAGTTCAATAAATTCCATCCCAAATCGCGTGTCGGGCTTATCGGAACCGTAGCGGTTCATGGCATCGGCATAGGTCATGCGTGGCACCTCGGCCATGTCAATGCCCTTTACGGCTTTGAACAGATGCCGCACCAAACCTTCGAACATGTTCAGGATATCTTCCTGCTCCACAAATGACATTTCGCAGTCGATTTGCGTAAATTCTGGCTGACGGTCGGCGCGGAGATCTTCATCGCGGAAACACTTCACTATCTGGTAATAGCGGTCGAAACCTGATACCATCAGTAGTTGTTTAAATGTTTGGGGCGACTGCGGCAGGGCGTAAAACTCGCCGGGATTCATGCGGCTTGGTACCACAAAATCCCGCGCACCTTCGGGTGTCGATTTGATCAGAACCGGTGTCTCGACTTCAATAAAGTCCTGGCCGTCCATATACACCCGTGTTTGCTGGGCCATGCGGTGACGCAGTTCGAGATTCCGCCGAACGGGGTTCCGGCGCAAGTCCAGATACCGATATTTCATGCGGATATCATCGCCCCCGTCGGTTTCGTCTTCAATAAGAAAAGGCGGAACTTTAGCCGGATTCAGGATCTCTAAAGACGTTACTTTCAGTTCAATATCACCCGTTGGAATGTTCGGATTTTTCGATTTCCGTTCAATCACGGTTCCCGTCGCCTTCAAAACAAATTCGCGACCGAGCGAACGGGAGATGGCAAAAAGTTCGGCAGATGTTTGTCCATCTTCAAGCAAAAGCTGCGTGATACCGTAGCGGTCGCGGAGGTCAATCCACAATACGCCACCCTTGTCGCGGATAGTCTGAACCCAACCACAGAGCGTGGCCGTAGTATTGTCGTCGGTAAGGCGGAGTTCTCCGCAAGTGTGTGTCCGAAGCATTAGTTAAAGAGCGAAAGAGTGGGTGACTGAATGCGTGAATTGCTGGTGCGATGGGATTCGTTCAGCTGTTTACGCATTCAATCACCCACTCATTTAAATTCTGCCGCAAAGGTACAGACTCAGACCGCAACGGGCAAGGTTATTTCCGGTAATCCAACGCTGGTTTTCGGTCGCCAAGCAAGGCTTCGTATTTGAAATCGGCTCCGCGTTTCTTTACCCATTCGGCACGGGCTTTTTCAATGAGGGCGGGCGTTTTGTATAAATCCAGTGCTGTCATGGCCAGCGTTTTGGCGGCCACAATCATGCCTTTCTGCCCAATGCTCATGCCACTCGCGGCTGTTGACTGCCAGCTATGGGCCGATGAACCCGGTACCCAGGTAGCCGTTGATAAGCCAACCGTCGGGACTGTCCAGCTCACGTCGCCCACATCGGTCGAGCCACCACTAATGGCTCCTTCTGATGCGTCGCGGAAATCTTTTACCAGAGCTGCATTGGTGACGGGCACTTTCTGGTCGCCAAACGTCTCACTGATTTTCTCCGCGAAAGCCGTTTCTTCGGGTGTATAGGTTACGCCCCCAACGGTTGTCAGATTTTGGTGCATTACTTCGGCCAGCGTTACGTTGGGCAGCAAATCATAAACACCGCCCAATACTTCCCACGTTACCTGAGTACCCGTTCCTTTAGCAGCACCTTCAGCCGCATTTTCGATACGTTTCCAGACACTTTGCACCACCGACCGGTCTTTGTTACGGGCGTAATAATACACCTCTGCATTGGCTGGAACCACATTAGGCGCGTCACCACCTTTAGTGATGACATAGTGAATACGGGTGTCGGATGGAATATGCTCACGCATCATGTTAACCATATAATCCATCGCTTCGACACCGTCCAGCGCCGACCGACCGCGCTCGGGCGAGGCCGCTGCGTGAGCGGCAATACCTTTGAATCGGAACTTCGCATTCTTGTTGGCCAGCGACGTACCAGCATCAGCCGCATTCTGTGCACCGGGGTGCCAATGTAACACCACATCTACATCGTTGAACAATCCCTCGCGCACCATATATACTTTAGCCGAACCGCCTTCTTCTGCCGGACAGCCGTAAATTTTAATCGTTCCGGAATGACCTGATTTTTTGAGCCAGTCTTTTACTTCAACCGCAGCCGCCATAGACGCTGTCCCGAAGAGATTATGGCCGCAGCCGTGTCCGCCTTTCTGCCCCGGAATGGGCGTAAATTCGGGCTTGGCTTCGGTAGCCAGTCCTGGTAGAGCGTCGTATTCACCCAGAATACCAATGACAGGTTTTCCTGATCCATAGGTAGCAACAAACGCTGTTGGAATGCCAGCTACGCCCGTTTTTACGTCGAAGCCTTCTTTGACTAGCTGCTCTTCCAGAAGTTTGGAACTCTTCTCTTCCATGTAACCCAGCTCGGCAAAGTCCCAGATTTGCTTTGAAATACCGGCATATTCGGGCAACCGCTTATTTAAATCATCAATGATGGTTTTTTTGTCGGGGTCGACAGCCGAAGACCCGACTTTCTTTGCCTTGGGCTGTGCTATGGTGAGCAACGGCAGCAGAAGGAATACTGTGAGGAATTGTGTTTTCATGGGATTGTATTCTGACAATTGGGTTGTAAACCGATAAAAATAGGGGAAAAAGGGGAGGTAGACAATTTGATGGGTCATACATTCCAGATGCCTGCTCAATTTTGTTCTGTAATTACCAACCTGACCGAAGCAGATTAGCTACCTGCGCTGTCAGCAGCCAGTTCTGTTCGATTGGCAAATTATTGATGGCCTGCCTATTGTCATACATCAGAGAATAAGCTTCTTATGGCCAACTTGAACCAGATGATCTTCGCGTTTGAGTGAAATTGCCCGGTTAACAGACGCTACGTTCACTGCCCGCGTCAAGGTGTGATCAATGTAGACGCCATGCCCCAGAAAATGCTGGATTTGAGCGGAATGTTTAGGGAGAAACGGTTTAGGGTCAACTAGAACATTGGCCCAAAATTATTTTCGTCATCTGGAAAGCGTAAACGATGGGTCCAGACGGTACGTATGATATAATTAGCATAAACTTTGATTCTGTTCCCTAAGTTTCTATCGGTACCTGCGGAGTTTTCATTAAGTTTGGGGCATATTCATCTATTATGTTTAGTCGTCAAACACTCTCTTTTGTAGCGGCCTTTGGCCTATCTGTTTTAGTTACTAATGGCCTGACGGGTTGCCAGTCAAAAGGTTCCGGGACTACCGAAACCACGGCTGATTCGGTGAAAACCGACATTACTGCCGAAAAGTCGGCTGATAAAGTCCCCGAAACGGCTACGGCCCCGGATCCAAGTTCAATTCCAGCTGGTAAAATTGCTGATGCCGCCACCATTCTGGCACGTCCGCAAGTACCCGTCCTGTGCTATCATCAGATTCGCGACTGGCGTGCCAGTGATTCCAAAACGTCGAAGGATTACATTATTCCAGTGGCCGCCTTCAAGGAGCAAATGCAGATGCTGGCCGACAGTGGTTATCACACTATTCTGCCCGACCAACTGTATGCTTATCTAACCACTGGCGCATCACTGCCCAAAAAGCCTGTCATGCTTACCTTTGACGATGGCGACCTGGACCAATATACGGTGGCGACTCCCGAACTCGAAAAGCATGGCTTTAAAGGCGCGTTTTTTATCATGACCGTTGCTATTGGTCGGCATGGAAAACAGCCTTACATGGACAAGACGCAGATTAAAGATCTGTCGGATAGAGGACATGCCATTGGTGCGCATACGTGGGATCACCACAACGTGAAAAAATACCAGGGTGAAGACTGGAAAATTCAGGTTGAAGAACCAAAAACAAAGCTGGAAGGCATTATCGGCAAACCCGTGAATTACTTCGCCTATCCTTTTGGCCTGTGGAATAAGGAAGCCCTGCCCCAATTACAAAAACATGGCTATGTGGCTGCTTTCACGCTGGCTGATAAACGCGATGACAGTATGCCACTTTATACAGTCCGGCGTATTATTGCCGGAGGTCAGTGGAAAGCCAAAACGTTTTACCGGAATATGATTCAAAGCTTTGATGATAAATAATTCTGATTTTTGGATTGAATGACAAAAGCGGCTCGAGCCGCTTTTGTCGCTTTGAGAGCCTGGCTCCGTGTTTATCACAGTATTTTTTTGAACAGGACGCGTTTGTTAATAAACGTTTTGTCCTGTGGATAAATGCGTCAGGTTATTGATTCGACCCCAGCGGGGTCAAATCAATAGTAGTCAAAACAGAGAGACTTTATTTATCGAACTAATAACTTATTTCCGTTACCACTAATGACTAGTAAAGCTCTGCTTACGTTGGCGTTTGTTTTTTCGAGCCTGTTTTTCGCTAAAGCCCAATCAACTCCTCCCCGGCTAATAATTCGGGGTGATGATATGGGTTATTCTCACGCAGGCAATGAAGCTATTCTGAAATGCTATAAAGACGGTATTGAGAAATCTATCGAAGTACTTGTCCCCTCGCCGTGGTTTCCGGAAGCCGTTAAAATGCTAGAGCAAATACCTACTGCCGATGTCGGTATTCATTTAACGCTGACCAGCGAGTGGGATAATATTAAGTGGCGTCCTCTTTCGGACTGTCCCAGCTTGCGGGATGCCGATGGCTATTTTTACCCGATGCTTCGTCCAAACAAGAATTACCCTAAGCGGTCGGTGGTAGAAAATGACTGGAAATTAGCCGATGTCGAAAAGGAGTTTCGCGCTCAGATAGAACTTGCGCTAAAGAAAATTCCACGGATTAGTCATATTTCCGGGCATATGGGCTGTACAGGTTTGACTGATGAGGTAAGCGCGCTCGTTGAAAAATTGGTGCAGGAATATCATATCCAGCAGTATGACATGAGTCTTAAAGGGGCTGGGGTTACGGTTGCTGGCTATGTGGGGGAACATGTAACGTCTGAAGAGAAACTGCAAAGCTTTACGAAGATGCTCGAAAGTCTTGAACCAGGAAAAACATACATCTTTGTAGATCACCCCGGACTCGATACACCGGAGATACGGGCCATTCATCATATTGGCTATGAAAACGTAGCTACTGATCGTCAGGGCGTAACGGATACATGGACTAACCAACGCGTTAAAGAGCTAATCAAGACCAAAGGGATTCAGCTAATTGGCTACAACGATTTAACGAAGTAAATGAGATAATAATGTGATAGTTAGGCTCTTGTAGGTAAATTTCATTAAGAAAAAAAGAACGCTCATTCCTGAAACAGTTCAAGGTTTCAGGAATGAGCGTTTCTGTTCACAACTTAGGCTACTTTAGTCAAATCGGCCTGCCCATTCGATACCCGCCACAATATGCGGCATAGCATATTTGTCCGTAAAGGTTTCGTTCGTGTGGCCCATGCCGGTGTAGAACACGCGGCCTTTGCCAATTATATTCGTCCACGAAATTGGGTGGTCGCCCCCCATTGCTTTGGGCCAGGTTGCTTTGTAAGACGCTTCATTTAGGGTCAACAATACCTGAATGCTGTCTTTTCCGCGTACGCTCTGTTTAAAATTATACCACTCGTCAACTTTCCGCCATTTAGCTGGCAGGTGTTTGGTTGTTGGGTGCGTCCGAGTGTCCGTGATGATTTCGGCTTCGGGTGTGTGCTCCGGATACAGCGGGTGGTCGCGGAAGTGGGTGCCAAGCATGTGGTCATACCAATCCCAACTATATTCTGTATCTGATGCGGCATGAATACCCACATAGCCACCACCGTTTTCTACGAATTTCTCAAACGCTTTTTCCTGTTCCGAAGTCAGAATATCACCCGTGGTAGACATAAATACCACCACTTTGAAACGATTGAGGTAGTTGTCGTTGAAGAATGCGCCGTTTTCGCTTGTGCGGACATCCCAGCCCTTTTCTCTGCCAACTTTTTTAATCGCTTCGATGCCCGGTTCTATCGATTCGTGACGGAAACCGTTAGTCTTCGAGAAAACTAGAACGCCTTTGGCCCCAACCTGACCGGGATCGGCTGGAAGAACCGTATCGAACACCGGCTTTTGCCAGGGTAGCTGACGGGTAACATACATTCCAAACACGACGAATCCGCCCACCAGAATGACTAAAAATAACACCAGACCCAACAGTATTTTCGGGAGTTTACGCAGCATGATTACGGTTGATTTTAACGTTAAGCAAGCTCCGTTCTCACACGTTCCAGCAGTGTTTTTGTCGTGCGAATGCCTTCCGTAGTAGGTAAATATCCACCATCTGGTTTATACATACCTATAATTCCTCCTTCGTATTCAATGCCCACGTAGCCGCTGAACCCGGCCTCTTTAATGATTTTGAACATTCGCCGGAAATCGGTTTCCGTTTCATTGCCACTAGCGTCGAACTTGTGTGTTTTGGCGCTGATACCTTTGGCGTAGGGCATCATTTTCTTCACACCCTCGTAGCGGTCATATTCCTTTATGCACTTGGTACTCATAATGCCTTTGATATCATTAGTTTCGGGCTTACTGCGCTGGGTGCAGAAATTGCCGAAGTCGGGTAGTAAGCCTGCATTTGGCATGTTGACCTGCTTCAAAACACCCACTAACCAGTCGATATTCGTCGAATTACCAAAGTGGTTTTCTATGATGACATTCATGTTTGATTTTGCTGCATATTCCAGCAGTTTATGGTAGCCATCCGCAGCGGTTTTAGCGGCTTCGTCGGCGGGGTCGTCATCGGCACCCGACATAGCTTTCGAGCTATCGCCCAGATTAACCCGGATAGCACTACAACCCAAAAACTTTGCCGCATCGACCCAGGCGTGATGAGCGTTTACCGCTTGCTGGCGTTTCGCTGAATCCAAATCGGCAATGTTCGCCCCATCGACCATGATCAGGTTGTTTTTCATGCCGAGATCATCGCAACGTTGCTTGAGTTCTTTTAAGTAAGCCTGATCGGTATGTTTATTGTTGAAAAACATAGAAACGTATTCGAGCACGTTAATGCCAAAATCGTTTTTAGCTCTGGCCGGGAATTCCATGTTTGTCATTTTTCCCGACATGAGTTCTCCGGCAAATGAGAATTCTGCCAGCGAGATATCGAAGTTGAATTTCTTCGCAGTCATTTCGGCGAAAAGTTTATTTGGCAAGGCCGATGCTACACCCATTCCGGCGGCTGTCAGACCCAGTTGATTTAGAAAATTGCGACGAGATTGTGTCATGGTTCAATGGAGAAAAGCCCCTCTCCTGGTTTCAGAAGAGGGGATAGGGTGAGGTAGGCTATTGGGTAAACTGCACTGTTACAGGAACGAATAGCGGAGATTTTCCGGCTTTCTCGTTCTTGAACACAAAATATAGATCGTGTTGACTAGTTGTAGGCTTAATGGCAACTTTCGCCATGTTGGGCTTAAACAGATCAGCTGGGTCTTTGCTTTCGTTGGGCAGAAGCTCTTCGGTCTGGCCAAGAAGTGGCCCTGTTGGCGAGTCGATTCGCACTTCGATACGTCCGCCAACGGCAATGAGTTGTGCTTTAGGAACGGCCACGGCAAATTCCATCGTCTTAATACCCGTCAGGTCCAGGTGATCGAACTTTACATACGTGTCCGAGGCCATGACTATAACAAGCGGATACGGCTGCGTGCCCATTTTGAACAGTGTGATTCCCTTCGACTGGCTGGTTGATGTACCCATAGCTACCAGTGGATTTCGCAGAACCAAGACTTGTTCAGCTGCTTGTGCGGGTAGCCCATTGGCCCCTTTATCTTTGTAAGAAGCCTGAAAAACAAGATTACTTTTTTCGTTCTCTTTCGGCGTATACATGCCCTGCGTCGGCATGGATGGGCTGGCTACTTTCTTATCTGACAAGGTGAGAATGTACTTCACTATCTCGCTTGCGTCAGGTAAAGCCAGTTGCGGATGGGCCGTCATGATGGCATCGCCCCAGGCACCGCCACCGCCCTTGATAATTTTGTTCGACAGACTTGCTACTGCATTGGCGTCACTTTTATATCGTTTGGCTACTTCAGCGAAGGCTGGACCAACCGATTTCTTATCCATAAAATGACACGCCTTGCAGTCACTTTTCTCCATAAGCGTTTGTCCGGTTGATAAGTACGTAGCTTCCGAAAATTTATGACCCGCCTGGCTTACGTTCTGAGCGTTTGCCTCGTCCTGATAAGTTGCCCGAACCAATACCTGTTTCGCTGGAATACGGCCATTTGCCAGGCTACCATCTTCTTTGTCAGTTACTTTAACCTGATAGGCAATAGATTGGCCGGGGAAATAGAAACTCTTGTTACCCTTCGTTATCTCCAGGGCTAACTGCGGTGGCTGGTTACCCGCCATGATATCTACCTCGCGGGAATCCTTAAGGCCGTGAGCGTCAGTCACGGTCAAAATCGCTTTATACTGACCGGGCTTCTGAAACGTAAACGTTGGGTTAGGTTCGTTCAAAACCGTTGGCTGGCTGCCCGCAGACCCGTCTGACCGCTTGCTAAAAATTTTCCATTGATAAGTCAGGGCGTCGCCATCAAAATCTTTGGTTCCTTCCGAAGATAAATTGACCTTCAATGGAACAGCACCCGCACTCTGGTTGGCCCGGTCTGTCGATACGGCAACCCGCACACTAGGCTTGCGATTTCCGGCATTGTATTCAATCTTCACCAAGCGCGAGTCGTCGTTTTTGAGGAACCAGCCCGTGCCGTACTCAAGTACATACAGGTCACCATTTGGGCCGAATGCCATGTCAATCGGATGGCTGAATGGCATGTTGGGAAGGAAGCGCTCCATCTTGGTCATATCACCTTTACCATCAAAACTGACGGCCAGAATCATGTCGCGCATCCATTCATACATAAACACCTTCCCGTCATAATAATCTGGGAAAGGGCGCTTTGCATTTTTGAAATCGTCTTTGTAATATGTTGGTCCGGCCATAGCACTACGACCGCCGGTGCCCATGAGCGGGAATTTTTTGGTCTCAGCCGCTGTGTACGAAATCAGGGCAGGCTGGGCAGGAGGGAGGTCGTGCAAACCCGTGTTATTGGGTGAATCGTTGAACGGGTGAGCCGGATCAAACTTAGCCCCTGATTTACCCGTCGTGAAATCCAGATCGTTATAGGCTTTATTTTCACCCACAAAATAGGGCCAACCAAAATAACCCGGTTTTTTTGCCTGATTGTATTCGTCTTCGGCAGTAGGCCCAACCCCGGCAGAATCAATACCCGCGTCGGGGCCAACATCGCCCCAGTATACGTAGCCATTATGCTTATCCACCGCAATGCGGTATGGGTTACGGTGGCCCATCGTGTAAATTTCCGGACGTGTTTTAGGTGTACCTTTTGGGAACAGGTTGCCATCTGGAATGGTGTACGTCCCGTCGGCTTCGGGGTGGATGCGCAGGATTTTACCCCGAAGGTCGTTCGTATTCGCCGACGATTTCTGAGCATCCCAGGGACCACGGTCGGGACGTTCATCAATGGGTGCGTATAGGGTGGCGCGGGGACTGGTATTGTCTCCCGTGGAGAGATAGAGATTACCGTTTCGATCCCAGTCGATTGAGCCGCCGGTATGGCAGCATTGTTCGCGCTGCGTCACTACTTCCAGCAGCACTTTTTTCGAGGAAACAACCAGTTCATCGCCACGGAGCTCATAGCGTGTTAGAATATTTTTGGGGTCGGCACCAGCCGGTGAGTAGTACAGATAAATCCAGTGGTTTTTTTCGAAGTCTGGGTCAATATTAATGCCTAACAGCCCATCTTCGGCCTCGGTTTCGACGCCTTCTTTGTCTTTATATTTCGTGCTAACCGGAATGGTGGCAATTGTTTTCAGTTGTTTAGTCGTTGGCGAATACAGACGAACCTCGCCATGACGCTCAACGAACAGAACGCGCTCATCGGGCAGAATAGCCATTTCGAGCGGCTCGTTGAGTTTTTCAGCTAATACCGTCTTCGCAAACCGATTTTCATCGGGGAGGTCACCAGGGTCAATTAGTGGTTTGGCTGAGTATGCCCAAAGGCCAATGGCACCTATGCACAGCACAGTTACCGTTCTGTACGATTTTGATGGAAAGGAATTGAGTTTCATTTTTAATGCGTAGCTTCAACACAATGATAGCAATTATTTTCCATTGTGTATGAAAAACACACTATAAAAAATTTTACATTTCCACGGTGGAGTACAAAAAAGAGGTCATACGATTTATTGACGACTTAAAAAACTATTTACCGCATGTGTCAATAGACTGTACCATATTCGGTTTTCACGATGGACAGTTGAAAGTTCTGCTGCTGCGCTGGAAGGAAACAAACGACTGGTGCCTACCTGGTGGTCGGGTCTATCATAATGAGAATCTGGATGCTGCCGCCCACCGAAGCTTACAGAAACGCACCGGCTTAAGCGAGATCTTCCTGCAACAGTTCCACACGTTCGGTGATGTGATACGCTATAAAAATTTCAGCGTCCAGGAAACGTTAACAAAGCTGGGTTTACCTATTGAGGTAGGTATGGAAATAATAAGTCGGGATGTGTCGGTAGGCTATTATGCCCTGGTTGAATTTGCCGGAGTAACGCCCACCCCCGATTTTTTTACGGAAGAGTGCCGCTGGTGGGATATTGACCAGATTCCGCTCCTTCTGTTCGACCATAACGATATGATTACGTTGGCTTTAAAGACATTGCGCAGGCAACTTAGTTATCAGCCTATTGGTTATACGTTGTTGCCCGACAAGTTCACGATGCCTGATCTGCAACAGCTTTACGAAACTATTCTGGGTCAGACGCTTGACCGGCGCAATTTTCAGAAGCGAATGCTTGGTTATGGTATTCTGGAGCGGCTGGAAGAACGAAAAATTGGTGGAGCACATAAGGCACCGTACCTGTATCGGTTTAATAAAGAGAAGTATGAAAAGGCATTAAGCGATGAAATATTATTTGTAGGATAGCGATTTTACTTGCTCATTTTTTTGTTATTAATTATGCCCGAACGTTTTAGAAAACCTTACATCGGTTGGCTTGTTAACTAGTGGCGCAGCGCAGTGGTATCTGGGCAAGTAGAGGCATTTATAAGTAAATCAACCCAGTATTTTTAGTCAATTAAGCTTGTTTCCCCGCTACTTGAATTACCGTTTAGTTTTTTGATCTGGCCCGTAAAGAAGCCATAATAGTACCACACAGTATGAACACTCGAATTCGTTTAGCCCTCGACCGGACACCAAACACCAACCATACAGGATTCTATGTCGCTCTTGCTAAAGGAGCGTATAAGCAGGTCGGCATTGACGTAGAATTTATATCTCCCGATCAGGATAACTACCAGATAGCCCCCGCCCGGCGTGTTGTGCAGGGAAGTGCCGAGCTGGCTATTACACCCTCCGAAAGCGTTATTAGCTATCAGACCAACGGTGTTGACTTAATTGCGGTAGCCACCGTTTTAGCCCGAGATACCAGTGCTATCGTCACGCTGAAAGAAAGTGGTATCGACAGGCCGAAGGATTTGGACGGGAAAGTATACGCTTCATACGGAGCTCGGTATGAAGATGATATTATTCGTCAACTGATTCAGAACGACGATGGCCGTGGACAATATATATCCCATAAATTGGGCTGGTCAGGCATTTGGCGTGCGTTGATGACCCGTGAAGTCGATGCGGCCTGGTGCTGGCTAACCTGGGAGGGCGTTCTGGCAGATATTCAGGGCGTCGATCTGAATCAGTTTTTGTTCGATGAGTACGAAATTCCGTATGGCTACAATCCCGTGCTTACAGCCCATAGTAATTGGATTGAACAAAATGGCGACGCTTTACGACGGTTTCTGGAGGTGACAGCAATCGCTTATCGATTTGCCATGAAAAACCCTGATGAGGCCACCCGGCTGTTAATAAAAACGGCTAATCACCCAACGCTGACCAAGCGGAATTTTGTAGAGCAAAGTCAGCAAATGGTTTCGGGCTATTACCTGGATGGCGAAGGGAACTGGGGTTTTATGCATCGGAACGTTTGGGTATCGTTTATTAACTGGATGATTCGCAACCACCTGCTCACCGACCCCACCGGCGAACTGATTCAGCGAATGGATGCTGATGTCCTATTCACGAATAAGTATTTGGAAGGCGTGCCCGCTATGATGCGTTAACGAGTTTCTCAACCGCAATTCAGAACGTCATTTAGTGCAATCTGGACCGTCACCGGATCAATTAGCCGCCAATTGTAGCCATTGATTCGGTGACGGTATCCCGCTGTTGTTCAGCCTCAAATCCGTTGGCTGGGCGGTGAGAAAAAGCTTGTAGGAAAGCCGCCGTCAACTCGTCGTCTGATGCGCCACTGCGCAGCAAGGCCCGAACATCGAGAACGCCATTATCGTACAGGCAGGTTTTAAGGGTGCCCTGCGCTGTTAGGCGAATACGGTTGCAGGTACCGCAAAATGTCCGGCTGAAAGCGGCAATAACACCAATTGTTCCCTGATGACCAGGAATCTGATAGCTGGCCGAAGTAGAAAAAGGTGAATCTGGTAATTTTTGCAAATCGGGGAAATGCGCCCGAATCTCATCAACAATACGTTGGTGTGTCCAGTAAAGAACGGGATAATGGCTTCCCTCTCCGTTAAATGGCATTTCTTCAATAAACCGCACATCAACAGGTAACGTACGGGCCATGTCGGCCAATGGAATCAAATCCTGGATATTCTGACCGTCCATTACGACTGCATTGATTTTAGTCTGAATCCCGGCTGATAGCAGCGCGTCGAGGGTTTTCAAGACGGCAGGTAATTCATCACGACGGGTAATTTTCCGGAAACGCTCCCGATCAAGCGTATCCAGACTCAAATTTACGGACTTAACGCCAAGCGCGGCCAGTGCTGGAACGTGCGGTGTTGTCAACACGCCATTGGTTGTCAACGAGATATCGTTGAGGCCGTCAATATCTGCCAACTCGTGTAAAAAATCCATCAGACCTGACCGCACGAATGGCTCCCCACCCGTAATACGCACTTTTTGCACCCCTAACCGAGCCAGTACGCGTACCAATCGCGCCATTTCCTCATAGGTTAATACCTGATGTTTTGGCAGATACTTGATACCTTCTTCGGGCATGCAGTAAAAGCATCTCAGGTTGCAACGGTCTGTTACAGCCAGCCGAAGATAAGTAATAGGGCGGTTGTGATTGTCGTAAATCATGTAGTATTAGACTAACCAAAAACTATGGCTTTTGATTACAAAGAGGACAGATAGATACGAATCGGTTCAACTAATTAATTGGCAAAAGTTGGGAAAACCTATGTTTTTGTGATTTGTTCAATAATTAGTATTATTTTTGGCGAAAACATTTTAGCGGCATCTGTGAAAAAAGCTGTTTCCATCGGTCTCTTTAGCTTGTTCCTGTACCACACACTGGCTTATGTGCTGGCGTTTGTGAGTATGTGGTGGCAGGCTGAGCATGACTTGTCGGAACGGCTTTTAGTGTATCGGTCGGTGGATAGTATGGTTGAGTTTCAGATTCCGCTGAAAGGTAAGCCTGATGCCAATGCTATTACCCGTTCCACATCGGACGGCTTCAGCTACCGGGGCCAGTACTATAGTGTTGTAAGCCTGGAAGTCCGGGGTGATACGCTGAATATTGCTGGCTTACAGTCAGAGAATCGCTCGTTCTGGCAAAGTGACCTGTTGTCGTTTCTGGATGATCACATCACCGGCACAACTGACTCGCATAAGGCCAATAAATTTCTGAAATTCCTGCTAAAAGAGTACTCGTCCAATCCGCGGGCCATTTTTGATTTTCTCCCTCCCAACTGGCGCGAGGCTATTCGCATTCCCAACGCACTGTTTGTGTTTGCGGCCCGCGCCCTGCCCGTTCATTCGCCCCCTCCTGAAATCTGAGGTACGTTACGGTCGCTTTGCGATGCGTTCTGGCGAATTAATTTATTCATGCTTTCCTGATTAACCATGATAGGTGCTCTAATCGGCTTCTGTTAATGGCTGACGTAGACTACTGTATTCCGTATTGGCGTTCCCTGTTTTCACAAGACAAGATACCTCCGTATCCTGTGAAGACCCTGGTGGTTACGTAATCGGACGGTTTTCTGCCACTTACGTAGAGTGTAGTTAGCAAACTAGAGTAAGTGGGGTAGTATGAATTAGTTTCCGTCGCTGTATCGCTCCGCGCCGACTGTCCGTAGACTGTATTTTCTACAGTCCATTTACCTGCAAAATTCTTGGCTAAGCCTCGTTAATCCGTCTCGTCAAAGAGTAGGGTTATCGTTCTATTCAGCCTAATTGTGCGGCATTTCGTATCCATTTTCTCAGATATTCTTCAAGAATGAAATCAATTTTTACTACCGTATTGGCTTTTGCCTGCGTGTTACTTTCTACTGCGTTAACGTTAGCGCAGGGTTGCGTGGCTGTTCGGCACATGAGCTCTGCGGCTCCGGTGGGTTCAGCCGATTATTTTAAACAGCGTACGGGCCATTGGCAGGTATCGGCTGGTTATCGCTTCTTTCGATCGTATAAACATTTTGTGGGCGATGCAGAACAGAAACAGCGTGTTGAGCAGGGTACGCAGGTTATTAATGTATCGCACGCCATTGATTTGGGTATTACTCACCTGGTAAATCAGCGGCTATCGTTCTCGGTAAATCTGCCGATTCAGTACAACGACCGCTCGTCGCTCTACGAACATTATGGTAATGCTATCGCGCAGAACCCCGAACAAAAACGTTTTCATACCAACTCGCAGGGCATTGGCGACTTGCGTATTTCGGGCAGTTACTGGCTTGTTAATCCATTCAAACTACCTAAAGCTAATTTGTCGGTGGGATTAGGTGTCAAACTGCCAACGGGGAATTACGGCGCAACCGACAATTTCCATAAACTGACGAAAGAAGGTGTGGATTACACCATCAATAAGCCCGTTGATCAATCTATTCAGCTGGGTGATGGGGGTGTAGGTGTAAGCGTTGAACTTCAGGGCTATGCACAGATTACAAAAACACTAACAGCCTATGCCAACGGATTTTATTTGTTCAATCCGCGCGAAACGAACAGCACCGTACGCAACCCCGAATCCACAACGGTTGATTTAGTAACAGGGACCTTCTCGGTGGCTGATCAGTTTGCCGCGCGTGTTGGCTTGAGCCAATCTATTAAGGCTATTCCGGGTTTGGCAGTCATGCTGGGCGGTCGTGTTGAGGGCGTACCCGCTATTGATGCCTTTGGTGGAAGTTCGGGTTTCCGTCGTCCCGGCTATATCGTGTCAGTCGAGCCGGGCCTATCCTATATGCGCCATAAAACGTCAGTAGCGGCAACCGTTCCCATTGCTGTTTACCGCAATCGTATTACCAGTTATGCCGACCGGCTTGACCCGCTGGGGCTGAAACATGGTGATGCAGCTTTCGCCGATTACCTGGTTTCGATCAATGTGTCTCGTTGGTTTTAACCTGATTTGCCGGTACGAAGGTGATTGCCTTCGTACCATTTTTACTACTACAACCTTTTAATGGAAAACATAAACGTAACGAGTTGGATCATTGGCCTGTGTCTGGTATCAGGCTGCTTATTCGCGCAAGCGACTGGTCCGGAACGTTCTAAACAAAAACAGGGAGTCGATTCATTACCTACCCGCACGCTAAGCCAGATTACCGTAAAAGGTGTACGGCCAACCGTTGTTGAGTCGCTTCCTGATGTACATGGAACCTATCTGATGAGTGGAAAACGTAGTGAGGTAATCCGTTTGTCGGACATTGATGCCAACGTTGCCGAGAAAACGCCCCGGCAGATTTTTGCCCGAATTCCTGGCGTATTTGTGTATGATATGGATGGCACTGGCAATCAGATTAACATAGCCACAAGGGGCCTTGATCCGCACCGGTCGTGGGAAAATAACATCCGGCAGAACGGGGTTATCACCAATTCAGATATGTATGGCTATCCGGCCAGTCACTATTCGCCCCCAATGGAAAGCGTTGAACGGGTCGAATTTGTGCGGGGAACGGCGTCGTTGCAATATGGTGCGCAATTCGGCGGTATGTTGAATTACGTAACCAAACGGGCTGACAGCACCCGCAAGTTCGGTTTTGAGACTATCAATTCAGTTGGCTCTTATGGGCTGGTGAGTACATACAACGCCATTGGTGGCCGTGTTGGCAAATGGACCTACTATGCCTATTATCACCGTCGTCATTCGGATGGATACCGAAAAAATAGCGTATCAAATGCTGAGGCTCAATTCGGTAGTCTGCATTTCCAGGCAACGCAGCGATTGGGGCTAACGGCAGAGTTGGGCCGCTCAACCTACACATACCAGATTCCTGGCCCGCTGACCGATGCGATGTTTGCTCAGGACCCGCGCCAGTCGACTCGAAGCCGGAACTACTTTAACCCGGATATTTATGTTCCCTCGCTGAAACTGGATTGGCAACTTTCAGATCGAACACGATTGCTCTGGACGACATCGGCTGTACTTGGATCCCGCAATAGTGTTCAGATTGATGCCTTTGCGACAGTTCCCGATACCATCAACCGGGTTACGGGGCAATACAAAGCCCGGCAGGTAGATGTTGATAATTTCAATAGCTACACCACAGAAGTTCGGTTGCTGCACCACTACCAACTGGGTAATGTAGAATCAACGATTGCGGGCGGCATCCAGCTGATGAGTACAGATTTGCATCGTCGGCAACTTGGTGTGGGAACAACGGCCAGCGACTTCGATCTGACGCTGACCAGCCCGTTCAAGCGTGACTTGCATTTTCGGACCAATAACTTAGCGGTCTTTGTTGAAAATCAGTTTCACCTGACTGATCGTCTGACGGTTTCGCCCGGTATTCGGATTGAAGATGGGAAAACAGAGATGCGCGGTACCATTACGTATTACGACCCGCTCAATCTGCCTACTGACATCAGCCACCATTTTGCGCTGTTGGGTATCAATGGGCAGTATAAAGTTAATGATGCGGTTAAAGTTTACGGCGGCTGGTCGCAGGCGTATCGTCCGGTTGTTTTTAAGGACATTATTCCAACGTCGGTCTACGAACGTATCGACAAGAATTTGAAAGATGCGTACGGCTACAACGCCGAAATTGGTCTCGATGGTCGGTGGCGGGGCTTGCACCTGAATATAACAGTCTTTGATCTGCTGTACCGCAACCGATTAGGCACGCTCTTATTGACCAACACCGATGGAACGAACTACATTTTTCGCACGAATATTGGCGATAGCCGGAGCACAGGTGTAGAAGCACTCATCGAAGGTCAATTGCTCCGAACCAAAAAAGTCTTGATCAGTGCGTTTACATCAACGGCCTTTAACAACGCCCGTTACATAAATGGCCGCGTTTCAACGGGCATCGACAACCGAACGGTCACGGGTAATCAGGTGGAATCGGCTCCGCGCTGGACAAGTCGCAATGGATTGACGGCCCGGTACGGAACGGCCAGCCTGACAGTACAATACAGTTATGTTGCCCAAACATTTTCCGATGCCCTGAATACGGCCAATCCATCTGCTAATGGCGCAGTTGGTCCCGTACCAGCTTATAGTTTGTGGGATTTGAACGGCACATGGCGCATCGGTCGTCAATTCACCGTTCGGGGAAGTATTAATAATCTGCTGAATCACCAGTATTTCACCAAACGCCCAACATTCTATCCGGGACCGGGCGTGTGGCCTTCTGATGGACGCAGCGCCGTGTTGACAGTTGGCCTTACTATTTAAAAACTCCATCGTATTAGAATAACAAATAACCTATGAAAACAAGTCTAAACTGTCTGATTATCGCATCCTTGCTGACGCCGTTGGCGGCTCAGGCACAGATGCCTCATGATGCAATTTACATGGGAAAAAAGCAGGTATGTATTGCTGGTATGTACGGGTCTAGTTCCTGGAGTCAATACTGGGAGAATACGCTCAAACGAGAAAATTTCAATATCGGTACGCAGACCACGCAGAGCGTTACACTGATGCCTGCTATCGGGATTAGCAAACGAGTGAACGTTATTCTGAGTCTGCCTTATGTCTGGACCAGTACCAGCGCGGGCAATCTGATGGGTCAGCATGGTGTTCAGGATCTATCGGCCTGGCTGAAAGTGAAAGCCGTTCAGGTTGGAGGTTTTTCACTCAATGCGATTGTGGGCGGGTCAATTCCATTGGGGAGTTACGTGCCAAATTTCTTACCGATGTCTATTGGTTTGCAGTGCCGCACATTTACTGGGCGGTTGCTGGTCAACTACAGAGAACCCAGAACGGGCCTTTATGTAACGGCACATGGCAGCTACGGCTGGCGCAGTAATAGCAAAATAGATCAGGATGTCTATCAGGCCAACGACAAAGTCTACAACGTCAATCAGGTGCCGGTGCCGAATACATACGACGCGGCTCTCCGATTGGGTGTACTGCGTCGGGGGTGGCAAACCGAAGTGTGGGCCGAGCGCACATCCTGCTTAAATGGTGACAATATTCGCCGGAATGATATGCCTTTTCCAACCAACAACATGCAGGCTACATCGGTGGGTTGGTACGGTAAAGTGCAGCCCCACAACATCGGCCTCAATGCCCGTGTCGGCTATGTAGTCGATGGGTTAAACATGGGTCAGAGCACCAGTTATATGGTGGGTCTGTTATATCAAATCAGTTTTAAGAAATAAGTCCGTACCTGTCATGAAAAAATATAGTCACCTTTTCGCGATCAGCGCGGCCATCATTAGCTTATCAGCTGCGCTTATTTCGTGCAGTAAAACAATTGATGAACTTCAGCTATCGGCTTACGCACCCACCAACGTGGACGAGAAAGCCGGAGCCTGGAAAACCTACGTATTGACATCGCCTACCGAGGTAAGTGTGGCCGTACCCGCTACGATTAGTTCATCAGATTATCAGGCCGAAGTTGCCAGTTTGAAACAGAAAGCAACGAACCTCACTAGTGACCAGCAGGATGCCGTCACGTATTGGGGGGGCGGAGCGGTATACCGCTGGAATGAAATTGCCCGTGAGTTATGCGCTCGCTATAATATTCCGCCTGCGTCAAATGCCGATGGTAAATACCCGGTTCCAGACGCGGCTAATCCACTGGCCGACCCTAAGTTTCCATTTGCCAATCCTCCTTACGCGTCTCGTGCCCTGTCTTATCTGAGCGTAGCGCAATATGACGCCTTGGTATCGACCTGGTATTATAAATATCTTTACAATCGGGTTGCGCCTGCCAAGACAGATGCTACGCTCAAATCCCTGCTGCCCGTATCATCGCTCCCGTCGTATCCATCGGAGGATGCGGTCGTTGCGGCTGCTTCCGCTGTTATTTTAAAAGCAATGTTTCCCGGTGAAGTGCCATATCTGGATGCTAAACTGGCCGAACACCGCAACAGTCGTTTGTGGGCGGGCATGAATGTAGAGAGCGACCTGGCGGCTGGTGCGGCACTTGGTAGTGCTGTGGCGGCAAAGGTCATGAGCCGGGCCAAAACGGATGGCATGAGTGCGGCTAATAATCAGGCTCTCACGGCGGGGATGATTCAAGCCGCTAAAGATCGTGGACTTGCTGAAGTCTGGGTGAGTCAGGAAAGTCCGTTGCGCCCACCCATGCTGCCAAATTATGGGGCGGTAATGCCCTGGAATTTCGACAAAGCAACCGTGGCTCAACTGCGGCCAAGTCCGCCACCGGCGCTCAATACGGCTGATTACCAAACGGATATAGCGGAACTTCGGCAAATCAATAAAAGTCAAACGCGCGACCAGGCCCGCATTGCCAACTACTGGTCTGATGGGGCGGGTAGCTACACTCCTCCTGGTCACTGGCACCGCACGGCTGCCAATGCTGCCCACGATGCCCAATATAGCGAAGTCAGAACGGCCCGAACACTGGCGCTGGTGGGAACAGCTCTGATGGATGCCGGTATTGGTTGCTGGGATGCCAAGTACTATTATTACTTTCCGCGTCCGCAACAGTTTGGGGTAAAAACATCGGTTGGGTTGCCTAATTTCCCGTCCTATCCATCCGGTCACTCAACCTTTTCGGCAGCCGCTGCTACCGTGTTAAGTTCGATTTTTCCTGATAAAGCGCAGGATTTTGATGCAGAAGCGACAGAAGCCTCCCTGTCGCGGGTATATGGCCTGATTCATTATCGATTCGACGCGAATGATGGTTTGGCACACGGTAAAAAAATAGGTTCCTACGCCGTAGCCCGAGGCAAAGCAGATGGGTCAGGATTGTAATCTACTGTCAACTATGCCACATATTCCCTTACCAGAACAACTACCGGGTATTACTGGTCTGCTCGAATATCGGTTGGATACAGCCCAGCCGATCCGTGAACTCACGCAGATTTTGCTGCGTGGTGAATCAACGTTATCTCAGGGTGAACGCGAGTTAATTGCTGCCTTGGTATCGTCTCGTAACGGCACGGTTTTTTGCGAAGCAGCCCATTCCAAAGCCGCTGACTTACTGCTGGGCGACGACGAAATAGCCCGCGCCGTGAAACAGGATATCGAAACGGCTCCGGTAAGCGAAAAAATGAAGGCGCTGCTTCACATTGCGGCTCTCACGCAGAAGAACGGTAAGGAGGTTACACCCGAAGCCGTTGACCGAGCTCGTGAAGCAGGTGCCACCGGCCGTGAGATTCATGACACGGTACTAATTACGGCCCTCTTTTGCTTGTATAACAAGTATGTGGATGGATTGGCAAGCTTAACGCCCACCGATCCGGCTTACTACCAGATGCTTGGCGAACGAATAACCAGCCGGGGCTACGTTCGACCGCCGGGCGGGTATCAACTACAAACGCATTAACTGGTTATCAGAAGCTTAACTCACCCGTTGTGAGGCATACTAGCTGAACGGCTCACTTAAAAACAAATCGATTACCCTATTTACTGGCTTTTATTTCTCCGACCGAAAACTCACATTTTCGGTCGGCCCACCCACCGTTTGCTCTTTTTTAACGAAACAGACATGAAAACAAGACAAATCATTGCCACACTGACGATGGTGCCTTACTTATGACCAGTAAAGACCCATTTCGGTATCAGGGACTTAGTGTACAGACGAAAGTAGGGGTAAATCATGTCAACGATTCGAATACGGGAGCGGCTATTTATCAGGACTATGGACTGCGTTATGCCAAAGCGTTTAGCAATCGGTTGGCCGTAAAATTGGTCGCTTCCTATATGAAAGGACTCGACTGGTTCGCCACCGACTATACAGACGTGGATGCAACGACATTGCCCGAAAAGGAGGGACTTAGCAACCCCGCCTATAACGGCTTGAATGTCTATGGGGATGAGGTGAACCGGACCATTACCGGTATCGGCAAGGTATCCCGTATGGACTATTTAGAAAAAGACCTGACTGATTATACTGTCTATAGCCTGAAACTGAACGGAGCTGTTCACTACCGCATTACCCCAAAACTGGAGGCTATTTATTCTTATAACTTTGCCAAGGGAACAGCTAATTATACGGGTTGTAATCGCTTTTCGGTCAATGGGTTTTACGTGCCAACCTTGTTTCCTGCCTCAATCCGAGCTACCGCCACCGGATTCTGTTTCAATGTTGGGCGGTTATTTACGGCCACAACCGTGCTTTTTGTTGGTGCCTTAACAATCGCGTTAGGTGGAATCGGAAATGCGTTGCTCGTATTCTCTGCGGCTTTCATGGTCGCGTTTGGTGCTGTTTGGTTCAAAAAATAAGCAGTCAAATTCTCTGTAAACATTGATCCTGAAAGGGTCAGTTTGAGAAAGTAAATGATTTTCAAGATTTAACACTCATTAATTATGGCTCATATTACACTTCCAGAGGGTATTCCGGGTATTCGGAGTCTTGCTATGTACCGGCCCGATACGGGTCAACCGCTTTATGCGCTGGCTCAGGCTCTGCTTCGTGCCGGGTCGCCCGATAGCACACTCATCAATGCTGAGCGCGAACTGATTGCGGCCTTCGTATCGAAGCAGAACCGAACCGATTTCTGTATGAACAGCCATGCAGCCGCAGCCCGCTACCTCTACGCCGACCAGCGCGAGGTAGTTGATCAGACTTTAGATGATACCAGTGCAGCCCCGATTTCAGCGAAATTAAAAGCCTTATTAGCCATTGCCGATCATGTTCAGGCCGACGCTCGTACCGTTTCAGTTGATTTAGTGGCAGCGGCCCACGATAAGGGAGCAACTGACGGGGACATTCATGACACGGTATTGATTGCCGCTTCATTCTGTATGTACAATCGCTATGTAGACGGGCTGGCAACACTCACACCCACCGATCCGGCTACGTATGCTGACATGGGTGAAATGCTGGCAACAAAAGGATACGTTTATATCAATGAGCCGCAAACGGCTTAACGAATATCATCAATAAGAGATAGTGGATGACGCTTGCTAGTATCATCCACAACTACTCATTTATCATAGGTTGGTTATGTAGTCCCTGGCTACTTTGTAGCTGGGGCACTATTGTTGCTAACAAAAAAGAACAAAGTGTATACTAAGACTAAGTGGAGTGCTAGCGAGAATTAGTAATTGCTTATTCTCATATCACTGCCCCGACGGCCTGATAATCAAAATGATTACAGGAGTCTATTAGTGTTGCCTTTGTTCTGAGGGCGAAGATGTGTTCTTCGCTAACCCTATTAACCCGTAGTGTAAGTAATGGTATGCCAACGAGCATTTACTGTCTTGCTTACACTGCACACTATATACAGCCAGCCATGAAGTTCAGCACCCATTATTCAAAATGGAAAATTAATACCTGTAGGCTTGGGCGCGGCATTCGCTATACATTATTTGTCGTTTTTTTTGGCATACTGGCTGCTTGTCAATCAGCGAAAGAGACTGTGGCTCCAACGCCAACCGCAGCCATAATAGATGCCTCGGTAGCTCTTCAATGGATGGATTTGTTTCTGGATGTCGAACGCTATGCACCGGGTTATAGACCGCCGGTTGCAGCCCGAACGTTGGGTTATATTGGCCTAGCCGCTTATGAAACCGTTGTGCCTGGCTCAATAAAGTACAAATCGGTGGCATATAAATTTACGGGTTTAGCGGTGCCAACTGTCGAATCAGGTAAGTCATATCGGTGGGATGTGGCTGTAAATGAGACCTATTATCTCATGATGAAAGGCTTTTTTCCGCAGGTTGTCGATGCCGACAAAGCCAAGATTGAGACGTTGCATAAGAAACTGATTCCTGTAACTGGTTCCACCGATGAACTGGACCGGTCTAAAAAATTCGGGCAAGAAATAGCAGTAGCTGTGCTGGCCTACGCTAAAACGGATGTCGCCGGAGATGGGGCTTATCTGCGTAACCAACCGGCTGATTACGTGCCGCCAACGGGCGTTGGTAAGTGGCAACCCACATCTCCCGACTACAGCCGGGCACTATTGCCCTATTGGGGTAAGGTCAGGACGTTTGTTGCGAATGAAGCCGATAAATTGGCAAAATCTCCCCTCGATTACAGCACCAGCGTGAAATCTGTCCTGTTTGCTCAGGGATTAGAAATATATACAGCCACAACTCCGTTGTCGAAAGAGCAGAAGTGGATTGGTGAGTTTTGGAGCGATGATATTTACAAACTGACTTTTGAACCGGCGGGCCGTTGGCTGGCCATTTCGCAACAGGTCGTCCGGCAGGAAAAAGCAGCCCTGGATAAAGCGGTGTACACCTATGCGAAACTGGGAATCGGCCTGAGCGATATTGGTGTAGCGTGCTGGAGTTCCAAATATGTCTATAATATCGAACGGCCCATTACCTATATTCGACGGACGATTGACCCAACCTGGCAGACTCACCTGAATAATCCGATTAGTATTATGGAAGGAATTACGCCCCCTTTTCCATCCTATCCATCCGGGCATTCGTGTTTTGGCGCTGTGGCGGCTGAAGTTCTGACAAATATTTATGGGTCCAGCTTCGCCATGACCGATCACTGCCACGAAGGACGAACCGAGTTCAACGGTGCACCCCGAAGTTTTAATAGTTTTTACGAAATGGCTCAAGAGAATGCCTATTCGCGGGTTGTTCTGGGGGTACATTATCGCATGGATTGTGAAGAAGGCTTACGCATGGGCTACGCAATTGGGCGTAAAGTGAATCTTTTACCCTGGGAGAAGTAATGGTGACGCTTTGTTAAGAAAAACATTAATCTATAACTAAACAAATCAAAACTGTGCCACATATCGAACTACCTGCCGGATTGCCCGGCATTCGTGGGCCAATGGCTTTCAGTCCCGAAACAGCCCGCCCCCTCAACGATCTGGTTAATGTATTGTTAAGGTCTAATGCGCGTCTGCCGGAGTCAGGTTTGACCGAAGGCGAACGCGAATTAATTGCCACCTATGTGTCGTCGCTGAACGACTGCTTTTTTTGTCAGACCATTCACGGTGCTATTGCCAGCCATCACCTCGGAGACGACAATTGGGAATTAGTCAACTCGGTAAAACGTGATTATCAGGAAGCGGCTATTTCACCGAAAGTAAAAACACTGCTGACGATTGCCGGTAGTGTTCAGCAGGGAGGCAAATCTGTCACACCCGCGCAGGTTGAAGCGGCCCGCGCCGAAGGCGCTACCGATCACGACATTCACGATACGGTGTTAATTGCAGCTGCCTTTTGTATGTTCAACCGGTATGTAGACGGACTGGCAACATGGGCACCCGAAGATGCGTCCCTTTATCGATATCGGGCTCAAAAAGTAGCTGAATATGGCTACACACACGAAGATCATTACATGCCGAAATGAGAAAAGGAGATGTCGTAAACCATATCGCCGGGCCTCAAAACCCGGCTTTTTTATGGATAAGCGAATCAAATGGCTATTTCCATAATAAAATCTAGAAATCTATCATTGGATTAACCGCTAACAAGGAAAACAGTCGTTCATACTATATGCTCACCCCGAACGACTACTTTTGTTTAACCTAAAATGGATTTATGCGATTAGTAGCCTTTACCACCAGTATCCTACTTCTTCTGACTCTTGCTTCGCCAATGCAGGCGCAGGGTTTGGTAGATGGCTTTATGCGTGGTCAGCGAAAGGCCAGTTTAGCCGTAATCGGCTCACAAGCGACTTATGACAGCTATTATGTCAACAAAACCGAAACGCGCAATCCTAACCTGGGCACGGTTACAACGGAGGCTCTAACCCTCGTTGGAACGTATGGATTAGGCTATGATTTGGACCTGATTGTAGCGGCTCCCTATATGCGAACGCAGGCCAGTGCGGGTTATTCACCTAAGCAGGAGGGGTTTCAAAACGTGTCGGCTGCGTTGCGTTGGGAGGCCTTCGATTACAAATTTGGTAAACTTCACGTGTCGTGGCAGTTCGCAGTAGGATATTCGATGCCCATTCAAAATTATGTGAATGACGCGCTGGTTGCTATCGGGCGTGGGTCGCGCAATCTGGATGGCCGTACACTACTGCATTTTAAGACGCGCTCGTTTTTCCTGACCGGCCAGTTTGGCTACATACGAAATGGTCAGGTAACGCTCGATCATCCCGTAAACGCTTATGATCCAAGTCAACTCAATCCAAACAGTGGCTCAAACGTTAACGTACCCGACGTAACTGAAATCATTATTCGCACGGGATTCGTAACGAAAGTAGTTAACGTGGATGTTTGGGGGCAGCGACAAACGCCCTATAACGAAGGGACAAATATTGGCCCGGGCGTTGCGTTTCCGACGAATGCGATTGGCTTTACGCGGGTAGGCGCAACGGCTTATGTGCGGTTACTGAAACAATTTGGTCTGACAGCAGGCTACAGTACCACCCTTGATGGGCGTAATACGGGCAAAAGTACACAGATCAATGGCGGTTTAGTCATTGGTCACTGGACCGCCAACAATTAGCCGCGTGGTTTTTGAATGACCATTCTATCTATGAAAACGCTTTTTTCGTCTATATTTTTAAGTGCTTTGTTGGTGTGGGTAACAGCGTGTAAAGAGCCTATTATCGACGAAGGTATTTTGCCATTTACAGAACCGGGCTCGCCAGAGGCCGACGGTGGAACCTGGCGGCCTATCATTCTAAAATCGGCGGCTGATATCAGTGTGCCGCAACCCACTGCCACTACGTCTGATGCTTATCAGCATGAGTTGAGCGACCTCAAAAATGGATTGTTAAGTGTTAACCCTGAGCAAAATACGGCTGTTGACTATTGGGCCGCTGGGGGCGTTCTTCGCTGGAACCAGATTGCCCGGCAACTGGTGGCGAAATATAATGTAGCACCCGGCTACGACAACGCAACGGGTCAGATCGTTGCATCGGATGCCGCTAATCCATATGCGGGTCCGCCCTATGCCGCTCGGGTTTACGCCTTGTTGAGCGTGGTGCAATATGATGCGCTGGTAGTTGCCTGGCGGGCAAAATATCAGTACAATCGGTCATCGCTGGAGCGGCAGGGTATCATTACACGCGTGCCAATACTGGATGTGCCCTCCTATCCGTCGGAAGATGCGGCCATTGCAGAGGCTTCTTGCCAAATGCTGGCGTTTTTCTTCCCAAATGAAGTGGCCTGGCTTAAGGCAAAAGCCACCGAGCATAAACAAAGTCGGATTTGGGCCGGGGCTAATGTTCCCAGTGACGTAAAAGCTGGCGAAGAGCTAGCTGCTACCGTGACCGCTAAAGTTATCGACCGCGCAAAAAGCGACCGCTTTGATGTAGCTCATGACCCGAATAATACGTGGCAAACGAAAATTGTTACGGCCTCCTACGATCTTAAATGGCGTAGTTTAGAATTACCCGCCCGCTCGCCAATACTACCGCTGGCGGGCAGGGTAAAAACCTGGTTCGATTCAACCGCAATTTTTAAGGCAGTTCCTGGTCCGCCCCCAGCCACAACCTCGGCTGACTATCAGAAAGCCTTGGGCGAGGTGCGTGACATTGCCAATACGCGTACTCGTGAACAGTGGCGCATTGCCAATTATTGGGATAATGGGACCAATACGTACGCCCTTTCTGGCTACTGGAATTTTTATGTTGAAGACCTTATTCGGCAAACTCGCCAGAATGAACTCAGAACGGCTCGCACCTATGCACTCCTAAACCGCGCTATGCAGGACGGCACAACGGCTGCTTGGTCTACAAAATATACCTACTTTACGCCACGTCCGTCCCAGCTAGACCCGACGATTAAAACCGCGACCGTTATCCCAAACACGCCCGGTTACATGGCTGATAATGCAACCGTTGCGGCTACAGCCACGACGGTACTAGCCTATTTGTTTCCCGATGAAGCTGTTAGTTTGACAGCACAGGCAGCCGAAGCAGCTATGTCGGGACTTTATGGCGGAACACAGGTTCGGTTCGACACGGAAGCGGGAACGAAGCTAGGGACGCTTATCGGTCAAATGGCCATTGCCGACGCAAAAGCCGATGGTGCGAAGTAAGCAAATAGAATACTGTCACACGCTACTTACCAATGTAGCTGGGAGGTGAGATTCGCATCGGCTGAGCGCATTTTCACAAACTTTACTACATTCTTTTTGTTGTACTAAATCGATGCTAATCTGCTTGACTAGATATTTTTTAGATAGACGTCTCCTTTCAGAATCAGTCGGCTCAGCGGGTGTAATTACAAAACAGAATAACGTGTTCTTATGACTGATTCGATCGTCGAACTACTTCGGCAAAAGAAAAAACAAATTCTAACTACCTGGATGAGAATCCAGTTAGCTGATGATAGCCTTCGTGACGATTTGATGCCTAATGACGAACTTCGGGAGCAGTCAGATGATTTTCTCAATATGCTCTTTACTGTTCTGACCGATGCTAATCTTACCCAGGAGAACTCGCCTGATCTCGAACCCCTCATAAACACATTATCGTCAATTTCGATGTCCCGTGCCCGGCAGGGCTATACCCCCCGCGAAACGGGCGGGTATATCTTTAGCCTGAAAGATGCTTTGCTGGAGACACTTCAAGCGGAAATAAAAGACGATATACAACGGCTTTTCCTCGAAACATTAAAGGTTAGCAAATTCATTGACAAACTAGGTATCGTTACGTTTGAGACATTCATTCAGGGGCGTGAGGAAATAATTCTGCGTCAGACGGATGAAATGACTAATATATCGACGCCGGTGGTGAAAGTTTGGGACGGCATTCTGGCGATGCCGCTCATTGGTACGCTGGATAGTTCGCGAACACTGGTCGTGATGGAAAACCTGTTACAGGAGATCGTCAACACTGGTAGTGATATTGCTATTCTGGACATTTCGGGTGTGCCGATGGTCGATTCAATGGTGGCCCAGCACCTCATTAAAACCGTGAATGCAACCCGCCTGATGGGTGCTGAGTGTATTATAAGTGGAATCAGACCAGAAATTGCCCAGACAATTGTACATCTGGGAATCGACTTGTCGAACGTTGTGACTAAATCTACAATGGCTAGTGCGCTCAAACACGCATTCCGATCATTGCGTTTGGAGGTACGGAAAGCACCCGCAAGCTCCACACCCTTGGGCAATCCACTATCTTTTTAAAGAAGACCGGCTATGGAAAAAATTCCTATTCTAAAGATGGGTCGGTTTCTGCTTGTAACGATTCAGGTTGATTTATATGACCGGCTCGCCCTTGACCTTGAAGCTAATATCATTGATGCCGTAACAAAACATCAGGCACAGGGCGTCATGATTGATATTTCGGCTGTTTCTATTGTCGATTCATTTATGGGCCGTATTCTGAGCAACATAGCCAGCATGACTCGTATTCTGGACGCCGAGACGGTAGTTGTAGGTATGCAGCCTGCCGTTGCCATTACGCTGGTTGAACTTGGCTTACCTCTGATGGGCGTTTATACGGCATTAAATGTGGAGAAAGGTATGGAACTTCTGCATAGCAAGATAGTGCCCGACGAAGATGCCGATTTCGACGATTAAAATTACCGCGACAGAAACAATTGCTATCGGGAGCGAAGAGGATGTAGTATACCTAATTCGCTATGTTCGTATGCAGGCCCAGCGTGTCGGTATGACCGTACTTAATCAAACCAAACTTATCACGGCTACCAGCGAATTGGCTTGCAATATCCTTAATTATGCGGGTGCGGGCGACGTATTAATCGACATGGTAAAGCGGGGTAAACAGACCGGACTGCGGTTAACGTTTAAAGACAACGGACCTGGTATTGCCGATCTCACACAAGCTATGCAAAATGGTCACTCAACCGGAATGGGTTTAGGTCTGGGATTGCCGGGTGCCAAACGGCTATCCAGTGAATTTTTTATTAAAAGTACAGTTGGGCAGGGAACAACCGTAGTCATTACCAAGTGGACGAATGGATAGTACACCTCACCGCTCTTTTGTCGCATCTGATCGCAGCTATGGGGCTTCTATCAAACGGGAGGTTCGTTTGTTGGCTACCAGACTTCGGTTCAGCGAAAAAAAGCTGAGTGAACTGGACATTATTGTTGCCGAACTACTCTCCAATTTAGTCAAATATGCCATCGACGGTGAGTTGCTGGTCAAACCGATTCATGATACGGACAATGCCAGCCTCGAATTGATCAGCGTGGATAGTGGTCCGGGTATGAGCGAGCCTAACCGAATGATGGTGGATGGTGTATCGACGGGCGGGTCGCTGGGTCAGGGATTAGGGGCCATTCAACGGTTGGCAGACGAGTTTCAGCTGTATTCGCATCCAGGCCGCGGAACCGTGATGCTGGTGCGGCTCCATCAGAAAATCAAACCGCCAATTACGATACCAGCCCGTGCTGATATTCGTTGTATTTGTGTGCCAAAAACGGGTGAAACCGCTTGTGGCGATGCCTATTTTAGTAAACTGACAAACTCATCTCTGACGGTATTTCTGGGAGATGGATTAGGTCATGGTGTGCTGGCACAAGATGCTGTTGATCAGGCTATTCAAGCATTGGGAAGGGTAATTGATAGGAGTCCTGCTAGCTTGTTGGCTGCCGTTCATGAGGCTTGCACAGGAACCCGTGGTTTGGTAGGTACCTGCGCTGTCTTCGACTTTACCAGTCGGAAATGGAAGCTTTGCGGAGTTGGTAATATAGTCGCCAAACTGAGTGGCTCATTGGGCATAAAAGGATACATTTCTCAAAATGGTATTTTGGGTAATGTCTTGCCTCGAACATTACTTGATGTTGAACTGCCTTATGAGCGTAATCAGGTACTGATTATGACCTCCGATGGATTGCAGGCACGTTGGAATCCAGCGCGCTATCCCAGTATTGGCAATTATGATCCGTCTGTACTGGCGGCTATTATTTATAAAGAATGCGCCCGCCATGCCGATGATATGTCGGTGTTGGTGAGCAAGCTATACTAACGTTATGCATGAACTGACAAAATTAATGCTGGACAACGAAATGGACATCATTTTAGTCCATAAGCGTAGCATGAAACTGGCTGAGCTGGCAGGGCTTTCGCTGGCTTCGCAAACAACCTTCGCCACGGCTGTTTCGGAGGTTGCCCGGCTGGCTGTCACCAGCAGTAGTCATGCTTCGTTGACGCTCGGCGTTAGCGCCAATGACACGAAGGGCTGGCGCATGTTGGCCTTGTTGCAGGATCGTCGGCAGTATATCTCCGGAACCTTCGAAGCCGCCTTAACACATGCCCGGCGGCTGGTCGATGAATTGAGTATTGATGTTACTGATAAGGGTACCGACATTCGATTGTACTGCACCGTTGCGGATTTGAAATCGGTTAGTTCGGATCGGATTAATGGATGGAAAGACCAGTTTATTCGCGAGCCGTCTGCATCGCCCTATGATGATATCAAACGCAAAAATAGCCAGCTACAGGAATTGGCCGAGCGGCTTAGCCAAAGTGAACAGCAGTACAAACAAGTAACGAACTCATTACCACTGCTGATTTTTTCGATGACCTCAGATGGAAAACTGATTTATACAAACCAGGGTTTTACTACGTTTTTGGGCAAGACGATACCCGATCTGAATGAAGAAGGCTGGTTAAGGCATTTTCACGAAGACGACTACCCGGTTGTAAAAATGATTTGGGCTGATAGCGTAGCGTCCAGTTTGCCTTTCAAAGGAGAATGGCGCCTTCGAAACAGTTTGACGGGCGAATATATCTGGCACATGGTTTCGGCTACGCCCCTGCGTAATGCTGATCAGCAGGTCGTTCACTGGACCGGGTTTCTGGCTGATGTTCATGCCCAGAAAGTGATTGAGCAGACGTTACGGGACAATGAAGAATTGCGGCAGAACAAAAGCCGTTTAGAAAGCAGCCAACAACAACTGACCGATGATATTGATGAACTAAGCCGAAGCAACACCGAACTGGCGCAGTTTGCCTATGTAGCCAGCCATGATTTGCAGGAGCCATTGCGCAAAATACAGGCTTTCAGTAGTATGCTGACCGAGCAGTATGGACCGGCTTTGGATACTAATGCGCAGGACATTATTCGCCGGATGCAGTCTGCTACCAGCCGGATGCAGGAGTTAATTCGGGGGCTATTGACCTACTCCCGGCTCAATACCGAGAGACCTTCGTTCCATAAAGTATCACTATCGGCGTTGGTGGCTGAGGTACAAAGCGACCTGGAAACTGCCATTAGAGGTCGTTCTGCCCAGATTCAGGTTGGGCCTCTCCCGGTTATTCAGGGAAATACTCTTCAGTTGCGGCAACTATTTCAGAATCTGCTGAGTAACGCACTGAAATTCACGCCATCCGAGCGAGTGCCTGTTGTTTGTGTCGATACCCGAACTGTTTCTGCCGAGCAGTTGCCTGTATCACCCTTAAGCCCCGGCAATAATTACCTCGAAATAAGCATAGCCGATAATGGAATTGGGTTCGATGAGAAATACATAGATCGGATTTTTAATCTGTTTCAGCGGCTGCATGGCCGCAGCGAATATGCCGGAACGGGCATTGGCTTGGCTATCTGCAAGAAAGTTGCAGATAATCACGGTGGATACCTCACGGCCCGCAGTCAGCCTGGTCATGGCGCTACGTTTCTAGTCTATCTACCCGTAAACTAATGTAGCAGACTACCGCAAATCAACGTAGTAGAACCAGCTTTTTTTGTAACATTGCTCAACCGTTTATGATTAACTAGTCAAACGATTTAGTAATGAGCTTTCTCAATTCTCTTTCCAACCAATCTGGTTTCGGCCAGTCCCGCGTAGTTATCGAGCGTGTTAGCCCTGAACTTGACGGTGGTCAATTTCCTATAAAAGCAATTCCCGGTGATGTTGTAGCGGTTGAAGCCGACATCTTTGCCGATGGTCACGATCACCTCACGGCTGTTCTGCTCTATAAACATATCGACGACGCCACTTGGACCGAATCGGCAATGGCTCCAAGTTGGAATGACCGCTGGGGGGCGTCGTTTATCGTTGAAAAAATAGGGCGATATGTGTACACACTCGAAGCCTGGGTTAATCATCCCGCATCCTGGCAGCACGAAGTTCATCTGAAGGTAGCCGATGGTCAACGTATTACAAGCGAATTGCTGGCCGGTGCTCAGTATCTAGATGGGATGGTTGAACGGGCGGGTGGAAAGAAGGTAGATGAGCCATTAGTAGGAGCAAAAGGCAAGGGTAGAAAGAAAGCTGAAATCAGTGAAGAATCGCCTGATGTGAAGGCACTCCGGGCAATGGCTGCGCTTTTTCGGGCTGGGTCAGACGCATCGGATGAGGATCGTTACAACGAAGCCGTATCTATAGCCGAAAGCGATCAGTTTACGTTTTATGCGAACCGTTACCCTGAGCGTAACTATCCAACGCGCTACACCCATGAATTGGGAGTAGAAGTAGATCGTGCCCGAGCCGGGTTCAGCACATGGTACTGCCTGTTTCCCCGTTCGGCCTCACGGCAGGAGGGTGTGCACGGTACTTTCCGGGATGTAGAAGCGTTGCTGCCACGTATTTCGGGTATGGGGTTCGACGTTCTCTATCTACCACCGATTCACCCCATCGGCACATCGCACCGAAAGGGTAAAAACAACTCGGTTATTTGCCAGCCAGGTGAGCCGGGTGTTCCCTACGGAATTGGCTCGGAAGAAGGTGGCCACGATGCTATTCATTCCGAGCTTGGAACAGTGGAAGATTTCAAACACCTGATTGCCATTGCCAATAACTATGGAATGGAGATTGCGATGGACCTCGCTATTCAGTGTTCACCCGATCACCCCTGGGCTAAAGAACATCCTGAGTGGTTCAAAAAACGGCCCGATGGTACGATTCAATACGCCGAAAATCCGCCCAAAAAATATCAGGACATTTACCCGGTTTATTTCGAGACAGAAGACTGGCAGAATCTTTGGGAAGAGCTAAAGCGTGTTTTGCTGGTGTGGGGTTCGTGGGGTGTCCGTATTATTCGGGTCGATAACCCACATACCAAACCATTTGCTTTCTGGGAATGGATTATCGCGGAAGTCAAGAAAGAATTTCCGGATATGCTCTTTCTGGCCGAAGCGTTCACAAAGCCGAGGGTCATGCAGGAGTTGGCCAAACGGGGTTTTGCGCATTCGTACACCTATTACACCTGGCGTAACACGAAGGCCGAGCTACAGGAATACATGACTGAGCTGACGCAAGGGGAAATGAAGCACTATTTCCGTCCTAACTTCTGGCCAACTACTCACGATATTGATCCATATAGTTTACAGTCGGGCCACGAACCGCAGTTCCTGATTCGCTATTTCATGGCGGCCACACTATCGAGCAATTATGGTATTTATGGCCCATCATTTGAGTTGATGGAGCATGTGCCCTTTCCGAATAAAGAAGAATTTCTGAACTCAGAAAAGTACGAAATTCGGCTTTGGGACTGGGATAAAACCAATAAATTGACTTACCTAATTTCGCTTGTTAACCGAATTCGACATGAGAATGTGGCTTTGCAAACAACCAATAATCTGACATTCTGCTCCGTTAACGACGACGCTATAATGGCCTACCTGAAAATTACCGGTGATAATCGGCTGCTCATTGTGGTCAATACCGATGCATACCAGCGTCGGGCCGGTTTGGTGCAGATACCCATCGAGCAATTAGGCATTGGGTACGATCAAACCTATACCGTTCATGACCTGCTTACCGAGGCTTACTATACCTGGAAGGGTGACCAAAATTACGTTGAACTGGACCCTTATGTACTGCCTATGCACCTATTCAGAATTGAAATTTAAACAGTAGGTTACGCTGGCTTTCAGTTATACACAAACGCTCAAATTCGGTAGTCGAATTTGAGCGTTTGTGCAATTGGTAAAAGGTTAATTATGTCCGGCTAAACCAGAGCATCATAAACGGCTGGTTAGTCAAGGCGAGTCAGCGTATTGCTATACGTGAGCGTTGTTTCTGTTATGTCGGTGGTGCCTGTTACGGGTGCTGCACTAGCCGGGTCGGAGGTACAGGCCAGCGGAATATGCCCCTCTGTAGCTAACACTCCCGATGTAGGATCGAGGCCAATCCACCCTGCACCAGGTATATACACTTCAGCCCAGGCATGTAAAGCCAGCGAATCTTCTTTTGTTCCAGATGAGTCATTGCGTCTTGTTTCGTCCGTAATTACTTGAGCCAGATAGCCGGAAACAAAGCGGGCTGCCAAGCCGAAATGACGTAAAATCTGCACCAGTAACCAGCCCGAATCACGACAGGAGCCTATTGCCAGTTCCAACGTTTCTTCGGTCGTTTGTATGCCTGGTTGTAGTCGTATGCTGTATGCAATATCCTGAAAGACCTGCTTATTGAGCATAATCAGAAACTCTATGATATCCCGTTTCGTCTGATCTATTTTCTGTAACCACTGCATCAGGTGAGGTCCCTGCTCCGTGATTTCCAGATACGGCATAAGATCTTTTTTGAGTTGCGTCTCGTACTGAAAAGGAAACGACTGCGCATAGGTATCCAAAAAGAAATCGAAGGGGTTGGTAGGCGCCAGAACAGCCGTAATCTCCACTCCAATCGACATTTTTTGCATAGACTCCCAAAAATCGATCCGTGCTATAAAGTTACCAAAAGGGTCCTGCTGCCAGTGTAGAGAATGATTTGCCGGTTCAATTGTCAGCGAATACGATTCAATTTGGGCACTAGAGTGAGCTGCCGGTTTGAGCCGAATCAGGTGAGGAGACAAAAAAACCATCCGATCAAATTCATAATGGGTATGGTGGTGAATAGCGACGCGGACAGACATAATTGCTTATAAAGTGGTTGTTTCTTGAGCTATACTTTTTCAAATACCAATCGGTAATGTTCCATTGTCTCCTGCTCGAAACATACTCGGTTCGGGCTAACCCTGAACACAGCAATAAGATCCTGAAATGGTTTGTTGGTCAGTAGCTTAGGCAACAGCGAGACATAGAGAAGGTACTTCTTTAGGTTGAAAGCCCGGAAACGTTTTCGCCATTGACCAATCGTTTCGATGTAATCAAGTCGTCCGCTGCTTTGGGAAATGAGCTTAAAAAGAGGTTGAGCATTCCGAATCACTTGCTCAGCGCCGTAGGGCAACCATGACCCCGGAAACTGGGCAATCATGAGAGCCAGCGCGTAAGAAGGCGAATCTTTGGGGGCGTCTAAGCTGATTTGGTCAAACGGAATCATGTTCTTACCGAATACCATTGTCTGCATGTAAAATCGACCACCTAGCGGTAATAAATCATACAGTTTTTTGAAAAAGTCGGCATATACCTGATCCTGCTGACCCGCCTGATACTGCTCTATGGAACAGAAATGCTCCATGCCGCCAATGCACGTAACCGCATCGAAGGTACCGTAATCGGCTGGTGTAATCAGGCGACAGTCTTTAACGTCGACTTCCAGTCCATTTTCCCGGCAGGCTTCTGCCTGTCCTCTTGAGAGCGTTACTCCGCGTCCGTTAGCCCCAAGTTTTTTAATGAATGTCAGGAATGGACCCCAACCGCAACCCATATCAAGTACACGTGAACCGGAACGAATCCGTAGACTATCAACTATGAATTGGTGTTTCTGCTGTTGAGCCTGCTCAAGGGTTAGTGAGAAATCGCCATTGTACATCGCGCCACTGTAATCGCCGGTTTGTCCAATGCTTAAGCGGAAAACTTTATCAATAGTCGTGTACGTGAAATCCAGATCTTGTTGTGACGCCATAAATTAAGGTGGGAGGTAAAAGAGGATATTTAATGGGGTAATACTGGCACGTCTTACCAGACTTTATTGACGTTAAGCAGGCACCTGTCTAGCTAAATTGCGGGTGTTGGTCCGAACAGGCTTAATCGGAACAGGCCGACCCAATTTTCGCAAAAGGCGGAAGTGAGACACAAGTGCCGATGTAAAGCTTCGATTTTCCAGATAAGGTAACCCAAATTCGTGAGCTGTGCTCTTGACAATACCGGCAATAGCCGGATAGTGAATATGGCAAATTCGGGGAAACAGGTGATGTTCGATCTGACGGTTTAAGCCACCACAAAAAAACGCAGCTACTGAACTGTCGGGCGCAAAATTAGCTGTTGTGTTCATTTGGTGAATAGCCCATGCCTCCTGAATGTCGCCCTGCTCATCGGGTGTTGGAAAAGCGGTACCTTCTACAGCATGCGCCAACTGAAAAACAAGGCCCAATACCAATCCTTCGGCTACGTGCATCAGAACAAAACCGACAACTAATTGCCACCACGTCAGGTCAAGTACCAGAAATGGCAGAACTAAAAAGAAAAAATAATAGATCGCTTTGGAAACAAACAACTTGACGTACTCGCTCCGTGGATGCGATGAGTTGTCGTGATGGCCAATCTTACTCTTAAAAAATTTTACATAGTCCTTGCGAAACACCCAGGATAGAGAAGCCAGAGAATACAGAGGAATGGTGTACCAGTGCTGATAACGATGCCAAGGGCGAAGTTTCTCGTCTGGGTCCAGGCGCACTAGTCCCGGAGCAATCTCAATGTCTTCGTCGTGACCGGGTATATTCGTATAGGTGTGGTGAACGATATTATGCGTAATCTTCCATACGTAAGGGTTCGCTCCCAGCAGATAAAAACTGTTGCCTGCCATACGATTGACCCAACTACGAGACGAAAAAGACCCATGCAAACCGTCATGTGAGACGTTAAAACCAATAAAAGCTGCGAACATTCCCAACACAATAGCCAGCCCCAACATTGTCCATAATCCAAATTGATTGGATAGAATCAGTCCATAAATAAAAGCGTAGCCGACTAAGAAAAAACTGGCCTTAGTCCACATGGCACCATTGGCATGGGGCGAAAGGGCTTCCTCGGTGAAATAAGTATCGACTCGTTTTCGAACGGTGGCAAAAAATTGTGATCGGTTTTTATCCTTAAATTTTAATGGAGTTGACATCAATAAGTTAGTTAAAAATTTGGCCGATTTGCTGTACCTCTCTCAACATAGGTAGAGCCAACAGGCCTCGTTCGGTAAGTGTGTATTCTACCCGTGGGGGGATTTCGGCGTATGCCTCTCGTTTCATAACGCCCAAAGCGACAAGTGCTTTTAACTCGCTAGCCAATACTTTTTCGCTAACATTGGGCAACTTATCACTAAGTTGACCGTAGCGGAGTGTTTGCTCGCCTAATATCAGAATGATATACAGTCGCCATTTGCCGGAAATAACTACCAGGGCATTACTGATTAAAAGTAGATCAGGTCCAAAAGCTAGCTCGATTCGGTTATTTTCTGTCATTGTGGTTAAAATTAACCGAACCGAATCAGGGTTGTAGCCCAAACCGAAGCAGTCGTGAAATGAATCTCATTCTCAACGATATAGTAGTTATTCTGATTTCGGCTAGCAGCCGTTTGTTGAGTAAAATGATGACTCATCTACAGGCAGTTTCGTCAAAGGAAGTGATCTCGATAAAGCTTAAAGATTCTTAATAGAGTTGAGATTTAATAAGTGATATGGCACAAAATTAGAATGAGAAAAGTAAAGAAGATACTTGTTTGACGAAAAACCAAATAAGCAGATAGGGGAAGTGAGAATTTAGTAAGCCTTCGTCAACTATAGCTGTAATGAAGTTACTAAATAAGGGGGGCGTGAGTGTAGAAAGTGAAATGTCACTATCTACCAGGTAACTTAATTACATGTAAGTAAGTTCCTTACAAATATAAGGAAAGGCGATTAGCTATACAGGACAAACCCCCATATGCACTGTATAATTGGCTAAAAGGTTCATTACCCTCATTCCGGAACAAAATGCTTGTTTCAAGCGAATAATCTCAGTGTGCCAATCCTGGTAACATATACAATCACTTGGCCCGGATAGCGATCACCGGGTCGAGACGGGAGGCTGAGAAGGCGGGAATGATGCCCGCCAATATGCCTATGACGCTCGAGACCCCCAGCCCCAGCGTGATGTTTGCTGCCGTTAGTTGAAGTTCCAGACTGCCTAAACTCATGAATGATAATAGATAAACGAGAAAAATACCCGCTAATCCACCAACCAGACTTAGCAATATAGCTTCGAACAGAAACTGAAATAGTATTACGTAATTTTTAGCTCCCAGCGATTTCTGAATCCCGATAATATTTGTTCGTTCTTTCACACTGACAAACATAATATTAGCAATACCGAAGCCGCCAATTAAAATAGAAAAGCCGCCAATAACCCAGCCCGCTAATGTGAGCACTATAAAAATACCGCTAATAGCCTGAGCAGCAGCTTCGGGGCGGTTGATGGCAAAATTGTCGTCCTGCAAAGGGCGTAATCCGCGTCGGGTACGCATAAGCCCCCGAATTTCGCTTTCCAGTTCGAGTAGCCCCTCATCGGTATCGTACCCCTTAATGGCAATGTCAATACTGGGATTAAGCGAGTGAAACATCTTGGAAAATGCTCCGTATGGAATCATGCATTTAATATCGGGGTTGCCGCCTACGTTAATAATGCTTTCTCCTTTTTTGTGTTGTACCCCAATGACCACGAAATTCAAGCTGTTAATTTTTAACGACTTGCCAACAGGTTCCTGGCCAGGAAACAGATTGTCCGCTACGTCAGAACCGATGATGGCTACGTTCCGGCCTACGTCCATTTCCTGTTGGGTAAAGTAACGTCCTTGATCTATGGGCACATCCGAAATGATGTTGTACTCGAACGTCGTTCCCTGAATAAGCGACGCCATGCTGTTATTGCCATTTTTGACGGTAACGCGTCCTTTGAAATCCATGGCCACAATGGCTTTTGCATTTTCAAGTTTAGTACTCAGAAATCTATATTCTTTGTAGGTTGGTTCAGGTCGCTGAAAATATTTCCACCATTGGTATTCACCACCCCCAAAAGACCAGGGCCATTTCTGAACATAAACTACCTTATCGCCAATGAACGATAGGCTGTCTCTAACGTTACGCTCCAGCGAATCCACCAGTGTAAAAACGGCGATAATGGCAAAAATACCAATCGTTACCCCCAGTAGCGACAGCATGGTGCGTAGCATGTTAGAACGTAGGGCTTCCCACGCGAACCGAAAACTTTCGTAAGTCTGACGAAGAAACTTCACCTGTTTTAAAGAAAGGGTAAATGACTGGGTTGGTGTACCGGCACTGCCGAAGCACAATTCATAAACATACTGCACAAACGCTTACCGGACAACCCATTTCGGATAAGTGTAACGTTCGGTCGGATAAGTGGCTGATTTGGGTATCATTCAGATAACACTATTTTTGTACCTTAACGGATTACAACCGCAAGAATAACACTCTATGAACAAATGTGTCGCTCCTTATTCTTTATTGCTACTCTTCGCCGTAGCGGTCGCTTCCTGCAAAACCCAATCGTCCTCCACGTCGGCCACCAAAACTAGTGTAAAGCAAAGTCAGGGTGTTTATCAATACCGTGACGAAGATCCAACGCGGGCGGGTGTTGCGGTTAAGCCTTTTTTCTCAGACCGGGTTGGCGTTGTTGGCCGAAATGGTATGGTAGCATCGGCTCATCCAGAAGCTTCGCAGGTTGGATTAGCTATTTTGAAAGCAGGTGGCAATGCCGTCGATGCAGCTGTGGCGGTACAATTTGCCCTGGCAGTCGTCTATCCGGGGGCGGGCAATATTGGCGGGGGTGGATTTATGGTGTATCGCGATAACGGTGGTAAAGCCTATACACTCGACTATCGTGAAAAAGCACCCGGCCAGGCTACACCAAATATGTATCTTGATTCATTGGGTAACATTCGTCCGGGGTTGAGTATCAGCGGGCATCTGGCCAGTGGTGTACCGGGTTCGGTCGATGGTATGGCCGAAGCCCACAAACGTTTTGGCAAACTGACATGGGCACAGGTGTTGCAACCCGCTATTGATTTGGCCGAAAAAGGGTTTGCCCTTACCGAACGTGATGCGCTTGGCCTGAATCGAATTAAAACCGACCTGACCACCATTAATCCCGGCAAAACGTACTTTTTCAAAAGTGCAGTGATAGCTGATACCACTACCTGGCAGAAAGGTGATTTACTAACGCAAGCTGATCTGGCCAAAACGCTGCAACGCATTCAGTTGCAGGGTCGGGCGGGTTTTTATGAAGGGGAAACCGCCCGATTACTAGCCGAAGAAATGGTGCGGGGTAAAGGTATGATCACCGAAGAAGACCTGAAAAATTACCATTCTGTTTGGCGAGATCCGCTTCAGGCCACCTACAAAAATTATAACGTCATTACAATGCCACCAACCTCCAGTGGGGGAGTAGCGCTGGTACAGATGATGCGTTTTACAGAACCTTATCCGTTGCGCCAGTGGGGTTGGAACCGCGATAGTACGGTACAGGTCATGGTTGAAGCCGAACGGCGTGTTTATGCTGACCGATCTAAGTTTTTAGGTGATCCCGATTTTGTAAAGGTGCCCGTAACACAACTCATCAACCCGCAATACCTGCGTACCCGCTGGACTGATTTCTCCTGGGCCAAAGCTACCGACAGCCGGGCCGTGAAAGGAGGGATGATTCCGGGTTATGAGAGTCTCGAAACAACCCACTTTTCGGTAGTGGATAAAGATGGAAACGCGGTGAGTATTACCACAACGCTCAATGGTGGTTTTGGTAGCCGGGTGGTAGTTGGCGGAGCCGGGTTTTTCATGAACAACGAAATGGATGATTTCAGCGTGAAACCGGGTGCTCCAAATATGTACGGCTTGATTGGTAATCAGGCCAACGCCATTGCTCCCAACAAACGGATGTTGTCGTCCATGACACCGACCATTCTGGAGAAAGACGGGAAATTGTTTATGGTGGTTGGTACACCGGGCGGCTCAACTATTATGACCTCCGTTTATCAAACCATCCTGAACGTAATTGAACATGGCATGACCATGCAACAGGCCGTTAATGCACTGAAGTTTCACCACCAGTGGCTCCCTGACAAGACAATTTTTGAAAATGGGGCGTTCTCCGAGGCCACTATCGAATCGTTGAAAAACAGGGGTTATATTCTGGAAAGACTCACAAATACCCTCGGCCGTATGGACTGCGTTCTAATTCGCCCGGATGGTTCTTACGAAGGCGCATCCGACCCACGGGCTGATAACACGGCGAGAGGATATTGAAAATGGGGCTGACCAGATTGTCTATCCAAAACAAGCAGGACTATTCGTACTCTAGCTCTATTAGGCAGACAACGGGAACGATTTATTATAAAAGGGAGAAAGGCTCTCCGAGCGCAACGTATGAATTGTAGACCTATACTTTTTCTTATCGCGGTGCTTTTGGGGTCCTCTCTGCCTGACCTGTATGCACAGATAGACCCGCTATTCACGAAGAAACCTGTTTTTCGGTCATTATCTGACCGGTGGGAACTCGACTCAGCTACCCGGAAGGGTACGTTTCTGGTTACACCTTACAAGCCTCTATATGTGACAGCCGGGCGGTGGTCGAATAGTCCCAACGGACAGCCCGTCAGCGAAAATCCCGCGTACAATTATCCGTTTTATATCAACTTGGGAAATTATGAAGCCCGCTTCCAGTTGAGCCTGAAAGTGAAAATGCTCCAGGGTATTTTTGGCGGACATGGCGATATATGGGTTGGCTATACCCAAAAGTCACATTGGCAAGTATACAACACTACTTTCTCCCGCCCCTTCCGGGAAACTAATTATGAGCCAGAAATAATTCTTAACTTCGCTACGAACTTTTCGGTGCTTGGTCTGAAAACCCGGATGCTGGGTATTGCCCTCAACCACCAATCCAACGGCCGGGCCATACCCCTCTCGCGAAGCTGGAATCGTATTATTTTACACGCGGGCTTTGAGCGGGGCAAGTGGGTGGTGTTGCTCCGACCGTGGTGGCGTCTCCCCGATACCGACGATGAGAACCCAGCTATTCTGGATTACATCGGTCGAGCCGACGCTACAGTAATCTACCGTACCGGACGAAATTTATTTTCGGTCGTCGGTAGCCATTCGCTTCGGGGCGGGGCTAAAAACAGGGGACAAGCTCAGTTCGACTGGACGTTTCCAGTGATGGGCAACCTACGGGGAGATCTTCAGATTCTGCACGGCTACGGCGAAACACTAATTGATTATAACCATAAACAAACGACGATTGGCTTGGCTGTTTCGCTTGTCGACTGGCTTTGACAAATCAATATGGCTATCAATCAACTAGTTACTGCTGCGACGAATCGATTCATGCCATAAAAACACGTTTATTTTTAGGCAATCGACTGAAGTAGGGCCTGCTTTGGCCGTAATTAGTTGGCCAACAACGTTAGCCATGCTTCCTTTATCTTGCGTTCAGCTAGTAGTTTTTTAGCTCGCAAGTGAAGTAAATCAGGTAAGTATTGACAGCCGTAGCGGGCTTCATCGATTAACTCATTCAGTGCACCCGATTCCCGGAAGTGCTTTATTTCGCTGGGCGTTGGGAGGACATCAAAACTGCCTAGTTTACCCAGATCATTACCCGATAAAATGGTGCTGTTTCTAATATCACCTGGTATCTGATCAACACCGATGCCGACTTGAGGACGGGCAACGTCAAACAGGGCGTCGCCGTGAGCCCGACAATACCAGTCGGCCCCCATACGGCCAATAAGGTCAAGTTGATGCGGATCAATTGCCCCCTTTGCATCGAAAATGTTGTCATGGAAATGACCCATAACTATCTCGCAGATAACCAAATGAGCTGACCCCGGAGATTCAGACACACCGGCGTCAGGATTGGTTGGAATGATTTGTTTTACCACGCACTCGAACGCTGCCGGTGATTCAGCTACCCTCGGTGGACGTATTCGATCAGACGGGACAGCTGTAAATCCGGCTTTTTCAAACTCATTGATGCCCCGATCAAAATCGGCACTGGCCAGCGACATCTGCTCGACCATAGCATAGTTTACAACGTTGATTACAACCTCACCAACTTCTTCCAAATTTAGTAATGTGTGTTTCTTATGGCCATGTCTATTAATGGTGGGCGCAAAAACCAGCGTTGGTGGATTGTATCCGAAGATGTTAAAAAAGCTGAATGGACTTAAATTAACGTTGCCATTAGCGTCTATGGTGCTGGCAAATGCAACAGGTCGCGGACCAATAGTGCCGATCATGAACCGGTAAAATTCATTGGGTTGGACGTCGCTTGGATTGACAGTTTTCATGAGTGGCTATTTCCTTATACTTCGTTTTGATCAACCCAACTCGGTACCTAAATAATGGGGGATCTACTCGCTAATATTGCTGTAAATTGAATCCATAATTCGGACAAACTGCTGATAATCATCATCGCTTAAGTCGCCCCATCCTTTGCGTCGCATAGCCGATACAACCGGTAAAACTTCGCTGTATTTTGCTTCCCCAACCTTGGTTAGATATACCAGAAACTTGCGCCGATCTGTGTCCGTCATGCGCCGTTCGGTTAGTCCTTTCTGGCTGAGCAAATCAATTATTCGCGTAACTGTTGGGGCATCTTTCGTTGTCATTTCCGAAATTGTATTCTGACTAATACCGGGATTGCGATAGAGATGGTCAATAATTACCCACTGATCTACGGTAAGATCGAACCCCGCATCAGTAAATTGCTTTTGGAGAGCATTGCGGATTTTTTTGATCGTTGTATCAATCTTAAAAAAATAAGCACGCGTATCGGATGGGTGCGTCATTGTTAAAATCAGAATTGGTTAAGAAGGAGCACCATAAATAGCTGACAAAATTAGCCAATCTAACTGACTAATAAGCCTCCTAGGTTCCTTCAATCGGTTGTACCAACGGATAGAACAATTTGTTGGAATTAACGACGAACAAGTACGCCTGATTCGTTTTCGATATGACTAGTAAAGCCCATCCCCTTTTTTTACTTTTGGGCGCGCAACGTTTGCCGCAACTGAAGACTACTACTTGTTTAACGTACCGGCGTTCCGGTGATAACTGAAATGCAACCTACCCTTTTGATTCTGGCCGCCGGTATGGGCAGCCGCTATGGTGGTGTCAAACAACTCGATCACTTTGGACCGAACGGCGAAACCATCATAGATTATTCACTTTTCGATGCCATTCGGGCCGGTTTCGGCAAGGTTGTGTTTATCATCCGGGAAGAACTTCGTCAGGATTTTGAGGAAGTTTTTGGTGAGAAATTAGCTGGTAAAATCGACGTAGATTATGCCATTCAGGCACTCGATTCTTATGTTCCGGCTGAGTTAGGGCTGGTAACTCGTACTAAACCCTGGGGAACTGGTCATGCAATGCTCTGTGCCAAAGATCACACGGACACACCCTTCGCCGTTATTAATGCTGACGATTTTTATGGGCTTGAAGCATTTCAGCTAATTAGTGATTTTTTGAAAACTGACACCGACGATCAACTCCATGCAATGGTTGGTTATGAAGTGAAGAATACCCTCTCCGAGAATGGTTCGGTGTCGAGGGGCGTTTGTGAGGTGGCCGAGAATGGTAATCTTACGTCAGTTATTGAGCGCACGAAAATTTATGAGCAGGAGAACGCGTCTGGCGAGAAGAAAATTGTGTTTGAAGAGGGCACCGATTTAACACCACTGGCACCTGATACCCCCGTTTCGATGAACTTCTGGGGTTTCAAACCGAGTGTATTTCCGTTGTTGCAGCACCAGTTCGAGAGTTACGCATTGGCTAACTTTAATTCGCCCAAAGCCGAATTTTATATTCCAACCGTTATGACCAACCTGATTCAGACTGACACGGGCCATTGTAAAGTATTTCGCAGCCACTCAGCTTGGTTTGGAGTAACCTACCCCGACGATAAACCGGTAGTACAGGCTTCCTTGAAACAGCTACACGAAGCGGGTGCTTATCCGGCTAAGTTATGGTAAATACTATTTGAAAAAGGGGCTTTCTTGAACAGGAAAGCCCCTTTTTTCAAATAGCGCATCAAGTTTATTTCTTCGTTACCCGAACCGCAATCCGGCGGTTTTCTGCCCGACCAGCTTCGGTGTCGTTGGTTGCCGCTGGATGTTCAGGTCCATACCCTTCAGCCGCAAGTCTCGACTTAGCGATGTCTAATTTCACCAACTCAGCCATGACAGCATCGGCCCTTTCCTGAGAGAGTTTCTTGTTGATATCGGCACTACCCGTATTGTCGGTATAACCACCAATTTTAATGTCAACACCGGGGAACGCCTTCAAAATCTCGGCAATGTTTTTTACTTCTTCTATTGAGTTAGGCTTTAACGTTGCCTTGCCTGTATCGAATAATAGCCGACCGAAGTTGAACCAGGTCGTTTTATCAACAGGGCGACTTTTGTCTTCAATAAACTTCACAAGATTGTTTTCGATGCCGTTTTCGGGAATGTTTAACTCATAGCCCGATGGCAGCTTACGTTTAAAGAACGCGCCTAACTTAGCGGTTGCGTCACTCACGGCACTGCCTGCCGAATCCATCGCTGCGCCCACTTTGCTACCTGCCGAATCAGCCGTTACACTCACGCCGGTAGCCATATTATCGACGGTTGCGCTAACGCTATCGGCTGTACCTCGAGCTGTTTCCTGACCATCGTTGCGGCACGAACGCATGAAGTAAAAGAGCGCAGCCACGCCCAATGCCAATAATAACCAGGGTAACCAACGATTACCCTTATCTGATGAATGAACGTCATTGACGGTGTTGACGGGTGCGAGTGTAGGGCGACTTGGAGCAACCGGCGGAACGTCGTTAGGTATAGGGGGCGTCGTAACACGCGTAATGGGTGGAACCGTAGCGGCAGGAGATGGTAAATCGCTTATGTTGCTACCTAGCCCACCAAATAGACTCAAACCTGGTATACTGCCTAATAACGAAGCAAAACCTGACGGCACAGCGGATTGACTATTGGCTTTTTGGCCGCTGAGTAGACCACCCAATCCTGATATACCTATTTCATCGTCAGCTAGTTTTTTGCCTAGAACACTGAATAAAATTGGTCCGGCAAGGCTCAAAAGCGATGAGGCTGATGATTGCTTCACCCCACTATAAGAGGCAAGAGCCGTGGCAATAGCCCCCGTTTTGTCACCAAATAAACTTTGACTGATGCTGGCTCCCATTGACAGTAGGCTGCTGGACTCGGTACTGTCAGCCAACAAACTAGTTAAGTGAGCTGGAATACCGCCAATTGGGGTAATTACCTCGCCTGCCGCTCGGTTTGGCGACATCACTTCGCCAATCAAATCCATTATAGAACTTGTACCGCCCGGCTCAGCCGACTTTTGCACCAAGCCACTAAAAATAGCGGGTAATGCGCCATCAAAGGCTTTCTGCGTATTTTGCTGATCTTCACCAAGCATCGTACTAACCTGACTAACGACATCGTCGCTTAGATAACTCTTTGCTAAATCCAACAGATTTTCTGCCATAGGAACGTGAACGTTTAACTGATTGGTTGAACGGGTTAAGGAAAGTCTCTAAAATCTCTTTACTGAAACATCGACTACATACAAATGTTCATGAAAAGAGTAATGGCAAGTAGTGTGTAGTTATCCTTAACGATTCGATTAACAGGCGATTATAGTCAATTACCAAGAGGGAGTTGTTGCCGTTTTATCTGCCTGTATTTCTCCCGAAGTAGACTGCGAATTAGAGGACAAGCGTGTTTTGGTCACGGGTGCGGAGATAGCTAAATAAAATAATTCCCGCTATTGTCGATCGATCGACAATAGCGGGAATATATAAACAGGCACTAGGGTTCTACTAAATATGCTTGGGCGTTTCTCTATAATGCTTGATCTGCTTCGTTAATATTGAGCGGCAATTCGAGTCAGATTAACCAACTGTGCTATTGGAACGTTTGACTCTCTTACTCAAGATACCTACTCAATAACCGGGTGTTTCTTGTGAAACTCGGTAGCATCCTGATACGATTTTGCTACAGCTAACAGTTTTCCTTCCTCAAATAACTGACCCATAAAAGTGATACTGGTGGGCAGGTTTTGTTTGGTGAATCCATTGGGGAGCACTACGCATGGATGGCCTGTAAGGTTCGTCAGTGTGAGATTGCCGCCTGCGTAGGATGGGGAAATATACACATCGATTTTAGTCGTTTTAAGTTTTTCGGCCATTTCGTTAATGAGTTTGGTACGGGCACGGTTGGCCTGTATGTACTCAACGGCTGGTACGAATCGCGCTGAACGAAAGGCATTCGGCCAGGCATTTTTTGTCTGCCGTACCATCTGGTCATCACGCCCTGAACGGGTTAACTCATCGAACGATGCAGCAGCCTCGACACTTAATAAGAACGAAATTCTGTTGGACGGAACACCCGTTGGTAAATCGAACGCCACCAGGTCGGCTCCCAATTTGCGAAGGGTTTGCAGGGTTAAGGAGTCGTTTGCCCGGTTAGGATAGTTACTTTCAAACGCTTTTCTTACATAGCCAATCCGCACTCCTTTTAAAGATAGCATCGGTGCGTACCGGAACGGAGCGGCCATAACGGTTGGATCGTTACCATCGGGGCCGTAAATAGCATTGAATACCAAGGCACAATCTTCAACCGACCGGGTAATGGGCCCAATTTTATCCATACTCCAGCTAAGCGCCATGGCCCCATGACGGCTCACCCGCCCGAAGGTTGGGCGTAAGCCGGTCGTACCGCAAACCGTTGACGGAGAGACGATTGATCCTAGCGTTTCGGTGCCAATGGCGAAGGGTAATAAACCCGCCGATACACTCGACGCCGACCCCGCCGATGACCCGCTAGAGCCAGTGGCTGGATTCCATGGATTGCGCGTCATACCGCCAAACCAGACGTCGCCCATAGCTAATGCACCCAACGTCATTTTAGCACACAGTACAGCCCCGGCTTCTTCGAGTTTTCGAATAACCGTAGCGTCCATATCAATCGTTTGGTCTTTATAAGGTACTGACCCCCAAGTAGTTTTGTAGCCTTTTTTTGCCAATAAATCTTTGGCACCATAGGGGATTCCATGCAACGGTCCCCGGTATTTTCCCGCTTTCAATTCAGCGTCGGCGCGTTTGGCCTGACTCAGCGCTAATTCGTCGGTCAGGGTGATAACGCAGTGTAATTTGGGGTCGTAGGTTTTCAGCCGATTTAAGAAAAACTGAGTTAATTCGACGGATGAAATCTGTTTTGTTCGGATTAGTTGGCCCAACTGCCCGACCGTGTAATAAGCTAGTTCGTCGCGATTTGTCGGCAGGGCTACCTTACTCAAAACCGACGCTTTAAACGACGATGGGCCGGTAGGCATAGTAAAACCTGCTGGAAGGGGGTTAAAATACAGTGCCGGAGCAATATCATTGGGTAAATCAATCTTGCGCAGGGCATCGTAATTGTTGCGGGCGTTATTAAGATTGTCGAGCATTGAATCCCGCTCGGCGGGGGTGAAATCCAACCCAAATACGCGTGCGGCTACCTCAACCATGTCGGAGGTCAGCGGTTTTTTTGGGTCGTCATTGGTGATAAATGCACCCAGTAGAAAGCTACTGGCGCAGGCGGCAAGAAGTGTAAAGCGTTGTTTCACTCTGTTTGGGCTAATTGATGAAGTAATAGCCCAAATTACAGCAGTATGGGCATTAATTGACCACTTGCTGTAAAAAAACCTCATGCAGTCGAATCACCTGTGGTAGTACCAAGCGGCTTTCGTCGTTTTCAATTACATAATCAGCGATTTGTAAACGCTCGTCGTCGCTGAGTTGACGCTCAATAATATTTAGAATTTCGGCTTCGGAGCGGTGGGGGTCGCGTTTGCGTATACGCTCAATACGCAGGGTTACTGGAGCGTGTACGACAATCACTTTATCGAGCGAATTGTCATCCCCAGCGGCTCGCATCAAGGCTGCTTCTTTAACCACGTAAGGTCTATCAGCATACTGATTTACCCAGGCAGTTGTGTCGCTGTTTACACGAGGATGAATAACGCTGTTGAGCTGTTGCAATAATACAGGATCAGCAAACACTTGTGAGGCAACCCAGGCCCGATTGTAGTGACCCAGCAAATCATAAGCATTGGGACCAAGAACCCGCCGGATGTCGGCCTTTAGGATTGGATCATGTTCGGTAAGCCATTTTGCTCGCTCATCGGCTTGATAGACGGGAATACCCAATGCCCGAAAAACCTCACAAACAACGCTTTTGCCCGAACCAATGCCGCCCGTTACGCCAATTTGAAGGGGAGCTTTCATATGTTTTTGCAAAATGGTGATTTAGTCTGGTATCCAACCGATACCAGACTAAATCACCATTTTGTTAGATCATTTTTGTGGTAAGGGCGATAGCAATTCTCCGACCTCAAAGCTGATTGCTACGCGCTCGGAACTGGTATGCAAAAGTGGATGGCGAAGTTGAGTTACCATAACTTCTTCATCGTAATTATCGGAAATACGTTTGCGCGGAATCTTTACCAATAGCGTATCCGGTAGACCTCGTACCAACCTAGCCGGACCATCTACCTCAATAGTGTGGGGCGTCATGTTTATCACGCTCGACACCATATATCGAGGGGCCAGATTGATATGTAGACTATCGGCAACTAACCGAATCGTTTTGGTCATACGCCGGTCGAAACTCATGGCGAGCGTGTCGGCAACGACGTAATTGATGTGCAGTTTTTTAACGTGTTCAGCCAAGGCTGCTGCCAGAGAAGACGTATTGATAGCTGTTGCCTGCAGAGGATCCTTGACAATGTAGTCTACCGGGTCAATTCGGAAGGGAAGCCACGAATGACGTAGCAGTCCCCATCCATCGCTCGACACATTGACCCGCACAGCGTGCGGCAGAGGTGAGGTAGCAATGAACAACGAATCGTCATAGACAAACCGGACAGGATACTCGACATTGAGCGTATAGCCTGGTTTATTAAGGGCATTGAGAAACCAGAACAGCGTGGCTGCTCCTATACAAAGCAAAGCTTTGGTGGGTTGAAACGAGCGGACGTTTTGGGTGGTGTTCACACACTATTGCTTCTCAGCTTCGACCGGTTTAATCGTTGCCTCACGAGAGATAGAGGTTTTCTCAAAGGTCATTTTAACGCCCCTGTCTACTTCGAGCGTAATCGTCGTTGCATCAACTGATGCAATCCTGCCATGCAACCCGCCAATCGTGACGACGCTATCTCCTTTTTTGAGATTATCTACAAAGCTCTTCTGGTCTTTCTGCTTTTTTTGCTGCGGACGAATCATGAAAAAGTAAAACACACCAATTATGGCTACCCAAAGCAGCACATTATAAATCATTGAGGTGTTGGCGCCCATTAGGCCCTGTAACAAAATTGACAACATACGTTGGTGGGTTATGAGGTTTTGGTAGAATCGGCCCTGGATTTTACCAGTGCTTTAAATTGCAGATCGGTCATGGCCGGTTCCGTGTTGGCAAAGATGGTAATGGTTTTGCTTTGTTCACCATTCTTGCCCCGACTATTAAAGCGTACCCGCACCGACGATTTCGCACCAGGAGCCACCGGCTCCCGTGGCCAGTCGGGTGTCGTGCAACCGCACGAAGCTGTAATATTATTGATAATTAACGGAAATTCTCCCGTGTTCGTAAAGGCAAAAATGTGTTCGACCGTATCACCTTCGGTGAGTGTGCCAAAGTCGTGAATACCTTTTTCGGCAAACGTAATTTTGGGCATTTTTGCCGAAGCTGTTTCTTTCGACGCTTGACTTTGCTGACGGTTATCGCAGCTAATCTGTCCAAAACTTATTCCGGCTAAAGCCACTAATAATAGGTAATTCTTACTGCACATTATTAAAGAAGTTTAAGGTCTGAGCCGGGCTACCGGGTAGTTCGCCGTTTTGTCAGTAAACTAACGCAAATGACAAACTTACGGTGGCCCAGCCCAAATTACTTAACTCAACTGTCAGGCGTTTTGCTGTTTGATCTGAGCCATTAGCCTATCCACATCTTCCAGCAATCGTTCAGCTTTTTCGCGGGCGTCATTAACTACACGCTGTCCCTCGTTTTTCGATGAATTTTCGGGTAGTTCCACCGATTTGCTTAAATCGGTTAGTAACTGATTAATTTGCTCTCTGTATTTCGACAATCGGAACGACAGTCGATCACGGGTAATTTTGCCCTTGTCGGGCGCATACAGCAATCCCAAAAGGGACCCGGCAGCAATACCAGTCAGCAAAAAGGTTAAATCACGGCCAATTCTGCTCATTTGAAAAAACAGTTTGTGGTTTGTATCGTGTCGTTAAGAGTTTACAGTATTCATACATCGATTAGTTGTCCGATGCCTAAAAATGCTACTCCGTACCGGCGGCCCGGTACAGACTACGAACTCATTTATTTATTGTCTAGTAACCCACGGCCACTTTTACGCAGACGGCCCGATGATTGTAACTTCTCGGAAAGGTTATCTAAAATTCCGTTGACAAATTTACCGCTTTTAGGCGTACTGTATGCCTTTGCCAGCTCGATATATTCATTAATCGTTACTTTGACCGGAATGTTTGGGAAATTGAGCAATTCGCAAACGGCTAATTTGAGAATAATTTTGTCAATCATGGCTACCCGTTCAACATCCCAGTTTTGAAGTTGGTCAGCCAGCAGTTGCTCATAATCCGCGTCGTTTTCAATTGATTTCTCAAACAAGGTGTTCAGAAATAATTCATCTTCTTCCCAATCGTCGGTGAGTGGTTCGAGTTGCAAACCCGTTGGGCTTTGAGCAGATTTTAGCGTTTTGATAGATAATCCCCGCACCACATCGCTGTTCTCGGTCCAACTCAAGTCAATCTCAGCCAAGTGATCGCGAATAATTTCATGCTTAAATATCAGACTTCGTAGCACGTATTGTGCCAATGCCTGATCTTCATCTATAGTATGCGTCCGTTGGTCACAGTAGGCCCGATAAGTCTCATCAGTTTTCAGCGCTTCGTGCAACGCCTTACGAACAAACCCCAGATCATCAGTCCACGAAATTCCATGCCGGACGGCTTCATTGATGAGCGGCTGGTGTTCAGCCAGCGCCTTCACAACGGTGTTGTCGTTCAGGTTCGATTCGAACGGAAATGGTGTCTCGTCAACGTTGCGATATTGGCGCTCACTATCAATGCGAGCCGCGTGGCCGAGCTCAATAAGCAGTAGTAAAACGCGCAGATAATCGTCGTAGATGCCGTTTACCTGCTTCAGCATCATCTGTGCCAGGTGCTGCCGATCTTTTCTAGTACGAATTTGGTAGAATACAAAACCGTCGTTAGCCGCTTTGAGCACGTTTCTGGGTGCATCGTCGTCCTGAGCCGTTTTGTCTGTCTTGATAGCCTCCTCAAACAGTAGACCAGCGAGCTTTCGATAGCCTTCGAGTTGCCGCTTATTCTGCGGCAGCATCGAGTTTAGGTCGGGTTGAAATAAATCATTGATGCCATCTATGGCTAATTGTTGATTGGAGAATTCGGCCTGTCGAAGGGCGTATAACGCCTGCATGACCTTTATTCGGAGTAGTCGCCTGTTGAGCATCCCGCCTAAGTCTAATAGCTACCAGTAAGAAAAGAACTTCTTAAATCGGGTGCAAAATTACGATTTATTCCGTCGATAATCAACAGTAAACCAGTTATCAGTGAGCAGTGAACAATAATCAGTAACTAATACGGGAAAGAAAAACTTGACTATGTGTTCACTACTTAGTGGCTTGCAACTTTTCGCTGTTTTGGTCGGTTACGAACAAAACGCTGTTTGGCCGTACTGTGAAAGCACTTTCTTATCTTAATAAATACCTTCTCAAATACAAGTGGTATCTGATTCTGGGAACGGTTTTTACCGCTATCTCAAACCTGTTTGGCATTTTTCCGGCGCAGTTGGTTCGTTATGCACTCGATTTAGTGCGTGAGACACTGGACATATATTATCTCTACGACAAATCTCCTCTACAATCGTCTTTGTACGACGTATTTGCGTTCAGCATTTTACTGTTTGGCGTGTTAACGCTCGTACTGGCGTTGCTGAAGGGATTCTTTCTGTTTTTGGTTCGTCAGACATTAATTGTGATGTCGCGACACGTTGAATACGATCTGAAAAATGAGATTTATAATCATTACCAAACCTTGCCGCTTAGCTTCTATCGCCAGCACAACACCGGCGATTTGATGGCTCGTATTTCGGAAGATGTGAGTAAGGTTCGCATGTACGTCGGGCCGAGTATCATGTATGGGTTGAATCTGATTATCTTGTTTATTCTGGTCATTACATACATGGTGAGCATTAATGCCCGACTTTCCTTGTACGTATTATTGCCATTGCCGATTCTGTCGGTGGCAATTTATATCGTCAATAACATTATTATTCGTCGGTCAGAGGAAATTCAGCGGTCTTTATCGCGGCTTTCGACCTATGTGCAGGAAGCTTTTTCGGGAATTCGTGTGCTGAAGGCGTTTGTACAGGAGACTAATTCAGCTGCAAAATTTGAAGTTGAAAGTGATGAATACCGCAGTAAATCACTGAGTTTAACTCGGGTCGATTCGCTGTTTTTTCCTATTGTCGCCATTCTGGTGGGCCTGAGTAACGTATTGGTGATTTTTGTTGGTGGACAGGAAATCATAGCCGGACGACTGACGCCGGGGAACATTACCGAGTTTATTCTATACGTAAATATGCTTACATGGCCCGTTATGGCGCTCGGCTGGACAACTAGCCAAACGCAACGGGCGGCTGCCTCGCAACAGCGCATTAATGAGTTCCTGAATATTAAAACCGATATCGTATCGCAGAAAAATATTCGTCACACGATAAACGGTGAAGTAGAGTTTAAAAACGTCCGATTCGTTTATCCCGATTCGGGTATTGTCGCCATTAAGAACTTCTCGATGCACATTCGGGCGGGTGAAACCGTTGCGATACTGGGAACGACTGGTTCGGGAAAAAGTACACTGGCTAACCTGCTAACTCGGATGTATGACGTAACATCGGGCGAGATTCGCGTAGACGGTATCCCGCTTAAAGATTACAACCTGACCTCCTTGCGGGAACAAATGGGCTACGTGCCTCAGGACGTATTCCTGTTTTCTGAAACGATCAGTAATAATGTCCGCTTTGGCAAACCCGACCTGCCTCAGGAACGCGTAGATCAGGCTATTCGGGATGCCGACTTATATCAGAACGTTTTAGACTTCCCGGAACAATTTGAAACGCGCGTTGGCGAACGGGGTGTTACCTTGTCGGGTGGGCAGAAGCAGCGCCTTAGTATTGCCCGCGCTATTGCCCGCGACCCAAAGATTCTAATTCTGGATGACTGTCTGTCGGCGGTAGATACGAATACGGAAAACATCATTCTGAACAACCTTCAGCGCATCATGGCCGACCGCACATCGGTGGTGATTTCGCACCGGGTTTCCTCCGCGAAATTGGCCGATTACATCATCATGGTTGACGAGGGCGAGATTATCGAAGAAGGTACCCAGCAGGAATTACTAGCCAAAAGCGGAGCCTATCGGGAACTGTATGAAAAACAGTTGCAGACAGAAGAAGCCTGATAGAGAGTGTAAATTAGAATAACCAAAAAAGGCCGATCCAGTGGATCGGCCTTTTTTGGTTATGCATGTTGTCGTTGGTGATTACCCTCCTGAATTTCTTCAATCATTTTGCGATTGAAAGCGGGTATATCGGCTGGTTTTCGGCTCGTTACCAACCCCTGATCCGTCACTACTTCCTCGTCTACCCAGTTGGCACCGGCATTACGGAGATCTGTCTGAATTGAGGGATAAGAAGTGAGCTTCCGTCCTTTAACAACGTCGGCCTCGATGAGCATAATTGGCGCGTGGCAAATGGCAGCTACAGGCTTATGCGACTCAAAAAAATGTCGAACGAACTGTACTGCTTTGGGTTCCGTCCGGAGTTTATCGGGGTTCATCACCCCACCGGGCAATAATAGAGCATCGTACTGATTTGGATCAGCGCCGGCAAGGGGTAAATCGGCGGGGAAGCTATCGCCCCACTCTGTTTCATCCCATCCTTTAACCTCTCCGCCATTAGGGGCAATTAAGTGCGTAACGGCACCAGCATCCTGTAATGCTTTGCGTGGTTCGGTCATTTCAACCTGTTCGAATCCATCGGTTAGCAGAATCGCTACCTTCTTTCCCTTCAATCGTTGCTGCGTTTCCATAATACGTTAAGAAGTTGGTTATGCTTATAGCAACTATAGAAATAAGCAGAAGGTTATTTCGACCTAGTAAGATGTAAATTGTGGGCCTGAAGCCTGATATGCCTGAATACTGCGCCTTAACAAGCCGTTTTCTGTCACGTTTGTATTATGAATTTTAACTCGTGCGAGAGCGCAACGGGTGCTATTACCGAATTCCGTAGAGCGCTTGAAAACCGGTGCCGAGCTAAGCCAGCCTGATTTCACAACGTTGTACAACACTGACGGAAAAGTATAAGCTGATTACTCTGAGCTGGAAGAAAAAACAAATGCCTAATTTTTAATTGGGTGTACCTAATCAAGAAGCCCCTTCTGAATGTTCAGAAGGGGCTTCTTGATACTTAATTATTTTCTCAGCAGATGAATTAAACCAGGACCGCTTTCAGGATCTGGTCCATAATCAGCCGCCCGTTGGTATTGCCAAGCGAGGGGTCTGAAGCTCGTTCCGGGTGAGGCATCAGTCCTAATACGTTCTTGTTTTTATTAGTCACACCCGCAATATTTTCTAGACTTCCGTTTGGATTGGCGGCTTCAGTAACGGCTCCGGTTTCGTCGCAATAACGAAACAGCACCTGATTATTGTCATTTAGTGCTTTCAACGTATCCGCATCAGCAAAATACCGACCATCGCCGTGAGCAATAGGTATCTTATAGGCTGCCTGATCCAATCCTGCCGTGAGCAAAGCATCGGTTGATTCGGGCTTTAAATAAATGTTTTTGCAAACATATTTCTGACTGCTATTCTGAAGCAGGACACCCGGCACTAGACGCGCTTCGGCCAGAATCTGGAAACCGTTGCAGATTCCCATTAAGTAGCCGCCCCGGTTAGCATGAGCAATAACTTCGTTCATAATTGGTGAGAACCGGGCTACTGCGCCCGTGCGAAGATAATCGCCGTAAGAAAATCCGCCGGGCAAAATAATAAAATCGCAGCCCTGCAAATCGTGCTCTTTGTGCCAGAGTTTTACAACTTCCTGGTCCATTAGTTCCAGCGTGTCTACTGCATCCTGATCGCAGTTAGAGCCGGGAAAAACAACAACGCCAAATTTCATAGCGGGGAGATTGCTAAATCGATGTAATACACAAAGATAACAGTTCAATCGCTACTTCTACCACTGATATAGGGTAGAGTGTACCTGAATGATCATGTTAGTCGGTTGGAAATGCCTGATTACTCGTATCGAACCTATTTCACTTCCACTGATTTTCCTGCGCTGGAAATGGTTTTCCCCTGCTCAAATGCCAAATCAATTCGGCCAAGATTAATACCGGCAAACCCAACCTGATTGATCCAGACGGGCTGCCCGTCGAGATTGTTAACGGCAACCGGGGCATCTAAGAATGTGTGCGTATGGCCGCCGATGATAAGATCGATATTTCTGGTTTTAGCCGCCAGTACATTATCGGAAACGGTTGGTTCATTGTATTTAAAACCGAGGTGAGACAGGCAAATGACGTAATCGCACTTTTTGTCACTACGCAATTTAGCCGCAATGTCGCTGCTAATTTCGATGGGGTCCAGATACTTCGTTTCCTTGTACGCGTCTCTAGGAATCAGTCCTTCGGGTTTAATTCCAAGGCCAAAAACCCCAATCCGAACACCGTCTTTGTCAAACACTTTGTAAGGCATTGTCCGCCCATCCATCACGGTGTTTTTAAAGTCATAGTTGGCAATAATCAGTGGAAAACTGGCCTTGCCAAATTGCGTGACCATGTTGTCAATACCACCGTCGAAATCATGGTTTCCGATGGTCCCGGCATCGTAGCCGAGCCGATTCATAGCCAAGATTTCGGGTTCGCCTTTATACAAGTTGAAATAAGGTGTTCCCTGAAAGATGTCACCCGCGTCGAATAGCAGTACGTTGCGAGGGCGACCATCCACTTGTTCCTGCCGTATTTGTCGGACGAGCGTGGCCCGGCGAGCAACCCCGCCCTTACCCGCGTTCCGACTCCCATCCATTGGAAACGGGTCCAATCGGCTATGCACATCGTTGGTGTGCAAAATAGTCAACGATGTTAATTTATTACGTACAGTACTGCTGGTTAATGCAGGGCGGGCCAGCACAGTTGGCGCAACTGAGCCGATCACAGCAGTTGTGCCTAGTAGTTTCAGAAATTGCCGTCTATTCGATACTAATGCGTCCATCAGAAACGGGATTAATAGGTTGACCGGTTTTGCCCCGCTGCCGGAAATAATCCAGCAAGGCATCCCGCATAAGATAATTAATGTTCTCGCTTTTGACGGGATTCTTCAAAAAACCGGCTTCGTCGCCCCCGTTGGCTACATAATCGCTCATGACAACGGTGTACGTTTCACTAGGCTGGAGTGTTCGCCCATTTGTGAACGTAACCGATTGTACTTGCTCGTCATGTATTTTAGCCCGTAATCCACCCACAACTAATTTGCCCCCTTTGGCGAAATGATTCAGCAATTGCTGGAGCATATCTCCTTTAACGGTCAACACTATTAGCTGATTGTCGAAGGGCATTACTTCGAAGATGGAGCCAATTGTAATATTTCCCTCTGGTAAATTACTCCGAATACCACCGTAGTTGAGATGCGAACAGTCAATTGGTTTTCCATAGCGTTGGGCAGCCTGTTGAAGTAGGGCATCTGTTAGCAAATCATTGAGCGGCCCCTCGGGCTGGCCTTTCTCAATGCGCCCGGTCGAGTGGGCCAGTACCTCATTCATGGTTTTGTCGAGACCTTGCCGGTAAGGTTGCAGAAAGTTAGCAACGCTACTGTCCGACGCAGCCGCCAGCGAGTCCACGCCAATGCGGTTCGCCGTCCGATTGGTAAGATGATAGCTCGGGTTACAGGCCGACAAGGCAGCCAGAGCCAGTAGCAGTAAGTGTTTTTTCATACGAAACGGCAAGTTCGGAAAGTCTGCGCAATCATGTGTTAACAAATTGTTAGAAACCACTGTCAACCTGTGCCATAACAACCTTAAAGGCTATTGCCCGGTAAAGGAATAAGGGTGTGCTCGGACATGTAAGTCACTTTACGAACCCGACTAAATCCGCCCAGACTAATTTGCATATTAATCAGGCCGCCTGAAAAAGACTGCACATCCAGAAGAGGACTGTACGATATCTTTGTCCGCACAAACCAAAAACTATCCTCCGAGCGGTCGCGCTTGCGGGTATTATCGCCCAACTTAATATCAAGTATAATTCCGATAGCTGGTGCGTGGTTGAGTAAGGATAAACCTTTGTAGCGTTCGTCGGTATGGTCTCGCGGGGATAGGTCGAGCAACCGATAGCCAACGTATGGAATCAGCCGACTACGGGGGGAGTCGCTTATAACATGGCCCAGACCCACTTCAAATAAGGTTGAACTGACGGTCATGTCTTTGTCCCAAGTCTGATTATGGAGTGAAAACCCCGACCGTAGGCTACCATTATACAGGGTTGGGTGGAGGAGTAACATCGTTCGCTGGAAGGCAATATCCAAACCAAATCCAATGCCTGCCGATGGGTTGAGCGTTTGCGCAAGCGGACCCGTTGGTAAAACACCACCTACACCCATGAACAAGCCGTAACCTATTTTCGATGAATGATAGGTTGTCACTAAATCGGGTGTATCATAGAAGCGTTGTGCCACCTGTAGCTGCCAGCGCTTTAGCACTGGCAAATCATCGCCACCACCCGTTTCGGCCCGAAACCGGTTGACTTCAGCACCCAGTTCGGCGTTAGTCAGGTATTCAATTTGAGTAGCCTGTTGTTTGAAGTGTCGGTCAGTGCGAAGCGCAATCAGTTTGGCTTTCATCAGCCGGGTATGTATTTCTACCAGATCAAACAAGACCTGATTATATGCTAATGTTCGTTCATTGCGAGCGGTTTCTGATACCCAAGATAAGTTACGAAACATCAGGCAGAAGGCATCAATGGCAGGCTGACTCCAAACTGACGTTGCCCGAACTTCATAGCCAATCTGATAGTAAAACTCGGACCCGCCCAACCCAGGTTGGGTTGGTGAGTGAAAATCAGCCAGTTGCAAGCGCCGGGTTGCTTGCCAGTGCAGCGTATCAATCGTCGCCTGCGCCGAGCTGAGCAGGGGAGACAAAAGCAGCACGAGGAGCAGGCGCTTCATTTCGAGTATCGTTACAGTAAATCGCTTAATCGTATTATGGAAACCTGAAAGTACATCTTTACCGCTCAATTCATCGCAAACCTTTGGTTTCAGGGTCACTGTTGGGGCGGCAAATTGTTGTTTGCTGATTAAGTGAATCAATACCCAGCCTAACCGAACGCCATTCTGCTGGTATTTCTCCTCTTTTGCGATAGATCAATTTTACTGATCAAATCAACATTCCTCAATCTCGTTTTTGTGTTGTCGGGCAACGCAAAAATAATCTGGCATCTGCCTCGCGTTCAAGGCGAAGTGAAGAATTCGCCTGACAGACTGCATAAAATTTATTGTCTGTCAGGCGATCATTCCAGTATATAGTAGGATTGAGCGGGAATATCATGGTCGAACATCGTTTCCTTAGGCCAATACTAGCAAATTTAACGCAAAAAAAGCGCGGCTCCCTTTCCGAAGCCGCGCCTAGTCACTTACGATGTACACTTTTTAGGGTGCTGACGCACAAATTATACATCTACTAATACCGATACATATCTGATTTGAACGGACCTGCAACCGGTACGCCGATGTAGTCGGCCTGTTCCTGCTCAAGTGGTTCGAGCCGGGCACCTACGTGAGCAAGGTGCATGGCAGCTACTTTTTCATCAAGAATTTTAGGCAGCACATACACTTTGTTTTCGTACTTGTCTGAGTTGGCCCACAGTTCAAGTTGCGCCAGAGTCTGGTTGGCAAACGAGCACGACATAACAAAGGAAGGGTGACCCATAGCACAACCAAGGTTTACCAGACGACCCTCGGCCAGCACAATGATGTCCTTGCCGTTTATCTCGTACATGTCCACTTGTGGTTTGATCTGGCTCTTCGTCTGACCGTAGTTTTGATTCAGCCAGGCCATATCAATTTCGTTATCGAAGTGACCAATGTTGCAGACAATAGCTTTGTCACGCATAGCCTCGAAGTGACGAGCCTTGATGATACCTACATTACCGGTTGCCGTTACAAAGATTTGGGCGCGGGGTACGGCTTCATCCATAGGAATAACTTCGAAACCATCCATAGCGGCTTGCAGGGCACAAATAGGATCAATTTCTGTTACCAAAACGCGGCAACCAGCACCCCGAAGCGACTCCGCCGAACCTTTGCCTACGTCTCCGTAACCGGCAACAACGGCTACTTTACCAGCCAGCATCAGGTCGGTAGCCCGGCGGATAGCATCCACCAGCGATTCGCGGCAACCGTACTTGTTATCAAATTTAGACTTAGTTACCGAGTCATTAACATTGATAGCCGGTAGGTGCAACGTGCCGTTTTTCATGCGCTCATACAGGCGGTGAACACCGGTAGTCGTTTCTTCAGACAAGCCTTTGATATTCTGAATCAACTCAGGATATACATCGAAAACCATATTGGTCAGGTCGCCACCATCATCAAGAATCATATTCAATGGCTGACGATCTTCGCCGAAGAACAGCGTTTGTTCGATGCACCAGTTGAACTCTTCTTCATTCATACCTTTCCAGGCATACACCGGAATGCCAGCGGCAGCAATCGCAGCAGCGGCATGATCCTGTGTCGAAAAAATATTGCATGACGACCAGGTTACGTCGGCACCCAGTTCGACCAGTGTTTCAATTAACACGGCCGTTTGAATGGTCATGTGCAGGCAACCGGCAACGCGTGCACCTTTCAAGGGCTGCGAAGGACCGTATTCGGCACGGAGAGCCATCAGACCCGGCATTTCGGCTTCAGCAAGTTTAATTTCCTTGCGGCCCCACTCGGCCAGCGCGATGTCCTTTACTTTATATGGGACGTAGGTTGACGTTTGCATAGTTGATTTTTGAGATGCCAAGGAGCGTTTGTATAGCCATAAAAACGACTGCCTTCGCGAGTTGATTTCTTAGGAAAGTGCAAAAATAAGGAGTGTAAGGCAGAATCCCTATCTGAAGGACAACTACTTTAGCAAGCGGAAAAATTATGTAGGCGAAAAATTTAAGGCTACTTACTTGATTTCAGTTTAAACTTATGCTAATTATGTAAGAACTTACGTAAGTTCTTACATAATATGGATTTTATGGCTGGAATGGCTGAGTTGGCGCTTGCCAGCCGACTCAGGCGATTAAGTGACCTTTATTGGCAGGGTGTAACGGCGACTTATCGGCAGACAGGCTTGGATTTCGATGTGCGCTGGGCAACCATTTTCGTTCTGATTTCTCAACATGGACCCGTTGCTGTTATGGAAATTGCCGACCGGTTAGGCATTACTCATCCGGCGGTAATTCAGGTGATTAATGAACTCGAAAAGCACGGTCTCATTGTATCCGCTAAGTCAGAACAGGATGGCCGCAAGCGGTTACTGACACTGAGTGAGGCCGGCCAAGCCATGTTACCCAAACTTCAGCCGCTCTTTGATGCATTCATTGCTGTCAATAAAAGTATGTTAGCCCATCAGACGCATAATCTATTGCTGTCGCTTCAGGAAATGGAAGCGCAACTTTCCGATCGAAGCTTTTTTGATCGGATTCAGGATCAATTGACTCGTAACACTAACTTATTGTAATGACATGAATGACGTTTACATTATTCCTTATTCACCTGAGTATCAGCCCGATTTTAAACGCTTGAATGTTAACTGGATTTCACACTTTTTTACGGTCGAACCGCACGACCTCGAACAGTTAGATCATCCTGAAGCACATATTATGCCGAACGATGACCAGATTTTTTTTGCTGGGATTGGCGATGAAATTGTTGGCTGTGTGGCCATGGTCAATATGGGAGAGACAGGTTTTGAACTGGCTAAAATGGCGGTTTCGCCGAGTGCTCAGGGCAAAGGTATTGGCAGAAAACTATGCTTGGCAGCTATTAACTACGCTCGACAATTAGGAATTAAAACCGTCTGGCTCGAATCCAATCGAATACTTACTCCCGCGCTGACGATGTATGCGAGTGTAGGTTTTTGTGAAGTGCCCAGCGTGCCAACACCCTACTCGCGCGCCGATATTCGGATGGAAATGACGCTCTAAATTGAGACACTTAAGTTAGTAGTTCTGCCGATTCCTGTTTAGTCGGTAGCGTATTTTGGCACATTAGCGGTCAGAACTTTTCCACCACACACATTCTGCAAAATAGTTGACTCTGTGTCGCAAACAACTGCATATCTTTACGTCGTACAGCAACCCTTACGGGTCTTTGCTACGTAAAAATAACTCAATATGAAAGCTATCTGGAACGGTGAAACTATCGCCGAAAGTAACGACACGGTTGTCGTTGAGAACAATCATTATTTTCCGAAAGATTCGGTAAAGGCTGACTATCTAACGGATAGCCAAACGCATACAACCTGCCCCTGGAAGGGTTTGGCATCGTATTACTCATTGACGGTAGATGGCAAGACCAATACGGATGCAGCCTGGTATTATCCTGATCCAAAACCAGCCGCGAGTCAAATCAAAGAGTATGTGGCTTTCTGGAAAGGCGTAAAAATAACCGAATGATTGACATTCAAAATCTGACTAAACGCTTTGCCTCGCACACGGCTGTTAACGAGGTATCGCTACGAGTTGGACCAGGTGAAACGTTGGTGTTGCTGGGGACTAGTGGCTGCGGCAAAACGACTACGCTTAAAATGATTAACCGGCTGATTGAACCCACAACGGGTTCAATCAGTGTGGATGGTATAGATGTTCGGCAGCAACCCGGTCCTGAATTGCGCCGACGAATTGGCTACGTTATTCAGGATGGGGGGTTGTTTCCACATTATACCGTTGCCGACGCAATTGCAACTGTACCAAAATTGCTCGGTTGGGAACCCGCCCAAATTCAGGAGCGAACTCGCGAACTGATTGACAAACTCCAACTACCCGCTTCAGTATTGACCCGCTATCCGGCTGAACTGAGTGGCGGCCAACGGCAGCGCGTCGGGTTGGCGCGGGCGTTGGCTGTTAAGCCGCCTGTGGTGCTGATGGATGAGCCGTTTGGCGCACTTGACCCTTTCACCCGTCGGCACGTTCGACGGGAATTATTCGGGCTAAATGAACTACGCGAAACGACCGTTGTGCTGGTAACACATGATGTAAATGAAGCCCTCGAACTAGCCGACCGTATTGCCCTCATGGACAAGGGACGCATCGTACAAATCGGCCCGCCTGACGAGTTGATGACTAATCCGGCTACTGATTTTGTACGCGATTTTCTGGATGATAAACCACTGCGAACCAAGTGATTTCGCCGGATTGATCAGCCCTTTTGTTAATGAAATTGTCTTCCCGGAACGGTACTTATTTTGCTGGAAACCGTAGTCTTTACTTGCGTATTTCGTTCAGTATGACATCAATTATTCATGACTGATTTTTTTGCTTTTATCCGCGACCATGCTAATAAATTACTGGAGCAAACCTTAACCCACATTTGGTTGACGTTTGTGTCATTGCTACTGGCATTGCTGATTGGTGTGCCGCTTGGCATTATTATCTCGCGCTGGACCCGGCTGGCGAGTGGTGTTTTGGGAGTTGCGGGTGTATTACAGACGGTGCCAAGCGTTGCACTATTAGGTTTCCTGATTCCTCTATTGGGCATTGGTATCGGTCCGGCGTTGGTTGCGTTATTTTTGTATGCGCTGTTGCCCATCATCCGAAACACTTACGTTGGTATTACAGAAGTTAGCCCGATGGTGAAGGAAGCCGCCAGGGGTGTGGGCATGACCGATAATCAAGTGTTAACTAAGGTTGAATTGCCATTGGCTCTGCCCGTTATTTTTGCGGGCATCCGTACGGCAACGGTCATTAATGTAGGGGTGGCAACACTGGCGGCTTATGTCGCTGCGGGTGGACTGGGCGAATTTATTTTTAGTGGTATCGCACTCAGCAACGTCAACATGATGCTGGCAGGGGCTATTCCGGCGGCTTTGCTAGCTGTTGGGTTTGATTTTGGACTAGCTCGTTTGCAACGATTGTCGGGCCGAAAACTTCGCGTTGGGGTACTGGCTTTCGTATTTCTAGTGCCCTTTCTATCGGCTTTTTATCTGTTACCGGGCCGACAAGACAAACTCGTTGCTGGCTTCGCGCACGAATTTTATGGACGGGCGGATGGCTATCCGGGTTTGCAGAAAACCTACGGCTTGCACCTGCGGCCTAAACTTATTGATCAGAACCTGATGTACGAAGCCATTCGTCGGGAGCAGGTTGACATTATCAGCGGCTACTCGACTGATGGCCGCATCAAAGCGTTCGACTTGCTGGTGCTGGCAGATAACCGCCACGCCTTTCCGCCCTACGAAGCGGCTCCGGTGGTTCGACAAACAACCCTTGCTCGCTACCCCGATCTCGGCCCGACGCTTAATCTGCTGGCTGGTAAATTGACTGATTCGGTCATGACTGCGTTGAATTACCGAGTCGATTATAAAAAAGAATCGCCGGAAATAGTAGCACGGAATTTTTTACAACGAGTTGGTTTATACAAAACTCCAGCCGCATTAGGTGACCGGTCAGAAACGGTTGTAATAGGTTCGAAAGTGTTTACGGAACAATATATTCTAGCCGAAATGTACCGCCAACTAATTGAAGGTCAAACCAACCTGCGGGTCGTGACAAAAACAGGTCTTGGCGGCACGCAAATCTGTTTTGATGCGCTACGCACCGGGGCAATTGATTTCTATCCCGAGTACACCGGCACCGGTTTGCTGGTCGTTCTGCAACCCTCGGCTACAACGCTCAAAACGCTGTCTATGCAATCGGACTCGGTTTACCAGTTTTGTCGGCGACAGTTTCAGGAAACGTATCAGCTCGACTGGTTAAAACCACTGGGTTTCAACAATAGCTATTGCCTGATGATGCGCCGGGAGCAGGCGAAACAATTGGGGATTCAGTCAATTGACGATCTGGTGCGCTATCTTGGCAAGAAATGATGATCTATTGGTACATTAATTGTTGAATTTTATCAGTCTGTTAGCCGTGGTTTTTGTGATGCATCAGTTTACTAATCGATACCAAGTGTATCCGTAACCTGGCACCTGAGCTGTGTACTCGCCTTTACTGCCAACCTGATGCTGTGTGTTATCCAACAGATTAAGCAACGTACTTTTGGGTTTCAGTATCTTACTTAACTGGCATTGCTGCGGGTCAGGGCTGAAGTTGTGTATCGTAACCAAGGAACGGCCTTTCCAGTCATACCGGATAGCCAATACGTGCTCTGATCCCGTGTCGAGGATATCCCATTTTCCCCAACCAATTTCAGGACATTGTTTGCGCAGACGGGCCAATCGGGTGATTTTGTTTAGTAGCGAAGCGGAGTCGGAACGTTGAGAGGCTACGTTAACCTGAGTATAGCGATATGGGCCCTTGCTTATGACAGGCCGAACCAGCTTGGCCGCGCCCGAAAATCCTCTGTTGAGTCTAGTTGACCAATGCATTGGCGTTCGAATTGACAGACGCTCTTTCAACGTAAGATCGTCGCCCATACCAATTTCTTCACCGTATCGGATAACCGGCATACCGGGCAATGAAAACAGCATACTGTACGCCAACTCAATCAAACGGCGATCACCAAGCATAGGAGCCCCAGTCGGCGACGGATGCCTCGTTTGTAAAGTTGTATGGTTGTATCGGGACCGCATTTAGCATAAACCTGATCCCGTTCTTTATCGCTTAGTCGCCCTAAATCTACTTCGTCATGGTTGCGCAGAAAATGAGCCCACTGAGCCGTTGGTGGAATATTTTTGGTGTCTTCCAGTGCTTTTCTAAGCAATTTTACTTCGCTTGTTGCCAGGGCGTAAAAGAGGTGCTGGTTAGTGAAAAAATTGAACATCGTCTGCATGTTCTGGCCATCTTTCCCGAAATAAGGCTCCTGATCTTTCGGATCGACGTTAGCTTCCCCCAGTAAAATAGCATCCCGTTTATGCCATTGACTGTATTGGTGTAATTGTGTAATAATATCGAACTGATATTCAGGCTTCTCTGGATCGAAGTCGGGGTAGCAATTTCAATTAGAAAGGAAACCGCGTCCACCCGAAAGCCGGCAATTCCTTTATCCAGCTACCATCTTCCCCATAAACAGCCTACTGTATTAAAGGTCAATGAGCGGTCTTTGCCTTTTATTTTACGGATGCATGGTCAACTGCTCCACCATTAGTTGCTGCATCTGTTGCCAAGTATAGTCCCGGGACTGTTCAAAATTATCCAGGGCCGTTTGATCTGATATTTACTTCCTTCTTCAATTACTAAGTTAGACTCAACGTGTTGTTGGAAGCAACGGAAGTAAAGTAATTAATTGAGATCCAATTTAAGTACTGCTATTGGCAGAACATTAAATAAGTCTGCTATGACAATCCCATTGGCGACCTTACCCATACTATTCAGCAATTGGTGATGCCATTGTTTGGGCGCTTCAGCAGGCATGATAATACGTGTGTCCTGCCAGTCCAGAGTGACTATCTCGTCTGGTTGTTTGCTACCCAATTGAGATAGGCCCAGTGGCACCGCAATAACATACCAAGTCTGTTTATACTGTCGGGCAAATGCCAGTACATGCTTTTTGTAACGGCCCTCTACTAACAACGGAATATAATTACCGTTGGCAAAGAGATCGGGATGTTGATTGCGCTCGGTCAATAGGGTATGCACCAGCCAAAGTTTAATGTGGGCATTATACCGCGTTTTCCATAGCTCACGCCATATTGTTTCAGCATCGCCCTGCATCCCTTTATTCAGCCATCGCTGGCGCAAATCAAAGTCAACTGGACGGCGATTATCGGGGTCTACCAGACTCAAGTCCCAACCTTCACAGCCCTGATAAATATCGGGCAGGCCGGGGCAGGTACATTTAAGAACAACCTGCACTAAAGAGTTAATAATACCGAAGTCAGCTATCCGTTGATGAAAAGCCTGAAAACTGTCCCAGAAGGGCCTTTTCTTATCCAGTAACTGCGTAGCGAATGCTATGGTTGCTTCTTCATACCTTTCGTTAGGCGCATCGTAGGTCGAATTTCGCTTGGCTTCCCGCATCGCTTTTTGCAGGTATTCTGTCAGCCGGTCAGGAAAATCATCCTCGTCCTGATCAGGCATCGGGTAAGCGCCAAGCAGCGTCTGATATATAAAATATTCGTCGTTTGGGTCAGGAGAAGCTTCATCGGGCAGATCTTGGCCGGGAGTTGTGTTTTGTTTAAGGTCAACGTTTAGTTGCTGCCACTCCTGCACAACGCTGACCCATTCATCGGCCAGATCGGTGAGCACATTCAGACGACTTCTTACATCTTCGCCCCGTTTGGTATCGTGGGTTGAGGTGGCGTTGAGCGCCAGCGGCCAATGAGCCTGCCGACCACTCATTTTCTGATGAAACGTATCGACTGTAAGGCCAAAGTAGTCAGGAGAGTCACCCACTTCGTCATGTCCGATAAAGCGGTTGTAGGTGTACATGAGCGTATCTTCAACGCCCTTAGCCATCAGCGGCCCAGTAAATTGCATACAGCGCTGGTAGAAACGCAATGCCTTGTCGTTGTAATCTTTTTTTTCTGACTGTGGTTTTTGCAGTAAGGCATCTTCCAGAAAATTAACCGCGGGTGCCAACGCTGGTTTTCTCTTTCTAACCCGCTTGAAAATAGCACCCACTGCTGTTGTTTCGACTGTGCTCAAGGGCATCTGGTTGCCATAGTACCGATACACCGGACACTGAATTAAAAACTCACCGATTGCTGCTTTTAGATGATCAGGTGATACCTCCGCTAACCGCTTTTTGTCAATCAGTTTCAATGTCAGAAAAAGCTTATACAGGTTGTCTAGCTCGCCTTTCATATGCTGGTTGAGGATATAACCTTTCTTGTCGTACAACTCCTGATGCACTACCGTTTTCTTTCCCAGCAGGCTCTGATAGAACCGGGTAAAAGTGATTTCACTGTCAGTTCGGGTGAATAGGTTGTTAACCATCGACAAATATGCATAACCTGTTGCTCCCTCAATAGGCCAGTAAGAAGGAAGCTCTTCGTCGTTTTGAAGAATTTTTTCGACGGCTATGTACGTGTCCTCTCCCGCCAGTTTCCGAAGTCGCTTTAGGTAGCCACTGGGATCATACAGGCCATCGATATGATCGACTCGCAGCCCGTGAAAAATGCCTTCGTCAAGCAATGCTTTAGGAAGCGCGTGAATCTGTTCAAAAACAACCGGGTTTTGAATGTTAACACAGATTAGAGCATTGACCGTAAAAAAGCGTCGGTAATTAATTTGCTGGTCTGTCTCTCCATGATAACACAGCCGGTACGCCTGCTCGTTGGTAATTTGCTGCATACAGTTGGGTCGTGTATTAACCGATGTTATGCAACGCTTGATATAGGCTTTTGTCGTAGCCTCCTCCATCAACTTGGCAAGTGTTTGCTGACAGTGAGTGCTTTGCCGAGTGTAGACCTGTGGATCGATGGTTTTTTGAAGTTGTTTAACTTGGTCAAGCAGTTCCTGAACAGCCTCATTGGGGCCACCTTTACCCGCCTGCAAAATGGTAGCGTAAGAGCGCACATGTAACGGATAAACCGTATCGTAGTAGGTAATGACGAACTTGCTGCCTTGGTAGGCCACCGCTAAATCGCCTTTTTCGAGTGTTTCTTCTAATGAAGAACCCAGAAAAGGAACCATGAGCCGTCCTTCATACACCGGGCTAGTCCAGTCTATATCAAAAAATGGTGCATAAAGCGATAATTGACCCTTCTCCATAACATCCATCAACCAGTGGTTATTGGGATGAAAGGCCATGTGATTAGGCACAATATCCTGTATCCAGCGCATGCCCCGCCGGGTAAGCTTCTGACTAATGGACCGTAGTTGCGCTTCCGTACCAATTTCGGGACTAATTTGCTGGGGGTTTACCGAATCGTACCCATGCAGGCTACCTGGCACGGCCTCAACAATGGGGGAGGCATAAATGGTGCGAACACCAAGTTTGTCCAGATAGGGAATAATGGGCTCAAAATCAAGAAAGGTAAAGCCGCGGTGAAATTGGATCCGGTAGGTGGAAACGAGATTTTTCATGATTTTGGGCATAAAGAATAAATGACTCAGCTTGAAGTCGTATGGTTTCAGAGCCAGATACGAATTCGGGAGCTGTACTGGTCTCCAATTTTGGGTGCAGTTGCCACTGCGGATCGGCCGAATCGAGAAGTTTTTGCCAGAGTGTGTGTTCGTCTCCGACTATCTGTAAGGGTATGGATTGTGGTTGTTTGGCGAAATTCATCAAACAAAGTACATGCTGATCCTCGTGCCATCGGTGTATAGTGAGGGTTTCTTTTTCGGGGTCGTCAATTACATCTATTTGCTGACGATCCAGGTGATAGAGAGCCGGTAGCTGTTGGCGCAGGGCAATCAGGGTCTGGTAGTACCATAGCAGGCTTTGATGAGGAGATTGCTCCAGCAGATTCCATTGCAGTTTAGCCTCTTTATACGTTTCTTCTGTTTGTGGATCAGCTACCTTCTCATCTGGGTGAGACGTGGCAAACTCTTCCTGACGACCCTGCCGCACGGCATCAATCAATTCGGGTTTGGAATAACTTACGAAATAAAAAAATGGGTTGGTTTCGCCCCACTCTTCGCCCATAAATAACAGGGGAATATAAGGGCTGACCAATACCGCTCCCGCCAGTAATTTTAGGGCATTGTAGCTGTATAGCTGGCTCGAACGCTCACCTTGCTTTCTATTACCCACCTGATCATGGTTCTGCGAAAAGACGATAAACTTCTGGCCCGAATCTATATCGGCTTTACGGCCAAAGAACTTCTTGCGTACGGTCGAGAACTGCCCATCATAAACATATCCATCCCGGTAGGACTTAGCCAGATTAGCCAGCCCATCAAAATCGGCATAATAGCCTGTTTTCTCCTCTCCGATGGCAACCCGCAACGAATGATGAAACTCATCCATCCACTGAGCATTCATGCCGTAACCCTGTCTGGTTAAGGGGTCAATAAAGCGGGGATCGTTCAAATCGCACTCAACCAACAGATGGTGCTGACGGCCGGTTATTTCCATCAATAAATCGACCTGTTGCCGAAGTTCCTGCAGAATATGAACGGGGCTAAAGTCTTTAAAGGCATAAACGGCATCCAACCGCAGGGCATCAACGTGGAAATCCCGAAACCACATCAACGCGTTTTCGAGTACATAGTGCCTGATACCATCACACCAGGCATCGTAAAAATTAATGGCCTTCCCCCAAGGTGTATGATATTTATCGGTTAAGTAGGGGCCAAACTCACTGACGTAACTTCCTTCGGGTCCAAAGTGATTATAGACTACATCCAGCACGACAGCGATGCCTCTAAAATGGCAGGCATTAATCAGGTGTTGCAGGGCATTGGCACCGCCATAGGAGTTTTGAACAGCAAATGTATAGACCCCATCATAACCCCAATCACGGGTATCCGAGAATTGGGCCACAGGCATGATTTCAATGGCATTTATACCCAACGCTTTCAGATAGTCCAGTTTGCTTTCCAGGCTCTGGAAGGTTCCTTCGGGCGTGAAGGTGCCGGTGTGAATCTCGTATAGCAGGTATTTTTCTAACGGAGGGTTGACCCAACTCTGATCTTCCCAACGAAAAGAGGCTGTATCAATCGCCTGTGAGGGGCCATGCACCCCTTGCGGTTGGCAAAGCGATATCGGATCGGAATACTCCTGTTGGCCATTGAGTATGAACGTGTACAGGTCATTGGGCCTGATTTGGCTAGTTGTTAATCGCCAATACCCCAGCTCTTCTTTTTTTAAGGGAATAGCGGCTGGATTTCCATAAATCTTAATGGCAACATGTATGGCCAGAGGTGCCCATACCACTACATTCGCCTGATTTGCAGTCGGGAAGCTTACCCCAAGTGAGCGCCTATCGCTGGTAATGAGGTGCGTCATACGCGTAAAAGATTTATAGCGTTCTCGGCAGGCTTAACGCTGTGCGGCCAGTTGGACTCATCTCTGAGAATACAACATGGGCCAATGCCTGTTTTCTTTATTAAACAGGCATGCAGTAACAGACGTCGATTAAGAAGAATGTGAAGTGAGGCAACGGCTCTATAGCCAATCTAAAGCGGGAAAGTAGGAAAAATAGGTCACGTTTACACCTTATTCTTCACTGGGTTTAGGCTTTTCTACCTTCCTACGGCCAGTTGTATGAGTTGAACGACAGCATTACTCGACAGATAAACGGAGCTTTCCTAATAAGAATCACAGATTGATAAAAGGACTCTACCCTAAATAGAAGAGGTTTACAGAAAGCCATTATCCTGCACAGGAAGTGTAGAACCACATGGTATACCTTACTTTTTACTCACAAACTTATTTCCTTTTATATAATATCGGTACAGCAAATCGGCGCCCAGTGTCAAGCCGATGCGCGTGGTGGTAACCATATCGAAGTCGTGCAAAACCGGCCCACGAATGTAAATCTCCCCTGTTGTCAGTGACGAAGAATTGTGCTCCTGCCGGTTGATACCCATCGCAATAGTTAGTTTGCCGGGGCCGTTTGTGAGATTACGCTGGCCATCAGCTGTGGTCGAATCAATGGTATTGTTACGGTATCGTTCAAAGCCGATTTTGAAAGCTTCGTTTCGCCGAAGTCCCATCAGGTCAAGGCCTTCTGTCGGTTCGAGCGCGCGAATTAGCACTGCTTCGCCTACACCCTCCGGTCCCGTTACAACGTTGATGCAGTTGTAGTGGTTATAAATCTGATACACGTACAGCATTCCAGCCGGGCCAAACATCGCTGCGTTTCGGGGCGTTTGCCGCCGATAAGCATGGCAGGCCGGATCGTCGGTGAGGTAGCCCTCCGTCTCCGTAATAATTCCCGCGGTAACGCCTTCCTGCGTTTCGTGAACAAGTTCGCAGCCGAGCAGAAGCTGAGCCAGCGTCAGTGTGTCGTGGGATTGATAAAAATCGAGTGCGAGTTTCGACATATCTCCTAGATCACGTTCATTGTCTGCTCTTTAATTTTCTCCAGTTCATCTTTCATCTGAACCACAAACCGCTGAATGGATGCGTCGTTGGCTTTGGAACCGATCGTATTTATTTCGCGGCCGATTTCCTGCGAGATAAAATTCAACTTTTTACCGTTGGCTTCTTCTGTTGCCAGTACTTCCAGAAAATAACTGAGGTGGTTTTTGAGCCGGACTTTCTCTTCCGAAATGTCGAACTTCTCGACGTAATAGACTAACTCCTGTTCAAAGCGATTCTGGTCAAACGTTTCGCTCTCTAACAACTCCCGCACGGAGTTACGCATTCGGTCCCGTACGGCTGGAATCCGCCGAACATCGTGTTCTTCTATATCCGCCAGGCGGTCGGTAATAATCTGGATATACTCCTGAAATTTGCTTTCTAAAACAGCGCCATCCTGTTTGCGAAAACCATCGCACCGGCGAATGGCTTCCTGCACAGCCGCCACCACTGTTGACCAGTCTGATGAATCGGCTGTGGAATCAGCCGATTCAGAGAGGTACGCATTGGGCTGTTGCAGAGCCAGTTGCAGTACATCGCTGTCGGGTATACTCATCAACATAGTGTTGGCCGTTTCTTTGATATCATAAACGTAAGCCAAGACGAGTGGTCTGTTAATCGTAATGCTTGGCCGAACGGCGTTTGTTCGGGCAAGGTTAAGCGAAAGTTCAACTTTGCCACGCTCCAGTTGTTGAGTCAGCAATGCCCGTAACTCAATTTCTTTGTCGGAGAATTGACGGGGCATTCGGCAATAAATGTCTAAAAACTTAGAATTCAGTGTTTTAACTTCAGCTGTTACAGACAGACCACCGGCCTCCACCGTTGCGTTGCCGAAGCCGGTCATTGATTTGAGCATTTGTAATGAGTTTTACTATGTAGTTTGTGGGTGGCAGACGCATGGCTATTTTTTGTCCATTACGCACAAACCATGATATATGTTTAAATGGATTGTCTTTTCAAGGCTCCTGCTTCCAGTTCCAAAAACTCTTTCCGGTTTCGGGCAATGTCAATGGCAGTATAAATAGCTTGCAGCATGGATGTTTCATCGGCTAGGTCTTTACCCGCAATATCATAGGCAGTGCCATGATCTGGCGACGTTCGGACAGCAGACATTCCAGCCGTAAAGTTGACCCCTTCTTCAAAAGCAATGGCTTTAAACGGAATCAGGCCCTGGTCGTGATACATAGCCAATACCGCGTCGAACTTCGTATAGGCTCGTGTACCAAAGAAACCATCGGCGGGGTAGGGGCCAAACACCAACTGACCTTTGTCTCGCCATTCAGCAATAAGCGGCTTTATGATGTCATTTTCCTCCGTACCCAGCAGCCCTTCTTCGCCCGCGTGTGGATTGAGACCCAGTACCGCAATTTTTGGCTTTTCGATGCCGAAATCCTGCTTCAACGACTGCATCATCAAGGTTAGTTTCTGGGCAATTCGTTCGCGGGTAACATTCTGCCGAACGCGTCCCAACGGTACGTGTCCTGTTACAACGCCTACGCGCAACGTCTGGCTCACCAGAAACATCAGGTTGTCCTGTACGCCAAATTCCTTCGCCAAATACTCGGTATGCCCAGGAAATTTAAACTCCTCCGACTGAATATTATTTTTATTGATAGGTGCTGTCACTATAGCATCTAGTTTGCCGTCTTTCAAATCATCGACGGCCCGCTGCAAACACGCAAAAGCGGCCTGCCCGGCGTCGGGGGTTACCTGCCCTGGCTGAATATCCTGATTTTGATCGGGCCAGCACGTAATAACGTTCGTGAGCTTATGACTGATTTGCCCGACAGTCTGAGCACCATTGAGGTTCCAGTCTTTTAAGTTTAGCAAATTACGATAACGGTTCAAAATCCGCATAGACCCGTAGATCACAGGCGTGCAGATTTTCTGTAGACGGTTATACTGCAAGGCTTTCAGAATCACTTCGGGCCCAATTCCATTATAATCGCCGAGTGAAATGCCAATAATTAACCGATCTTCCCGCCCGACATTTTCAGTTGGTTGTAACGACTGATTGTCATCATCGTTTTGCTCCAAATCACCTGGCATGAATTCGCGTTCGCGTTGTCCATTTCGGGTGGCGTTTGTTGGGCGGTTACGGTCGGGCTGGTTATCCTCGCGCTGGCGATTTTCACTAGACCGTTGGCCGTTGTTGGGTTGCCCGTCGCGTTGATTTTTAAACCGCTGCCCAGGTCGGGGTGTCCCTTCTGGCCGATCGACTGGAGCAGTACCGGCCTCCTCCTCACCGGCAGGCCGTTCGTTACGACCAGTCCGATTTGGTTGCTGTCGGTTGTCGCGTTGATTGGCACTTCCTTCGCGTGGGCCGCTATTTCGTGACCCACCATCGCGTGGTTCGCCATTGCGATTACGCTCATTTCGAGGTTCACCGGTGCGAGGTTCGCCAGTGCGATTCTCGCGCTTTGGCCCTTCCTTCTGATTACCGACAGGTTGGTTCCCCATCTGTTGTGAGGGTATTGATCCGGTTTCGTCCACTTGCGTATTATCTGGTCGGGCGTTTGTGATGGGCGCGGCTGACGGAGTCGTACGGGGTGGGTTCGATTCTTCGGATTGGCGTTGTTCCATGCACTTTTTGTAGTTTCGCCGGGAATTTTAACTAATGAATAATGTTGACTGAAGACCGGGTAACCGGAGCGATAAAAAAGGGATAATTAACTCTCGAAGCGACGCTATTTACATTTCGTCGCTCCGGTTACCCCGTCTTCAGTCAGCGTTCTTTTTTTTATTGCCTGCAAGTTACGAAAACCCAACGGATGTCCCAGAACCAACTCTCTATTCTCATTGCCGACGAAATGCACCCGTCGCTCTTTGCTATGCTCGATCAAGCGGGCTTTCACTACGATTATCAGCCCAAAATTACACGCGATGAGCTGCTAACCGCCCTTTCTCCCTTTGATGGTCTTATTATCCGAAGCAAGACCAGCGTTAATGAGGAGTTATTAGCGCTGGCACCAAAGCTGCGTTTTATTGGCCGGGCGGGCGCTGGGCTTGATTTAATTGATCTCGATGCTGCGAAACGGCGGGGTATCCGGGTTTTTCACGCGGGTGAAGGCAACCGCGACGCCGTAGCTGAACATACGGTTGGCATGCTGTTGGCTTTACTGGCGAATATTTTGAAAGCAGACCGTGAGGTGCGCCAGGATATTTGGGATCGGGAAGGTAATCGGGGGTACGAACTTGGTAGCCTCACGGTTGGTCTTATTGGTTATGGTAACAACGGTCATGCTACGGCCCAGCGACTTAGTGGATTTGGCTGCCGGGTACTGGCCTATGATAAATTCCTGACGAACTACGGCGACGCTTTTGCCAAAGAAGCTACGCTGGACGAAATTAAAACCGAAGCGGATGTTCTAAGTCTGCACGTTCCACTAACCGACGAGACACGAATGTTCATCAATGACACCTTCATTGGTCAATTCGGTAAGCCGTTCTACTTGATAAATATTGCGCGGGGCGAAATTGTATCGCTGTCGGCAGTGGTAAATGGGTTGAAAAGCGGAAAAATTCGTGGAGCTTGTTTAGATGTGCTGGAAAACGAAAAGTTGGCGAAACTCACCCCCGACCAGCAGCTTTCATTCGATTATCTTCGTCAATCAGACCGGGTTGTGCTAACTCCCCACATTGCTGGCTGGACCCACGAAAGCTATGTTAGAATTAATGAAGTGCTGGTAAGACAGTTGCTGAAATAAATAGCTGATCTGTAGTGCCTTAAGGCTCCTATGCGTCAGCGATGTATATATGAACAAGGACATCCAATAAGGGTCGTCAGGTAGTGCCGGCACATCGTAGTCCGGCAATACCTGGCGACTCTTATTTAGTTACCGTGAAGTTAGCACTGGTGCAGGTTGTACCCGCTTCATTTGTCAGGCAGATTTGCCCGGTCGTGGCTCCGGTCGGAACCGTCACTCTAATGGTTGCTCCTTCCAGCACAAACTTAGCGGCTACCGATGCGCCATTGCCAAACCGAATTTCCTGAACGGATGATAAATTTAGACCGGTCAAAACAACGTCGTCCCCAACCTTGCCCGATTTAGGGGTGAAATCTGCGTTTGCAACAACCCGTAGTATGGTGAACGACGCCGTTGTGGTCGCATCATTCGTTGAATTAACCACCTTCAAAGGACCGGTTTGGGCATCTGCCGGGACCAGAACCCATCGTTCAGTATCTTCATTTTTGCCGCCATCGACGGCGGCTGTAGCCGATCCGGTGAAGAAAATCTGAGCATTTAGTAAAAAGTTGCCCTGTATAACCACGAGATCGCCGGGTCGCGCTTTCAGTGGAACGATGTCCGAAACAACCGCTTTCAGAATAATAACGAGTGGTGCCGAGGCTGTACCCGCCCGACTAGTAACCGTAACCGGTCCACTAACTGCCGTTGCGGGAATGCCAACGAGCAGGTCGAAACCCTCATTGCGACTAGTGATAGGTACGGAAATGCCACTGATAGTAACCCCGGTAATTCGGTAGAGATTCTTGCCCGAAATGGTAAGCGGTCGTCCTGGAAATTGCCGGGCCGGACTAAGGACGAGGTTGGAGGGCGCTACGTAAAAAAAGAACGGATCGGTAGCCGTCGTGTTGCCGCCAATGCCGCTGGCCGTTACGGACACTTGCCCCGACGAAGGCAACGCAGGGACAATGGCTTCGATTTGCGTATCGCTAAGCAATCGAAATGTTACCGGGATTGTACCAATAGATATAGTTGATACTTCGCTCAGATTTCTGCCCTCCACCAGTAATTTATCGCCCGCAATGCCGTCCTGGGCAACAAGATGCGTGATAAAGGGCGGCTGGAAAATCTTTACCGTATCGGTACTGGTTGCTACTAACACATCGAAAACCTTGACTGTTACTAAACCTGTCGTTGCTGTTGCTGGAATCGTTGTGCGAATCTCGGTATCTTTAATAGTCGTTAGATTTTTGTCGGTGGCCAGGCCATTGATGCTTACAATGCCATCTGTCAAGTTCTTGCCCTGAATGACCAACTCGGCACCGGGTTTTGTTTTCAACGGGCCAACACTTGTAATCTGGGGTGTTCCGGCAACGACAAACTTAGTCACTACTATGCCTGCCAACGTCTCCACAACCAGTGCCTGCGGACCTCGTGGCACGTTAGCCGGTATAACAATGGTAATTTTTTGGGCAGAACTATCTTTTACTACGGCATCGATATTGTCGAACCGGATTCGTTTAATCTGATTAAGGTAATCGCCTGTTATAGCCACCTCTGTACCTTGAAGCCCATTTGCGGGCGTAACGGCTGTTACAATAGGTGCCGGTTGCAAAACGGTGAACGGTAATGGGTCTGAAGTGCCCTCTTTGGTTTGGACACGAATTTGGGTTTTACCGGGAAGTACACGCGGTACCACTAATTGAATAGTAGTTTCATCATGACTACCAATTGGGGCTGTAACTGCCGATGCCGCCATGCCAAATGTAACAGTTGGGTCAGTGCCAAACTGATAACCAGTCAGCGTAATGCTCTGGTTTACAAGTGCTTGTGGGGCTGATAACTTGGTTAATTCTGGTGGACTATGCTGAACACGGCAACTGAATAAGCCAAGAAGTACAGTAAAAAAGAAGAAAAGTAATAATGTTGATTTCATAAATGGCAACGGGAATTTGCACTCCGGTGCATAATCAATTGGTAAAATTAGTCAATTTGAACGTCTAAAAACCATTTCTGCCGAAAGCCTGTTAGAAGTAAGGAGGAGTGATTAATATAGACTGGGTTGCCCGTGCGGTGAAGAATAGTCAACATTTACTGTAGCCTATATTCTTTAATAAATTACTTTCACCCCACGGATGGCCACATCAATATTTGCCATTCTGCATTATTCATTAAGAATCAGCGAATGAACTACCGCAGCCTGAAATCATCAAAATTACTAACAATCTCTACGCTTGGCGAACTCAAAGCCGCTGGGTATGAAACCCGCTCAATTAAGCAGGAATTGCGGGAAAATCTGATTGACCGAATTAAGGAAAAAGAAGTTGTTTTTCCGGGTATATGGGGATACGAAGATACGGTTATTCCTGATGTAGAACGGGCTATTCTGTCCATGCATCACATCAATTTATTAGGGTTGCGTGGTCAGGCTAAAACCCGTATCGCCCGGCTGATGGTCAACTTGTTAGACGAGTATATTCCCGTGGTAGCCGGGTCAGAATTAAACGATGATCCGCTGCAACCTCTCTCGCGTTTTGCCCTCGATCTGATTGCCGAACATGGTGACCAGACGCCTGTTTCGTGGATGCATCGCAGCGATCGTTATACCGAGAAACTCGCTACACCCGATGTGTCGGTAGCCGACCTTATTGGCGACGTGGACCCTATTAAAGCGGCCACGCTCAAATTGCCTTACTCCGACGAGCGAACCATTCACTTCGGGCTGATTCCACGGTCGCACCGGTGTATTTTTGTTATTAACGAGTTGCCCGATTTGCAAGCCCGAATCCAGGTCTCCCTGTTTAATATTTTGCAGGAAGGCGACATCCAGATTCGTGGGTTTAAACTCCGGTTGCCACTCGATATTCAGTTTGTATTTACGGCCAATCCAGAAGATTATACAAACCGGGGAAGCATTGTAACGCCCTTGAAAGACCGGATTGACTCGCAGATTGTGACTCACTATCCGAAATCCATTGAAATCGGGAAGAAGATTACGATGCAGGAAGCGGTTGTTAAGACCGAGCAGAAAGGCATGGTACAGACCAACGACTTAATTGCTGATCTTATTGAACAGATTGCGGTTGAGGCCCGCGAGAGTGAGTACGTCGATTCTAAAAGCGGGGTATCTGCCCGGATGACTATTTCGGCTTACGAAAACCTGCTTTCCTCGGCTGAACGTCGGGCATTGATCAACGGCGAAAAAGAAACGTATGTTCGTGTTTCTGACTTGTACGGCGTGGTTCCTGCCATTTGTGGCAAGGTCGAACTGGTGTATGAAGGGGAGGTTGAAGGCCCGGTTATTGTGGCACAAAATCTGATTGGCAAAGCCATCCGCAACCAGTTTTTAGCTTATTTCCCGAATCCTGAAAAGGCCAAGAAAGATAAGCGCGGTAACCTCTACAAGAAAATTACGGATTGGTTTGGCGACAATAACACGATGGAGATCCTAAACGATCTAACCAACCGTGACTATGAGGCCCGACTTCGCACCATTGACGGCCTCGACGATGTGGTTGACCAACTTCACCCGCGCCTGAGCAAAGGTGAAAAACTGTTTATGATGGAATTTGCTCTGCACGGTTTGGCAGAGCATTCATTGGTTGGCAAAAAAGCAATGGATACGGGTTTGTCATTTAAAGATCTACTTGGCTCCATGTTCAACCCCAACAGTAATTTTGGAGAAGAGGAGGAAGAGGAAGACGACGATCAATTTTAGACTAGTAAAGTGAATTAAATACATCATAGAAGTAATTTAATTCCTTAGTTAAGGGCATTGATTGATACCATTATGGTAGCAGTCAATGCCCTTTTTATGCTAAGCCAATAGCATTAATGAATGTTTAACAGGCTCTTAATACCGATTCTATATGAAAAGGCTTCCTTTGACACAACGTAATTAATCGCTCTGAAATGAGGGAGTTAAATTTGATGTGCGCTATCAATCGACGATTATTTTTACAGGCAACCGTAGGCACCGTTTCGGCTGGGTTGCTGTTTTCCTGTCATAAGACTACCGATGCAACGCCCACGCCCACTGTATTGCCCCTGCGTTTTGCCGTGGCGTCGGATGGGCACCTAGGCGAACCGTTCACTACGTCGGACCAGTTTTATACCGACCTGCTGGCTGCTCTAACCCGCGAACATAAATCGTCGCCATTACAGTTTATTGTTATTAATGGCGATCTGGTTCACGAGGGTAACAATAATCTACTGCCAAGAGCAAAAGCCTATTTGGATACATTGCCTGTGCCGTACTATGTAACGCGCGGCAATCATGACCGGGTGAGCGTCAGTGACTGGCAGCAACTCTGGGGTTATGACACGAACCATGTTGTTGAACGTGATAACGCTACCCTTATTTTGCTCGACACATCCAACGAAGCAGGCGACACACTTTGTGGCGATGATGTGTGGCTTCGGCAAACCCTAAAAACGGTACGCTCGACTGTCCCCGTGTTTTTGTTTATGCATATTCCGTTTATTCATAACATTCAGGGTACAGATATTTGTGGCAATATTGTGTCCGTTCTAACCGATTTTCCAGCTGTCCGGGCAGTATTTCACGGACATGACCACACAAAGGATCAGAGCATTTTTTATCAGCGGTCGGCTTTGCTATTCGATGCCCATTTTGGTAGTAGCTGGGGTACCGCCTACCGGGGCTATCGAATTGTGGAACAGGCTGGCCAGACACTCAGCACGTACCAATACGATTTTATCAATCAGAAACAGATTAATAGCCTGATATTCTAAATCTGGGAGTTATCATGGCTTCTCTGGCGTATGCCCTCACTACAGACCATGCATCAGCCCAGTTAGTCAAGAATTACAGCTGTGCCGTTAGCACTGACCATGAGCATGGCACCACTTCCTCCAATGGTTTGGTAATCTAAATCGACACCAATAACGGCGGTAGCTCCCAGCCGCGTGGCCTGATCGATCATTTCTTTGAGAGCAATACTTTTAGCTTCCCGCAGAGCCTGTACATACGCTCCTGAGTGACCGCCAACTACATCACGGATTGGAGAGAAAAAATCTTTAACAAGGTTGGCACCAATAATGGCCTCACCGTTGACCAACCCTACATATTTTGTAATACGTTTGCCTTCAATATTAGAGGTAGTGGTTACGAGCATAAGAAGAAATTATAAAGGTAAAAATCGGTTCGCCGTAGCACGGGGCGGTCGTGCGGTTGTAAAGTTATACAGATGTGCGATTGAATAGACATTGGACTTGAAATCACTACCGCGAACAGCATTAGAACTTATTTTGGTGCCATTTCCAACTCAATAATCGTGTCAATAGCCTCGTTTGACGGGGCGCTGGCTAATGTGAGTACAATACCTTCTGGCGACTGTACAACCTTCACCGGACTCTTATCCGCAAATAATTTGGCTGAGCGGATTTTGCCAGAGATAGCAGGTAGCGTCAGTTGGCGGTCTGGCCAGTCGAGCAGATGGACAAACACCCGATTCCCCACGGCTGTTGTAACCCCCCAGTTGTGGGCTGAAATGGGTCCGCCACGTGTGCCATAAATTGTTTCGCCATTTTTCTGCATCCACTGACCTATTTCGCCGAGTGTCTTTACAAATTCCGGCTGGATTTTACCATTCGGCATTGGCCCTACATTGAGCAGGAAGTTAGCATTGTGGCCCGCTGCTTTCACCAGATAATGCACCAGATCTTTTGTACTTTTATAGTTATCGTCCTTGATATTGAAACCCCATGCGCCGTTCATGGTTTCGCAGGTTTCGAGGGGTAATTGGCCAATAACTGATTCACCACTGAAACCGGTGTGATTTTGGCCTGGCAAATCTTTTTCAAACATTTGAAAATCCTCACCTGGAAATGGGGCCACATGGTGATTATTGCCAATCAGGGCGGCTGGCTGAAGTTTATGAATGAGTGAGTACGTTCGGTCAAGCTTCCAATCGACCACTGTTTTGTGTGGATCTTGTTTGTCGTTGGCCGATTGGTCCCACCATCCGTCGAACCAGATACCAGCAATGGGACCATAGTTGGTCAGTAACTCGCTCAGTTGCGTATCCATATAGGTTAGGTACCTGTCGAAGTTGCCACTGGCTGGCCGGCCGGCGGTTTGGCCTGTCCGGCCACGCGGGTAATAGTCGGGGTGGTGCCAGTCGAGGTGGGAATGATAGAAAAATAGCTTGATACCTTGTGCCCGACATTCATCGGCGAGGGCTTTCAACACATCTTTTTTGTAAGGCGTCCGATCAACGATGTCGTAGTCTGAAACTTTTGAATCGTACATCGCAAATCCGTCGTGGTGTTTGCTCGTTATGGTGATGTACTTCATGCCCGCATTTTTGGCCATCGTGACCCATTCTTTCGCATCGAAGGCCGTCGGGTTGAAAAACGCTGGTATTTTTTCGTAGTCCTTAATGGGAATCTGACGTTGGTTCATAACCCACTCACCATCACCCAAGACGCTATAAACACCCCAATGAATAAATAGTCCAAACTTATTGTCCTGAAACACTTTCCGAGCCGCCAGATTTTCGGCACTGGGCTGATAGTCAGTTTGGGCAGCTGCTGAAACAGTCAGACAAACAAGAAAAAACAGTAGAAGACGCATAGACGACATACTCGTGATTTATTAGAAAAGATGACTTCTATTTTTTTTATTTATTGATTCTCTGTGCGGATCATCCACAAATTATTGAGAGGATTCGTGTAACTAGTTAAGGAACTTACTTTATTTGCGTACCAATGTAAAACTGAACCTGATTAATTTCCTCTTACAACCATAAAAAAATGAAAAATCTGTGCCCGTCCCGCCTGTTAGCCTGGTCCTTATTAGTAACTATTCCTTTATGGTTTAGCAGTTGCAAGAAAAGTGACGACCCTACTACAACAACGCCAACCACTACCGTTGAAGGGAGCTATAAAGTAAACGCGCTCAAAGTAAGCCCGAAGGTGGGTGGACTATATGAAGATTTGTTGGCTGCTGCCCCGTTAATATTAACGACTACCTGCCTAAGTGACATTACGTTGACGTTTCAAACGGGCGGATCTATTACAACCGACAATCCAACCACCTGTCAGAAAAGTACTATACCCCCTAGCACGATTACTGGTATTGATGCTTCGAGTAAATGGGCACTTAGTGGTAACATACTAACGATTACAAAAACGGATGGTACAAAAACTAATTATACCGTTCTGAGTTCGGGCACTATATTACAGCTACAATGGCAGGATAGTCAGGATTATCTGAGTACGGGTACAAAGGTTGCGTACACCTATACTATGGATTTGAAAAAACAGTAATTCTAAAAACCGGCTCAGTAATGAGCCGGTTTTTTTATACGATATTATGACCGTTTGCTAATCATAAGTTACCACTTACTCAACACTCTTTCAGTCGTGTTAGCCTAGATAATAGTTTCGAACCGAATATTTATCTTTATACGCTATTCACAATGGAAAACAGGAATATAAGCCGCTTAATAGCCTGGGTATTGGTTGCGGCAATGCCACTTTGGTTTGGGAGTTGTAAGAAAGGCAGCGATGATACTGTAACGCCAACAACATCATCTGTTCAGGGAAGCTGGAAAATATCAGGCTACAAAATTGATCCCGGTGTTGATTTCTCGGGGACTGGCCAGAAAAGCAATGATCTTCTGGCTTACTTCAAATCGTTGCCTAATGGCATTGGGAATGACATAGCTGATTGCCTGACCAGCACGACAATTACGTTTAATGCGAATGGAAAGATTACCGGAACCCCCGGCGCTAAATGCACAGCATCGACCGATATGAATCCAGTTGAGGATAACTCAACCTGGAAATTAGATGGTAATAAATTGACAATTACCAGTGGTAGTGACGTATCTACTTATGATACAGTTATTAGCGGGAATACCCTGAAAATGAGTGAAAACCAGCTGGAGGATTATGATGGCGATGGTAAAGAAGAAACGTACACGGTTACGTTAGAGTTGACGAAAGTCTAATTAACTCAAACGTTATAAAAAAATGACTCGCTTTTTAGCGAGTCATTTTTTTATGTTTCCTCCACGCATTCCTGCAACGTAGCAATGTATCTTTCCAGGTATAGCGGAGCGTCTTTTGATTTGTACTGCAAAATGTAGCGTGGATGATCGAGGGTGACGATGCGATCGAAAAATCCCTGCTGGTCGTTGAGTCGGCGTAAATATGTTTCGTTTTTACGGCCTAAACACACCGCTACCCGCCTGTTATACCCAAAATTAAGCTGCGTTTTTACTTCGTGCGTAATGGCTGGCCATAGGGCTTCGGTTGTCGCCCGGTCGTCATAAAAATTGTAATTTTTGTTATCCTTCGTTAGGGCTAATGGAAAGAGGGAAGTTAGAAAAAACTGGCTGTAAAACTCTTTTGCTCCACCAAATGCTTCGACAATCCGATAGATAAATCGACTTGATAATTCGGGGGTATCACGCAGGTCGTTATCAATGCCGCAGTACCGGCGCAGGTTCTGGGGCGTCGTAAATGAAATTCCCGTTACGCCCGCGCCAAACCGACCGGGATTAATGCCCAGCACAAATACTCGTGGCTTGTTATCGTCGAAAAATTTAGTGTAGAACTCCTCAACGATTTGCTGAACGGCCGGTTTTGGGAATGGATTCATGACACCTATATCTGGCGGCAGATTGGCGGGTGCAGCAAGTGCATTATAGTAAGCAATGGCTTTGTTGGCGAAGGTGGTCATCAACGCGAAAAGTAAGTATAACAAACTAACGAAATCTCACCAATAATTTGCTCAGCTTCTTCCATCGGAACCCCTTCGACAAATATTGATATGAGGAAAGGTTCGGCCCGCCGTCCCGATTTTGCGTAAACAATGCCCGAATCCCCTCTAACATAGGTTAATGAGCCTGTTTTATGGGCAACGACTGTACTTTTTGGAAGTAATCTCGGAATGCATAGTGTATCAGCATTTTGCTTTAAAATTTCAATCATCTGGTTGCAAAGTTCAGGCGTGGCAACCTGATGTCGATAAACTTTTTCCAGCAGCCTGTTCATATCCTGCGCCGAGACGAAATTGTCGCGTCCCTGTTGCGCTGATATCGTGTCCATCATCACCCGGTTGAGTTGACTTTTGGTTAAGCCAATTGTCCGTATTCGTTGATTAATGGTTTCTCGACCAAGTTTGCTAATGATTATGTTGGTGGCCGTATTATCACTGCGTACCATCATCAACCGAAGTAACTCACGATAACTAACGCGGCTCTGGTCAGGATACGTTTGTAACACGCCCGAACCGCCTACTTTTTCGGCATCGGTTAGTACATGAATCTCGTCAAGGTTCAGCTTCCCGACTTTGACGCGCTCCATTGTTTCGAGCATGATTGGTAGCTTAATAACGCTGGCCGATGGTACACGCTCATCGGCGCGGTGGTTAACAAGTATACCGTTACGGCCCAGCGATTGTACTGCTAAGCTCACTCTTGTAGTGGGTGGTAAGCGGTGTAAATAAGCCGTCAGTGAATCGCTTTGCGATTGACTCCGTGCGGTGATTGTCATACCGAAAAGCAAAAACAAAGTCGGGATGATGGTCCCGACTTTGTTTTTACGATTTATAAATTTCAGTTCGTAATTCATAGTTTGTACAAAACTAAACGAATTAGAACATGCCAAACCGAAAGCTAAAAACTATTTAATATTCTTCCGGCGGTTACGTTGGAAATCCTCAAACATCATGTTTCCCAGACCTTGCAAACCGCTGTAATAGGCCCGGCCATTGTTAACCTTGGTAAACTCCTGCACGAACTGTTTCAGGTATGGGTCGGAGGCAATCATGAATGTCGTGATTGGAATCTCCAGTCGGCGGGCCTGGGCGGCTAACGTCAGTGTTTTGCTAACCACTTTACGATCCAGTCCGAACGAGTTTTTATAGTACTTAATACCTTCTTTCAGACAGGTCGGTTTCCCGTCTGTAATCATGAAAATCTGTTTATTCTTATTCTTCCGCCGACGCAGCAAGTCCATTGCCAGTTCCAATCCGGCCACCGTGTTCGTATGGTACGGACCAACTTCCAGGTAGGGGAGTTCTTTGGCCTGAATTTGCCAGGCATCGTTACCAAAGACCACAATATCGAGTGTGTCTTTCGGATATTTCATTTTGATCAACTCAACCAGCGCAAGAGCTACTTTTTTGGCTGGCGTAATGCGGTCTTCGCCGTACAAAATCATCGAGTGGCTAATGTCGATCATTAGCACCGTCGAGGTTTGCGATTTCTGCTCTTTCTCCGTCACTTCAAGGTCGCGCTCCATGAGCCTGAACTCCTCCACACCGCTATTGATCTGAGCGTTTTTGATGGATTCGGTCATTGAAATCTGCTCCAGTGAATCGCCAAATTGATACGAACGGAGGTCGCTGCTCAGCTCGTCACCAGTGCCGGTAAAGGGCGTTTTGTGATTTCCCCCCGACTTAGATCGTTTGAGTTTGCCAAATATTTCTTCGAGTGCCGCCCGCCGAATCGTCTGTTCGCTTTTTGGCGTCATCACGATTTTTCCTTCCTGATTTTCTTCCGTCAGGTAGCCTTTTTCTTTGAGTTCGTCAAAGAAATTGCCGATGCCGTATTTATCGTCAGTCAGGCTATATTGCCGGTCAAGCTGGCTCATCCACGCCATAGCCTGCTCCACATCGCCGGAGGTTAACAGCAACAGTTGCTGGAAAATATTCAGCAGTTGATCAAACTTATTGCCTTCCTTTTGTTCGGGCGGTATGTAATCAGAAAATTGAAAGCCTTTCATTGGTGAAGTTGTTAAAAGCTATCCGAATTGCCCAATCCCCTAAAAAGGGTTTTTGCCTGTCTTAGAGCTAGTTAAGACCCTTTTTAGGGGGCAGGGGTAATTCCATGCTAAGTAAAAGATGATTTTCAGCCTATTTTTATTTGTAAAAACAGGTGCTGAACGGTTTCTGAGTATGCTAAAAGAACAGTAGGTTTCGCAGATTTGTTCGTCTGTTTAAGTGTCTTCTGAATTCAGCGGAGCATCCCGGGATATCACATTACTTTTTCACAATCGGCAATCGAATCTGCGACGGGTATTGGGCCGAGTGAAGCACTTGATTATGAGCGATTACACCTTTCGACTCGCTGTAATTATTGCCTCCTGTATTCATGTTACGGTCAAAACGGGGAAAATTACTGCTCGATATTTCAACCCGAACGCTATGTCCCGGCGCAAAATAATTACTCGTTGCCATAGGGCTCAGGGTGAGTTTATACACTTTCCCTTTATCCATCCATACTTCTTTGTCGAACCCTTCGCGATAGCGGGCACGCAGAATGGTTTCGTCCAGATTATAGGCTTTCCCGTCTGGATAAACATCAACCAATTTAACCGTAAAATCAGTATCTTTTGCATCCGACGAAACGTAGAGGGTTGTTTCTATAGACCCGGTTAGTTCAACACCATTGGCGAAAGGCTCGGTGGTGTACACCAGAATATCCTGCCGTGTTTCCATCTGGTGCTGATCGTAAGCTCCTCCCTGAATCGCTGTTCCGGTACAGCAAACATTGCCACCATACGATGGAACGGGAAACGCAGGGTCGTAGGCAAAGGCATCGACTTTTTCGTCTTTACCCACGGCTTTCGTGGTAAGCTTTCCGTCGCCATATAGGCTGTTGGCACGTCCGCCACTGGAAAGATAATAGGATGTCATTTCGGACGTAGCCGGTGGCCATGTGTCCGAACTCTGCCACTTGTTGGACCCCATTGTGTAGTATTTGACACGAGGTGTCGTTTTCAGTACATCATTGGGTTCACCCTTGAGCCAATAATCAAACCAGCCATAAATCATGCCGTCGTAGTCCAGGCGAGCATCACCAACACTACGCTCGCCAACAATGGTGTTTTCGCTCGCTCGTTTGTAGGCGCAATGCAATGTAGGGGCAATCACCAGGTATTGGCCGTCACGGACCTGGGCATCGGTTCCATTTTTACGAACGTGATTGAACAACGCCAAATTTGGGCCGTTCGAAACGTCATACCAGGATACAAACCAATAACTGGGAACACCAAAAGGCATGTTGTCATGATAAAGTCCACCTTTATACCACTCAGGGTCATTCGGTTTGCGAACAATCATCTTCTCGTAAACCCCTTTCTGGCCGTTTGCATTTTTGATGATGTCCTGAACGGGCAGGTAGCGCAATCCCTGTGCCCAATCAACTTTAGGCATCTCGGGGGCTAAGTCATAAAAGCGCGATACGCGGGTTAAATCCTCACTGGTGGCCGTTTTTTGAAAAAGTGGCCGGGCAAAGGCATCGACCTGAGTGCCATATAACCAGGTCGTAAAAAGCATCTGTTGAGCACCGCCCCGGTACCAGTTGCCCTGCTCCATAAACGGACCGACACGGCCAACGCCCGCACCAAATCCCATGGGCACCATCGCTGCGTGTGCTGGGTGATCTAAAGCGGCAACCGCCATTTGCCATTCCGCGGTAGATGAGCAGCCCAGCGTTCCAATCTTTCCATTCGACCACGGTTGTTTAACCATCCACGAAAATGCATCGTAGCCATCGGTCGTTGGTGGTCCGAGAATATCCCATTCGCCTTCCGAAAAGAACTTGCCACGTTCGTTTTGTACGACGTATGCGTAACCCCGTTTTACGGCTTCAAGAGCTTCTTTGTACGAGTTTTGGCGCATTTCTCCATCACCCCAGCTATTGAAATTATAGGGTGTTTTGGAAAAAACGATTGGTACCGGTTTATCCGTTTTGGGGCGATAAATGTCCGTTGCCAACCGAGCACCATCGCGCATAGGCATCATAACTTTTTGCTCAATGGTCGCAATTCCCTGTAGTTGTTTGAGTACATCTTCCTGAGCATAGGCATAATTGGTGAGGCCCAAGACGATAGCAAATACCAGTCTTGAGAAAGAGGAGTGGTTTTTCATTACCAGTTTAGTAAAGATGAGAAGTAGTGAAGTAGCAAATTTATGGGCATAAAACAAAACAGCATAGCCCTTCTGAGCTATGCTGTTTTGCTGCCAACCTATTACAGGAGCAGTGCTTCCTGAAAGCCAGTAAGCTATCTGTTTAACTAATGGCTCATTGAAATATTAACGACCAACGGTTATATGGTTATTTTTGTGGTGTTTTTTCACGTGAAGATCGCTTTCTGAACCAGTTGATTTCAACTCATTTAGATGCGGAATTTTATAGTTCCAATTACTCAGGTTGTTGTGAGGTGTATACGGCAAGGTAACACTGCCAACTGGCTTCGTAGTAGACAAATGGGTTTTGTAATTCGCCAATTTCGTGTCACTAAATGTCATCTTTTTAACCCACACCTCATCCTTGTTTTCCCAACGAAGAGCAGCAGCGGCCAGGTTTGGCTGTTTATAGTTGTTGACCGAATAAATGGGGTTGTTAAGTGGCTTGAGTGACTCAGCATTTGGGTAATTGTTTGAATGGGCTTGTACAGCCGCAGGAAGAAAGCTCATACTAATGAGCAGAACGTTTAGCGCTTTCATGGTTGTTTCTGAAGTTTGTTGTTGAACGAATAATTTGTAAACCAACAAAACTGATAGACTACCCACTGCGTTTATAATTAAGACGCTTTTTTTGAGTCTTTTAGCAAAATTTAATGTCCCAACGCACACACACCATAGCAGGGCTTCTTTATAAAAAAGACAGGGAACAGAGATGGAACCGATTGTAGTTATACTTGGCTGAATCCAGTTTGTATAAGAAAACCCTGTTACCGTAGAGCCATTTTATACGAAAGCTATTGAAGGTGATTTCTTTTTGGCTTTTTATAAATCAATCTGTACACTCAATTCTAACAGGATATCTTCGCCAGATAAATTGACGCTTGTTCCTTGCTTAATCTCTATCGAGCCGTTTTCTCTATAGATGAACACTTGTTTTCCTGCGCGGTCAATCAGCCAGCCCAATCGGCAACCGTTGTCGCGATATTCTTCCATCTTTTCTTTAAGTTCTTTCAGATCATCACTCTTTGAGCGGATCTCAACGACAAAGTCAGGGCAAAGTGGTGCAAATCCCTGCTTATCAGTTTGAGAAATAATATCCCAGCGCTCCTGACTTACCCACGATACATCTGGTGAACGAACGGCTGAATCAGGCAACTTGAATCCAGTTGATGAATCAAATACATAGCCAAGTTTTTTTCGACGATTCCAAGTCCATATTTCGCCTGATAAATCGGCGTTGTAGCGTCCTGTTTCACTTCCGGTGGGGGGCATAAGAATAATATTGCCGTTAGAATCACGCTCCAATCGGGCTGTTTCATTCGCCTGACACAAGGCAAAGAAAAAATCATCGTCAAATTTCTGGTAACGGGGCGGATGTAGTGTGCGAAGTTCCAGTTCCATTAGCTCAAGCTATTTGTCAAATATAACGAAAAAAGTATTTGATTCCGCTGACCACGGTGCCGGTAAGACACGACTACCTGCTCTATTCAATCCGTAAAAATCGCTTACTTGCTTTGCTATGAAAATTATCGGGTGCCGACATTGGAACCGGCTGCGTACCATAAACTGGCAAGCGCTTTTTGGTGCTTGGCGCGCAATTCTTCCAGTTTCACCTGTAAATCGATGAGTTTGGTTTCCCGGCTATTAACCAGAAACAACGAACTCTCGCCTAGTTGAAACTTGTTTACTTCAGCCTGCACTAAGGTCTGCTGGTTCGCTACAATCTGCTGCTGGGTACTAATCTGTTTTTCAAAAGTTACCAGCTCATTCCATGACCGCTGTACTTCATTACTAATATCGCGCCCGGTCTGTTGTCGTTCCAAACCCGTCTGTTGGTTTTGAAACTGTATCTGACGAAGCTTCCCCCGTTCGGCGCGGAGAAACAGAGGAAAGGCCAAATCGACGCCGACCTTATGATTGTCGGATTGAAAGCCGTAGGAACTCGACCCGTCATAAGCAACTTCCGGCAATGGACCCCGGCTCAGTAAACTAGCCTCAAGGCTCACCTTAGGCAACAATAACGCCCGTCGGTAGCGCTCTTCGATGGTTAACTGCTGCTGTTTATTGACTAATTTAATCAGCTCCGGATGCTGCTGGGCGGCTCGACCAAGCAAGTCCTGAAGCTGCACCTGGCTAGGCTGGTCGGGGGGGGCAGCCTGCGGAATAACGGTAAGCGGCAGGTCAACGGGCTGCGGAGTAGTACCTTCCTGACTACTCCACAAGAATGTGGTTAAACTGAGTCGGGCATTTTGCAAGTCGACAACTGCCTGTTGGAAACTAACCAGTCTGTCCTGAACTGTAATCAGGGCTTCGGTCGTATCAATAGGGGCTGCGTCGCCGATTAGGGCCCGTTGCCGAACGGCTACAAAACGCGTTTGGGCCAATTGATACCCCCGCTCAACCCAGCGAAACTGCTGGTAACCTAAATACCAGTTCCAATACGCTTTGGCTGCGTCGAGAAGCGTTTTATTAATCAGCGAAATTCTGTCAGCATCAGCCAGATTGATGGCTAACTGAGCCTGCCGAAGGGTGTTTCGACGAGCGTCGATGAGCAAACCCTGCGTAACGGGCACGCTTAGTCCCAGCGCAATCAAGCCCGTGGACGGAACATTATTTTCGGGGTTCAGATACTTACCCGTGTTCCGGTCATACGTCATTTTTACATCAAGACCACCGGGCCATATTGGTACTGCCAAGCCTGACTGCCATTTGTCGTAGTAAAGCGTATTGCCGAAGTTTTTACGATTATATGTTGAAAACAGCCGGGGATCAAACGCTCCTCGTGCCTGCTGAAGCTGTGCCTGGGCGGCCTGATTCAATAAAGCCGCCTGTCTAACAATAGGATGGTACTGTAAAACGGCCTGATAGAATTCTTCTGCTGTAAAAACGGGTAAGGTATCAGTTGCAGGTGACTGCGCCAGAGCCGTTGTCAAAGTAGATACAGCACCGGTTGACGTTCCTGACACCGATATAGCTGTCCGGGACAAGACGTCTGTTGTTATCGGAGTAGCTGGCTTGCGGGGAACTGTAGACTGGACCGGCAGAGTGCTTTGGGCAAACACTGATCCTGTCAAGAGAAATAGACTCCAGAGAAAGCCCTTAAAAGCGAATGATCTCATACTTTTTCGGCTGTCTTGGGTTCTTGACGCAGACTAGGCGGAAATCCGTTGAGTTGTCGCCAGAGTTCATACCAGATGGGCACATCATCGAGCATAACCCAGCCAATAACCCCCGAACCAATACGGAGTTGTTTCGGCCACGGCTGGTCGCCGGGCCGGGTATCGGGTCTGACCAATAGTCGGTACATACCATCGGGGCTACTGACAACGTCAATTACGGCTACACGTCCCCCAAAGGTGCCGACCGATACTGCAGGCCAGCCCGAAAACTGAATGGCAGGCCAGCCATCAAACTGAATACGCACTATGCGCCCACGCTGAATAAGTGGTACGTCCATGGCCCGTACGTATAATTCCACAGCTAGCGTTGGGTTGGCAGGTTGTAAGGTGGCGATGGATTCCCCTTCTTTAATCGTTTCACCGATCCCGGCTTTTATCGTCCGTACCACGTAGCCATTTTGTGGCGCACGAATGATGTACAGACCACGCCGGACATCTACGCTGCTGATTTTGTTGCGCATAACAGCGATATCATTAGTGGCGCTGGCCTTGCTCGAAACCGCTGAACTACGATCAGACATTGTTTTGGCCACTTCCTGTCGGTATTTGGCCTGAATCACTTGTAGATCGAGCCGGGCGTTGGCCAGTTCCTGACGCGTTACGTTTAGCTTGTTTTCCTGCATAATCACTTTTGCGTAATCCTGCTGGAGACTAATCCGCCGGGTTTCCAGATCGGTAAGGGAAAACAGTCCATCGCGATAACCTTTTTCGTACCGCTCAAGCCGGTCGACGGCAATCTGGTAATTCCGCCGGATGGCCACCAGATCGGCACTATCGATGCCAACCTGCAACTGGTTTTGACGAACCCGGTTCCGGGCTGACGCAAGATCCACCGTTACTCCAGTGCCCAGGGCGCTAATTTGCCCATCTAAGGCCGAAATTTTAGCTTCGGTGGCTAGCCTTGTACCTTGCTTGGCGGCCAGTTGCTCATTAAGTCGCTCGGGTAGGTTAGGGTCGAAATATTCGTCCTTGATCTCAGAAATGACGAGCAGCGTATCACCCTTTTTCACGTACTGACCCTCCCGAACCAGCCAGCGCTCAATCCGTCCGGCAATGGCATTCTGGAGAGATTGCGGACGATCCTGCGGGGTGAGAGACGTAATGCTACCGCTGCCGTTGATATTCTGACGCCAGGGCAGGAGCAGGACGATTATAATCAGAAAGAGAAAGAAAAGCATCCAGCGACCCAGTCGGCGACTGCTTCGGGGATGCGGAAGTTCGTGCAGCGTTTTGAGCGGATACTCGTCGAACATCTCCTCATCAATCGGCTGATTGGATATATTAAGCATGAGTCGGTGTGTCGGTTTCTATCGGTAAGTCGGTTACGGCGGCAATCTTTTCGACACCGGCCAGCATATCAAATACGGTATCAATGCTGGACGTTAATTTGTCAACGGCTCCCGTAATGAGTACAATCACAAATTCGGAAGCAACGAATTGACCCATTGACATTTGCCGACTTACAACCAGTGATGTTCCCAAGATCAACAGGCCGCCCGTAACGAGGGCTCTAAAGGCAACGGAACTGTAATAAAAGCGTTTCAGAACGGTAAAGTGCTCGTTTCGGTGGCTTACGTAGCTAGCCAGCCGATGATCAATTTGGGCAATAGGATTAGCCATGTCTTCGCCGGTTTTGTGTTCTGCCAGGTTCAGCGAATAGTGTTCGAGCCAGTCCACAACCTTGTATTTATCGCTCGATTCTTTGATGCTGGTACGTGTTCCTTCCGGTCCGAACAGGCGAATAACCCCGTAGATAACCAGCAGCGTAACCAGCCCAAAAGCCAGGAAAATAGGGTGGTAGAACGAGAGCAGAATGATGCCAAACAGAATTTGCACCGCAGCCGCTGGTAAATCGATCAGAATCTTCGACATGCCTTTTTGCAGAGTTACTACGTCGAAGAACCGGTTCATTAGTTCGGGTGGGTAGTATCCTTCCATCGCTTCCGGTTTGATGCGGGGCAGCCGGTATGTAAATTCAAAAGCAGCCTTGGCAAAGATGCGTTGCTGAATGATTTCAACCAGCGTAAACTGGACGATGGTGAGTAAACCTCCAACCAGAACACCCACAATGACCAGCCCGATCAGGACGTAAATCGAGCTGAAGAGCATACCGCTTGACACTAAATTGAAGACGGCCTGAATGCCAAGCGGCAGTGTAAGACCAATTAACCCCGTAATAACAGCGAACAGAAGAATATAGACTATATCTTTTTGTTCGGTTCCGAGTAACCGTATCAGCCGCTGCAAAGGCGACGGAGGTGGTTGCTGGATTGTACTAACCGCCATAAGTATCAAAAATCGTTAACATTAAAAAGGCATTAAAAACCATTAAATGACTAACGACTAAATCAGGGCTTTAGTTTAGGACGATAAAGTGAAGGAGTTGTCGGGAATGATGAATTTTTAACGACTGGAAAAATAATTGATAGTCACGCTCTCACAACTGCGCCAGTAAATACAGTACGGCCATCCGAACGGCCACACCATTTTCGACCTGATCCAGAATGATGGAATGCGACGAATCGGCAGCGTCGGAGGTTAGTTCAACGCCCCTGTTTATGGGACCCGGGTGCATCAGTACGATGGGCCGGTCCAGGTCGTCGAGCATCTGTTTCGAGATACCGAAGTAAAGCGAGTACTCACGTAATGAGGGGAAATATTTGATCTGTTGCCGCTCCAACTGAATACGGAGTACATTGGCAACGTCACACCAGGCCAAAGCTTCCCGCACGTCGTGTCCGACCTTTACGCCCAACGCTTCTATGTATTTTGGAATGAGCGTTTTAGGGCCGCAAACCATCACGTCGGCACCCTGCTTTTGCAGACAGAAAATATTGGAAAGGGCCACGCGTGAATGCGTAATGTCGCCAATGATTGCAACACGTTTGCCCGCTACGTCGCCGAGCTTTTCCCGTATGGAAAAGGAGTCCAGTAGTGCCTGCGTCGGGTGTTCATGCGTACCATCGCCCGCGTTGACGACGTTCGCTTTGATGTGCTTGGTCAGGTAATGGGGAGCGCCGGGGCTACTGTGCCGCATCACAACCATATCGACTTTCATCGCCAGAATATTATTGACCGTATCGAGCAGTGTTTCACCTTTCTTGACCGAACTGCCCGAAGCCGAAAAATTGACAACATCGGCTGATAATCGTTTTTCAGCTAATTCAAATGATAACCGGGTTCTAGTCGAATTTTCGAAAAAAACGTTGGCAATGGTCACATCACGCAATGATGGGACTTTCTTGATGGGGCGGTTGATAACTTCTTTAAACTGTCTGGCCGTTTCCAGAATAAGCTGAATGTCAGACTCGGTAAGGTCTTTAATACCCACCAGATGGCGGACGCTAAGGGATTGGGCCATGAGAACAGTATAACTATAAATTGGGCAAAGATATACTGTAGCAGCTTAAAGATAACATCCACTGGATGGACGGTTGTAATCCTGTCTAAAAAAGAACTTCTTCTGCATCTGGGCGGACTTTGGAACGTCGAAAAAGTTGTGCCGTAAAAAAGCCGCGCCCAGATAATTTGAGCGCGGCTTTCTCCTACTGTTTATTTTCCAGACGAAATTCCCTGATAGGTAAGCGTAGCCAGCATTCGTTCTGGCGAACCTATAATTTATCCACACGCTTCAAATTATCAGTCGGTACACGATCGACCAGGAAACTGATTGGGTCGATGCCCGCTTCATACGGTTCTTCCTTCACGACAAACGTATATTTTCCGTCCTTTTGTCGCATTCGTTCGCGCCGAACGACCAACAGTTTACCCTGCTTTTTGCCTTTGGCCGGTTTGCCGTACACGCCTACGTCGATGAGATCGTTGAGCTTCGTTGGTGTTTCGCGGCCAAGTGAGTCGGCATAAAACTTTTCTGCCTGCACATTTATCGTTACAACGTACTGACCATCAGGGCGCTTTTTAGCTGAAGCGGCTGTTGCTCGGTTGTTGAAAATAGTAATACGTTCGAACTGGTCGGTAATGACTGATTGTAGTGAATCGGGCGTTTGCTGGCGGAACAAGTCCACCAAATTGTAGGAAACGGGGTATGGTGGCTGCCGATACGCGTGTTGACTGACCAGTGTTTCCAGCGCTTTGTTTACCGCAGCCTCACCGATGAGTTCTTTCAGGTAATACATCACCGCGCTGCCCTTGTTATAATGAACATACCCTTGATTTTCCACTCGTTCGAGCGGTACTTCCTTAAGCGACTCTGTCCCACGCGCCGACAGGTAACGGTCCATTTCAAAAGCTAAAAAGCGCTTCATACGACTTTTCCCATAGGCTTTTTCCATCACCATCAGCGCCGAATATTGTGCCTGCGTCTCTGAAAGCATCGTTGCACCCTGCATGTATGCGCCAACTACCTGATGTGCCCACCACTGGTGGCCCATTTCGTGGGCCACGACGTATTTGACCATGTCAATGTCTTCTTCCGGGTCAATTTTGGCAATGAATCCAATAGCTTCCGAATAAGGCATTGTGCCGGGGAATGCCTGGGCGAAGCGGGCGTAACGCGGGAACTCGATGATGCGGGCCTGTTTGTGGTAATATGGCCCAAAATGCTCGGTATAGTACGCTAGCGAACTTTTAACGGATTCGAGCATGTCGCGAACGTTGTAGGGATGCTTTTCGTCATAATACACCTCCACGTCAATGCCTTTCCACTTTTCCCGCGCTACTTCATACTTTGCCGAAATGAACGAGTAGAAGTTGAGGGATGGATGGTCAAGTTTATAGTGAAAATACCGTCGGGACTGACCTGCCGCATTAGCCTGTTTCCACTCCTTAAGCAGCGACCCCGGCGCGACAGCAATCTGGTCGGGCGATGTACTGATAATTGTCTCGACCATCACCCAATCGGAATTGTTGCTGATATAGCTATCCATACAGTCGCCTGTACAGTCTCGTTCCAGTTTCGGCATCCTGACCTTTTCGGGCAGCCCGTATTTTTTGCGGTCGTTTTTGTCACTCAGTTCGCCCTGTGCCTGATAGCCAATTTGCGGGGCTATGTCGAATGTGTCGAAAAAGGAGCCGTTCTGATTAATCTGTTTGGTAAACTGCACCTCATTCTCGAAGCCGCGCGTGTGTCTGCTGGTCGTAAAATGCATGTGCAAGGAATCGCCGGGAGCCAGCGCGGGACTGAGTCGATAAATGGAGTACTGAAGCAGTGAATCATCCAAAATTCGTTTCGCCCGATCTACATTAAGGCTGAAATCCAGGCGGTTAGGAAGTGCAATATGTACGGAATCAATCGGCTTGGTTGTGCGGTTAACCAGTACATAATCACCATTTACAATCAGGTTGCGCTCGGCAGGATAGACATCGATGGTATACTTCACGTTGGCAATACGCGGCTGCGGGCGATGTTCGTAACGTTTGTATTTCTGCTCGTACGCTACCTGTTGTTTCTCCCGTACTTTCGTCGTCACGTAGCGATTCAGTACGTTTGTATTATAAAAAATAAACCCACCTACTACGAGCAAGGCTACTGTCAGGCCGGTTAAGGCCAGCCGGTTTGGGCCATTTAGCGCCTGCTTTGCTCCCCGCAATCGACTGCGCCAGGACGTATCTCTGCCCCGCACCCAAAACAAAATCGCGGCTACCCCCAACACGGCGGTCCAAAGTGACCAGTAAACCCGGAACCATACCAACGATGTGATGTATGGACCCCAGCCGTTCATATCCGAATAAGTATAGTTTGGGGAGGCATTGAATTGAACAAGATTGCTCTGTACATCTAGGGGTGACCAGGCATAAGCATTGGCAATCAACAGAGCAATCACCATGAAAAAGGCAATGTATTTATTGTTGACAAGCGTATGAACGATCATTGACAGCATGACAATTGGCGCGAGCCGGAGTACGGCAATCACCAAAAATTCAATGATATACTGACCAAGTTCCAGCGTTGAGTACCCCATCAGTAACTGCGCCGATACCCCCGCGATGATGCATAAAAACTGAACGATAACTACGATACCCATCATGGCCAGAAACTTCCCGGCAAACACACTCCAGTTCCGGTGCGGCATGGCGTCGTAAATCTGGTCGAGTTCGGCATCGCGCTCCTTCCAGATAAGGGTGCCGGAATAAAAAATTATGATGGCAAACAGGAACAAAGAAATTGTTCCCTGAATGAGTTGAATGACCTGATACGTTACAGGATATGAGCTCAATCCGTAAAATTTTCCGGCGTATTGCAACGAAAAGCCCATATTGAGCAGGCCGAGCAATAGAATAACAATAAAAGCTGTGCCTTTCACGGTTCCCCAGAAATCGGTTTTGAAGACCCGCAGCATCTGCACCCATTGTGCGGACCGACCAAAATGCAGACTTACAGGGGGCAGACTTTGGAGGGGCGTGAAAACGGTTGTCCCGGCTTCGTCTCTGGCTAGTGGATTACGCCAGGTACGGGTTTTCTTGACTTTCTCGGCAAACGAAAAGCGTACGTACGTGATGACGAGAAGAACGAGCCCAAAACCTACCCAAATCAGGCGGTTAATCAGTTCCGGCATATCCGTAAGACCAACCGATTGGGTATTCTTGTCGTTGACGGTCCAGTATTTCGTAATAAGCTGGAATGGCCCAACCCCCAGGGCGTCAAAATAGATAGCGAGGTGTTCGTGCTCGACATCACTCAAAAAGTTACCGGCGACAAGCTGAGCAACCAGCAGCCCAATGGCCCCAATAAAGGCTGTAACCGACGAGCGAGTCAAAGCCGCCAGCATAAAAATGAACGCTCCGGACAGGAATGTATTTGGAATGGCAAAAATCAGGAAGCTGTTCAGGTGGGCCATCCAGTCGATAGCGCCATATCGTTCCGCATCCGTTGCTCCCGTCACTTGTCCAATCCATGAACCAAAGATAATACCGATGGAAACACCCAGAAAGGGAATGAGTGAAATCAGAAATGAGCCAAAAAATCGCCCGGCGAGGTAATCGAACTTACGGATGGGTGATGAGAAGACGATTTGGTTTGTCTTGTACGTAAAATCGCGGATAGCCGCACTTTGCACGAAGGCAGTTGTCATCAGCAGGGCGAAGATGCACCAAATACCGTACTGATTCTGAATGACATAGGGAGCGTTCTTGTGGATATTGCCGAACGTACCACCGATAGTCAGATCATCGGAGGCTCCCGCCCAGGTAAACATCAGGATGTTGACCAACAGGAATACGTACACCATTGGTTGCCGTAGCCAATAGCGTAATTCGAACGTGAATAGGTGTCGAAACATAGGCTTAGGCTGTTATGGAATCACTTTTTTCTATGGTGGAAAAGAACACATCTTCAAGATCCGGCTGGGCAGACTGAAACCCGTCGCCGGGGTCAGTTTCGCTCAAAATATGGACGAGTGGTTTACCCGCTACAAGCTTGTTCGAGATAACGTTGTACTGTTGCTGGTAGGTTGATAACTCAGTTTTCAAAATTGACTTCTCCCAGATTTTGCCTTTCAACTGGGTCACCGAATCCTGCGGAGAGCCGCTGTAGAGCACACGGCCCTTGTGGATGATGGCCATATTATTGCAAAGCTCCATGACATCCTGCACAATGTGGGTCGAAAGAATCACAATCACATTTTCGCCGATTTCAGACAACAGATTGTAAAACCGATTTCGCTCGCCGGGATCAAGGCCAGCCGTCGGTTCATCGACAATGATAAGTTTAGGATTACCGATCAGTGCCTGGGCAATGCCAAACCGTTGCTTCATCCCACCCGAATAGCTGCTGACGGCCTTTTTGCGGTGATCATAGAGATTTACCCGGTGCAGCAGCGCCTTGACCAACTCGCTTCGTTCGTGACCATTGGTGATCCCCTTCAGGATGGCAAAATGGTCGAGTAAATCCGTTGCTGACACTTTCGGGTAAACACCAAACTCCTGCGGCAGATAACCCAACAACCGACGTACGGTATCTTTCTGATTCAGTATGTCAAGATCATCGAGCATGGCGGTACCCGTATCGGCGTCCTGCAATGTGGCGAGCGTACGCATGAGTGTTGATTTCCCCGCTCCATTCTGACCCAGCAGGCCATACATCCCGTTCGGAATAGTGAGCGATACGTCGTCAAGGGCATGGACTCCGTTAGGATATCGTTTCGATAAGTGTTCGATAATCAGTTGCATAGGAGGAAAATTAGAGGCTATAGCCAAAAATAAACATGACTTGCTTAACCGATGACTTTTTAGGGCGAATGGTTGCAAGGAAGGGATAAGCGGGTGTATTTTACCGAATCTATCGGTTTACAGGGGATATGAATACGGGTAGGCTCAATCTCGATTAATAATTTGGATTTTAGTTAATTAATGGCCTTGTTACATAAGTAAAAATATTTTTAACAGAATTAAGTACTATATACATACTGTATTGCAATGAATCATCCTTACCCATCTCCCCGCTATGCCTGGTATGTTGTTGGCGTACTAATGCTGGCTTACATTTCGTCGTATGTAGACCGGCAGATTCTGAGCCTGCTGGTTGAGCCGCTAAAGCACGATTTCCAGTTATCCGATACGGAAGTGGGTTCGTTGATGGGCCTGAGTTTTGTCATATTTTATGCCACAGCTGGTATTCCTATTGGTCGGCTGGCTGACCGAAGTAGCCGCCGGAATATTATTGCGCTGGGTGTCTTTTTCTGGAGCGTAATGACGGCTCTGTGTGGTATTGCCACCTCGTATAGTCAGTTGTTTATGTTTCGGGTTGGCGTTGGTGTTGGCGAAGCAGCCCTCACAGCGGTGGCATATTCGTTGCTTGCCGATTATTTTCCCAAACGGAAACTCAGTACAGCTATGAGCGTTTTTGGGGTGGCCTATGCAGTTGGGTCAGGTCTTGCCATCATAATTGGCGCGGCTCTGATTCAGAAATTAACACAGGCCCCCAAATATGAATTGCCATTCGTGGGTGCGGTATTCGCCTGGCAGTCGCTGTTTTTCTATATCGGTTTGCCCGGTATATTAATTGCGGTCTTACTACTAACCGTTCGTGAACCGGCCCGGCAGGGTATCGTTCTAACAAAGGGTATCGCTTCGATTCCTGCTACGTTTGGCGAGGTACTTCGCTACATTCGGGCTAATCGCCAAACGTTTTTGGCTCATCATCTGGGCTATGCGCTACTTATGTTGCTGATTTACAGCTATGGTGCCTGGATTCCGAGTTTGTTCATGCGGCATTATGGCTGGACGACCGCCCAGATTGGCATGCAGTATAGTTTGATTGTAATCGTTTGCACCTCGGTCGGCATTTTAGTGGGTGGCCGACTGGCTGATATGTGGCGGCAAAAGAATGTTGTGGATAGCAATTTGCGCGTAATGGCCTGGCAATCGGTGGCGTTGATTCCGTTAAGCCTGTTCCCACTTTTGCCCACTCCAGAACTGGCCTTGGCAGCGTTGGTACCCATTTACTTTTGTCTGGGGCTATCGGGTGGCCTGGGTTCGGCGGCTATTCAGGAAATGACACCCAACCGATTTCGGGCGACAGCATCGGCCATTTATTTATTCGTTAATAGCTTAATAAGCATTGCTTTAGGGCCTTTATTACCCGCCTTGTTAACTGACAAGATTTTTGCTGATCCAACTAAATTACACTACGCCCTGGTCATCACCGGGCTTTTAGCATCGGCAGGAGCGGCCAGTCTATTCTGGTATGGATTGCGGCCTTACCGGGCTACACTTGATTATTTGGAGCGCTATCTGGCTGTTCCGGTTGACAAGGTTCCTGTAACTGAGCAAGGCTGATTTTTACTAAGAGAAGACAAATCCCTAAATTCCCAACAAGGAATAATTCGTGCTTAAGCAACGTCTCCTTCGGAAATTTAGGGATTTTGAACGCTGATTGTTAATTCGTTCCAAGCGCCAATAAAGTGGAGTCTACATTGGTTTTCTCAAGAGTTCGCAATGACAATCTAGGTAAGTAAAGTTTAATAGGGCATCGATTACCGTGGGCCACGTTGTTGGCCCTGCCCCTGCGGTTTGCCATTTCGATCTTGCCGACCGCCCTTTTGTCCCTGTTGCTGGTCCCCGTTTCGGTTGGGCTGCTGTTGCTGTCCGTTATTGCGCCCTGGTTGTTGCCCATGGCTTTGGCCCATTTGCGGTCCTGAGTTGCCACCCGGACGATTATTGCCCCCTTTGTTAACAGCCTGATTATGTTGAGGATGGTTATTTATAACAAAGTATTTCGAATCACGGCTATCGCGGATGGGTTGCTGGTCGTAACGCCCTTTGAACGATGCATATTGTTTCCGGTAAGTCGCGTTACGCAGATAGGGCTGCTGGTCGTTGATAACTACTTTGTGCATCCGATACAAATCATAATTGCCATATTGAGGAGGCAACGCCGTAGCTGTTATCCAACGGCCCCCACTATTATAAATCCACTGTTGTAACGGAACATAGTAATAGATATCTAAATCGGGCAGGTAATAATAGTTTACGTAGTCGTAGCCGGTTGGGCCCCAAATGGGCTGATTGCCAATATTGATGTTGACGTTTACCTGCGCCTGACTGTTGGTATATAGTCCAGTACTGGCCAGCAGGCCGAGCACGATCAAGAGTTTTTTCATAACGGATGTAATCCTCACTTTTTTCATGGCTTACGCTGATTTAATTTTATTCGTCATTATTGACTGTCTCCACTAATTCCTACGTCGGCTGTTGCCAGAACGTTGCTAAAAGCAATGTTTATTAGACGTTTGCTCTAGTTGTTCATCATCGCCATCCACCGCCCAGCGCCCGATAGAGTTCTACTGTCGCTTGAAGTTGCTGCAAACGGTCGTTGACGCCATTAAGCTGGGTTGCCAGCAGATTTTGTTCAGCGGTCAATACGTCCGTGTAATTTGTATTGGCGGTGTACTTGAGCAACTCCTTCGTGTAAGAAACCGCCTTTTGTAAAGCGGCTAACTGCTGCTGACGAGTGTTCGCTTTATCTACGGCCATCTGGTACGAATACAGCGCATTCGATACTTCCTGCCCGGCTGTTAACAGGGTGGCCTGATAGGTATAAAAGGCTTCTGCCTGGGCGGCCTGAGCTCGACTAAGCCGCTGTCTATTAATGCCCTGATTGAAAATTGGCTGTGTTAATCCACTAATCAGGCTTCCATAAAAAGTTCCGGCAAAGAACCCGGTCAGCGTGTTAGCGGTAGCAAAACCGCCGGTGCCGGTAATCGTAAGTGCCGGGTAAAAATAGGTGCGGGCCACGTTCGTTAACTCGAAGGTGTTGCGAAACGAATACTCCGCTTCCTGCACATCGGGGCGATTACTGAGCAGTTGTGCTGGCAAACCCGTTTGCAACGAAGGCACAACTTGCTGGCTATCTAGCTGAGTTCGTGGAATACTGTCGGGAGGCATGGCTAATAGTACACTAAGGGCATTTTCGGTCTGTCGGATGTTCTGCCGAATGTCGGGCAGGGTCACTTCGGCAGCGTAGCGGTTGGCTTCGCTTTGCACAACGTCAGCACCAGTCACGATAGCTCCTTCTTTCAGGGCTTTCATCGTCTCGACGTCAAACTTACGGTTGTCAACGGTTTCCAGCGTGATTTTTAATTGTTGATCGTAGGCTAAAAGAGCATAATAATCATTGGCGATGTTGGCGATTAATTGCGTTTGTACGGCACGTCGATAGGCTTCACTTTGCAGATAAGAGGCTAGGTAAGCCCGTTTTGTGCTACGTAGTTTCCCCCAGACATCGGCTTCCCAACTGGTACTGGCTGTCAATGAATACTGCTTTATAGTGGGAATTGAGGTCGTACTGACCGTACTTGATCCTGATTCTGCATTTCGGATATTCAGTGCCCGTAACTGCGCCGACGACGATTTAGAGAGGGTAAAGGCGGCATTGGTACTAAGCGTTGGGAAGAAGGCCAGTTTACTTTGCTTTAAATTAGCTTCGGCTCCCTGCATCCGGGCCACAGCGATTTTCAGGTCTAAATTATTATTAAGACTTCGTTCAATTAACCCCTGTAAGATTGTATCAGGAAACATTTGCTGCCAGGGTAGACTGGCTAACGTGGATGAATCTGTCGTTTGCGTCCCCCGATAAAGTCCGTTGGTTGTAACGCCCGCTTGTTGATAGGGTTTTGTGATGTTACACGAAGTGAGCAACGCCCCTAGTAGCATCGCCAATCCCAGCTTTATGTGTATCGTATTCATGATATGTGTCTGCTTCTGAGAGTCCGCTATGCGCTAACAACTTTGGTAGCCTGCTCCGTGGGATGTGTTTCCTGCCCGTTAACTTTGGCCGGTACTTCATCATCATCTGCGTTAGGTCGACTGGGCGGACCACTGATTTTCTCTTGCAAACCCTGAAAAATGACGAACAGCGTTGGCACGAAAAATACACCTAGTAACGTACCAAACAGCATACCGCCAATAGCACCCGTACCAATGGACCGGTTGCCCTGCGCTCCGGCCCCGCTGGCAAACATCAACGGCATTAATCCAAAAATAAATGCAAATGATGTCATCAGAATTGGTCGTAAGCGGGCCTTGGCCCCTTCCACTGCCGATTCCAGCAAATCCATGCCCGTTTGCCGTCGCTCGACGGCAAACTGAACAATCAGAATGGCGTTTTTGGCCAGCAAACCAATCAGCATGATGAGCGATATTTGCATGTATATGTTGTTGTCCAAACCGAAAATCCGGGCAAACACATATACTCCTGTCAAGCCAATCGGTAGTGATAATAAGACCGCAAACGGCAGTACGTAGCTTTCATATTGTGCACTAAGCAGAAGATAAACAAACGCCAGACACAAGACGAAGACGTATAATGTTTGGGAGCCAACATTCTGTTCTTCACGGCTAATGCCCGAATATTCAAAGCCATAGCCAGCCGGAAGCGTCTGGGTCGCTACTTCCTGAATAGCCAACAATGCCTGTCCGGTGCTGTAATTCGGATTCGGCGACCCGTTGACTGACATAGACGAAAACAGGTTGAAGCGGGAAACGCTTTCTGGTCCGTAGATTCGTTTGAGGCTGATAAATTCAGTAATGGGTGCCATGCTGCCAGCTGACGTTCGAACGGCTATTTTCGTTAGCCCATCCGGGCTGGCCCGGTAGCTAGTGTCGGCCTGCATGATCACACGGTACTGCTTGCCAAACTCATTGAAGTTTGACACGTATGAACTGCCGTAAAATACCTGCATCGCATTGAGTACATCGCCCACTGCAATACCAGCCTCTTTACATTTTGCCACGTTCACATCTAACTGATACTGTGGAAAATTGGGGTTGAATGACGTGGTCGCGTATTGTATTTCGGGACGTTTGCTCAGCACAGCCAGAAAGCTCTGTGTCACTTTATAAAATTCATCGATCGTGTGCCCACCTTTGTCCTGCAACTGAAAGGTGAAACCGCCACTAGTGCCAAAACCGGTAATGGTCGGTTGCTGAATAAAGACGAGTTCGGCATCCCTGATGCTGGCCGTTTTCTGTTTAAGCTGCTTAATTACATCGTCGTCAGTGACGCCGGGACGCTCATCCCAGGGCTTTAATCGTAAGATAATCAGGCCATATGCGCTACCATTTCCGGCAACAAAATTTTGTCCCAGGTTTCTTAGGCTGTTTTGGACTTCTGGTATAGTGTGGGCAATCGCGTCTACCTTGTTGGCAATAGCTGTTGTGCGCTCCATTGACGAAGCAGGCGGAAGCGTAATATTTACGTAAATGCTTCCCATGTCCTCTTTTGGCACAAAGCTGGAAGGCGTGGTTTTAAATAATAGAAAAAATGCACCGGCAAACAATCCAACGCCCACGAGGGCGAGCCACTTCCGAGCAGAAAGAAACGTGACCGATTTGGTGTATTTGGCCGTGAGAACATCGTAGGACGCATTAAACCCTACGCCAAATCGCTGAAGAAAAGTTTTTGGCTTCGTGCCGTCGGTATGTACAGGTGGCTTTAGAAACAGAGCCGCTAGTGCCGGGCAAAGGGTTAGGGCATTGACCGCCGAAATAATAATGGCAACCGCCAGCGTGATACCAAATTGTCGATAAAACACTCCCGCTGATCCGGTGATGAACGTTACAGGCAAAAACACCGACGCCATGACCAGCGTAATGGAAATGATAGCACCCGATATTTCGCCCATCGCGTCAATGGCGGCTTTACGCGGTGATGTATAGCCGCTTTCCAATTTAGAGTGGACCGCTTCAACGACTACAATGGCATCATCGACCACGATACCAATAGCCAGCACTAATGCAAATAGGGTGAGCAGATTAATGCTGAACCCAAACAAGTACAGAAAGAAAAACGTACCTGTAATGGCTACCGGCACCGAAACGCCGTGAATAATGGTGGACCGGAAATCCTGTAGAAAAACAAAAATTACCAGAAACACCAGCGCAAAGCATTCCAATAACGTATGAAGAACTTTACTGATGGAGGCATCCAGAAATTGATTGATATCCACCAAATAAATAAAATGGATGTCTTTCGGGAAAGACATCGCAGCCAACTCAATAACTTTCTTTGAATTATTAATGACCTCCCGCGCGTTGGAGCCCGGCGTCTGGCTCACGGAAATACCAACTGATTGCTTGCCATTAGTGGTGGTGAAACTGGTGTATGTCTGCGACCCCAGTTCAATACGGGCAATGTCTTTGAGCCGCAAAAGCTGGCCGTTGCCCGTTGTTTTAATAATTATATCGCCAAACTGTTCGGTGGATTGCAACCGACCGCTGTACCGGATTACGTATTGAAACGTCTGGTTGTCGTTTTCGCCGAATTTACCGGGTGCAGCATCCACATTTTGATCTGCCAGCGCGGTCGAAACGTCGGCGGGTGTAATGCCGTAAATAGACATGACATCCGGCTTCAGCCAGATTCGCATCGAGTACGTTTTGGCTGAACCAAACACGTTGGCACTGCCTACGCCATTTACCCGTTGGAGTTGCGGGATAACGTTGATGGCGGCATAATTTTGCAGAAATGTCTGGTCGTAAGCGGGGTTATCGCTATAAATAGACATAATCAACAAATTGCTGCTCTGCTGTTTACGGACCGTTACGCCCGCCTGAGTGACCTCTTGTGGTAAAAGACTGGTAGCGGCTGAAACGCGATTCTGCACATCGACTGCCGCCTGATTTGGGTCAGTACCAACAGCAAAAAAAATGCTTATACTGCCCGCTCCGTCGTTGGTCGCCGACGAGGTCATGTACGTCATGCCTTCCACCCCGTTTATCTGCTCTTCCAGCGGTACAATAACGCTTTTGAGCACAACGTCGGCGTTGGCACCGCTATAGCTGGCCGATACCTGTACGGTTGGTGGCGAAATATCAGGGTATTGAGCAATGGGCAATTTGACCATCCCCAGAATGCCCAGCAAAACAATCAGAGCCGAAATAACGGTGCTCAGTACAGGACGTTCTATGAATATGCGAAACATAAGAAGGTGATTATTAGTCGGTAACGGTTGCTACAAGTGAATTATAGCTCAGGGCTTGGATCGGTGTTGGTCGTTGTACTGGATGGCGCTGTCGTTTTGTAAATGCTGGCTGATGACACCGGTTTTGGCTTTATCGATGCGCCATCTTTCAAGCCTGTGCCCCCGTCGAGCACGACTTTATCGCCTGCTCTGAGCCCTGTCTGCACGACGTAATACTGACCGTCGGGCGTGGGCGTTACGGTGATGGCTGTGTTCTTAACCACATTATTCTTTTCGACTACGTACAGAAAGTGCTTATCCTGAAGTTCATAGGTAGCACTTTGCGGCACCATCAGCGAGGAGTCGATGGTGCGTGGAACACGCACAGTACCACTGCTGCCACTGCGCAATAGGGCTTGCGGATTTGGAAACGTAGCACGGAAATTACTGGAACCCGTTTGCGTATCGATCTGGCCGATAGCGGTTTTTATCCGGCCTTTGTAATTGTAAAGCGACCCGTCAGCCAGCAAGAGTATAACATCCGGTAATTTGGCTAACTTATCCTGTAGGGTGTTGCCCTTCACGTCGCGGGTGAAGTCGAGTAACTGCTTTTCGTTGAGTGAAAAATAGGCGTACACGGCACTAATGCCAGAAATAGTTGTCAGTGGATTTGTGGTCGTGCTGGTTATTAAACTTCCGATTTTATACGGTATCGAGCCAACCACTCCGCTAACGGGACTGACTAAATTGGTGTAGCCCAGATTGGTGTTCGCATTAGCCAGCGAAGCCTGCGCTTGTGATAATGCGGCCTGCTTGGATGCAAGCGCATATTGGGCGGCCTCAAGCTCATATTTACTAATAATGTCTTTTTCTACTAATGGACGAACCTTGTTAACAGCCAGTAAGGCAGAACTAACATCGGCCTGCGCCGTTCGAACGCCAGCCTGTGCCGTGAGTACGTCCTGCGCATATTGGGGTGCGTTGATGCGAAAAAGACGTTGCCCTTTCGTTACCGTTGCCCCTTCGTCAACGAAAATGGCTTCTACATATCCATCCACTCTGGGGCGGATTTCGACATTTTGTTCACCCTGAATGATCGCCGGAAAATCGACGAAGAGTGTTGTCTTTCGGGGAGCAACGGTTAATACAGAATACGTTTTGGGTTGTTTTAGTGCGGTGGAATCAGCCTGATTACCTTTCTTTTTGTCGCCACTACCACAGGCTGATACTAGTAGTAACGCATTAACCAGTAAGAAGGCTGGACTGTATAGCCAGCTATAAATGAACAATGGGTAATTTCTAAACGCCTTCATAATTTATCCTCGTCAGAGAGTAAATAACAGTATAAAGGCTACTGTGGGTTATTAGCTACGAGTTAAAACAAGCTAAAGCCCAAATTAAGGCACCTGAATCGGCAATTATAGTAGCTGAATAGACAATAGTGAAGATTAAAATAGTATTAACAGGTTGCTACCTGTTAGGATGTTACGGATTGCAACCTGCTTTTACTCGACAATTACGCATCCATAGCCCGGTACTGCTACCCGGTCGCCTGTAAATGAACCGCCCGTTATCGTCTCAAATACGATGCATCGGCACCAGTTTTCATCAGGAGAAAATATTACGTCGATAGAGTTTTTTGTCAGGTTATGCACGACCAATACGCGTTGTCCATTTCCGTTGTGTCGGATAAAAGCTACAATCCCCTTTTGCCGAATGCCAGCCTGCTCTAATTGACTAAGGTTATCGTTCAGAACGGGATGACTATTGCGGTACTGAATCAGCCGTTTATAGCGATTGAACAGTGAATCGGGGTCCGTTTGCTGTTCGGCCAGTGGTCGCACAGTCTGGCTAGTCGAGTAGCGGCCCCGTCGCCAATGGGTGCGTTTCCGGTCGCGGGCGCGAATATCCCAAAGGAACGGCTCGCGAATATTTTCGTCGGGCTTCATCCCCAACATCCCAATTTCTTCACCGTAATAAAGGTAAGGCAGGCCGGGTAGGGTGAGTAACAGGTTAGCCGCTACTTTTAGCCGGTTGAGATTACCCTTTAGCAAACTGCCAATTCGGTTCTGATCGTGGTTAGACAGGAGCAGCGCGTCAATAAATTGAGGATTTACGGTGCCGAATGTAGCGTGGACATAAACCAAAAATTCAATTAAATCTTCTGTATCGTCTTCTTGCTGAACGATTTCTGCAATCATCAATTGCAAATCAAAATTGAAGTTAGCCTTCAATCCCCGGAAATAGGGAGCAATGCGTTCGGGGCGTGTCCATACCTCACCAACGGTGTAGGCACCGGGTTTAGCGGCTTCAACTACCCGACCGAACTCCTGCCAGAATTCATGGTTTTTCGGCTCTTCGGATTCACGATAAAGATGGCGGGCTGCATCCAATCGAAAACCATCTATGCCAATATCGTTTAGCCAGTAGCGGGCAATGTTGAAAAACTCTTCCCGTACTGGCGGATGGTCAAAATTTAAGTCGGGCATGCCGCTCCAGAACATTCCGTAGTATTTCTCGGGATAGTTGGAACCGCGAATAGAATGCCAGGGGTTTCGCTCGCCAGAATCAGCCGTGATGTCACGATTGGCTAAGTTACGCCGGTTGATTTCGTCGGGCCGAAGCCATTTATAATAATTCCAATATGGATTGTCCGGCCCTTTGGACGCTTCTCGAAACCAAGGATGCTGAATACTGGTGTGGTGTAGGACTAAATCAATAATAACCGCCATGTTACGGCTGTGAGCTTCGGCAATCAGTCGCTTAAAATCGTCCATTGTACCGTACTCAGCGTCGATGCCGTAGTAATCTGTAACGTCGTATTTATGGTAGGTTGGCGAAGGGCTGATGGGCATGAGCCAGATAGCCGAGATGCCTAATTCTTTTAAATAATCGAGGTTATTTGTTATGCCATTGATATCGCCGATACCATCGCCGTTAGAGTCCGCGAAGGAGCGAACGAAGATTTCGTAGTGAACACCTTGGTGACCAACGGACGATGATTGTGGATGAGGCTTAGTAGATACTGTTACTATACTGGGTTGAACGGGAGTCATTGCCGTCATACTAAATTTTGCTGTTTCATTGAAAACTATGAAGATTTACTATGGGTTTACAATCTGTAAATAATTTGGACAAAAATCATTTTATAAGACAACAGATTCTCTTAAAAGGGTGTACGAATTAGACCTTTTTTACTAGTCTATCATTTCGGAAAAGAAGTAACGGATATTTCCGCTTGCGTTCAAAGGCTACTGAGTATATTTTTTCAGAGCCTGATAAACCCGATGCGTTGGCAAGCCCATCACCGTATAAAAAGACCCTTCCAATCGCTCGATTCCAACCAACCCAATAAAATCCTGTGCCCCGTAAGACCCGGCTTTATCGAAGGGTTTGCACTCCCGAATATAGTACGTAATCTCATCGTCGGTCAAGGTAGCAAACTGTACAATCGTCTCATCCGTAAAGGAGTGCATAACTGGTTCAACCGCAGTATCGGACTTATTCGGATTTGGTGCCAAAATTGCAACGCCTGTACGTACGCGGTGTGTTTGTCCTGACAACGCTCTGAGCATTCGTCGGGCATCCGTTTCGTCCTGCGGTTTATTTAGAATCTGGTTGTCCAGAATAACAACGGTATCAGCGCAGAGGATAATCCGGGGTGGCGTTTGGCTGTCGCCCAAATCATCCCGAAATTGGTCGGCTTTCTGGCGGGCTAGGTATTCGGCAACCTCATTGGCTGGCATTGTTTCGGGAAATATCTCATCCGTAGGTCGCGTTTCAATAGTGAATGAAAAGCCCGCGTCGGTCATGAGTTGTTTCCGACGAGGAGATCCCGATGCCAGTATCAATGGGTAACGTAATGTGAGCATAAATTCAGATAGAGAAACGGTAAAAGTACTCAAAGCCGGGGTTTTTATGTAAATTGGTCAGTTACTTACCTACGCCATGTTAATCCGAACCGCTACTATTGCTGATGCAGCCTTGCTCACAGATCTTTCAGCAATGACCATGCGTGAAGCTTTTGGGCCGCCCCACAATCCAGCCGAACTTGTTGATGAATACATCCAGTCGGCCTGTACACAATCTATTTTAGAAGCAGAATTGGCAGATTCCCGCTCGACATTTTTTCTGTTGGATTTACCCGACGGAACGCCCATAGGTTATGCAAAGCTACGTCGGCATGCGCCACCCCGCCGGATGACAAATCGGAATGCTATTGAAATTCAGCGTATTTATTTGTTACAGTCACAAATAGGGAAGGGGCAGGGCCAAACATTAATAAATCACTGTATCGACTGGGCAAAAGCGCAGGGGTATACTGCCGTGTGGCTTGGTGTATGGGAGCGAAATGAACGAGCCATATCATTTTATAAAAAAATGGGATTCGAGCCACTCGGCTTTCATTATTTTCAGTTCGGTTCGGAGCGACAACGGGATTTTTGGCTTCAGAAACAGATAAATAGGTAGCCTGCCGGTACGTCGGTTTGTGATTTTAATCAATTCATAATGAAAGTGTTATTCGTAAATTCGTTAGCTACTAATCGTCAATCAATTTACTCAGTTCTCAGGTTTAAACCATTCATACATACCGTACTCTAATCAGCGTTATATTTTCCTAATGCATTACTTGTGTCCGAACGAATATAGGCCAGCGTTGCGCCAATTTTTGGTGTGGCTGATGCTTTTTGTTGGACACTCAATCAGTGCGATAGGGCAGGCTGATACAAGTCAAAGAAAAATGCCCGCAACGCCTGATCGGATGCAGATAGATTCCATGCGGCCCACACCGATTCAGCAAATTACCAGTATGGATTCGTTAGCCGCCATTCATTTAAATGCGGTGACAGATAGTATACTGATGCAACGCGACAGCGTTTTTTATAGCCGTTTGAAAACCAAAATGTATAAGCATCGACTAACGCGCCAGCTTTACGACGCTGTTTTTCAAGATGTGTATAATAGTCGGGTTAAAACGGGTGAGGTCAATCAGATTGAAGCTAATCCATTTAAGATATTTGAAGGGAAGATCATTGGCGATATTTATATCAGACGGCTCAGTGTATTTGGTCAGACGGTTTATGACACCCTGCGTAAGCCCGCCAACTGGATTGAGCGAACGGGTAGTCGTTTGCACACAAACACGCGTGAGCACGTTATCCGCAATTCGTACCTGCTTTTCCAGCAAGGCGATATACTTGACCCCTTGGTCCTGCGCGATAATGAGCGGTTATTACGGAATACATCCATCTTTCACGACGCCCGTATTCTCGTTTTTCCACGCGTGGGCAGCAAGCAATTTGTGGATGTGTATGTGATTACGCAGGACGTTTGGTCGCTGCTGCCTAATGGTGGATTTGGCGGACTTACCAATTTTAGCGTTGGGTTCGATCAGCTCAATTTCAGGGGGTTGGGCCACCAGCTTTTCGCTCAGGTAGCCTATTCGGGCAATGATCCACGTCAGAAACTAGAATATCAGGGGCGTTACCGAGTGCCCTTTATCGGAAAAACATTTCTAACCGCCGAAGCGAACTTATTGTATTTGCGCGATTTGAAGCAGGCATCCGTAAAACTGTATCGACCTTTTCTGACACCTGATATGAAATATGCCGGGTCAATAGAATTGAACCACACACAGATTAACAATCGGCTCGTTAACCGCAATGATAGCGTTGTGCTGGTTCCACTCGGCTATAATTACTCCGATATTTGGATTGGTCGGTCGTTTCGGTTGTTCTATCGGCAAAGCGAGACGGAAGAAAAGGGTCGTTCCCGGCTCGTTGTTGCCCTGCGTAATACCAGTTATACCTATAGTAAGCGGCCCAATGTAACGGCAGATACCAACCAGATTTATCAGGATAGCCGTACAACCTTGTTTAGTGTTGGGTTTTCCCGACGAAAATACGTTCGCGACGTGCTGATCTATGGATTTGGTCGAACTGAGGACGTACCAATTGGAGAGAACGTGGCGGGAATTATTGGGTTTGATAATGCTGAACTGGGCCAACGATTATATACAGGGCTAAACTTTTCGCAGGGCAAGTATGTCCGTCACGTAGGATATGTTTACGGGTTAATCAACGTGGGTGGATACATCCGGTCAGGCAAAATTGAACAGGGCGTTTTCTCGCTCGAATCGAATTATTTCAGTCCGTTAATGAAAACCAAATGGGGGAACATGCGGCATTTTTTGAATACGCGTTACACCACGGGTATTGATCGTTTTACGAACGAATATATTACGCTGGGTAGTAGCGGTAGTGGTCTTAACACGGATGGAATTGGTGTCAATAGTGATTTGTTACGAGGCACCAAACGATGGTTGATTAACTACGAAAACATTTTATTCTCCCGCCTGAATCTGATCGGGTTTCGGGTTGCTTTTATTACATTCGCTAACCTCGGTCTAGTCAGTTTTTCAAATAAGTCTTTTTTGCAGGGCCCTCTTTATCAGGGATATGGTATTGGATTTCGGCTTCGAAACGAAAATCTGACGTTCAATAGTTTTCAAATCCGACTCAGTTATTACCCAAACATTCCTGGTAACACGCTACCATTTCGCCAGGCATTTGAGGGGATTCCAACGCTAAAACTTCGTGACTTCGATTTATCGGCTCCTCAGATCGTTCCTTATCGATAAAAATAAATGCATATAATGTATAGACATTAAATACATTTACATTATCTTTGAGGCATGTCTATAGAAACTGACATTAAGCAGAGTACACCCTTCAAATCATCCTACCACCGGGTAGTTGTTAATTTGATTTATACCAGCAACTGGCTTGCTGGGGGGCAGACTCAATTGCTAAAGCCGTTCAAACTCACGTTGCAGCAATATAATGTGTTAAGGATCCTACGTGGTCAGTCTCCTAACCCCATCAAAGTATCTGACATCACGGAACGTATGCTCGACAAAATGTCGAACGCTTCCCGATTGGTTGACAAACTGGTTGCTAAGAAATTCGTGCTGCGCACAGAATGTCCAAGCGATCGCCGGGCCGTTGATGTTGTCATTACAGAGAAGGGTCTGGCGTTGCTCACGCAATTAGATGCCCGGCAGGCTGAATGGGATACCTCGCTACAGGAGAAACTGACCGCCGAAGAAGCAGCATCTCTTAGTCAACTACTCGATCGATTACGCGCCTAACCTCTACCATTTAACGTTTTTTCTTACCAGTGTCTCACTTAACATTTACTTACAAACCAATGAAAAAAGCAACGATGATCGCTGCGCTGTTGTTCTCTTCGGTAGGAGCTTTCGCTCAAAACTGGACTCTCGACAAAGCACACTCCAACCTGGGATTTACGGTAACACACATGATGTTGTCGGAAGTGGATGGCAAATTCCAGAATTTCGATGTTAAAATGACATCGATGAAAGATGATTTCACGGATGCCCAAATCGACTTAACTGCCGATGTAAGTAGCATCAATACGAACCAGGAAAAACGTGATGGTCACCTGAAGAGCGCTGATTTTTTCGATGCGGCTAAGTATCCAACACTGGCTTTCAAAAGCAAATCGATCAGCAAAGTATCAGGTAATAAATATAAAGTGCTGGGCGATCTAACGATGCACGGTGTAACGAAGCCTGTAACGCTTGATGCCGTACTTAAAGGCCCTGTTACTAACCCACAGAACAAGAAAACCTTAGCTGGTTTTGTCGTAACTGGCGAAGTAAAACGTGGTGATTTTACACTGGGTTCTGCTCCAGCCGCTGTTGTTGGCGATGAAATTACTATCCGCGCCAGCGGTGAGCTTGTTAAAAACTAACTAACTCTAGCTTTAGTATGGATCCCTGATACCCAACGGTGTCAGGGATTTTTTTTGTATTATACCAAGCCTTATCTACTCACAGAACGGTATATTACCTTTGCAGAAACCTACTGGTAGTATAAAGTAAAAGTCGGCATTTGAGCAAGACTGTCCCGTTGCTATAAAGAACTTTGGGTAGTCTTTGCGGCTAGAAAATCTCCGTCAACCACAAATAATGTAGCCCCTACATCTGTGCGGGATCGATGTGAACTTTGTTCGTCCGATACCTCGTAAGACATACCCGGCAACATCCTAAAAACTTCGCCCGTTTCGAGTTCCGTCTCAAGCACTCCGCTAACGACATAAAGAATATGCCCTTTCTGGCACCAATGATCAGCCAGATAACCCGGTGAGTACTCAACTAATCGGACTCGCAAACTGCCAAATTGCAGACTACGCCAAAAAGCGGTTCCTGACTCGCCGGGGTATTCAGTTGCTGGCACGTTGGCCCAGTCTGTAACTTGAAATGGAATACTGGTAGGCCACATAGTTGCGATGGGAATGTAAAAAATGTAGATTATTCAAATGCAGGGAAATCATCCAGAAATCGAACTTCAGTCGTGTTGTGGTCGATGCCGCAGCAGTAGTGTGTCAGCCCGTTGGAGACGACAATATAAGGCGCTCGATGGATGTGGTTGTAACGGGTAATCTGATCAAAAACCGCCTGCGTCAGAGGAATATGTGGCGCTTTGCATTCAACGACTAAAAAGGGCTCCCCCTGCCGGTCGAAGACCACAATATCCGTTCGTTTTTGAGTTTTGTTCAGAATCAGACCACCTTCGGCCCGGATTAGCGCTTTAGGATAGGCATAATGAGTTAACAGTAGGTTGACAATATGCTGCCGAACCCACTCCTCGGGCGATAGCCGAACGTACTTTCGGCGTAATGAATCGAAAATGTAGGGTTTCCCTTCGACTTGTTTAATTTTACAGTCGAAAACAGGAAGGTTTAGCGCAACCATATCCCAAAGATAAAGGAGTGATAGAGTGAATGAGAGAAAGAGCCAATCTTTTTAACCTTCCTCTCGCTCTTTCACCACACCGGCGGCCCGGTTATTCACTCTCTAATAAATGAAAACTAAGGAAGAAATTGTTTTAAACTGGTTGCCGCGTTACACAGGCACACCTATCGAGAATTTCGGCGAGTACATTCTATTGACCAATTTTATCAATTATGTAGATCTCTTCGCCAAGAAGTTCGATGTGGAGATTTTCGGAATTGGTCGGGCGATGCAAACGGCTACGGCGAACAATATCACAATTATAAATTTTGGCATGGGTAGTGCTATGGCTGCAACAGTCATGGATCTACTCTCGGCCATCAATCCGAAGGCTGTATTGTTTTTAGGTAAATGTGGCGGGTTGAAAAAAACGCAGATTGGCGATTTGGTTCTGCCGATTGCGGCCATCAGGGGCGAAGGAACCAGTAATGACTACATGCGTCCCGAAATTCCTGCTCTACCCTCTTTCCGTTTACAACGGGCGGTGTCATCTACCATTAAACGGTACGAACTAGATTATTGGACAGGTACGGTTTATACGACCAACCGACGCATTTGGGAACACGACGAGCAGTTTAAGGATTATCTGCGCGAAATCAGGACAATGGCTATTGATATGGAGACGGCTACCATTTTCACTGTCGGCTTTGTTAACTCTATTCCACACGGTGCTTTGTTGCTGGTATCCGACAATCCGTTAGTGCCGGAAGGAGTCAAAACCGAAGAAAGTGACAAACGTGTAACGGGTCAGTTCGTCAATGTTCACTTGGATATTGGCATCGATGCACTGCTTGAACTCGAATCGTCCGGCGATTCCGTGAAGCATTTACGATTTGAATAAAGGGAAAGAAGCCGAAGGGAAGATTCTTGTACACGTTCCTTCGGCTTCTTTTCTTAGTTACAATATTGGCTAATCACCTTATAGGCTGGATTGTAACCCAATTCGCCCGCTTTGGAGAGATCAAGGCAACCACCGTTTTCGTCGCCAAGGCTGTGCTTGATAAGGCCACGGACGTAATAAACTTCAGCATAACGGGGATTCAGTTTAATGGCACTATTGCAATCCATAATAGATCCTTTCTGGTCGCCCTGCACCGACTTGATCAGCCCCCGGCTAAAGTAGGCTTCGGCATAGGCCGGGCTAAGTTCAATGGCCTTGTTCAGGTCAGCAATAGCCGCTTTAGATTCACCTTGCTTGTTTTTGCTGATACCCCGGCTGAAATACGCTTCGGCGCGTTCGCTGCCTAACTCATTTATTTTGCTACGCTCCTGCACGGTATTGCGTAGATTATCGAGGATAGCATGGGTCATACGACCGTTGTAAACAACCTTGGCGTCGGCGTTAACGTTATTGATCTCGATAGACTGATTGAAGTCCTGAACAGCGCCTTTCTGGTCACCGAGTTTACTGCGGCAGAAACCACGACCATAATAGGCCCGGTAATTATCGCTCTTGAGGGCAATAGCGCGGTCATAATCAGCTAGTGCACCTTTGTAATCTTCTGATTTCCCTTTCGCATAAGCCCGGTAAAAGTAAGCTTCGCCATCTTCGGGACTTAACTCAATATCTTTATTTAAATCGATTATAGCACTGGCGAAGTCGTTTAGCTCAACCTTCGACATACCTCGTCCACCATAGGCTTGCGGACGTTTAGGGGTAATCTCCACAACTTTTGTGAAGTCGGTTACGCTACCTGCATAGTCTTCCAGTTTTTGTTTGGTAACGGCTCGGGCGTAGTACGTCTGACCATTAGTTGGCTCTAATTCAATGGATTTGGAAAAATCGGCTAGAGCACCCCGGTATTGATCAATGTTGGTACGGCTAACACCCCGATTGTAATAGGTCTGGGCATCATCGGGATTGAGTTCAATTGACCGACTGTAATCCAGCAAAGCGCCCCGGTGATCGTCCTGCCTGCTTTTGCTGACACCCCGACTCAGGTAAGCCAATGCGTCTTTCCCGTTCAGGTCGATGGCTTTGTCATAATCAAGAACGGCACCCCGATGGTCTTTCAAATTAGCTTTAGCCAATCCCCGGTTATAATAACTCGCCGAATTTTCGGGATTCATGCTTATCGCCATGCTGAATGCTTGCTGGGCACCCGTAAAATCATTCGATTTACTCTTGGTGATACCACTTTCGAAGTGGTCGACGGCGGTTTGTTGGGCAGTAGCCGGAATGGTTAGACTGGCACTCAACAACAGAGTGACCAGCGGCAGTATATGTCGCTTCATGAATAAGTAAGAAGTTTTGGTGAGCACGTGCTTGATGGGCGGGATAAAATTAGCCGTTTGTTCGCGCTTCGCCAAGTTATTAGACTGTTAAGACATGCAAACCAGTGAATTAGCGAACAGCCGAACTGAAGAGTGTCAAAATCGCAGGGCATTTCTCGGTTTTTGACGGCGTTTATGCGACTATTGTGACATTATGTCATGTGAATTCTAGCTAATTAATAGATACTAGGACAAAATGACAGTATTTGGTTTAGAATACGACTTGGTACAAGATTTGACTTAGGGTGAATGTGTTTGATAGTAAACAACCTAATAAAACAAATAAAAACATGGCAACCTTAGTTCGATACAACAACATCCCTACATTCTTTAATCCTTTCTACGGTCGTCCGGTCATTAATCGGTATCAAAACGAAACGCCTAACGTACCAGCCGTAAACGTTAAAGAAATCGAAACCGCTTTCCTTCTTGAATTGGCTGCTCCTGGTCTGAAAAAAGAAGATTTGAAAATCAACGTAGAAAACAATAAACTGACGATTGCTTACCAGTCGGAAGTGAAAGCTGATGAAACCACTGAGAAGTTTACTCGGCAGGAGTTTGGCTTCAGCTCATTTGAACGCAGTTTCCGTTTGCCAAAAACGGTGAATGCCGACTCAATCAAGGCTGCTTACACAGATGGTATCCTAACCGTTGAATTACCTAAAATTGAGGTAAAAGAAGAGAAATTAATGAAAGAAATTGTCGTTGCCTAAGTGCATTTGGCAGAATAAAACTTGATCTTATTAAACAGATCACTTCATTAAAAAAGTGGTGGCATCCTATGCCACCACTTTTTTTTGATGCCTCTTGAAAACGCTTCGTCTCAGTTAAAAAATTTATTTTTCAATTTCTGCCAGCGAGAAGGTGTTTTGGTAGTGGTTAGCGCTCCACCAGTTATATCTCGTCGGGGCATTGGTTTAGACAATATAATATCGTTCAAAGCAATTGAACAAGTTGACGGTGATACGCTGAACGTGGTGCTTCCTAAAGCAAAGCTTGGCGTCATTATACGGACTTTTATCTCAGTAACCTGTAGTTGAGTAGGAACCAGAAGGTTAAAAGCGCCGGTACTATCCGTGAGTGCTTGCCAGTTTTCGCCATGTAATGAAACTGATACACGAGCTTCCAGAGCAGGGAATAGACTCCCATTTGAGTCCATCAGCATGGCTCGCCCGTCAATAACCATCTTTGTTTGAGGAGAAGCACCCGCTCGAACAGGAAGAGCCATGACCGTAAAGTCTGGCCGTACTGAAGTTGGTGGCGACGGTTTATTTACTGGTTTAACTTGCGCTTGTGCCGTTTGCCAACCGAATAAACTCATAGTAATTAGTTCGACCCAATGACGCCATAGTGGGGTGAAGCCCGAATTTGATAGCGGTAATGGGCGGTCTAATTGTTCATTTCGAAAACGTCCGCAACTTGTTTCAGAAGCTTTTCTCAACAGTCTTACCAATTCCTGATCTGAGAGCAACGTATAATCGACCACTGTTTTCTGGCAACTGGCGCAAAAGCGGCCTTGTTCGGTTGGTTGCATATCGGCCCAGCGTTCGTGACAAGGCTGCGGAATCTGGATCGTAAGACTGCGCATGGTTAAGTCGTTTAGGGTTTAGTTTGACAACATAGTACGAGTTAACACAAAATTTTATCTTTCGAATTAAAAGGCTTCAAGACTTCAGGGCATTCATAAACGCTTGCAGCTTCTGAGCATCTAAGTGACCGTTGGTCCGCACGCCACTACAGATATCCAGACCAAAAGGACGCACCGCGTCAATCGCTTCGCGGACGTTTGCCGAGTTTAAACCACCCGCTAGAAACACTGGTACCGGCGACTGCTCCACAATCTGTCGGCTTACCGTCCAGTTATGTACCCGCCCGGTGCCGCCTAGTTCTTTCACGGCTAAATTGGGATTTCCCGAATCGAGTAACAGCGCATCAACGCCATTCTGAACAGCGAGCAAAGCTTCATCAATGTTTCGTTCGTCAATGACGTGAATAACCTGGACCAGTTTTATGGCCGGTAACGCGGCATGAAGTTGAGCGTAGGTATCGGTGGGTACAGCGTCTACGAGTTGGATGGTGCTAGCGCCTACGCGCTGTTGGTGAGCAATAATATCGGCGCTATTAGTTTCACTTGTGAGCATGAACGTAGCTACGGGCGGGGGCGTTGCGCAGACAATTTGCGCGGCCAGCTCGTCGCTTACCACACCGGGACCACTAGGCATCCGTCCCACTAAACCTAGGGCATCGGCCCCGAATCGAATGGCTGATTGAGCTTCGGCAAGACTACTAATGCAACAAATTTTAACCCTTGTTCGGAACGGAGATTGCATTGTTTTGGGTTGATTAATCAAAAACTCAGGCGATAAATATACAATACGCCAGCAATAAAATGGTTCAACAGGCTCCCGTCGATACATACGCATCTCTCCGAATTCCTGAATTTCGCTATTTCGTGATGAACAGTTTCCTGATCACAGCAACGCTGCTTATTCAGGAAGTTATTTTGGGTTACGAACTTTACAAAATCACCCATGATCCGCTGATGCTGGGCCTCGTTGGACTTGCAGAAGCTATCCCCTTCATCGCTTTGTCGCTATTTGGTGGTCATTTGGCCGACCGACGGGACAAAAAACAGATTCTACTGTGGAGCTTGTTAGTTATTCTGCTCGGCTCTGTTATTCTATATTTAGTTTTTCAACCGTCTATCGTAGGCGGACTATCGCAAACAGCGCGATTAGCAACCATTTATGGCGTGCTAATGCTAATTGGTACAGCCAAAGGGTTTTACTCACCAGCCAGCTCATCCATAAAGCCATTTTTGGTGCCGCGCGAACTCTATGCCAACTCGGCTACCTGGAGCAGTTCATTCTGGCAGGCGGGTGCTATTGTAGGACCGGGATTGGCCGGCTTTCTTTATAGTTGGGTTGGGTTCGACAATACGCTGATTGTGGTCATTGCGCTTCTGGTCGTTTGTTTTCTGCTGATAATGCTCATTGAACGCAAACCAACGCCCGTTAGTAATGCGCCCGTGTTGGGGCTTCGCGAGAGTTTAAAGGAAGGATTTCGATTTGTTTTTAACACTCGGATTGTTCTTTACGCTATCTCGCTGGATTTATTTTCCGTACTGTTTGGGGGCGTGGTGGCCATCTTACCGGTCTTTGCCGAAGATATTTTGAAGGTAGGAGCCGAAGGCTTAGGGTTTTTGCGGGCAGCGCCATCTATTGGTGCACTACTGACAATGGTATATATGACCAAACACCCACCAACCCATAACGCCTGGCGAAATATGTTACTGGCCGTAACGGGCTTTGGTATAGCCACTATTGTCTTTTCCCTGTCAACGAATTTTTACCTGTCGCTTATCATGCTTGGGCTAACGGGTGCATTCGACAGTGTAAGTGTAATTATCCGACAAACAATTTTACAGATCTTTCCGCCCGATCACATGCGCGGACGTGTGGCCGCCGTGAACGGAATCTTCTTGAGTTCGTCGAATGAAATTGGCGCGTTTGAGTCGGGTTTACTGGCCCGCTTGATGGGTACGGTGCCATCGGTTATGCTTGGCGGTGTCGTTACACTACTCGTAGTGACATACGTGTACACCAAATCAAAAATACTGTTTGCCGTACGATTGAGTTGAGAATATGGGCAATTAGTCAGCTACTGTTTGCAGGTAGTTGGGCCGGATGCTTATAGTGATCAGGAAATTGTCAGGCGTGAGCCGGCTATAGGTCGAGGTCGCTAATAAATTCGTCGATATTTATAGGCTCATTGAGTAAAACGCGGGCGTTAAATATCTCCCAGAACAATTCATCTGAAAGTTGGTAATCGCGTTGCAGCCGAACCATATCACGGGTGCTTTCTTTGAGTTGTACCACCGGTATTTGCACTTCATATGTGCGAAATTGTGCTGTTTCCATGACCTTTGTTTTTAACGTGCGAATTTTTTAAACACCCTCATTCTCTTATTGTTTTTAACGCAGAGGCAGTCACTCAACAAGTGGTTAGAAAATTCATATTCTTCCTTCTACCTGTGCGCCCAAAGCAACTAGTAGCTCGGTAGGATACAACTATTTTTTTTCTAAACTTTTTAATCTGTTGATAATCAATTAAAGTATGAAAAACTTTAACCTGTTCGCAGCAATAGCTATCGTTACTAGTAGCTTGGTTGCTCTAACACCACCAGTTCGCCCGAAGCCGATTAAATTGGTGAAAGTATGGGAAACGGATACCACGCTGCGCACTCCTGAATCGGTGCTTTATGATGGTAACAACACGCTCTATGTGGCTAATATTGATGGTAAATCTGACTCGCTCGATGGGAGTGGATTTATTTCAAAAGTGTCGCTTGATGGTAAAATTGAGAACCTACGCTGGACATCGGGTCTGAATGCTCCAAAAGGAATGGGGCTTTATAAAGACAAGCTTTACGTGACGGATGTGTATCGCTTACTGTGCATTAACACGACGAATGGGCAAGCCGAAAAAACCTGGGATGCCGTTGGAAAAGGCGCTTTCCTAAACGACGTAACGGTAGCAAAAGACGGTACGGTCTATGTATCGGATAGCCGTGCTGATAAAATTTATCGCCTGAAAGACGGCAAATGGGAAGTCTGGATGGAAGGCGAACAACTTAATAAACCAAATGGCGTACTGGCCGTCGGCAATGATAAACTTATGATTGGCAGTACTAAAATTGGCGCGTTACGGTCGGTGGATTTGGCGTCGAAAACGATGACAACTCTTGCCGACGGGATGGCTGCTACCGATGGCATTGTGCCAGAGGGGAAAGGTAATTATTTTGTTTCGGACTGGAACGGGCAGGTCTTTCACGTCAATGCCGACGGTACAAAAGAGCAACTGCTCGACACCCGCGAACAGAAAATAAATTCGGCTGATATTGACTACGTTGCCAAGAAAAAATTACTAATCGTACCGACATTTTTCAAGAATAAACTGGTAGCCTATCGGGTGGAATAACTGTTTATTTGTTTTATGGAAAACGACAAATGCCTGACCATACTAGTCAGGCATTTGTCGTTAATAATCGATCTCTTCTTCGTCTAACAGCTTCTTAATAGTCAGAACGCAGCCGTCCATGAGGGTTATGTCGTTACTCCAGTCTGTAATTATCCAATCCTGATTAGTCTGAAGAATAACTACTTTGCGGATACCATAGCGTTCAGCTTTTTTGTAAACGTTATACAATTGACCCGTTCAGGCCAACAGCCTTTTCACTGCTTCTTGCGCCGATTCAGCCCCAAAACCAGCCATTGCCTGATCCATTGCTTTCTCAATAAGGTCGTTGCCTAAGTTGCCAATGCTGCCTTCGTGCGTATGATGCAAATTCCGGGGTGGTTCATACGTATGATCGGCAATCTCCTTGCCAATCGTCTGGTAAGCTTCACGGAAAGGCACACCTTGTAACACCAATTCGTTTACGCGCTCAACACTGAACAGTAAGTCGTATTTGGGGTCGTCTAAAAGATTGGTTTTTACCTGAAGATGCTCAAGCATGAAATCGGTAATCTCAAGGCAATCAAGAATTTCGTCAAAAGCAGGCATCAGGATTTCTTTCAGCAACTGCATATCCCGATGATAGCCAGAGGGAAGGTTGCTCATCACGAGCGTTACTTCCATAGGCAGTGCTTTCATTCGGTTGGTTTTAGCCCGAAGCAGTTCAGCCACGTCCGGGTTTTTCTTATGTGGCATGATACTGCTACCAGTCGTTAGCGCGTCGGGAAGTAGTAGGAAACCGAAGTTCTGGCTATTGTACAGGCAAATATCCATGGCCATTCGCGAAATGGTAGCGGCTACGGTTGCCAGTGCGGTCAGGGCAGTTTGCTCGGTTTTGCCCCGACTCATCTGGGCATATACGACGTTGACGTGCATGCCTTCAAATCCCAGCAACTCAGTTGTGAGGGTTCGGTTAAGCGGGAATGACGAACCATAACCTGCTCCCGATCCAAGTGGGTTGCGGTTAGCAAGCCGATAGGCTGTTTGCAACGTCAGCATATCATCCGAAAGGGCTTCGGCATAAGCACCAAACCAAAGCCCAAATGAAGATGGCATGGCAATCTGCAAGTGAGTGTAACCCGGCAAAAGGTCATTTTTATGTTGCTCTGAGCGGCTCACGAGCCGGTCGAACACGCGCCTGACACTTTCGGCAACGCGCCAGAGCCGATCGCGGGTGAAGAGTTTTAAATCAACCAGCACCTGATCGTTGCGCGACCGGCCCGAGTGAATTTTCTTGCCCACATCGCCTAACACGCGGGTGAGCATCAATTCAACCTGCGAATGCACATCTTCAACGCCTTCTTCAATGGCAAATTTCCCAGTCTGAATCTGGTGATAAATGATTTTCAATTCATCAGTTATCATGCTCAGTTCATCATAACTCAGAAGACCGATAGTTTCGAGCATTTGGGCATGAGCAAGGTTACCCAGCACGTCGAAGGGAGCTAAGTGAAGATCCATTTCACGGTCGCGCCCGACGGTAAAGCGTTCAATTTGTTCGGCGGTACTAACGCCTTCTTTTTGCCAGAGTTTCAAAGCGAAAGAGTGAAAAAGGTGAAACCGGACCCGACGTTTCGCCTATCCGACGAACAGTCGAGATGTACGGGAGCGAAAAAACAGTTCGTTCATTGATCCTTGCAAAGGTCGTAAAGAAAGTTGGCGTGACAATTTCTTAAGTGGCCCCGCTTACTGCTGACCTCAATCTCTGTCCCAGCCACCAAAACCCACTGGCCGATACCAAACTTATTGCCGCGATAACCAGCCAATGGACAGAAAAACCAAAATGGGCTACTAGCTGTGAGCCGAAGGCGGGAGCCATTGTTTGAGCCAGTGCCCCGCCCATGGCATACAACGCCAGGTATTGACCACGTGTGGCTGTACTGGACCGCTCGACTGTGATTGATTGAATAAACGGAATTGCCAGCATCTCGCTGAATGTGCCAATCAGAATGAAGAGCAGAGCAATGGTCATGGTAGAGACATGCAGCCAGTTTGTGGAGGCCAGCACGATATACGAAATGGTGGTGAGCAGGACGCCCGCTACAATGAGGCTTATTTTAGGTCGTTTCTGTTGTTCCAGGGTGTAAACCAATGTCATTTCGACACATACGATTACCACACCATTCAGTGCCATCAGGCCACCGATTGTACGCTCATTGATCCGCAGTATCTGCTTGAAAAACAGGGGTACAATGGAGAATAGCTGCATAAATCCGACCAGATATAGTGCGGAACAGATCACAAAGGCGATAAACCATTTGTCGCGGTAAGGTGATCGTGACTCCGTAGGGGCTGATGGGGTTTCTATATGAATTGATTCAGTGGCTGAAGTTGCGGCTGGAACCGGCAAGTACATCCATAAGACAACACCAGCCAGTAAACAGGTCAGGCCATCGGCCCAAAAAAGAAGCGCGTAATTTATACCGGCTAACCAGCCGCCCAGTCCACCGCCAACGGCCCAGCCGAGGTTAATGGCTAGCCGATTGAGCGAGAACGCACGAGTACGGGTTTCGGCTTCCGAATAGTAAGCAATGGCTGCCTGATTAGCCGGTCGGAAAGCATCACCAAATAGCGTAAAGACAAACACACTGCCGCAAAGAATAGAGAAACTGGTGACGAACTGGAGGGCCAGCAACGCCACACCACTAAACAATAGGCTGAACAGTTGAACGTAATAAAAGCCAAACCGATCGGTCAGGCGACCACCGAGGAAGGTGCCCACAAAAGCTCCCAAGCCATAAACTGCCATCACAATGCCCGCGTCCTGGACCGAATAATTTAGATGCAGGGTCAGATAAAGCGTCATGAAGGGCAAGACCATTGTGCCGCAGCGATTGATGAGCATGACACCCGCCAATAACCAAACTGACGGCGCTAGGCCCTGGTAAGCACGTTGGTATAGATGTAGGGTGCGCTGAAGCATAGCGCGAAGGTATGGCGAAACTGAGTTTCCGAAAGCTTGTTATTGAGGTTATGGATGATAAGCGTATAAAATGAGCGAATCATACATGTCATCGTCTCTTCGCATCAGCATCTTCGCCGGGGGCCACAAATATTTTCCTGTCGGTAATCAATGACCGGTGCTCTTCCAGAAACGATTTTAATAATCGGATCTCTTCCAGCTGTTTATCAATCGGATGCGTCAACGCGTAACTTTCTACATATACCTCCGTATGACTACCCGGCTGGAACTCAGTAATTACATACTCCATTAGCTTGATGCCTTTGCGCTTGAGGGCGTGGAGGTACAGATTTTGATGGTTATGCAGATAACGCCCCGGTTGGTATGACGCTGTCGTTTTTAAATCTACCGCCTTAAACTTGCCAATCAAATCAACGTAACCGTAAAACAGCACATCGTCAATTTGCCACTGGCAATAAACCTGGGTATCGACAATGGGACGGGGGAGAAGTTTACGGACTTTTTTGATAACCTCCGGATCAAAACGGTCTTCGTGCGTACCTTTTACTATGGCATCTTCAAACGAGATGCCACGTTCCTGAGCCGCCGTGGTAGGTGATGGAACCCGATTTATAGAGTCAATCAGTTCTTGTGCCGAAAGATTTCCGCCATGTACGTAGCGTGAAAATACATTCAGCAGAGAAGGATAAAAGCGATAATTTATCATAACATATCCACGGGCTAAAAGCCGTGCTTATCTGTAACAGATTAAACCCGTGGCTATGTCTTTAGTTTTTCACGACAAACAGGACGCCCGTAATAATTAGCGCAACACCGAGCAGCCGCCAGCCATTGACCGGGTGAAGGGCGAAGCCCAGCAGACCGTAATGGTCGAGTACAAGGGCCGCTACCAGCTGCCCCGCTACGCTCAGGCTTACCAGGTTAGCTGTCCCAATCTTCGGGACACTAACAATTACGGTTATCATATAAACGGCTCCCATAACCCCACCCATCCATTTCCACCAGCTCACTTGTTTAATAGCTTCAAGTGAAGGCACTGATGCGCCGGAAGCCATAAAAAGAATGACTAACGCCACAAAGCCAGAGCCAAAAGAGACAGCAGCTGCCAAAATAGGGCTAGCCATTGCCTGCCGCAAATTTGCGTTAACACCGGCCTGAACGGTAATGGCCAGGCCAACTAGAAAGGCAAATAAGATATAGATGTAATTCATGCGTGTAAAGGTAGAAAACGGAAAAGTGTGGACTCTCCGTCTGATCAACTTTTCCGATAAATTGAGGTTTTATCATATTTAATAAACTGAGAGTTTGTCATAATTGATGCATTTTGTAAATTGCCCGTCATTCCTAACCTAAACAACCTTAGACCTTTATGTTTATTATCTCTCATTATCCGCTGGCGGTTGGCATTTGCTTTTTGACCATGCTTTGCTGGGGCTCTTGGGCTAACACCCAAAAACTAACCACACAGTCTGTTCCTACAACTATTTTCTACCGGGACTATACCTATGGTATACTGATAATGAGCTTGTTACTAGCCTTTACGCTTGGTAGTATAGGCTCGGATGGCCGATCTTTTGTGGCCGATTTTAAACAGGCCGATACGCAGAGTGTACTCTATGCACTAATTGGCGGACTCGTGTTCAACATGGCCAATGTTCTTATTGTGGTTGGTATCGAGTTGGCTGGTCTATCAGTAGCCATGCCGGTTGGTATCGGACTGGCGTTGATTCTGGGGGTACTCGTTAATTATATTCTGTCGCCAATAGGGAATGTTAATTTATTATCGGGGGGAGTTTTTGCTGTTTTTCTGGCCATTGTATTCAGCGCCTTAGCCTATCGGGCTAAAGCAACCACTGATCAATCTGTCAGTACGCGGGGGCTTGTCATCTCGCTGGTAGGCGGCTTTCTAATGAGTTTCTTTTTCTACTTCGTGGCACGGGCCATGGCTGTAGATTTTATCAATCCTGCGCCTGGCCTCCTAACGCCTTATACGGCTTTAGTGCTGTTTGCCTTTGGGGTGTTGGTCAGCACCCCCTTATTTCTGCCAATACTGCGTCGGTTTGCGAGTAAACCCGCCGACGGTGAAATTAGCTATGGCGATGTAAGCCGTCGAAATCACCGAATTGGTATGTTGGGCGGCATGGTCTGGTGCATGGGTATGGCATCGAGTTTACTGGCATCGGGGGAGGCTGGCTATGCTATCAGCTACGGGTTGGGCCAAGGTGCAACCATTATAGCTGTGTTATGGGGTGTGTTCATCTGGCACGAATTTCGGGGAGCCCCCGCCATCTCTAATCGCTACCTGACGCTGATGGGCCTGTGTTACGTGCTGGGTTTAGCATTGATTATTGCGGCCAAATAGGACGGCAGACTAGGGCGATTCTAGTTGGCGGAATAGACTGCCTGTTTGACCGTAACGCCTGCAAAGAGAAAGAAAATACCTGACGAACAGAGAATTTCGTGGTACTTTTCTGGAAACTACTGCCTGAGCATGAAATATATCTTTCTACTGACGGGTTCGCTTTTGTTGATTGCTCTTGGCTTTCTCTCGTTTAACCAGAAAACAAAACGGCCTAATATCCTATTTATCCTGGCCGACGACTGGAGCTATCCCTATGCCAGTATCTACGGTGACAAAACCATACGAACCCCCAATCTGAGTAAATTAGCGGAGCACGGAACCGTTTTTACAAATGCGTATTGTGCTTCTCCGTCCTGCACACCATCGCGGGCTGCTATCCTAACAGGTCGTTATCCCCATAACCTCGGTGAAGGCGTTAATCTGGTCGGAAAACTCGATCACAATATTCCAACTTACGTTCAGCTTCTGGAAAAAGAAGGATACGCGGTTGCCTTCGACCGAAAAGGGTGGGCTCCCGGCGATTTTCGCAAAATGGGCTACACCGAAAATCCCGCTGGTAAAACGGCTGAGTTTAACTCGTTCATTGATAAGCTTACCAAAGACCAACCCTTCTTTTTCTGGTTCGGCACCAATGATCCGCATCGACCTTTCGATCTGGGGAGCGGTAAGAAATCCGGCATTGATCCAAAAAAAATTCACCTGCCGAAGTTCCTGCCTGATGTACCCGAAATTAGGAACGATGTCGCCGATTATCTATCGGAGGTTGAACGGCTAGACCGGGAGATTGGCGATTTACTTAAGAAATTAGACCGTTCAGGACAGTTAGAAAATACCATTATTGTTGTTGCCTCCGACAATGGAATGCCCTTTCCCCACGCCAAAGCAAACCTGTATGATTATGGTACCCGTGTTCCGCTGCTGGTAAGTGATTTTTCTGCTAAAGGTCAGCCTAAACGAAACGATTCGTTTGTGAATCTGATTGACCTGATGCCCACCTTTTTAGATTGGGCTGATGTTAAAAAGCGGCCTGAACTGGATGGGCTTAGTTTAGTGCCCGTACTGAGTGGGCAGAAAAGTGTCCATCGGTCTGAGGTGTTTCTTGAACGCGAGCGGCATTGTTTGTGCCGTCCGGAGTTTGATTATGGAGCGGGCTATCCCATGCGGGCCATCCGAACCAAAGACTATTTATATATTCGAAACTTCCGCCCGAACCGGATGCCGGCTGGCGACGAAACCATTCCGAATACGCCCTCCGTTTTTGGCGATGTAGACGGTGGCCCTACCAAAATTTACATGATGGATCACCGGCGGGATGCACCTGTCAAGAGCTTATTTACGTTAGGTTTCGACAAGCGACCCGCTGAAGAGTTGTACGTGCTGAAAAATGATCCGTATAATCTCCATAACCGCATCAACGAAGCTACGTATGCGTCAACAAGCCGACAGTTGCGCAAGCGGTTGGATGTGTGGATGCGGCAGGAAAATGATCCGCGTCGGCAAGGCGGTGGCGATCAGATTGATAAATACGAACCTACTACACGGGCCTGGATAACCAGAACGGGCATTATTTTCCTGGATGAATAAGGACTTGCTGCAACGGAAATTGAGCATTACTTGTATAGGATAAGAACTACCCATTGAAAATTCAATAATAACCAAGTACAAAATTCTCGCCTTTTTATGCGTAACTTATTCATTACTACACTTTTACTGGCATCCTTTGTCGTAAACGCCCAAATTGCCAAACCAGAGAAGCCTGCCAAACCATTTAAAGTAAGTATTGCCGGGGGATATGCATCGCCTGTGGATAATATAGGAAATAATGATTTTGTTAAACCTGGTTTTGTCTACAGCCTTGAGCCACAATATGAACTGAGCAAAAACCTTGAGGTTGGCTTACGGCTTGAGCAGGCATTTATCAAGCGCTCTGAGGCTCTTGACAATGATCTTTTTTATGCCAGTAAGGTTAAGTCAATGCTCTCCGCAACCGCGACGGTTAACTATGTAATTGATATAGGAAGTGTTGTGCGGCCTTATGTTGGGGTTGGTGTAGGAGCTTATTATACGGCTGCCAGCGAACAAACCTATCAGTCGTCGGGCAGTTCGCTTGTCCATTATCCGCTACCTGCCACGGCAACAATCGGTGGATTGGGCAGGGTAGGGGTCAAATTCGGTATTCTGAATGTAGAAGCCAACTACAACTTGATTAGCGAAACCAGTGTAACCAATGCTGCCGCCCGACTCACGTTGACGGCTAAAAATTCATATTTTAGTGTTAAAGCTGGCATCACCATTGGTGGTTCGCGCTGATTATGAATAAGAAATAGGGCTAAATGATCTCAAACAGAAAGCGCAATCCAAACTGGGTTGCGCTTTCTGTTTGAGGAAACTCTACTGAACGAGATGTTTTACTGCTCGTTGAGTAACAAAAACATCTCGGAAGCGTGCCAGGTGTGTGGAAAGGCTAACGTCTGTTTTACCAGACCTTTGTCCAGCACCGTCAGGCCGGGATAGTGGGCATTACTACCTTGTTGTTCCCAACTTAATGGGTAGTCAAGATTTCCGACAATACCCCGTTTTTCTGGAATCCCTGTGCTGTTGCTACGGGAACGGCTGTAAAAGTGATCTTCTGCCCAGATAAAATGGGGATGATTGATACTCAAATCATCACTGAATTTCTTGCCGGCAATGTGTTCATTCGTATAGGCCCACCAGACTAGCGATGAATAGCTATCATACTGTTTTGGAATAACGTAAGGGTCGGGCAGATTGAGCGATTTGAGTCCGTATTTAAGCCATTTTGTCTGGAAAACAGGGTGTTCGACATAATCAGTTTTGCCCCTTACATAGTTCTCGTACCGGAATCGCTGGACCGAATCTAAAGCCATCTGTACCGCCGGATGGGTTTTATCCGAGACCAACGAGACAAGAAATAGCACCTCGCCGGGGTTGTCCGCTTCGGTAATTCCGGGGTTGTTTCGGTCGAATGGGTCGCGGATAGCCATAATCCAGTCGTGAATCAGATGCAGATTGTTAGTCTCATGCAGCACCATTGCCATCAGCGTAGCATCTCGATACGAGGGTTTCTGATAAACCAGAAAGTTTGGTACAGGCCGCCCATGAATAACGTTGATAAGTATTTCCTGATGTAGCACCCGCAACACGGGTCCGAAGCGTTTGTCGGCAAAGTGCGGCAAGTTCAACTGACTGCGTGTACCCGGAATTAGTTTGGGCCGTTTAGTAGGCTGGAGTAACCACACCCCCGTTTCATCTTCCTGGATCTGTACCGTTTGTCCGTCAGCCAGAATCAAGTGAACCAGATACGCCGATGGGACAATGATTTCCTGCTGCACATTCCATTGCTCTTCAATATTGCCGGTCAACGCGTTTAACAGCCGCCCATTGCGGTAAATAAGTTTTAGCCGGTCGCCCATCCCGAACAGGAAAAATTTCAGGTTGGGCAGGTCGCGGTGGGTAGGATATTCCTGCCGAAGTAACGTTAAGTTATCCCTGTATACCTGTAAGGCACCCATCGGATTCATGTGCAGGATTGGCGGCACAAGCTTCTGTGCAAAAGTGGATAGCGGCAGAAGCAGAAAAAAGATGAACCAGCGGAGGAGCATACATAAGTTGTAAAAATTTTATTAACAACAACGGGTTCTCCGTGCCGCAACGGCAGACCAATTTGTGACCAGCTCTACCCTATATTGATTTGATTGGCTTATCGCTATACACTAGCAAATCTGTCATGTGGACAACATGATCGGTATCAGGATTTAGTAGTTTGATACGAATGGTATGCTTGCCTTTCGACAGTTGGTATTTCCAGAACAACTCATGTCGGCGTTGGGTAAAATTGACGGGTAATTTCACCGTTTCTACCTTTTTCTCGTCAATATACAACTCTGCGTTGAAGGCAAAATTAATATCATTGTTTGCTGAAGCCGCGTTCGACAAACTCCGATCTTTCGTTTTTGCTTCGCCCCGTAGAACGAAGCCAACTCCCTCAAAATCAATACTGTACTCGTTTTCTAAATCTTTCTGAATGTTTTTTATCAACACGGGGTAATGGCCCGTAAATGCTTGTTCGAGCCGCACGGCTTTGGGTGTTTGCACCGCAATTGTTACCTGTTCTCCGGCTACGCTGCCACCGTTGAGTTCCACTACTTGCAGCGCGTGTTTCATGCCCATTGCATACACGTCGTTCAGCGACATGGTCGTGTATTTGAAATCAATATCTTCGGCTTCTTTTAGCCCCTGTTTCCAGTAAGGAGGTATTTTGTCATATCCAAGCAGGGTACCCAAAATGCCGCCCGCCGACGATGGGTTGCAGTCGGAATCTTGTCCGGCTCGGGTGCTGATCTCCATTGTTTTGGTGAAATCACCTCCACCATAAAGTAAACCCAAGACAATGTACGCTGAATTGAGTTTGGCGTCGATGTTAAATGCGCGAAACACACCATCAGGACACCCCACTTCACTAGACCACTTTCGCTGAATCTCAAACCAGTTGCGTTTCCAGTCGTTAGGAAACTGCTCGTGCCATTTAATTACATCGGCAATGCATTGATAGAATGTGCTATGTGCCGGAATCGTTTTTAGGGCTTCCCTAACGATATAATTAACATCCTTCGAGACACCTGTCTGCCCGGTGGGTAGAAACGCCAGCGAATACATAGCCCCAACGTAGGCCCCGCCATACCACCCATCGCCGTAGTTCATAATGTGGCCGATGGGGTCGCCGATTTGCACCGCCGTGTTTGGCATTCCGGGGGCCATTAAGCCCGAAAAGTCAGCTTCGATCTGGAAGTCAATATCGTCGGCGTGAGGGTTGTTGAGCCAGTGTCCGGATTCCGGGGCTTTCATGCCGTTCAGGAGATTGTACCGACCAGCCTGATTGGCGTGCCAGAGCATGTAACCCGCATTGGCATAGGCGTTGGCATGCTCGGAAACGGGCGCATTAATTCCCTTTCGCTCAAACACATCCACAAATGTCAGGTCCATGTAAATATCGTCGTAAAGGCCGGGCGTATTGAGCATCGTGTGCTTAATGTAGCCATTGTACCACGGAATGGGTTGATAATCATTAATCATGGTGCCTGTGAACCGAAATTCTGTTGGCCCGCCAAATGTGCAGCCGATCAGTTGGCCTGCCCATCCCCCCTTTATTTTGTTTTGGAGAGCAGATTTGGTTACCGTAATAGTTTTAGGGGCCACTTTGGGCGGTTTGACCGGAAGGGTCGTCGCCGAAAGCAACGTTACCATCAGGACTGACAAGAGGAGCATTTTCATAGAGAACGAGTTGATTGAGGAGTTTCTATAAGTGTTTAATGAGTCGGCAGAAAACGATGATCCTACAGTAGTTCGTTTCGATGCGGCATTGATGCCTGAGCACCCATACGCGTAACCGAAATTGACGCAGCTTTGCAGGCAAAGGCTATGGCATCGGGCAGCGATTGTCCTTCTGACAACCCAACGGCCAGGGCACCATTGAAACAGTCACCAGCCGCCGTGGTATCCACCGCCTTAACCGAAGAGGTTGTAATAAGTTGACTATGAGTGCCCGTATGCAGATAAGCCCCTTTTGAGCCGAGGGTAATTACCACGTTGGAAACGCCCATTTCGTGCAGTTTCTGCGCGGCTTGTTCGGCGGTGGCTATGTCTGTTACCCGGATCCCCGTAAACAATTCAGCTTCGGTTTCGTTGGGCGTAATCAAGAATAAATTCGGAAATAGGGTTGAGGGAAGCACCTGCGCCGGAGCCGGATTTAAAATGACCCGTAGTCCCTGACTGGCTGCCTGCTTAACTACATACTCGACGGTAGGCAGTGGAATTTCGAGTTGGAGCAGCACCAGTGTGTCTGCATCAGCCGATTGCAACGCGGCTTCGGTTTCGGTTGGGTGAAGGTAGGCGTTAGCACCGGGGGCCACTGTAATGCAGTTTTCGCCGGTAGCGTCTACATTGATTAGCGCAACACCCGAAGGATGGTCGGCATCGGTCAATATATAAGTCGTGTTAATACCTTCATTTTGAAAACCACTCATAGCCTGCTGCCCAAATATATCGTTGCCGACTTTAGCCACGAACGTTACCTGTCTGCCTGCTAGTGCTGCATTGGCTTCGACAAGGCGGGCGGCTGAAACAGCCTGATTCGCCCCTTTGCCGCCGGGATTCATTAGAAACGTACCGCCAATGACAGTTTCTCCCGCTGCCGGTAGCCTGTCTGACTTGACAACCATATCTGTATTTGAACTACCAATTACTAAAATCCGTGCAGACATATGTAGGTGCATTTAAACGTAGACTTTTCGCTTGAGCAAATGGCTCTGGGGCATTGCTCAAATAAAATGCATGCATAGCTAAATATTTACTGCTTTTGTCTACATACTTGTTCAATACGGGTACTACTTTTACCGAAATTTACTTGATATATACGTATATTGCACTTTATTGCTACGGACCCTTAGTCTGGTGTTTTCGTTTGCTTTCCTCGTCGATTACGTTATTTGGCAATAAGCTACTAGTTAATGAGTCCAGCAACTATTGATCTGACAACCTGCGAGCGTGAACCAATTCATATTCTTGGTCACATCCAGTCACACGGCTACCTGATTGCCATTCATCCCGATACCCATTCTATTGTTCACGCCAGCGATAATATTGTCGATTTAGTTGGTGTGGAAGCCGCCCAGTTGCTGGGCCAGTCCATTGATACAATGCTGACTGGCACTGATATACCCATAGGTACCCTAACTGAGCTACTGAACGTAGGTCAGCGAAACGAATCCTGGGAAACCCTGAATCCATACCGGTTAACCCTGAACGGGAAGGGCTGGAATCTGATTATTCATCAACAACAGGAATTACTTATACTGGAATGGGAACCGATCGACGATGATCGACACCAATTTATTAATCAGCAACTTATTGCACAGGCGTTAACGGAGGTACAGGCCAGCCGAACCCTTACTGAACTGTTGCAAAACACGGCCAAGCGGGTAAAGACTATTATCGGTTTCGACCGGGTGATGGTGTACCGGTTTGGGGCCGACTGGCATGGGCACGTAGTTGCAGAGGAAAAAGATGACCACCTGGAGCCTTTTCTGGGCCTACATTATCCGGCATCAGACATTCCGCGTCAGGCCCGTGAACTGTATAAAGTTAATCTGGTTCGACTGATTGTCAATGCCGGTAGCGTTCCCGCTCGTTTGCTATCTCAACCCGACTGGCCTGAAGACCAACCGCTTGATTTAACGCATTCGGTGTTGAGGGCAGTGTCGCCGGTGCATATCGAATACCTCAAAAACATGGGCGTAAAAGCGTCCATGAGCATCTCGCTGTTGTATCGGGGTGAATTGTGGGGGTTAATTTCATGCCATAACTCAACGCCCCGGTTTGTGGATTATCCGGCTCGTCAGGCGGCCAAATTCGTTAGCCAGTTGCTGTCGGCTGCGTTGGAGTTTCGTAAAGACAAAGAAGATCAAACAAATCTGCAACAATACCAGCAGACGGGCCTGCAACTGAACGAACAACTGCTTTTTAGCGACGACGTTGTGCGGGCACTGACGAAACTTCCGGTAACAGCTCTCGACGTGACGGGGGCAACCGGAGCCGCACTATTGTTCAATAATAAACTGTATCAACTTGGTCAGACGCCCAACGACACGCAGATTTTGGCTTTGGCTGACTGGATTAGAACAAACGGCACTGAAACGTTTTTAGAAACAGACCAACTACCCAATATATATCCACCAGCCGAAGAGTTTCGGGCGGTGGGCGCGGGCTTGTTAACCATTGTGTTGTCGCGCGAGTTGAACGAATATCTTTTCTGGTTCAAGCCCGAACGTATTCAGCAAGTTACCTGGGCGGGCAACCCCGAAAAGCCCGTTACCGTCGGCACCGATGGAACACAGCGGCTTAGCCCCCGCACAAGTTTTGCCGCCTGGACCGAACTCGTTCATAACACATCTGAATCGTGGAGCGAAGCCGAAATTTCGGTTGTGGTGAAACTGCGGGAAGATATTTTGCAGATAGTTACCCGACAGGCTAATGAAATTCGTTTGCTCAATCAGCGATTGCAGTTAGCTTACGAGGAATTAGACGCCTTTAGCTACACGGTGTCTCATGATTTGCGCACGCCTTTATCCTCCATTCGGTGTTACTCCGAAATTCTGATCGAAGAGTATGGACAGGATCTTGCGCCTGATGCGCAGGATTTGCTCCAGAAAGTGATTGAGTCAACAGACCGGATGCACAAGCTGATTCGTCACATTCTGTACTATTCGCGGATGGGACGTACTGAGCTGGATACGCAGCCGGTCGATATGCGTCAATTGCTGGAGGGCATTCGGGATGAAATTCTGGTAACGACTAAAGACCGGTCGCTGCGAATCGAAATTGGGGATACGCCATCCATCACGGCTGATTTTACAATGGCCATTCAGCTATTTACGAATTTGCTCGGCAATGCGGCTAAATACACTCAGCCAACACCGGAGGGGCTGGTCCAAATAAACGGGTCTCAAACCGATAAGGAGGTTATTTATTCTATAGAGGACAACGGTATTGGCTTCGACATGAAGCAGGCGGGTAAGATGTTCGATCTGTTTAAACGGTTGGAGAATGCCCGGGGCTTTGAAGGCTCTGGTGTTGGGTTGGCAATTGTTAAGCGGATCATCACCCGGCACCAGGGCAAAATATGGTTTCATAGCGAACCAAACCAAGGGGCTACATTTTTCGTTTCGTTTCCAACAACTCCTGCTGTATAACTAGCCCATGGTAGACGTACTTTATGTTGAAGATAATCCGAACGACGCGGACATATTTAGCCGCCTGATACGGAAAATAAATAAGCCTATTACCTTCAAAGTTCTCAACAGTGGCTCAGAAGCCCTTGAGTATCTAACGGGGCAAGGTCGTTATGAGCAACAGAAGGCAAGGCTGCCTAAGTTGGTGCTGATGGATCTGAATTTAGGGGGCCTAAGCGGCTTTGAGGTAGTTGAGCAAACGCGGGCTATCGAACGGACACGGTTCCTGCCAATTGTTGCGTTTAGTACATCAGATAACCCAAAAGACATCCAGTCGGCCTACGAAGCTGGGATTAATGCTTATGTTGTAAAGCCTGGTAGTTATCAGGCAACCGGCACAGTACTTACACACCTGTGTGATTTCTGGCTGGAAAACAATTCCCGAACTGATCATAAATGACCAATTTACTGGACCGTTTGCGGCAGGAAACCCGGCCATCGCATGAGGAAACCGAGCAACTTTTTTATACGGAAGCCCTGCGAAACGGTACGCTCTCGGCAAATGAATACAGCCATTTGCTGCATACGCATCTAACATTTCATCAGGCTCTGGAAGCGGCTATTGATCTTTATCCTGATTTTTTTCGGGCATATGAGCCGGAAATTCGTCGGAAAACGCCCTGGCTGGTGGCCGATTTGACCTACTTAAATGAATCGCTGCCTGCGCCTATGCCGGACCTGTTTACCGATTGGTCGCCGGTTGCGTTGCTGGGCGCTGCCTATGTAAGCGAAGGGTCTATGCTGGGCGGTACGGTTATAGGACGGTTGCTACAGCAAAATGTCAGTATTCAGCCCTTGCTGGAACACGCCCGGTTCTATCAGGGGTACGGTTCTGCTACGGGTACTTATTGGCGCAGTTGTGGGGATTTTCTGACCCAAAAGGGCACACCCCATGCCGACGAGGTAGTGGCTGCGGCCAGCCAAACGTTCAAGCTATATCAGACTATTTTTCTGCACAACCAACTGCTTATGCGGGTTGAGGAAGAGTAGGCAAAAAAACCTTAAATATAGATCCCTTGCCGGTTTGACTGCTAACGTCGATTGCTCCGCCGTGACTGTCTGTTACTCGTTGGCAAATAGCCAGTCCAATACCCGTTCCACCATATGTAGTTACATTGTGTAAGCGTTGAAAAGGGCTGAAGATTCGATCTTTGTATCGTTCATCGAACCCAATGCCATTATCGGTTACGGTAATTAACCAGAAAGATTGGCTAGACTGGCTCTGTAAATGAGGAGGGAGTTCGGTAGGTTGGGCTGCCCGAAACTGAATTTGGATTACGGGCGGCACATTAGCTACGCAAAATTTCAGGCTATTGGTAATCAGATTCTGAAAAAGCTGGCGGAGTCGGGACGCACTGCCGTACACTTGCGGCAGTGACGACACATCGACAGTTGCCTTTTTTTCTGCGATGGTCAAGTCCAAATCATTTACGACATCATCAAGCACCTGAGTAAGTGAAACGGTCGTATAGGCATCACGCTTGGTAGCCAGTTGCGAGTATAACAGCAAGTCTTTAATCAGTTGTTGCATACGCCCGGCAGACTTCTGAATTCGCCCAATTATATCCATTTCACCGTTGGACAAGCTATCCGCAAACTGATTTTTTAATAAGTCGCTGAACGCCTGAATGCGCCGGAGGGGTTCCTGTAAATCGTGCGATGCAATGTGAGCAAACTGCTGAAGACTTTCGTTGGAGCGCTTGAGTTCGGCATTGGCTTCCTGAAGCTTTTTTTCCTGTTGTTGAGCGACTAATTCGGCCTGTTTTCGTTCGGTAATGTTGTTATACGTGACCACCACGCCGTTATCGTCCTGCTTAACCGCCGATACCTCGAACCAGCCTTCAAGTCCATACTCATCACGGTAGGGCTGAATACTTTGTTCTGGCTGACCCGTTTCGACCACACGCGTATATAAACCGAAAAATCCGTTCTCCCAATTCCCCGGAAACGCCCTTAATAAAGACCGACCAATAAGTTGATCGGGCGTCATGAATGTGCTTTTGATCACCGCTTCGTTGGCCGTATTCATCATAAAATCAATGATGTTGCCGGTCTCGTCGCGGATAGCCGTCATCCCAATAATACTGTTGAGAGATGCATCCAGCGTAGTTCGTAATTGATGAGCCTGTCGCTCCAACGCCTGTGTTTGCCTTTCCACCCGCTGTTGCAGCAGAAATTCATTTTCTTTGTCTAACGTTATGTCTACGACTGTCCCGATCAATCGGTCAACGACGCCCTGTTCATTAAGAAAAACCTGCCCACTCGATCGAATCCAGCGTAGTTGACCATCATTGATACCCAACGTTCGGTATTCTCTAGCGAATTGACTACTGTTACCTGATTGCAGGCTAGCCTGAATAGCTTGGTTAGTTGACTCGCGGTCATCGGGGTGCAGTCCCTGCAAAAAGACAGTATAATCGACGGGTGTTGCCGGTAAAAGACCAAAGAGTTCTTTTGTACGGTCAGACCAGATCATTTCGCCTGTAAGCGGACTATAATCCCAGGTTCCCATTCGGGCAGCCTCAACCGAAAGTCGGAAACTGGTTTCGGCTATTTGCGAACGTAGTTCAACCTGTTTGCGGTCTGTAACATCAATCAACACGCCTGATAAGGTAAGGGGTTGATGTTGATCGTCATGCGTTACCCGGCCCCTGGCCAGTACCCATCTATTTTGGCCGTTGAGCGTAATGCGGTACTCCGCTTCGTAGATATGGCCTGAATGTATAGCCTCATCAATAAGGTGAATGACCCGAGGCCGATCATCAGGGTGAATAGAATCCGTAAAATCACTTAACGGAAGCCCGGTTGTTATGGGGTGGTTATGGAAGCCGAATAACCGAAGCAGGTTTAAGTCACCGTAGACTTTATCCGTTCCAATATCCCAAAACCAAGTAGCAATCAAGCCAATACTAAGCGCAGTTTGTAACTGATCATATGAACGTCGGAGTAACGCTTCTTCGTCGGGTAGTAGAGGGCTTGGCTGAGCAGCGAGAGGCTGATTCATACGTAAATACTATCTGAGGAAAATTGGGCCGCAGGACCAGGTTTTATAAGTAGTCGTGTTTCGGTCTGTTTAGGGATAAAACGAAAGTTGAGTAAGATAAACAAAATTACGGATAAAGCCGATACAAAATAGCGGGTATAGCTTTGATTGCTGCCTGTGTTCGTTCTGCTTTACCGAGTGCTACCCGACTGTTTTTTGGTATGTGATGAATTTGGTTTTGTCGCTGGCTTATGCTTATGGCGGGACGCCTGGTGTTGCTTCAGGGCCTCAAGTTTATCTTCGTGGATATCTTCGGCTTCCTCAACCGAGTGCGATTCAGACAAGCTGGATTCCGTTTTTGATCGTTCAACTAGTTTGCCAAAAAACTTATGCAGTGCATGCAGTTCGGCTTCGGTCAGGTCTTCTACATTGAGCAAACGATTACTGGCCTTTTGATTCACCGCAATCAGTTCGTTAAGTTTAATCTGCATCGCCAGAGAGTCCTTATTTTGCGACTTCTGAATCAGGAAAACCATTAAAAAAGTAATGATCGTGGTACCCGTGTTAATGACTAGCTGCCAGGTGTCGGAGTAGCCAAAAATAGGGCCGGTAATGACCCAAAGAATAATTGTTAGTAGCGCCAGTAAGAAGGCTGTAGAAGAGCCAGTGGATTGCGTTGCTTTGGAAGCAAACCGCTCAAAAAATTTGGTGAATGACTGGGCACCCATACGGTCGGAAGAGTTAAAAATGATTATTACTTACTAAACGTCGCATTAAGGTGCTTTGTGAAATTAAAACGTTATAATGCGGCAGAAAGGTAGCACAAGTAAACGGGCTGACTGTAAGCGAGTCAGCCCGTTTGTATTAAAAAATTACCGTCACACTGGCTTTATTTCCTTTCCATTTCGGCTGGTTCTCGTTCCATGAGAATAGCGATTTGCCGTTATTTCATTGAGTTTTGGGTGCGTTTAAGAAATCTTAGCCGGTAGTCGTTGGCCGCTTCCTGAGTCTGTGTTTCCTCTCGAATCATTAATGGATTAGCCGAAGTAGTGTTCCGTTCGCTGTTGGCAATGACCGTTTCCAGTAGAATCTCGTCGTTGGTTGCACTTGCCCGCCTGAAATCATTGTCGAGTGCCCGATACAGCCCATCAGAAACCGTTGTTGCAAGACTTCGTTTCTCTGCGTTGGCTACAAGTAAATCTGACCGATTTTTAATCAGGTAATCAAATGCCTTTGTGGTAGATGATTGGATTGCTTCGGCTACAAATAACATCGTTTCGTTTGTCGAGCGGTCCGACTCCGGTAGTGCATCGAGATAAGTATCCAGTACATCACTACTAGGCCGTTCGAGCAGTTGGCGGGTCTTTACATATTTCTTCAGAAAGGCTGGGTCGCGCCGACCAGCGGCATAATCCTTATCCCCTTTGGCGACGGTTGTTCGCAGTTGGGGCGTAGCCAGCATGGTATTGGCCTGATCGATCATACCATTAATGCCGCTATAGCCCACCGCCCGGTGAACTAGTGCCGCGTTGGGAGCAATATAAAGTGCTGTTGGATAGCTCGATACGCCGTATTGTTTCGCCACTTGCACACCTTCCCCTTTTTCGGCGTCGAGCTGGTAGTTGATAAAATGAACATTAAATTTAGCGCCCACTTTAAGGTTAGGGAAAGCCTCGTTGGCCATTCGCTTGCAGGGCGGGCACCAGGTCGTATATATGTCCACAAAAACGGGTCTGTTCTGGCGTTTTGCCTCGGCTAATACGTCTTTCCAGGAACCTGAAAAAAACGTAACGCCCGTTGGCTCGGTGGGTGAGAAAGTTACATTCTGGGCCATTGTGCCAAACCCCATAAAAAGGGCTATGAACAGACTCAGCCGCGAAACGAGCGATTTCATATAGAAGGTAAGCTTCACCGCGAAACAGATCAACGTAAATCAGTTTGGTAAAATGAAGTAACAAAGAGTTTAAGGCGCCAATATAGCTCCTGCGTTAATAATAATGAATTTATGCTTATTCCCTGATCTGCGCGACATCTTGTGAAATGTGTCACATTCGTTTCGTCATGACGATGCTTAACCATTTTTTTGCCGATACCAGCCTATACAATTTTTCGACAGTTGATGGCCGGGTTAAGACACTTGACCAGTGGGACGGAAAGCAAGTTTCGATGAACTAATCCCCCGTTGGGCTTGTCTTTTTATATATGGCAAAAAAGGAAATTCCACACGCTAAACCTACTGATACTAAGGAACAAGTAAGCTGGCGCGAACGGTTCGCAGCCCTCGGTAACCTGCCCGCGTTTTTTAGATTAGTCTGGGAAGCCTCACCGGGTTTATTTCTCGGCAATGCGGCTTTGCGGCTCATTCGGGCGGCTATTCCGGCGGCTACGCTCTACGTTGGTAAACTCATTATTGATCAGGTTGTTGATCTTTCCAAACACATTGACACTCACGATACCAACCATATCTGGTGGCTTGTCGGGGTTGAATTTGGGCTAGCTATTCTGTCAACGGCACTGGGCCGGGCGGTGGCACTTATGGATAGTTTACTGGGCGATTTGTTTGCCAACCAGACCTCCGTTCGGCTGATGGAACACGCGGCTACACTTGATCTGGAACAGTTTGAAGATGCGACGTTTTATGACAAACTCGAACGCGCCCGACGCCAAACCAGTGGCCGGACGGTACTGCTTTCCGGCGTGTTCGGGCAGGTGCAGGAACTGATTTCGGTAGGCTTTCTGGCGGCTGGTCTGGCCGTTTATAACCCCTGGTTGTTACTGCTGATTCTGGTAGCCGTCACGCCATCATTTATCGGCGATAATTACTTCAATCAGCGCAGTTATTCTCTTTCGCGCTCGTGGACACCCGAACGACGAGAACTCGACTATCTACGCTTTATAGGTGCCAGCGACGAAACGGCTAAAGAAGTTAAAATTTTCGGTTTGTCTGATTTCCTAATCGACCGGTTTCGGTCATTGTCGTGGGAATATTATTTAAAAAACCGGGCGCTGACCATCAGTCGGGCCGGGTGGGGAACGATTCTTACGGCCCTTGGTACCGCAGGCTACTACGGTGCTTACGTCTGGATTGTGATGCGGGCCGTAAACAGTCAAATTTCGCTGGGTGACCTGACGTTTTTGGCTGGATCATTCCGACAGGTACGCGGTTCGTTGGAAGGTATCCTGCTTCAGTTCAGCAGTCTGACTCAGGAAGCTATTTATTTGCAGGACTTGTTCGACTACTTCGCTATTAAACCGCTCATCCACTCGCCTAGCGTAACTCGCCCGTTCCCAAATCCAATTCGGGAAGGTTTTGTGTTCGAGAATGTTGGCTTTAAGTACACCAATTCCGAACGGTGGGCGTTGCGTAATCTATCCTTTACGCTTCAGGCTGGGGAGAAATTGGCCCTTGTCGGTGAAAACGGCGCAGGGAAAACTACCCTTGTTAAACTGCTGGCCCGTCTCTATGATCCCGCTGAAGGACGAATTCTGCTTGACGGCTACGACCTTCGTGAGTACGATCTGATGGAACTCCGACACAACATTGGCGTCATTTTCCAAGACTATACCCGTTTCAAAATGTCGGCGGGAGTGAATATTGCCGTTGGTGATATCGACGAAAGAAATAACCAGACACGCATTGAGACGTCGGCACAACAGAGCTTGGCTGATACCGTAATTGCTAAACTTGCCGGAGGCTACGATCAGCAACTAGGTCGTTCGTTTGGTAAAGGGGTTGAATTGTCGGGGGGCGAATGGCAAAAAGTCGCGCTTGGTCGGGCTTACATGCGTGATGCTCAGTTAATAATCCTTGACGAACCCACTGCTGCCCTTGATGCGCGTGCCGAATATGAGGTGTTCCAGCGTTTTGGTAAACTGACGGACGGTAAATCGTCGGTGATTATTTCGCACCGGTTTAGTACCGTTCGCATGGCCGACCGGATTTTAGTTTTAGAAAACGGAACCCTTCACGAAATAGGAAGTCACTACGAACTACTTGAGAAAGATGGTCGTTATGCCGAGTTGTTTGGTTTGCAGGCCAGAGGCTATCAGTAAGTTTCAAGACCTGGCTAAAAACGGCTTCTGCAATATCGCCACTGGTTGATATACCGGATTGATCATTTCCGGAAATATCATTTATCTTTACCTGAGTTGAAACTAAAGAACTACTTCTAAACAAAACCACTATGGCAAAGAGTCAGAATGCAAAGAAAACCACGAAGAAGGAACCCGTGAAAACTCCGAAGGAAAAGAAAGAGGAGAAGAGAGAGAAGAAAGCTAAGCGGGACTAAATGCTTAAAAATCAGTGCCGACCTCATTACGGATTGTTGTTAAAACAAACTGTAGGGTTCCACTTTCGCTGATCCATCAAACCGTTTTGCCAGGTCCAGCGGCTTGCCCTTTGGGGAGGCTACCAAGATAGCATTTGTGAAATTTGACGGGAGGTACATACGCCCGATCAAATTTTGGAAGAAACGTTTCACGCACTCATCCAGTGATTCATCTTTAGAAGTTACGCGCCAGAAAGTATAATTGCTATACAAGTAGTCAATCAACTTCTGCCGGAAAAGCTTGCAAGTACTTTGTCGAAAATGACCTCGGTCATTGCGATGGTTGATGGCACGAGGCTGGAGCCTCGTGCCATTATATTAAGCTTATAACCTTCTACCAATCATGAAAACAATTGCGGCCTTCATTGCCCTACAGGGGCTGTTAGCGTCAACGCTGGCGCAGACGCCCATCGTACCCTCGTCCGACATTCAGATCAAAACCGCTGTGCTGGCAGCACCCGCTGACAAACGCGATGGTGCGACTGTATATGGCTATTCAGACAAAAATCAGTTTATCGTGTTACGAAAGGGTACTAATGAACTCATCTGCCTGGCCGACGACCCGGCTCAGAAAGGATTGAGCGTGTCGTGCTACCACCGCGATTTAGACCCGTTTATGGAACGCGGTCGGGTACTAAAACAGGCAGGAAAGAAACCGGCTGAGATTCTGACTACGCGTGAGCAGGAGGTAAAGGATAAAAAATTGACCATGCCAACCCATCCATCAACGTTGTTTTCTTATACAGCTAAAGATGAGAACTACGATTTAGCTACCGGCGACGTGAAGGACGGTTACCTGCGCTATGTCGTGTATATTCCCTACGCTACCGCCGAAAGTACCGGTCTACCCCTGAAGCCTGAATCACCCGGTATGCCCTGGATTATGGACCCTGGCACCCACCGGGCACACATTATGATTAATCCGCCGGTCTCAACCACGGCTCATCATTAAGCATACTGAGTAGTATAAATGGTGTATCCGGTTTTCAGATAATGACCTGCAAAATAGGATGTCCCCTTCACGAATGAATAAGTGGCTCTTGCTTCGCTACATTGGACTGGCAATACTGGCGACAGCATGGCATGGGCTATTTGATGATGTATTTATTAGTCATAGCGACCTTGATGTATGTTCGATTACAACTGAAACGTGGGACCGCAAACTGCCTACCATAGTGCCGCTTAGTCGGGCTGATTCTGGTCGGAAAACGAAACCCAGTGTTTTAACAATCAAAGCGTTTGCAGGAGAAATCAGTAAGCCACTCCCATCGGCTGTCGTAGTAATCAGGTCACGAGCTACGGGTAAAACAGAGCAGTTTGCTTTACCTAACGGCCAACTCGAACGTACTTTCACTAGCCCGGATGAGGTATTCATGGAGGTTAGTGCCGCTGGCTATTCGTCTGTCAAACGCAACATGACCATTGCCCTGTCACCCCAGGGCAACCGCTATGAATTTGATGCTGAATTAGACCGAACCGGCATTAATCTAACCATTTGGGCAGTTGATAGGCAGACAGATAAGATTATTCCGGATGCCCGTTTTACACTCAGTGGCAAGGCTGCCGGTATAACATCGGTTACACTTACACCTGATGCAACCACAGGTCTATCTAAAATACACCTTCCCGCCAAAGGAACCTATCTGTTGAGCAGTACAGCCGAAGGGTATGCAAACTTTGCAAAGTCAATAAAGCTGGACAGCATACAAAACGAAGCGCGGTTCATTTTAGCCAAACATCCACCTGCCGAAACGAAGCCACCTTCCCGAACGGCAGCCGTAGCGGCAAGTGAGGTTCCTAAAGTAAAACCTGTTGTGCCGACGGCTCCTACTGCGCCGATTACTACAAATGCTGCATCGGTATCAACGGTAACCGCCAAACCATTCAAGCAAATCGAAAAAGGCAAGCCTATTCAGTTAAGCAACATTTACTTCGATCAAAGCAGCCCTGTTCTACGCCCGCAATCGTACCCCGAACTCGACCAGTTGTATGAAGTACTAGTAGAAAACCCATCCGTACAAATTGAAATTCGTGGTCATACCGATAATCAGGGCGATTTTGACTTAAACACGAAACTCTCCCGCGACCGATGCCAGTCGATTATTGACTATCTGGCGGGTAAAGGTATTGTCAAAAGTCGCCTGAAAGCCGTTGGTCGTGGGCCAATCGATCCCGTTGCTCCAAACAACAACGAAGAGAACCGCAAGAAAAATCGACGGGTTGAGTTTGTCGTGCTGTGATTTTTTTTTGATTGGGATGTGTTAAGCATCCCAATCAAAATATTATTAAGCTTGCTTTGGTTGTGGCCCTCGGAAAGCGTCTTTCTTATCCACTAATGCCAACTTCACTGGTTTTCCTTCGCGTGCCGATTGATAGATGGCTTCCATGATTTTCTGATCCTGAAGCCCTTCTTCACCCGGCGTAAACGGCGTTTTATTCTCCATTACACATTCCGAAAAATGGTCTAATTCAGCGGCAAATTGATCTTTATCAGAAATCTTGTGCTGAATAATCTGGTTTTCAGTTCCCTGTGCCTGACTTGTTTCCAGTTGTAAGCCGGTATATGGAAAAGCCGGATCCATTTTTATCCAGCCTGTGTCGGCCAGCACTTTATAATTCTTATCGTCGTGATGACCGTAACTGGTAGAGCAACTAGTTTGTACTCCGCTCGGAAATTTCATCAGCCAGTTGACCTGTTCTTCTACTTCCTTAAACCGTGGGTCATTGGGCGTGCTGTGTACATAACCCATAACTTCGGTTGGCTCTTCGCCCAGAACATACCGGATTGTATTTAGACAATATAAACCAACATCGGGGAGTGAGCCACCACCAGCCAGAGCTTTCTTGAACCGCCAGTGATCGGGGTTATCGGAGTTCTGACCGTTTGTGGCTACAATACTTTTCACCTTGCCAAACTGCCCTTTCTGGACCATTTCGCGCACCATTCTGTTGTGTGGCTCATATTGAATCCGATAGGCAATCATTAATTTACGGTCAGCTTTTTTGCACGCGTCAATCATCGCCTGGCATTCCTCCGCTGAATTGGCCATTGGCTTTTCGCACAAGATATGCTTACCCGCCTGCGCTCCCCGAACGGTGTATTCGGCATGCATGCCGTTCGGTAAAACAATGTAAATGGCCTGTACCTCTTTGTTATCCCGCAATTTGTCGTAGTCGGTGTAGCTATAGCAACTCTCTTTTTTGACTCCATACTGAGCGGCTACCTTCTGCATTTTTTCGGGGCTGCCGCTCACTAAAGCCACTACTTTTGATTTTTTAGACGCACCGAACGCCGGTAAAATCTGATTAAGCGTTAAGTGACCGAGACCAACAAGGGCGTAACCCACGCGCTGATCCTCAGACAATGGAGTGGGAGTGGGGCCTTCCTGTTGCTCGGTCTTGGCTTTAATCTGCTCCAACTCAATTGGCTTACTGACATCAGTGGGTACATCAGCCGGTGGTGAGGTAGCAGGTAATTTTGGCGCTGGTCCGCTGGGTGTGCTGGCTATTGACGAAGCAGCATTGTTTGCTTCGGGCTTTTTTTCGCACGAAGCAAACGCGCTACCTAAAGCACCGACCGCCAAACTACGACCCGTTAGTTGGAAGAAATCCTGACGGGACAAGGACGACATTCCCGGATTTTCGAGTAAGCTGGTAACAAAACGATCAATCGGTTTCATAACGTTGTTTGTTTACGTCAGAAACCGATTGTGAAAACGGGTTGTTTGTTTAACTTATTTAATTGGCGAATAATCCGTTGGTTTCATATATACCGACTCCACTTTAGTGGTTAGGGGACCACCTTTCTCCGATTCTGCTTTAGCTACAACCCATTTAGGGTCTTTGCGGAATTCTTCGAAGTGTTGCTTTCCCTCTGCTTCGCTAGGATGCGCCAGAATGTAAACTAGCTTGGGCTGAACTGTCTGATCTTTTTCCTCCGTAACCCAATACCCAATATTCGTCATGCCATGTTTACTGAATAGCTTGATGGTATGATCGCGGAAGCGGGTTAATAGATTGGGAAGCTTGTCAGGTGCCGGTGTGTAGGTCCGTAACTCAAACGTCCGTTCAGGCGATTTTTGTCCCACTTTAATCTTGGGTGATATGTCGGACTCAGTCATGAAAATTTGATCCACATGGTCAACTAGTTTACCGTTAGCTTCTGTTTTAGCAACAACTGCTTTCCACTCGGGATCACTGCCGAATGCTTTCCATGATGCATCGCGAGCCTCCCGGCTAGGGTACGCCAGAATGTAAATTAGTTCTTTGCGAGACGTGTCGGTAGGTGTCCAATAACCAATGTTTTCCATGCCGTGTTTCTCGAAAATCTTGGTCGTATACTGCCGAAAACGGTCCACGATCTCAGCGTATTTGCCTGGTGTTGGGTGGTAAATTCTAACTTCGTAGAATTTAGAGTCGACCTTGGATGGTCCCGGATTGGCGGTTGCAAAAGCGGCTGTACTGAGGATCAGGCTAAACGCGAGTAGCGAATGTAGTTTGTCTATCATAATATTGTAGAAGTGAACCAATAAACCGTTCTACGTATAGAAGTGTTCAAGTGCGTTTTTCTAATCTCATTATTTATCACTAAAGGGACTTTATACAACGTTTGATCCAAAATTACCTAAATGATAAAGTATATTCTTAATAGGTAATTGTTCTGCATTGACGCTCTAATTGAACCTATTTTATTGCTAAGTAGTCAAAAAGGTCTATTTTTGTTGGTCATCCACCGTTTTATCCCAACTTTATACGTTATGCTGAGTCGCGTTGCTAATTCTGTTTACTGGATGCATCGATACATTGAGCGGGCCGAAAATTATGCCCGTTTCATGAGTGTGAACTTTAATCTGGCCCTCGATTTGCCGCCCAATGTAAACCAACAGTGGGAGCCGCTGCTCATTGCAACGGCTGATCATGATCTGTTTACAAAATATTATAAGCAACCAACGCGTGAGAATGTCATTCAATTTATGACTTTCGATAAGCGCAATCCGAACTCAATTGTAGCCTGTCTGAGCAATGCCCGGGAGAATGCCCGTACTATCCGCGAAGCCATCTCGAAGGAAATGTGGGAGCATTTAAATCAGTTTTATCTGATGGTGCGCGACACGTCGCCTAAGCAGCAATGGGAAGAGATTCAGACACAGAATTTTTTCACGGAAATTCGCAATAGCACTCAGCTTTTCTACGGCATTATCGATGCGACCATTACGCGCAACGAAGCGTGGCATTTTGGGCGGCTGGGACGATTTCTGGAACGGGCTGATAAAACATCTCGTTTTCTGGATGTTAAATATTTCACGTTATTACCGGAGATAGATGCGGTAGGCTCCACCATCGACTTAATGATTTGGTCGGCCGTGCTAAAGTCGGTTAGCGCTTACAATATGCATCGCCAGCAATATCGGTCGCTGACGCCATCGAGTATTGTTGAATTTTTGATACTAGATAAGATGTTTCCGCGTTCGGTTGCGCATTGCATTCGGCAGGCCGAGTTGTCGCTCTACGAAATTTCGGGTAACAACATCACACACGGCTTTGGTAATTCAGCTGAACGGACGCTTTCTAAACTGCGTACAGATATCGAGTTCACCGAAACCGCCGATATCTTCAAAACGGGTCTGCACCAGTATCTCGATAATTTTCAAACGCGTACCAACGAAATCGGAAGTACCATTTTTCAGACATATTTTGATTTGAAACCACTGGAAGTATAATTGGGTGGTTATCTAAAAACAGCCTCAATCCCCTTTAGGAGATTGAGGCTGTTTTTTTGCCTGATCGAGAATTGATTTACAGGTAGTTTGTAACGAGTGAATAAAGTTTGTATCAGTTAACCAGTAGTCTATCAGATACTTACTGGAAGACTGGAAACGTTACGGCCAGATACGCCATGCCAACCCGGTTGCGGAAGCGATTATTGTCAGCAATGACATCGCGGTTGGTAACAGTCATCTCCGTAGTGAGCCATTGATAGCCAAGTTTAACACTAAATCGTTGAGCGATGTGAGCTCGGGCGTAGACTTCCGTTGATAAGGTACCGATGTCGTTATCGCCAAGTAATCGCACATTCAGGAAACCGGGCCGAGATTTTTGGAAGGTGTTCGCTCCCTGGAAATAGGCAGTAGTCGAATCCGCTCCTGTAACTGAACGGACTGCGAATTGACCGGTTGAGGACTTGTAACGACCCATTCGTGACTTACCAAAGGTTAGCCCCAGCAGGTCGGCACTCACGCCCAATTCCACAAGACCCAACTTAATCTGCGCCCGAAAACCGACATTAAACGAAGTCATAGTCACATAATCGTAGCGAATTGTGTCGATGTTATCTGTAACCAAAGGGCCTGAGAGCGCATTAAATCCACTTTTGCCGCGGGTTAAGCGAGCCGGGGCGGTATAATAATTGAGATTGTCTCCGTAAAAGGCCCCTAATCGTGCTGTCCAGCCAAGCGAGACGATTTTACGTTCACCAATATTGATTAGTTGGTAGTAAGTGGCAGATGGATTGTAGTTGTTTTTTGAGTAGGCCATGCCCACATCGTAACCGCTGCTAAGACGAGCTGATACTGGCGATTGCGCTAAACTGTGAAGGGAAAGTAACGTTAGTAACGCACTAATTGCTTGCTTCATCAATTAATTCAGGACGGTTGCAGCAGCAAAGATAATTAAGTAAGTGGAGTAGGTATAGTATGTTTATGAATTGGGCGGGGAGGCAGATAGAATACACGTCGTTAGTAGTTGTTGTTTACCTACCTGTATTCTACCTGCCTCTCACACTCCTCTACCTAAACCATTTTGAGTACTATGGCGCCCAAGGGTGGCACATTTAGTCTGATTGACTGATTTCGTCCATGCCACATTTCATTGTCGCTGGCAACTGGTGATGCATTGGTAATGCCACTCCCGAAAAACTCAACGGCATCGCTGTTGAAAATCTCTTTGTACGAACCTGCCGATGGTACTCCAATACGGTAGTCGGACCGCGGAATGGGTGTCATGTTGAGGACAACTAATAACGTGTCTTTCTCGTGGTTGCCTTTGCGGATATAGGTGACCACGCTGTTTTCGCGATCGGTGGTATCAATCCACTCAAACCCATCAGCCGTGAAGCTGCGCTCATACATAGCCGGTTCTTTTGTGTAAAGCGTGTTCAGAGCTTTCACACAGGCTGCCATTCCTTTGTGTGGCGCGAATTCGAGCAAATGCCAGTCTAAACTGCCATCGAATTTCCACTCCGACGTTTGGCCAAATTCACCACCCATAAATAGCAGTTTGGTACCGGAGTGAGTAAACATATACGAGAATAACAGTCGAAGGTTCGCAAACCGCTGCCATTCGTCGCCGGGCATTTTACCCACCAGCGAGTGTTTGCCATACACAACTTCATCGTGCGAGAGGGGCAGCATGAAGTTTTCTGTGAACGCATAAACTGTGCTGAATGTCAATTCGTCCTGGTGAAATTTGCGAAAAGCAGAATCGCGTTCGAAATAGCGGAGCGTATCGTTCATCCAGCCCATCATCCATTTCATGCCAAAGCCCAATCCGCCGGTATAAACTGGCCGGGAAACACCCGGAAAGGCCGTTGATTCCTCTGCAATAGTCTGTACATCAGGAAATTCTTTATATATGGCTTCGTTAATTTCCTTGAAGAGCGAAACAGCTTCCAGGTTTTCACGCCCGCCGAAAATATTCGGCTCCCACTCGCCTGCATTACGTGAATAATCCAGATAAAGCATTGATGCTACGGCATCCACACGCAGTCCATCAGCATGACAGCGGTCGAGCCAGAACATAGCATTACTCAATAAAAATGAGCGTACTTCTGGTCGGCTATAGTTGAAAATGTAACTTTTCCAATCAGGGTGATAGCCCCTGCGCATATCGGGATACTCGTACAAATGTGACCCATCGAACTCGTATAATCCGTGGGCGTCGCCCGGAAAATGGGAGGGAACCCAGTCCAGCAGTACGCCAATGCCTGCCTGGTGCAGCCTTTCAATGAGCTGCATAAATTCTTGTGGCGTACCAAAACGGCTACTGGGGGCATAATAACCTGTAATCTGATAGCCCCACGACGGTGCGTAAGGATATTGCATTATAGGCATAAACTCGACGTGCGTGAAGCCCATATCCTGTATGTAAGGAACCAGCGCATCGGCAATTTCGCCATAACTCAATTCGCGGTCAGGGTTGCCGGGATCTCGTCGCCAGGAGGAGATGTGCATTTCATAAACGGAAAATGGCGCATTGAGGGAGTTTTTTGCCTTGCGATTGGCCATCCATTCCTGGTCTTGCCACTCGTGGTATGTATCCCACACCACCGAAGCTGTTTTGGGCGGCACTTCCCACCAATGGGCGTAAGGATCTCCTTTTTCCAGTTCGCGTCCGCCTTCGTGAATAATAAAATATTTATACGTTTCACCCCGGCCAATGTTCGGGATAAACGTTTCCCAGATGCCCGACGAATCCCATCGCACCTTCATTGAGTGATTGCCTTTATCCCAGCCGTTGAAATTTCCGATTACGGCAACATACCGCGCCGAGGGTGCCCATACCGCGAAATACGTACCCGTGACACCGTTGTGCTCAACCACGTGAGAGCCAAATTTTTCGTAGAGTTTTTGGTGTTTTCCACCCCGGAACAAATGGATATCAAAGTCGGAGAAGCGGGAGTAATCCCCATCCTGAGTAGTCGGCTTATCCGACGGAGTGGGGTGGCTCGTAGCTTGTTGGGAAGGAGTAGGCTGCACCGTTTGTTCGGTTTCGGCCAAAGGTGTAGTGGTTTTTCGTTTTGCCATTGGTTGGAACTAAATAGATACGTTGTTGAACGTATTCAGGAGCGGAAAGTTAGAAAATTTCCTTGCTGTTTCGCACGAAATGCATTCTCAATTTATCGGCCAGTCGGCTGCGCCCAGTGTCAAAAGAGCATCAACAGCATTAGGGCCTGATGTTTCTGACGTTGTAATTTTTGGGCGATTCTTATTATTACGAACGGACCTGAGAGCAAATTGTGACGTTATTGACGCACCCTGATGCGTACAGCTTAGGCGTAAATTAACTACGTTTTGTTTGCAACAGGCCAGTTTGCAGCATTGGCACATCAGAAACGGTGTCGCCATCGCTCAATCGGATTTTTTCGATCTCGCGTACTACATCGATAATACCTTTTAGTGGAATTTTTACCCACGAGGGTCGATAACTAATTTCGTAACCTAATTCGTAGACCGCTTTTTCGAGCAGGTAAATCAAGAGTAAGAAGTTGATTTCACTGTTGTTTTTAAACAGCGGGTGTGGTGCGCCAAATACGTCCAGGTAAGCATCAACAAATGTATCCCGGATAAGATAGAACCAACGGTCTGAGACACGTTGCAGGTGATCAGGATCAAGGTCGTCGGTTTCGGCGGAGTTAAACAACTTGGCCGAAACAGCATAGTGATAGGACCGAATCATACCCGCCACATCTTTGAGGGGTGAATGCTTGATTTTTCTTTCGGCAATGCTGCTCTCTGGCTCGCCTTCGAAGTCGATTATCACAAAATCGCTCTCCGTAGCCAGTACTTGACCGAGGTGGTAATCGCCGTGGATTCGGATGCGTAGCGAGTCGAGTGGGCGGGTGCGGAAGTCGGCAATGAAGGTCTCAATCATTTCCTTAGCCTCCATAAATACCCAGGCCAGCCGCTGCGCCTGTAAATCAAGCTTTGTATAGTTATCAATTAGTAAGGCATACCGACGTTCGAGCAAGTCCTCAAGACGTCTGATCATAAAGTCGCGGTAGTCGTTGGTGAATGGTTCGGGGGTAAAAGCCGCGTCAACCGACACACCGGGGCGGGCGGGTTTATAAAGAGCACAGTGCATTTCGCCCGTTCGTTGACCCAGCAACTCAACTTTATCGAATACGTCTTCCCGAATGGCAAACATTCGCTGCGGTACACCGTACAAAAAATCGTTCAGGTAGTCGCCGGTTTGCATCCACGAGTCCTTATCATTTGGCACCATTCGTTGCACCATACCTAACGTAATGTCGGGTCGCTGGTCACCTTGCCAGACAATGCTGCCACCGAAAGCCGGAATATGGGCGAAGTTGCTTTCATCAGTCAGAAATGCCACCATATCTACCTCCGGGTTAGTTTCATGAAATAACTTCCGGTAGAGTTTGAGGAAATATTTATCACCGAACGTCATGGCTGAATTACTCGAATCGACGGGCAACACTTGTGAAGAAAGCTGGTTGTCGCCTTCGTCCAGTCCCTTTCCCCGGTGAAACGTCAAAATGCCGTCCGTTTGTGGTAGTGTCTGACTCTGGCAGATAGCTGAAAATAAGGCTTGCCGAAATCGTTCGTCGTAAATAGCATCAATTAAAAGCCCCGTCTGTTTGCCGGATACCACATCACCAATGCACCCTTTATCGGGAACATCAGCCACCTGAAACTGTAACGTATGAGCCGAATGATCGGCAAGGAAAGATAGCGGCAAAAGGTAACTTTCTGGAATGCCATCGGCGTAGGTAGTTTCCAAAATCAGCAGGTAAGCCACATCGCCGTCTGCCAAGGGCACTGTGTGTACTGTTCTTACCGAAAAACCGGTTTGTTGCCGTGCCTTGCCCGCAAACCAACGACAGGTGTTAACATATGGCGGTAGTAGGGTTTGCGCCAAAGTTGTCCAGAACTGATCGTCTGAACCCGCGTTAAGCCAGGTAGTAGATAAGTGTAGGGATTGCGTAGTGAGCATAAACAAAAAGCGAGTGCCTTAACGAAGGCACATAGTACAAGTCAAAAGTTTCTTGAATATACAACAAAATTAACTGGCCGATGTTGGCCGACGGTATGGTAAACAGCAATAAAAAGCCGCCCCCGGCTTTAGCGGGAGCGGCTTTTACGGTGTGAATGGTGGAAGATGATTAATTTATGGCAATGATGCGGCTTGGTGTAGTGGGTTGTTTGGTAGCGACAGTCACATTTTGCGTTGTCGTCTCGATACCATTTGTAATTTCCAGGGTATAAACGCCGTCTTCCAGATCGTTCAGGTTCAAGCTAACCCGGCAGCCATGTTCGTTTTTGCCAAGATGTTTAGTGTAAAGTACTTTGCCATCTGTACCCTTCATCTGAATGTCTACACGTCCATCGGTTGTTTTGTCAAGGGCAATATTTAGTTTGCCAGTCACTGTAGAATAAATGCCGGTTTTATAAGAGGCTACCGCCGATGTGCGACCGATAGGATTAACTTCAGTGACGTTGGCGAAAGAAGCAGCAGAGGTAACAATACCCAATGAAAAGGCTAAAGCGAGTGATTTGATGAGGGTTTTCATGATGTTATGTTCTTGTTTTTGAGTTTAAAATCTAGTCGGGTTATTCCCGATTGGTGAAACAAAGATATAGGCTATGGTTGGTACTATGTAATGCAAACTACTGGAACGGTTATTCGACTGGATGAGTGGTGTGAAATACAGGCCGGCTGAGCAAACGGTCTGTAGGATTGATGGTATTTAGGTCGCAATTTTGTTCGCTTTGCTACCAATACCCCAGTCAAAAGGTTCTTAATACGATGTCTCTGTACAACAGTCCACCTATATTTTCTCATTTTACGAACCTGATTGCCGCCGAAAGTACCCGGCATGGGGGCGTTAGCCCCGTTCCGTTTGCCTCACTTAATCTGGGGATCAATACCGCCGACGATGTGGTTAATGTTGACGAGAACCGACGGCGGTTCTTTGCGGCCATTGGGGCTGCTAATCAGAAGTTTGCGTCTTCACATCAGGTTCACGGCACCGACGTTTTATACGCTACCGAACCGGGGCGGTTCAACGGGTACGACGCGCTTATTACTGACCAGATAGGCTTGCTCATCGGCGTAACTATTGCCGACTGCGTACCAATTCTGATTTATGATCCGCATAACCGAGCCATTGCGGCTATTCATGCAGGCTGGCGTGGAACTGTCGGGGGTATTGTTACCAAAACGTTGACTGCCATGCAACAGCGGTTTGGTACGTTGCCAGAGCAATGTTTTGCTTATATCGGAACCTGTATTGATGAATGTGCCTTTGAGGTTGGACCGGAAGTAGCCGAACAGTTTGCGCCGGAGTTTAAACGCGCTGACTCTGCCAGTGGCAAAAGTTATATTAATTTGAAAGCCGCCAACACGCACTTACTGGTTGATTTTGGTACTCCGGCTGTGCAGATTGGCGTATCACCCTTTTCGACCGTTTTGAACAACGATGATTTCTTTTCCTACCGGGCTGAGAAAGGACAAACAGGACGTATGCTGACGGTTATAGGCCTAAAAACTTAAACAATATTTTGTTGAATGCCGTTATGTATCTGTTTCTATCATACATCTATTTACTCAATACACGAACGTCATGGGAATCTTAGTATCAATTCTTGTAGGTGCGGTAGCCGGTTGGCTGGCCGACCTCGTTTTCAAACGATTTTCGTTTTCGCTGTTTGCTGAAATTCTGCTCGGTATTGCCGGAGGATTTGTTGGCGGCTGGATTTTTGGCCGTGATGGCGGTGTAATCGACCAAATTCTGACAGCCTTCGTTGGTGCCGTTATTATTCTTGGCATCGCAGCCCTCATTAAGGGTCGCAGCAGTACTGTATAAATAAATAAAATAAAAAGGGCGAGGGGAAGAATAAAAGAATTGCATACTGCTGTTCTCTTGTTCTTCCCCTCGCCCTTTTTATTTTAATAACTGTCTCGAAATTACAACTTTCTGAATCTCGCTCGTCCCTTCACCGATGGTACAGAGCTTAGCATCTCGGTAAAATTTTTCGACAGGAAAATCTTTCGTATAGCCGTAACCACCGAATATCTGCACAGCTTCATTAGCTACGCTCACAGCCGTTTCAGAGGCAAATAACTTCGCCATTGCCGATTCTTTCGTTACGGATTTTCCGGCATCTTTTAGAGTGGCGGCCTGATAGGTTAACAGTTTTGCTGCTTCAATAGCTGTAGCCATATCCGCCAGCTTAAAACTAATTCCCTGAAACGAAGCAATAGGTTTCCCAAACTGTTCGCGTTCTTTCGCGTAGGCTAGAGCTGCATCATAAGCACCATAGGCAATACCGAGGCTCAAGGCAGCAATTGAAATACGACCCCCATCCAGCACTTTCAACGACTGTACAAAGCCGTCTCCTACGTCGCCAAGGCGTTGGCTGTCGGGAATACAACAATCCTGAAATAGCATCTCAGTGGTTTCCGACGCCCGCATCCCAAGTTTATCTTCCTTTCGCCCGCCAGAAAAACCGGGTGTGTTACGGTCAACGACAAAGGCTGTAGCATTACGTTGTGTGTTTGGCTCCCCGGTGCGGGCAATCACAACGGCTACATGCCCGCTTTTGCCGTGTGTAATAAAATTTTTCGCACCGTTTAATACCCAGTCGCCACGGTCATTGCGGATGGCTGTAGTTTGCATATTACCTGCATCAGACCCCGTATTAGGCTCGGTCAGTCCCCAGGCGCCAAGCCATTCACCAGTAGCTAGTCGGGGTAGATAGGTTTGTTTTTGGTTTTCGTTGCCGAATAAAAGAATATGATTGGTACAGAGTGAGTTATGAGCTGCCATAGACAATCCGATAGAGCCATCTACACGGGAGAGTTCGACAATGGCCGTTACATACTCCTGATATCCAAGGCCAGATCCACCGTATTCAACGGGCACCAGCATACCCATTAGCCCTTGTGCGCCCAGTTGTCGAAACAATTCGGCTGGAAAATATTGAGTGTCATCCCAATGGCGAATATTAGGTCGAATAAGTCGTTCGCTCAAGTCACGAACGGATTGGGCTATTAATTCTTGATTTTCTACAATTTCGTTTGTCATAACGGAAGGCCACTTAGTATAGTGACCGAATAGAAATTTAAGGAAATTCCAGAATAAGTCAAACGTTTTTTTATTGCTTCTTCGATACCTTCTTTTCTGCTTTAAAATAGGTATAAATAAGTTTTTTATTAATCAATTGTTTTATATTTGTAACTAGAGAGATACTGTATACCGGTATTGGTATCATTCTGCCAAGTTGAAAAACATTCATATATAAAGTGCTTCTCACTTATCAGGTTGCTAACCGTTAAGTCACTATTATTCATGATATATGGGTGATTATTGAAAAACTCCTATTTTTGTAGAATCAAGCTTTTTTGTAAGCCTTTATAAGTTATTGTGAAATTTTATCTAATAAAAATATATGAAATTAGCAGTCGTTGGAACCGGATATGTAGGACTTGTTACGGGTACGTGCTTTGCGGAAACGGGTAATCAGGTCACTTGCGTCGATATTGACGTACGGAAAGTTGAAAAACTTAACAATGGCATCGTTCCCATATATGAACCAGGTCTTGAGACCTTGTTTCACCGGAACGTTGAAGAAGGCCGATTAACGTTTACAACTAACCTGGAAGAAGGAATTAGGGGCGCTGAAGTTATTTTTCTGGCCTTGCCAACTCCTCCGGGCGAAAACGGCTCAGCCGATCTGAAATATATTCTGAAAGTAGCCAGCGACCTCGGCCCAATTCTGAGTCAGTACGCTGTTATTGTTGATAAAAGTACAGTACCGGTGGGCACTGCCGAAAAAGTGCACGCTCATATTGCTGACAACGCTAAAGTTGATTTCGACGTAGTATCGAACCCCGAATTTCTGCGTGAGGGTGTCGCTGTAGAAGATTTCATGAAACCCGACCGTGTTGTTATCGGCACAAAATCGGACCGGGCAAAGGGTGTGATGAACCGCTTATACGCACCATTGGTGCGCCAGGGTAACCCCGTTATTTTCATGGATGAGCGCTCGGCAGAAATGACCAAATATGCTGCCAACGCGTTTTTAGCTACTAAAATCACATTTATGAACGAAATCGCTAACTTGTGTGAACGGGCGGGTGCTAACGTTGATGATATTCGCCGGGGAATTGGTACTGATAGTCGCATTGGCAAACGGTTCCTATTTGCCGGTATTGGCTATGGTGGTAGCTGTTTTCCGAAAGATGTTCAGGCTCTGGCCAAAACGGCTGAAGATTTCGATTATGATTTCAAAGTGTTGAAATCCGTAATGGAAGTAAACTACGAGCAGAAAACGAAACTCATGCCCTGGATTCTGAAGCATTTCGGGGGTGACTTGAAAGGTAAAACGATAGCGGTTTGGGGATTGGCATTCAAGCCTTATACCGACGATATTCGTGAAGCACCCGCTTTAGATAATATAAAGGCATTAATTGACGCGGGCGCAAAAGTGACTGTTTATGACCCTGAGGCTATGGACAATGTGCGCGAGCAGATTGGGAATGCCGTTACGTACGCGCATACACAGTATGCTGCCCTGGACGATGCCGACGCACTCGTTATTATTACTGAGTGGCCCCTGTTCCGCACGCCCGATTTCGATAAAATGAATTTGTTGTTGAAAAATAAAGTAATTTTCGATGGCCGTAATGTATATGAACTCGATCAAATGATTGAGCAGAACTATACGTATTATTCGGTAGGCCGTGAGCCAATTCTGGCTCCAGTTGAACAGAAAGTTTAAATTAGTTTAAACATGGAACTACCAGAAACGCTATAGAAATACGACGTGCACTTGATAGTTCTGTGTTTACTTATTTTTCAATCACTTTATGAAACGTGTACTTATTACCGGCGGAGCCGGCTTTTTAGGGTCGCACCTTTGCGATCGGTTTATTAAGGAAGGGTATCATGTAATTGCGATGGACAACCTTATTACGGGTGATATTCGCAATATTGAACATCTATTCCACCTGCCAAATTTTGAGTTTTATCATCACGATGTTTCCAAGTTCATCCATGTAGCGGGCGAACTGGATTACATCCTGCATTTTGCTTCACCCGCCAGCCCAATAGATTACCTGAAAATTCCAATTCAGACGCTGAAAGTGGGTTCGTTAGGTATCCACAATTGTTTGGGTTTGGCACGGGTAAAAGGTGCGCGGGTATTAATCGCTTCCACATCAGAAATTTACGGCGATCCAACTGTTCATCCACAACCTGAAGAATATTGGGGTAATGTAAACCCGATTGGGCCACGCGGTGTGTATGACGAAGCCAAGCGGTTTCAGGAAGCTATAACGATGGCTTACCACACCTATCACGGACTTGAAACCCGTATTGTCCGAATTTTCAATACATATGGTCCCCGGATGCGGCTGAATGATGGCCGTGTATTACCCGCTTTCATTGGGCAGGCATTACGGGGTGAAGACCTGACCGTTTTTGGGGACGGTAGCCAGACACGTGCGTTCTGTTACGTCGATGATTTGGTTGAAGGTATTTATCGTCTTTTGTTAAGCGATTATGCCTATCCGGTAAACATTGGCAACCCGTCGGAAATTACGATTAAGGAGTTCGGCGAAGAAATTATTAAACTTACGGGAACAACGCAGAAACTGGTACTTAAAGATTTGCCCGTAGATGATCCCAAGCAACGCCAGCCTGATATCACGAAGGCAAAAGCGATTTTAGATTGGGAACCAAAAGTATCCCGGGCCGAAGGACTTAGAATTACGTATGAGTATTTTAAGAGCTTACCTGAAGAAGAATTATACAAGGCGGCTTATCACCGTGAGTTCTTGAAAAACTAAACGAACTAGTTTTCATTATCGAAAACCATCGTAGCTTTACTTTATTATAACTGCCTCAGGCGGTTATTTTTAGCTGTCTAATGAAAACCTGCACACGATATCGTATGCAGGTTTTTTGTTGTAGTGCCGGTTAACGTGGTATTACAATCGGTCTTTAAAGCTTTCGTACCCGAAGGTTTTTGTAAGATTGAATGACTCGTTCTCTTTCCAGACGCCTATAGATGGCAAATTGACCCCGTTGAAGGTTGTTGTTTTTACCATCGTGTAATGAATCATATCGTCGAACACGACTTTGTCGCCAACATTGAGCGGCTCATCGAACGAATAGTCGCCCATAAAGTCGCCAGCAAGGCAGGTCATACCGCCCAATCGATAGGTTGGCTTCCCCGCAACGGGTTCGTGATAAGACCCGATAATGCGTGGCTTGTAGGGCATCTCAAGTGTGTCGGGCATGTGAGCCGCGAAAGACGTATCTAAAATAGCCACCTGAACGCCCTGGCTATTGAAAACGTCGAGCACCGTTGATGTTAGAATTCCTGTTTGCCAGGCAATAGCCGAACCGGGTTCCAGAATTATGTCCACATTATATTTCTGTCGAAAGGCAATTAACAAGCCAATGAGATGATTGGTGTCGTAGCCTTCGCGGGTTATCAAATGCCCTCCGCCGAAGTTGACCCATTTGGCCTGATGGAGCAAACTGTCAAATCGACTTTCGAGCGCGGCAAGGGTTCGTTCGAGGGTGAAAGAATCATTCTCGCAAAGCGTATGAAAATGAATTCCCTCCAGACCTTCCGGTAACTGATCGGGCAACTGGTCGAGGGTGGCACCAAGCCGCGAGCCAGGCACGCAGGGATTGTACATATCCGTTGCTACTTCCGAGTACTGCGGATTAACGCGAATGCCACAGGAAACGGGCTTTCCGGCTACCCGGTCTTTGAAGCGTTCCCACTGACTCCATGAATTGAATGTCAGGTGACTACTTCGGCTAACGACTTCATCGAAACTGGCGTCCTGATAGGCCGGTATGTAGGCATGAGCCTGCACACCCATGTATTCATTAACAAGTTTGATTTCGTTGAGCGAACTGGCCGTGGCCCCGCTTAGATACTCGCGCACTAATGGAAACGCGCTATACATCGAAAAGCCTTTTAGTGCCAGAATAATAGTTACGCCAGCCGCACGTTGCACAGCATCAATGAGTTCAAGATTTCGGCGAAGTTTGGCTTCTTCCAGGACAAAGCAAGGCGACGGAATATCTGTTTCGCCGGATTGGTTGAGATGTTGCAGCAGAGTCGTATTCATGCCGTAAAGGTATAAAACTAATGCGCTCTGCGCTTGGAGAGTTCCTGACAAAACACACGGCCAACATATAAGTGACGCGCAGTTTGTACTGCCATTAGAAGAAATTTATTTATTGTTTTTATACAGCGTTTATTCCAGCGTAAATGAGATTGGTAAATTGTACTTTACCCGAACGGCCCGGCCCGATTGTTTTCCGGATCGCCAGTGGGGCATCTTTTGCATGACGCGTATGGCTTCTTCATCGCACCCAAACCCAATACCTTTTAGTACGTGTAAATCGGTTAAGCTGCCATCTGTGTTGACTACAAAGCTGACATATACCCGACCCGAAACACCAGCCGAAGCAGCTACTTTTGGGTAATTTAAATTCTTGCTCAAGAAAGTTCGTAAGGCATCTAGTCCACCGGGGTATTCTGGCTGTTGCTCGACAATGGTAAAAGGAGCTTCGGTTTTAGACTCGGCCTCAACCGCTTTTTCGACTGCCGTTGGAACCGTTGCTTCGGGAGCCGCTATAACGTCTATATCGCCCGCTCCTTCGGCAGTTTCGGTGCTTGATGTCGCATCCTTCAATTGCTCGATAGTGGGCGGTAAATTATCGTCCACCACATCGGCTTCGGGCAGGACAACGAGTGGTAGATTTCGCACTGTGTTAACCGCCGGAGGTTGTTCGACGGGTGGTAGGGGAATTGGTAGTTCGGTAGGTGGGTCAGCAAGTTTTGTCAGGGTCACCTCAGTCATTGACTGCTTGCTATTCAGGGATTCTGCCGGCCAAATTCTTGCGTAGAGTGTAGGAGCTGCCAGTATACCCACGAATAAACCAATCCCTAAGCCTAAAGCGCGACTAAGAGTTGGGCGGTACTGTTTGCGAAGGACAAAGGCGCCATAGGCCCGGTTACGGGCTTGAAAAATGATGTCGTCGTAGGTTAAAGCGACGATTTCAGACGCGTTGGAGGTAGGCATGGCGTTGCGCGATTTGGTTTGTGTCACATGGATGTCTACACGTACCAAATTCCACATAATCCCACACTGACTCTAACTTTATACCGCCTATGCCAACGTGTTTTATAAGTGCTGATCAGGGTGCTATCCTCCTAACTGGCCAATTCCCCACACCTACCAAGGCTGATTACTAAGCATGATTTAACAGTTGTAGACTTTAGTTACAGGCTATCGTATTTTTTTACGAGCATGATAGCGTCATTGTCTGTTCTGAAATACAGCTTTTCCTGCTTCACAAACGTTTTTAAATCCTCTTTGTGGTCGCTGAGTGCGTCGATGAATGATTTATCCGAGAGTTTAACTTTGGTTAATGTCTGGTCGGGTTTGAGCAGATAATAGGAAAAAGCATCTCTGAAGGCATCGTAACGCACATCGCCTGAGTAGGGATTTTTGTAGTCAGCCTGTTTAAATGTTTTAGCTATCCGCTTGAGCAGAACGGTTTTGCCTTCGTATAATACCAGGAAATACCCGTCTTTAAGGGTTTGATCGTTAGTTTTGGCCATCGGCAATCGCTCAAACACATATGGCTGCCCATCCTTGTTTTGTAAGGTGAATCGCTTAACCTGATCGCTACTGACAACAATGGAATCGCCACCAGCCCATGTACGAAGCAATACCAATTGTTGCTGGTAGGCATTGAATTTGAGCGGCACGTTGGTATAATTTTGCCCAGCGGTCATCTCAACTTGCCCTTTGGTCCAGTCTGACAAAAAGTAAGGTGTACCACGCAACCCTTCGTAACGATGGTCAATTGTATTTACCATTCCATTTGGCCCTGTACCAACAATCTGACTCGTACTTTGATACGTTTCATAACCGTTTCGGCGGTCGTTGGGGTTGGCTTGCCGAATGGGGTTCGTTTTAGTCGAATCACGGGTTTGAGCATATACACTCAGGACCGACACGGTGAATAAGGTGGTCAGGAGAAAAGATTTCGTAATCATGAGGCTTAGGGTTTTTACTCGGCTAAATAACGAAAAATCCCGCCTTATTACATCAGCGGGATTCTTACTTTAGCGAAGTATATTAAGCCGTTGGATATTCGTGCGGCAGCGGTACATTCACTCGCTCCTGCACGGGTAACCCCTGTTTATTCATCTGTTCAATAAACGGGTCTGGGTCCAGTTCTTCACAATTCCAGACACCGGGTTTCATCCAAACACCTGTCAGCATAAGCATGGCACCAATCATGGCCGGAACACCCGTTGTATAGCTAACGGCTTGGCCGCGCACTTCCCGATAGGTTTCGGCATGGTCGCAGTTATTCCAGATAAAACACGTTTGCTCTTCACCGTTTTTTACACCCTTAATCTGGCAGCCAATGCTGGTTTGACCCGTATAATTCTCGCCGAGCGATTCGGGAGCGGGTAGCACTGCTTTCAGAAATTCGAGCGGAATAACATCCATTCCCTGAAACTTGATTGGGTCGATGCGCGTCATACCCACGTTTTGAAGCACTTCAAGATGGGTCAAATAAGCCAGTCCAAAAGTCATCCAGAATCGCGCCCGCTTTAGTGTCGGAAAATTCTTGACTAATGATTCCAGTTCTTCGTGATAAAGAACATACGATTCACGCGGACCAATTTCAGGATAGTCAATGGGTTTGTGAATACTCATGGCTGGGATCTCAATCCACTCGCCATTTTCCCAGTAACGACCGGGTTGGGTTATTTCCCGAATGTTGATTTCCGGGTTGAAGTTCGTTGCAAATGCTTTACCATGATTTCCCGCATTACAGTCTATGATGTCTAAATAATCCATCCGGTCGAAGTAATGCTTGTTGGCATAAGCGGTAAATACCTGCGTCGCACCCGGATCAAAACCGCATCCCAGAAGTGCCATCAGACCGGCTTGTGCAAAGCGTTCTTTGTAGGCCCATTGCCAGCTATACTCAAACTTGGCGACGTCTTTGGGCTCATAGTTGGCGGTGTCCATATAATGAACACCGGCTTCCAGACAGGCATCCATGATAGGTAAGTCCTGGTAGGGGAGAGCTACATTAATGACCAGCACTGGATTAAATGACCGGATCAGAGCAACCATCTCAGGCACTACATCAGCATCTACCTGAGCTGTCTGAAGCGTCACGCCGTGCATCTCCTGAATCTCGGCTGCAATACGGTCGCACTTTGCCTTCGTGCGGCTAGCCAGCATAATTGTTGTGAAGACATTGCTGTTCATGGCGCATTTGTGTGCCACAACGCTACCAACTCCACCGGCTCCAATAATGAGCACGTTTGCCATCTATCTAAAATGATTAGTTTGTGTGTTCTGTTAAGATTGCTGGCTGAACTTTTTTATACACTACATCTTTAAGACATGGCCTGCAAAATAGTTCAGCCAGCAATCTAATCCTTTCGGGCATAAAGATAAGGAAAGTGACTAAGCTGGTAAGTTAGTGTGCCCGGAAGTTACTCAGTTGATGAAATTTCCCGTTGGATAGGATAGTCTATTTCCGGTCAAACAAATTGGTTTGGCTGGAAAAAACCGCAACAATATATTTAGTATATTTGTTAAGTAGACATTAAGTAGCCTCCCTAACTATACATATTATGAAATTTGTATCTTCTTCTGATTCACCAGACTCCTTTGAATTAGCAATTTTGGGGTATGGCAAAACAACGTCAAACTGGCGTGACCGTAATCGACTTCAGTGCCGATTTTCGACACTCTGGGGACAAAAAACGGATATACAATCGGCACGATTACACACGTGGGAAGTTAAACGGTTATTGAGTGGGCTACGCTCACTTTGGAATAAAGCGACTAATCACGTTGCCTTGACGTTCTCGGAGCCAGGCTTAAGTCTGGATGCTAAAGCCCTGCCCGACGATAAGTATCGTCTGCAAATTCAATTGGGACACAACTTGACTCCTGCCTGGCATACGTACCCTGATTTTCCGGTGGAGATGGATATTCTCCTAAGTCGGAATCAATTACAGGAAGCTATTCAGGAACTGTCGGGCCAGGTTGACACCTATCCTGAACGGTAGACAACAACAGGGTGTTTCTATTAGTTGTCTAAAGCCTGATAGATCATCAGATTGAACTTCTTGTCAAGTTCGCTGCCGTAAGTTGTTCCCCACATTTGCTTCATAATTACGGCACAAATTTTTTCTTTGGGATCGGCAAAGTAATCCGTACTAAATGCACCACCCCACGAAAATGTGCCAATACTGCTTAGGTCTTGCGCGTGCCCTTTTTCGTTGACGACAGAAAAGCCCAGGCTAAAATAGCCATTGGGGTCGGGAAACAAGGTGCCGGTTTGGTTGGCGTTGGTAAATAAATCTACGCTTTTGCGGCTCAAAAATCGTTTGCCGTTATACACGCCATCGTTCAGGAGCATTTGCAGAAATACGGCGTAATCGTAAGCTGTACTTGATAATCCACCACCTCCGGAAAAATAAGCTTTCGCACCAACAATTGGGAAATCAGGATCGGTTGGCAGGCTTCCTAAAGTGGCAGTTTTTACTAAGTTTTTATTTTTGTCTTCAGAATACAACGCCACCAAGCGGTCTTTTTTAGCGTCTGGTAAATAGAAATATGTGTCTTTCATGCCCAGTGGCTCGAAAATGTGTTTCTGGAAAAATTGATCCAGTGGCGTTCCCGACACTACTTCTACCAAATAGCCTAAAACGTCAATACTCAACCCATACGTCCATTTTTCGCCGGGTTGGTGATTGAGTGGTAGTTTTGCCAACTTCTTAACAACATCCCCAATCTTGATATTTTGGGTAGTGAAGGCATCGATAATACCCGCTTTGGTATATATCGCCCGCATTTGGGCATCGCTCGCAATGACATTATAATTGAGGCCCGACATGTGGCTGAGTAAATGCCGAATGGTAATTTCACGCTTGGCAGGTATAGTGGTGTACGTGCTGTCTTTGCTGTTGAATTTGTCGAGTACTACAGGCTTGGTAAACTCAGGAATGTATTTGCTAATTGGATCGTCGAGCATGATTTTGCCTTCTTCATGAAGCATCATCACCGCCAGCGACGTAATAGCTTTGGTCATAGAAGCAATCCGAAAAATGGCATCCTTCGCTAATGGTTTGTTAGTTTCGAGATCGGCAGAGCCAAACGCTTTGTAATACACGATTTTACCGTTTCGCACCACAATCGCGGCTACGCCCGGAAATGCCTTTTTGTCGATGTATGATTGAATAACACCGTCGATTCGGTTGAGCCGTTCGGGATAGAAACCTACTGTTTCGGGAGCTGCTGCGGCCAATAATGGGGGAGATTGTTTGGTGCCTGTTTGTGCATAAAGTGAGCTGGCAATAAAGCCCAATAACACAATTGCCCGGACTAGAGAGATGGGGAAATTCATGCAATGAATGGGTTGAGATTAAGGCGTTTGTTTTGGGTAAATAACGCGAATTCTACACCAAAGACCATAAGCTGGTTACCGGCTTAATTAGCAACATCCTTAACGACCGGTCGATCATCATTTCGGCGCTTTTCGTAAGGTATCTTAAAGGTGCTTAAGTCGGGTCTATAATTCCGCTTGCGTTTCAACTCGTACTGATATATTGTTTGGCCAAGTTGGTACATGAAGGGGTTTCCTACGCTTTCGAATTCATATTTATCGTCGTTCAATATTCCATCGCTATTCACGTAAACCGTAGCGGTTAGCATATATTCGATTTTGTTCTTGAAATCGGCCACATAAGATGCATCCGTCAAAAAGCCATAGGCCCAGCCTACCTTATTAAAAACCCGCACACCTTCGGGCATCTGGTGGTGCAAACTATCCATGAAAAAGAATTTCACATAACTGTCGTAATACTGCTTCGCGTCGTATTTGGGATAATTAGTTTCGCCGGGAAATTGCGACAGGTATTGATACAGAAATGCGTAATCGTCTTTCGTCAACGTAAACCGTTGCTTCGCCGGAACGGAGAGAGGAAACAGTACCGATTGAAGAATTTGCTGGAAAGTTTCGAGCGGCATTTTGTTACGCTCCGTAAAATTAAATGGCTCATTTACCAAGCTGTCTTTCCCGGTGTAATAACCCTTGCCAAGTTTGGCAATTCGACTGAAATCGAACGGGTCTGCATTATAAGCTGCTGGTTGCGCATAGATTACTTTCCCGTCTTCCTGAATAAACCGAATAGGATTTGTATGGCGGTTTTCTTCGGATGTCATCCTGACAAATCGATGCGTAATTCGCGTATCTAAATACCCTTTAGCGTGTAATGAACGAGTGATCGAGCCTTGGCCGAGAAATTCATACATACGACTGTAGGCATCGTTATCACTCACCAAAAAAGCTTTTCTAATAAATTGAGCAATGGAAGGGTAACCGCTTTGGGCGGTGTTGTCCCGCCATTCGTTGGTTTGACCGCTGTAGGCACTGTCAAATTGCATAGCCGTGAACTTAGTCACGTTCGGGATTTTCAGCGTATTTAATTTTTCCAGAGACAGTAAGGCGAGTGGTAATTTTACGGTGGAAGCCGGACTGAAAAACTCTGTACTATCGACCCGAAAATAATAATTCTTGAACGAAGGCGTATTGTTTTTATCCCGGTTTATCTGCGTGTAAATAATTTGCAGTCGATAGGTTTCAGGATGCTTTATGACCTGCTGAAATATGGAATTGGCGTTAGTTGAGAATAACTTCGTCAGGAGTGCATGCGTTCGGGCCTGACCGTAGCCAGACGTTGCGAAGACACAGATCAATAGAATTCCAAGTAGATGCTTTGTAAATGAGCACATGGTGACGAAGAGGAAAAAGCTTTGTTACTGAACTAGTTGAGCAAAGAGCCGCGCGAGTGTTTCTTCGGCATTTACACACAACCCAGGATGAACAGGCGATACCTGCACGACGGTACTACGCGTGGCCGTGAGCCAGCGAAAACGCGAAGCTATTGGTAATTGACCAATCGTGCCCCCTTCTCGGCGACCCGCACAAATACGCTTGAAGGCGCGAAGGCGTTCGTCCAGTTCCCGCATATCTAACTCACCCGAAAAAGCGCGAAGCCGTTCCTGAGGCAACTCAAACATCGTTTGCAAAAAACCTTGCGCGGAGCAATAGAGAATGACGCCGACGTTAAGAAACTCTTCGCGTTCGACGCGCGGCATAACGCGGATAACGGCATACTCAAACAAGTGCTTTTCTGGCATACTGCGCTTCTTTGATAAAAATTTCTGATGAGGCAAGTCGAGCCTCTAAAAACTGGACGTACACCTGTCGCTGCTCATCAGCCGACTCCAACGTTGACTCGTTCGTCAGCCATTCGTCAGGAATTAATGAGACAATTGACTGGATGCGTTCTGGGGTAAGAATAGTACGAAACTCGGCGTCGACGGCATTAAGTTCGGTGGCTTGTGGTAGCAATACGTGGTCTTTGACCTGCACGAAGGGCCGCCGGCTTTGTTCCTCCCAATTGTCCCAGGAGTGATGAAAATAGAGTGCTGCGCCGTGGTCAATCAGCCATAATTCTTTATGCCAGATAAGCATATTCGTATTGCGCGCTGTACGATCCACATTCGTCACCAGACAATCGAGCCAAACAATTTGCGAGGCTAGTTTGGCCGCGACAGTCGTAACCAGTGGATCGAACGTAATAGAGCCGGACAGGTAATGAAGTCCGAGGTTAAGTCCTTCGCTGGCCCGCAGCAAGTCCTGAATTTCTTCATCCGGTTCGGTGCGGCCAAAGGCAGAATCGAGCGTAGCAAACACGATCTCCGGTATCCGAAGCCCAAGGGCACGGGCGATTTCACCAGCGACAAGTTCAGCAATAAGGGCTTTTGCACCCTGACCCGCCCCGCGAAACTTCAGTACGTAAAGAAAATCATCATCGGCCTCCACAAGGGCAGGCAACGAACCGCCTTCACGCAACGGTTTGGCGTAGCGCGTCACAGCAACAGTTCTAAGTTGAGGTTGGCTATAACTCACAAGTTGTTAGTCAAAATGTAGGCATTCGGCGCTACACCGAGTGGGATGTAGCGCTACGTCGGAAGGAACTGGCATGTCTGTAACGTCACAGACCTTTGTGATAACCGAAACGTAAGAACTGCTACGTTTGTAAATCAATTTACTGCGGACGCTTGAACAAACCTACATACGCGGCTTTTCCCAATACATGCCCCTGTAGTGCTTTTAATACATTCGAACGCGTTTCTAAGCCTTTTTCTGCTCCTTCTGTACTGGGCTTTACATCGAGTTTCGTATCTAAAGCATAAATTTCAAATACGTAATGATGCAAGGGTCCCGAAGCCGCAGCACCCGGACCGCGATAAGACGGCGTGAGTAAATTTACCTGGTAACTGCCATCTGCCAGTTGGGCACCGCCAGGAATACCTTCGGGCAACCCTGTAAGAGTACCCGGAATGTTCCAGACCAGCCAATGTAGATTATCATCCGTAGATTTGTTGCGACTCACATCGACATCATGCATGTGGAGCACGAAACTCTGCGTACCTGCTGGCACGTTGGTCCAGCTTAACTCTGGCGATGTACCGCCCCCCGGTGCCGCTCCAGGAGCGGCCTGGGTAAACTTGATAGGGATAATTCCACCATCTGAGAAGGCTGTAGTTGTTAACCGCATTGGCGGAACTGCGGGAGCTGTTGCTGTTGTAGAGGTCGGTTGTTGAGCGAAAGTCAATGAAATCGTACTGGCCAGCAGCGTAAAAGCAATGAATAATCGTTTCATTTTAGGTTTAACGTTTGGTTTAAATCTGAGGTACTACTATATGCATTGGTGAAAAAAGCTTTAGCTAATTATCGCCTATAACCTACTGATTAACAGATGTACAATCTTTGTCGAAGGGTGGTCAGTTTCAGAAATAGATTCAGTGTTATAGTATTGAATAAGTGTATTTTTAGCAATATGACCTATACACGACCTGTAAATAAAGAAAGAAACGTACTGCATAAGCCATTCTGTAGGGTCTAGATTCCTTCAATCTAAAGCTAAATATTATGAATACAAGTTCTTTTGCGAAAATTGCCCTGACTCTGGCAATGGCACTTTTCACAACGATACTGCTTGCCCAAAGTAAGTCGGACACGGTTGCAATTCAAACAACAGGATGAAGTAATGGCACGGAATGAGGGAGTAATATACTCTCAACAATTCGCAAAGGCGGGCACGTTTACAAATTGGCTTACAGGTTTAAATTGACAAACTACTAGTTACTAACAAATTTGAAAATGATTGACTTGGATCTGATTAGACAAATAGCCCTATCGTTTCCCGAAACGAGTGAACAACCTCATTTTGAAAAGCCTTCGTTCAAAGTAGGGAAAAAGGTTTTTGCAACCTACAACGGGCCACATAATCGGGTTTGTGTTAAACTATCCGAAATAGACCAGAACGTTTTTTCGTCATTTGATACCTCCATTATTTTTCCTGTTCCGAACAAGTGGGGCAAACAAGGCTGGACACTCATCAACTTGCTTAAAGTCCCTGAAGAGACGCTCGTAGATGCATTGACAATGGCCTATTGCGAGGTAGCCCCTAAAAAATTGTCAATCCTTGTAAAACAAAACCGGGATGAGTAATGGCATTTAAGGCATGACTAAAATGCACGTAGGGCAGAAAAATCAACGTAAGTGGGTAACCAATCCGCTTATCACATAAGCCTTCCATTCAGTTGGTAAAGTGTTCTACCTTGTGCCTTCTCCGCTACCGCTAACCAGTACTCGTCATCAATAAACCAGTCATGGGCAAGAAAATATTACTTTCGTTTGCGAATGCCCTACAAAACATTCGTACCCGCTTTTTTCATACCGTTTTGTCGATACTGGGTATTGTGATTGGGGTGGCAGCATTGGTGGCTATGCTTTCGCTGATCGACGGCATGGAGCAATATGCCCGTGAGCAAATCACGAAAACTACCTCATTGAAAGCCATTCTGATACAACCCAATCTCTACAAATCAGTAAATGAGGTGAGCGTGCGGAAACAGGATTATGCCTATTTAGAGTACGATGCCTTCCTGAAAATGCGGTCGGCCCTGACCAAGCCAGCAACGGGCTATCTCTATAGCCGACACACCGATGAAATCACGATGAAGGCAAACCACCAGTCTATCGGCACGATTGTTACCGGAACCAGCCTGCCGCTTCATCCAGATATACAGCTATTGTATGGCACCGCTTTTACGGAATCTGATCTGAAAAACAGAGGCAATGTTGCCTTTATCAATCAACGGCTGGCTAAGCAATTAGTGGGTAAGAAGCCGGAGCAAACGGCTATCAATCAGCACATTGTGTATAAGGGTAACGTATTGACAGTGATCGGAGTTTCGGCCGACAAAGATGCTAAGGTTGGTCAGTTGCTGATGCCCGTTACCCTATTTTCAGATAGTGCTCTAAAAGCTAATCCGCCTATGGGCATAATTGAAGCCGAGAACGTAGAAGAAGTTCCTGAACTTAAAAAACAGATTGAGAACTGGTTAACAGCCAACATGAAAACCAAACTGGCCGATTTTTCAATTATTACCAACGAGCAGCGTGTCAATCAGATAGCGAAAGGCTTTCTTCTATTTCGCCTGATTATGGGTATGATTGTGGGTATTTCGGTGCTGGTTGGCGGGATTGGTGTTATGAATGTATTGTTGATTTCAGTAACGGAGCGGACGGTTGAAATTGGCATTCGTAAGGCCCTCGGCGCGAAAAAGCGGGATATTTTATGGCAATTTCTATCTGAATCCATCACCATTTCAACCTTTGGCAGTTTGCTCGGCCTTGCACTGGGGTTGTTAAGTACGCTTGCGTTTGTCCCAATTGTGAAAGCGCTCACCGATATTCCTTTTCAGATGGCGTATACCTGGAATACGTTTACCATCATTCTGGTGGTTGCGATGCTGATAGGGGTCATTTTTGGAACCTATCCTGCCATGCGAGCCGCTCGCCTTGACCCCGTCGAAGCGATTCGGCGCGAGTAAGTTATTAAGGTCTGATAAGTTTCTGCGCTGATCGGTCGCTAAAAAGTATATATATAACAGCAGGCCGTTTTATCTACAGAAATATACTGATTTACAGCCTTTATCTCCATATGATTTTAGTTTTCGGTCAGGTTTTGGCATTATAAAGAATCTGTCTGGCGCGAATCACAGACTCGCGCCAGACAGATTCTTTATACTACTAACTTACCTTCAATAGAATCATCCAGCGTTTTACCCAAAATAGCACCTGCGGCCATCTTTACAAACGCCACCGCATTACCGTGTTTATTGTCCCAGTAATAACCTTCCTGCGAGTCTACTTTTATGACCGTAATGCGCGGATCGTCAACACCTTCGGTAAACCACGTTTTTAAGATAGGCTCCCAAAGTTCTTTGATGAGAGCTTTATCTTTAGATATAGTGGCCGACCCATATACACTCAGAAAGTCGGAATAGTCCGAACCCTGGAACAAGAGATGAACCTGGCTATCGGTCTGTATCTCCGCATTTTTATGGCTGTCGTCAGCGCTTAAAAACCAAAAGCTGCCTTCTTCGTCAACCTTCTGCACCGACATGGGCCTCGTTTTCAGCGGTTCTCCGGTCGTAATCTTCGTGCAGAAATAACACGTGTTGCTTTTGCCAACCAGTTCTTTAATTTTCTTCCCAGCTTCAATACCGGCCAGGTCTTTGTGATTTTCTTCGGGTTGCTGTTGATTGATGCTATCCATACCGTTTTGTTGATCAATGAATCATTATTTCATTCCTTAGACGATCAACAAAAAACTGGACTAACCCTCTTTGAACGCATTATAGATGCTATATTTTCTTAGCCTACGGTCAGGTTTCAACAACTGTTCATTCGGTGATAAATGATTTTATTAAACATATTGGATTTGGTGAATTGTTAAAAAACTTTCCAGCAACCGGTTTGATACCTTGCTTGTGTAACTAAGCGAACCGTCGTGGCAGGGCAGGCTTCGTGAATACACTGTAATCTGGCAACAGGCGTGAGTGTATTTCTTTGTATTCCGTTTGCTTATCCATCATTCCAATTTATCATTTACTCCGGCCATAGGTCAGCCCTACCTTTGTGGTGTATTATGACGCTGTAGCCGTGCCACAAGTCAACGTGTGGCATGGTTGCTTTTCAACCAAATGATAACAACAGATATTTGCCTGATTGGCGCCGGTCCGGTGGGCCTGTTCGCCGTTTTTGAAGCTGGTTTACTGAAAATGCGCTGCCACCTGATTGATGCGTTGCCGCAGGTTGGTGGGCAACTTTCGGAGATATATCCACAGAAGCCAATTTATGACATTCCCGGTTATCCGGCCATCAACGCGCAGGTTCTGGTCGACAACCTGATGGAGCAGATTGCCCCGTTCAATCCCGGTTTTACGCTGGGTGAGCGCGTCGAGATGGTAGACAGGCAAAGCGATGGTTCCTATATAGTCACAACGAACGAAGGCACGGCTGTACACTGCCAGGTGTTGGTCATTGCTGGTGGACTTGGGTGTTTTGAACCGCGTAAGCCCGATATTATAAATCTGGAGCGATTTGAAGGCAAGGGTGTTGCCTACATGGTGAAGAATCCCGAACAGTTACGCGACCGTCGAGTAGTACTCGCCGGTGGTGGCGACTCGGCTCTCGACTGGACGGTTTTCCTCGCTGATATTGCCAGTGAAGTTACACTGGTTCACCGTAGCGATACGTTCCGTGGTGCACCCGATTCGGCAGAAAAAGTATTCAGTTTGGCTAGTCAAGGTCGTGTTAATCTTGTGCTGCAATCGACCATCACCAGTATCAATGGGAACGGACATTTGCAGGAAGTCAATATTACCGCGAAAGATAAAACAGTGACGACGCTCGCTGCCGATCATCTGATTCCACTTTTTGGTTTGACGCCCAAACTGGGACCCATCGCCGAGTGGGGACTTACCATCGATAAATCGGCTATCCACGTCAACACGACAGATTACTCGACCAATATCGAACGGATTTACGCCATTGGCGATATAAACACCTATCCGGGTAAGCTGAAACTGATTTTATGTGGCTTTCACGAAGCCGCGCTCATGTGTCAGAGTGCGTTCCGGTACGTATATCCCGACCAGAAATTGAGCTTTAAATACACGACCGTCAACGGTATTCCCACTTTCTGATATGATTCAGTTTACCATAGAAGATCGCAACGGTGAGCGGGAGCCGATAGAAATACCGGAAGGAATTACGCTAAGCCTTATGGAAGTGCTGAAAGCGTCCGACTACAACATTCTGGCGACTTGCGGAGGAATGGCCCTCTGCGCAACCTGTCATGTGCAAGTTCTGGCTGGATTCGAGTCATTGCCGTCAGCGCAGGACACTGAATTAGATATGCTGGACACCTTACCCGATGCCGAATCTGATAGCCGATTGGCTTGCCAAATCCGTGTAAATGAAACATTGGAGGGCGCTGTTTTTAGGATAAAAGGTTCAGCGTAAGAGTAGACTTATGGTAGAATAGGGCTGATTTGTAGAATTTTATTTCTTCAATTAACTGAAATAGGAAATAATATGCTTAGTTTGAGTCTATTTGCCAATCGGCTCATTCAAGCATATTATTCTTCCTTCTTCAGTCCATGAAAAAGTTTACCTTCTTCTGCCTGGCAATGGGCCTCTTCATTGCCCAAACGATTCCTTTACTTGCCCAGACATTCTCACTGGAATCGGTGAAAAGCTACCCGTTTCCAACGGAGTTGACCAGTTCGGCGCAGGGGTCGCGTATTGCGTGGGCATTCGACGAACAGGGTAAACGTAATGTGTACGTAGCCGAAGGCCCGGACTTTACACCTCGCAAACTCACAAAGTACACAGAAGACGACGGGCAGGAAATTACCAGTCTGTCGATTTCCGATGACGGGAAATGGGTGGTTTTCGTGCGTGGTGGCGATCACGGTGCCAACTGGGATGATGAATTACCCGTCAACACAACCTCATCGCCCGTGTCGCCCAAAGTACAGGTTTGGAGTATTCCCTTCACGGGTGGTGAAGCGAAAGCAATCGCCGAGGGTGATATACCCGTTATTTCCCCAAAAAGCGACCGGATTGCGTTTATTAAAGGCGGTCAGGTTTGGATTTCACCGGCTGATGGTTCATCGGCTGCTAAAGCCCTGTTTAACGCACGCGGCACAAATAGCTCCATTAAATGGTCGCCCGATGGGTCGAAAATGGCCTTTGTTTGTGATCGGAAAGACCACGCCTTTGTCGGTGTTTTCACCAATGAAACAACGCCAATTATCTGGATTGCTCCCTCTTTCTCGCAGGACGATTCACCGCGCTGGTCGCCCGATGGAAAACGACTTGTGTTTGTTCGTACACCCGGTTCCGGTGGCGCACCTGACTCTTTGCTGACGCGCAAACATCGCCCCTGGTCCATCTGGACTGCCGATGCTGCGTCGGGTACAGCGTCACAAATCTGGCAGGCACCTAAAACGCTGGCTGGTTCAGTACCGAATACGCATGGAGGTTTTAATTTAAACTGGGCCGCCAACGAGCGAATTGTCTTCATGTCGTATCAGGATGGCTGGCCTCATTTGTATTCTATTGCATCGTCTGGTGGAACGCCGTTGTTACTGACCCCTGCTCCATTTATGGCTGAGCACATCTCGCTGAGTCATGATCGAAAATGGCTTTTGTTCAGTGGAAATACGGGTCCTGATAAGTTAGATATCGACCGTCGGCATGTGGTACGGGTACCCGTCGATAAGGCCGAAATGGAAGTGCTTACACCCGGTACCGGTCTCGAATGGACGCCGGTCGTAACGGGCGATGGAATGACTGTTGCGATGATTAGTGCCACGGCCCAACGGCCTCCGCTGCCCACTGTAATGGCGTTTACAAAAGGCACGCCAAAACTTCTCGCTCAGAATTTAGTGCCCGCCAGTTTCCCTCAAAACCAGTTAGTTACCCCCAAACAAGTTACTTTTAAATCGCCGGATGGCATGACCATACATGGTCAGCTTTTTGAGCCAGCAGGTGGATCTTCGAAGAAATCCGCTGAACGCAGCCCGGCACTCATCTACGTGCATGGCGGGCCTCCCCGTCAAATGTTGCTGGGCTGGAATTATTCGGATTATTACGCCAATTCATACGCGCTTAACCAATATCTGGCTAGTCAGGGTTTTGTGGTATTATCGGTGAATTATCGGTTAGGCATTGGCTACGGCTATGATTTCCACCAGCCCGCCAATGGTGGTGCAGCCGGTGCGTCAGAATATCAGGATGTTCGTGCAGCGGCTGTATGGTTAACGGAGCAGCCGCAGGTCGATGCGGCCAGAATTGGAATTTATGGTGGCTCCTACGGTGGTTACCTCACCGCGCTAGCTTTGGCTCGTGACTCGAAACTCTTTGCGGCTGGCGTCGATATTCACGGTGTCCATGATTGGAGTCAGCAGCGATATGGTATTACCCAGACCGACCGATTTGAAAAGATTCCCGATGCTGAAAAAGCTGCTAAAGTCGTATGGGAATCGTCGCCGGTTTCGTCGGTAAGTAGCTGGACATCGCCCGTACTTATTATTCATGGGGACGACGACCGCAATGTACGGTTCAACCAGAGTACCGACTTGGTTCGACGCCTTGACGCAAAAGGCATTCCAATGGAAACCCTCGTTATTGTCGATGATACGCACCATTGGATGAAACACACCAACGCCCTGAAAATGGGAGCCGCTACCGCTGACTATTTCAAGCGGAAACTGCTGAAACCGAAGCAGTAACAGTGTGGTGTCAGTTTCCTAAAACTGACACCACACTGTTTGATGGCGGGAACGTCTGCATCGGTGGCTCCCGCCATCAACAATTAATTCTTAACCAATACCTCTTTTTAATCAAAACTCTTCTTATGCAAACGTTTATTAGTAAACGACTTAGCGTACTTCTTGCCGGGCTAATGCTCGGCAGTATATCACTTCGAGCGCAGTCAACCGGAGCGCCGAACATTGACGAGACGTATAACGAGAAAATCAAGGAGTATACGACTGATAAACGATTCTTGCCCGCTTCGGTGTTGAACCTTCCTAATGATCCGAAAGTGCCTTCACCACGTACCCATTTCGGACAGATTATCGGGACGCCGGGCATTATTCACCGTACGCCCGAGATTTACGCATACTATAAGAAATTGATGGAATCGTCGCCAAACATCACGATCCAGCAAGTGAGCACGACCGAAGAAGGTCGCCCGATTCAGTTGGTTGCTATTGGCAGCGAGGAATCTATGAAACGGCTCGATCACTACAAAAAACAACTCGCCCTGCTGGCCGATCCGCGTAAAGTTGGTACGCAGGATATTGAGAAAATTCTGGGCGATACCAAATTGGTGTATTACTTGAACGGCGGTCTGCATTCGCCGGAAATGGGTTCGCCGGAGATGCTGATGGAACTGGCCTATCGGCTGGTTACCAGTCAGACACCAGAGATAAAAACCATTCGCGACAACATCATTGTCATTATTAACCCAGTGTCGGAGCCCGACGGCTGGGATAAGCAGGTCGATTGGTACTACCGTTATTTCAAGGCCCGGAAAGTGTATGATGATGGTTTCCCGGACTCGCCACCGTATTGGGGAAAATACGTTTTTCATGACAACAACCGGGATGGTTTGCAGATATCGCAGTCGCTGACCAAAGCCATGTATAAAATATTTTACGAGTGGCACCCTACCGCCAGCCTCGATTTGCACGAGTCCGTACCGCTATTATACATCTCAACCGGAACAGGTCCTTATAACGAAACCATCGACCCGATAACCATTGGCGAATGGCAGACTATGGCCAATCATGATATGGCATCGTTGGCTGCGCAGGGGTTGCCAGGTGTGTTTACATGGGCATTTTACGATGGCTGGTATCCTGGTTATGCGCTTTGGATCTCTAATAATCACAATGCGGTTGGACGTTTTTATGAGACATTCGGCAATTCAGGGGCTAATACGTATCTACGCGATTTGTCGGAAGATAAATATGCGGGTGATCCCGTTACAGCGAAAGAGTGGTACCGGCCTGATCCGGCTACTGAAAAAGTGTATTGGTCATACCGGAACAATATCAACTACATGGAGGCTGGCGTGCTGGCATCGCTGACGTATGGAGCGACGAATAGTAGGATGCTGCTAAAGAATTTTTACCAGAAAGGGCTAAATAATATCCGAAAAGGCACCGAAGAAACACCACGCGCTTTTGTTATTCCGAAAAACCAGCGTGACCCGGCGATGGCGGTTTACCTCGTTAATCAGCTTCGGGCGCAGGCTATTGAGGTTCATAAAGCTGAATCTGGTAAAAATCAGGGCGATTATGTGGTGTTGCTAAACCAGCCGTATCGCAATCTGGCGGTATCGCTGCTGACCAAGCAGAACTATCCCAAAGAAGCTAAATTTCCACCATACGATGATATTGCCTGGACATTGGGTTATCTATATGGCGTTGATGTGAAAGCCGAAGACAGCATCAACTACGTAACCAGCGATCTGAAAATGATTAGAGACGATGTGAAATATGCTGGCAATATCAATGGTGAAGGCACCGATTACGTACTGAATTATAAAGGCCAGAACAACGTACTGCCCGCACTTCTCTGGATGAAAACACAAGGGAAACAGGCCAAAGCTATTGTACTGGATACGAAAACTACCATTTCCGGGAGTAAAGACACGTTGGCAGCCGGTGCCGTGGTATTCAAGGGTTTAACCACCGATCAATCCAAAAAACTAGCGACGCAGTTTGGTCTCGATTTGCAGGCCACAAAGGGTGATTTGACGGGCGCTGGCGTGCCGTTGCGCCAGCACGAAGTCAGTTTGCCGCGCGTGGCTATTTATCATAGCTGGCTCTATACCCAAGATGAAGGTTGGGCACGTTACACATTCGAGCAGCGTGGTATTCCCTACACATCCATCAACAAAGACCATCTGAAAGCGGGCGAACTTCGAAAGAGATTCGACGTGATACTCATTCCCCGGATATACGGTTCGGCAACTACATTTATCCACGAAATAGATTCAAAATTTGGCCCGTTACCGTATACTAAAACCGCTGAATTTCCATCACACGGATTCCCCGATGCTACTAATGACATTACTGGCGGACCGGGCTTTGCCGGGGTTGAAAACCTGAAAAAATTTGTGGAAGCGGGTGGCGTGCTCGTTACGTTGGATAACTCATCGAAGATGATTGCCGAAACGGGTATTACCCTCGATCTGGAAGCCGTCAGTGCGCCAACGCTGTTCCATCCGGGTTCGGTGGTACAAGTGAAAAACCGGAAACCCGAGAGCCCAATCATGTATGGTTTCCCGGAGACGTTTTCAATTTTCCGAGGAAATTCACCTCTTCTTCAAACAAAGAAATTTAATCGCGACATGATGCTGATGCAATACGGCACCAAATTGCTTAAAGACGAAGAAGAATATAAAGGGGCGATTATGGGAATGCCTGACAAGAAACCTGCGAAAGAGAAGGCGTCAACACCGAAAAAGGAAGACCCGTATGTGCTTTCGGGTATGGTTCGCAATGAGCAGACGATTATTGGGCATGGCGGCATTTTCAACGTTCCGGTGGGTTCAGGCCGCCTAATTGCATTCACTTTCGATCCGCTGCACCGCTACCTGAATCATCATGATGCGCCCTTACTCTGGAACGTGCTCATTAACTGGAATCATTTAGACACGCCAGCTAGCCCGGCCACGGCTGAAACGACGACTCAACCGGCAACGAAAACCGGTGGTGAAGACTAAAACGCCTTTGATTGATTAGGAAACCTACATTAGTTTAGTCTGTATTTGACAATTTCTGTATCGAAAAGGTCGTCTGTGAATAGCTACTACTCTATCCATGACGACCTTTTCGGTACCGAAACTTATCCGTAGCTCTATGTTTACTACCCGTAGTTTCTGGCTTAAGTTTTTTGAAGTTCTTTGCCTGATCGTTGTCATTTTTGGTCTAACCCAATCCTTGGAAGACGTGTCAATGTGGCAATTCAAAGTGGTTAATGATTGGGCTAAATCGTTGCCACTTCTGGCGGCTATGCTGGTCGTAAGTTTCCTGCTGGCCTATGGTTGGCAACGCAGCGGGAAAGGCGATCAGTTACATAAACCGCTTCAGATCATTGTTGCCTTTTATGTAGCCTATTCCATTACGGGTTATGGCGCGGCCAAAATTTTGAAAACCCAATTTCAACCCCCTAATTATGTCTTGGAAACGCCCATTAAAGATCTTAGCGGGTTCTGGCTAACGTGGACTTATTACGGCTACTCGCAAACGATGGCTTATATTCTGGGCTGGACACAAATCGTTGGTTGCATTCTTCTCTTATTTCGATATACCCGGCTGATCGGGGTTTTCGTCTTGTTGCCAGTGATGGTCAATATTGATTTAATTGACCATTTCTATGAAATTTCTCCGTTGGCCTATTACAATGCGTTGCAGTATACGTTCCTGTTGTTTTTCCTGTTGGCCTTGGATTACGACAAACTGAAGGCCGTTTTTCTGTCCTATCAGGAAAAAATTAGCTTTAACAGGAAGAGCATCTTATTGAACATCCTTCGGGTTTTGGTGATTGGTGTGGCATTTTGGCGGATCAGTTCGTTGAAGGAATCATTTCAGCCGAAAACAAAAATCAATGGCGTGTGGCAAGTAGAAGCGATGACCAGAAACGATAAATTGGTCTCCCCAATAGCTAGTCAGGACTCCGCCTGGTCGAAGATTTATTTCGAATGGCGATACGGTTGTTTGTTCAAGTATAACCCTGACAAGTTTCAGAAACAGGATTTACATGGTACCTATAAAATAGATGAAACGGCCAAAATTGTCAGTGTTGGCTTTCCAAAAGAAAACGGAGCGCCGAGTGATTCGCTTCGCCTGAATTACCAACTGCTGAACGACAGTACCTTGACTATGCAGGGAAACTATAAGCAGACCGCCCTAACGCTGAAGTTGAAAAAACTAATTTAAGTGAGTTGATAATGTTTTTTCCCACGGCCTGTGTCCTCACAGGCCGTTTTTTCTGTTCATTGCTTTCGTGTGTTCAGTCCGTGGGGACATAGACTGTGGGAAAGTAAACTTTGAGTTATTGCTTAAACTGTGCCAGGAGGTAATCATAAAAATAGGCCGTATTGACGTTGGTTGCTATTTTTAGCGTATAGCCTGCTTCATCCAGATACGTTTGTCCGGCGTTGGGCGGGCGGGTGCTGACGTTCGCTTTTACGATTTCGGTTGTGAACTGATCGGGCATGGCTAAATAGCTAGTAGCCAGGATGTCCCACATAAAATACGTGTAATGGTAGCTTGGAATTGTGTCAATTGTCAACGCCCACAACTGGCCTGCAAGATTGGATAGTTTATAGTCAATTTGCGTCGCTAATGTTGACAGGAATACCTTCGTAACTGGAGCATGATTGGTCACATCCAACGGAATTAATGTTAACGGCAGCTCAAACGAAACCAGCTTCTGTGCGCTTATCGGGTCCCAGAATACATTCCATTCGGCAGTGCCATCGTGTTGAAACGTTTGAACGTTTCCGTGAACTCTAAAGGCCCCGGCCATCCAAACAACTTCGGCTATTTTATCTTTTAATTCCGGTGCTTTCTCTAAAGCCAGAACAAGATTTGAACATGGTCCGGTTAGCAAAATCGTTACTTTATCGCTGGCAGAGGATAGCTTGTCAACGATCAAATCGGCTGCGCTCTGATACGTATATGGGTCAGGTGCTTGCGGAAGATTTATCAGCAGTGGCAAGGCATTAATGATCTCAGGGCGCGCCCGCCATTCGTTCGGGAAAGCGTTGACGCCGTAGTAGTCACCTCGCCCCAGTGGGATGGTTTCTTTACCTACTAACTGGAGCAGCTTATATGTAGATTCGAGGGCAGGTTCAATATAACAATCGGCGGGCGTAACGGTGATTCCGATCAAGTCTACATCGGGCATTGTCAAGACGAGCAACTGAGACAGCAAATCATCAATCGCCCCATCGTGGTCCATTAAAAGAAGTTTGGCCATATGGACTCGCACCGGCGGACCGGCAGATTTTTATAATACTTATGAACAGGTATGTTTTTTTGTTTTATAAGCCCTGTAGACTCAGTCTGTGAGGTCATGGCGAGACAATTCACTTTTGGGCTGCTTTGTGCTTTTCCAGCAACGTTAAAGTGTGTTCCAGCGATTTTGTGTCGCCCCAATCCTGATGGCCGGGTACGACAATTCGGGCAGTACCAAACTGGCTCATCACGTTCCGAATAGTAACCGCCCACTCAGCCAGGTTGGCATCGGCGAGGTTACCCATTCCGAAGGCGGCTACACTTTTTATCAGACAGCCACCATACAATATTTGCTGATTGGGTAGCCATACTACGATGTTGTCGCTGGTATGCCCCTGGCCGGGAAAGAAGCAGCGAATGGGCTCTTGACCGATTGAAAAGGTCGTATCATTTGATAAAATTCCTTCGGGCGATTCGAAGCCGAGCTTAACCGATTTCCGGGCAGTCAACGGCGTACTAATGACCCGGACGCCTGCTTTTCGGAGCTCACTAATCCCGCCCATTTTATCTTCGTGGGCGTGTGTGACGATGCAAAGCCGAACAGGCTGGTGCAGATTATCGGAAACCCATTGGAGTAATTGTCTGGTATTATCGGTGTTAGTATCGCTGTCCCAACCTGTGTCAATCAGGACAATGCCGTCTTTGGTTTTAATAATCAACCCATTAGATGGAAAGGGCATTTTGCCATACATACCATAGGTCGTATGGACGGAAACCTGATCGTTGAGGGGCGTAACGGTAAGTTTAGGCGTCGGTGAAGATTGCGCTTGCGCAAAATTCCGGAGAAGAAGGAACAGTAAAAATGCAAGTAGATTACGCATAGATTAGCGTTGAATCGGTGATTTCAGGATAAAACAAGCGCTGATAAAAATTATTGTTCACTTGTCGGCCGGTGTTTTGTTCTTATAGACTTTCCAGTTGTTAATCAATTGATCCACAACTACTATGCCCGTTTTATAAGCCGCTTCTAACGCCGGAATATAAGCTGTATAGCGTTCGCCTATGGCTTTTCCACCATTGGTTAGGTTTTCTGCGGCTGTAACGCCAGAGGGTTGCATGGTATAATTGCTGGCGGTTCGTAAGACCAAATACCGGTTAACGTTGGCTTTCCCTGCGGCACTCAGCCATTGCAACGACTGACCGGTTCCGGTATCCTCCATGGCCGATGTCACAAAATTACCTTTTCCCTGTGTCCAGTATTTGACCCATTGGTTGGCCCAATCGTTGAGGTATTTGCCATGCCAGAAGGTCATCGCAGCTAAATGGTCGCCCATCATCACACGAGGAGGTTCCTGTGCTTTTGGGTAATCACTGTAACCAGCCCGCATCTTTCGAAGCGTTTCAGTATCATCCAGCCGGATGTCTTTCGTCAATGCATACGCCCAGTTTACCAGACCCGAATTCAAATGAATGGAAACGGTAAAATCATTATCCTGGGCAGGTTCTTCATAAGGTTTTGTTCGGCGTAATGGTAAATAACCCGTTGACCAATCCTTGGGGATTTCGCGCGAGTCAATTTCGTGAGCCAGATCACCATCGACCAGCCATTCGGCCCAGGCTGCCGAACCGGCACTACCATCCTGTGGATCGATGCCCGCAATACCCGCCACGAGCCAATACGCGTGCGACAAATCAAATCGGGGGTCCATACCCAATGCCATAATGGAGGCCGCCGAACGAGCCGTTCCCATACCTGTGCAAATACCCAGCACCTGCTTTTCTGGATTATAACGGAGATTGCGGTAGCCCTGGGGGAACGGAATTGTTTGTGCCAACGGCAACCGTTCGACCCAATATTGGAACTCGCCTGGCCGGTCGCCCGTGTCAGCTCCAATCTCAAACATGGTGATAATGACTACCCGAACCGGAATAGGTTTGGGCGATTGAGCATATACGGGGACGCTGGCGAGCAGTAGCAAGATAATTGCTATTGATTTTTTCATTCGTTTGAATATAAGTGGGTTAGGGTGCCAGTACACCAACTTTTAGAAAACTGACACCCGGCTTGCCATGATAAACGCGGTGGGTTGCCTTCTGAAAATCAGCTTCTTTGGCGCTGAAAATTGGCACAAACGTTTGTGGATTTCGGTCTGCCCAGGGAAAGCATGAACTTTGCACCTGCACCATCAACCGGTGGCCTTTTTTGAATGTATGCAGCACATCCTGTAGCTCTACCGAAACCTGGGTTGGCTGGTTAGGCTTAAAGGGTTCGGGTTTACTGATGTTGTTGCGATAGCGTCCGCGAATGATCTCACTGCGAATCAGTTGTTGATAATCGCCGTAAACTACATCTTTCTTCAGCGGGTTTTGTGGCGCATTGGGCGGATATACGTCAATCACTTTCACCATCCAATCGGCATCGGTGCCCGTGGTCGATACCGTAAGTTGCGCCAGAATTGGTCCGGCCAATGTCAGATCATCCGTAAGCGTATCGGTTTGGAACGTCAGCACATCAGGACGCACCGACGCAAACCGTTGATCTTCGACCATATAATCAGCCGAGAAACCGTCGTTAATCTTGCTGGAAAATGGAACCGGATGGGCGGGGTCAGATAGGAATTCGGAGAAGGCGGCTCCCGTTGCCGATGGGGTGAAACTGAGCTTGCCACTGCCCCCTAAATACAACTGTTTTTGCACCATTCCCTTTGGCGGATACGTATCAAAGCTACGCCAGCGGTTCGTGCCCGTTTCAAATAACGTTGCTTCGGGCAGAGCTACCGGGGTTGTTTCATTGAAAAGGTAATGCTTGAAAAATTTGGCTTCGATATTTTCCTGATAATACGGTGATGTTTTGGAGCCGAAATCCTGGTCGGCCAGCGTTTGGCCCGACGGACCCGCCCAGCCACCATGTACCCAGGGACCTACCACAAATATGTTCTGGATACCAGGATTCTGTTTTTCGATGGCTTTATACGTATTGAACGTTCCGAATAAATCCTGCTCATCATACCAGCCACCAACGACCATTACGGCATGTTTGATGCCTTTGAGGTGGGGCAGAATGTTGCGTTTTTTCCAGTGCTCGTCATAATCGGGATGCTCGAAATTCTCGTGGTAATATTTATTCCGACCCTTATAATATTGACTCTCCGAATTTGCTGTCGGCCCCATATTCAGGTAGTAATGATAACCATCGGGGTCATTGATATCAAACAGCGACGGTGGATTTTGCTTGGTCGGTTGTTTGTGCTCCTGAAAAAATGCGTAGAATCCAAAGTTGGCCGCAATCATAAATGCCCCATTATGAAACGCATCATCGCGCCAGAGGTCGGCCATTGGCGCTTGTGGCGAAGACGCTTTCAAGGCCGGGTGCCCCGATACTGACCCTGCCGACGTGAAGAAACCGGGATAGCTGATGCCCCATTGACCCACGTTGCCATTATTAGCGGGTAAGTTTTTTAATAGCCAGTCAATTGTGTCGTAGGTATCAGATGCTTCGTCGTGATCAGCGGTCCCTTTTTTGATATCCACATGCGGAGTCATTTCTACAAACGTCCCTTCCGAGGCCCAACGCCCACGAACGTCTTGATAGACAACGATGTAGCTATCGCGTAACATAAACGCATTTGGCCCAACACGCCGACGAAAGCGATCTGTTCCATAAGGAGCGCAACTATATGGCGTGCGCTGGATGAGCATTGGATGCTTCACCGACTGATCTTTAGGCGCATATACCTGCGTGAATAGCTTCGTGCCATCCCGCATGGGCACCATAAATTCAGATTTTTGATAATTTTCACGCACATAGGCTGAATCCTGCGAGGGCGTAAACGGATACGGATTGGCAGGCGGAACCGTTTGAGCGACAGCCAGAGCTGGAATCAGCAGCAGAAGGGTGAGGAACGTTTTCAAAGGATATGCTGGAATGAAGTTCTTTTTCGGTGCAAAATAGCGTCTAATTCGCTTACATATGGCGTTCGTTTCTCAAAACTGACGCTGTGTGTCTAAGTAATAGAGAGAAACAAAAAAATACTACCAACACAATAAGGTTGACTAGATAAATCGAAATAAATTTTTGCGGATTTTCAGACGAGATTTTACTTGCAAATTTTTGCTGTAAAGTGATCATATATTTATCGAGTTGACTGATTTATTAATATTTATAAAATAACTAAATATAGATAAAGTATAAATTTTCTGGTTTGATATAAAGAGGAATTTATCTTTTGAAGTCTCTCATCAAGTCTATTAATAATATAGTCTTAAGAAGTGTGCTATTGGGTTATAAAATGTATTAATTATATTGTTGTCGGTACCCCGCACATCTTCTGTTGAGTCTTGTTAATCAGCAAGTTTGCTTCATAAATTCATGATTTTTAGTGTAAAAATTACACACTAAAAACTGCCACTTAATTTTTGTGAATTTCTTATTAAATAGTTGGATTATACTAGCGAGAAGTCATGTAGTTTAAGTTGAAAACGTAAGACTTTTTGAATTAAACTGAAAATAGAAACTCAAAATTTTAGCCGTAATTCCTTCTGTTAAACATAGCGCTTCTGTTAGTAAAAATTACAATTGCCTCTTTTATTATTTAATCCTTAACCAGTCAATTTTTATGAAACTCCATTTTGTACTTATTCGATTCATATTGCTTTTCGGTATGCTGGGAGTTAGCGTTGCTCGAACACTGGCCCAGTCCGACTCGCTACATATCACTGTTTCGGAAGGGACTAACATGGGGGTAGCCCTCTCGCCCGATGGTCAATCGGTAGCGATTGATTTACAAGGCACTATATGGCTGTTACCGGCTAAAGGCGGAGTAGCCCGCGCATTGACTGATTTTCGTGATGGTGCCCACCAACCAACATGGTCGCCCGATGGGAAACGGATTGCCTACTCGTCGTTTCGTGATGGGACTTTCCATATTTACAGTATTAAACCTGATGGATCGGACTTGCAAAAACACACGACAGGCGAGTTCGATTATCGCGAACCAAATTATTCGCCTGATGGTAACCGGCTTGTTTTTTCGTCGGATCAGGGCGGTAATTATAACGTATGGGAGCTAACGTTGAAAACACAGGAACTGAAGCAAATTACGGACAATACGGGCAACGAATACACACCATCGTATTCGCCCGATGGTAAGCGAATTGCATACATCGCCACCCGACCCGATGTCTCAGGACTGTACGTTTGGGAAGGCGGTAAAGAAACATTAATCTGGAAAACAACGGCAACGCTGGGTGCACCGGCCTGGACAAAAGACGGCGCATCGCTGATTTTGCAAACGACTGCTAGTGGGGCTACCTCGTTGGTTGTCAAAGCGATAAAAGCAGGGATTGAGCCTACCGTAATTTCGGCAACTCAGGAAGATGTCTTTCCATTTCGCCCTTCGGTGGCAGCCGATGGTTCTATCTGGTACACCGCCGACGGAGCTATTAAATGGAAAAATGCCGACTTCTCTCAAACCAAAAAAGTAGCGTGGCAGGCTACGTTATCGCTTAACCGTAAGCCATATACCCGAAAAACGTATCTGCTCGACAATCCGAATCCCCGACCCGTGAAAGGTATTCGCGCACCGGTGGTTTCGCCCGATGGAAAAGCAATCGTTTTTACGGCAGTGGGCGATTTGTATTGGTTGGATATTGGCACACCGACACCTAAAAAGTTAACCGACGACGCGTTCATAGAAGCTGACCCCTGTTTTTCTCCTGATGGGCGATACATCGTATTTTCGTCCGACCGTTCGGGGAGTATTAATTTGTGGGTAAGAGATTTAAAGACCGGTCAGGATCGCCAGATGACTAACGGGTCGGAGGAGGTTACCACGCCAATTTTTTCGCCCGATGGCAAACGCATTGCTTACTTTCTGCTCGATCGGGCGGCCTTTGGGCGTAGCGTGTTGCATACGATAGATATGCCAGCCTCAGAAGATCAGCCTTTTTCGACACCCAAAAAAGTGTATGACCCGCTTTTTGGTCCCGGTGTGCCAAGCTGGTCTCCCGACGGCAAACAAATTGCGGTCTCGGCGCTGGATGTGTATTCCAGCCGCTTTCGGGAAGGCTTAAATCAGTTTCTTATCATTCCGAGTCAGGGTGGAGGGGCCGGGCTTGAAATGAAACCGGATTCAGCCGGTCAGACCCTTAGTTTTCGGGGACGTAGTGGCCCTAGCTGGTCGCCCGATGGCCGATGGATGGCGTATGTACTCGATGGCTTTTTATGGACATTGCCTGTCACGCCGGAAGGTAAACAAACCGCTCCGCCTATTCAGCGCACAAAAGTACTAGCTGACAACATGAGCTGGACTGCCGATTCAAAAACGCTGGTTTATCTGGCTATTGATTCGCTCAAGCAACTGGATATTGCCACAAATCGAATCACAAGTATTCCGCTCGACTTTACATATCAGGTCAAATTGCCCACTGAGCCGACGATTATTCATGCCGGAAAACTCTTCGACGGCAAAACAAATACGTATCGTGAGAACGTAGATATTATTCTGGAAGGCACCCGAATCCGGGCTATCGAACCGCATCAGGCCGGGCGAAAAGGAAAACTAGTCGATGCGTCTAAACTTACCGTTATGCCCGGTCTTTGGGAAATGCACACCCACCAGAGCATTTTGTCGGGCGAAAAACAGGGTCGTATTTGGCTGAGTCATGGCATCACCAGCATTCGTGAAACGGGGGCCGATCCATATGATGCACTCGAACGGCGGGAAGCCTGGGATGCCGGTGTTCGAGTGGGGCCGCGTTCTTTTTATACCGGTACACTAAATGAAGGGTATCGGCTTTATTATGGACTGGCGACCAGTATCCGAAGTGAGTCTCAACTGCGTATGGAACTTGACCGGGCAAAACGGCTAGATTACGATCTGTTGAAATGCTATGTTCGATTGCCAGACCGTTTACAGCAACTAGCCGCCGAACTGGCTCACCAGATTGGTATTCCGGTAACATCGCATGAGCTGTATCCGGCGGTGAAATACGATATTGATGGCGTTGAACATTCGTCGGCTACAAGTCGCCGGGGTTTCTCCCTGAAACTCACCTCGACCAATCATATTTATGGCGATGTCTTGGCTCTGGTTGCTAAGTCGGGTATGAACATGACGCCTACAACGAGCTTGCAAGGTGGATTTTCTTATCAAACGCAGCGTGATACAAGTTTACTCAGCTACAAGCCGTTCACTCATTTTTACAACGAAACCTACCGAAATAATTTGATGGCGCAACTACAAACCATGCGTCGTATGATGCCCGGTGCTGTAGAAAACTTTAAAACGTTGGCTCAAAATGTGAAGAAATTCCTAGACGCAGGTGCCCGAATGACACCCGGTACTGACTCTCCACTGATTCCCTATGGATTGAGTTTGCAGGTGGAATTACAGAACTGGGTCGAAGGGGGCGTTACTCCCTTCCAGACACTTCGGGCCGCTACACTTTGGTCGGCAGAAGCGGCTGGTGTTGGTAAAGATGTTGGCAGTATAGAAGTTGGTAAACTCGCCGATTTGATTGCCGTTGACGGTGACCCGCTGAACAAAATCCGGGACACGATGAACGTGCGCTATACAATCAAAAACGGGAATGTCTGGCCACTGGCTGAGTTACTTAAATAGCGCAGTTTAGGGTGAATCATTAGATGCACAAAGCGCCCAAGACCACGTGGTCTTGGGCGCTTTGTGTTTTAGACTAACGAAGTAATAACTAATTCCGTAGTCTGTGAGAATGCGAACTAACCTATTGAGTTTATTTTTCGCTAACCGGTTTTTCCGCTGCTGAACGCAGATAAAGCATAGCTACTTCCTTCGCTATGCTTTCGGGATTTGCTGTCTCGCCATTTGTCAGGACAATTATAGAAAGGCCCGCCTGTGGGAAACGGGTATACTCCGTTCGAAAGCCGGGTAGCGAGCCGCCGTGGTGAACCCACTGAAAACTCTGCAGCGTATCAACCCGCCAACCTAGCCCATACGGGTAGGGAGTACCATCTTTGAGCACAAAAGGCGTCATCATCTGTTTCTGACTATCTTTCGTCAAAATTTTGGTGGTGTACAACGCGGCATCCCATTTTGCCAAATCCAGTACCGTCGACAAAAAGGCACCACTGGGCCGCAAGGCGAGGTAAGCCAGTGCGCGCTGAAGGTGATCTTCCTCCCAGGTGTAGCCGTCTACCCGGTTTGGCACAATCTCACTAGGGGTAGTGGTTCGGGTGTTGGTCATCCCTGTCGGAGTGAAAACCCGTTGTTTCAGAAATGCATCCCAGGGTTGACCCGACACTTTACGGATAATGTCGGCCAGCGCAAAATAACCAACGTTGCAATACTGCCACTTTGTGCCAATCGGAAACTGTAGAGGCAAGGGAAATGCTGACTGAACGATCACTGAGTCTGGCTGTATTTTGGCGGGATCAAAAGCGGGAGCCTCCCGGACAATCCCGGATGTGTGAGACAGCAGATGACGTAAGGTAATGCCCTGCCAGGTTTGGGGTGCCTGCGGATAATATTTATGAATATCGTCGTCGAGTTGCAGCTTGCCTTCCTGCGCCAATATCAGAATGCCCGTTGCCAGAAACTGTTTGCTGACAGACGCGATGGCGAATACACTTTGCGGAGTTGCTGGTACATTTAGTTCGACATTGGCCATCCCATAGCCTTTTGCCAGCGTCACATTTCCCCGATGGACAACCGCAATTGAAACACCCTGAACGTGTTTTTTGCTCATATGAGCCAGGACAATCTCATCGACACTGTCGGTAGAAACCTGATTTGTAAGCTGTGCCCAACCCGGATAGAAACCTACTAAAAACGCGATTAGTAAAAGCGGAATGGTACGCGCCTTCGGTACAGATAAGAAAGTCATATAGTTAGAGGAAGGAGAAGTGAGTGTTACGGTGGTTGGTCTTTGCGTTAGAAAAGTATAAAAATAGTACTCATCCTTTTGCGTCACTTATGCTGAATATCAATTAGTTCTAAAAATAACTGAGCAGCCGGTTTAATAAGATTGTCATTGAAATCGTAGTCATCATTATGCAATGCTGGCGAGTCTTCACCATTACCGATGCCAAACATAGCTCCGGGATAATGTTGAGTAAAGAGTCCGAAATCTTCACCCCATTTGAAGGGTTCCTGTTTTTCGACAAAGTCATACTCTAACTTTAATGCGCTTTGTTTGATTTGCTCAAATGCCGCATTATCATTTTCGTTGGCAAAGAACGATTCTGTATAGGCGGTGTCTACGTCGATGCCGCTCTCCGCAGAAAGCTCTGCTAGCAACGCTACTAATTGAGCCGTCAGAGTTTCCATTTTTTTGGCGTTCCGGGTTCTGAGTGTCAGATGAACCTCCCCGTAACCGGCTGATATACCATAGGATGTTGAGCCCATTGTAGTGTAGACTGGGGTTATCAACGCAAAGTCATCGGATTGTGGATTGGGCTGCTGCAACGCTCTACTTTTCAACGTAAAATCGGCCATCGTGTAAGCCGGATTAAGGCCTTTCTCGGGCTCGGCGGAGTGCGATACTGCGCCTGTAAACGTTACGATCATACTAAGAACCGATGCCGTAAACGAACCCGGTTTACATACGATTGTTCCTTGTTTATAGCCCGGTAAATTGTGCAGGGCAAATGCCCGGTCGGGGCGAATAGCCGAAAAGGCGGGATCGTTTAGAACGGCTTCAGCCCCTTTGCCTGTTTCTTCGGCTGGTTGAAAAAGCAAATACACCCGACCTTTCCCGATAGGATATTCGGCTAAGAGTGATGCGAGAGCGGCCAGGATAGCCGTATGTCCATCATGCCCACACTTGTGCGAAACACCTTCGATAAGTGATTTATGCCCAAATGTGTTGACCTCCTGAATTGGTAACGCGTCAATATCTGCCCGGATCAACGTAACGGGACCTGTATCGTCATGACCGTATTGCAATAATAATCCAGTTCCGCCTACTTCGCTGATAGTAACTGGATTGAACTGTCTGACAAAGGCTTTTATTCGTTTCTGGGTCTCAACTTCCTGACCTGAAACTTCGGGGAAGCGGTGAAGTTCGTGCCTGAACTGAGTGAAGATGTTCGGTTTTTCTGAAAACATAGAGACGTTGCTATAAAAGAATTCAGACATATGTTTGCTTTCTACAGTCTCGGCGGCTGGCATTCCTATTTCCATTGTCAGCGAAATTCTGCCTGCGCCGAGTGAGTTACTACCCCTCATGCATCCGATTTACTAAACTTAACCTGCCGGGTGTTTAATTGGTCACCGATGAATCATACTATAGTTTTACTCCTTGAAATAGGATGGCTGTTTGAACAGATTGCTCTTTTAAATGCAAAAACTGCTTACGACTTTCGTCTTGGCTAAAGGCGGCAAAGTCTTGCTCAGTGTCAAAATTTACAAGGTGTATCTCATAAGGTTTGTCGATATGCTGTTCAATATAGGAGTCATCAGTAGGCCGTATTCGTAATAAAAGCTGACCATTGTACTTCTCGATTAGTGGAATGGCAACCTCTTCAAATTGATGAAACACGGCTTCTTGACCTTCTTTAACGTAAATCAACTGAGTGAAGTAAATCATATTAGCAGAGAATTTTTTGTGCGTTTAATTCAATCAGTGCAGTTGTCTTATCAGCTGGATCCCCAGCATAGAGACCTACGTTTAACCCAGCAAACGGGTAACCTGTTACACGAAACCTGCCCTATAAATAACGGCTTCTGGCCTCATCTAACAAGCTGGTATACACAATATCGCTAAACTATAAGCCGATGATAGTTAATTACTTATAGTTTAGCGATTCACTAAAAAACGAGACTACTCTTGTTTTTCTACTTACCAACGCATAAGTCAATAAGTAGACTTTTACTTATGATTTTGCTAAATAGCACAAGTAGCTTTTAAGAGATGACCGTTCACGATCAGTAACTCGTAATTCACCTCATTTACTCCCTGAATACTTCGCTGGCGCACTATTTTTGGGCGTGCTTTTCTGGATGAATTTCCGTAACCGTTCGTTGCTGGTGGCGAGGTCTTCTTTACGGAGATACATCATGTGGCCGCTTCGATAGCCTTCCCATTCCATCCGATCTTTTAACTTGCCGCCAGCATCCATCTGCCACAGGTTGTATTTAGCATTGAAATAATCGCAGGCACCATCATAATAACCCGATTGAACCAGTAAATGCAGATAGGGATTTTGCGCCATAGCCTGTCGCAGGTTTTCGCCGGTATGGTTATTGGTATTGTCCCAGGGAAACGTAGGGCCGAACATGTAATATTTCAGATCGGTCTTGTAATTGAGTTCTTCGCGCATAAACATATTGATGGCGGGTGTGAACGAATGGAGCCACGAAGTTAATTCAGCATTATAATCAGGACTGATACCCGCATCTTTACTGTCCATGCCTAAGTAGCGTGAATCTAATCGCCCAACGGTCTGGCCTTTGTCGCGCAGCAGTTCTTTCCAGAAAAAGTTTACCGGTATATCTAAATTCTGTTGCATCACAGCGGTTTCCGACAAGCCCGAATAACGAGCTACTTTAGCGGCAATTTCCTTCCGTTTCTGGTCGCTCAATGAGCCGCCCAATGCCAGTGCAGGCAGGTATTCCTGAATAGCGAAATCTTCGACTTCGGGTAGTACGTCGGTTAAATCTTTCTTCTGTAAATCGGCAGGTAAAGCTTTGTGATACCAGGCCGTTGCGGCAAAATAAGGTAGCTTCAGGACACCCTCGGCTGGTCCATCCCGCTCAATACCTAAGCCCGTCGGCGATACTAAAATTACCCCATTCAAGTACATCCAATGGGCATTTTGCAATTCCAGCGCCAGCCCCGATACACGGGCGGTGCCGTAGCTTTCGCCGATCAAGTACTTGGGCGACGCCCAGCGATTATAACGACTTACGAACGTATTAATCCAGTCGGCTAAGTATTTGATGTCGGCGTTCACACCAAAGAACAATTTGGCTGAGGGTACATCTTTATTAACGGGTCGTGAAAAGCCCGTATTAACCGGGTCAACATACACAATATCGGCAACGTCTAAGATTGAATTAGGATTGTCCTTAACGCCGTAGGGCTGTATAGGATACCCTTCGTCATCAACTTTCAGAATGCGCGGACCCGTATAGCCGATCATCATCCAGACCGAGGCCGTACCAGGGCCACCGTTGAATGAAATAACCAGTGGACGGGAAGCGCGGTCGGCAACGTCGGATCGTTCAAAATAGGTGAAAAATACACCCGCAACGGCTTTGCCTTCTTCATCCCAGACCGGAATGGTACCGGCAGTAGCTTTATACGGTACACGCTGGCCTTTTATGGTGACTTGACCGTTAGTGACGACCTGCGAATCAATAGTTAACGTGCGGGAGAGCGAGGCCGGTTTGTCTTCTTTAGGGGTTTGTTTTTCGGTGGTGGCCGGCTTTTGTGCGAACGTGCTGGTGAGCGTGCAGCAACAAATGAATAAAATCAGGAAAGCTTGTTTCATGCGTATTAAGGTGGTCAAAGACCGTAGCCGTGAAGTATAAGTTGGGAGGGCACCCATTTTTTGAGTGAAGATAGGCAGAATGGCAAAATAGTATTTGGATATAGCGCGTAAACTCCTTCATTTTATTGAGTAGTAGAAGTGAACATAGTAAAAATTGTACTTAACCGAACATTCATGCTTTTGCCGTTTAACTTTCCGTATTTTAGCCCGTTAGCTCAATCAACCTTATTCATGAAATATCTCTTCCTCTTTTTACTTGTTAGTCATATTGTTTCGGCCCAGTCACTGTCAAAACCTGAAATGGGCGTAATCGCCACGGTGAAAAAGCAGATGCCGGAGACGGAAGCGTTTCTGGGAAAAGTCGTTAACATCAACAGTGGCACCCTCAATAAAGAAGGCGTGCGAACAGTTGGAAAACTGATGTCGGACGAGTTCGACAAGCTGGGGTTCAAAACCGAGTGGGTCACCTTGCCAGACTCGCTTAACCGGGCCGGTCATTTAGTGGCGACACGGCAGGGTAAGAAGGGTAAAAAACTGTTTCTGATTGGCCATTTAGACACCGTATTTGAAAAGAGCCTACCAATGGATCCGTTTACTCGTGTCAACGATTCGACAGCGTCGGGCCAGGGTGTTGCCGATATGAAAGGGGGCGATGTAGTCGTGATTGCTGCGCTGAAAGCCTTAAATGCCCAAAAATTGCTTGATGATACATCGATCACTATCTACTTCACGGGCGATGAAGAGAGTTCTGCTGGTCCGGAAAGCCGCCGTGATTTTATTGAGCGGGCGAAGAAATGTGATATAGCCCTGGCCTTTGAAACCGCACAGGGATTGAGTAGTGTAACAACGGGTCGTCGGGGTTCGAGTGGCTGGACACTTAATGTAAAAGCCCGAACGGGTCATTCCTCGCGGATTTTCAGCGACCTGGGGTACGGTGCTATTTATGAAGCCGTTCGTATTCTGAACGAGTTTCGGCGGACGCTAGGTCAGGAACAATACCTGACGTTCAACCCTGGTTTAATCGTGGGCGGTTCGGAGGTGCATTACGATGAAAAAACGGCCAAAGCCGAAACGATTGGCAAAACAAACATTGTAGCCGGGACGGCTTTAGTCAAAGGTGATCTGCGGTTTCTGACCGAAGCCCAGAAAGAAAATGCCCGAACCAAAATGCGTGAAATCGTGGATAAAAGTCTACCCCTCACCAAAGCCACCATTTCATTTGTCGATGGCATTCCGGGTATGGAACCGTCTGCCGCTAACGATGAGCTGCGTAAACAAGTGGACAAACTCAGTCGGGATATGGGGCTTGGTCCCGTAAGCGCCTTTGATCCCGGAGCACGCGGAGCAGGCGATGTGTCGTTTGTTGCGCAATATATGCCCTGCCTGGATGGCTTGGGCGCATCAGGTAAGGGCGCTCACAGCATCGAAGAAACCATGAATACGAAAGAATTTCCGTTGCTGATTCAACGTGCCGCTTTGTACATCTACCGATTAACGAGATAGCGGAGTTAAATTAATCAGGCAAAACTTTAGGGTAGCATTGTGAGTTTTCCGGGGTATGTTGCTTTCTTATTCTATACAATCATTTCATCTAGAATGTCTACTAATCGTAAAACCGGAAATACGCTTATCCTTTGGTTCTTTTGCGCGTTCATTATCAGTGCCAGTCAGGGGTTTAGTTTCGCGCCTAAACGTGAATTTTACCAGCTCAAGATTTATCACCTCAAAGACAGCCCCCAGAAGGACCGTCTGGAAACGTATCTCAAGGAGGCTTATTTGCCCGCTCTGCACCGGGCTGGTGTTGGGAAAGTAGGTATTTTTAAGCCTGCTACTGAAGCCGATTCGCTGGTGTACGTGCTAATTCCGTTCAAGTCGTTAGATCAGTTCATGGCCCTTTCGGAAACGCTGGCGAAGGACAAACAATATGCATCGACTGGGCAGGATTACCTTAACGCCGAGTACAATAACCCGGTTTATAAAGGATTTGAGTCTGTTTTGATGGAGTCCTTTGCCGGAATGCCAACGCTGGTTGCGCCGAAATTACAGGCCAGTCAAGCCGACCGCATCTATGAACTTCGGAATTATGAAGCCGCTACAGAGAAACTGCACGAAAACAAAATCAGCCAGTTCAACAACGGCGAACTGGACATATTCAAGCGGTTAGGTTTTAACACGGTGTTTTGTGGTCAGGTGAAAGCGGGCGCTAAGTTGCCGAGTATGATGTACATGACATCGTTTGAGAGCAAAGCCGAGCGCGATGCCCATTGGAAAGCATTTAGTGCCGATCCCGCCTGGAAAACATTAAATGCGCTGCCAGAATACGCGCATAATTTCCTGCGAGCCGATATTTATCTATTACATCCAACGGCTTATTCAGAAATTTAAGCCACAGTCATTTTTAAGGCGCATGTGTATCTGGTATTGACAGATACACATGCGTTTTTTATTTACCCCAGAGCCTATCTATTTCTTACTCTTTAGCGAGTTTTGCCAGACAGGAATAAAATCGTAGGTCGGGTAGAACTCGGTATTATAAGCTCCCCAAGCCCCATTTTCAATTGTCAGATTTAATGTTCTAAGGTTTTTAGCTGGAATCCTGACGGTAACAACCTGACCAATTCCCATCATTACGTACCAGGATATAACGCGTGCTTCTTTCGGCGGAAACATCTCAAGGAATTTATTCTTCTGTTGTATTTCCTGAATTTGCTTCAGGCTTTTGTCCTGCTGATGTTTCAGGAAAATCGTGATCATAATACTGTCCGACCCTGCTTGTGATTCGTTAGGAACCTGAGCCTGAGAAAGACTCCAGTAACAGAGTGCAGCAAGAAATAATAGGCTACGTTTTATCATGAGTTTTGGTAAATTGATTTTGACACAGTACGCAAATTTATCGTCTTTCCCTGGCTTCATTATATAAGAAAACGAGCGCTATAGAACTTTCCGAAACAAAAGATGAAAGAAACGGGGAAACATGTGTAGAATCCACTGAAGTACTTATTTTTACTGACGTACCTTGTATTCCTTCTCCTTGACTATACATGAATAAACGTTTACTCTGGCTTATTCCCCTTCTCGTTATTGTTGCGGTTTACCTCTATCCGGTACCCAAAAAAGACGCACTCGACTTGTACACCGGCGTTGATAAAGCACCAATTAATGGTTTGGCAGCATTTCGAAAATTACCGACGCTGACAATCAACTCGCAAGGCTACGACTGGACGTATATAGTGCAGGGAGGTGGGCCAAAAACCATCTTATTTCTGCACGGTATGACGGGCGGCTATGACTTTTGGTGGCAGCAGATGAATGCTTTTAGTCATGAGTATCGCGTGGTAAGCGTTACATATCCGCCAGTTGATAACCTATCGGATTTGGGTAAAGGAATTACGGCCATTCTCGATAAAGAAAAAATAGATAAAGTGATTTTGGTAGGCAGTTCCCTCGGCGGTTATCTGACGCAGTATCTACTGGCGACGTATCCGCAACGGGTTGAAAAAGCAGTTCTGGGCAATACGTTTCCGAATAATGATATCCTCGAAGAAAAAAATAAGACAAAAATAGCGGTCGCATCGTGGCTACCGGAGTGGCTGGTAATGAATAGCGTACGCCAAAATTTGTTTGATCAGGTGTTACCCGCTTCCGAAAACAACCCGCTGGCAAGGGCTCAGTTGCTTGAAAACACGTATGGCCGCATGTCGAAAGCGCAGTTCATTGCCCGATACAACTGCGTTATTGATAAATTCCAAGCCATAGATGGAAAGCAGACGGCTGTGCCCTTGCTAATTTTCGAATCGGACAACGATCCGCTCGTTTCGCCCGATCTGCGCACCAAATTAAAACAATATTATACTACAGCGCAGGTACATACATTTCATAACAAAGGGCATTTCCCGTACCTGAACGCGAAAGACGAATACAACACCGTTTTAAATACTTTTCTGTCAAAATAACTCCATTATTCACCTCTAATAACCTTACGTTCGCTATGAAGTATCTTCTCTTTTGCCTCCTAAGTTTCAGTGTTTGCCTTTCTGGATTCGGTCAGAACAAGAAAATCGTTCAACTTGGGAAAACTTCGGTAAATCCGTATCCTTTTAGTCCGGGCGTTATCAGTAATGGGTTGCTGTTTGTGTCGGGGCAAGTCGGTACTGATCCGCAAACTACCAAATTAGTAGCGGGTGGGGTTGAAGCCGAAACCGCACAAACCATTCAGAATATTAAAATAGTACTGGAGGCTGCTGGTACATCGCTCGATGATGTGGTAAGTGTAACCGTGTATCTGAGCAACATGGACGACTTTCCGAAGATGAACGCCATTTACAGGAAATTTTTCAAGGAAGGCGCTTACCCCGCCCGCACGACGGTAGGCGTAGCGAAATTGGTTTTTGGAGCCAGTGTTGAAATGACTATGACAGCCGCCGTGCCCCAGAAATAAAACAAACGCAAGATTTTGCAACCTATCGTAGACTGCTTTACTGTAAACTACTTATCGATGAATAGTTATACAAAAACTCTTGCCATCACGCTTGTTTTTTTTGCTCATTTGTCGGTTGCTCAGAAGCCTAAAACGGGTAAAGCCACTGCTTCTGAACCCGCTTTTTCTGTTCCGGTTCGGCTTGAGCAGGAACTGCAGCGACTATCGAATCTGTCTGGCGGTAAAGTTGGCATATATGCCACGCACATTGAGAGTGGAAAGACGATTGCCCAAAATGGGAAAGACCGATTTCCAATGGCCAGTTCGTATAAAGTAGCCATTTCTACTCAGTTGTTGACCCGCGTTGATAGTGGTAGTATCACGCTTGACCAAATGATACCGCTCACCAAGAACGACCAGCATCCTGGTAGTGGCATGCTGTCTGAGCGATTCAGTTGGCCCAATACACCAAATCCAGGCATCTCCCTATCGGTCAGGAGTTTGCTCGAATTGATGCTGCTTATCAGCGACAACAGCACGACAGATGTTTGCCTGAAACTGGCCGGTGGTCCAGCCGCCGTAAATGCCTGCATGAAACGCTTGGGTATTACCGGTCTTCAGGTAGATCGCCCAACGGCCTGGCTGATTTCTGATTGGCTTGGTGTTCCGATGGACATACATCAACCCTGGTCGCCAGCTCGCTTCGACTCGCTCTCAAAAGTGCGGACAAAAGAACAGATTGACGCAAGTTCGGTCGTGTTCGATAACGATATCAGAGACACATCGACGCCCGAAGCCATGACGCAGTTATTAGTTAAGTTATATACTCAACCCGTTTTGAAACCAGCCAGTCAAGCCCTGATCCTTGACATTATGAAGCGGTGCGAAACGGGACTAGCCCGATTAAAAGGAGCCCTGCCGCCCGATACCGAAGTTCGGCATAAGACCGGCACAATTGGTATGACGACCAATGATGTAGATATTATCACGTTGCCGGGAAATGCTGGTCACGTTGCCATCTCCGTTTTTGTGAAGTCATCGCTCAAAGACGGGCCGGTGCGGGAACGGGCCATCGCTGAAGTAACCAGAACGATTTACGACTACTTTCTTTTTCTGTAGCCGTTAATTATTTCCCCCTTTTATTCATGGTCGATTACAACGACCCGCGCCGAATCATATAAAACGGATTTTTAACTTTAATACGCTTGTTGTCCAGCAACAATGAAGCTGCTGTGTAGCCCATTGCTTCAAAATCGGTGGTGATAACTGTAATGTTTAACAACTCTTTAAGGGTTGTTTCATTAAACGAAATAACGCCGATTTCGTGCCCAAGTTCATAGTTCGACTGGCGGACTTTTTTGACTATTTCTGACAAGTCCGTTTCCTCAATAACTACATAAGCGGTGCCTTTTTGCAAGTGTTCATCAATTGCACTTTCTTTAATAGTGAACTCCTTATTGTAATTGATGCAAAACGAACGAAATCCATGCGCAATTTCGATTGGGTGATTGCCATCGCCGGGTAAAATCAGTACCATCCGACTGTATTTATTCAGCAAATCCTGCGCATTTTCTAAAGCACCACAAATATCTTTATCGAAGTTCTGGTAAATGCTCAGGGGTGAGCCTGCCAACTCTGATACATCCTTGTCGAGCAGTACCAATTCGTTGGATGGTATTGATTCCAGTACTTTCATATAGTCCGCTTTATCCAAATCCTGAGTAAAATGCGGCATGACAACATAGTAATTGTATTTGCCCAGATTCTTTTCAATTATTTCTTGAAAGTGGAAGGCATTATAGTGATGAATCTGAAGATCAACGGTGGCTTTATCGCCGAGGGCTTTAAGGAAAGCGTAATAAATTATCTTCTTGTATGAACTGAGTTTATTGAAGACGAGAAGAATCTTTAATTTGGTATTCGTACTTGTTTGCACATAATAACCCTTGCCCTGCACCGACGTAATATAACCCCGTTCCCGAAGTTCGCGGTATGCTTTCTCAACCGTATCACGGGCCAAATAATACTCAACGCTCAATTCGCTAATGGATGGTAATTGCTCATTATTCTTTAACACCCCCCGTTCAATATCGGTAATAACCGACTGTACGATCTGCTTATACTTGGGCGTTTTATCTTTCGGATTAAACTGGAGTTTATAAAGTGGTTCCAAAGAGTTGCAGTAAACATCATTATTATCCTCGTGTTGACGACGGTTATGACCAGTAGACGTATGTTTTGCAATCATAACGTTTTCGTATTTAAGGCTTATCGCTTTACCAAATCTTTAATTTTAATGATTTCTGAACCGGCCAACAAAAACGCGCCCGTTCCGTAAACTTCCCAACTGTCGGCATTGAAATTACGCCTTGGATCGCCACCAATTGGCTGTACCCAGCCCACTCGTCCTTCCGGCGAAACCAATGTGTTCAAGCCTACCCATGCTTTCTGAACGGCGGGCAAATATATTTTCTTGTCCAGAAGGCCATGGTTGATTCCCCATGCCAGTGCATAACAATCAAATCCCGAACCGCTTCCTTCGCCACCCGGATAGGCTTCTGGATCGAGCAGGCTGGACCGCCAAAGACCGTCGGCTTGCTGTAAGGAAAGCAAGCGCGCACTCATTTGTTTGTATAGATTTACGTACCAGTTTCGGGATGGATGATTGGCGGGTAATTCCTGTAAAAGTAGCACAAGGCCACCCATAACCCAGCCGTTTCCCCGCGACCAGAATATCTTTTTGCCATTGCTTTCACGCTTTCCTTCACCAGCTGAGTTTACGAGGTAGGTCGCATCACGGGCAAAAAGATGCTCGTCTTCGTTATAAAGTAGGTTGTAGGTTTGTCGGAAAAGCGAATCATTTAGTGCGTAATAGGAGGGATCTTTCAACGTTTTTCCTAATTGGCCCAGTACTGGTGGTGCCATAAACAGAGCATCGCACCACCACCACGTAATGCCATGACTTTTTACTTCCCGACCCGGTAAACGACTCATTTTCTGGACCGTATCGATTGTGGGCTGAATCATCCGTCGATCTTTCTTAATCCGGTACAGGTTGATGTATGTTTGGCAGATAGCAATATCATCGGCATGGTCATATCGGTTACCGGGTTGCCAATTGGTGCGCTCGCCCATCGCCATTAGGGAGTCCATAATTTCCGGCGACTTTGTTGTTTCATATGCCGCAAAAACGCCCGCATAAAATGCCCCATTAGTCCAGTCAGTTGTTTTATGTTTCGGGTTTTTCAACTGCCATGTAGCCGTCTTGTGCATTATATTTTTGATGTAGGCCGCCGAGAAGATAGGTGTATCGGCAGGACCAAAACCAAAACCGGCTATTATGACGAGCAAACTGACTGCTATAAATAATTTATTACGGAATAGGTTAACCATTGTGAACGGATTTATTTACGCTGTTCTTGTGGAGAGTTGTCTCCGCCAACAAGCCATTTTTTGTTAGAATCTACCCACATTACCCTTTCGAGCATATTTATGAGAGAGTTGCAAGCTATTGAAAATCTCGCCTGGTGTTAGTTTACCTATAATCCGGTATTAAATAAACAAACTGTGAAGGTTTTTTTAGAAACAGGGGTATACATGGGCCGTTTCTGACTCTTTCTAAAGAAAAGACCCGCAGTTCTACTAAAAGTATTACGAAGGATCAAATTTCTGCCAGTACAGGAAACCTCTGTGGAAACAATCTTGCATTATTGCACTTTAACGAATCTGATAGTTTAGAATTCCCGATGAGTACAGCTTCATTTGACAGCCGTTTTGCTACTTCGCCAACAGAAGTAAAGGCAATGGATACCGCCCAATTACGTCAGCATTTCCTGATTGAAACCCTGTTTATCGCTGATCAGTGTCCCTGGGTACTCTCGTTTTTCGACCGTTACCTTACGGGGGGGGCTATGCCCGTTAATGGGCCAATAACATTAGAAACGCCAGCAAATTTGAAGGCTGCCTATTTTCTGGAACGGCGCGAATTGGGCATAATTAACGTAGGTGGGACGGGCCGCGTCATTGCCAACGGTGAAACGTTTGACCTGGCTCGCAAAGAAGCATTATATATCGGCCAGGGGACTCGTCAGGTAGAATTTCTATCAGATGATGCCAGTGACCCGGCTAAATTTTACCTCAATTCGGCTCCGGCTCATAGGAACTATCCAAGCCGGAAAGTGTCTCGGGAACAAGCCGAAGTTGTCGAGTTAGGTAGTATGGAAACGGCCAATCATCGGATAATCAATAAATTACTGGTTAATAGCGTGCTTCCAACCTGTCAATTGCAGATGGGTATGACCGAGTTGAAGGCGGGCAGCATCTGGAACACTATGCCTGCTCACACCCACGACCGGCGCATGGAGGTGTATTTTTATTTCGACATTCCCAAAGGGCAGTCGGTCTGTCATTTTATGGGTGAACCTCAGGAAACGCGCCACATCTGGATGCAAAACGAGCAGGCCGTTATTTCGCCTAACTGGTCGATTCATGCTGGTTCTGGCACGTCGAACTATACCTTTATTTGGGGCATGGCCGGTGAGAATCTGGACTACGGCGATATGGATGTTTGTCCAATAACCGAATTACGATAAAGCAGTTGGGCCAAGCACGATGATTAGAATCAAAAGGCCATTGGCAATACGTTGCGGGGCCATTTTATAGTCGGCCATCTTACTAATTTAATGATCTTGGCTAACCGGGCCACGCTTATTTGTCAACTCTAATTTCTCAACTATGCATCAAACTTTTACAAACGTTACGTTTCTCTTCTTCTTTTTGTTTCCCGTAATGGCGCTCGCCCAAACGGCTACACCGCAACGCCAATCCTGGATACGGGGTACGCTGGTGGACGAGAAAAAAGCACCGACTCCTTTTACTACCGTTTCTTTGCATCGAACCGCAGATTCTTCTTTGGTAACCGGCGTAATTGCTGACGAATCCGGGGCGTTTGCGGTACAAGCCAAACCTGGCCAATACTATTTGAAAGTCAGTGCAGTATCCTATCGGGAGAAAATTGTTCCGGTCATTACAATTGGTGAACAGGATAAACAAGTTGGTACATTAGTTCTTGTGGCGAGCGCCAAACGGCTGGATGAAGTGGTGGTAGTGGGCGAGAAAAGCCAGATGGAATTAGCCTTAGACAAACGTATATTTAACGTTGGTAAAGACTTAGCAAATGCGGGAGGAACGGCCTCTGATATTCTGAAAAATATTCCTTCGGTTGCTGTAGATGGCGACGGAAATGTTAGTCTGCGAGGGAGTAACAGCGTTCGTATTTTGATTGATGGAAAACCGTCTGGACTAGTTAGTTTTAAAGGAGGAAGCGGCCTGCAACAACTGCAAGGCAGTATGATTGAGCGGGTTGAGGTGATTACAAATCCTTCGGCACGATACGAAGCCGAAGGTATGGGCGGTATTATTAACATCGTTCTGAAGAAAGAACGAAAGGAAGGATTCAATGGCTCGTTCGATGTAATTACGGGCTATCCCAGTAATTTTGGGGCAGCCGCCAACATCAATTATCGTCGCAAAAATTTAAATTTCTTTGTCAATTATACGGCTTCCTTTCGAAACACGCCCGGTCGGAGTTCGTTGTATCAGGAAGTATATAGCAACGATACGACATTTGCGTATCGACAAAATTCAACGAGTAGCCAGCGCGGACGAAATAACAATGCTCGTGCAGGTATTGATTATTTCTTCAATCCCAAAAGTATTCTGACAGCCTCGTACACATGGCGGCTAAGTAAGGGCAAACGCTTTTCAGATATTCAATATCTAGATTACCAACCCAACACAAATAATGTACTGAAAGACATTATAAACCGAACGCAGGATGAGACCGAAACCGAGCCAAATTCGGAGTACGTCGTGAGCTATAAAAAAATGTTCGCCCGTGAAGGCCACGAACTCACCGCCGATGTGCGCTACCTAGATAACTGGGAAAAGTCGGATCAATATTTTGCGCAAAAAACATTTCTGCCGGATGGTAGCCCGTCAGTAATACCAACCGTTTTGCAACGGGCTATCAACGACGAAACCGAAAAGCAACTTTTAGTACAGGTCGATTATGTTCAGCCGTTTGCCAAAGATGGAAAACTGGAAGGGGGCCTGCGCCTGAGTTCCCGAAATATGACCAATAACTATGCGGTTACTCAGCAGAATTCGGATAATAGTTGGACGTCGTTACCCGGCTTGACCAATGATTTTCTGTATGTCGAAAAAATTAATGCGTTGTACGGAATTGTGGGCAACAAGGTGCGGAAATTCTCCTACCAAATGGGGCTGCGGGCGGAGTGGACCGACGTAACAACGACGCTTAAACAAACGAATGATGTTAATCCCCGCAGTTACGCCAATTTGTTTCCGAGTGTACACGCTACCTACGATTTGCCTCGCCAACATGCCTTGCAAATCAGTTATAGCCGCCGGGTTCGTCGGCCTCAGTACAACGATTTGAGCCCATTTATGACTTTCAGCGATAACCGTAATTTTTTTAGTGGGAATCCTGATTTAAATCCCGAATTCACAAATGCGTTTGAGATTGGTCATATAAAATACGTGGAAAAAGGGTCAATGAGTTCGTCGATTTATTATCGACATACAACGGGGAAAATTATTCGGATTCGGCGGGTCGATGAACTGGGGAATTCAACTACGCGTCCTGAAAACTTAGCAACGGAAGACTCTTACGGAGCCGAATTTGCCGGGTCGTATGCGCTTTATAAATGGTGGAAACTCGACGGCAGCGTTAATTTTTTCCGGGCTGTTACCAACGGTGGAAATCTAGATGCAAGTTACCAGAGCGATACCTACAGCTGGTTTACGCGCCTTACGTCCCGCTTTACGATTTTGAAAAATACGGACTTTCAATGGCGGGGAAATTATGAAGCACCGCAAAAAACGCCACAGGGTACCCGGCAGGCAATTGCTACCTTAGACCTTTCTCTTAGTAAGGATATTCTCAAAAATAATGGCACGTTGGTGCTTAATGTAATTGATGTATTTAATTCCCGGCGTTATAGCTCGATCACTGAGGGCGCTAATTTTTATACCGAAAGTAACTCGCAGGGACGCTTACGGCAAATTAATCTGACGTTCAATTACCGGCTTCACCAAGCTAAGAAGAAAGCGAAAGAGGTGGGTGAAGGGGAATTTTAATTTGGCCCAGCTTACGGTAAAAAAAATCAGACTTAGCTTTTAGTAAAGTGGTGTCGCTAGTCATTGCCCCTCAATTAATAATTTCTACAGTAACCCTTACCGACGATGTACAAGAAAACAATTTTGTTTGCGCTAGTTGCTATATGTAGTCTGCTAACCATAGATGGAATGGCGCAAAATAAAGACCAAGCGGCTGTTGGTCAGTCTGTTGATCAGTTGAAGCAGTTGATGATTGACCCTGATAAGAGCAAGTTAGAAGCACTAGCTTCCGATGAATTGAGTTATGGACATTCGAGTGGAAAACTAGAAGACAAAAAAGCTTTTGTTGATGCCCTCGTTAGTGGCTCATCGGATTTTAAGACTATCGACCTAACCGAACAGACAATTACTATTGTAGACAATACGGCCTTCGTTCGGCATAAACTGATGGCCGAAACCGCGAACGACGGGAAACCAGGTACGGCAAAACTGGCAGTTTTGTTGGTATGGGTTAAGCAGAAAGGGAACTGGAAATTACTGGCTCGTCAGGCGGTGAAAATTTAATTATACGATCAGTTACCTGATATTTGAAGCTGAGTTTAGTGAAAAAAACAAGCCCGTCAGAAGTCTGGCGGGCTTGTTTGGTAATAACCTATGATGATATTTATCAAAGAAAGTGAGTTCAGGTGAATTAACTCTCCTGAACTCACCTGTTTGGTTATCAACAAGTTTTGTGGTCTATAAATGCTTATTTTTTCAACGTCAATTGTAGCGAACTATCATTAATTTCAAACGTCTTATTCTTTAGCAGTTTAATTACTTCGGCACCCGCCAGTAGGGCTGGTCCATATCCATGAGCCGCATAGACATTGATGGGGCGATAATAATAAAAGGCCGGATCGAAGCCCATACCCGTACCAACGCAGACGCCTTCAATCTGGCCTTTCTCCGTAATTTTAGTCGAAACCGCATTCCAGCCGAGCAGCGTTGCCGGAGCATAGGCCAATGGGTCGAGCCAACCCTGATTGATGGCGTGGGCAAAGGCATAAACGTAAATGGCCGTGGCCGATGTTTCCAGGTACGAATCATGGCGGTCGAGTAACTGGTGCCAAAATCCCGAACCCGATTGTTGCGCGGCCAATCCTTTCGCATGGGCTTTCAGTAAGTCCAGAATGGCCGACCGACCGGGGTGATCAGTGGGAAGAACGTCTAACAATTCTACAGCAGTTAGAATGCCCCAGCCATTGGCCCGCGCCCAGTGAAACTCCGGGTGTACCGTCATTCCGTCAACCCAGCCGTGCATATATAGCCCCTTCTGCTGATTAAACATCCGTTTCGAGAACTGCGTGACCTGTTTTACCGCTTCATTATAGTATGCGCGATCGCCGGTTAGTTTGCCCATCTGCGCCAAAGCGGGAACACTCATAAAGAGGTCATCAAGCCAAAGCGTGTTGGGTTGCGGTCGGTTACGGGCCAGCGTGCCATCGGCCAAGCGAAATTCTTTTGTCTGAATATAGTTGATATAATTGTCAATCATTGGCCGCATGTTGGCCTTAACACCCCCGGCGCGGCTGGCCTTAATCATAGCCGCACACATGGCTCCGGCATCATCGAGGGCGTGGGGTGCCAGTACCGCCCGCATGGGTGTGTTTGCCTTTGGATCGGCAGTTACCTGATTGCGAAAATACGGAACCTGATCGGCAATAAACTGAAGGCGTTTATTTGTGTAGTCAGCATAACGGGCATCGCCGGTTGCTTCAGTGGCCAGTAACATGCCAGCATACGTAACGCCCCATTCGTAGCTAATTAATCTAAAATCACCGGGTTTGAAAATAGCATTGGGATTAAATGCTCCACCCGTTATCAAGTCTTTCTTTGTCTCCTTGTCAATGAGTTGCGTAGGTGTATTAGCCTCCAGATAGGCATAAATTCGACGCAAAACGCCCGTCACATCCTCTAGTTTGGGCTGGCCGTAGGGTATCGGGTAGTCGGGTTGTAGTAAGTGTAGGGGTGTCGTAGAGTCATTTGCTTTGGGGGCACCTGGCTGTGCATGTAGCGTGCTACCCATAAGTAGACTTATGAGAACAAAACCAATTGGGCGGGCCGAAAGGCAAGTTTTACATGGGTGAAAGAACATGATAATGGCGGCAGTAAAAGGTTAAGGATAGGGTCTTGAAGATTGGTTGACCGTATAGTATAGGCCAAATAGTACAAACTCTACTTACGTTCCGTTATGCACTCTCCTGAATGGATTCAAAATAGGTTCGTGCCGAGGCTAGCAAAACTTTCATGCCTCCTATAAGGTTGTTTTTGTAGACGACCTACCTCGTTTGCTCATTAAATTATCGTTTCATTCATGGCAGATACTAGTAAAATCGCCCTCATTACGGGCGGCTCAAAAGGCATTGGCTACGGCATTGCCGAAGTGCTTATCAAAGAAGGTATTAAAGTAGCCATAACCAGTCGCTCACAGGAAAGTGCCGACGAAGCTGCGGCTTCGCTCAATAAAATTAAGGAGGGCTACGCTCTCGGTATTGCCGCCGACGTGCGCGATCTGGAATCCCAAAATCAGGCCGTAGCGACTGTATTGGCGAAATGGCATCAAATCGACTATGTGATCGCCAACGCAGGTGTGGGACATTTTGCTCCCATTCAGGAATTAACCCCTGAACAGTGGCACGAAACCATCGACATTAACCTGACGGGTGTGTTTTATACGGCTAAAGCCACACTAGCTACGTTGAAAGAAACGGAGGGTTATTTTATTACGATTTCTAGTTTGGCGGGTACGAATTTCTTCGAGAAAGCAGCGGCCTACAACGCCAGTAAATTTGGTCTGGTCGGTTTCTCGCAAGCCATTATGCTCGATTTGCGCAGTGAAGGTATTAAAGTAACGACGATCATGCCCGGCTCTGTGGCATCTTATTTTAACGACCATCAGCCAAGTGATGCAGATGCCTGGAAAATTCAACCCGAAGATATTGGGCAAATCGTTTCCGATCTTATTCACATGCCCGCCCGTACGCTACCCAGCAAAATTGAGGTTCGTCCGACACGACCGGGCGGAAAATAAATAAACGTTTATAGCGCAAGACTTTAGCCTTGCGCTATAAACACATCAGCCTACTCTTACTGAAGTAATTGCAGCGCTTCTTCATTACCCTGTTGAATCGCTACGTCAAGCGCCGTCAAACCGCGTACATCCTTAATCGATGTATCCGCGCCATACTCTAGCATGACCTTGACTAACTGATTTCGACCGAATAAAGTAGCAAACATCAACGCTGTACCGCCATTGCCATTTTGCAAATCCACATCGGCACCGCGTTCAATCAACAGGCGGGCAATGTCGGCGTAGCCTTTGAAGCAAACGCCCATCAAGGCCGTATTACCACTCACATCCTGCGCATTTACATCGGCATTAGCCTCTACTAATAGTTTAGCGGCATCGAGATGACCATCGTAGGCGGCCAGAATTAAGGGTGTAAAACCTTTACCATTTTCTACATTAACATCAATTCCGCTATCAAGTAGTTGTTTTATATAGACAACGTCGCCCTTGCGAGCGGCATCAAAGAGCAAATCTTCGGGGCGATCTGAGTGAAAAGACATAAGTAAGCTGTGAAATTTTAAATTTAATTGTCAACAGATAAGTAAACAATTAAAAATGGATTGTTTCTTTTGAAAAAAAGTCATCTATGACACAGCCCGGGCAAAATCAGGAAAATATAAAAACCCGGTGCTGTATTGTCGGCGGTGGGCCAGCGGGAATGATGCTGGGTTTTTTATTGGCTCGTTCGGGTGTCGAGGTGGTAGTTCTGGAAAAACATCGAGACTTTCTACGCGATTTTCGTGGCGACACTATTCATCCGTCAACGCTGGAATTGCTGGCTGAGTTGGGTCTGTTAGATGATTTTCTCAAATTACCTCATCAGGAACTTCGGGCAGTTCAGGCAACCATTGAAGGACAAGAGATACCTATTGCCGACTTTGCGCACTTACCAACGCAGTGTAAGTTTATTGCTTTTATGCCTCAATGGGATTTCCTGAATTTCCTGGCCTATAACGCTAAAAAATTCCCGACGTTTCATCTGCACGTGGAAACGAAGGCAGTTGACCTGATCGAAGAGAATGGGGAGATTGTTGGGGTGCGGGCTACCACACCAACGGGTGAATTGACAATACAGGCCGACTTAGTCGTGGGCACTGATGGGCGAAATTCTATTATACGGGAAAAAGCGGGCTTGTCAGTGCAGGATTTTGGCGTACCAATTGATGTACTTTGGATGCGTATTCCTAAAGATCCCGCCCTTGGGGAGATGTCGTTAGGCTATTTTAAATCCGGGCAATTTATGGTTCTGATTGACCGGCAAGATTATTATCAATGTGGTTACCTCATTCCTAAGGGGCAATTCGAGACCATAAAACAACGAGGGATAACTTCTTTGCAGGAGAGCATTCGTGGTCTGGCTCCCTTTGTAGGCGACTTTGTTAAGGAACTGACTTCCTGGGATCAGATCAGTTTGCTAACCGTCAAAATTGACCGATTATGGCAGTGGTATCGCCCCGGTCTTTTGTGTATCGGTGATGCGGCTCATGCAATGTCGCCAGCCGGTGGAGTAGGGGTTAATATGGCTATTCAGGATGCCGTCGCTACCGCAAACCAGTTGACTGCTTCGCTTCAAAAAGGGCCTGTATCCATTAAGGAGTTAGACCGCATTCAGCGTCGGAGGTTGTGGCCGGTTCGAATTATTCAGACAGGCCAAATCTTCGTCCATAAGCGGCTGATCAATGCTTCAGGAAATCAAAACACTGTCGTTCCGCCGTATATTGTCTGGCTGTTTCGACACGTACCATTAGTTCGCCGTTTCCCCGCTTATTTGATTGGCGTTGGCCCGCGTCCCGAACATATTCATACAAAGGCAAAGTAGCCAGAATGAATTAGCTGCATCGGGGTCTAAACCCCGATGCAGCTATCAATTTACTTATTTTTTCCCGCTCTAACTTCCTGTCCATCCCTAATTTCTTCCGAAGCCTTTTTAACGATATACGTGCCCGCCTGTAAATCGCCGAACACCTCCACTAAGCTATCTACGACATTGCCTTTTTGAACGGATATCCACTGCGCCCGATTGTCGTTCACCTTAATCACAAACATTTTCTCGCTCGAACTGACCACGGAGGTCGTCGGCACGAACATTGTTTTATCAGACCTTTCCACAGGCATCATTACCTCGGCATACATGCCTGCCTTCAGTTCATGCCCTGTGTTGGGAACATCGAATTCAGCCATCATGGCCCGATTAGCTTCCACTAAACTTTGTGCAGAACGAGCCAGTTTCGCATTGAAATGGCGGTTGGGCATTGCGTTGACCGTGAACGAAACGGCACTTTTTGTTTGTAGCTGATTAGTAAACGCTTCGGGGATGGCTACGGTCAAACGCAACGTCCGGCTATCTTCCAGTACGAACAGGGGCTTGCCACTATCGCCCGCCCCAACCAGAGCACCGGGACTGATATTCCGTTCAATCACCATACCGTCGAAGGGAGCCGTAATGGTGAGGTATTGCCGAAGTTCAGTTTTGGCCTGGTAATTTGAGCGGGCAGCTTGCACCGTACCACGCGCCACGGCAACCATTGCGCTGTCGCCCTGCATTCTGGCCTGCGCCTGATCTAGTTCATTGGCTGATACGGCCCCTTCCATTTTAGCCGTTTGCACCAACCGATTATAGGTAAGCCGACTTGCGCGGGAACGCGTTGTTTGTTCTACTAGTGTAGCCTCCTGCGACTGAACCTGTGCCTGTGCCTGACTAAGTTCTGAAATTACTTCAGGAGCATCAAGCCGAGCCAGCACTTGCCCTTTACGAACCAGCGTACCTCGGTCTACGGCTATATCGCGCACAAAACCCTTCACTTTAGCATACATATTCACCCGGTTCCAGGGCTTTAGTTCGCCCGGCAGGGTAACCCGATTGCTAGGTTGTAAAGCTTGTACAGTCGCTATCTCAACCTGTTGTATGTCAGGCTCTTTCGCAGTGGCTGGTTTGTTATCGCTGCTGGCCGACGAGCAGGCGGCAAGGCCAATAGCAATGTAGGCAGACCCGATTAGGTTCAAAAGCGGTTTCATATGGAAGGAGACAATGGTTGATTAAAGAATTTGCTTTCCGGATCATCCGGGTCAAGGGAAACAGACTGGACAGAGGCTTTTGCCTGAAATTGGGTAAATACACAAGGCAGGATCAGAAGAGCCGCTAACGTTGAGGCAATCAGGCCGCCAATAACAGCCTGACCAAGTGGGGCAATCTGGTCGCCACCTTCACCAAGGCCCGAGGCCATCGGAACCATCCCGGCAATCATGGCAATACTGGTCATCAAAATCGGGCGAATCCGGCTGTTGGCGGCCAGGACTACGGCCTTTCGGGTATCGCCAATTTCTAGCCGTAAATTCTCCGCATTAGTCACCATCAGAATAGCGTTGGCTACCGACACACCCACGGACATAATCAAGCCCATGTATGATTGTAAATTCAGCGTAGCACCACAGGCTAGCAACATCAGCAGTGCCCCGGCTACCACGGCAGGAATAGCAGCCAGAATTACCAACGACAGCTTGAATGACTGATAGTTAGCGGCTAGTAACAGGAAAATAATCACGATAGCCACCAAAAGGCCGGTTTGCAAACTACCTAGCGTATCAGTCAATAGGTTGGTTTGTCCACCCATTTCGACCAGTACACCACGGGGCGGTTCACCTGCTTCCTTAATGGCGTTCTCAACGGCTTTTTGCGCCGAACCAAGATCTTTTTTCTGCAAATTAGCGGTGATCGTTACAAGTCGATTTGGTCCGGCGCGGTCATATTCGCCCGGTGCTGTGCCTTCTGAAAACGTTGCCACATCTGACAATAGCGGATGCATTTCGCCACTTTTCAGGGGAATGTTGCCAATGTCGCTGGCGCTGCTCATCTGATACTCTGGAATCTGTACCTGCACCTGATACGCTAACCCTTTCGATTCATCGAGCCACAGGTTTTTATCCGTAAAACGGCTGGACGATGTAGCGGCTACCATCGACCGGGCCACTTGTGTTGATGTAACACCCAGTTGACCAGCCCGTTCGCGGTTCATTGTTACGTTCAGAACAGGATAAGCCAGTGGTTGGGCAATCTGCACGTCGCGTAGAAAATCAATCTTCGCCATCCGTTTCCGAATCTTGTTGGCAAACCGTCCGGCTTCGGTCAGGTCTTTAGCGGCAACCGTCACCTCAATAGGCGTGGAAGCTCCCTGACTCATAATTTTTTCGGTCAACTCGATTGGTTCAAACGAGATGTTGGCTGCTGGTAATGCTTTGGCAATGCGCGCCCGAAGTTCCTCCTTCAAATCATCCATTTTCACCGGATGCTCCTCCTTTAGCGACACCTGCAAAACGGCTTCGTGGGGGCCACTATTGAAAACGAAGATGTTGGACGTACCATAACTGGATGGTACCGTACCGACGTAAGCAGACGAAATTTCGACGTTATCCGGTCCAACGGCATCTTTAATAATATCCAGCACTTTCAGCGTAGCCATTTCGGTTCGCTCAACTCGCGTACCGTCAGGGATGCGTAGTCGCATCTGAAACTGATGACTGTTACCGTGGGGTAAAATATCGGTTCCGATCACCATAAAGCACACGATGATGGTGGCGATGCTACCAACCAGGTATCCACCAACAATCAGTCCTCGGCGATTCAAAACTTTTTCGAGGACAACTGAATAGCGTTGTTTAAACTTCTCAAAACCAGTAGCATTCTTAACCGAGTGCGCGCCCTCTTCTAACATGGCATGTCGTTCCTGCGCATCGAGAGCCAGCGTGGGTGCTTCGTGTGGCGCCCTTTCGTGGGCCGGATGGCTTTTGAGCAACCAGTTTGCCAATACGGGCACGAATGTTTGCGAGAGCAGAAACGACGCAATCATGGCGCACCCGACCGATAGTGACAGTGGCAGGAACATAGAACGCGGTACGCCACTCATCACGAAAGCGGGGGCGAACACAGCCAGAATCGCCAATAGAATGAGAAATTCGGGAAAAACGATTTCCTTACAGGCATCCCAAATGGCGACAGCCTTGGGCTTACCCGTTTCCAAATGCTGGTGAATATTCTCAATGGTCACTGTAGCCTGGTCAACCAGAATACCGATGGCCAGCGCCAGTCCCGACAGGGTCATGATGTTGATGGTTTGGCCGCATAGATTCAGCATAATCACCGCCGACAGAATCGAGATTGGGATGGTAACGACCACAATGATCACACTACGCCAGTCGCGCAGGAAAAGCAGTACCATCAAGCCGGTCAACACCGCGCCGAGAATACCCTCCGTCACCAGACTTTTCAGGGCGTTGGTGACATAAACGGATTGGTCGAACTCGTAGGAAATCTTGACATCTTCCGGTACCGCTGCGCGAAGGGCGGGTAGGGCTTTACGAATGTTGCTAACGACATCCAACGTAGAAGCATCCGACTTTTTTACAACTGGAATATACACCGCCCGACGACCGTTTACCAGCGCGTAACCCACCGTTACATCGGCACCATCTTCAACCGTACCAATATCCCGAACGAACACTGTCGTTCCCGAACCTACTCGAATAGGAATGTTTAAGAAATCCTGGGGCTGCTTTATCAGCGAGTTAACCGGCGTCATCAGTGTCTTCTCGCCGATACGAATATTTCCGGCTGGCGAGGGCTGGTTATTGGATACAATTGACTTGATAACCTCTTCTGGCGTCAGCTGATAACTACGAACTAATTGCGGATTTACCTTGATGATCACCGTTCGCTGGTTACCCCCAAACGGTGGTGGGCTGGATACGCCGGGAATCCGCGAAAACATTGGCCGTACCCGAGACGATGCATAATCCTGAATTTCGTTCAGCGACCGGCTTTTGCTCTCAAATACCAACTGCCCAACCGGTACTGAACTGGCATCGAATCGGACAACCTGGGGCGGCACAGTCCCGTCAGGCATGTAAGCTTTAGCGCGCGAAACGTTATTGGCAACTTCAGCAGCGGCCTGAGCCATGTCCGTTCCGGGATAAAACGAGAGTTTGACAAGTGATAATCCCTGAATAGTTTTTACGTCGATGTCGCGGATACCGGACACGTACAGAAAGTGGTCCTGATAACGGGTCGCAATGAAGCCGTCCATCTGGTCAGGAGCCATACCCCCGTAGGGTTGCACGACGTAAATCGTGGGCAAGTCGAGGCTCGGAAATATGTCTACCGGAATGGTAAACAGCGACATCACCGAAAAAAACAGGAGCCCCATGACGGCTACGACCACCGAAATTGGTTTTCGTAACGCGGAACGAATGAGTTGATACATAGTTGTTTCTGTAAATTGTAGAGCCGCAAACTTGAAACCTTATTTCACTTGGTTCATGAATAGTGACAGATCGCCTTCGGCGGCTGATTTCAGGAGCAAAAACCGCCAGACATTGCTAACAGCTACGTAGCCGTCAACTTCGGCGCGGTTGAGTGTAACGACGGTTTGGAGCAAAGTCACTAAATCACTCAGGCCGCTTTCATAGCGGGACTTCGCCTGATTATAGGCTTGCCGGGCGGCTCGTAACTGAATAGGTGCCTGCCGGGCTTGTTCGAGCGCTACCTGATATTGGGTTTCGGCTTCCTGATACTGACGGCTAATCTGTAATCGCTGCGTGTTAAACAATTGCCGCGACCGTTCAACCAAAAACAGATCAGCATGGTAGTCTTGCCGGGTGCGAAGTAGGTTGGTCAGATTCCAGCGGGCCACAATGCCTACCAAATAATTAGATACTTGATAGCCAAGGCCATTAATCTGATTGCTTTGGAAAATATCGCCCTGATTAGAAAATCCCGATCCGCGTGCATTGCCAACCCCGACCAATGAGATCGTTGGCATACTCGACCGTTGTGTAGCCATGCTGCGGGCCGCCGACAAATTAATCTGCGACTGAAATAACCGTAACGTAGGGTTTTTCGGAGAAATCGAGTCGGATAGAAAAGCCCCGTTCGGCAAGGTCGTGTAGAACTGCATACTATCTACCTGCATGGCGGTCTGAAGTTGGCCGGCCAGTTCCGATAGTCGCAGTCGTTGCACCTGTTCCTGTTGCTGGCTACTTAACAGGAGCAATCTGGCCCGAATGGCTTCGGCAGTGGCTAACGAACTATCGACACCCGCCCGCATTCCCGACCGAACGCCCGCATCGACTACTTGCTTGAAGGTTTGCGCCCGGTCCAGATTACTTCGCTGAATCTGAACCAGTTTCTGATTAATCAGCAAAAGCAGATAGGCGTCAATGGTGCGGGTCTGATGTTGAAAAACTTCATTCTCGTAATCAACCTGACTACGCTGAAGGTCAGCTTTAGCAATACCAATGTTGGCCTTAATTCGTCCGAACGTGATAGTCCGCCATTCGATAGAAGCACTTGTGAAACTTCCGAAACTGGCCTGCGAGACATTCGTTGCCCGAACCCCACCCGATGTTGAAATATTGGTTCCTTCGTTCGGGAAAAACGAGCCGTTCAGACTATTGCTGGTTGAATAAGTGTATTGGTCCTGCACAATCAGGGTAGGCAGCAGATCGACTCGGCTGGCTTGTACGCGTCGTTCGGCACTGCTGATTTCGGCCTGTTTAGCTTTCAAAAACGGAAATTGCCTGACGCTCTGTTCCACCACCTGATTCAGATTCAGCACCTGGCCCTGTGCCTGAAAGACCAGCAAGCCCATTGTCAGCATGAGCAGACTGCCCGCTTTTCTTCCGTACCCCAAATTGGCTGGAAGTTCTTGTGAGGCATAACGAAAACGAGAGTGTTTCATTCATAATAACCTGGCCGCGATTGATCTGACTTACGGTCAAGTGTCTGCAAAACACGATCTCAATTCTGGAAACATTTGGGAAAAGCGAAATAGACAGAAGAATTTGACTGGTTTTTGCTGATTGGTAAAGAGGGGTGGAGGTTCAAGGGAAATGGGTATATTAATGCCATTGTGCATGGCATTGATGGAAATTGATAAAAACAGTAAATTTGAGCAAGCAAACTATACTGTTGGCCAGTAGCTCTGCTTTCGGCGGGCCCGATTATAAACAGATATTCCTCATATGGAACTACTGCCAATCCAACAAACGCTTGAGGAAAATACCCAATTCCTCCATCATCCCGATTGCGAGTCAAGTCTTTCTATGTCTGTTGAGTTTTTTAACAGAATAGGGTACACGCCACCGTGGATCGGTTATTATGCCCAGCTTAATGGCAACTTAGTGGGTAGTGGAGCCTTTAAGGGTAAGCCCAAAGATGGTCGGGTCGAAATAGCCTATGGTATACTTCCTCACTATCAACAGCAAGGTATTTGCACCGAATTATGCCGACAACTGGTAATACTGGCTCTGAAAACTGACCCTGCCGTCAAGGTTACGGCCCGGACATTTTTGCCGGATAATCCGTCAACGCGAATCCTGAAGAAAAATGGGTTTGTCTGTTCCGGCACCGTTTGGGACGACGAAGATGGTACTGTATGGGAGTGGGAATATACCCAATAACCTCTTCTCCCTGCCAGCATTTACCTAATTTGCTATCAGTTGCCTAACTAGATAGTTGTTTCAGAAACGCCTGTAAAAAAAAAGTCAAAATTTCTCTTGACTCTACCCTTACGTCATAGCCTACCTTTGTTTCGTCAATCAGAGAATGTGGCGTTTATGAGACAATATCCCGTGAATAAGCTGGCGAAACTAGCCGGTGTTAGTGTGCGCACACTGCACCATTATGATCGCCTGGGTCTGTTAAAACCATCTGTTCGTACGGAGGCTAAGTACCGGATGTATGGCGAGAACGAGTTAATTCGGCTACAGCAGATTCTCTTTTATAAGGAACTGGATTTTTCGCTTAATGAAATCCTTGGTATTCTGGACGACCCGGATTTTACGATGCTAACGGCATTGGAAAGTCATAAGCAGGCTTTGGTAGCCCGGAGAGACCGACTATCGACATTGCTCGTTACGATTGACAAAACGATTTCAACCCTAAAAGGAGAACGAGTTATGTTAACTACTGGAGAGTTATACGAAGGCTTCCCCAAAGGAAAAAACTATCGAAAGGAAGCCGTTGAGAAATACGGTACCGAGGAAGTGGAAGCCAGTGAGAAAAGCTTGGTACAGACGGGTAAAGCGGGTTTTGAGAAGCTAAAAGCTGACCAGCAAAACATTGCCCAAACGTTGGTCACTATGATCACAATGGACCCAACTTGTGAAGCCGTACAACGCCAAATTTCCCGGCATTATGCGAACATTGAGGGATTCTGGGGCGAGTCGGTTTGTAAAGAGAAAAATATGGCTGAAGCGTACAAAGGACTGGCAAAGTTATACATTGATGACCCTCGGTACACGAGCCAGAATGGTCAGGGAAATCCCGAATACGCGGCTTTTCTGAACAAGGCCATGATCTACTTTGCCGATACACAATTGCTGAAATGAGAGCGTTAGCGTACAAGGCTAGTTCGTTACTGGGTGACGCCCAACATAACGAACTAGCCTTGTACGTTGCCTTAAAGCCGTTCCCGATATAAGTCAGGAAGAGGGTTGAGGGTTGGATTTTTGCGCTGGTGCCAGTAGGGATAAATGGGCTCCCGGTTGCTGGCAGTGTCTAATTTTTTGACTTGGTCTATCGATAAATTCCAGCCAACAGCACCCAGATTTTGGGTTAATTGTTCTTCGTTTCGGGCACCAATAACGACGTTACAAACCGTAGGGCGTTGCAGCACCCAATTGAGCGCTACCTGCGCTACCGTTTTGCCGGTTTCGGCTGCTACTTCATCCAGGGCATCGACAATGCCATACAAAAATTTGGGTGGAACCACCGGACCTTCTCCGCCACCCTGCGCAATACGGCTGTCGCTGGGTAATGGTTGATTACGACGATATTTCCCCCCTAACCGACCAGCCGATAACGGGCTCCATACAATTGTGCCCACGCGCTGATCCAGGGCGAGAGGCATTAATTCCCATTCGAACTCACGGCTGAGCAGCGAATAGTGCGCTTGATGGGCTATGTATTTTGACCAGCCGTAACGCTCTGATACGGAAAGCGATTTCATCAGGTGCCAGCCCGAAAAGTTAGAACAGGCAATGTAGCGCACTTTGCCACTTTGCACCAGATTATTCAGCGCACTCAGCGTTTCTTCGACGGGTGTGTTTCCATCGAAACCGTGCATGTGGTAAATATCTATGTGATCTGTTTTCAACCGGCGCAGACTGTCTTCGCAGGATTTTATTAAATGAAAACGAGAGGAGCCATAATCATTAGGGCCAGTGCCCATCTTGAACGTGGCCTTGCTGGAAATCAATACTTTGTCGCGAAGTCCAGTTAGTGCCTGGCCGAGAATTTCTTCCGATAAACCCTGTGAATACACGTCAGCAGTATCAAATAAGGTCAATCCCGCATCCAGACAAAGATTCACCATCCGGGTAGCTTCATCAACTTGTGTCGTGCCCCATGCTTTGAAAAAGGCATTGCCACCACCAAATGTACCCGTACCAAAACTCAATACTGGGACGTTTAACCCCGATGCTCCTAGCTGCCTATATTCCATTGTGTCGTCCTATTTTACTTAATGAACTCGTTCCACACTAACGAAAGCGTATAGCTTTTGTTAACTAACCGCTTAGACGCTTATTCCAGTCTGGGAGTTCCGTAAGCGTAAGAGTATTCGCACTGTGACAAAATCAGACATATTAAGGTTAGACTCTTGTTTTTTAGCAAAACACCTATAAAATCATCCTAAATATTTCCAACATTGACGCCTACTTTAGCGACGCATTAGAGCAGATAACGCAATGAAAGTACTGGTCGTAGAAGATGAACAAGGGCTAGCTGAGAGTATCACCGAGTACATGGTGAAAGACGGATATGTGTGCGAAACGGCGGCCACATTCCGGGAGGCTGAAGAAAAAATACACTTGTACACCTACGACTGTGTAATCGTTGATTTGACCCTGCCCGATGGTAACGGGTTTCAGATAATTGAAGCACTTAAACGGCTCATTGCTACTACGGGCGTTATTATTATTTCGGCCCGTAATGCCTTGGAAGATAAGTTGAAAGGGCTGGAAATTGGCTCCGATGATTACCTCACGAAGCCATTTCACCTGTCGGAACTGAACGCCCGCGTTAAGTCGTTGATGCGTCGGCGGCAGTTTGGCGGACATACCGAAATCCGATTTCAGGAAATTGTTGTGGTGCCTCAAACGCGCAAGGTCTTTGTGAATGGGCAGCTTACCACGCTGTCTCGGAAGGAATATGATTTGCTGCTCTATTTTCTCTCGAATGTTGATGTAGCGCTGACCAAAGCCTCTATTGCTGAGCACCTTTGGGGCGACAACATTGACTCGGCCGATTCGTTTGATATGGTGTATTCGCATATCAAAAACTTACGTCGAAAATTGCTGGAAAAAGGAGCCGCCGATTACGTACAATCCATTTACGGTATCGGCTATAAATTCAGTCAGCCTTGAAACTCCTTACCAAAACCAACCGGATTTATCTAGCTTTTTCGCTGGTCATTTACCTTCTGACTGCGGTCGCCTTTTACCAGATTATTCGGCTGGTGATTTATGATGAAGTTGAAAATCGATTACGGGTCGAAAAACGCGATTTTGAGGCCTATGTTCGCGCCCGTAATGCCTGGTCGAACATTCCCTATTTTGTGGAAAATAAAATTGAAGTTATACCCGTACGTCGCAATGAAGCCCACCCAGAAGAGTTTTCGGATACACTGATTCTGAATCGGTACGACAACGAACTCATTCCCTTCCGTCAACTCACGTTTTACCAACCTATTCAAGGTGTTATTCATCGGGTTGAAATTCGTAAATCCCTAATTCAAACCTACCGACTTATCGAAGTTATGACCGTTGCTATGATGATCTTTTTGGGGTTGTTATTGGTCGGCACCTTCTGGTTTCAAGGCAAGCTGTCGGGGCGGCTTTGGCATTCGTTTTACGATACATTGGCGCGTATAAAAGGGTTCGATTTAAGCAGCGGTACGTCCATGGCACTGGAAAAACCAGAAATAACTGAGTTCCGGGAATTGAATGATGTATTTCAGAAAATGGCTGACAAAATGCAGCAGGATTACCGTAGCCTTAAGGAGTTCACCGAAAATGCCTCTCACGAAATGCAAACGCCCCTTGCGCTCATCAATGCCAAAGTGGAACAACTCATTCAAAATGAGCAGCTAACCGAAATTCAAACGCATTGGATTGAGAGCATTTATCAAGCGTCCCGGCGTATATCGCGGCTAAATCAGGGATTGTTATTGCTGGCAAAAATCGAGAACCGGCAATTCAGCGATAGTCAACCTGTTAATTTGTCGAGTCTGCTGGCCGAGAAATTAACGAATATGGAGGAGGTGTTATCATTCAAGCAACTATCGATTCACCAACAAATAGCGGTTCCATTTGAGGTGTTGCTTCCGGCAACGCTGGCTGATATTCTGGTTACAAATCTGGTTAATAACGCTATCAAGCACAATCAGACAGGTGGCCGAATTGAGTTAAGGTCGACGGCCAATCAACTCTGTTTGAGTAACACGGGTGGTCAGTTGATATCCTCTCCGGAACGGCTTTTCGAGCGATTTAAAAAAGAAAGTACAGGCCCCGACTCGGTTGGTTTAGGGCTATCCATCATTCGGCAAATCTGCGACAGTTACGGCCTGACTATTGAGTATCACGAGACTGAAGGTATCCACAGATTTTGTATTACCCGCGTGTTGGATTAATCTGGTTGCGAGGGTAATCTCTCCGACGTATTTCGACGTTTGAGCCGATAGGTCAATCCTACTACCAGGTTGTTTTTGCCGGTTGCCAACTGAGGGGTAAATATGCCCTGATCAAACGTAGCCGCATTATAATTGGTCTGATTCACCCAACCGATCTGCAAAATCCATTGCTGGTCGAACTGATAGCCTACGCCAGCATAAATCCGATTCCGCTCGAACGTTGGCCCGATTGGGTTAAGAAAAATCTCATCGTATATCGACAAGAAGGTAGTTTTGGCCGTAATGGTGCGGTTATTAAGAGGTATAAACATGTTGAGCCGGTAGCGGATACGGTTGCGATACGGCTGGGTACCGTCGCGAAAATTGAACCACCGTTGCTCAACCCGGTATCGTTGTTCAAATTTTAGCCGGGTCAGATACTGATTAATAATAAGTTGTTCCCACAGGCGCTTTTCGGTGTTAAGTGGCCCGTCAGATAGTGCCTGATAATCGTACGTAGCATAGTGACCACCAGCTACCATAAGCGAAAAATTACGGTCGAGGTCGTAGCTGATTCCCCCTTTCAATTCATTGTAAAAAAACTGGCGACCCACTCCATTTGCCCGGGCCTGTACTTCGGCAAAGCCACCCCATTTTTTCTCGCCAGCGGGCAATTGAATGGTGCCAATTAGCCAGGTTCCCCAGGTTGTTGATGGTGTGAGTGATGTTTGGGCAAGGGTACGGCTGAAGCTAAATACGAACAGACTGGCTATCAGAATAAATCGGTGATGGGTCACAACTACTAACTTGTTACTTTACCGCAAAAATACCCGATATTAATAATATGTGATGCTACCCTTCAAACTCATAATAATTTAATAATCTGAACTGAGTGTTTTCAAGGCTTTGTAACCGTGTCAGGTTTGTAAAGAAACCAGTGGGTACGACTAGACGTACGTAGTTGCCTTTACCTCAATTCGTTTGTAAAATAGTCGCCTGTAGCTGATAAGACCGGATTTAATCGTCAAATTTGTTCGGGTTACCGTAGTTTAATTCGGTTTCAAGTTCACTTCCCCTCAAACTTCCTTTATATGAAAAACCAATTTATACAACGAACACTGTTGGTTCTAAGCCTATCTGTACCAGTTGGTATGGTCTTTGGCGGACCCGCCCCAAAGCGCGTTGCTGTCCGGAAGTACACCATTGAACAGTTCATGAAAACCATCCGCTTTGGCGGGTCCGATATTTCGCCCGACGAAAAAACGGTCTTGTTCAGTAGCAACCAGGATGGCGTGTTTAATCTGTACGAAATTCCATTTAGTGGAGCGGGCCAGCCAAAACAACTAACAACCTCAAAAACCAATGCTATTTTCGCTATTGGTTACCTGCCCGACGGTCGGATATTATACAGCAGTGATCAGGGTGGTAATGAGTTGAATCACATTTACTTGCGCGAAAAAGATGGAACCGTAAAAGACCTGACGCCTGCCGAAAAAGCTAGATTTCAGTTTGGTGGACTAAGTCACGACCGCAAGAGCTTTTTCTATCAGTCTAACCAGCGAAACCGGGCGGCTTTCGATGTGTATGAGATGGACGTAGCTACGCTGAAACCAACCCTGATTTATGAAAATCCAGGCGGCTTTTTCCCCGGTGCTATATCGCCCGATAAACGATATATTGCCCTTGCCAAAACCATTACCAGTGCCAATGGTGATGCGTATTTGTACGACACAAAAACGAAAGAAGCCAAACTACTCACAAAACATGAAGGCGAAGTTATAAATGGCCCTGAAAGCTTCACTCCCGATGGCAAGACACTCCTGATTTCGACGGACGAAGGCAAAGAATTTTCGTACGTGAAAGCCTATGATTTGGCCACGGGACAGAGCACAATACTTGATAAAGCAAACTGGGATATTGTAGCTGATGACCTTTCGTACCGGGGTCGTTATCGCGTTTTGTCCGTTAATAACGACGCTCGTACTGAACTGAAAATCATTGATACCCGTACCAATCAGGCTGTTAAGTTGCCCGCGTTGCCCGGTGGCGATGTAACGGGTGTGACCATCACTGATAGCGAAGACCGGATGACGTTCTTCGTCAATAGTTCCAATTCGCCCGCAACGCTTTATGCTTATGATTTCAAATCGGGGAAAGCAACCCCACTAGTGCGGGGATTGAATCCCGAAATCAATGCTGAGGATTTGGTAGCGGGTGAAGTAATCCGCTATAAATCGTTCGATGGGATGGAGGTTCCTGCATTGCTTTACAAACCCAAAGATGTACAATCTGGCGAAAAACTCCCGGCTATTTTGTCTATTCATGGCGGACCGGGCGGACAAACGCGTCTCACGTATTCGCCTTTGGTGCAGTATTTGGTTAACAGCGGTTATGTAGTGCTAGCTGTGAACAACCGGGGTAGTTCGGGATATGGCAAAACGTTTTTTGCTGCTGATGACCGCAAGCATGGTGATGCTGACCTGAAAGATTGTGTTGAATCGAAGAAGTTTCTGGGGGCAACGGGCTACGTTGATCCGGCTAAAATTGGTATAATGGGTGGTTCTTATGGTGGTTATATGACGTTGGCAGGATTGACCTTTACACCCGATGAGTTTGCCGTTGGCGTCGATATTTTTGGGGTGGCTAACTGGCTCCGTACGCTAAATAGCATGCCCGAATGGTGGGGTCCTCAGCGGGAGGCCATGTTCAAGGAAATTGGTCATCCTAAAACAGATTCCGTTGCGCTATACAACAAGTCGCCATTGTTTCATACCGAACGCATCAAAAAGCCACTTCTGGTTATTCAGGGAGCCAATGACCCGCGCGTACTGAAAATTGAGTCGGACGAGATTGTGGCGAATGTGAAAAAAAATGGGGTGCCGGTAGAGTACGTCACGTTTCCTAATGAAGGACACGGTTTCGTGAAAAAAGAAAACGAAATCACCGCGTACAAAGCGGTGAAAGAGTTTTTGGATAAATACCTTCGGGGACCGGCGCTAGTGAGGTAATTCGCTGCCAACCGCTGTTACAACCGTGACTGTTGCGGAAGTTGTTGCCGATTTGGTTGAACCAGCGCGTAGCTCACCAATGGCGATGGCTGCGCGCGGTTCGAGCGTTCGTTTGACTGTCTGTCTTGACGAGTCGATTTTATGGTGGTCGCGGTCATAATAATCGAATCGAACCTCAATTTGACTGTACGAATAGCGTGGCGACGTATTCGAAATTGTAAAGCGGTGCAGATTGATTGGTGTGTCTCCAGCTTGGGAAGCGGGGCTGGTTTTCCAGGATATGCGGTCTATAAGCAAATCATGGACGGCATTTGGCTTATCATTGTCTACGTTTTTCTGGCCCGATTGACAGGCAAAAACCGAGAGCAGCAGAAGCCCGCAAACTATGAATTTGTGCACATACTCGTGGCTACTCATTCTCAATTGAATCAATAATTTTAGCAATGGTGTCGCGCTGAGTAGGAGAACCAGTGTCTGAAAGATCCGTTAAATTTGCCTTTATCGTTTGCCATAGTGGAAGGCTTAAAACGATGGCATCGGCCTGAAATTCAACGTGATCGCCCTGGTCAGTTTGAGTAATGGGTAACGGTTCCAGAACTGTACGGGCAAATTCGCTTCGTACACGTTCTTTTACAAAAGGAACTGGGTCCAGATTGGCCTCTTTTAGCGTTTGCTTACTGTATATCTTAGTTTTCCTCCACCACATGTATGTAATACAATTATGGAGCTTTTTCCTCCAACTCCTCCGTGTCGATTGAGGGTAAATTTATTTAGCGGGCCTTAAATTATCGCAACGAGCTTACGTGCCGATTGAAAAACTTTATGCCAAAGTAAGTATAAAGTACTAAAGCACCCGATTCGAGTACGGCTTCAAGATAATCATGGCGATAAACACCACTCGAATAATCCCGAATCCAGTCAATCAATACGGCACAATAGCCGAAAAAGGCCACAGACGCACCGATGATAATAATGAATAGAAGAAATGTCTTATGCATAAGTCCCAAATCCGTGAAGGGCGTCAAAGTTAATAATGTAATTCTATAACCTATGACCCATGTTCCATAAAAGGGTTTAAACTGATTGCGTATTTTTTTTAATTTATGAGCAAATAAGTTGCCAAATTTGATTTTCTGTTCGGGTAAAAACGCTGAATCTTTGTAAAAGTAGTCTAGCAGTAGGCTACTGTTCTGATAATTTTGAGGAAACGGTCCGCTGAATAGTATAAGCAACAGACTATCCACAACCAGTGCCTACTTTTACCAAGTTCCCAGCGCGTTCTTCTATGATTGCCGTTATTCAACGTGTTTCTCAGGCTTCTGTTGTGATAGACAATCAGGTGAAAGGCCGGATTGAAACTGGTTTTCTCATCCTGCTCGGTATTACCCATGGTGATACCCGCGACGATGTGGACTGGTTAAGCCGGAAAATTGTCGGGATGCGGATTTTTAGCGATGAGGCTGGTAAAATGAATCTTGACTTAGCCGCCGTTAGCGGTGATATTCTGCTAATTAGCCAATTTACTCTTCATGCCAGTACCAAAAAAGGGAACCGACCCAGTTTCATCGAAGCCGCCCGGCCAGAAATTGCCGTCCCACTTTACGAAGCAATGATTATGCAGTTATCAGCCGAATTAGGTAAACCAATTCAAACCGGTCAGTTTGGCGCAGACATGAAAATCTCGCTACTCAATGATGGTCCGGTAACTATTTTGATTGACTCGAAGAATCGGATTTAGCCCCGGTCATTATAAATTTGTTCTATCTATCCGTTACTTTTACTAAAACCAGCCCTAACCTGCCGCTTTGGCGAACAGGTGAATAGCCGAATGGATTTTTTACCCCCCGATATAACCGCTTACGCTGATGCCTACACCTCGCCCGAAAGCGAGTTACTATGTCGGCTTAACCGAAATACCCACGCTCATATAATGGCCCCCCGAATGCTGTCGGGACACATACAGGGCCGCTTTCTGTCGATGATTTCATGGATGATTCGTCCTCACCGTATTCTTGAAATCGGTACTTACACGGGCTATTCGGCCCTTTGCCTCGCCGAAGGGCTAGCCGACAACGGTAAACTTATCACGATTGACCACAACGAAGAACTCGAAGATTTTGCCCGATCTTATTGGCGGCAGTCACCCCTGAACGAGAAAATCGATTTTCAACTTGGGATGGCCGCAAACATACTGCCAACCCTCAACGAAACGTTTGATTTGGTGTTTATCGACGCTGATAAACGAAATATGTCAACCTATTTCGATTTGATAATTGACAAGCTGCGGCCAGGTGGGTTTATCCTGGTCGATAATGTTTTGTGGAGTGGCAAGATTGTTGAGTCGATAAAACCATCAGACTCAGATACACTTGCTGTATTGGCCTTTAATCAAAAAGTTCATGACGACCCGCGTGTGGAAAATGTGTTGTTACCCGTTCGAGACGGAATTATGATGCTTAGAAAACGAAACTGATTTACTAATGACAATGACTAAACTGACCTATCCCCTAACCCTTTTCTTTCTTCTCGTAAGCCTGATCGTATCAGGGCAGTCTTTATCGGTTCCGGTCGTGCCGGAACAGGTAACGTTTGCTGATATTTCGGTACGCTTAGACCCCGACGCTCGGCGTATTGTGCAACAGGATGTTAATGCACTGTTGGCTAACCGACAGTATTGGACGGCTAAACTTGACCGGGTGGTGCTTTACTTTCCCATGATTGAGTCCATACTGATTGACGAAGATGTCCCGACCGATTTCAAATATCTCGCTGTTCAGGAAAGTTCACTCACGCCCGATGCTGTATCATCGTCGACGGCAGTAGGTTACTGGCAGTTTAAACGTGAGACCGCCGTTGATAATGGAATGCGTGTGGATGACGACATCGACGAGCGCAAGAGCATTACCAGTTCTACGCATGGAGCAGCCAAATATCTAAAAAAGAACAATGCTCAGTTTAATAACTGGGTGGCCTCGCTTTATTCCTACTATCTGGGAGCGGGTGGCATTGCCAAACTTATTCCGCCCGACTGGTCTTACGCCCGTGAGATAGCGTTGGATGGCCGTACCGACCGCTATATTCTGCGATTCTTTGCGCATAAAATTGCCATTGAAAATGCCCTGAAATTTCACCAGACAAGCAATCGGTTTGCGCTCATCGAATACCCGAATGGAGGAGGAAAATCCATGAAATCCATTGCTGAAGAGTTGGGCGTCGATGAATTTGAACTCCGCAAATACAACCGATGGGTGCTGGGTGATGGCGTACCAACTGACAAAGCCTATGTGATGGCTGTGCCGGTAGCAAGCGATCAGATCAATGATATTCGGCAGAAAATTGTGAGTGTCAGTTCGAAGAAAACACCCGATTTTGTTCAAAACGACGTTGGTTTCCCTGTATTACGCCGGGTTACAACAGGATTGAGCAGCAAGAACGACCCTGTTTTGTACGAAATTAACGGGTTGCCCGGTATTCAGGCGCAGGCGGGTGACAATGCTGGCTCGTTAGCGAGAAAAGCTAAAATTAGCCTGTCGAGTTTCTTGCGTTATAACGATATGAGCGATCGAGACCCCGTCTTGGTCAACGATATTTACTATTTAGCAAAGAAGCGCAAAAAAGCCCTGGTTCCATTTCACACCGTTCGTGAAGATGAAACGTCGCGTAGTATTTCGCAGCGTTACGGCATCCGGCTTAAGAAATTAATGCGTTATAACCGCTTAGACCGAATACAGAAACTGGCTACTGGCCGGGTGATGTGGCTCCGCGAACGACGATCCATTAATAAACCTATCGAAATTATTAATGCGCCAACTCCTCCGGTTTACGATCAAACACCCACGCCCGCGGTTCGCCAGGAGGTGGCCTCAACTACGCCCCCAACTCGCCAGGATGTAGTCTCGGGTACGCCAACCGACCGGACTCCGCGTTCGGTAAATGGCAGCGATGGTGTGCCGCGCAATGCATCGGAACGGAAAATGTATCAGCCTAAGTTAGTAGGAGGGGGTATTACACCGAACGATGGTACATCAGAACCAGCGACTCCCCAACGGGCCGAACCTCAACGTCCGTCTATTCAACCGACAGCGCCCGTTTCTGCACCTGTGCCCACCGCCACGACTCGCTCAGAAAATACCGATGGATCGCAACGGGTGATTATTGTCAGAACGCCTGATGGACCCCAATCGACGAAGACTATACCAGTTGCTACAACTCCAGAGCGTGATAGACCTAACGACAATTCGGTAACGCCCGCTCCAAGAACTAAACCCACGGATACATACGCAAGTAGTCCACGACCTAAACCGGCTGTTGATGCTGATATGGGCCGTCCCGAAACAGGCAAATATGAAGGGCCGCGTGAGCAGCAAGCTGATGGATCGTTAACTATTCCGAACGCTGTTCCACCAACGAAAGCACCCCCTCGCCCGGCACCACCTGCTGTTATTAAAACGGAAACACGCCCTGCAACGCCCGTTATAACCAGCCCGGAGCCAAAAGAGGTTTCTAGTTCGGTATCAACTCGTCCCACACCGTCTAGCACAGTTAATCGGTTGGCTGCGACGCATACCGTTGAACCGGGCCAAACGTATTACAGCATTTCGAAACTTTATGGACTGACCGTTGACGAGTTACTTGCACTTAATAACCTGACAACGCCCGAAAAGCTTGAGGTTGGACAGAAGTTAGCGGTCAAACTCACACCCGGAGGTCGGCTTGTGCAGCCATCTGTAACTGCAAAAACGGCATCTAAATCAGAGTCGCAATCGGACGTAACCTATCATATTGTAGAGAAAGGTGAAACGATGTTTCGTATTTCCAAGCTTTACGGCGTAAGCATCGAGCAAATCCAAACGTGGAATAACCTGACAGATATTGGAGTTAAGCAAGGGCAAAAAATTAAGATTGTAAAGCCGTAGGCGCTTTGCTGCTTCGTTATACAAAAAGCCGCTCTTGTCTGGAGCGGCTTTTTGTATAATTAGGTTTAACAATCAGAATTTGTCGAGCACTGTGTATCTTTACATATATGATACTCATTGATAATACCTGTATCAGCGACGATGTCGCCGAAAAATTCTTCGTCTGCAACCTAGACAAGTGCAAGGGTGCCTGTTGTGTAGAAGGCGATATGGGGGCACCTTTAGAGGGAGCGGAGCCTGCTATTCTAGACCGCATTTACGAAGATATAAAACCTTATTTATCGCCGGAAGGCATCCGGGTTATTGAGCAGAAAGGTGGCTATGAATCTGATGGTGACGGTGGCTTTGTGACGAATACAGTTGGTGGGCGGGAGTGTGTTTATGCTACTTGGGACAATCGGGGAATTCTGAAATGCGGTATTGAAGAAGCCTACAACGATGGCAAAGTGGATTGGAAAAAACCCATTTCCTGTCATTTGTACCCGATCAGAATAACTAAATATGAGTCTTTTCATGCGCTGAACTACGACCGTTGGCCTATTTGTAGACCCGCTTGTGGTCTGGGGGAGCAATTAAACGTGCCTATCTATAAATTTGTCCGTGAAGCCCTTGTCCGGGCGTATGGCGAAGAATGGTATGGCCGCTTATCGAAAGCAATTGAAGAGAAAAATGTTGCAGAATAATCGCAGTCTATAGAAGGCAAGTATAACTTGATTTAAGCTACTTTAGGCTGGTATTCTACCAAAAACGTATAAGCAATATCGTTCAAAGTAGCGATTAATAACTGCTGATCCTGTAAAAGAAAACATGGCCAGTCTATACTCTTATTGGCTTTTATAGATTATTGATTGACAGTGCTTTGAATATGGAAAGATAGTAGATCTAAGTCGCTTTATATAGTTGAACTGACCTTCTCGCCTTACTGAGCTGATTTCAGTGCTATTTATTTGACGCTCACTTGCTTATTAAAAAGAATATGGTTCTATTTTGCGACTGACTTTACTGGTTTGTCTAGTATTGGTAATTATTTTCACGTATTAGAATATCGGTAAAGCGCGGGTGGCTTTACTTGATAGTCTGTTTTTGAATGAATGAACCGTCGGCTTCGTAAGCGAAAATGTACACCACGCTATCGTATGTATACCGGTGCATCGCCTGGAACCTGCCAAATCTGGACGACCACCAACGATTTCCCAAACTTCCGGTCTTGAATAACCCAGGACTGGTGATGCCCCTGCCTGTTGGTCAGCCATTGGACTTGAGTCCTGTGTCTATTTTGTATGAAGGAAAAACGTCTCGACAGGTATTAGAGCGATTCCTTCAGCAGTCAGGTACGGCTTCATTTCTGATTCTTCATCGAAATGAGGTGGTTTATGAAAAATATGCTGGTGGTTATACCGCTGATAATATTATTACCTCACTTTCTGTATCGAAATCACTTGTTTCGGCCTTAGTAGGTATTGCCTTGGAGGAAGGAATTTTACCGGGTCTGGACAGTTCTATTCTGGAACAACTGCCGGAATTGTCAACGACTATAAGCTCAAAGCTAACGATTCGTCATTTGCTCGGTATGTCCTCTGGCTTACACTATTATGAAGGTGTATCGCCCTGGTCTGACGATGCCCGCATTTATTATAGCCTGAACCTGCGCAAACAACTCCTTAATTGCGAAACTATCGAATCGCCCGGCAAATATTATCATTACAACAACTATAACTTGCTGCTGTTGGGGCGTTTGCTGGAAAAAGCAACAGGTATGGCTGTGCCCACTTACTTTTCGCAAAAAATATGGAGCCCGATGGGAGCCGAACAACCAGCCTCCTGGAACATTGATAGTGCCCGTTCGGGGTTTGCTAAAATGGAAAGTGGGTTCAATGCTACTGCCCGCGATTTCGCCCGGTTTGGCTTGTTATACCTGAATAAAGGTCGCTTTGGTAACCGGCAAATTATCCCGGAAGCCTGGGTAAACCAGAGTACTAGTCAACCAAATTTCGAAGAATTTGCTGATTCTACCCGTTATATGACCCGACGCAATCCGCCATTGGGACAGTGGGTAGATAGCCCGGTAGGATACTATAAATACCTTTGGTGGGGGTATCGAAATGGCCCGCATCAGGACCCCGATTATTTTGCGATGGGAAATCTGGGGCAGTTTATTTATTGTAGTCCGCTTCATCAAACGGTGATCGTTCGGTTTGGGAAAAAATGGGGAAACATAGATTGGTGGCCCACCTTATTCCGAGAGTTAAGTCAACAGATAGACAAGCCAGGAAGTTGACGAGAACGTTTTGGTTTTACATCATGCAGGACATCAACGCAGATGTTGATCTTAGTCTTTTTCCTATACAAGAGATGCCGATGCGTCTATTCGTCTGGCCTGATTAATTTGTGTATGTAAGTCGTTCGCGGAATACGGAACCCCTACATATAATTACTTACTTAGACCCGAACAGCGTCGTTTGTTTTACTTACTGTTTCACGATCCTGAGTCTAATCTGCGGTTGCTGATTCGGGCCTTGCTAGTCAATGGATAAAGTTGCCTGATGCGCCAAAAACATTCATATTTCTCTGCTTTGTTATGGGCTATTTAGTCGAAATTTGATGTACGCTTTGTGCCTATGCCTATTTTGGCACTTCCTAAAGAATATGTCTATTAACATACCTGAACAGCGCGATTATTTTGAAGAGGTCTATGAGGTGGTACGCCTGATACCGAAAGGCCGCGTCACAACTTACGGTACTATTGCTAGTTATTTAAGTCTGCGGGCGGGTGCCCGAATGGTTGGCTGGGCAATGAATGGTTGCCATAATCACCCTGATGTGCCCGCGCATCGCGTTGTTAACCGTGTTGGCGTTTTATCAGGTAAGCACTCCTTCGGCGGGCCGACTATTATGCAGCAATTATTGGAAGACGAGGGCGTTCGGGTTGAAAACGATCAGGTAGTGGACTTCAAAACATTACTTTGGGACCCGTCGGCTGAATTGACTTTATAGCAACGGCTTATAAGGTCTGACTACGATTATGAACAGCTTCAACCAATGCACCAACTGTATCTCGTAATTGTTGAGTCAAAACGGGGTCAATAATGTGGCCATCAGCATCTAACTTTTGCCGGACGAAAGGTACAATCAGCGATGCACCTTCGGGGAGTTGCGCTGTTAACACCTCCAGTGTATAAGATAGCGACGCGTGTGCCCGCGAACCGCCCATATCCGAAGGGCCCGCGCTGATAACGCCAACCGGCTTGTCGACAAACTCGCCTGACGATGCGATCCAGTCGAGCATATTTTTCAGCATACCCGGCATTCCATGAATATATTCTGGTGTACAAATAAGTACAGCGTCGGCTTCCCGGAGTAAGGTGCGAAGTTTGTTAACAGGCTCTGATGAGTTGTCTCGGTCGCGTTCGGGACTGAAAGGTGGTATGTCGTCCAGACCCTCGTATAAAGTGATGATCACGGTGGGAGGGACAAGTTCAGCGGCTGCCCGTAACAGCGATGTGTTGGTCGAACCGATCCGCAGGCTACCCGATATGGCGAGGATATTCATAGATGTTGGGTCACTATGTATTTATCGCAACACCTTCGTGATCTCGTTTAGTTTCTCCATTTTTTGCACAAAATCACCTTTGAGTTTGTTGCGGATAGCTGTCAGGTTGTCGAGTGTATCCTGTAAACTATCGGGCAGGATTTCTTCCAGCACTTCCCGAAACCGTTTGGCAAATGTGGGCGACTTGCCATTGGTTGAGATAGCGATTTTTAGGTCGCCTTTCTTAACCACCGAACTCAGGTAAAAATCGCATAAATCGGGTGTGTCAGCTACATTCACGAGAATTCTCCTGCCTTTGCAGTCGATTTGCACCTGATGATTGACCGCTTTATCATTAGTGCCCACAATAACCAAGTCTTTGTCTGACAGGTTAGTAACATGATATGGCTCCTGAATAAGTTGTAGTTTTGGGTACAGCTTTGCCATTTCTCGAATTTCGTCCCGAATTTCGGAAGCGACGAGCGTAACGCGAGCCTCCGGCGAATTACCAAGCAGAGCCGTAAGTTTTTCCAAGCCGACATAGCCTCCGCCCACGATGAGCGTATGCAGGTTCTCGGCCTTAACGAAGATGGGGAATAATGTATTCATTCTGTAAAGATAAAAAGCCACTCCGTTTGGAGTGGCTTTCTGTTGAATAAACCAAGTGGTTACTTAAAATTTGAAACCCAGATTTATGCCTAGAATCCGGCGCTTGCTGTTACCACTGCTCAACACGTCGGCGAATCCATAGTGATACACAAAATCCAACATAATTGGACCAGCGTCGAAGCCAAGACCAGCTAAACCGTTGATTGTAGCTGCCTGAAAATCGGCATTTCCTAAGTTGAAATCGTTTTTGTCGGTGCTTAATGGCGTTGCATATTCGGCTCCAAGTGACAGTCGTACGCCAGACACCCCCCGCTCAGACTGTGCCAGCTTAACCCCAATGTAAGCCGGAATGTGTAGATACCGTTGGTCGATGTTGGACGTAATGTCTTTAATTCCATTCACCTGACCATCGCCCGGCTTAAAGAATTGCGAACTTGATGTTAGATATTCGGCTCCAACCTGCCCGTATATCCGGCCACCACCCCGCACGAAGAATCCTAATTGATAGCCCAAGCGACCAGTTAAGTTCTGGCCGTCTACGGATTCCCCCTCGAATCGGGTTGAGTTTGCTCCACCATACACGCCAAAAGTAAAATGTTTGTAATTCTGGCGATGTTCCTGACGCTCTGTCGTTTCCACGTTGCGCTGACCGTCTTCGAAACCTTCGTCGTAAGCCCGGCTCAAATCGCGCTCGTCATATTGTCGTTCTGACCGACGATTGTCTCCCCGCCGTTCTTCATATTGATTATTGTAACGGGGTTCTTCCTCATTCCGGCGATTAAATTCACGCCTTTCGTCCAAACGGTCGTCTACGCGTCGGTCATCTCTGCGCTCGTCACGTCGGGATGACCGGTCATTGCGATCGTAGCGATCATCAGTTGAGTTCTGCTGCCCGAATACGATGCTTGTACTGCATACACCGGCCGCCAGCAAAATTGTTTTTGTCAAAGTTTTCATAATAAACCAAGTTGAGTAATCATTCCTACAACCGTTCATCGCTTATGAATGTTTGCATGGATTAGCGAAAAAGTGTATATGTTGATATACTAAACGGCTGTTGATTAGTTGGTTATGATTATTTTGATTTCCAATTGCAATCAATTATTTACACTCTTTTTTTTAATTCTAGGTACAAAAAAGCCGCTTTCGGCTGAAAGCGGCTTTGAACGGATAAGCACTAAATTTAGAACTTAAATCCTACGCTGGCACTTAGTATCCGGCGTTGCGACGTTGCAAAACCCGTGTTTTGGGTAATAGCGTCACTAAAGCCATAATGGTATGTCAAATCAAGAAATACTGGACCCGCATCAAAGCCTAACTGACCCAGACCGTTGAACGTACCGCTTTTGAGTTGGAGATTATTCAAGTTACCAAACGAGTTACTGCTTGATCCAATCTGATTAGCATACTCAAGACCCAACTGCACCCGAACAGCCGAGATACCTCGATCCGATTGAACTAACTTATAACCAATGTACACCGGAACCTGGATATACTTAATGTCGATCTGGTCCTTAATATTGGATGCCGTTTGCCCTGAGCCTGCTACAAAGTAGTTTGAGCTTGATGCAAAGTATTCTGCCCCAATTTGCCCGAAAAGACGACCACCACCCCGAACGAAGAAACCAGCCTGATAACCTAAACGGCCCGTCAGTTTATTACTGCTTCCATTAGCATCAAGTGCTTCGCCCTTGAACTTGGTTGTATTTAAACCAGCATAAATACCGAATACAAAGTTCTTGTAATCTTTTTTCGTATTCTTAACGCGGTCTGGGCGATCAGTTGTGGTTGTTGTCGTCGTCGTACCATCCGTCGACGATGCTGTGTTAGTCGAATACGTGTTGTTAGGCGTCGTACCGCTGTTATTCATCGACCCATTGTTCGTGGTCGAGCTGTTGTTCGACATTGTACTCGATGGCGATGTGCTGTTCATCGAGTTTGTACTGTCGGTTGTCGTGGGCGACGTGTACGAGGAATTCGCCGTTGAACCGGTCGTTGAGTAAGTGTTTGCTGTGGTCTGTGCATTTGCAATGCCGACACCATAAAGGCAAATAGCCAGAAGTGAGAATTGACGTTTCATAACGTTTTGTTTAAAATCACTGATGTTGTACAAAAAAAGGGTGTAATCGAAATTACACCCCATTAACAGGCCACCCGCGAGCAATGTTTTGAACTATTTCAACTTTTAGAAAAATTTAATTTGCCGGATGACCCGAAATGTGCAATCAATTAACGAGTTATTCTACTCGCTTCGTATGGCTTTAAAAGCGTTCATCAGCCCGTTTGTCGAACTGTCATGAGTAGTAACCGGCGCGTTGTCCTGTAACTCGGGTAAGATGCGGCTGGCTAATTGTTTACCCAGTTCAACGCCCCACTGGTCGAAGCTGAAAATGTCCCAAATTACACCCTGAACGAATATTTTGTGTTCATACATGGCAATGAGGCTGCCGAGTGTTCGGGGGGTTAATTTTCTAAATAGAATGGAATTCGTTGGCCGGTTACCCGGAAACATTTTGAACGGCGTCAGAAACTGAGTCTCAGCTTCGCTCTTGCCTGATTTGCGTAATTCACCAGCCGCTTCGATCTCCGTTTTGCCATTCATCAAGGCTTCTGTCTGGGCAAAATAATTGGCCATTAAAATTTTGTGGTGCTCGCCAATGGGCCGTTGACTGATGGCCGGAGCCAGAAAATCGCAGGGAATTAGCTTCGTTCCCTGATGAATGAGTTGATAAAAGGCATGCTGCCCATTGGTGCCGGGTTCGCCCCAGATAATAGGTCCGGTCTGGTAATCGATTGGATGGCCAGCACGGTCAACCGATTTACCATTGCTTTCCATATCACCTTGCTGAAAATAAGCCGCAAATCGGTGCATGTATTGGTCATAAGGGAGAATAGCTTCCGTTTGCGCCCCAAAAAAGTTGTTATACCAAATGCCCACTAATGCCAGAATTACCGGCAGGTTCTGGTCAAAAGGTGTGTCGCGGAAGTGCTCGTCCATAGCATGGGCACCGTCTAACAATTCCTCGAATTTGTCGAAGCCAACGTACAAGGCAATCGAGAGACCAATGGCCGACCAGAGCGAATATCGACCGCCAACCCAATCCCAGAAACCAAACATATTTTCGGGGTCGATGCCAAATTTCTCAACATCTTTCTTATTTGTCGAGAGGGCCGCAAAATGTTTGGCAATAGCTGCTTCGTCTTTGGCCGTGTCCAAAAACCATTGCCGGGCGGTTTGCGCATTGGTCATGGTTTCCTGCGTGGTAAAGGTCTTGGAGGCAATCAGAAACAGAGTCGTCTCGGGGCGAACAGTCTGCAATGTTTCGTAGATATGCACCCCATCGACGTTCGAGACGAAGTGTACGCGCAGTTTTTTGTCGTCAGCATACGCTTTCAGGGCTTCTGTCACCATAACCGGGCCAAGATCCGAACCGCCAATGCCAATGTTCACCACGTCGGTAATGGCTTCGCCGGTGTAGCCTTTCCATTCGCCCGACCGGATGCGCTCCGTAAACGATTTCATGTGCGTCAATACCTCGTTTACGTCGGGCATTACATCCTGACCATCAACCAGAATTGGCGTATTGGAGCGGTTACGCAGAGCAATATGCAGAACTGCCCGATCTTCGGTCCTGTTGATTTTATCACCCGAGAACATTTTACTAATGGCACTCGCCAAACTAGCCTGTTCGGCGAGTTGCTCCAGTAAATCAAATGTTTCGTTGGTGATGCGGTTTTTGGAGAAGTCGAGCAGAATGTCGTCAAACCGGCGCGTGAATTTGTTGAAACGCTCCGGGTCTTCGGCGAATAGATCGCGCAGATGCCGATCTTTCAAATTATCGTAATGGGCTTGCAGTTGGGTATAAGCCGGTAAATCGGTGAATCGATGATTGGCGAGCATAAAGGATTTCTATTTTACGGTACTCGGTTTACATTTGTCGGTGGGTCGTCGTTCCGGTTGGTGCGTCTACCTACCGAAAACAACGAACCTACGCTAGTTGTCGGCGCGAATATCGTCAATCCCGGCAATCTTTTTTCGGCTATTTTTGCGCTTCTTTTCTTATTGGTAAAGAGGAATTTTTTGGTGTTACTACGTTTCTTGATGAATCAAAAACTTTTTTATTCGCTCGTTCTGGTCAGTTTGGGGGCCTTATTCTTTATTCCCTTTCTGGGTAGTGTCCGACTTTTCGATTGGGACGAGATCAATTTCGCTGAATGTGCTCGTGAGATGATGGTGCTGGGCGATTATCTGCATGTACATATTGATTTTAAACCGTTTTACGAAAAGCCACCCCTGTTTTTTTGGTTTCAGTCAATCATGATGCACCTCTTCGGCATCAACGAGTTTGCGGCTCGATTGCCGAACGCCATTTGTGGTATTATCACGCTGGTCTATCTCTACAACCTTGGTCAGAAATTACACGGCCACCGCTTCGGATTCCTTTGGTCACTGGCCTATCTGGGCTCTGTAACGCCCCATTTATATTTCCGCTCCGGCATCATTGACCCCTTTTTTAATCTATTTATTTTCGTCGGTTTAGTCAACTTGATTTTTGCGTCCTGGAAACGCGAACGACTCAGCAGTTTGTTACTTGTGCCGAAAAATGAGTGGACTTATCTTCTTGTAGGCGGATTTGTGCTGGGACTAGGCATTATGACCAAAGGGCCTGTTGCCTATCTCATTGTCTGTTTGGTGTTATTCGTTTACTGGATGCTGAGTCGCTTCCGGTGGTTCATCACGCCCCTACAATTCCTGGCGTTTTCGGTGGCCGCTTCATTCGTTTCACTAGTCTGGTATGGTCTCGATATTTACCTGCATGGCCCGGCATTAATGCGCGAGTTTCTGGCGTACAACTTCCGGCTATTCAGCACACCTGATGCTGGTCATGCTGGTTTTCCCGGTTACCATATTATCCTTTTATTAGTTGGCTGTTTCCCGGCGTCAATCTTCGCTATTCGGTCTTTTGGGCCGCTGTTCATCGAGCGAAACTACCAGCGCGAATTTCGGCGGTGGATGCTGATTCTATTTTGGGTTGTGCTGATTCTGTTTAGCATTGTGCAATCGAAAATTGTCCATTATTCCTCGCTGTGTTACTTCCCGCTGACCTACTTTGCCGCCCTGACTTTATTACAATTAGAGGAGCGGAAAATTCAGTTTAATAATTGGCTGCGGGCGGGGCTGATACTGGTTGGAGGCATTTATGTAGTCGCCCTTATTGGTCTGCCTATCCTGGCTCATCATATGGATTTAGTGAAATCGTATGCTGATCAGGATGCGTTTACGCAACGTAATTTAGACGCGAAAATTAATTGGACGGGTTGGGAAGTACTGCCCGGCATATGGCTGTTAGCCATTCTGATTCTGGCCATTGTCTGGTTCAATCAGCGCGAAATAGCCCGTGCTTCATTAACTCTTTTCGTCGGAATGGCCATCTTTATTACACTGACGCTCTGGTTCTTTATCGGACGGATTGAAGGGATTTCGCAGGATGCGGCCATGCGATTTTTTGAGCGGGCGCAGGGAAAGGATGTATATGTAAAATCTTATGGATACCACAGTTACGGGCCTTATTTCTACACGCAGAAACCGCCTGTCACAAACCCTAATTATTATAATGACGCGTGGTTGCTACGTGGCCGAATCGATAAAGATGTGTTGTTTATCCGTAAAGCCAGCGAGGAGCCAACTCTGCTCGATTCGCTACCCGACGTTCGGAAAACGGGCGAAGAAAACGGCTTTGTGTTTTATCATAGGAAGGCGAAGTAATAATATCGTCCCCTATGCCGGTCTGTGTCCTCACAGGTCACGGGAGTTTGCAATCTACCAGAGACAAGAGCGGCAAAAGGGCTACTCTATCCCCCGGTCTGTGTCTTCACAGACCGGGGATAAATTGATTTGAAAACCGTTCATGTAGTCAGGTAGTTATACCGGTATGGCTATATTAACGACACCTACAATTTCATCAGCGTCAATCTATTACGCTTGGCTGATCCAAACAGCAAAACTTATTTTATTTGCATTCTTTATCGCCAACCTGATTGCTTGTAATAAAAGCAGCCAACCTGGGTCTGGCACTCAGAAAAAGTTGCGGGTTGCTGTTGGAGAAATTAAAGAAGTCTCTTTATCTAATCGGGGGAATGGGATGTCAGAGTTGATTGGTTCATCTGATAATCAGGAAGTTGTAGAAGTATCCAGGCAGCAACTTGCTCAGGCCGTTGACACACTTAAACGCAACAATACGGGTCCCACGGTTTTTCAAATAAAAGGAATTACCATAGGTACAGCAAACGTTGTTTTCTCTACGAAACCATTGAATCAGGCTGGAAGTGGAAAAACAGTCCAAACGTACGTCGTGCAGGTAACGGCTAAGTAAGTGGGATTTTCAAACCACTCCTAAATCCCCTTCTAAGGGACTCAGGAGTAACTAGGTCAGTAATCTCACGACCAATAATCGAATTTTTTCTTCGTAAAAATCGATTTGGGAATCATAGCATGAACACCCAATGTCTGATCCACTACCTGACTAACTTCAAAATCGACGGCTGTGCTGGCGATTGATAACGCTTCGTTGAATGTAAAACCTAACTCATCTTTTATAAAGGCACATGCTTCTGTCAGCGCATTTTTCATTGCCTTGCTCAAGTCTTTGTCTAGACCAACGGCAATAAAATGGGTTGGCGTTTCGGCTCGTGGTTGTTTCAGTGCTTTGCCTTTGTGAACGATAAACTTCACGGTAAGGGTAATGGCCGTTTCGATGGCGACGCCACTAACTTCGCCATTGCCTTGCGCTCCGTGGCCATCGCCGGTTGTGAATAACCCACCCGGCACAGATACGGGTAGGTGCAGCGTTGTCCCTTTTACCAGGTGCCTAATGTCCAGATTGCCCCCGAAAAAGTTCGGGGGAATTGAACTCTGACGGCCCATGTCAGCGGGTGGCGACAACGCCATAACGCCCATAAATGGCTTTAGCGGAATGTCAACGCCTTCTTTGAGGGACGCCATTTTTCGTTTCGCATCGTACCGATAAACGAACGTCTCGCGGGTAGTAACGGCATCAGGAATGCCGCCCCCGCCCGGCCATACGCTATTGACCCCAAAGCCAGCAGGAAAGGTCAGGTCGAGGATACGAATCTCAAGGCTGTCACCGGGTTGCGCTCCATCGATGTAAATCGGACCGGTCAGCATATGCCCGCGAATACCGGACGGTTCGGACTTCACGGTTTTCATGATCGCGATGACTTCTTTGGCATGCTGATCAATAGGTAAGTTGTTCTTGGTGTAAAACTCTTCCGGGTTAGTTCGGCTAACCCCCGATGGATTGACCGTCTGAATTTCGACTACGTCGCCGTCTTTCACTTTGGCTACTGGCGGCACATCGGCTCCATAATAGCCATACACCATGTTTTCGGGCAATGACCGAACCACGTAGTCTGGTTTAGCCGATGATGTGGTTGCTGACAGCTTTGCAGTTTGGTCCGTATCGGTTGTTAATTGATCAAGGCTATTGGCGGTCAGGCTACCCGTTGAGAGAAGTGCCAGCCCGTTTTGGGTTGTTTTTTGTAAAAAAGTTCGTCGGGATGTGTGCATCAGGTTGTATGATTGAGTTGCTTGGCTAATAAGCGTAGTAAGATAGGAAATCAATGAGTAATTGATGAGCAAACGGCTATTATATGATCAATTATAGCGTTATCTGCCCCGAACAACCTGCCCGTTTTGCCAGTTACATTCCAGAATTAACCTGTTTTGCCTGTGTCAATACCCCCAGTTTCTGCTGTTGCCTCATCCTCTCCCAATAAATGGATCATTCTGGGCACGATCATGTTCGGTACGTTCATGTCCACGCTCGACAGCAGTATTGTCAACATTGCTTTACCTACCATCCGGCGCGAACTCAATGCTGGTGATAGTGTCGAATGGATTGTGCTGTGTTACCTTCTAACGACGACCAGCACGCTGCTTATCATGGGTAAATTGTCGGACTGGGTTGGCCGACGACAGCTTTACATTACGGGTTTCTGCGTGTTTGTATTGGGATCTCTACTTTGCGGACTGGCCTGGAATCTTTGGTCGCTGGTAAGTTTTCGGGTGCTTCAAGGCTTAGGCGCTGCCATGATTTATGCCATTGGCCCGGCCATTATCAGCGATGCCTTTACTCCTCAGGAGCGGGGACAGGCACTTGGCCTTATGGGATCTGTTGTGGCGGCAGGTGCCAGTGCGGGCCCGGTTATCGGTGGTTTGTTGCTGGGTAAATTTGGTTGGTCGAGTATTTTTTTTGTGAACGTACCCATTGGCTTGATTGCCATTTGGCGGGCATGGACCATCTTGCCCGAAAGTCCGAAAGTTACCGGTCAACGCTTCGATCTGCTAGGAGCCGGGTTATTTTTGCTGGGTGTCACTACGTTGCTAACCGGGTTGGATTTTGGTCCTGAACCACGCTATGGGTGGGATAATACACTCGTTATTGGACTGCTCTCAGTAGGAGGAGTTCTTCTGCTGCTGTTTCTGTTCTGGGAAATGCGGGTCAGTGAGCCAATGCTACGACTTAGTTTGTTCCGTATTAAGCCGTTTACAGCGGCTATTCTGGCGGCTTTTTGTGGGTTCGTTGCCTCTGGAGGTAACCTGTTTGTGATTCCCTTCTTTTTGCAGCAATTACTGGGTCTGAACCCCGAACGGGCCGGGCTGGTGTTGTTAGCAGGACCCCTAACACTCAGCATTATTGCGCCATTGGGCGGCTACCTTTCCAGCAGAATCAGTACCCGTTGGCTATCCAGTATCGGCTTGTTGATTACCGCTTGTGGTTATTTCGCTTTTTCTTTTCTGGATACCAGTTGGGATTGGAAAGAAGTCATCTGGCGAAGTTCTCTCGTCAGTTTGGGTTTTGGGTTATTTCAATCACCTAACAGTAGTAGTGCCCTTAATGCGGCTCCGCTGGCGCAACGCGGTATTGCCAGTAGCATGATTGCCTTCATGCGCAATCTGGGATTTGTGGTCGGTATCGCGCTGGCTGCTGCCGTTTGGTACAGTACCCGCAACCGATACGCGCTGGCTCATGACGTAACGCCCGAATCAACAGCCGCTCAACTTCTGGGGATGCACTATGCTTACCTGACTATGGCGGGGCTAGTGTTTACAGGGGCTATTATTTCCTTTACACGCGGAAACACCCCAAAAATAGCGTCACCAGTCGCTGTAACTGCCGGACCGATGTCTGGTGCTGCCAATTAGCGAACGCTATAAACGAAAGCAACTAATTATCTGCCTTGTATCTCCAACCTTCTGAAGTATACTTTTTCTACTTCAGAAGGTTGGGGTACACTTTTATCGCTTTGGACCGATAGCGTCGTAGATGACCACTTTTTCCCATAATGAGGAATAATTGTTCCGAAAATCATCGTGTATGGGGTGTTTCTGATAGCTTTCTTCATCTTCTGGACTATCAAAGAAGCACAGCCACGAAAAAGTATAAGCCCGCTCAATTACACTGCGGGTTGTGGATGCGGGGGTGCCGATGTGTACCATTTTGATAGTGGGACATTTGGCTAGTTTATTTAAGCCTTCCAGTAATTTAGCTTTATCGGGCTCACTGCCTGTGTTTTTCAAGTAGAAGAGTACGTGATGGACAAACATTTCTTTAGGGGCTAATTCGGCGATTGGCAACCCCGCGCTTAACCCGGCTGCAACGCTATTTTTAACAAAATTTCTTCGTGATTGCTGGTTCATGGGGAAGTTGGGCTATGAGGGGTATAAACCCTGACAAAGGCAAAAATGCCAAACGATTTGTTGTCAGGCAAATTTGGGAGGAAATTGGTACGTTATAACTTGTTGAGCAAGTCCGCTAATTCGTAGAACTGATCGAAAGTAAATATAAAAAGCCCGGTTACTTTGCAGCAGCCGGGCTTTTCGAAATCTATAACTTGTTACCGCCCGGTGGCACGGTCAATCTCTGCGTTCGCGTCTAAATTTGTGAAGGCGATTTCGCCATTGTTGTTCAACTCCATCAGCACGACGGAGTCTTTTTTGACTTCGCCCGACAGGATACCTTTCGAGAGTTCATTGAGCACCCGGCGCTGCAATACACGCTTTAGCGGACGGGCACCAAACTGCGGATCGAAACCTTCTTCGCCTAGTTTGGTCAATGCCTCGTCGGTGGCATCAAGTTGAATACCGTTTTCTGACAGGCGCTGCTTGATTTGGCGAAACTGAATGTCTACAATCTTGCGAATGTTGGCTTGTGTCAGCGGCTCAAACATCACAATCTCGTCAATCCGGTTTAGGAACTCTGGTCGGATGGTCTGCCGAAGCAATTCCATCACAGCCGACTTCGCTTCTTCCAGCACCAGCGAGTGATTCCAGCCTTCGTCTTCAGCAAATTTCTCCTGAATCAGATGGCTACCGATGTTCGAGGTCATGATAATAATCGTGTTCTTGAAGTTCGCTACGCGGCCTTTGTTATCGGTCAGACGGCCTTCATCAAGCACTTGCAACAGAATGTTCCAAACGTCGGGGTGTGCTTTTTCAATTTCGTCAAGCAACACCACCGAGTACGGTTTCCGACGCACAGCTTCGGTCAATTGACCACCTTCGTCGTAACCCACATATCCCGGAGGGGCGCCAATTAACCGGCTAACGGCATGACGTTCCTGATACTCGGACATGTCAATGCGGATCATGGCGTTCTCGTCGTTGAACAGGTATTCGGCCAGTGTCCGGGCTACTTCTGTTTTACCAACACCCGTGGTGCCGAGGAATATAAACGAACCAATTGGCCGTTTAGGGTCCTGCATACCGGCCCGACTCCGGCGAACAGCGTCTGCCACTACTTCAATGGCTTCAGCTTGCCCGGCTACGCGCTTACCGAGTTCCTTCTCTAAGTTGAGCAGTTTCTCGCGGTCGCTTTGCAGCATTTTTGAAATTGGAATGCCGGTCCACTTAGCTACCACTTCGGCGATGTCCTCGGCGGTAACTTCTTCCTGCATCATCCGGTCCGACGAACCGTTGTCTGCCCCTTCTTTGGTAAGTTCGTTGATCTGCGCTTCGATTTCAGGAATGCGCCCGTAGCGAATTTCGGCTACTTTACCATAATCACCTGAGCGTTCGGCTTGTTCGGCTTCAAAACGCAACTGGTCTATTTGTTCCTTCAGAGTCCGGCCTTCATTAACCGACGCTTTCTCCGTTTCCCAACGGGCTTTTAACTCGTTACGCTGCTCACTCAAATCAGCAATTTGCCTGCTCAGCGCTGTTTCCTTTTCCTTGTCGTTCTCACGCCGGATAGCTTCCCGCTCAATTTCCAACTGCATAATACGCCGGTTTAGCTCATCGAGTTCTTCGGGTACAGAATCCATTTCCAGCCGCAGCTTGGCAGCCGCTTCGTCCATAAGGTCAATGGCCTTGTCGGGCAGAAAACGGTCGGTAATGTAGCGTGTCGAAAGTTCAACGGCGGCAATTACTGCGTCATCTTTAATGCGAACGCCGTGGTGGAGTTCGTACTTTTCCTTGATGCCGCGTAAAATAGAAATGGCGTCGGGCATATCTGGCTCATCCACTACAACGGCCTGAAAACGGCGTTCGAGAGCTTTGTCCTTCTCAATATATTTTTGGTATTCTTTCAGCGTAGTTGCCCCAATTGTATGGAGTTCGCCACGCGACAAAGCTGGTTTTAATAGGTTGGCGGCATCCATTGCGCCTTCACCTCCAGCCCCCGCGCCCACAAGCGTGTGAATTTCGTCGATAAACAGAATAATCTGGCCGTCGGAGTCGGTTACTTCTTTAATGACAGCTTTCAACCGCTCCTCAAACTCGCCTTTGTATTTGGCACCCGCAATTAGCAGGCCCATATCAAGCGAGACAATGGTCTTTGTCTTTAGATTTTCGGGAACGTCACCCGATACAATACGTTGGGCAAGTCCCTCAACAATAGCGGTCTTACCAACACCCGGTTCACCGAGCAGAATTGGATTATTTTTGGTACGACGGCTCAGAATTTGCAATACCCGCCGAATTTCTTCATCTCGGCCAATTACTGGGTCGATCTTGCCGGTGCGGGCGCGTTCGTTCAGGTTAACGCTGAAACGTTCCAAGGACTGATATTTTGCTTCTGCGTTTTGATCTTTCACCGAGTTTCCTTTTCTAAGTTCGTTGATGGCCGCTTTTGTCTGTTTTTCACTGAAGCCGGCGTCTTTCAATAACGTTGCAATTTGGTCTTTGCCGCCCATCAGGCCCAGTAACATTAATTCGACGCTTACAAATTCGTCGCCGAATTCTTTTGTGTAGCTGCTGGCTTTAGCTAGGGCAGCGGCCGTATCGTTGCTCAAATATACGTTGCTATTTCCTCCCGTAACTTTGGGATAAGTAGTCAGAATAGCCTGCAATACGCTATTCGTATTTCGCAAATTGACGTTCTCTTTTTTGGCAAGAAAACCAACTACGTTTTCATCTTCCGATAGAATTGCCTGGAGCAAATGCCCCGTCTCTATTGCTTGCTGTCCATTACCAAGCGCGATTTCTGAGGCTTTCTGAACTACCTCCTGAGCTTTTACGGTGTAATTCTTAAAATCCATGACGGTTGAGATTAGGTGGTTTTACTGTATAACTATCTACGTGCAAATCACGGGCCGAGCTATTTTTACGGACATTTTGGCGGAAATTGAACAGTTTCCTACTCTTTTTCCGCCAAAATGTCGTTGAGAAAGGGTATACGGCCCGTACAAAACAGGTAAGCAGCTTTGTTAATGGACACAAGTCAATAGATTATACGTAACCTCTTCGGGGTGGCTCGTTAACAGGGAATTACAGCCTGTATTCTTCTTAGTATAGGTATACCGGAGGGGGTATAGGTATACCGGAGGGGCGCAGGATGATTGGTAAAAGGCTATTTCTCTTGATAGGTTGTAATAAGGCCAAACCCCGTTTTTTCTGAGCGCTATGTTTTCCCAAAAGAAAAGCCACCCTTCACAAGGTGGCTTTTCTTTCAATCTAAACCTTCAGCTTCTATTGGTTTCATCCGTTCGCGGGCAATCTCAGCCTGATGCGGTTCCCATGTTTCGACAGGGCCTGCCAATACTTCGGCTTCGGTATCGTAAATGACTCGTTGTTCGTACTCGTGAAATTTGCCTTTAGGAAGCCAGTAAGCTAGTAAACCTACATAAGCGGCAGCCAAAGTAGCCGCTGTCCACCCAACTATTGGTTCCTTATGCCACTGTCGGGTAGCAATACCGCCGAAACCGGCTACAAACGGAAGCATGTACCAGGGGTCATTGAGTTGCTGGGCAATTAGATAACCCGCCCCGGCTGTAGCACTCAGAATGCCCGCTGATACAGGTTGATCGCGTTCCTCATCAGGTTCCCAAAAATTTAAGGTTAGCAAGGTATTTGGCGTACCAACAACGGTCGCGGTTGTGAGCCAACCCGCATACAGACTTACAGGAATACGGAGATACTTCTCGGGCGAAGGGACATCTGTTTTACCAATTTCCAAACTCTGGTGCAGGGCTAGTGCTGCTGGCAGATTAAACTTTGTGGTGAGATCAGAGATGACTATACTTCGGGGGTCATTTTCGGAGAAAAATCGGCCAAAAATAGCATTAAGTGTCCAACTCGTCCACCACCAGGGTAAAGCCTTCTCGTAGCGTGGGTTATTCTCCTGTGAGGGCAGTGCCTGATGAACCATCAACGCAGCCAGGCCAGAATAAACAGTAGACCATACCACACCAAACGCCCAACCTGCCGGCACGATCATGTTTTTCTCGAATACGTCCTGGTATTCGACCGGTACGTCATACTCATATTCTTCCCCACTCTGACCGGCTTCCCTCCTCTGTTTGCTTTGTTGTCGTGACCGACTACTGGATGCACTCGTGTAAATAATACTACCAATGGCAAGGACCGCCGTGGCAATACGCCAAAACGATGAGTTTTTCATAATGAATTGAGGCTAATGGCTAACTCTGCTGTAAGTAATTTAGCAATGCAGACTTCAACGATGACGAAGCTTTAAACGTTGTCATCGTTGAAGTCTCTTGGTTCTCCAATCAAGTTCAGGCAACTACGTCTTCCTCTATGTCGACTCCCTTAGTGGCCAGTTTTTCGGCTTTCTCCTTTGTATTCTGGTAGGCATCAACAACGCCATTAACCACCGTATCAAGAACAGATGACAAGGTGTTCGATAGCGCATTGCCTGCTGATTTTGCTTTATAGCGATAGCGGGCTTTTTGAAAATCACTAGTATTTTTGTAGCCAATTGTCAGGGCAATACCCGCAATTACGGCGATACCAAAACCGATTCCCCAGGCTACTGATACAGATGCTTCTTTTTCCGGTTCTGGCTCAGGTTTTTGCGACATTTTTTCGCGCATCAGAGACGCTAACGTTTCCTGCGGTGCCAAATAAGCCATCACTTCGTAAGACTTATTTTTCAGCCCTCCAGGAATGGCTTTAGACTTACCCGACATTAATGCATCGTATCCTGCCTGAGCCACCATGACCGGATCCTGTAATTCGTCGGTTATTTTGGTATTCTCCGCATTCGCTTTATTGAAGAAATCGGTATCGGTGGCGTTGGGCAACAGGGCCGTAATAGTCACGTTCGTGTCTTTCAACTCATTGACAAGCGACTGCGTAAAATTATATACGTAAGCTTTTGTGCCTGCATAAACGGCCATCAATGGCGTTGGCGTAATCGATAGTAACGACGCCAGATTTAGGATTTTCCCCTCGTTCCGCGCCAGCATATCGTACAAAAACAACTTAGTCATTTGAGTCAACGCCAGCACATTGAGATGAATCATCGCCTTTTCGCGCTCCCAGTCAGTGTCAGTGGCAAACAAGCCGTACAGACCAACGCCAGCATCGTTTACCAGCACATTAATCGTGATGCCTTTTGCCTTAATCTGGTTGTAAACATCCTGTGCGGCATCTTCTTCGGATAAATTTTTGCTGATGACCGTAATTTGCTGAGTACCGTAATTACTCTTAAATACATCGGCAAGCCGGTCCAGTTTATCATCGCTGCGGCCTACCAAGACTAAATTATAGCCATCCTGCGCGAAGAGTTTGGCGAGTTCCTGACCAATACCGCTAGAGGCACCGGTAATAAGGGCAGTTTTTCCTGTTTCTGTATTCATACTATATAGATGATTAGTGAGTACACATTACTCCTATGCAACTGCAACCAGCGAAAGTTGTTTTGATTGTCGGGCGTTTGAAAGCGGTCCGAAGTCTCATTTTTCAAGACAAAATGAGTATATATCATGTTGTGTAATCGCAAACTAAGTTGTTATGAAATCGATCGTAAGTCTCTTAACTCTGCTCGTTGGCGTAGCAGCAGGCTGTTCCTCCTACCGGATTGTGCGGAATGAGCGGGATAATTCTGCAGTCTGGACTACATACCGAACGTTTGCATTTGTTGATACGAGCCGTATCGATACCGCTCCCGGAAGCATTGGCTACCGGACCACAATGGAGCAGGTGAAGCGGGCCGTAGCTACCGAACTAACGAAGCGCGGGTATCAGCAAACGGACGATAGCCGCATGGCTGGAAAGCCGGATTTGCTGGTGAATATTGGCGCCGTTGTGAATGAGAAAACGCAGACCCGCCAGACGACAATTTATGAAGCTCCTCGTTATATAGGGCAGTATCGGTACCATTGGCAAAGTCAGGAGGTACCGGTTGGTACGTACGAAGAAGGTACGCTTAGTTTACATGTTGTTGATGCCCTGAAAGAGAACCTACTTTGGGATGTCGCTATATCGAGTGTGTTGGGTAAAAAAGGTGTTACGCCTGAACAGATAAATGAAGCTGTCGCTAAAGTATTTACAAAATTCCCTGGAAAGCAGGCATAACAAAAACGCCTTCCCAATTCATTGAGAAGGCGTTTTTGTTGGTTGACGTTGGGCTGCCACTACTTCACAACTACTTTGATGTCAATTTTTCGCAGCGTTGGTTTTGCAATGCCAGATGTATCATTTCTAGCAACGCCAGTACCCCGTCCGACAGCATCAATTCGCAGAAAATTAATTCCAGACGACATAAGCTGTTGTTTAATTTGATTCACTCGCTTAAACGACAGGCTTTTGTTCGTAAAACCACCCTGGGCATCATTAGCGTAGCCTACGAGCATCACTTGCAAGCGGGGATAGGTCTTTAAGATAGTAGTTAATTCGCTGATAATCGCCTGTGAACTGGGCGTCATTGAAAGTGATCCGGGCTGAAAAGCTATACCGGTCAGCGGAAATACTCGTCCTTTAGGTAAAGCGGCATTGCCCAGATAAGGGGTCATTTGAAGCGTCAGGTTACTCGACGTAGCGGCTGTAGCAAGACCGGTTGTACTGGCCACCGTCGAGACTGATGTTGATTTTGGTACAGTTTTGACCGCTTGCTCTCTCGGTACTTCCAATGATCGGGTAACGGTATCAGCCTGAAGGGTGTCGTTTGTCGTGCTTGTCACGTCAGTCACTTCTTCCTGCCCGTTTGAGTATTTTTGGGTATTCTGATAAAGATAATAGCCTCCAAAAGCAAGAGCCACAGCTATTAAAGCCCCAACGCCCCATTTTGTCAGGGCGCCATTATCGCTATCAGAATCATCGGCAAGATCATAATTAACCGCCGGACGTGTAGCCGTTGTTACCGACCGACCAGCAGGCTCAACGGCTGTGCGTCGGGCGGGTGCTGCCAGTCCAGACACAATTTGCTGAAGGCCAACTTTCTCAACCAACTGAGGCATAAACTCCCCCGGTACGATATTGACAAATGCTTCGCGTTCGGCAAACAGCGTAGAGGCCAATCCATCAGCGTCTAATTTCTGCTCTTTCACCTGTTTTCCAAGTACCTGAAGGACAATGGTTGTGGTTAAGCCCAATAGCGAAATAGCCGACGAATTACGGATACCGGCGTAGCCAGAAATCATGCTGCCTATGGAGCTTTTCATGGCAGGCAGCAAGTGGCTAATAACATCGTTGCCCTGTGTTATGAGTGTGTTCGTATGGGCGGGGTCACGTAGAACTGTACCCAGATTGTCTAGTGCTGCCCCGTCGTAACGGCCTTTCTGGATATGGTTGTACAACTGATTGACGCCAATTTCACTCGTTGTGCGTTTCATCAGGCCCCCAACAATTGTATACACAAGGCCATCAACGGCTTTGCCTGTTTTTTCGATTGGTTCGTCAATATAAGTGGCTATACGCGACAAAATTTCCGAACTCAAAACACTAGTTAGAGTGGCAAATAAATTCATATAATAATGACTCAATCAGGCAAAAAATGGTGCTATTAGTTACCTCACAACCTAAAACGACACTGAGCACCTTGGGACAAAATGCCCCGGGGTTAAAATTAGGGAAGGTTTAGCAAAGGTTGCTCATAATGAGCTTAATAAATTCCTGATGTCAACGCTTCGGTAAACGCTCGATAACTTCTTGATACTCCGTCTCAACGGCTCGTAGCCGTCCCTGACAGAAGGCAATTAACTCGGTAGCTAACCGAATTTTTCCAGGTAACTCATCAAGAGGAACCTTTTCGTTTTCAATTTCATCGACCAACGTAGTGAGTCGGTCATAAGCATCCTGATAAGTCATAGTTTCAGTTATTGGTCAACAGTTATCAGTTGGTAGTCACTTTCTCGGCATGAGTAGTCGAGATTTGTGTGCCTGTTCAACCATTACTGGTAACTGTACGTGTGCCATCGCGCATTTGCACCTGAAGCGTTTCATTAGGTTGGATATCGGCAATTTGTGTTAATATTCGACCATTACGAAGCAGCAGTGCATAACCACGCCGGAGTACATTTGACGGGTCAAGATGGCGTAGGGTAACTGCCTTTTCGGCGAGGTTGGTATGGCATTCACGGAAATAGATTTGCGTGACAAACCGGAGTCGTTCCGTTTCACGATCCAATTGCTCACGAGCCGTTTGCAATGCCTCCTGAGCAACGACCCGTAAACGGTCGCGTAAGTGGAGGCAGCTTTCTTCAAACTGCCGGTTGTGGTCAATTATAAATGCAGCCGCTTTGGTAGGCGTTTTTACACTCTGATGACAAAGCAAGTCGGTAATGCTAACATTCCGTTCGTGACCAATACCGGCCAGAATTGGGATGTTAAATCCCGCAACAGTCTGGCCCATCAAATACGTGTCGAATGAGCCAAAATCCAGTTGTGAGCCGCCCCCGCGTACAATGACAACGGCATCGTAAGGAATTTCACTGGCACGGATACGGTCTAGCTGATTGCAAATGGCCCGTTCGGCTCCCTGTCCCTGTACCTGAGATAAATATTCGTCGATTACAAACGTATAGCCTAATGGGTTTTGGGTCAGTTCATGTCGAAAGTCCCGCCAGCCATCCGAGTTAGGAGCTGTAATCAAGGCTAACCGCTGAATGACGGCTGGGCGGGGCAAGAGTTGATTAGCCGTAATATATTGTCCGGCTTCGAGCCAAACCAGATCCGGGTGTTTCTGAACAAGGGTATCGAGTACCGTTTGCCGCTCACGTTCGAGATTTCCAAGGGTATACGATGGGTCAATCTTTAAAATCTCCAGCCGCAGCCCATATACAGGGCTAAACCCTACTGATACAAGCAATAATAATTGAATATTGCGAGCGAAAGCTACACCCGTCGCCCGCTCAAAGTCGCCGATGGCATGGTAGTTCTTACGCCAGATAGCCGCTTCGAGTTTAGCCAACGTTTCGCGGCCAGCCGATGAGCCGGTGGCTTCCCGTTCAACTAAAGTTAAAAAGCAATACCCCCGGTCAGGGTAGTTTTTTATATCGCTGGTTTCGGCTATTACCCACACGGCCTTCTGTCCGAAGGCTTCATCTATAACGGCTTCGAGCGTAAACGCTAAATCAGAAAGGCGAATGGGATTCATAAAGTTGACTAAGTAATTGAGCACATGACTGGTGCGGTGAATAGCTGGCGCAATTTTTACCTGCCATTCACGCAATCACTTATTAAATTAAAGTCCTTCAAACTGACGCAGGAAACGCACATCATTTTCGGTATAGAGCCGCAGGTCATTGACAACATATTTCAATTGCGTGATGCGCTCAATACCCATTCCAAAGGCAAAACCTGTGTACTCCTCCGGGTCGATGCCGCAATTGGCAATAACCTGTGGATCAACCATGCCCGAACCGGCTATTTCGACCCAACCCGAATGTTTGCAGATGTTGCATCCTTTGCCACCACAAATCTGACACGAAATATCAATCTCCGCGCTTGGCTCTGTAAATGGGAAGTAAGAAGGCCGGAAACGAATCTGCGTTCCTGGTTCAAACATCTCTTTTACAAAATGGTAGAGTGTGTCTTTCAGGTCTTTAAACCCAACATTACGGTCGATATAGATACCCTCAACCTGATGGAACATGCAGTGCGCCCGCGCTGAAATGGTTTCATTACGATAAACCCGACCGGGCATAATTGACCGAATGGGCGGACGTTGATGCTCCATTAGCCGAATTTGCACGTTTGACGTGTGCGTTCGCAGCAGCATATCAGACGGGGCACCATCGGTCGCTTTCTCAACAAAAAACGTGTCCTGCATATCGCGGGCCGGGTGATTATCGGGAAAATTCAGGGCACCAAAATTATACCAATCCGATTCGATTTCAGGGCCATCGGCAACGTTGAAACCAATTCGTTCGAAAATCTGAATAATACGCTGGCGAACCAGACTTAGTGGGTGCTGTGTGCCAGTTAAATTCGGTATTGACGGCAATGTAAGATCAACGGAAGGCGCGCTACTATCTGCTGTCCGCTGCTCCTCCAGTAGTTGACTAAGGGTCTCAAATCGCTCTTGAGCGAAGTTCTTCAAGCCATTTAACTCTTGTCCAACAGCTCGCCGGTCGGCCTGCGGAACACTTTTTAGACCTTCAAATAACTCCGTAATAACACCTTTACGGCTAATGAATCGTAGCCGAAACTGTTCTAGTTGCTCCGGTGAGTTAAGATAATACTCTTTAATCTCCTGGTGTATGTCTTTTACTTTATCCAGCATACGCTATGGGTTTCACTGCTTGCTTAGACAAAGGTACGTAAAACTGGGGAGAGCATGGGGCCCTGTTAAAGCTGGGAGTATAGTGATTGGGGTTTCTATTACCCACTTATTGTTAGGTACTGAGCCAAAGAAGTGGAAACCATCAATTTTCATTTATTGATTAAACGGTAACGTGCCTCTGGATTTTAAGTAGTTATGTAGCCTATATAAGTTATTTGTATGTGTTTCATCAACTAGGTCTGATTCTTGTAAATGTACTCAATAGGACAGACAGTATAGAGAGTAGTTCCTGCAAGGGAAATGGTATACTAAATATCTGAACGTCAGTCCATAAGTGTCAATACACAGTTATCTCATAAACCGACTATGAACGCATTCGCTAACGACTCTCTTCTGGAAACTATGTCCATTCCTTTCCACAATAGTGTAGAAAAAATTGCCGACTCTACCTGTTTGCAGAAGCTTCTCATTCCGTTTTATGATCGTAAACGCACAGTTTCTGTCGATGAAATCGTACGATTAGAAGGCTGTGGTAATTATACTAATTTCTTTTTGAAAGATGGGACAAAAATGTTGGTGTCCCGTACGCTAAAAGAATATGAAATATTACTCGATGGTCAGGCTTTTGTTCGAGTACACAAGTCATGTATTGTCAATCTTGGTTTTGTGCGTAAGTTTTTTATCAAAAAAGAAGGTGAGCTTGAATTAATCGATGGTCAGCAGGTTAAAATATCACGTCGGCGAGCACAAATGTTCATCGACCGTATTCGTGATTTTCAACCAGTAGCGCTTAGCTAAGAAAAAGAGTAGTGTTTTTTTTAAAATAGGTAGCAAATATACACAGGCTGCCACTGCGTAGTTTTACGCAGTAAGTTGAGTACATTCACCCAAACGATAGAGCGATTAAGGCTCTAATAGCTTGATTTGCAACTGGTTGACTTTATTGTTGGCCCTTGTCAATCAAGCTATCTTTTTTTGAACCAGAGGCTATAAAGTAGTTTTGTTTTATCAGTCAGCAATGTTGACACACTGAACTAAAACTATTCTCTACCATGGAAGCTTCCGTTTTCTCTTCTACACAGCCACTTGCCGTTGTTCCTCAATTTCCCTCTTCTTATCAGCGTGGTTCACAGCGTATTGCGTTACCTTATCTAAATCGAACAATTTTCATTTCGGTTGATGATATATTGTGTCTGCAAGGTGAAGGTAATTATACGTTTTTGCACACCAGAGACCGCAAACGCTACTTGATGTCGAAAACGCTTAAAGAATTTGAAAAAATGCTGGATGGATCAATGTTCCTGCGTATTCATAAATCGTATATTGTTAATCTGGCTTACGTTCAGCGGGGTATTTTTAATCGCGAACGTCAGGTACGGATGGCTGATGGGCGCGAGGTCGCTATCTCCCGTCGTCGTATGAAAGATATTACGCAGCAGCTCGCTCAGTACTGGCTGCGGTTGTTAAATTAATGGTTGAGAAAACTGGAGCCTAAATCTTTGATATGAACCCATCACAATCCTTTTAACAGCAGAAGGGGAAAGGCATCTAATGCCTTTCCCCTTCTGCTGTTTTCTTCAATTAAAATAGACGATAGGCCAGTGTAATTTGCCATGACTTCATACGTTGGCTGAATTTGGCTCCACTATCCTCGATTTGAGCTATATCGGAGATGTTACCTTCGTAACGAACATCAAGGCCAAACGAACCAAGATCTAATCCGCCACCAACCTGATAACCGTAATAGGCTTTTGCCCAGGCATCGTTAAGCGTACCGCTGGTATATTGGCTTAAGGCTTGACCTAACTTCTGGTTATCGTCAATTCGGAATGAAACGACTGGACCGGCCATTACCCGAATCGGACCACCTTTAATACCTAGTAAGATAGGCACATCGAAACTAGTTGTTGTAACCGTAACTGTCTCCGTCTGCCCATTACGAATAACACCGAATTGACCAGCCCGGGTCGAATAAAGTAGTTCGGGCTGGATAAACAGGTTCTTTCCGAAGCGTGTATAAATACCGAATGATGTACCCGTTTTGCTGTTAAAACTGTCACTCAGATTATTTCGGAATGTTTGGCCGTTAACGCTCACTGTCGGCGAGCCATTAGCGTTGGTTCCCGTCGCGACAAAATTACCAAAACTGAGTTTTGACAGATTAACCCCCCCCTTAATACCGATTTGAAATCCTCCCTGAGCAAATGACAGAGTGGGCAGGATAACGAGTGAAGCGAAAAACAGGATTTTTTGCATAATTGGTTATATGAATAATATAATGGTTGTTAAACGTAAATCGAGCTGATACGGTACTAAATATCAACTTATTTTGAGTGAACGGCGTTCTATAAGTGGACCGCGTGGGTGACACTCAAATAGAACTTATAGCGTAAAATGAGCAGTTAAACCTATTTTGTTGTTTGGATTGACTGCTTTACGTAGGGTTTAATCGCTCCCCAGGTTTGGTTAGAAATTTTTTGAAAATTAGGGCTTGTATAGCCTGAGAATCCCAGTTAAGACCGGCATTCTCAGATAGCTTCATTATATAGTAAGGACCGCCTATGCGGTCTGTTCGCTGTTATTTTATCAACCACCGAATGGCCAAGTTAAAGACTACCTTTTTTTGTCAAAGTTGCGGTAACCAAACGGCTAAGTGGCTAGGCCGCTGTCCCGCTTGTGGGGAGTGGAATACAATTGTAGAAGAAGTCGTTCAGAAAGATGAACCGGAGAAAGGCGGTTGGCGCGCTCCATCAGCCGGGCCGGGAGGGCTAAAAGTAGCCGCCAAGCCAAAGGCGCTCCACGCTATTAATTATGAAGAACAGCCCCGTATTCCCACCACCGATGGCGAACTAAACCGGGTGCTTGGAGGAGGTATCGTTCCGGGGTCATTGGTGTTGATAGGTGGAGAGCCAGGCATAGGTAAATCTACGCTATTGCTACAGATTGCCCTTAGTCTGGCCGGGATGCGTGTGTTATACGTATCGGGAGAAGAAAGTGAACAGCAGATTAAAATGCGGGCCGAACGCTTAGATGCGCCTACCAGCGATTGCCACGTTATGACCGAAACCGCTACGCAGAATATTTTTCGGGTGGTCGAGCATTTTGAGCCGGAAATTCTGATTATCGACTCTATCCAGACCATGCAATCGTCGTTGGTGGAGTCGGGAGCAGGGAGTGTTTCTCAGGTGCGTGAATGTGCGGCTGAATTCATGAAGTATGCGAAAGAAAGTGGCGTACCTGTGTTCATGATTGGTCATATCACGAAGGAAGGTTCCTTGGCAGGGCCGAAAGTTCTGGAGCACATGGTAGACACGGTACTGACCTTTGAAGGTGACCGTCATACTACTTACCGGATTCTGCGAACGACCAAAAATCGGTTCGGTAGCACCGATGAACTAGGTATTTATGAAATGCTCGGCACCGGGCTTCGGCAGGTAACAAACCCGTCCGAAATCTTGATTTCGCAGCGCGACGAAGCCCTGAGCGGTGTCACTATTGGTTCAATGCTGGAAGGTAACCGTCCGCTAATGATTGAAACACAGGCATTGGTAACCGTTGCAAATTATGGTACTCCACAACGCAGTAGTACCGGATTCGATGCCAAACGACTGAATATGTTGCTCGCCGTTCTGGAAAAACGTGGCGGTTTCCGGCTTGGTCAGCAAGATGTATTTCTGAATATTGCCGGTGGCTTGCGTGTTGAGGATCCAGCTATCGATTTAGCCGTTTGTGCGGCTATCGTGTCGAGTTACGAAGACATTGCCATTTCGCCATCGATCGCATTTGCCGCCGAGGTTGGGTTAGGGGGCGAGGTACGAGCCGTAAGTCGGATTGAGTCACGCATTGCCGAAGCTGAAAAACTAGGTTTCAAACAAATGTTTATTTCCAAATACAATTTGAAGGGGCTGGACACGAAAAATTACAAAATCAGTATCAAGCCTGTGTCACGATTAGACGAGGTATTTCAGGGTGTATTGATGTAGTCTGTACACTCGTGATCTCGGTGACCCGCATTTGTTCATCCACTTCCTGCAGAGAAAATAATAACCCAATAGCCAATGATTCAGTCGCTTGGGTTTATTCGTCAACCCAAATAATACGGCTTATTTCATGGTTTAGTAATAGGTAAATCATAAAAAACTACTAAATCACAAATCCATTCCAAACCATTTTACGTACCAATAGTTCTGTTAGCGAAGTAAATTACTCAACGAAACAAAAGACGTTATGAGCTATATTAAAGCAGGCACAGATGCCTCTGGTAACGACATTAAACTTTTTTATCAGGATTTGGGTACAGGCAATCCTGTCGTACTGATTCATGGCTGGCCGCTAAGTAGCTCCATGTGGGATTATCAATTGGCTGAATTGCCTAGTCATGGTCTTCGGGTTGTAGCCTACGACCGACGGGGATTTGGTAAGTCAACCCAAACATGGGATGGCTATGATTATGATACTCTGGCCGACGATTTGAAAGCGGTTCTCGATGAATTGAATCTTCAAAATGTAACCCTGATTGGGTTTTCGATGGGCGGTGGCGAAGTAGCTCGTTATATGAGTCGTCATGGCGGAGCACGGGTGGCAAAAGTAGCCTTTGTTAGTGCTGTAACGCCTTATTTGCTTAAAACTGATAATAATCCAGACGGAGTTGACAAGGATGTTTTTGACGAGATAGCTGAAAATATCCAGAAAGATAGAGCTGCTTTTCTGCAAACATTTGGTAAGCAGTTTTATGGTGTCAGTCTCCTTAGCCAGCCCGTTAGTCAGGCCCACCTAGATGGTGATTTTGCCCGCGCTTATGTGGCTTCTCACAAAGCTACACTTGACTGTGCCAAGGCGTTTTCGGAAACTGATTTTCGTGATGATTTAGCCCAAATTCAGGTTCCAGCTTTAATTATTCATGGCGATTCTGATAAGACGGTGCCCATAGAAGCATCGGGTGAACGAACCGCAGATGCGCTACCAAACGCTCAATATATAGTATATGACGGAGCGCCACACGGGTTGTTTGTAACCGAAAAAGATCGACTGAATGAAGATTTACTTTCGTTCATCCAGAATGGGGTCATTGTTCGTGAATCAGTAGGGACAACTACCTTGTATTAAATTTAATTCTGCGTAATAAAGCGGCCCACTTTCGGAAGAGAGTGGGCCGCTTTATTACAAGTGACGATAGGTTTTTACGTAACCTGATGGCGTCTGTCCGGTAATATCTTTAAACTGCCGGTTGAAGTTCGACAGGGTTCTGAAACCACTCTCAAAACTAATCTGCGTAATATTTAGCTTTCCATGCATGAGCAGTTTACACGCATGACCAATACGAACCTCTGAGACAAATTCGGAGAATGTTTTGTTGGCCCGCGCTTTGAAATATCGACAGAAAGCTGGTGAAGTCATACCCGCCAGATCGGCAATGGTATCTAAGCTGAGATCATCGGGAAAGTGACCCAATACATAATTGTGCACCAGTTGCATGCGATCTGTTTCAGCTGGTTTAACTGTATTTGTGTAGCCCGGACTGGTCAAATACCGATAGTCGGTGGCGCGGGACAGATTATTCAATAAGGTCAACAGACTGATGACGCGCTCAAAACCAACCGACTGAGTTGTGAGATCATGAAGGGCTGTTTCTGTACGATTACGGGTGTGGCCAGTCCATTCGAGACCCTGCCGAGCCTGATAAAGTAACTGCCGTAAGGGTGCCATCTCCTGTTTTTCAAAGAAATCGTTCCCCAAAAAATCTTCAGTAAAGTAAATCACAATACCGCGTGTTGTCAGGCCCGACAGCTTCCAGTCCGACTGCCGATTAAAATACACTTGATCACTACGCCAGAGGTGAGGTAGATTTGGTCCCAGAAAAACCAAATCGCCGGGGCCAAAGGGTTTTATTGAATCACCAATAAAACGGGTACCAGTACCTTCTTCTACCAGGAACAGCTGGTAGTGCGGATGAAAGTGCCAGTTTGGGTCGAAGTGGGGCTCCTCCAATTTTTTTACGATGAATGAAGCCGCTACGGGTTCAAGGTCTTTTCGAAGAGGCTGTTTCATTCAATTGCTGATTTTTAACGCAAAAGTGAACAATATTTGCAATATGCGTAAAAATAGAGTTAGCATTCGCTAATAAAAGCTAAATTACAAAATTAGCTACTAATTACATTTGTTTAATTTTTTATGGAATGAATATGAATAAGGTAGGAATGAATATGTTCGTCTGGACAATGTCAATGGACGAAGACTTGGCCGGCACACTTGCATTCCTGAAAAGAAGCGGCTTTGATTTTGTCGAAATTCCAATCAATGATTCGAGTGTGACCCCAGAAAAATTAGCCAAATGGAAGTACATTGGCCAACAGCTTAGAGAGCTAGGGTTGGGCGTTCAGGCTTGCACGATCTGCGGTCCAGAATATAGTTTAATCAGTGCCGATGGGGCTGTGCGTCGGGCGGGTGTTACTCACCTCAAACAAATTGTTACCTATGCCGCAGCGGCTGGTGCTCGAATTCTAATGGGTCCATTGTACGCCGGTTTCAAGATATTTACAGGTAAGCCAGCAACGCCTGAAGAATGGAACTGGTCGGTGACTGCGATGCGTGAGGTAGCAGAATACGCCCAAACCCAGGGTGTTACGCTGGCAATAGAATACCTCAATCGTTTCGAAATCTATTTACTGACTTGTGCCGACGATTTAGTGCGTTACGTAGAAGCTGTAAACCATCCAAATTGCCGAGCCGCCTTCGATACATTTCACGCCAATATGGAGGAGAAAAACATCGGCGATGCCTTACGGAAATGTGCACCGTATCTGATTCATGTGCAGATTTCGGAAAACGACCGCTCTACACCAGGACAGGGACATATTAATTTCGATGAAGTGTTTAGTGTATTGGAGGAAATCAACTATGGAGGCCCAATTGCTATTGAAGCGTTTGGCCCGAATCCACCCGAACTGGCAGCTGCCACGCATATTTTTCGGCCCATGTTCGAATCACCTGAACGACTGGCCGTTGATGGACTTGCGTTTATAAAAAGCTATGTAGTGCCGACCGTCTCGATCGGTAGTGAAGCATAAATCATAAACTTTATAGCTGACCGGGACGGTTGGTATTACAATGAAAATCAATATCGCCATTGTTGGCCTCGGATTTGGGGCCGAATTTATCCCGATTTATCAGCGGCATCCAAATGCCACTATGTATGCGATTTGCCAACGCAACGTCGAAAAACTGAACGAAATTGGTGATGCGTACGGCATTGAAAAGCGCTACAGTAATTACGATGAATTGCTGGCTGATCCCGCTATTGACGCTGTGCATATTAACTCTCCAATTCCTAATCATGCTGAGCAAAGCCTGAAAGCGTTGCGGGCCGGAAAGCATGTGGCTTGTACAGTACCGATGGCAACAACCGTTGAGGAATGTCTGGAAATTGTGAAAGCCTGTAAGGAATCGGGCAAGAAATATATGATGATGGAAACCGTGGTTTACAGCCGTGAGTTTCTGTTTGTCAAGGAGTTATATGAAACGGGTGAATTAGGGAAAGTCCAGTTTCTAAAAGCGAGCCACCAACAGGATATGGAGGGCTGGCCCGACTACTGGCCTGGTTTGCCGCCTATGCATTACGCTACACACTGCGTTGGGCCGGTGGCTGGTTTGCTCAAACTCGAAGCCGATTATGTATCCTGCTTTGGGTCGGGCACGATTCGGGAGGAGTTAGCAAAAATCCATAACTCGCCGTTTGCCGTTGAGTCGGCTCATATCAAGTTCAAAGACAGTGATTTGTCGGCGTATGTTTATCGGTCGCTGTTCGATGTAGCCCGGCAATACCGGGAAAGTTTTGAGGTGTATGGTGATAAAAAATCGTTTGAGTGGCAGTTGATTGAAGATGAACTTCCCGTTATTCATACGGCTAAAAAACCGGAGCCGGAGATTCCCGAAAAAGTAACCGTGCCTGATTATGGGCATCTACTGCCAACCGAAATTGCTGGATTTACGACCAAAGGGGTGTATGATGCCGATGAGCAGCAGCATCTGTCTTTCACACAGGGAGGAGGTCATGGCGGTTCACACCCGCATATGGTGCATGAATTTGTATCGGCCATAATTGACGACCGCGACCCTTTCCCAAATGCCGCTCAATCGGCCAATTGGACAAGCGTGGGTATTCTGGCGCACGAGTCGGCTTTGCAAGGTGGAATATTAATTAAGTTGCCGGATTTTAATGTGTAGAACCGCCCGTTCTGGTCGGCCAAAATATACGCTATGAAAAAAATACTCGCAGCAATCGGGGTAATAGTGATTCTTGCCCAGTGTGCCCGCCAATCAGCAAAACAAACCGCCATCCGGCAGGAATCGACAAAATCCAGTCAGTCGAGTCCCCGCCGAATCGAAATCCTGTTTCTGGGTGACAACGGCCATCACCGGCCCATCGAACGGGTGCCCGAAATAATGGCCGCACTGGGTGATAAAGGGATTAACTTTACTTATACGGATAAACTGGAAGACCTTAATTCAGAAAACCTGAACAAGTATGACGGGTTACTGATTTTCGCTAACTGGGATAGTATTGGGAAGCCACAGGAAAAGGCGCTGCTGGATTACGTATCGTCGGGAAAAGGCATAATTCCTGTTCATTGCGCGTCATATTGTTTCCGCAATTCCACCGAATATGTCGATAAAGTGGTTGGTGGGCAGTTCTGGCGGCACAAGATGGATACCATTCAGACCCACTTCACGCAACCGAACAACCCAATTGTAGCTGGTTTGCCTAGCTTCAAAGCCTACGACGAAACCTATCTGCACAGTCATTTACAAGCTGATAACAATGTATTGGCGGTTCGTGACATCAAAGCCGATCAAGCTACTGATATGGCAGCGGCCAACCGACCTGGAGCTAAGGAAGAACCCTATACCTGGACACGGCAATACGGAAAAGGACGCGTGTTTTACACCGCGTATGGGCATGACGAACGTACCTGGAGCCAGCCCGGATTTCAGCAATTGCTGGAACGCGGTATTCTATGGGCGGTTGGCGATGCGGTCAAAAAACTTCACGACGATCTAAAGCCACAACCGTTTGCCTATAGTGAGGCTAAACTTCCAAACTACGAGAAACGGCCCGGTCCGCAACTAGAGCAAAAGCCGCTTTCGCCGGAAGAATCCATGAAGCACATTCAGGTGCCCGTGGACTTTACCCTCGATTTGTTCGCCCATGAACCGAACGTAATGCACCCAATTGCTATGGCGTGGGACGAACGGGGTCGACTCTATGCACTTATCACGAAAGATTATCCCAACGAGCGCAAACCCGAAGGTGGTTCTGACTATATCGTCATCTGCGAAGATACCAATAAGGATGGCAAGGCTGACAAGTTTACCAACTTCGCCGAAGGGTTAAGTATTCCAACAGGTATTGCGTTTGGTAACGGCGGTCTGTATGTTTCCCAGGCTCCACACATGCTATTTTTGCAGGATACAAATGGCGATGATAAAGCCGATGTGAAGAAAATTGTTCTTACCGGTTTTGGCACATACGATACCCATGCCGGGCCGAGTAATTTGCATTATGGCTTCGATAACTGGATTTGGGGAAGTGTTGGTTATTCGGGATTCAAAGGGAAAGTAGGCGCCGACAGCGTGAAATTTAGTCAGGGGTTCTTTCGCTTTAAACCGGATGGCTCACAACTCGAATACATAACCAGTACATCGAACAACACCTGGGGGTTGGGCCTCACCGAAACAGGAGATATCTTCGGATCAACGGCCAATAACTCGCACGGCTGGTACATGGCTATCCCGAATCGGTATTTTCACGGTGCTCCGCATATTCGGGAAAATGGCAGTCGTGGTACCGATACGCATAAGGACATGAAACCCATTACCGAAAAAGTACGGCAGGTTGATGTGTTCGGCGGATTCACGGCAGCAGCGGGTCATAACTTTTATACCGCCCGCGCTTTTCCGAAAAAATACTGGAATAAAATCGCGTTCGTTGCCGAACCAACCGGTCATATTCTGCACCAGAACGTGATGCAAAAAACCGGCACTGATTATGAAGACACGGAAGGGTTTAATTTGATGGCTGGGGCCGATGAGTGGTTTGCTCCTGTCTTTGCCGAGGTTGGACCAGATGGCGCTGTTTGGGTTGTTGACTGGTACAGCTATATCATCCAGCATAATCCCACGCCGAAGGGTGCAACGAATGGTTCTGGTAATGCCTATGACACGCCACTCCGTGATTTTACGCACGGTCGAATTTACCGGGTTGGTTATAAAAATGCACCGGCTTATATACCCATGACGTTGAGCAAAGACCGTCCTGCGGAATTAGTGGCAGCGTTGAAAAATACAAATATGTTCTGGCGCATGACGGCTCAGCGGCTGTTAATTGACCGTGGGAATAGAGACGTAGTTCCGCAATTGATTGCCTTGGTGAACGATCCATCAATGGATGAAATTGGGAATAACCCGGCGGCCATTCATGCGATATGGACGTTGAAAGGCTTGGTTTTTGATGATGTAGAAAAATTATCAAATCCGGAAAATACAGACGTGTTTCAGGCTATTCAAATGGCGTTACAACATCCATGCGCAAGTGTTCGTAAAACGGCACTGCAAGTACTGCCAATGACGCCGGTAACCGTTAGCCTAATTCGTAAATATGACCTGCTGAATGACAAAGAACCGCTGGTCGTATTGAATACCTTGCTGGCTTTATCCGGCGAATCGGTAAAAGCCCCGGACGTTCAAAAAATGATTCTTGCCCGGCTCGACAAAGCGACCGGAACCACACTGGCAGGACGATCAGACAGTGAGGTCAATGATCGTTGGTTACCGGATGCTTTCGCCTGTGCCTTAACGTCTCAGGATGGACAGTTGCTGAAAACGTACCTGAATCAGATGGCGACGAAGACTGGCTCACAGCCTAAAGCAGCCCACGACATGAGCGCCCATTCTGATAAAGGGCATGGTTCTACGGCCTCGGTGCAGAAAACAATGGGAGCAACCGCCGGAAGTAAACCGAACCGTGCCGGTGAATCGGCGAACTTACCCGATTTAGTCATTGCGGCTATTCGCACAACACCTGAGTCGCCATCAGTTCGGGAGGGAACGCGAATTTTCGTAGACGTAATTAACGAAGGGCGCGCGGCTATTCCTACCGGTACGCCTATTCCAATGACTGTCCGAATTGAAGGGCCGAAAGGCGATAATGATGGTGCCAAAATCAACTTTGTCAGTGTAACTCATGATACCGGTATCAAGCCTGGCGAAACGGTTACCATTAGCAAGTCAAATAATGGTCCCTGGGTTGGCGATATGGGTGTGATGTTTGAACGGGCCGGAGAGTATACGATTTCTGTAATGCTCGACCGGGAGAATACTATTGCCGAAAGCAATGAGCAGAATAATAATGCCAGTCATGCTCTAACTTACCGCGCTCCGCAAAGCCTGAGTGCCTATGCACTCGAACGGGCTACGCGCAGCTATGCCTCGGTAGCCCCCATTGACTCAGTCATTGCCTTACTACGGCAAACCTCGAAACTGGAACCCGCTCAGGGTGAAGCCATCGTAAAAGGCGTGTCGGAAGGATGGAATATGAAACAGAAAGCTCAGGTTCGTGACGCTGACAAATCGTTTTTAGCCAGCCTGAATACTATGGTTTCAACAGATAATCGCGAACGCTTAGGTCGCCTTTATGAAGTTTGGGGCCTAACGAAGAGTGAGCCAACCGATCCCAACGTGGAGGTGATTCGACTGAAAACGGTCCGCGAAGAAATGCGATTTGACAAAAAAGAATTTATAGTTACTGCGGGCAAGCAAGTTGAATTGGTGTTAGAAAATCCGGATGCTATGCAGCACAATCTGGTGATTGGTAAACCCAAAAGTATGGAAATCATTGGGGCCGCTGCCGATAAGCTGATTACGGCCAAAGATGGTGCTGAAAAGAACTATGTTCCCTCTATTTCGCAAATTATTGCGGCCACACCGTTGGTTAACCCCGATCAGACGTTCCGGCTCAAATTTACCGCCCCGGCTACTCCTGGTGACTATCCATTCGTTTGTACATTTCCCGGTCACTGGCGAATAATGAATGGTGTCATGAAAGTCACGAAAGCAAGTGTGGGAATGAGTGCGAAATAATCCGTTTGTTTCACGTTAAAAAAGGCAATTGCCAGCTATCTTCACGATGTCTGGCAATTGCCTTTTTTACCCGTTATTCTTGCCCTTTGGCGATTGCTCCTTCCGGTGGTGCACATCATTGAAGAGCGAGGGTAAAATGGCCGATGGGGGTACGTGAATCATAAATTCGCTTCCTTTTCCAACTTCGCTTTTTACCCAGATTGCCCACTTATGCGACTCAACGATTCGTTGCACATAACTCAACCCTAAACCGAAACCCTTGACGCTGGGCTGATTGCGGTCATGAACGCGAAAAAAGGGCTGAAAAATCTGGGATATTAATTTGGGTGGAATACCTACACCCCGGTCACGAACCGTAATGGTTAGGCCATCGCTCGTTTTCTGTGTCTGTAAGGTTATATTCGGCTCGCCAGAACTATACTTAATTGCATTGTCCAGCAGATTATAAAATACGTTCGTTAAATGCAGTCGGTCGGCCAGAATATGAGGGTCAGGGCCGGGTAAGGTCAACGTCAAATAATCGCCGTGGCGTTCGGCAACTGAGTGCAGAAGTTGGTAAAGTTGTACCGGCTCGGGGTTAAGAATCAATGTGTTGCGGTCGGCTCGGGCCAGTGTTAGCATAGTTTCTACCTGATGCTGAAGCCGCTCCGTTTCTTCGCGGATAATGCGAACATATTTCTCTGTACGTTCGGGCTGATTACGAGCAATGGGAGAATCCAGAATGTCAGCCGCCATCCGAATAGCGGTGATAGGCGTTTGAAATTCATGGACTATCGAATGGAGAACTTCCGTTTGGACAACCGACTTTTGCCGCTTACGCAGCAGCCACCACAATCCATATCCTACCAGTATCTGAATCACCAAAGCCAGGCCAAACAAGGCCAGCCAGAGTAGAGAGGGGGCCATTACGGCGACCGGCTCAGGGAAATATAACCAGTTTCCGAACAACGATTTTTCTATACTGAATAACAAAGGCCCGAAGACAAACAAAGGAACGGCAGTAGAACGGTGTATCATAGCGCCCTCTGTTATGGATTAATAATGAAGCTACATGCCATAAACAGACACAAGATAGGATAGGCTACGTTTCTTTGTAAATAGTCACACGAAAATGATCAGAAAATTAATGACTTACAACAAAAAAGCCCGCAAGAAGCGGGCATTATCACATAATGGTTGTAAGTAATTGCCCTAGGAATTATCTGTCGAGTTTTCAGCCGGGGTTGACGGACTGCTGGTAGTTTTTGGGCGTGTTGTACGGGTGGTTTTTGAGGCTACTGGTGGAGCGGGTGTCTGTTTACGATATGGGCGGGTAGCTTTTAGGGCTGTGGTCGCGTCATCGACTTCTGACACTATAGCCGCTGCCTTTTTAGCTGTACGTTTAGCGTTTTTTTCTGCCTTTTGTGCGTTTTTTTTTGCCTTAGAGAGGTCTTTCTTTACTTTTTTTTCGGTCGATTTCGCTGGTTTGGATGCTTTTTTCTCGGCTTTTTGCATCATTTTGGCAAGTTTTTTTGCCAATTTATCCGCCGATTTCTCGATGGATTTTTTCATTTTTTTGGTTGCCGCCCCCGCTTCGCTAAGTTTGGTTTCGATCGAACTGACGATTTCTGATGCCAGCGATTTCTGTTTGGTTTTTGCCGTTTTGTTTGCCATTTGAGTCAAAAGAAAAAATTTACAAATAAATACGAAATTTTCGTGACAATCAAAAATCCAATGTTAAGCTTTTGTTACATTTTCTGAAGAAAATCCCAACAAATGATCCCGGCTGTGACAGCAATATTGAGCGAATGTTTGGTGCCAAACTGTGGGATTTCGAGCACTAAATCAGCTAGTTGGATAATCTCATCCCGAACCCCCGTTACTTCGTTACCCAACACAAATGCGTATGGTTTGGTTGACTTAGGTGTAAAATCAGCTAGCGACGTACTGCCCTCAACCTGCTCCACAGCTGCAATAGTCCACCCGTCGGCCTGTAGTTGCTTCACCAATGTAACTATATCAAGTACATGTTGCCACGAAACAGATTCGGTTGCACCGAGAGCCGTTTTTGTAATGTCGCGGTGGGGTGGCTGGCCCGTAATGCCGCACAAGTAGAGCTTCTCCGCCTTAAATGCATCGGCTGTCCGGAATACCGACCCGACGTTGTTTAAGCTTCGGATATCATCTAGAATCAGGCAGTAGGGAAATTTTTCGACATCCTTGAAATCAGAAACTGACAGTCGGTTTAGCTCGTTGAGGGAGAGTTTGTGCATTCGTTTATTTAAGATTTTCTTGTAATAATTGCCGTATGTCGCGCAAGGTATCGCGAACTTCGGTTAGAAGATCCTGGTCTGTAGTAACCGGATGTTGACTGGTTCGAGCGGCTATTAATTTTTGTCGTTGTTCAAGAATTTGAGTACGAAAGGTCTGCGCATCAATAATTCCGATCAACTCCATAGCGTTTGCCTGGCTGGGACTTTGTCCGGCAGTTTCAAATTTTAAAATGCAAAGGTCAAAATAGCGTAGCAAGGGGCCAGCTACAAAGGTAACATCCTGAATGTTTTCCAGCGGAATAGTCTTTTCAACCTCGACCAAAATACCTTTCTTGAAACGTAGCGAGCGTTCTGTTAACTCACACTCAAGCTTATTGAAATAGTGTCGGCTCCACCATTGACCTACGCCCAATAGCCAGATCGGAATGAGTACGATACCGATAATTGACACAAGCAGAAAAAATGCTACATACAGTAACAAATAGGTTCGGATGATTGGGTTAAATTCAACGCTCACGGGGTATTCTTTGTCAGCCTGGCTCATGGTAAGAATAACGGGTTGATTTTGGTTCGACACGACTACAATCGGGGCAGAAAGTAGCCATTTCTTCAGTAAAAATCACTATTTTTGTTTACGACAATCCAATAAAAATCAGTGAAATCAGCCACCGCAGCAAAGCCTCAACCGAAGAGAATCGAAACGCCCCTTAACCGCCAATACAACCAGATTAAAGCCAAATATCCCGGTGCGTTGCTGCTTTTTCGTGTCGGTGATTTCTACGAAACGTTCGGCGAAGATGCCATTCGGGCCAGCAAGATTCTGGGCATTACGCTCACTAAACGCAACAACGGTGGATCGAATGAGGAACTAGCCGGTTTTCCGCATCACTCCCTCGATACTCATCTACCTAAACTTGTTCGGGCGGGTGAGCGAGTGGCTATCTGCGACCAGTTAGAAGATCCCGCAGTGGCCAAAGGTATCGTTCGGCGGGGCGTTACCGAATTAGTGACACCGGGTGTTTCATTCAACGATAATGTACTCGATACCCGGCGTAATAATTACCTGGCAGCTGTGCATTTTGGCAAAGCTGATGATACATTCGGTATATCATTTCTGGATATTTCAACGGGCGAATTTCTGGCATCACAGGGAAATGCGGCATATATAGATAAATTATTGCAAGGCTTCAATCCGTCGGAGGTGCTGTACTGTAAGCGCAATCGGCAGGAGTTTGGCAGTTTGTTTGGCGATAAATTCCATACGTATACCCTCGAAGACTGGGCCTTTACCTACGACTTCGGCTACAACTTTCTAAAGCAGCATTTTCAGACTACTTCGCTCAAAGGGTTTGGTATTGAGGGGCAGCCCGATGGCATCATTGCGGCTGGTGTGATTCTGCATTACCTCAACGAAACAGAGCATAAAGATCTCCAGCATATAACCCGTGTTACGAGGCTCGAAGAAGATCGCTACGTCTGGCTCGACCGATTTACTATTCGGAACCTCGAACTAACGGTCGCTCAGCAGGAGGGAGGTGTTCCACTAATTCAGATTCTCGACCAGACCGTTACGCCGATGGGTGCGCGACTGCTGCGTAAATGGCTGAATTTACCGCTCAAGGAAAAAACGCTGATCGACGAGCGGCTCAATATGGTCGAATTATTAGTTAGTGATATTGATCTAGCCGACACACTGGTTAATCATTTACGGCAAATTGGTGATCTTGAGCGACTCGTCTCGAAAGTAGCGGTTCGGCGCATTAACCCCCGTGAGTTGCTGCAATTGAAGCGGTCGCTGCAACACGTGCTGCCCATCAAAGAACTGCTAATCACAGCACTGAGTCAGAACGAATTGGCTGACCCACATCCCGGATCGTTGAAAAAGTACGCAGACCAACTTAATCCAGTTTCGTTTTTGATCGACCGTATTGATGCCGAATTGCGCGAAGATCCGCCGACACTTTCGAACCAGGGTGGTATAATTAAGCCGGGAATCAACGCCGAATTAGACGAGTTAACGGCTATTGCGTATTCAGGTAAAGATTATTTGTTGCAATTGCAGGAACGCGAAGTTCAGCAGACGGGTATCACCTCGCTCAAAGTAGCGTACAACAAAGTGTTTGGCTACTATCTTGAAGTAACGCACGCTCACAAAAATCGTGTACCCGAAGAATGGATTCGAAAGCAGACGCTCGTGAATGCGGAACGGTACATTACACCTGAATTAAAAGAATACGAAGAGAAAATATTGAACGCTGAGGAACAGATTTTCCAGATCGAAGCTCGCATGTTCAATGAGATGATTCTGGCGGCTGGAGAGTACGTTGGGGCTATTCAGCAGAATGCCCGCGCCTTGTCGGTGTTGGATGTGCTGGCATCTTTTGCCCGTGTGGCGGTAAAGAACAAATACGTCCGGCCACAGATCAACGAAAGTAAAATACTGAATATTAAAGATGGTCGGCACCCGGTAATTGAACAACAATTACCCCCCGGCGAACCATATATTCCGAATGATATTTATTTAGACGACGAGACGCAACAGCTTATCATCATTACCGGGCCGAACATGGCCGGAAAATCGGCTTTGCTACGGCAAACTGCCCTAATTGTACTGATGGCTCAAGCGGGCAGTTTTGTGCCGGCATCGTCGGCAGAACTAGGTTTGGTCGACAAGATATTCACGCGCGTTGGCGCGTCGGATAACCTTTCGCGGGGGGAAAGTACGTTCATGGTCGAAATGACCGAAACGGCCAGTATTCTCAATAATCTTAGCGAACGAAGTTTGGTGTTGATGGACGAAATTGGGCGCGGCACAAGTACGTACGATGGCGTTTCTATTGCCTGGGCCATCGCCGAATACCTGCACAATAAAACGGACTGTCGTCCGAAAACATTGTTTGCCACGCACTACCACGAATTGAATGATCTTGCTGCTGATAATTCACGCATCAAAAATTACAATGTTGCCGTCAAGGAAATGGGTAACAAAGTAATTTTTCTGCGCAAGCTGAAAGAAGGCGGATCGGAGCACAGTTTCGGGATCCACGTCGCACAGATGGCCGGAATGCCTGCCCAGATCGTCAGCCGGGCAAACGAAATTCTGAAGCAATTGGAGTCGTCCCATCAGCGTGAAGATAATCGGGAAAACATTCAGAAAGCTGTGCCACAGGAGCGAGAACTGGCCCTGCGAATTATCGAATCCGGTGACCCGAAATCTGAAGCGATTAAAGAGAAGCTGCGGACTATTGATGTAAATCGTCTAACGCCTATCGAAGCTTTATTGAAGCTCAACGAGTTGCTGAAAATGGCGGAGTAGCTATGAACGAATTATTTGAACCATTAAGAGTTGACAGATGAATAAGGCCCTACATCCCCAATATATTACCGATGAGCATGGTAAACGTGTTTCGGTAATACTGCCAATTCAACAGTGGCAACAGGTTTTAGAAGAGTTAGAAGAACTGGATGATATAAGGCTTTATGATAACGTAAAAGCCAGAAAAGAACCAACTATTTCGTTAGCCGAGTACAGGCAAAAACGGCAGCGGGCGAATGGCTGAATACACAGTTGTTTTAACGAAGACTGCACAGAAACAATTAGACAAGCTGCCCAATAAACTGGCTGATACGTTATTGGACGCTATCGAAAAATTGGCTGATGATCCACGACCAGAGGGCTGTAAGAAATTGAAAGGGCGTTCGGGCTATCGTGTTCGGAAAGGCGATTATAGGATCATCTACGATATTCAGGATGATGTGTTAATTGTCGAAGTGGTGGCGGTTGGGCACCGTCGGCAAATTTATGAGTAGACTTAGGTAAACAACAACTAACGACTAATGGAACTAAACGCATTAACCGCCCCACTCACGGTACAGGAAATTGAGTGGCGGGTACAAAGCCAGACCAAAGACGGTCAGAAAATTATAGTCGTGCCTTACATCACCAATCGCTGTGTAATGCAACGCTTTGATGATCAGTTTGGCTGGGCGGGCTGGCAAAACGAAATTAAGGAAATCGAGGGCGGTTTTCTGTGCACAATCACAGCTATTCTGCCCGGCGGTGAAATCGTTAGGAAAACTGACGGAGCCAGCCGTACTACTGTCGAGCCGGTAAAAGGAGGCATCAGTGATGCGATGAAACGCTGCGCCGTGCAGTTTGGTTTGGGTCGAGCTTTGTATGATTTCCCGAAAGTGATGATCGAAACAACGGACAAGTACATTCCCAATTGGGCTACGCCTTTGTTAGACAAGATGGTCGAGAAAATCAACGCAGGTGGCGCTGTACGGGATGTTGTGGTGTTAAAACCCGAACACGCGAAACCAACGGCCAAAGCAGCCTGATTATTGAATACATAATTGGCATACTTAGCTATAAAAAGGCACTATCAGCAACGGTAGTGCCTTTTTATTTGGCAGTTAATCATTAAGGCAAATATTTATTCGGTAAATGTTCAGATATTAGAGCAATCATTGGCCAATCTGAAACCATACATAGCAATGAAAAAACAACTCCTCCTTTATCTAGTATGTAGCAGTCTATCTGGTTCGGTTATAGCTCAGTCGAGCTGGACACCCGCCAGTATGATTGCTTATAAACGGGTCAGCAGTCCGTTTGTATCGCCCGATGGCAAACTCGTGGCCTACGTGGTGGCTACTGCTCGTATGGATGCCGAGAACTCTGATTTTCTATCTCAGATCTACGTGGCCAGCAGCGATGGCAAAACGAATCACCAGTACACATTCGGTGATAAATCCTGTACTGATCCGCAGTTTTCGCCTGATGGACAATTTATGGCCTTTACTTCGGGACGGGGTAAGGATAAAGATGCGAAGAAGCAGTTGTATGTAATGCGGTTAACGGGTGGGGAAGCTGAGCCTGTAACGGTTGCCAAAAACAATATCACGACCTACGCATGGTCGCCTGATAGCAAACGCATTGCCTATATCGTAACGGATGCACGGTCGACGCAGGACGAAAAAGACCGAAAAGAGAAGAAAGACTGGGATGTAGTTGACCAATTTCAGAATGCTCATCTCTATGCCCTGACCCTGACCAAAAATGCCAAGGGCGATTACCCCGTTAAGCAGTTGACCAAAGGCGCGTTTCATCTCTCGGGTTTAGACTGGTCACCCAACAGCAAGACGATTGTCTTTTCTCAGCAAAACACGCCATCGGTTAATGATTGGGTATCATCGAAAATCGCTACCGTTTCGGCAGATAGCGGGGCTGTGCAATCACTGGCACTCGACAAAGGCGCAGCCTCGCAGCCAATCTATTCGCACGATGGACGCTTCATCGCTTATGTTGCTGATGTAGGTCAAAACAGTTGGATGTATAAGAAAAATATATGTCTCATTCCGGCGGGAGGTGGTCCGGTAAAACGCTTAGCCAGTACACCCGATGAGCAGCCTATATTGACTGGCTGGTCGCCCGACGATAAAGCGGTGGTGGTGAGTGAGGCCCTGCATACGGCTTCGGCCATGTATAGTCTTCCCGCTGATGGAAGTGCGCTCAAAAAACTGACACCTCTTACTCAGGGCATTTATGCGTCCCCCCATCTCAACAACCGGGGCGATGTGGCGCTCTTGTACCAGACGACCGATATGCCCGTTGATGTATATATAGCCAGTCTGTCTAACATGACGGCGCGCAAGCTGACAAACATCCATGCTGATTACATGGCGGGCAAGAAAGTAGCTAAAACAGACGTGCTGACTTGGAAATCGAAGGATGGTAAATACGATATCGACGGTTTATTAACGTATCCGGCTAACTATCAGGCTGGAAAAAAATACCCGCTCATTCTGAACGTCCACGGTGGTCCGGCTGGCGTGTTTGCGCAAACTTATACGGGAGCCAGTTCACCCTATCCAATTCAGGCATTTGCCCAGGAGGGCTATTTCGTATTACGACCTAATCCACGGGGGAGTAGTGGTTATGGGACCGAGTTTCGCAAAGCCAACTACCGCGATTGGGGAAATAACGACTATGAGGATTTGATGGTAGGTGTCGATAAAACAATTCAAATGGGGTTGGCGCATCCTGACAGCCTGGTCGAGACCGGATGGAGTTACGGAGGTTATATGACCTCGACCATTATTACTAAAACTAACCGTTTTAAAGCTGTGATGGCTGGAGCACCGGTTACTAATCTGATGAGTTTTAATGGCACTGCCGATATCGCCGATTTTTTGCCAAGTTATTTTGGTGGGGAGTTCTGGGATGATCCAAAGGTGTACGCCGACCATTCGCCGATGTTTGCGATCAAAAATGCCAAAACCCCAACGCTCATTATTCACGGCCAAAGCGATGACCGTGTTCCACCCGAACAAGGCTATCAACTCCACCGGGCTTTGCAACGGTTGGGCGTGAAGACCAAAATGATAACGTATCCACGCCAGCCGCATGGTTTCGTAGAACCGAAATTTATTCAGGACGTTGGCGAACGGGTGCTTGACTGGTTCGATAGTAATCTAAATCGCCACACGGAGACCGCACATCAGACCGCGTCGGTATTATCTGAAGGTAAGCGATAAGAATGAATTGACTTGAGGATAATCAAGATAGTCAGTTAGCCAAAAAAAACGCCATATCGTTGAGATATGGCGTTTTTGCTGACTAAAAGAGGAGAGGTACACAGTTTACTTTCCACTACCCAAAGACGCTGGGCCACTCATACCCTGCGAGAGCACCAGCAACTTATCACTCAATGTCTGAATCGCCTTTTTGTAGCGGACTTCCAGATCGGGTAGATTAGCTGTCGATTTCAGTGAGGCTTCGTAAAGTAAACCCGGCAGCATCCATGAGGCATAGCCGCTGTTCGGGTCCGACGACGCATAGAGTGACTTATACCACGCGCCAAAAGCGTTACCTTTTGGATCAATAAATGACCGCTCTAATAATCTCAGCTCTTTATTCAACTCAACCAACTTGTCTGTACGACCCGTTTTTAGGTAGTTCTGTCGGGCCATTTCGCAGGCATCAGCATTCTTCTTCAAGTCAGCAACACTATTGAGTAGGGGCGAAATCGAATACGTTGGTGCATAAGCTTGAATAGCTTTTTCGGCGGCTTTCAAATGGACTTCTAAATCGGCTGGGTAGCGGGCTAAATCATATGGTACAAGGTCCGCATTAGCGAGACGGAGCGTCATTGTACCCACGACCTGTTCCATCATTGGCCCCATTTTATAGGTTGGGTCGGCGAATTTGTCGTAGAAATATAAATCGTCATACTGAGAATGGTATAGCGTTGGCCCTTCCATTCCCGCGCTCAACGATGGAATTCCGATGTGCATATAGGGAGCGATATGGTCTGAGCCACCACCTAAATTACCAATAGTCGGTTCGCCCGCAACCAATGCCGGGGCCGACGAGCCAGTTACGCGGGTTGGATTACCCGCAGCTTTGTGGCCCAGCCAATGTTGATAGACCGTTTTATTAGAATCAGGGTACTGAACAGACTGAGTTGCTTCAATAATCAGTTTTTTCATGGAGGGCGACGCGCTGGCGCCAAACGTCCGACCCGACACTGCCGCATCGTAATTCATGTAGACAACTGCTTTCTGCGTGAGTTCGTCGCGAAACTGTTCACTCCACTCCGCCGAACCAATTACGCCCGGTTCTTCAGCATCCCAGTGACACACTTTTATGGTACGTCGTGGTCGCTGTCCAGCTTTCACCAGTTTTCCCATTGATTCGGTCATGCTCAACAACATAGCTGTGCCCGAGTTTGGGTCGGTGGCTCCGTACGACCAGGCATCATAGTGGCAACCGGCAATAATCCATTCATCAGGAAACTCGCTACCCGTTAGCGTCCCGACAACCTGATAAATACGCTGAATAGTTTTCTCTTGCTTTACCATTAACCGTACTTTCAACGCCGGTCCACCTTCAATTCGATACGTATAGGGTAAACCGCCCTGCCACCCCGCCGGAACGGGTTTTATACCCGCCATGCGCTTCAGAATCTCGGTTGCTGAACCGTAGGGGAGGGGCGTTACCGGGATTTTATGTAGCCCAACCGCGTTTTGATCGAGCCGTTTTGGTGTATTTTTAGCGTCTAGTGGCAAAGCCGCTTCGCCGGGTGTGAGCGGATCACCCGTGTAAGGTGTTGTCAGCAGTGAACCGCGCTGAATCACGCTTTCGCTGTAATACGGACCTTCGGGAAAGGTCAGGCCCCGCATATAGCCGCTATCGGCGGGGTCAGTATAAATGATAACACCGACGGCTCCATCTGCCTGAGCAAACTGTGCTTTATAACCCCGGAAATTGCCACCGTAACGAGCCAGTACGATCTTGCCTTTTACTGAAATACCCATGGCTTTCAGTTGTTCAAAATCTTCCTTACGACCGTAGTTAGCGTACACAACTTCGGCCGTCGCGTCACCTGATCCCGACCAGGCATTGTAACCGGGTGTCAGGCGGGGGTCACTGCTATATTTATCTTCCTTAAAAAGAAACTCCCTGGTATTCAGGGGTTGACGAATGGGTTCGACCAACTCAACCGCAATTTCGCCGGGACCTTTAGGCAGTAGTACATCGTGTGGGTAGATATCCACCTGCCAGCCCGCCTTACGCATAGTTTCGGCAATATAATCTCGTACATGCTCATTCTCAACGGAACCCGTAATGTGCGGGGCACTGCTGAGTTTTTCGAGGTGATTTTTGAAAGCTGCCGACGATTGTTTGGCTTTAAACTCGGTTTCGAGTTTAACCTGCGCAGCCTGGTGAGCGGGTACGAAGCCCGTAAGCGCTGGGGCCGGATTTGACTGAGCCTGGGCGGCAACTACACTAAACATTAGCGCAAGCGTTCGGCCAGTAGTTTTGAGTAGAGGGAGATGTTGCATGAGAATCAGATTGTATAATTCTCAAATATCGGTATTTACTTCGGTAAATAGGAAGATTTTCAACTGAATATTCGGTCAATAAAAAAGAGACACGTTTTGTGTGTCTCTTTCTGTCAATGTAGTTGATGCCGCTTATTTTGGCATAACGAAAATAGTCGGATCAATTTTGGGATTAAAGACCATGTTCGATAATGTCATGGTTAAGGAACCCGGCATAGCAGGGCTATTTAGTTCCACCGTTGAGGGGAGGGTCAGTCCCTCAATGGTTTTGTAATTACTGTATTGAGATTTAACTTCCCCGCTCTGCCCCTGCATACTAACTGTTGCCTTCGTTCCAGCTAGTTGGAAAGTCGTGGCATCTACATAATAATTTACTATGCCTTCCGGCTTAGTCACCTTTAGATTAAATACATCTTTGTCATTCAATTTCTCCTTGCCAACCAACTCGACCGGATACTTTTTATCTTTTGCTGTAGCTAGCTCGGTTCCAACAATATAAGCGTTTCCTTTCTGAATCTTTACCTGGTCATCAGGTAAGGCCTGAGCCGCCGCGCCACCCGACATAGGATTGATGCCCCAGCCTTTGTCGCCATCAACGACCTGTGTAATCTGCTGGCCCATGATTGACATGTCTGTACGGGCTGACTGGCCAACAATTATGGTTGATTTTCCGGTCAGTTCCTGACCCATAATGTTCATGTTCTGGTCGAACTGAACGGTTTTAATCGCGGCCACTTTGTCGGCTCCGCCTAAGGCTGTAATATTCTTGTCAATAATTTCGGCGGCTGTCTGCGCAAACGATAGCGCCGGAATGGCAACAAGGGCAACAAGGGTGATAAGTTGCTTTTTCATGAAAAATTTAGTCAGATAGTTTGTAAAGGTACTGAACCTCATTTGTAAAACGTACTACAAATAGCAGCATAGTTTCAACGATTGACAGGTATTTCGGTATAATCGGCCACTTTCGGGGCCAATCGGTTTGCAGGGCTGACTGGTGTTACTTACCTTCATCGGCAAAACCTTAACTATACAACTTACGATGCTGTCAACGACCCGCGTCAAGCTTTCCGTTATGATGTTCCTCCAGTTTTTTGTGTGGGGGGCCTGGTACGGTCAAGTAACAAAATATCTTGAAACACAACTTCATGCTACCGGCATACAGCAGGGAGCTGCTTTTGCGACTTTTTCAATTGCTATGCTAATTGCCCCCTTCTTCATAGGGATGATTGCCGACCGCTATTTTGCTGCTCAGAAAGTTTTGGGCGTGCTTAATCTGTTGGGGGCGGTGGTTCTGTTTTATCTCATTCAGGTAAATGATGCGGACCAGTTTTTTTGGGTATTGTTAGTCTACTGCTTAACGTTTGCACCAACGCTGGCGCTGACATCGTCCATCGCGATGCAGCAAATGTCTAGTCCTGAAAAAGAGTTTCCCGGCATACGCGTACTAGGCACTGTGTCTTGGATTGTTGTAACCAATATTGTTGGCTACTATGGCTTCGGCGACAAAGTAACTATCTTTCAACTGTCCATGTATTCAGCCGTAGTTTTGGGCATTTTTTCGTTCTTCCTACCCGATACACCACCTAAAGCCACTAAAGCTACATCGTTTTCTCAAATTCTAGGGTTAGATGCGTTCAAGCTATTTAAAGATCGCTCATTCGCCATCTTCTTCTTGTCGTCAGTACTTATTTGTATTCCTCTTTCCTTCTATTATGCTATGGCCAATCCTTCGCTAACGGATGGCGGAATGCAGAATGTTGAAAACAAAATGTCGCTGGGGCAAGCATCAGAAGTGATTTTTATGTTGTTGATTCCGCTGGCCTATACTCGATTAGGTGTTAAGAAAATGCTCATTGTGGGTCTGATCGCCTGGATTGTGCGCTTTATTTGCTTCGGTTATGGCGATGGCGGTTCCGGCGAATGGATGCTTTATTTAGCTATTGTCCTTCATGGCGTGTGCTACGATTTCTTCTTCGTTACGGGCCAGATTTACACCGATAATAAAGCGGGCGAAAAAATAAAATCATCGGCGCAGGGGCTAATTTCACTGGCTACCTACGGTATTGGGATGGGTATTGGGTCTTATCTTTCCGGTATCGTGAAAGACATGTTTAAAACGGGAAATAGTGTTAACTGGACTCAGTTTTGGCTTGTTCCGGCAGGTATTGCAGCTGTGGTGTTGATCGTATTTGTGTTACTATTCACCGACAAGAAGCGGATTCAGGCAACGAATGACGAGCTAGTACCGGGAAATTTATAAACACACCCCGGCGAACTTTGCGGTCAATAAACCATGCAACTTATTTCATATAACATAAACGGCATTCGGGCGGCTATTCGCAACGGGTTAATCGACTGGCTCGCTCAGCATCAATTTGACATCCTCTGCTTTCAGGAAGTGAAAGCAACTACCGACGTTGTGGACCTATCGCTTTTCGAGCAATTAGGCTATCAATACCACTGGCATGCTGCCGAAAAAAAAGGGTATTCGGGTGTGGCAACGTTTTCGAAAATAGCGCCGACCAAGGTTGTAGTAGGCTGCGGTTTAGCCGTTTATGATTGTGAAGGCCGCATTCTGCGTACGGATTTCGACGATTTGACACTACTCAATTGTTATTTCCCTTCTGGTACAACCGGAGAGATACGACAGGGTGTTAAGATGGAATTTCTTCGTGATTTTTATCAGTATGTGCAGGAACTGCGACAGACTCGTCCGAAGCTAATTGTCGTGGGCGATTATAACATTGCTCACAATGCCATCGACATTCACGACCCCGTTCGAAATAAAAATACAACGGGTTTCTTACCCAGTGAACGAGCCTGGATGGACCGCTGGTTCGAGGACGATATGACTGATGCGTTTCGGTATAAACACCCCGATGATGTAGCGTATAGCTGGTGGAGCTACCGTGCTGGTGCCCGGAGTAGCAACAAAGGCTGGCGTATAGATTATGCTTCCGTAACCGACAATCTCCGCAATCAGATCGTAGACTGCAACATGCTGCCCGACGCTGTTCATGCCGACCACTGCCCGGTGTGGCTGTCAATGAGTGAGATAATTTAGCCGTCAGGCGGTGAAATAGTGACTAACTATTCCAGCATTCTTTCACTTATTTATTCAATAGCCTCTATGTATTTCCTTGTTTATAAGCCCTATCTCATGCTTTCCCAATTCAGCCGGGAGGGGGATAAACAAACGTTAGCCGATTTAGACGTTGACTTTCCTACTGATGTTTATCCAGTAGGACGACTCGATGCCGATAGTGAGGGGTTGTTGCTATTAAGCAGTGATAAACAGCTTAACCATCGTCTGTTAAACCCAAAATTCCGGCATAATAGAACGTATTATGTGCAGGTTGAAGGAGCATTGACTGATGCGGCTTGTCGCCAATTATCGGAAGGAGTCACGATTTCGGTTGATGGCAAGCCATATCATACGCTCCCCGCCAAGGCTATGCCTATTGACGCGCCAAACGTGCCTGATCGAAACCCGCCCATCCGCTACCGGGCCAGCATCCCTACCTCCTGGTTGTCAATTGCGCTTCATGAAGGTAAAAATCGGCAGGTGCGCAAAATGACAGCCGCCGTGGGATTTCCGACGCTCCGACTGGTACGCTGGACTATCGAAAATTTGACTGCCGACGGAATGATTCCCGGCCAGGTTTGTGAGCTTAGCCGGGTGGAGACGTTGCAAGGATTGCAGTTGAATGGAGGAGGGAGGGTATAAATTTAGTTATAGTACCAGTAGTTTTCGAACCTGACACCACCAGACTACGGTTAAAAGATACCCTCATCGGCAAAGCTGAAATAGGCTTTATCCGTAAAAATCAGGTGATCGAGCACAGGGATGTCCAAAAGCCGTCCAGCCTCTTTTAATTTTTTCGTCAGGTCTTTGTCAGCTTGGGAAGGCGTCAGATTGCCCGATGGATGGTTGTGGAAGAGAATCATGGAGGATGCAAGGTGTTCAATAGCCTGCTTAAAAATTAACTTTGGATCAGCAACGGTGCCCGAAACCCCACCCGTGCTGATTTGCACCGGTCTCAAAATTTCGTTGGCACGGTTCATCAACAGAATCCAGAATTCTTCGTGGGGCTTATCGATCAAATGCGGAATCATCTCATTGTAAGCATCGCGCGAACACGTAACGCGCGCCCGTTGCGGCCTATCCTGCTCCTTGCGCCGACGACCAAGTTCGAGGGCGGCCACGATAGCAATAGCCCGTGCTTCGCCAATACCCCGAAATTTGGAGAGGTCTTTAATACTTAGTTTGGCTAAATCGTTAAGGTTATTATCAACACTTTTTAAGATAATTCTGGCTACATCTACCGCCGTAAGGTCTACCGTGCCAGCGTTGATCAGGATAGCAATCAGTTCAGCTTCTGATAGGGCGGCTTTGCCCTTAAGCATAAGCTTTTCTCGTGGACGATCTTCTTCGGCCCAGCTTTGAATGGTGCCGGGGTTTTGGTAGCTCATAAGTATAAGTCGGTTACGGGATATTTTTGGTTACAAAGTGCACAAAAAAACCTTACCCGCAAAAAGGTAAGGTTTCGTATGACTTGGCATCCGCAACTAGGAGACGACCAACTACCGGGCTATGCTTAAGCTGTAGCGGCTTTCAGGCCGTTCACCAAACGAGCTAGTTTCGACTTGTTGTTAGCGGCTTTATTTTTGTGAATGATATTGCGTTTAGCGAGTTTGTCTAAAGCAGACGAAACGGTCTTATATAGTTCAACAGCCATTGCATGGTCAGTTGTAAGACGAAGTTTTTTCACCATATTCCGGGTCGTTACATGCTGGTAACGGTTTAACAGACGTTTCTTTGCACTAGACCGGATTGCTTTTTTTGATGACTTATGATTTGCCATTGGTATATAAAATGAGATCGTTGTCGCGATATGAGGGCGCAAAAATAAGGATTTCGGTTGGAAAAATCAATAGTTCCAACCGAAATTCTTTGTATTCGCTTACCTTACTGGCGAATATCGGCGTTGACAGTCAGCGTTTTTTCCCAGATACCCTGATTCTGGGTAACAAACTGCTTATAGGCTTCGCTATTCTCAAATGTTTTTATGTCCGCTTCCGATTGAAACGTTAGGTAATGAACTACGTCATAGTCAGCAACGGCCTGATTTGGCAGGATTGTCTTGCCAGACGTGTAACCAACGATCTGTGGAATTTCATGCTTTAAGGACGCAAAACCGTTCATATGCTGCTCAACAGCTCCATTTTCGACCCCTTTTTTGAATTTAACACACACAATTTGCTGTTTCTGGGCTTTTCTAGCAGGTGAGTATGCACCATAGATTGTTAAAGCGAAAGCACATAGCAACACAACGATGAGGGTATACCCTTTTGATTTTGCATTCATGATTTTTTGATATTTATCTATTTTTCCAAATTTTATTCTGAATCACGTGTTACTTTAATTGAATAGTTAAACATTTTTCCTGTAAAGTACCATGATTCATCAAATGTACAACGCTTTTGTTTTGTTGTTAGTTTCTGCTAGTGTTTTATTTGGGAGTTTAGTGTACGGTGCCACTAGTAGACCTGAGAAACCAAATGGTCAGCTATCTGAATGGGCGTGTTTGTCAGAACCAGCGGAACAGAGCGCATGCCAACTTCTAGCTGGGGAACATCCAGTTTGGGGCTTCTATGGACATCAGCAAATCAACCGGCTTGCGGTGTTTACATTGCCCGTTGAGATGATGCCGTTCTTCAAGAAACACATTAGCTTTCTAACCGACAATGCTGTTAATCCTGATAAACGTCGCTATGCGGTTATTGGTGAAGCTCCGCGCCATTTCATTGATCTTGATGCCTATGCCGACACGTCGATTGTAACCTTGCCGCGTTACTATAAAGACGCTACAGACCGTTATGGAGCCGATACGCTGGCTTTACACGGCTTAGTTCCCTGGCAAATTCAATTAACTAAATATCAATTGACAGAAGCCTTTAAGCAACGCGATGTTCGGAGGATTCTGCGTGTTGCTGCCGATCTGGGGCATTACATTGCCGATGCCAATGTGCCGCTGCATACTACGCGCAACTATAACGGTCAGTTAACGAATCAGCAGGGTATTCATGGTTTTTGGGAATCACGATTACCCGAGTTGTTCAGTACGGACTATGATTTTCTGACAGGTCAGGCAGAATACGTGCAGTCACCCCAAAAAGCGGCTTGGCGGGCGGTGTTCAAGGCGAATGCCGCGCTGGATTCGGTGCTGCGTTTCGAACAGCAATTGACAGACGAACTGGGCGAAACCCGCAAGTTTAGTTTCGAGGAGCGTAACGGAATCACCGCCAAAGGATATTCGGCAGATTTCTCACAGCAGTATCACGAACGGTTGCGGGGACAGGTAGAACGACAGATGCGGGCGTCCGTGAAGATGGTCGGCGATTTCTGGTACACTTGCTGGGTGGATGCTGGCCAACCAGATTTGCGGGCACTGGCAAAATATCAGCTTACTGACCAGGAACAAAAAGAAGAAGTCGAGGAAAAGAAGGGCTGGCTGAAACGACTATTTTCAGCGCGGAGCGAAGATTAAGTACCCACGCAAATTTTAAGCAAGATCATTTATTGCTTGGTATGACCCCTACAGGGTCACATGTTTATAGCAAATAGACTCTTCTATAAACATGTGACCCTGTAGGGGTTATACTATGACAATCTAGCTTATCTCTACTCAATTACTTAATAATATGACTGAGATTCTACACCGCCAGAGTTTTCATGTATTCAGCGTCGTTTTTCAGACTAACCATTGGTGATTCGGCATATTCTTCCTGCTCAACAAGGAAGTACTTAATGCCGCTGTCCATAGCTATGCGCAGGGTCTTCTTGAAATCTACATTGCCTTTGCCGAGATCATTCTGAACCGGCTTCCCGTCTTTTACCGTATAGTCTTTAACATGGCATAACTCGTAACGTTTGCCGTATTTTTTCAGGTGGGCAGCGGTATCTACGCCAGCCACATCAATCCAGCACAAATCCAACTCAAACATCACATATTTGGGGTCGGTGTTGGCTAAAAGAAATTCTTGCGGTAGTTTACCGTCAAGGGGGCGGAATGAATAATCGTGGTTATGGTAGCCGAATTTCAGCCCTGCCTTACTAACTTCCTCACCAACGGCGTTAAACTGGTCGGCAACTTTCTTCCACTCATCCCATGTCTTTTGCGGACCCATGTACGGACACAGCAAATACGTTAATCCGGCATCGTGAGCCATTTCAATACTCTTTTTCAATTCGTCGGGCTTATCGACTTGGCCTTTGTAATTGAAGTGGGTACTAATCATCTTTACGCCCAGACCGTCGAGAAAGGACTTGATCTCTTTGGGTTGCATTCCCCACAAAAAGCCCTGTGCTCCACTGAAACTCTCAAATTGCTTATAGCCCATGTTCGCCAATTGCGTCATGATTCCCTTAGGGTCTTTCGGCAGCACATCACGGGCACTATAAAGTTGAACACCAAATGGACTAATCAGTTTGGCTGGCCCGCTGGCTAGCAGATTAGTTTGGCCGAGGGTGAAGGCACCCGCCGTTAATAGGCTGGACTGTTTTAGAAAACTGCGTCGTTGCATGATTGGGAAAAGTTTGCTGGTTTAAAACGTAAATATGGGCCGCTTCTACGCAAAAAGGCTAGAAAATATTTTGCGCTACTCAACTCTGCGCGTGTTTACTAGGCGCTTTAGGGAATGACAAAAAAGAGCGACGTATCTTTGCGGTCTTTCCTGAATATGAATGACGTTTTCCAAATTATATCTGCAAGCCGGACGCGATGAGGCCCTCCGGCGATTCCACCCCTGGGTGTTCTCGCGAGCCATCAGTCGCTATGAGGGCGACTTGAACGACGGCGACGTGGTTGAAGTATTTGACAGTAAGAACAATTACCTCGCCACTGGCCATTACCACGATGGTAGTATTGCGGTGCGCATTTTCTCGTTCGGGGCTACGGCTGGTGGACCCATCACGCCTGATTTACCGTACTGGACGCAAAAATTAGCGCATATCCGCAGTATTCGGAAGGTGATTGTGACGGGGCAAACGGACTGCTACCGACTTGTTCATGGTGAGGGCGACGGTTGTACGGGCCTGATTCTGGACGTGTATAATGGCGTAGTCGTGCTACAGGCGCACTCTATAGGTATGCACCGTGAACGGGAAGTTATTACTGAAGCGCTCAAAGCTGTTTTTGGTGATGAGCTGAAGGCAGTATATGATAAAAGTGCCGATACACTGCCCGATGAATACGGAGCAACCGTAACGAACAGCTATCTTTTTGGCCGAACACCGGTACCGCATCCGGTGATAGAAAACGGAAATACCTTTCTAATTGATTGGATAACAGGTCAGAAAACCGGTTTCTTCCTCGATCAACGCGATAATCGCGCCCTGCTGACTCAATACGCTCACGGGAAAGATGTGCTGAATGCTTTCTGTTATTCGGGTGGGTTTTCTGTCTATGCGCTTAAAGCGGGTGCCCGTTCGGTTCACTCAGTTGATGTCTCTCAAAAAGCCATTGCGCTGACCAATCAGAATATAACGGCTAACTTTGGTGAGGATGAAGAACGGCATCAGGCTTACGCTGAAGATGTTATGCACTATTTAAAGGCTCACGACCATCAATATGATGTCGTGGTGCTGGACCCGCCTGCATTTGCTAAAAGCCAGTCGGCGCGGCACCGGGCTGTGCAGGGCTACAAACGACTAAACGCTGAAGGGTTACGTCGGGTGGCAAAAGGGGGAATTTTATTTACGTTCTCGTGTTCGCAGGTAGTGGACCGGGAGTTATTTTATAATACGATTGTGGCAGCAGCCATTGAAGCCGGGCGGCAAGTACGCGTTCTGCATCACCTGAGCCAACCCGCCGATCACCCCGTTAGCCTGTTTCACCCCGAAGGTGGCTACCTGAAAGGATTAGTTTTGTGGGTGGAGTAAGGCATGGTTCACAAATGCAAATAGTGAATTAACGCTATGGCATTCGTTGTTTGATTAAATATTTGCGTTAGATATCGTCTATAACAGCAGTTAAGGCCGTACTTTAATTGCGGTTATAGATTAACATTAATTGCTTTACATTAATTTTGGCTTTCAACCGCTTCGGCGGACCGCCCATGCGAGTCCTGACAATCGAGATAACCCGATATACACATAGCTAATTATGGCTGAATTAATCCGAATGCCCAAGATGAGCGACACTATGACCGAAGGCGTCATAGCGGAGTGGCACAAGAAGGTGGGCGACAAAGTAAAATCCGGCGATGTACTGGCCGAAGTTGAAACTGATAAAGCCACAATGGACCTCGAAGCTTACGATGAAGGTACATTGTTGTACATCGGTGTTGAAAAAGGTGCATCAGTGCCCGTAGACGGCGTTTTGGCCGTTATTGGTGCTGATGGAGAAGATTACAAATCGCTGCTTAGCGGCTCAAGTGGAGGCAGTGTAGAAGCTGCGGCTCCAGCGGTTGCACCTGCGCCAGAACCCGCTCCCGCACCAACTAATGGTGTGAGCAATGAGACGGCAACGAAGCTACCCGATCCGAAAGCGGTTTCGGCTGCTCCGGCAGAAAATGTCAACGCGTCGATCATCCGGATGCCCAAGATGAGCGACACCATGACGGAAGGAACCATTGTAGCATGGCATAAAAAAGAAGGTGACACGGTCAAATCAGGCGATGTGCTGGCCGAAGTTGAGACCGATAAGGCTACAATGGACCTCGAAGCGTACGAAGAGGGAACATTGCTGTATATTGGTGTAAAAGAAGGTGCATCGGTTGCCGTAGATGAGATCATTGCGGTTGTTGGTGAAAAAGGCGCAAACTTTAAAGTACTGCTTGATGGTGGTACTGCGCCAACGTTGGGTAAAGAGGCTGCTACCGGCGAAGGTGGTAGTCAAACAGCCGAACAGAATCCGCAGGCCGATCTGCCAGCCGATGCTGACACAGACCTATCGTATGGCGGTGGTGCCGGTGATGTTGTTGAGTCGAATGGTCGCATGAAAGCCTCTCCATTGGCCAAACGTATTGCCGAAGAAAAGGGTATAAATCTGGCACAGGTACACGGTACTGGTCCTGAAGGCCGCATTGTAAAAAGCGACGTTGAGTCGTTTGTGCCTGGTAAAGCGGCACCAATCGCTCAACCTGCTGCCCCTGCTCAACCCGCAACGCCCGTCCAATCGGCTCCGGCTCCAGCAGCAACGCCAGCACAAAATGCTCCTGCTCCCACTCCCGCTGCAACATCCGTTGGGGGAGATTATGAGGATATTCCATTGAGCCAGATGCGCAAAACAATTGCCCGTCGGTTGAGTGAGAGCCTGTTTACCGCTCCGCATTTCTATCTAACCATGGAAATAAACATGGATAAAGCAATGGAACTGCGTGGTACGGTCAACGGTGTTAGCCCGGTTAAAGTATCGTTCAATGATTTCGTAATTAAAGCGGCTGCGCTGGCACTGAAACAGCACCCGAATGTAAATTCATCGTGGTTGGGCGACAAAATCCGTAAGTACAAATATGTAAATATCGGTGTCGCTGTTGCTGTTGATGAAGGCTTACTCGTACCCGTTATACGTAATGCCGATCAAAAAACGCTCTCGACTATCTCGGGCGAGGTGAAAGATCTGGCTGGTAAAGCTAAAGACAAGAAACTTCAGCCGAAAGATTGGGAGGGGAGCACGTTCTCAATTTCAAATCTTGGTATGTTCGGCATCGACGAATTTACGGCCATTATTAATCCGCCCGATTCCTGCATTATGGCTATAGGAGCCATTAAGCAGACGGTGAAATTTGAAGCAGATGCAGCCGGTGTTCCAGTGGCTAAGCCAACTAATGTAATGAAAGTAACCCTCTCCTGCGATCACCGGGTAGTGGATGGAGCCACTGGTTCGTCTTTCTTACAAACGTTTAAGCAACTGCTTGAAGAGCCATTCCGGATGCTAGTGTAGTGTATTTTGTTTTTGTCATTCTTCTTATCAACGAAATGACAAAAGATATAAAAAAGGCCGCTCCCGAATATTCG